>NZ_QOHR01000019.1 GCF_003385555.1 Rhodosalinus sediminis | reverse complement strand
GCAAAACCGGGCGTATCCACACATGGACGGCTCCCGCGGGGCAAGGGCTTTGTTCGGGTCAGGCATCTGGTCGGTCGCGGCCATGGTGAGGCGCGTGTCTGCCACCGGTTCGAAGACCGCGCCGAACGCGTCTGATCTGCAGCACGGCGGCCGCGCGCCCTGACGAGTGAGGCATCGAACGCGATCCGTCCGAGAGAGATGCCGAACGCCGGCGCTCGGGTCCAAATCAATGGCACGCGCTTCTCTGCGCTCCGGTTCGAACTGGGGTGAGCCATGCCCCGCCACGGGGTCGAGGGGCATGGCGAACAGTGCCGTGTCGCCGTCCGTTCGCCATCACCTTGTCTTATGACCTTCATGGGCTCCCGGGTTAGAAGGGAGCCTCTGCCCGGTATCTCAAATATGCCGGGCAGCGGCGGCGGTCGGATCGCACACACCTTGGTCTATCGGGGCCGTATGTGAGTTTGATCGACCGCCGTCTTCACCAAGGGCCTGAACGGATACGCGTGTGTGAGCCACGCATGACAAGGACAGGACTGGCGAGGATGGCGGAGCATACCATTGGCGTGGACATATCGAAATCCCATCTGGACGTGTTTCGTCTGGAAGATGGCGCGGCACAGCGCTTCGATAATTCGGCGGCGGGGTGTCGCGCTCTGATAAAATGGCTCGGCAAGGCGCCGGTGGCGCGCATCGTGTTCGAGCCGACGGGCCCGTATCACCGCGGCTTCGAGACGGTGCTCTCGGGCAGGTTTCCTCTTGTGAAGGTCACCCCGTTGCAGGCCCGGCGCTGCGCCGAGGCCAGCCGCATGCGGGCCAAGACTGACGCTATCGATGCGCACGTACTGGCACGGATGGGTGCGGCACTCGCGCTGGAGCCAGACCGGTCCGTTTCAGAAAATTCATGCGAACTCAGAGACTTGCAGGTCGCGCGCACGGGCCTTGTCAAGGAGCGCACGCGCTTGCGCAACCGTGGCCAGGCCCAGGGCAACCGCGTCCTCAAGCGCCAGACCAGGACGCGCCTGGCGCTGGTCGAGCGGCGGATCGAGGACCCGGACGCGGAGATCGCGAAACGCACCGCCGGGAACGAGGCCATGGCGCGCAAGCGCGAGATCCTGCGGTCGATCCCCGGCCTCGGCCAGATGGCCGCCGCCGCGATCCTGACATTCCTGCCCGACCTCGGCACTATGGGGCGAAAACAGCTCGGCCGTCTCGCCAGCCCGGCCCCGCACCCCCGCGAAACCGGCCAATGGAAAGGAAAGGCCGTCATCAGCGGCGGGCGAAAGCCCTTGCGTGATGCCCTCTCCATGCCCGCCCTCGTGGCCATGCGCTTCAATCCCGATCTCAAGGTAAAATACACCGCGCTGCGCGCCGCCGGAAAACCCACCAAAGTCGCCATCGTCGCATTCGTCGGGAAAACAGCGCCCAGCGCTGTTTTCTGATCCGCCTCATTGCGAAAGCTTCTCGAAACGGCCAACGCGCTCGTTAGAGCCGACCGTCTCTGGGTCGAAAAAGCCCCTTGATCGCAATGGATACTTGTCTCGCGAAAGCCCGCCGGCCCCCGAGCCCGGATCCGACCCGCCGCGCTGGGCCGTCGCGCCCGGCGTCTGGATCGTGGACGACACGCCCCGCTGGATCGACCCCCCGACCGTATCCGCCGCGACGATACTCGAGGTCGTCGACGCGGCGGCAACCCAGCTGTTCGGTTACGGCGCCCGTGGCCCCCTCGAGCGCGCGCTGGGCATCCGCCGCTACTCCGTCAACCAGTGGATCCGGCGCGAGCAGATCCCGTCGCCCTCGGTCGTCGCTTGGCTGGCCCGGGCGTCGTCGCACCCGCGCCCGAAGGAGTTGGGCCAGGCGATCCGCCTGCACCTCGCGGCGGGCGATGCCGCGCACGATCGGCTTGATGAGGTGGCGCAGGTTTACCTCGCGCCGGGCGTGCTATGAGCGCGGCGCCGGAGGGCGTGGCGATCCTCCTCCTCGAGCGCGGCGAGCCTGTCGAGATCCTGGGCTACGCGGCGAAGAAGCGCCGCGGCGCACTGGTGAAGGCGCTCGAGCGCCACGCCGACGAGATCGGCCAGCGCTGGCCGGAGGTGGCGGCGGAGGATCCGAAGGTCGAATACACGCGCCACGCGCTCGTGTTCGGCCCGCTCGCCGTCGCGTTCGAGGGCTACGGCCCGGCGCCGCCGGCAGAGGAGCGGCTGCCCCCGAAGACGGCGACGGAACGCGCGCGGGCGTACCGGCGGCGGCGGCGCTACGGGCTCGAGGAGGTGACGGTCGAATGCCCGGCGGACCGCGCCGAGGAGATCCGCCGCATCGCTGCCGAGATGGTCGCGGCGCGCCGCGCCGAGGTCGACCGGGGATATGGCTGGCCGGTCGACGTCGGGTGTGACCCCTTCGCGCCGCCCGGTGCGCATCGCGCGAGCCGATGCCGACGGGCGTGCTCGGGCTCGGTGCGCGGGGCTGGCCTCGCGCGCGGGCTGTCCGTCCGCGCCTCAGTCCTCAGGCGGGGGCGGGGGCGCCGGGGGGAAGAGCTGCGCGAGGTCGGGCACCTCCCCGGCGCGGCGCCAGCCGTCCTGTCCCGGGGTCCAGACCCAGGTCGCGCGGCCGATCTCGCCCGCGGCGGCCATGCGGCCGAGCGCCGCGCGGGGGTAGGGGCCGCGCGCCTCGCCGCCCTCGGCGACGTGCCAGACGGTCTCCGCCTCCGGCGGGGGCGGCGGGGGCGATGCCGGGGGGCTCTGCGGCACGGCCCGCGCGGGCCGGCGCGCGATCCCGGCGGTCGTGTGGTCGTCCAGCGCGGCCGCCACGGCCTGCGGCAGCGAGACGCTTTCGACGTAAAGCTCCGCCAGCTCCAGCCCGTAGCCCGCGAGCGTCGGGGCGATCTCCCCGGCGACGCGGTCGGAGAGCGCGGCGGTGTTCGCCGCCATGTCGAGCACGGGGAGCCCCGAGGCGGCGAGCGCGCGGCTCACCTCCTGCACGATCACGTCGCGGATCTGGTCGGTGATCTCCTCGGTGATGAAACTTCCGTCGGTGCCCACGATCTCGGCGAGGAGGCGCGCCGGATCGGCGACGCGGATCGCGTAGGTGCCGAAGGCGCGCAGGCGCACCGGCCCGAACTCCGGGTCGCGCGCGATCACCGGGGTCTTGGTGCCCCACTTGAGATTGCCGATACGCACCGTGGAGACGAAGTAGATCTCGGAGCGGAAGGGCGATCGGAAGCCGTGATCCCAGTGCTGAAGCGCGGTCAGCACGGGCATGTTGTTCGTCTCGAGCTTGTAGAGGCCCGGCGTGAAGACGTCGGCGATGCGCCCCTCGTGCACGAAGACCGCCGCCTGCCCCTCGCGCACGGTGAGCTTGGCGCCGTACTTGATCTCGTGGCCCTCGCGCTCGAAGCGCGAGACGAGCGTGCCGCGCCCGTCGTCGGTCCATTCGATGACGTCGATGAACTGCCCCGAGAGGAAACCGAAGATGGGCATCTTGCGCTCCGTGACGGACCCTGAGGCCTGATATAGGCGCGGCCGCCGCGCGGCGCCACGGCCGCGCGGCGGCTCACCAGACGAGGGCGATCTTGCCGATCTGGCGGCCCTCGGCGAGCTTCGCCTGCGCCGCCTCGATGGTCTCGGCCGTGAGCCCCTCGAAGGTGGCGGTGCGCGTCGTCTGCAGCTTGCCGTCGTCGCAGAGCCGCGCCACGGCGGCGAGGATCTCGCCCTGCCGCGCCATGTCGGGCGTCTTCTGGACGGGGCGGGTGAACATGAACTCCCAGCCGAAGCTCGCGCTCTTCTGGAAGAGGGGCGCGAGGTCGTGTTTCTCCTGCGTGCCGACGATCGAGACGATGCGGCCCTCGGGCGCGACGAGGCGCGCCATCTCGGCGAAGTAGCTGTCGGTGTCGTGGGCGCAGAGGATGCGCTCGAAGGCGGCGTCGGGCATCTCGTGGACGGCGGAATGCCCGACGACCTCCGCCGCGCCCATGCGCGCGCACCAGTCGCGGGTCTCGGCGCGCGAGGCGGTGGCGGTGGCGTGGATGCCCGAGAGCTTCGCGAGCTGCAGCGCGACCGAGCCCACGCCGCCGGCGCCGTTGATGAGGAGGAGCCGCTCGGGCTGCTCCCCGTGCGACAGCGGCGTGTAGCCGAGCCGGTCGAAGAGCGCCTCCCAGGCGGTGATCGCGGTGAGCGGCAGCGCGGCGGCGTCGGCGTCCTCGAGCCGCTCGGGCGCATGCGCGACGAGGCGGTGATCGACGAGCTGATGCGTGGCGAAGGCGCCGGGCCGGTCGGCCGCGCCGGCGTAGAAGACGCGGTCGCCGGGCGCGAAGCCCGCGACGGCGTCGCCCACGGCGCGCACGCGCCCGCAGGCGTCGTAGCCGAGCGGTCGCGGCGCCGCGTCGGCCGGGATGCGGCCCTGCATCTTGGCGTCCACCGGGTTCACGGCGGCGGCGCCGACCGCCACCAGCAGGTCGTTCGGCCCCGGCGCGGGCGCCGGCCCCTCCGTCCGCTCATAAGCCCGCGCGGCGGGGTTCCAGGTCACGGCGTGCATCGTCTCGGCCATCGCGTCCTCCCGTGGTTCGGCTCCGGCCCGTTGTGCGCGCCCCGCGCGCGCTTGCCAAGGGGCGGCGGGGAGGGGCGGGTCGCCGGGGGGGCAGGAGGGGGCGCTGCCCCCTCTTGGCCTGCGGCCAATTCACCCCCGGAGTATTTGGGCCAAGATGATGGGCGCGCCTGTCGTCGCGGCACGGCCGGGGTCGCGGCGGGCCGCGGGTGCGTCACCGCTTGCGGCAGCGCGCGCGGGGTGCTTGGGTGGACGGGGCCCGGGGGCGCCCGCGGCAGAGAGGAGACGCGACCGCATGATCGAGATCGACCGCGTGACCAAGGTCTTCGGCGCGGGGGCGGAGGCCTTCCGCGCGCTCGACGCGGTCAACGTCACGATCCGGCAGAACGAGTTCTTCACCCTGCTCGGCCCCTCGGGCTGCGGCAAGACCACGCTGCTGCGCGTCATGGCGGGTTTCGTCGATCCGACGGAGGGGGCGGTCACGCTGGAGGGCGATGACCTGCTGCGGCTGGCGCCCTACGAGCGGCCGGTGAACACGGTTTTTCAGTCCTACGCGCTCTTTCCGCACATGACGGTGGCCGAGAACATCGGCTTCGGCCTCGAGATGCAGGGCCGGCCCCGGGACGAGGTGCGCCGCACCGTGGGCGAGATGCTGGAGCTCGTGCGCATGTCCGAGCTCGCCGACCGGCGCACCAGCGAGATTTCCGGCGGGCAGCAGCAGCGCGTTGCGCTGGCGCGCGCGCTCGCGCCGCGGCCGCGGGTTCTGCTGCTCGACGAGCCGCTCTCGGCGCTCGACTTCAAGCTCCGCAAGGACATGCAGCTCGAGCTCAAGCGGCTCCAGTCGGAGACGGGGATCACCTTCATCTTCGTCACCCACGATCAGGAGGAGGCGCTGACGATGTCGGACCGGATCGCGGTGATGAACGAGGGCGCCATCCGCCAGATCGGCAGCCCGCGCGACATCTACGACCACCCGGCCGAGCGCTTCGTCGCGGATTTCATCGGCGACACGAATTTCCTCGAGGCCGAGCTTCTGTCCAAGGAGGAGGCGCGCGCGGAGGTGCGCCTCGCTTCCGGCGCGGCGGTGACGGCGCGCGCGGCCGAGGGCGGCGCGGAGGCGGGCGCGGTGACGCTGGCCATCCGGCCCGAGCACGCCGATCTCGCGCCCGAGGGCGAGGGGCTCCTGCCGGGGCGGCTGTCGGATGTCGTCTATTTCGGTACGGACACCCATTTCCACGTCGATCTCGACGCGGGCGGGCGCTTCGTCGTGCGCCGGCAGAACACGCCGGACCGGGCGGAGGCCCGCGCGCCGGGCGAGCGGGTCGCGGTGCGCTTCGGGGCCCGCGTCGGCCAGGTGCTGAGGGACTGAGCGATGGCCGGGACCGCCTCCGCCCGCCCGGCGCCTGCGCGCGATCTCGCCGCCGCGCGCCGGCGCGAGGAGCGGCGCACCCGCGCGCTCCTGCTCGCGCCGGCGATGGCGATCCTGATCTTCGCGGCCTCGGGGCCGCTCCTGATCGTGCTCGCCTATTCCTTCCTGACGCCGGGCGACTACGGCGGCGTGGTCTGGGAGTTTTCGCTGAAGGCGTGGTTCAACGTCTTCGCCGAGCGCGACTTCTTCACCGGGGAGATCGAGCTCGCCGACGCGCATCTCTCGATCTTCTGGCGCTCGATCAAGCTGTCGGCGATGACGACGGCGCTCTGCCTGCTGATCGGCTTTCCGACGGCCTATTTCATCGCGACGCGGCCCCGGAAGACGCGCGATTTCTGGATGCTCTTGGTCATCATCCCGTTCTGGACGAACCTGCTCATTCGCACCTTCGCGATCATGGAGCTGATCCGGAACGAGGGCACGGTGAACAGTTTCCTGATCTGGACAGGGCTGATCGACACGCCGATCCAGATGATGTTCACCGAGTTCGCGCTGCTCGTCGGCATGGCCTACGTCTATCTGCCGCTGATGATCCTGCCGGTCTACGCCGCGCTCGAGCGGTTCGATTTCCGCCTCGTGGAGGCGGGCTACGACCTCTACGCCGGGCGCTGGCAGGTGTTGCGCCGGATCGTCCTGCCGCTGGCGAAGCCGGGGGTGGTCGCGGGCTCGATCCTCGTCTTCGTGCCCTGCCTCGGCGCCTACGTCACGCCGCGGGTGCTGGGCGGGGGCAAGAACATGATGCTCGGCAACTTCATCGAGCTTCAGTTCGGGCAGGGGCGCAACTGGCCGCTCGGCGCGGCGCTGGCGCTGACGCTTCTGGTGATCGTGATGGCGGCGCTGATCGTCTACGTGCGCGCCGTGGGCCGCGAGGAGGGCGGGCGGCATGGCTAGGCGGCGCGGCTTCGACGTCACGCGGCTGCCGGGGTTCGCGACGATCGCGATCCTCTGCTTCGTGCTGCTCTACGCGCCGATCGTTCTCCTGGTGATCTTCTCCTTCAACGAGAGCGTCTCGGTCTCGGAGTGGCAGGGGCTGTCGCTGCGCTGGTATCGCTCCGCGCTCGAGAACGAGCAGGTGCAGGCGGCGACGGTCCGCTCGGTGGTGATCGCCTCGGCCGCCTCCCTGATCGCCACGGCGGCGGCGGTGGGCGCCGCGCTCGCCACCACGCGGACGCGGCCGTGGCGGGGCCAGACGCTGGCCTTCGCGCTCGTCAACCAGCCGCTGATGGTGCCCGAGGTGGTCACCGCGGTCGCGCTCCTGTTCTTCTTCTCGATGATCAAGGTCGCCACCGGCTACACCGGGCTCTGGTATCTGATCGTGGCGCACGCGGCCTTCTGCATCCCCTTCGCCTATCTGCCGGTGCGCGCGCGGCTGCAGGGCATGGACCTGACGCTCGAACAGGCGGCGGCCGATCTCTACGCGACGCCGTGGCAGGTCTTTCGCCGGGTGACGCTGCCGCAGCTCTGGCCCGGCATCCTCGCCGGGGCGATGCTGGCCTTCGTGATCTCGCTCGACGACGTGGTGATCACGGAGTTCGTGAAATCCGCCGGGCAGGATACGCTGCCCACCTACATGCTGGGCCAGCTCCGCCGCGCCGTCACGCCCGAGATCAACGCGATCTCGACCGCGCTCCTCGTGGTGTCGGTCGTTCTGGTGATGGCGTTCTTCTTTCTGAGCCGACCCAGGACCTGACCAAGGAGGTATGAGACGATGCAACGACTGCTGACCACGGTGGCGGCGCTCGCCGCGGCGGGCCCCGCGCTCGCGCAGGAGCTCAACATCTACAATTGGGGCAACTACACGAGCCCCGAGATGATCGAAAAATTCGAGGAGGAGACGGGGATCGACGTCACGATCACCGACTACGACAGCAACGACACCGCGCTCGCCAAGATCCAGGCCGGCGGCCACGGCTTCGACATCGTCGTGCCGTCGGGCACCTACGTGCCGATCTACATCGACGAGGGCCTCCTGATGGAGTCGAACCCGTCGGAGATGGAGAACTTCGAGCACGTCGCCGAGCGCTGGCGCGACCCGGCCTTCGATCCCGGCCGGCGCTACACGGTGCCGTGGCAGTGGGGCACCGTGGGCATGGCGGTGAACACCTCCGTCTACGACGGCGACATCAACACCGCCGCGATCTACCTCGACCCGCCCGAGGCGCTTCAGGGCAGGATCAACGTCATCCCCGAGATGATGGACGTCATGTCGATCGCCATCTACTACGTCGGCGGCGAGCAGTGCAGCCAGGACCGCGAGACCCTGCGCGAGGTGCGCGACCTGCTGATGGAGGCCAAGCCGCACTGGCTCTCGCTCGATTACAGCACCGTCGAGCGCCTCGCCGCCGAGGACATCGCGGCGAGCATCACCTGGAACGGCGCGGCGCTGCGCGCGCGGCTCCAGAACGAGGACATCGCCTTCGGCTACCCGGAGACGGGCTATCCGGTCTGGTCGGACAACGTGGCGATCCTCGCCGACGCCGAGAACGTCGACGAGGCGCGGACCTTCATGAACTTCATCATGGAGCCTGAGAACGCCGCGATGATCTCGAACTTCGCGCGCTACGCCAACGGCATCGCGGGCTCGGAGGCCTACATGGACGAGGTCATGGCGACCGCGCCGGAGGTCGTCGTGCCCGGGGATCTCGCCGAGGCCGGCGTCGATTCGCGCATCTGCCCGCCCGAGGCGCAGCAGATCTACCGCGCGATCTGGACCGAAGTGCTGAAGTGATCCGGGACCGGGGGCGCCGCGCGGGCACCCCCGCCATCCGAAGGAGGAGGGCGCATGTCCGAGACCCCCGACCTGGTCATCCTGAACGGCCGGCTTCTGACCTTCGACGCGGCCAATCCCGCCGCCGAGGCGCTCGCCGTCGCGGGCGGGCGCATCGCGGCGGTGGGATCGACCGCCGGCATCCGCGGCCTCGCCGGGCCGGGCACCCGCGTCTTCGACGCGCAGGGCTGCACCGTTCTGCCGGGCTTCATCGACAGCCACGTGCACCTCTTCGGCGGCTCGGTGGAGCTCGACTACCTGAACCTCTACGGGGTCACCGGCCTCGACCGGCTGACCGAGCTCGTGCGCGCCGAGGCGCTGCGCTGTCCCGACGACCGTGTCGTCTTCGCCGTGCAGGCCGATTACGACATCACGGCCGAGGGCCGCGCCACCACGCGCCACGACCTCGACCGGGTGCTGCCCGACCGCCCCTTCGCCATGTTCGCCGCCGACCATCACACGGTCTGGGCCAACACGAAGGCGCTCGAGCTCGCCGGCATCCTCCACGGCGGCGCGACGGAGGCGGGCGCCGAGATCGTCATGGCGCCCGACGGCACCGCCGCGGGCGAGCTGCGCGAGCCGGGCGCCTACAGGCCCGTGCTGCGCCACACGCGCTACGGCGGGCGCGACATGGAGGGGCTGGTGACCGGGGCGAACCCCGACCCGATGCCGGGGCCCCTCGACCGCGCGCGCGACCGGGACGCCATCGCCGCGGGGCTGCGCCACTGCGCGAGCCACGGGATCACCGGGCTGCACAACATGGACGGCAACGTCTACACGGGCGAGCTGATCGAGGAGCTCGACGCCGAGGGCGCGCTCCTCTGTCGGACGGAGGTGCCCTTCCACCTCAAGAGCGGCGACCCCCTCGACCGGCTGGAGGAGGCCGCCGAGATGTGCCGCCGCTTCGCCGGCGACCGGCTCTGGACCAACCGCGTCAAGATGTTCATGGACGGCGTGATCGAGAGCCGCACGGCGCTCATGCTGCGCCCCTACCCGGGGACGGATCACCGGGGCGACCCGGTCTTCACGCCCGAGCATTTCAACGAGGCCTGTGTGCGGATCGACGCCATGGGGATGCAGATCGCCACGCACGCGATCGGCGATCTCGCCATCCGCAGCACGCTCGACGGCTACGAGCGCGCGCGGGCGGTCAACGGGCCGCGGGATTCGCGCCACCGCGTCGAGCATATCGAGGTGCTGCACCCCGACGACCTGCCGCGCTTCGCCGAGCTCGGCGTCGTCGCCTCGATCCAGCCGGGGCACGCGCCGCGCGGGCACATCTTCCCCGAGCACGGGCTCGACCAGGTGCTGCACCCGGATCAGATCCCGATGGCCTTCGCATGGCAGACGATCCGCGAGAGCGGCGCGCGGGTCTGCTTCTCCACCGACTGGCCGGTGATCCAGGTGGACGTGATGGACAGCGTGCGCGCCGCCGCCGGCCCGCGCGAGATGCCCGCGCCCTGGGTCGACCAAACGCAGACGCTGGAGGAGACGCTGCGCTCCTACACCTTCGACAACGCCTGGGTGGAGTTCGCCGAGGACCGCAAGGGCCGCCTCGCGCCCGGCTGCCTCGCCGACATCGCGGTGATGGACCGCGACCTCTTCGCGCTGGAGCCCGCGGGCCTGAACGCCGCGCGCGCGGCGCTCACGGTCATGGACGGGCGCATCACCTGGGAGGCGTGAGGGAAGGGCCTTGCAAGGCCCTTCCGAGGCCGCTTGCAAGCGGCCTGCCAAGCGGTTTCGAAACCGCTTGGCCGCTCAGCCGCCGGGGGCGGACGCACCGTGCCGCAGTCGCGCCCTCCGCGCCGTGTGTCTATACGCGAGCGCGCCCGGGTTGCCCGGCCGCCGCGTCCCGACGCTCACCGCGCGAACTTCTTGTACTTGATCCGCGTCGGCTCCACCGCGTCGGGGCCGAGCCTGCGCTTCTTGTCCTCCTCGTAGGCCGCGAAGTTGCCCTCGAACCATTCGACGTGCGCCTCGCCCTCGAAGGCGAGGATATGGGTGCAGATCCGGTCGAGGAAGAAGCGGTCGTGGCTGATCACCACCGCGCAGCCGGCGAACTCGGCGAGCGCGTCCTCGAGCGCGCGCAGGGTCTCCACGTCGAGGTCGTTGGTCGGCTCGTCGAGCAGCAGGACGTTGCCGCCTTCCTTCAGGAGCCGCGCCATGTGCACGCGGTTGCGCTCGCCCCCTGAAAGCAGCCCCACCTTCTTCTGCTGGTCGCCGCCCTTGAAGTTGAAGGCGCCGACGTAGGCGCGCGAGTTGATCTCGGCGTCGCCGAGGTGGATCACCTCCTGCCCGTCGCTGATCGCCTCCCAGACGGTGTGCTCGGGGTCGAGCGCGTCGCGGCTCTGGTCGACGTAGGAGAGCTTCACCGTGTCGCCGTAGTCGATCATGCCGGCGTCGGGCTGCTCCTGCCCGGTGAGCATGCGGAAGAGCGTCGTCTTGCCCGCGCCGTTCGGGCCGATCACGCCGACGATGCCCCCCGGCGGCAGGGAGAAGCTCAGCCCCTCGATCAGCAGCTTGTCGCCATGCGCCTTGCGCAGGTCCTCCACCTCGATGACCTTGCCGCCGAGGCGCGGGCCGTTGGGGATGACGATCTGCGCCTTGCCGACCTTCTCGCGCTCGGACTGGCTGGCGAGATCCTCGTAGGCCTGGATGCGCGCCTTGGACTTGGCCTGCCGCGCCTTCTGCCCCTGCCGGATCCACTCGAGCTCGCGCGCGAGCGTCTTCTGCCGGGCCTTGTCCTCGCGCGCCTCCTGCTCGAGGCGCTTGGCCTTCTGCTCCAGCCAGCTGGAGTAGTTGCCCTCGTAGGGGATGCCGCGGCCGCGGTCGAGTTCGAGGATCCAGCCGGTGATCTCGTCGAGGAAGTAGCGGTCGTGCGTGACGATCAGGATGGTGCCCTTGTAGTCGATGAGGTGCTGCTGCAGCCAGGCGATCGTCTCCGCGTCGAGGTGGTTGGTGGGCTCGTCGAGGAGCAGCATGTCCGGCTTCTCGAGCAGCAGCTTGCAGAGCGCGACGCGGCGCTTCTCGCCGCCCGAGAGGCTGTCGACCTGCGCGTCGTCCGGCGGGCAGCGCAGCGCCTCCATCGCCTGGCTCACCTGCGCGTCGAGATCCCAGAGGTTCTCGCTGTCGATCTCGTCCTGAAGCTGCGCCATCTCGTCGGCGGTCTCGTCCGAGTAGTTCATGGCGAGCTCGTTGAAGCGGTCGAGCTTGGCCTGCTTGGCCTTCACCCCCTCCATGACGTTGCCGCGCACGTCGAGCGCCGGGTCGAGCTCGGGCTCCTGCGGCAGGTAGCCCACGGTCGCGCCCTCGGCCGCCCACGCCTCTCCGGTGAAGTCGGTGTCGATGCCGGCCATGATGCGCAGCAGCGTCGATTTGCCCGCGCCGTTGACGCCCACCACGCCGATCTTCACGCCGGGCAGGAAGTTGAGGCGGATGTTCTCGAAGGTCTTCTTGCCGCCCGGGTAGGTCTTGGAGACGCCGTCCATGTGATAGACGTACTGGTAGCTGGCCATCGGCTGTCGCACCTTTCAAGAAACTGCGGGAGTGTCCCGGGCGTGATACTTGAGCGGGCGGGTCGGGGCAATGCGGGGGCCGGGCCGGGGCCGCGAGATTGACATTTCCGGCGCCGTGCCGTCTCCACGCCGCCGCGGGCCGCAGCGGGAGGGCACGATGATCAGGGCCGACACGGGATTGCCGCCGATGCGTGCCGGGCTGCGGGTCGGGCTGCTGGGTGGCTCCTTCGATCCGCCGCACGCGGGGCACCTGCACATCGCGCGCGAGGCGCTGAAGCGCTTCGGCCTCGATCGGGTGTGGTGGCTCGTGAGCCCGGGCAACCCGCTCAAGCGCGCGGGGCCCGCGCCGCTCGCCGACCGCATGGCGGCGGCGCGCGCGCTCGTCGATCACCCGGCGATCGCGGTGACCGACGTCGAGGCGCGGCTCGGCACACGCTACACCGCCGAAACGCTCGCCGCGCTTCAGGCGGCCTGTCCGGGCGTGCGCTTCACCTGGCTCATGGGGGCGGACAACCTCGTGCAGTTCCACCGCTGGGAGCGCTGGCGCGAGATCATGGCGCGCGTGCCCGTCGGGGTGCTGGCCCGGCCGGGGCTCAGGCTCGCCGCGCAGACCTCGGTGGCCGCGCGCGCCTTCGCCCACGCGCGCCTGCCCGCCGCCGAGAGCCGGCGGCTCGGCAAGGCGGCGCCGCCCGCGTGGTGCTTCGTCAACGTGCCGATGGTCGACCTGAGCTCGACCGAGATCCGCGCGCGCGGCGGTTGGCGCCGGCCGGTCCCGAGGGGCTGAGGCGGGCGCAGCCGGGGGCGTAGCGCCCGGACCGGAGACGCCCCGGAGCGCTGCCGCCTGTCGGTCGCGCGCCGGGGTGGTCTTGGCGCCGCGGCGCGGGTCATGGCGGACGCGGGTAAACGTGGGTTGGCCCGGCTGACTCGGCGGCGAACCGTTTCCGGTCGCCATCCGCGCCGCCGGCGTCCCCCGCGGACCGGGCGGCGGGGCGTCGCGCGCCCGCCCGAGTGCTTGCCTCCTCTGCGCGGCCGGGGTTACCTGCTGCACGAGGAGGCGGCGATGCGCGACGGACTGGACAGACGGGCCTTTCTGGCCGGCCTCGGGGCGCTCGCCGGGACGCAGGCCGCCGCCGCGCCGCCCGCGGCCTCGCTGCGCCCGCTGGCGCGGCGCGCCGGCCTCGGCCCCGCGCCGCCCGGCGCCGAGGCGCTGATCGCCGAGGCGCGGCTGCGCGGCACCGTGGCGCTCGGCCTCGCGGACGTGGCGACGGGGCGCATGCTCGAGACCGTGCGTCCCGGCGCGGCGCTGCCGCCGGCGAGCACCGCCAAGGCGATCACCGCGCTCTACGCGCTCGACGCGCTCGGGCCGGCGCACCGGTTCGAGACCCGCGTCCTCGCCGCCGGCGAACTGCGCGACGGCGTGCTGAAGGGCGATCTGATCCTCGCCGGCGGGGGCGATCCGACGCTCGACACCGACGGGCTCGCCGCGCTGGTCGAGGGGCTGCAGGCGGCGGGGCTGCGCGCGGTCGAGGGGCGGCTGCGCGTCTGGGCCGGGGCGCTGCCCGCCGCGCGCGCCATCGACGCGGGCCAGCCGGCGCATGTGAGCTACAACCCCGCGGTCTCGGGGCTGAACCTGAACTTCAACCGGGTGCACTTCGGCTGGGCGCGCGCGGGGGCCGACTACGAGGTGACGCTGCAGGCGCGCACGGCGCGCTATCGCCCGGACGTGCGCATCGCGCGGATGCAGATCGCCGACCGGCGGAGCCCCGTCTACACCTACGAGGACCGCGCGGGACGCGACCACTGGACCGTGGCGCGCGGCGCGCTCGGGGCCGAGGGCGCGCGCTGGCTGCCGGTGCGCCGGCCCGCGCTCTACGCGGGGGAGGTGTTCCAGCGTCTGGCCGAGGTCGCGGGCCTGCGCCTTCCGGCGCCGGAGGCGGCGGCGGCGCTGCCCGGCGGGACGACAACGCTCGCCCGGCGCGAGAGCGCGCCCCTGCGCGAGATCCTGCGCGACATGCTGGACTATTCGACGAACCTGACGGCGGAGGTGGCGGGCCTCGCCGCGACGGCGGCGCAGGGCGCGCGGGCGGCGACGCTGGCCGAGTCGGGCGCCGAGATGGCGCGCTGGGCGGCCGGGGCGCTCGGCATGGAGAGCTGCCGCTTCGTGGATCACTCCGGCCTCGGCGACGCCTCGCGCGTGACGGCGACGGAGATGGCGCGCGCCATGGTCGCGGCCGAGCGCGCGGGTGGCGTGCGCGCGCTGCTCGAGGACTACGACGTGCGCGACGCCCGCGGCCGGCCGATGCGCGACGCCCCCTTCGAGGTGCGCGCCAAGACCGGCACGCTGCACTTCGTCAGCGCGCTCACCGGGTACCTGAGCGTGCCGGGCGGGCGGACCCTCGGCTTCGCGATCCTGACGGGCGACGTGGCCCACCGCGAAACGCTCACCCGCGCGCAGCTCGACCGCCCGCCGGGCGCGCGGGCGTGGGCGGGCCGCTCGCGGCGGCTGCAGAGCGCGCTCCTGCGGCGCTGGGCGCAGGTCCATTCCGCCTGAGGCAAGCGCTAAGCCCGGAGGGAACGGCGCGCGACCCTGGCGGCCGCGCGCCGCCGGATCACGCGCGCATGTGCCGGGCGCGCGCGCCGCGCTCGATGGCGGCGGCGTGCAGCCGGTCGATGTCGAGCTCGTAGCGGATCTCTTCCAGCAGGCGCAGCTCGCTCTCGCGCAGGCGTCCGTCCGCCGCGGCCACGTCGCAGGCCAGCGCATAGGCGGTCTCGTAGAGCCGCTCGGGCAGGTTCTCGCGCAGGAGGCCGAAGAGCGCGTCGAGCCCGTCCTCCTGCTCGAAGAGGTCGAAGACCACCTGCGCCGCGGCGGTCATGCGGTCGATGTCGTAGTCCGCGAAGACGGGCAGGTGGTTCACCTGCGCCTGGATCTTCACGAGTTCGGCGGTGCGCAGGTCCTCGTCGCTCGCCGAGACGGCGACCATGAGCGCGACGAGACAGTCCTGCGCGCTGAGCGGGTGGGGATGGGCGTCGGTCATCGGTCCGGGTGTACGGCTGCGTCATCAGCTTATTGACGGCCCGTCGCGGCCGCAATAGGTGACGTGCGCGCCGGGGTCAGGGGGCCGCGGCGCCATCCCCGGGAGCGACCCATGAGCGACGCACGACATGCGGCGATGACCGCGAAAGCCTGGCCCTTCGAAGAGGCGCGGCGCGTGCTCAAACGCTACGAGGCCGGCCCGCCCGAGAAGGGGCATGTCCTTTTCGAGACGGGCTACGGCCCCTCCGGCCTGCCGCATATCGGCACCTTCGGGGAGGTGGCGCGCACCACGATGATCCGCCGCGCCTTCGAGGTGATCTCGGACATCCCGACGCGGCTGATCTGCTTCTCGGACGACATGGACGGGATGCGCAAGGTCCCCGACAACGTGCCCGACCCCGAGATGCTCTCGGAGCACCTGCAGAAGCCGTTGACGGACGTGCCCGACCCCTTCGGCACGCACGAGAGCTTCGGGCATCACAACAACGCGATGCTGCGCCGTTTCCTCGACGCCTTCGGCTTCGAGTACGAGTTCTACTCGGCGACCGAGTTCTACCGCTCCGGCGCCTTCGACGAGATCCTGCTGCGCGCGGCCGAGCGCTACGACGACCTGATGGCGCTGATGCTCAAGACCCTGCGCGAGGAGCGGCGCCAGACCTATTCGATCTTCCTGCCCATCCACCCCGAGACGGGGCGGGTGCTCTACGTGCCGATCAAGCATGTCGACGCCGCCGAGGGCACCGTGACCTTCGACGACGAGCGCGGGCGCGAGTGGACGGTGCCGGTGACCGGCGGGCACGTGAAGCTGCAGTGGAAGCCCGACTTCGGCGCGCGCTGGGCCGCGCTCGGCGTGGACTTCGAGATGTACGGCAAGGACCACTCGACCAACACGCCGGTCTACGACGGCATCTGCAAGATCCTCGGCGCCAAGCCGCCCGAGCACTATACCTACGAGCTCTTCCTCGACGAGAACGGCGAGAAGATCTCGAAGTCGAAGGGCAACGGGCTGACCATCGACGAGTGGCTGACCTACGCCTCGACGGAGTCGCTCAGCTACTACATGTTCCAGAAGCCCCGGACGGCGAAGCGGCTCTATTTCGACGTCATCCCCAAGGCGATGGACGAATACCACCAGCAGCTGCGCGCCTACCCGGACCAGCCGCCCGACAAGCAGGTCGAGAACCCGGTCTTCCATATCCACGGCGGCGCGGTGCCGCAAAGCGGGATGGTGGTGCCCTTCTCGATGCTCCTGAACCTCGCCTCCGTCTCCTCGGCCGAGGACAAGGACGTGCTCTGGGGCTTCATCCGCCGCTACGCGCCCGAGGCGAGCCCGGAGACGCATCCGGACCTCGATCAGGCGGCGGGCTACGCCGTGCGCTACTACAACGACTTCGTGAAGCCCGCCAAGGTCTACCGCGCGCCGACCGATCTCGAGCGCGAGGCGCTGACCGAGCTGCGCGAGAAGCTCGCCGCGTGGGACGGGCCGACTGACGCCGAGGCGCTGCAGTCGGTCGTCTACGCCGTGGGGCGCGAGCGGTTCGATCCCCTGCGCGACTGGTTCCGCGCGCTCTACGAGGTGCTTCTGGGCGCGAGCCAGGGCCCGCGCTTCGGCGGCTTCGTCGCGCTCTACGGCGTGGCGGAGACGGTCGCGCTCATCGACAAGGCGCTCGCGGGGGAGCTCGCCTGAGGCGCGCTTTGACGCCGGGGCAGGGCGGGCTAACTCCCGAAGCGTCAGCCGAGGGAGACCGCCCATGCGCCGCCTGTGTCTCGCGCTTCTCGCCACGCTCGCGCTCGCCGCGCCGCTCCGCGCTCAGGAGGCCGCCGCGCCCGCCATCCGCGACGTGATCCAAGGCCAGATCGACGCCTTTCTCGCCGACGATGTCGAGCGGGCCTTCAGCTACGCGAGCCCCGGGATACAGGGCGTCTTCCGCACGCCGGAGAACTTCGGGCGCATGGTGCGGCAGGGCTATCCGATGGTCTGGCGCCCGGACGAGCTGCGGTTCCTCGAACTCGAGGAGCGGGGCGGCGCGCTGCATCAGCGGGTGCTGATCGAGGACGCCGAGGGCGCGCGCCACCTGCTCGACTACCGGATGGAGCCCGACGGCGCGGGCGGCTGGGTGATCGACGGCGTCCGCATCCTCGAGGCGCCCGAGGTCGCGGCCTGAACGCGCCGCCGCCGACGCGCGGGGCGCGTTTGGCTGTTGGCTGCGAGGTGGGCGGGGTGCGGCTACGTCCCTGACGGATACTGCGGTCGCGCGTCCAGCGGCGCCGGGGGCCGCGAGGTTGGATGTGCCTGCGGGCTCGCACGATCGGTGCTGCCCCCACCGCGTGTGGCGCGAATTCACCCTACGACGCGCGCCTGCCGCGGAGGGCACGAACTCGCACGCACCCCACGCGGCAATCTCAGCGCCGCGGCTCGCTCTCCCAGACGGCGTAGAACGCGGCGAGGCGCTTCGCCGCCCGCTTCGGCGTCTCCGCGAAGAACCGCGCGCCGAGGGCGAAGGCCTCGCGCTCCAGCTCCGAAAGCGCCCGGTCGGTGATCCGCCCGAGCGCGATCTGCGCCTCCGCGTCCAGGTCCGGCGCCTCCGCCCCCGCGAGATGCGCGGCGTAGAGCGCGAGGTCGTGGTGGTCGCCGAGGATGTCCGAGAGGCGCTTGGCCTCCGCCGCTCGCGCGCCCACGGGGCCGGGCCAGACCGGCGCGAGGATGCGGCAGTGATACCAGTGGTATTTCACCCGCTTGCGCCACTCGTGCATCGCCTCGGTCGTCGGCGCGTCGCGGCAGTCGTCATGCGCCGCCGCCGCCCGGGCCCATGTTTTTTCGAGCCCGCCGGCGATCACCTTCGCGGGCTTCCCCTCGATCTGCCAGCCCGCGATCCGCCCGGCGAGGGCGTCGAGCGCCGCGCGCGTCGCGTCGTCCACGCGTTCGGGCGCGGCCTGCTTGCGCGCGGTGAGCGCGCCGCGCACCGGCGCGAAGCGCGCGGCCTCCGCGTCGTCGCGGGCCATCAGCCGGTCGTGCGTCTCGATCAGCGCCTCGAGATCGCGCAGCCCGGAGAGCCGCCGCGCGAGATCGCGGATCGCAGCGTTCTCCTCGCCGTAGGCCGCGAAGCCCGGCCGCACGAGGCGGATGAGCCCGCGCAGCTTCTTGCAGCGCTTGCGGATCTGATGGATCGCCTCCGCCGGGGCGAGCGCGGGGTCGTCCGCCTCGGCCCGCGCGCGCTCCGCCTGATCCAGCGCGATGCGGCGCACCGCGTCGCCGAGGATCGGGTCGCTCGCTTTCAGCCTGTATGCCATGCCGCTCCTTTCGGGCCGTCACGCAACGTCACGGTGCTCTTTCGCCCCGTTAAGCCGCGAAGGCTACCCCCTTCGCCCTGCGAGGGCCGGGCGGCGCCCGGCGCGGCGAAAGGGGCGAGCGATGAACAAGGCGATCACCGAGGGCGCGGCGCTGATGCCGCCGCCCTTCGCGGCAGGGCTGGGCCAATGGGCGAAGGGCGACGGCACGCCCGGCTCGGACACCTACGAGGGCGATCCGAACGCGGCCCTTGTGCCGGCGGACGCGGATTTCGGCGGCTGCCTCGAACTTCTGAAATCCGACGAGGTGCAGCGGCTGCGCTATATGGGCGAGACGCCGTTGCCCGAGGGCTGCTACCTGCGCGTCACCGCGCGGGTGAAGGCGATCTCGGGCAACCTGCCCGCGGTGCGCATCGCCGGCTTGCCGGGCGACGGCGCCGGCGGCGCGGTCGGCGGGCTCACGGTGACCGGGCCGGGCGTCGCGCTCGCGCAATACGGCGAGGTGGTCGAGGTCTCGGCCATCGTCGGGCCGGGCCGGCGCACGGGCGTCGACATGGTCTGGGGCACGGCGCCCGCCTACGGGCACTTCGGCCTCGATCTCACGGGGCCCTCGGGCGGGGTGGTGCGCATCGACGACCTCCGGATCGAGGACGCCACCCACGTCTTCCACCGCGACATGATGAGCCGGGTGGACGTGCGCGACTTCGGCGCGCTCGGCGACGGGGCGACCGACGATTCGGCGGCTTTCGAGGCCGCGGATCAGGCCGCGAACGGGCGGCGCGTACTGGTGCCCGCGGGCACCTATCGGCTGGAGCGGAACGTCACGCTCGACAGCCCGGTGATCTTCGAGGGGCGCCTCTCGATGCCGGACGACGCGATCCTGTCGCTCACGCGGGATTTCCGCCTGCCGATCTACATCGACGCCTTCGGGAGCGAGGAACAGGGCTTCCGCAAGGCGTTTCAGGCGCTTCTGAACAACGCCGACCACGAATCGCTCGACATGGGCGGGCGGCGCGTCTCGATCTCGGGGCCGCTCGACATGGCCGCGGCGGTGCCGAACCGCGATCGCTTCTCCCAGCGCCGCGTGATCCGCAACGGCCAGCTCTACGCCGAGGGCGACACCGTCTGGGAGCCCGAGGTGGTGACCTCGCAGGCCACCTATTCGCCCGCCGACCCGCGGCGGCTGACGAATGTCGCCGATATCGCCAACGTCCCCGTCGGCGCGCTGGTCGAGGGGGCGGGCGTCGGGCGCGAGATCTACGTGCGCTCGAAGAACGTGGCGGCCGGCGATCTCGTGCTCTCCGAGCCGCTTTATGATGCGGCCGGCACGCAGGTCTTCACCTTCACCCGCTTCAAGTACATGCTGGATTTCAGCGGCTTCGAGCGGCTCGACCGCTTCGCGCTCGCCGATCTGGAAATCCAGTGCAACACCGTGGCGAGCGGCGTGATGCTCGCGCCCGTGGGCGTCGGCTTCCAGATGCGCGAGTGCTACGTCACCCGCCCGCGCGACCGGGGGCTGACCTCGATCGGGCGGGGCTGTCAGGGCATGCTCGTGGACCGCTGCCAGTTCATCACCCGCGAGGGCGACACGCTCGCGCAGAACCGCGCCACCATCGCGCTCAACGCCAACGCCAACGACGTGAAGCTGCGCGACAACCGCTGCACGCAGTTCCGCCATTTCGCCGTCCTCGGCGGGCAGAATAACGTGATCACGGGCAACCACTTCTTCCAGGGCGATTCGGCGGCGAGCGGCGTGCGGCTCGCCGGGATCGCGCTGCTGACGACGAACGCCTCCAGCACGATCACCGGCAACTACGTCGACAACTGCTTCGTGGAGTGGACGAACGAGCGCGACCCGGACCCGGCCTTCACCGGCGGCTTCAGCTTCGCGGGGCTCTCGGTGACCGACAACACCTTCCTCTGCAGCGGGGTCGCCCCGTGGTTTTCCTTCGTGGTGGTCAAGCCGCACGGCCCGGACCACGGGATCACCGGGCTGACCGTCACCGGCAACGTGTTCCGCTCGGCCGGGGGCGCCATCGACCGGGTGGAGCGGGTGGACACCACCTTCGCCGATCTCGATTACACCCGCACGCGGGACGTGACCTTCGCGGCGAACACGTATCACAACATCGGCGCGCAGGCGGCCAATCCCCTGCGGCTGTCGCACACGCAGAACACCGCCGCCGCGTCATGGACCGTGGAGGGCGCGCCGCTCCTGCCCTTCGGCGGGCGGGCGCGCGCTATCGACGCGCTGGTGCCTACGGACCGCATCCGCGACGCCGCCGGCCTCTCGGTGCCCGAGATGCCGCATGTCGACGTGGAGCAGGGACCGGCGCGGGACCAGCTGCGCCTCAACTGGAGCGCGCCGGTGCGCGGCCGGGTCAGCCTGACGATCCGGATGGATTCCTGAGGGCGAGGTCCGCGGGCGTAAGCGCGTAGGCCTTGCCGAAGCCGCCGTTCAGGAGCGCGCGCGTCACCTCGAAGCGGAGGAAGCCGAAATCGCCGAAGCCGATGTAGAGCTTCGCCTTGGGCTGCTGCCTCAGATAGCGTTCGGCGAGGGCCTCGTGCTCGTCCTCGCCGCGGCGCAGAAAGCGCGCGGTGGCGATCAGCGTGATCCGGGGATGGGTCAGCGGATCGCCCCGCGCCCCGGGCTCGCCCAGGAGGAGCGAGCAGGCCGGATCGCGCGTCAGCGCCTGCGTGTGGTGCGAGAGATCCGAGACGAGGCTCACCGGCGCGCCCGCCGCGTCGGTCGCCACCGCCACGCGCGAGACGACCGGGTGCCCGGTCTCCGGGTCGCGCACGCCGAGCGCGCCGTGGCGCGCCTCGTCGATCAGCCGCCGCGCGAGCGCGCGGGCCTCCTCGTCGGTCTCGCGGATCGGGGACTGCGCCATGACGGGCAGGATAGGGCGGCGCGCGGCGCGCGACCAGATCAGAACCGCTGCCAGACGCCCAGGACGAGCCCCTGCGCCCCGCCGTCCGAGAGGTCGCCGTAGGCACCGAGCATGAGCGAGGTGCCGCCATGCAGCGGCTGGACCCGGCGCAGTTCGAGTCGGCGAAAGGGCGAATCGCCCTCTTCCTGTCCGGCCTGAAGCTGCAGGACGGTCTTGCGACCGCCGCCGTGCGACAGCCCGAGCGTCACGTCGAGCTTGACGTCCGTCTCGAGCACGACCCGCCCCAAGGCATCGGATGTGACGCCGATCTCGGCGAGCCCGTCGGCGGCGACCCAGCCGGTGTAGGCCCCCTGCTCGAAGGCGTGCCCGATCGACAGGCCCGGGCGCACCACGGACTGCCCGTCGATGCGGCCGGCGCCGAGTTGCCAGCCGACACGCGGGCCGGCGGCCTCCTCCGGGCGCGCGCGTCCCACGAAGGCGATCGTCTTGGCCGCGCCGCCGATCGCGCGGCCCGCGTCCACGCCCACGCTCCAGCGCCGCCCGAGCCCGTATTCGAGATAGAGCGCGCTGTACTCGGTCCCGGCCGCCGGTGTGCCGCGCCAGACCGCCGAGGCGAAGCCCTCTCCGGCCGCGTAGGGCCAGGGCCCCGCCGATGCCGGCCCGGCGCCGACCGCGGCGGCGAGCAGCGCTGGCACGAGTCGGTGTCGCATACGGTCCTCCGGGTCACAGGGTGTCCCGCGGGGCTTAACGAACGGTTAACCGCGATGCCCGGCCGTCGCCGCGCGGGGGCGGCGCCCCGCGGCTGGCGCTTTGCCGTCGCGGCATGCTACGCTGCAGCGCCGCGGCGTCGGGCGACGCCGCCGGGAGCGGGGGACAGACATGGCCGACGGGCGGATCGTCACAATCGCGCAACAGAAGGGCGGCAGCGGCAAGACGACGCTCGCCGCCAATCTCGCGGTCGCCTGGGCGCGGGCGGGACACTCCGTCGCGCTGGTGGACACCGACCCGCAAGGGAGCCTCGGGCGCTGGTTCATGACCCGGATCGAGGGGCAGGCGGCGCCGGACCTGGAGTTCTCGACCTCCTCGGCCTGGGGCGTGGGCTACGAGACGCGCAAGCTCGCCGGGAGCCACGACTTCGTCGTGGTGGACACGCCGCCCAAGGCCGACAGCGACCTGCGCCCGGGGCTGCGCGCGGCCGATCTGGTGATCGTGCCGGTGGCCTCCTCGCACGTCGATCTCTGGGCGACGGAAGGCGTGCTCGACCTCGCTCGGCGCGAGGGCAAGCCCGCGCTTCTCGTCCTCAACCGGGCGCGGGCGGGCACGCGCCTCGGCGCCGAGGTGGCCGAGGCCGCGCGCGCGCTCGAGGCGACGGTCGCCGAGACCGCGCTCGCCCACCGCGTCGTCTACGCCGAGACGCTGGGGCAGGGGCTCGGCGCGATCGAGGCGCCGCGCTCGCGCGCGCGCGAGGAGGTCACGGCGCTCGCCGCGGAGGTGGCGCGCCACCTCTGAACGCGCTAGGCCGCATCGACCCGAGCGGAGGCGGCGATGACCGACGAGACCGAAACCCTGGCGCGGCTGATCGCGGCCGAACGCGCGCGGGGGGCGCGCCCCGTCTCGCGGCTGGGCTATTTCTGCGCGCCCTTCCGCCCGGCGCAGGGGCCCTATTCCGACCGGGTGATCAAGGTCTACCGCGCGCTCGACGACCGCGCGCGCCTCGACCGGCTCGCCGCGGCGCATGACGCCTATCACGCGCTCCTGCGCGAGACGGGGGTGAGCGTGCCCGACACCGCCTTCCGCCTCGTGCCGATGGACGGCGGCCTCGCCCCGGTGATCGTGCAGGCCGCGCTCCCGGCCGAGCAGATGATGCGCCCGCAGTTGCAGGCCGCCGCGCCCGACGACGCGCTCGCGCTGATGGAGGCGGCGGGCCAGGCGATCGCGCGGTTCTGGCACGCGGTCGAGGGGCGGCCCGAGCGCATCGGCTTTCACCCCTCGATCCGCAATTTCGCGATCGCCGGGCGCGAGGCGGTCTTCTTCGACACCTTCCCGCCGCTCATCGGCTACACGCGCGCGGAGATGGGGCAGCTCCTGCTCCTTTTCTCCGACAGCCGGCTGATGCGCACGGTCGGGCCGCTCCTGCGCGGGCGGATCACGGCGATCCAGGACGAGTGGTATTCGCCCGCCGAGACGGTGGTGGGCCTCGTCGGCTCCGCCTGCCGCCTCCGCCCGGAGCACGCCGCGCGCTTCCTCGACTGGGGGCGCGACTTCGCGGGCCGCGCCATGGCGCCCTGGGCCGCGGAGATCGAGGCCGGCCTCGCCGCGCCGCCGCGCCTGCCGCGGGCCTGGACCGCCACGCGCCGCCTCCTCGGGCTGCAGGGCGAGCCGAACCTTTGAGAGGCCTCGGATTTTTCGGACGAAAAATCCGGGGCCGCGCGCGGCGGCGGGGCGGAAGAGTTTTCGGAGGAAAATTCTTCGCACGCGGCGAGGTTTTCGCGCCGCGTCAGACGTGCGACGCTGACCGCAGTCCGAGGAGGTGTCCCATGCTCACCGTCGATCCCGACCGCCCCTGCCAGACCGTCGTCACCACCTTCGAGTGCTCGCCCGGCACCTGCGCCGATCTGCTGGACGCGCTGCGCGACGCCTACGCCGCGTTCATCTCGCGCCAGCCCGGCTTCATCGCGGCGGCGCTCCATGTCAACGACGCGCAGACGCGGATCGCCAACTACTCGCAGTGGGAGACGCGCGCGCATTTCCTCGCCATGCTGCGCAGCGACGAGATGCGCGCGCGCAACCGCGCGCTGAACGATCTCGCGCGCAGCTTCGAGCCGGTGATGTACGACGTGGCCGCGACCTATGGCTGATCTGCCCGAGGCGCTTGCGCTCGATCGTCGCGAGGGGCTGCCCGAGGCGCTGACGGTCCTCCTCTCCGAGCATCCGCGCGCCGGCTGGGCCGACGACCCGGGCTTCGCCGGGCTCGTGCAGTTCTGGATGGAGCGCCACGCGATGTTCCGCGAGCTCTCGGGCATGCTGACCGCGGAGGCCCGCGCGGCGGAGGCGGGGCGCCTCGATCCCGCGCGCTTCGCCGCGCGGCTCTCGCGCTTCGGGGGGCTCTTCGTGCAGGAGCTGCACGGCCATCACCTGATCGAGGATCACCAGTATTTCCCGGTGCTGACGCGGCTCGAGCCGCGGCTCGAGCGGGGCTTCGCGCTTCTCGACGCGGATCACCACGCGCTCGATCCGTGGCTCGCGCGCCTCGCCGAGCGGGCCAATGCCGCGATCGGCGCGGCGCGGGCGGACCAGGGGCTCGGCGACGCGGCCGGGCCGCTCGCCGAGGATCTGGGCGCCTTCGCGGGCCTACTCGAGCGGCATCTGACCGACGAGGAGGATCTGGTCGTGCCGGTGCTCCTGCGTCACAAAGGGGCGGGGCTCGGATGACGGGCGGCGCGGCCCCGGCCGCGCGGTCGCGTCCATCCGGGCCGGGACACGGAAAGGGACACGCATGTACGACCATATCCTGGTGCCCGTCTCCTTCGAGGAGGGGCGCGATTCGGCCGGTGCGGTCGAGGTGGCCGCGACGCTCGCGGACGAGGGGGCGCGCATCACGCTCCTGCACGTGATCGAGAAGCTGCCGAGCTACGCGGCCGCCTACGTGCCGACGGATTACGTCGAGAACGCGCGCGCCGCCATCGAGGCCGAGCTCGCGCGCATGGCCGAGGAGCTGCCCGGCGCGGAGGTCCGCGTGGTCGAGGGGCACGCCGGGCGCACCATCCTCGACTGGGCCGCGGAGCACGCGCCCGACTGCATCGTAATCGCCTCGCACCGGCCGGGGATGCAGGACCTGCTCCTCGGCAGCACGGCGACGCAGGTGGTGCGTCATGCCCCCTGCGCCGTGCATGTGATACGCTGAGCCCACCGCAAGCCAAGGGAGGAGAGACCCATGACCCGACTCATCGCCGCCGCCGCGCTCGCCGCCGGTCTCGGCACCGCCGCGCTGCCCGCGCTCGCCGAGGGAGAGATGCCGCGCGTCGGGCTGACGCCCGACCTCGGCAGCGTCACCGTCGAGACCCGCTCCGGCCCGGTGGAGATCCGCCGCGCGCAGGACCCGGAGAACCGGCTTGAGGGCGACTGGGCGCGCACCTCGCGGCCCTGCCCGGAGTTCTGCATCCAGCCGCACCAGCCGGCCGAGGGCGTCTCGACCATCGGCGAACTGGAGCTCATCGAGAAGCTCGAGGACCCGGGGGTGATCGTCGTCGACAGCCGCACGCCCGACTGGTACGCGGGCGGCACGATCCCCGGCGCGATCAACATCCCCTACACCGAGGCCGTGGACCGCATGAGCGAGCTCGGCTGCGAGGTGGACTTCGACGGCTACGATTGCGCGAACGCGCAGGAGGTCACGCTCTTCTGCAACGGGATCTGGTGCGGCCAGTCGCCCGCCGCGATCCGGCGCATGATCGACGCGGGCTTCCCGGCCGAGAAGATCAGCTACTACCGGGGCGGCATGCAGACCTGGCGCCTGCTGGGCCTCACCGTCACCGGCGGCGAGGGCTGAGCCTCGCGTGAGCGCGCCGCGCCTTCTGGTCGTGGGCGGCAGCGGGCGGGTCGGCCGCCTGCTCGCCCGCGCCTGGGCCGCGGCGCCGCCGCCCCTCGCGCCGCTCTGGCAGAGCCGGCGCGGGGGCGCGGGCGCCCTGCGCTGGGCGCCGCTCGACGCGGGCGCAGGGGGGCTGATGCGCCAGCTGGACGCGTCGCCCGCCACGATGCTCGTGCTGGCGGGCGTGACGCCCGGCCCGGGCGCGGCGCTCGAGGACAACGCGGCCCTCGCCGCCGCCTGCCTCGAGGCCGCGCGAGCCGCGGGCATCCCGCGGGTGCTCTACGCCTCGAGTTCCGCGGTCTACGGCGCGCCCGTTGCGCGGCCCTTCCGGGAGGACGACGCGCCCGCGCCGGTCAGCGCCTACGGCGCGGCGAAGCTCGCGGCCGAGCATCTCTGTACCGCCGCGCGGGGCGCGGGGCTCGAGGTCTGCGCGCTCCGCATCGGAAACGTCTTCGGCGCCGACGCGCTGACGACCAACGCCGCGCGGCTCGGCCCGGGGGAGGCGCTCGCCATCGACCGCTTCGCCGACGGCGCCGGGCCGGAGCGGAGCTACATCGGCCCCGCCACGCTTGCCCGCGTGCTCGGCGCGCTGGCGGCGGACCCGGCGCCCCTGCCCGAGACGCTCAACCTCGCCGCGCCGGGGCGGGTGGCGATGGCCGATCTGGCGACGGCGGCGGGCCTGCCCTGGCGCTGGACGCCGGCGCCCGAGGGCGCGGTGCGCCGGCTGCTGCTCGATTGTTCCGCGCTCACCGCGCGGGTGCCGGTCGCCGTCGCGGAGGGCACGGCCCGGGGGATCGCCGGCGAGCTCGCGCGGCTGCCGCCGCTGCCCGCGCCGGACCGGGTGTCGGGGCCCTCGCTGCCCGCTGGGCACTGACCGGGCCGGCCCGCGCCCTGCGGCCGGTGGGACACCCGCCCGATCGGCCGCCCGCGCGGATGCGCGGACGCCGGAGCGGCGGAGCGTGCCCCGGCGCCGTCCGAGGAGCGGCGCGTGGCGCGGCCAGACCGCCGGTCATGCCGTGCGTGTCCGCGCGCGAACCCGGCCCGGCGGTCCGGGCACGACGCGGGCGCGTCGCGGCGCAAGAGCGGCGGGTCATGCCGTCGTCGCGCCGCCGCCCGCCCGGCGACGCCGGGAGGCGCAGCGCCTGCCCGCGCCTTGCCCCTCTCCGCCCCTTCGTCTAGACCCCGCCGCGACCCGTCCCCGAGGGATCCGCCCGCATGGCCAAGCCCAAGAAGACCCCGCGCCCCAAGGCCGAAAACCCCAAGGGCTTCCGCGACTATTTCGGCGCGGACGTGACCGAGCGCGCCGCGATGCTGGAGACCATCGCCGCGGTCTACCGCAGTTACGGCTTCGAGGCGCTCGAAAGCCCCGCGGTCGAGACGCTGGAGGCGCTGGGCAAGTATCTGCCCGACGTGGACCGCCCGCACGCCGGCGTCTTCGCCTGGGCCGAGGACGAGGAGGAGGGCAAGGGCGACTGGCTCGCGCTGCGCTACGACCTGACCGCGCCGCTCGCCCGCGTCTACGCCCAGCATCGGCAGGAGTTGCCGACGCCCTACCGCCGCTACGCCATGGGCCCCGTCTGGCGCAACGAGAAGCCGGGGCCGGGGCGCTACCGGCAGTTCTACCAATGCGACGCGGATACCGTGGGCGCGGCGTCCGTCGCGGCGGACGCCGAGATCTGCGCCATGCTCGCCGACACGCTGGAGGCCGTGGGCATCCCGCGCGGGGATTACATCGTGCGGGTGAACAACCGGAAGGTGCTGAACGGCGTGCTGGAGGTCATGGGCCTCGCCGACGAGGAGCAGCGCGCCGCCGTCCTGCGCACCATCGACAAGTTCGACAAGGTGGGCGAGGCCGGGGTGCGCGAGCTTCTCGGCGCGGGCCGGCGCGACGCCTCCGGTGCCTTCATCGAGGGGGTGGGGCTCAGCCCCGCGCAGGCCGAGCCCGTCGTCGCCTTCCTCACCTCGCGGGGCGAGACGGCGGAGGCGACGCTCGCCAATCTCGCGGCGGCGGTGGGCGAAAGCGCGGTGGGCGCCGAGGGCGTCGCGGAGCTGCGCCAGATCGCCGAGTTGCTCGCGGCGCAGGGCTACGGCCCCGACCGCATCGTGATCGACCCCTCGGTGGTGCGCGGTCTCGGCTATTACACCGGCCCGGTCTACGAGGCCGAGCTCACCTTCGAGATCACCGACGACAAGGGCCGCCCGCGGCAGTTCGGCTCCGTCGCCGGGGGCGGGCGCTATGACGATCTGGTGAAGCGCTTCACCGGGCAGGCCGTGCCGGCCACCGGCGTCTCCATCGGGGTGGACCGCCTGCTCGCCGCGCTGCGCGAGAAGGGACGGACACGGACCGCCGAGCGCGGGCCCGTCGTCGTCACCGTGATGGACCGCGAGCGGATGGCCGATTACCTCGCCATGGCCGCGGAACTGCGCGCCGCGGGCATCCGCGCCGAGGTCTACCTCGGCAACCCGAAGAACTTCGGCAACCAGATGAAATACGCCGACCGCCGGGGCGCGCCCGTGGCCGTCATCGCCGGCGAGGACGAGCGCGCGCGCGGCGTCGTCCAGCTCAAGGACCTGATCCTCGGCGCCGAGATCGCCGAGAGCGCGACGCTCGAGGAGTGGAAGGAGCGCCCGAGCCAGGTCGAGGCGGCGCGCGGCGATCTGGTGGCGGAGGTGCGCGCGATCCTCGCCGCGCACGGCCTCGGCCCCTCCGAATGACGCCCGCGCGCGCCGACACCCGCGCGGCGACCCGTGCCGAGGCCGCCCGCCTCGTCGCGCGCTTCGAGGCCGCGGGCGCGCGGGCCGTGGACTGCGCAATCCTGCAGCCCGCCGACACGCTCCTCGACCTTTACGGCGAGGACATCCGCGCGCGCGCCTACACCACGCAGGACCCCCTCCGCGGCGAGCGCATGCTGCGCCCGGATTTCACCGTGCCCGTGGTCGAGATGCACATGGCCGAGGGCGCGGAGCCCGCGCGCTACACCTACGCCGGCGAGGTCTTCCGCCGGCAGGAGGACGACCCCGACCGCGCCAGCGAATACATTCAGGCGGGCTACGAGGTCTTCGACGGCGCCGACCCGGCGGCGGCGGAGGCGGAGGTCTTCGCCCTCTTCGCCGAGGCGCTCGCGCCGCTCGGCCTGCGCGCGGCGACGGGCGACATCGGGCTCCTGACGGCCGCCGTGCAGGGGCTGAGGACGACCGAGCGGCGCAAGGCCGCGCTCCTGCGCCACATCTGGCGGCCGCGCCGCTTCCGCGAGCTGCTGGACCGCTTCGCGGGCCGCCGGCCGGTGCCCGCCGCGCGCCTCGCTCTGCTGAACGACCCCGACCCGATTGCGCATGCCGGGCCGCGCCTCGGCCTGCGTTCGGAGGCGGAGATCATGGGCCGCGTCGCCGCGCTGCGCGAGGACGCCGCCGCGCCGCCCATCGCGGCGGAGGAGGTCGAGGGCCTCGACGCGCTGCTCGGCGTGCGCGACGCGGCGCCGCGCGCGCTCGACCGGCTGCGCGGGATCGCGGGGGAGATGCCGGCGATCGCGCCCGCGGTGGACCGCCTCGCCGCGCGGCTCGAGGCGCTCGCGGCGCGCGGGGTCGAGGTCGATCGCCTCGACTTCGAGGCGAGCTACGGGCGCACCTCGATGGAATACTACGACGGCTTCGTCTTCGGCTTCTACGCGGAAGGGCGCGACCTGCCGCCGGTGGCCTCCGGCGGGCGCTACGACGCGCTCACGCGGCAGCTGGGGCGCGGCGCGGCGATCCCGGCGGTGGGCGGCGTGATCCGCCCCGGGTTGACGCTGGCGCTCGGGGGGGCGGCATGACGGTGAAGCTCGCGGTGCCCTCCAAGGGGCGGATGATGGCGCAATGCGCCGAGTGGTTCGCCGAACGCGGCGTGACGCTCTCGCGCACCGGGGCCGAGCGCGAGTATTCCGGCGCGGTGGACGGGGTCGAGGGCGTGGACCTCGTGCTGCTCTCGGCGGGCGAAATCCCGCGCGAGCTCGCCGCAGGGCGGGTGCACCTCGGCGTGACCGGCGCCGATCTGGTGCGCGAGACGCTCGCGCGCTGGGAGACCCGGGTCGAGGCGCTCGCCGGGCTCGGCTTCGGGCGCGCGGACCTCGTGATCGCCGTGCCCGACGCCTGGGTGGACGTGGACACGCTCGACGATCTCGACATGGCGGCGGCGGATTTCCGCGCCGCGCACGGCCACCGGCTGCGGATCGCCACGAAATACCACCGCCTCGTGCGGGAGTTCCTGCGCGCCCGGGGCGTGGCGGACTACCGCCTCGTGGACAGCCAGGGCGCGACCGAGGGGACCGTGCGCAACCTCACCGCCGAGGCGATCGCCGACATCACCTCCAGCGGCGAGACGCTGCGCGCCAATCACCTGAAGATCCTCTCCGACGGTCTCGTCCTCGAAAGCGAGGCGACGCTCTACCGCTCCCGCGCCGCGCCGCTGGCGCCGGCCGACGCGCGCGCGATGGCCGCGCTCCTGGAGACGCTCGGGCTGGGGTGAGCGCTCCTCCGCCCTGACGGGCGTCCTCGCGCACGACGCCCCGCGCGAGGACAGCCGCGAGGCTGGACGAGCGTGCCTCAGATCACCCCGATCTCGGCGAGCGCGGCGCTCAGGCCGGGCGGCAGGGCGTCGTCCTCGGCGTGGCCCGAGGTAAGGTCGGCGGGGCTGTCCTCGGGTGGGAGGTAGCGCCAGCCCTGGAACATGCGCCGGGGCGCGGGCCGCGTGCGCACGAGCTCCGGGTCGAGGACCAAGGCGCAGCGGCGCACGCCGTCGCGGCCCTCCACCGCGTCGAGGCGCAGGATGCGCTGCCGGCACTGGATAAGCCCCTTGATCACCCAGTATATCGACCCGCCGGCGAGGATCTCGGCCTCGCGCTTGGGCCACATGCGGGTGACGTGGCGCGGGTAGCCATCGGCGCCCTTCGCCGCGCGGCTTGCCTGCCAGGCGGCGAGCGTCTCGACGCTTTCGGTGCCGGCGCTCAGCTTCACCAGGTTTATGTGGTCCGGACCCATGACTCCCCCAAGTCTTGGGACTATATTAACCTTCCTCGCCATGCTGACAACCGGACCCCGCCCGGAGGACGCCGCCCATGAGCCGTTTCGCCGCCCCGATCGCCGAGTCCATCTGGGACATGAAGTATCGCTTCAAGGCGGCCGACGGCACGCCCCTCGACCGTACGGTGGAGGACAGCTGGCGCCGCGTCGCCCGCGCCCTCGCCGCCGTGGAGGCGGAGCCCGCGCGCTGGGAGGAGCGCTTTTACGCCGCGCTGGAGGATTTCCGCTTCCTGCCCGCGGGCCGCATCCTCGCCGGGGCGGGCACGGCGCGGAAGGTCACGCTCTTCAACTGCTTCGTCATGGGCACGATCCCCGACAGCATGGGCGGCATCTTCGACAACCTGAAGGAAGCAGCGCTGACGATGCAGCAGGGCGGCGGCATCGGCTACGACTTCTCCACCATCCGCCCGAAGGGGGCGCCGGTGGACGGGGTGGCGGCCGACGCCTCCGGCCCGCTCAGCTTCATGGACGTCTGGGACGCCATGTGCCGCACGATCATGTCGGCGGGCGCGCGGCGCGGCGCGATGATGGCGACGCTGCGCTGCGACCACCCCGACATCGAGGACTTCATCGCGGCGAAGTCCGATCCGGCGCGGCTCAGGAACTTCAACGTCTCGGTGCTGGTGACCGACGCCTTCATGGAGGCGGTGAAGGCCGACGGCCCGTGGGAGCTCACCTTCGGCGGCAAGGTCTATCACACGGTCGAGGCGCGCGATCTCTGGAACCGGATCATGCGCGCCACCTACGACTACGCCGAGCCGGGGGTGATCTTCATCGACCGCATCAACGCGATGAACAATCTCGCCTACGCCGAGGAGATCGCCGCCACCAACCCCTGCGGCGAGCAGCCCCTGCCGCCTTACGGCGCCTGCCTGCTGGGCTCGGTGAACCTCGCCCGGCTGGTGCGCGATCCCTTCACGCCGCAGGCGCATCTCGATCAGGGCGCGCTGGAGGAACTCGTCGCCACCGCCGTGCGCATGATGGACAACGTGGTGGACGCCTCGAACTTCCCGCTGCCCGAACAGCGCGCCGAGGCGCAGGCGAAGCGCCGCATCGGGCTGGGCGTGACCGGCCTCGCCGACGCGCTCTTGATGCTGGGGCTGCGCTACGGCTCCGACGCGGCGGCGGCGCAGACCGAGGACTGGCTGCACCGCGTGCAGCGGGCGGCCTACCTCGCCTCGGTGGAGCTCGCGAAGGAGAAGGGGCCGTTTCCGCTGTTCGAGGCCGACGCCTTCCTCGCCTCTGGCACGATGCGGGCGATGGACGCCGACGTGCGCGAGGCGGTGGCCGCCCACGGCATCCGCAACGCGCTCCTGACCTCCATCGCGCCGACGGGGACGATCTCGCTCTATGCCGGGAACGTGAGCTCGGGGATCGAGCCGGTCTTCGCCCATGCCTACACCCGCAAGGTGCTGCAGCGCGACGGCGCGCGCACCGAGGAGGAGGTCGTGGACTACGCCGTCCAGCTCTACCGGGATAAATTCGGCGCCGACGCGGAGCTGCCGGCGCATTTCGTCAACGCCCAGACGCTGACGCCCGAGGAGCACGTGAAGATGCAGGCGGCGGCGCAGAAATGGGTGGATTCGTCGATCTCCAAGACGATCAACGTGCCCGCCGACATCGCCTTCGAGGACTTCAAGGAGGTCTACCTGCAAGCCTACGAGACCGGCTGCAAGGGCTGCACGACCTACCGCCCGAACGAGGTGACGGGGAGCGTGCTGAGCGTGGGGGAGGAGCCCACGCCGGGGACACGCCTGAAGGCGCGGCGTCAAGAATTAGGGCTTACGCAAGAAAAAGTGGCGGAGAGCGTTGGCTTTTCCATACCGCACGTCAGCGACTTGGAGCGGGAAAAAAAGAAGTTGACTGCCGACGCAGCCAAACGTTTTGAGAAGGCGCTAGGCCGGCCCGCCAGCTGGTTTCTGTACGGAGAAGCCACTACTGACGCGGATAGCCTTCGGGCCCACACCGACGCCGAGCCGCAGGAGCCGCATGGCGACGTCATCTACATGTCCGAGCCGCTCGACCGGCCGCAGGCGCTCGAGGGGGCGACCTACAAGCTCAAGTGGCCCGACAGCGAGCACGCGATCTACCTGACGATCAACGACATCGTCGTGGGCGGGCGTCGGCGGCCCTTCGAGGTCTTCATCAACTCCAAGAACATGGAGCATTTCGCCTGGACCGTGGCGCTCACCCGCATGATCTCGGCCGTGTTCCGCCGAGGCGGGGACGTCTCCTTCGTGGTCGAGGAACTCAAGGCCGTCTTCGACCCCCGCGGCGGGGCGTGGCAGAACGGGAAATACATCCCCTCCATCCTCGCCGCGATCGGCGGCGTGATCGAGCGCCACATGATCGCCATCGGCTTCCTCGAGGGCGAAGGCGCGGGGCTCAAGTCCGACCCCACGGCGCAGGCCGTGGGCCTCGACGACGCCCCGCGCGGCCCTGCCTGCCCGGCCTGCGGCCAATACGCCATGGCCATGATCGAGGGCTGCATGACCTGCACCGCCTGCGGCTTCTCTAAGTGCCAGTGACGACGCGATGACGCCCGTCGGCCCGCGTGGGCCGCGACCCGGACCGGCGGCGCGTAGCAGGCGCGCGCGGAGCGGGCCGATTGCATGTGTCCGCGCACCTTGGCGCACGGCGGTGTGCCGGAACCCCGCCTGTCGGGCACTGCTTGATCGGGAAAAATGGTAGCGGAGGAGGGACTTGAACCCCCGACACGCGGATTATGATTCCGCTGCTCTAACCACCTGAGCTACTCCGCCCCGAGCGACGGTGCGTATAGGCGAGCCGTCTGCGGGGGTCAAGCGGGAAGGCGCGAGATCTTCCGCCGACGCGGCCGACGTCGCGTCGCCCGCGGCGTCCATCGGCGCAGGCCTCATGCCACCGCGCGGACGCGCCACGGGGCCGGGTCCCGCCCGGCGACCGACGCCCGCGTCGGGTGGAACCGCCACGTCACACGGGCCAAGCCGCGGGCCGGCGCGACCGGCGCACGCGCCCGGACCGCGAGCGGGCGCCGCGTTCCGGTCACGAGCCGCAACCGGCCGGCGTGGCTCAGCCTGCGGCCGGCTTGCGGGCGACGAAATCGATCAGGGCCGAGAGACCCGCGTGGCCCGTGCCCTCGCGGATGTCGCGCTCGTAGGCGCGGTTTTCGAGGACCTCCCAGCCCTCGAAGGCCTCGGCGAGCATCGCCTCGGTGTACATGTTCTCACGGCAGGGCGGGCCGCCGGTCCCGCGCCCGACCTGCTCGGGCGTGTAGCCGTGCAGGAGGAGGAGGCCCCCCGGCGCGAGGGCCGCGCGCGTCTTCGCGAAGAGGCGCGCGCGGTCCTCCGGGCCGGCGAACTGGATGAAGATCGCGGCGACGAGGTCATAGGGCCCGCCCCAGTCGGCGCTCAGCACGTCCGCCTCGGCGAAATCGACCGTCACGCCGCGCTCGGCGGCGAGGCGCTCGGCCTTGGCGATCGCCGTCGGCGCGTAGTCGAGCGCGGTGACGCGGAGCCCCTTCTCCGCCATGAAGACCGAGTTGCGCCCCTCGCCGTCGGCCACGGCGAGCGCCGTGGCGCCCGGCGTCAGCAGATGCGCGTGATCGGCGAGGAAGGCGGAGGGCGCCTTGCCGAAGAGGTAGTCCGGCGTGGCGTAGCGCGCCTCCCAGCCGGACGGCGGGGCGGCGGCGTCGCTCATCGCGCCACCGGCGCGACCATCATGATCATCTGACGGCCCTCGACCTTCGGCATGTTCTCGACCTTGCCGAGGTCCTTCACGTCTTCGGCGACACGCTGAAGGAGCTCGCGGCCGAGGTTCTGGTGCGCCATCTCGCGGCCGCGGAAGCGCAGCGTGACCTTCACCTTGTCGCCCTTCTCGAGGAAGCGGATCACGTTGCGCAGCTTGACGTCGTAGTCGTGCTGGTCGGTGTTCGGGCGGAACTTGACCTCTTTGACGTCGGTGACCTTCTGCTTCTTCTTGGCCTCGGACTCGCGCTTCTGCTGCTCGTACTTGTACTTGCCGAAGTCCATGATCTTGCAGACCGGCGGCTTGGCGTTCGGCGAGATTTCCACGAGGTCGAGGCCCACCGTCTCGGCGGCCTGCAGCGCCTTCGCGGGCGGCACCACGCCGAGGTTCTCGCCCTCCGGTCCGATCAGCCGGATTTCCGGGGCGCGGATGCGGTCGTTGACGCGGGGGCCGGTGTCGCGCGTCGGGGGCGCGTTGTGAGGTCTGCGAGCTATGGCTTCAGTCCTTTTTGTCAGGGAAAGATTGCGTCGCGCAAGCTAAACGCCGCCGCGCGCCGGTTCAAGCGGCAATCAGGCCTCCGCCGGGGCGGCGGGGCCTGAAATCCGGGCGCGCGGCCCGCGCGGCGCGGCGCCGGGGGCCGTCAGCCGACGAAGGCCTTCTCGACGACGTATTCGGCGGGCTCCGAGTTCGCGCCCTCGCGCAGGCCCGCGCCCTCGAGAAGCGCCTTCATGTCCGTGTTGAAGGCGAGCGAGCCGCAGACCATGGCGCGGTCCGTCTCGGGGCCGAAGCTCTCGACGCCGAGGTCGGAGAAGAGGCGCCCGTCCTCCATCCGCGTGGTGATCCGCCCCATGCACGGGCTTTCCTCGCGGGTGGTGGTCGGGTAATAGAAGAGCTTGCCCTCGACCATCTCGCCGATCAGCGGGTCCTCCCGTAGGCTGTCGACGAGTTCGCGCCCGTAGTCGAGCTCGGCCACGTCGCGGCAGGTGTGCGTCAGGTAGACCTCGTCGTAATCCTCGTAGGTCTGCGGGTCGCGGATCAGCGAGGCGAAGGGCGCGATGCCGGTGCCGGTGGCGAAGAACCAGATCCGCTTGCCCGGCAGCAGCGCGTCGTGCACCAGCGTGCCCACCGGCTTCGGGCGCAGGATGATCTGATCGCCGGGGCGGATGTGCTGCAACCGCGAGGTGAGCGGGCCGTCCGGCACCTTGATCGAGTAGAACTCCAGCTCGTCGGCCCAGGCCGGGCTCGCGATGGAATAGGCGCGCAGCAGCGGCTTGCCCGTATCGCCGAGGAGCCCGATCATCACGAACTCCCCCGAGCGGAAGCGCAGGGAGCGCGGCCGCTCGACCTTGAAGGAGAAGAGGCGATCGGTCCAGTGCCGCACCTCCGTCACCGTGGCGGCGTCGGGCAGGGCGGGCGCGCGGGGCGTGTCGGGCTCGGTCGTCGTCTGGGTCACGGTCTCTGGGCCTTCGTCCGGCGGATCGGGTCGCTGGGGTGGTACTCCCGTGCAGAGAGGTAAACCTTGATCCATGTCAGGGAAAGGGGGGCGGGCGGCGCGGCCGCGGCGCGGGGCGCCGCGACATGGGACAAGGTTCCTGATTGGCGCGGTCTCCGGTTTGGCGTTCGGAACGAACGGCGTTACTGTTGCGGCGACAGAGGGCCGATGTCCCGATCGACGCGAAGGAGAGGTCACAGATGCAGCTCGACGAGATCGACCGCAGGATCCTGCGCGAGCTTCAGCGCGACGCCGGGCAATCCCTCGAACAGATCGCGCGCGCGGTCGGCTCGTCCAAGACGCCGGTCTGGAACCGCATCCGCAAGATGCGCGAGGCGGGCGTCGTCGGCAAACAGACCGTGCTCCTCGACGCCGAGGCGCTGGGGCTCGAGGCCTGCTTCTTCGTCCTGATCCGCACGGCCGAGCACGAGAGCGGCTGGCAGAACGCGTTCCTCGAGGCGGTGCGCGCGCGCCCCGAGGTGCTGGAGGCGCACCGCCTCGCCGGCGACATCGACTACATCCTGAAGGTCCGCGTGCCCAACGCCCGCGCCTACGACACCTTCTATCAGGCGCTGATCGCGCAGGTGAAGGTGCACGAGGTCACCGCGCTCCTGTCGATGGAACAGATCAAGGCGACGACGGAACTGCCGGTCTAGGCGCCGCGCGCCTCGGGCGCCCCCGTCGGCCGGCGTCGGGCCCCGGCGCCGGAAAGTCGAGTGATCCTGTCGGAAAAGTCTTGACCGCGTCGCGCAATCCTTTATCCGAGCGTTTGCGTCGGGAATGGCCGGCGCGCAGCAGATCAGGGAGTATCCCATGACAGGATTTCACCGCACCGCGCTGACCGGCGCCGCCGCGCTCGCGGTGGCGCTGACCTCGGCGCCCGCGCTCTTCGCGCAGGGCGAGCTCAACCTCTACTCCTCGCGCCACTACGACACCGACGAGCGGCTCTACTCCGACTTCGAGGAGATGACCGGCATCACCATCAACCGCATCGAGGGCAACGCCGACGAGCTCCTCGCGCGGATGGAAGCCGAGGGCGAGAACTCGCCGGCTGACGTGCTGCTCACCGTGGACACCTCGCGCCTCGAGCGCGCGAAGGACATGGGGCTTCTGCAGTCGATCTCCTCCGACGTGCTCGAGACGCGCATTCCGGACTACCTGCAGGACGAGGACGACGAGTGGTTCGGCTTCTCGCAGCGCGCGCGCATCCTGTTCTACGACAAGGACGAGGTCGCCAACCCGCCGCAGACCTACCAGGATCTGGCGAGCGACGAATACGAGGGCATGGTCTGCATCCGCTCGGGCACCAACGTCTACTCGCAGACGATCCTCGCCGCGCTGATCGAGCACCTCGGCGAGGACGCCGCGCGCGACTGGGCCGCGGCGGTGGTCGACAACTTCGCCCGCGACCCGCAGGGCGGCGACACCGACCAGCTGCGCGGCATCGTCTCGGGCGAATGCGACATCGCCATGTCGAACACCTACTACTTCGCCCGCGCGATCCGTAAGGACGTGGACGGCCTCTCCGACAGCCTCGAGGGGATCGGCTGGGTCTTCCCGAACCAGGACAGCTTCGGCGCGCACATGAACCTCTCGGGCGGCGGCGTCGCCGCGCATGCGCCGAACCGCGACAACGCGATCCGCTTCCTCGAGTACCTGACCTCCGAATCCGCGCAGGAATACTTCTCGGCGGGCAACGACGAATACCCGGCCGTGCCGGGCGTCGCGCTCTCGCCCTCGGTGGCCGAGCTCGGCTTCTTCAAGCCCGACGACCTCGACCACACCGCGATCGCCGAGAACGTCCCGGCCGCGCAGCGCATCTTCAACGAGGTCGGCTGGGAGTGATCCCGGCCGCCACGGCCTGACGACGACGCCATGCGGGGCGCGGTCCGACACGGATCGCGCCCCTTTCGCGTCGCCTGAAGCGAGCGGAGCGGCCTTGCGGCCGCACGCTTTCACCGGCGGGCGAGGGGCGCTGCCCCTCGCGCTCCCCGGAGTATTTGGGCCAAGATGATGGGGCAGGCGCTGATCCATCATCTTGGTACAAATACTCTCTGGGGGTGAATTGGCCGAAGGCCAAGAGGGGGGCAGACAGCCCCCCTCCGCGCGGTCTCCGCCTGTTCGCCGGTCGGCGCTCACTCCGCCGCGCCGGGCAGCTCCGCGGTCGGGGCCGGCGTGGCGCGCGGCAGGCGGCGGCGCGCGCCGAGCGAGCGGCAGACCAGCGCCACCGGCAGGAGGCCCACGGCGACGATGACGAGGCTCGGCACCGCGGCGCCCGCGAGGCGCTCGTCGGCGGCGAGGCGATGGGCCTGCACGGCGAGCGTGTCGAAGTTGAAGGGCCGCATGATGAGCGTCGCGGGCAGTTCCTTCATCACGTCGACGAAGACGATCAGCAGCGCGGTCAGCACCGAGGGCCGCAGGATCGGCAGGTGGATCCGGCGCACCAGCGCGCCCGGCGTGGCGCCGAGCGTGCGCGCGACGGCGTCCATGTTGGTGTTCAGCCCGGCCTGTCCCCCGTCGTAGGTGTTGAGCGCCGCGGCCATGAAGCGGATCGTGTAGGCCGCCACCAGCAGCCAGATCGAGCCGGTGAAGAGAAGCCCCGTGTCGATCCCGAAGCGCGCCTCCATGAAGGCGTCGATCGCGTTGTCGAGCGCGGCGAAGGGCACGAGGAGCCCGACGGCGATCACCCCGCCCGGCACCGCGTAGCCGATGCGCGAGACGCTCGCCGCCCCGGTCGAGAGCCGTCCCGGCTCAAGCCGCTGGTAGGCGCCGAGGAGCACCGCCGCCCCGACCGTGACCACGGCCGCCGTCCCGGCGAGGGTGATGGAATTTCGGATGAACTCGAGGTAGCGCTCCGAGAGCAGGTTCTGCCCCGAGCCGATCGCCATCTCGAGGAGAAGCCCCGCGGGCAGCAGGAAGCCGAAGAGCACCGGCAGCCCGCAGACCGCCACCGCGGCCCAGGCCGCCCAGCCGGTGAGCGGCACCGCCGCGCGCGCCTCGTGGCGCCGCCCGGTGTCGTGGTGGCGGGCGTCGCCGCGCGTGACGCGCTCCAGCACGGCGAGGAAGAGCGCGAAGACCAGAAGGCAGAGCGCGAGCTGCGCGGCCGCCGCGCGGTCGGCCATGGCGAACCAGCTCTGGTAGATGCCGACGGCGAAGGTCTGCACGCCGAAGTAGCTCACGGTGCCGAAATCCGCGATGGTCTCCATCACGGCGAGCAGCACGCCGCCCGCGATCGCCGGCCGCGCCATCGGCAGCGAGACGCGGAAGAAGGCGCCCCAGGGCCCCTGTCCGAGCGCGCGCGCGGCGAGATTCGCGGTCGCCGACTGCTGCAGGAAGGCCGCGCGGGCGAGCAGGTAGACGTAAGGATAGAGCACGAGGGTCAGCATGGCCGCCGCCCCGCCCGTCGAGCGGACCTCTGGGAACCAGTACTCGCGCGGGCCCCATCCCGTCACCTCGCGCAGGAGCGTCTGCACGGCGCCGGGGTGGTCGAGGAAATCGGTGTAGGCGTAGCCGATCACGTAGGCCGGGAAGGCGAGCGGCAGCGCCAGCGCCACCTCGAAGAGGCGTACGCCGGGAAAGCGCGTCGTCGTCACCAGCCAGGCCGCGCCGGTGCCGATCGCCGCCGTGCCGAGGGCGACCAGCACCACGAGCTGCAGCGTCGTGACCGTGTAGCGCCCGAGCACCGTGTCGGCGAGATGGCCGAGCGTGTCGAGCGAGCCGGTGGCCGCCGCGATCGCCACGGCGAGCATCGGCAGGAGGCAGAGCGCCGCCGCCGCGAGGGCGCCGGCGCGCAGCGCCGCGCCGAGCCTGCCGAGCTCTGCCCGCCGCCGGCTCATGCCTCGGCGGCCTCCAGCGCGGCCACGATGGGACCGAAGTCCGCGGCCGTGAGGCTCGCGCCGCCGACGAGCGCGCCGTCCACGTTGGAGGTGGCGAAGATCTCGGCGGCGTTCGCGCCCTTCACCGAGCCGCCGTAGAGGAGGCGCACGGCGTCGCCCGTCCCGGCGCCGAAGCGCCGCGTGAGCTCGGCGCGCATGAAATCGTGCACCTCCGCGATCTGCGCGGAGGTCGCGGTGCGCCCCGTGCCGATCGCCCAGACCGGCTCGTAGGCGAGGACGAGCGCCTCCGCGGTCGCGTCCTCGGGGATCGACTCGGCCATCTGCGCGCCGACGATCGAGAGCGTCTCGCCCGCGTCGCGCTCGGCGAGGCTTTCTCCGACGCAGACGATCGCGGTGAGGCCGGCGTCCTGCGCGGCGGCGGCCTTGGCGCGGACCTGCGCGCTCGTCTCGCCGTGGTCGGCCCGGCGCTCCGAGTGGCCGAGGATGACGTAGGCCGCGCCCGCCTCGGCGAGCATCGGCGCGGCGATGTCGCCGGTGTGCGCGCCGCGGGGCTCGGGGTGGCAATCCTGCCCGCCGAGCCGAAGGGCCGTGCCCTCGGCGCGCGCGGCGGCCGGGGCGAGGAGCGTCGCCGGCGGGCAGAGCACGATCTCGGAGGCGGGGGCGGGGAAGGCCTCCGCCAGCGCCGCGATCTCGGCGAGCGCCGCGCGCGAGCCGTTCATCTTCCAGTTTCCTGCCGCGAGCCTGCGCCGCATGCCGTGCTCCCTCGTGATGCCGGTGCCCCGCTCTTCCTAGACGGGGCGGATCGGGTCAAGCCCGGCTTGCGCCGCGCGTCCCGCCCGCTACCCTCGCGGCATGACCGATGCGACGACGATCCCCCGCCTCGACGCCCGCGCGCTCGACGCCGGAGACCCCGAGGCCCTCGCGCGGCTCCGCGCGGGCGTGGAGACCGCCGGCTTTCTCACGCTGCACGCGACGGCGATCCCGCGGGCCGAGGTCGAGGCGCTGCTCGACGCCTACCGCGCCTTCTTCCGCCGGCCGGAGGCGGAGAAGCGCGCGGTGGACATGGCGCGCACCGGCGCCAACCGCGGCTGGGGCGCGCCACGCTCCGAGCGCGTCGATCCACGGGCCAACCCCGACTACAAGGAGGTCTTCGACTGCGGCTACGAACTCGCCGCCGACGACCCGTGGCGGGAGGAGGGGCTGGCCGTCTATGCCGACAACCTCTGGCCCAAGGACATGCCGGCGTTCCGCGCGACGCTGGAGCGCTACCAGCGCGCCGCGCTGGGGGTGAGCCTCCGGCTCCTGCGCGCCGTGGCCGCCGCGCTCGGCCAGCCGCCCGATTATTTCGCGGACAAGTTCACGCGGCCGATGGCGCTCCTGCGGGGGAACTACTACCCGCCGCGGCCCGAGGGCGCGGGCGCGCGGGACTTTGGCATCGGCGCGCACACGGACTACGGCTGCCTGACCCTGCTGGCGACCGACGGCGTCGGCGGGCTCGAGGTGATGGCGCCCTCCGGCGACTGGGTCGCGGTCAGCGCGCCGCCGGGGGAGTTCATCGTCAACTTCGGCGAGATGCTCGAGATGTGGACCGACGGGCGCGTGCGCGCGACGCCGCATCGCGTCGTCGGCGGCGCGGCGGAGCGCGTTTCGGTGCCGCTCTTCGTCAATCCCGACTGGGACGCGAACGTGGCTCCGCCCGGATCGGGCAAGGTGATCCGCGCCGGCCCGCATCTGAAGAAGCGGTTCGAGGAGACCTATCTGCACCTCGCCGGCGGCTGAGACGGGTCCGGGGCGCGGGGGACGGGCGCCCGTCCGCACCGGGGGTCCTGCACCACCTTCACCAGACAGGGGGCGCCGCCCGCGGGCAGGGTGGCCGTGACGGAGGCGCAGCGTTGAAGGTCGCTGGCGCCCGCGTGTCCGTGGTGCCCGGGCGACCGGCTGTCTCGGGCGCATCTGCACGTCTGCGGGACGGCTGCACGCTGCGCTGCGGCTGCATCGACGGCGGTCCTCGCCCGCGCGTCCTTGGTGTCGGCCGGCTTCGGGGTGGCGGGGCGGCCTGTGGGGGAAGTCCGCGCGCGGCAGCCTCGGGGCCGGCCGTTGTGCCTCTGCACCATCCCGCCGATGGCATCGCGCCGCGTGCGCCCGGCCGTCTGCAGAGCGCTTCCGAAGATGCCTTCTTCGCCCGCTCAGCCCTCCGCCGGGGCCTCCTCCGCGGCGGCGAGCGCCTCGGGCAGGGCGCGGGCGAGATGGGCGAGGTCCTGCGCCCGCCCGGCGGTGACCCGGATGCAGCGGTCGAGCGGCGCGACGCCGGGCATCCGCACGAAGACGCCGCGCGCGACGAGCCCCTCGAGCACGCGCCGCGCGAAGGCGCCGTCGCGCCCGCAGTCCACCGCGACGAAGTTCGTCGCCGAGGGCAGGGTGGACAGGCCGTTCTCGCGCGCGATCCGCGCGATCCCGTCCCGGCCCGCCGCCGTCTCCGCGATCACATGCGCGAGCCAGTCCTGATCCCGGAGCGCCGCGAGCGCACCGGCCTGCGCCATGCGGGTCATGCCGAAGTGATTGCGGATCTTCTCGAAGGCCGCGATCAGCGCGGGCGCGGCGAGCGCGTAGCCCACGCGCGCCCCGGCGAGGCCGTAGCCCTTGGAAAAGGTCCGCATCCGGATCACGCGCGGGTCGTCCGGGTCGATCGCGGGCGCGGTGCCGGCGGGCGCGAAATCGACGTAGGCCTCGTCGAGCACCAGGAGGCAACCCCCGGGCAGCGCGTCGAGAAGCGCCAGAATCGTCTCCGGCCCGTGCCAGGTGCCCATCGGGTTGTCCGGGTTGGAGAGGTAGAGGAGCTTCGCGTCCACCTCCGCCGCCCGGGCGGCGAGCGCCTCGGGGTCCTCGCGGTCGTTGCGGTAGGCCACCTTGTGGAGCGCTCCGCCGTAGCCCGCGACGTGGTAGTTGAAGGTCGGATAGGCGCCCGCCGATGTCACCACCGCGTCGCCCGGCGCGACCAGCATCCGCACCAGATAGCCGAGCAGGCCGTCGATCCCCTCGCCGACGATGACGTGCTCGGGCGTGATGCCGTGGTGCGCGGCGAGCGCGTGGCGCAGGTCGTGGCTCGTCGAATCGCCGTATTTCCAGGCCTCGGCGGCGGCCTCCTGCATCGCGGCGACCGCCCGGGGCGAGGGGCCGAAGACGCTCTCGTTCGCGCCGAGGCGCGCGTCGAAGGGGCGCCCGCGGGCGCGTTCCTGCGTCTCGGGACCGACGAAGGGCACGGTGGCGGGCAGGCTCTCGACGAGCTCGGTGAAGCGCGGAAACGTCATGGGGCGAAGGTCTCGCACGCCGCGCGCGCCCGGACAAGGCGGACAAGGCGGCTGGATTTCCCGGGCGCGTGGCGCGTAGGGTGACCAAGGGATAGGAGGCCGCCCATGCCCCAGCCGACCCGCCGCGCCGTCCTCGGCCTGGTGTTCCTGCCGCTCGCCGCCTGCGGGGGCGGGCGCGAGGGGGCGCAGGTCGCGACCATGTCCGCCGACGCGCCGCTCAATCCCGGCGAGACGCCCGCGATGCGCCGGCTGGTGAACGAGTGGGCCGACCGCCACGGCGTGCCGCGCGCGCTCTTCCACCGGGTCATCCAGCGCGAGAGCGACTATCGCGCCGACGCGCTCAATCCGGCGGGGCCCTATTACGGGCTGATGCAGATCCTGCCGGCCACGGCGCGCAGCATGGGCCACACCGGCCCGGCGCGCGCGCTCCTCGAGCCGGAGGTGAACCTGAAATACGCCGGCCGCTACCTGCGCGGCGCGTGGCTCGTCTCGGGCGGGGACATCGACGACGCGGTGATGTGGTACGCGCGCGGCTACTATTACGAGGCCAAGCGCCTCGGGCTTCTGGAGGAGACGGGCCTCGGCTGAGCCGCTCGGTGCGCCCTGACGGGCGCGTCTCGCGCGCGGCGCGCGGGCAGGTGGACCTGCGCCGGATGACGCGGTGGCCGACGCGGACAGGGCTGCGCTGGTGGCCTGTCCCGACGGCACTCGCGCCTCGGGATGCATGATAGACGGACCGGTGCGCGGCCCAAGGGCCCGCGGGCGACGCTCCGGTGACGTCCGGCGCATCGGCCCCGCGCGTCAGGACCTCCGCCGGCACGGAGCGCTCCGCGCGAAGAGGCCCCGCCCGGGGCCGATGAGCGCGCGCCCTCGTGCTTGACCCTCCGGGGGCTTCGGGCGAGTGTCCGCGCGACCCGACCGGAGCGCCCATGGCCCGCACGCCGCCCCCCTTCGCCGCCTTCGAGTGGATGATCGCCTGGCGCTACCTGCGCGCGCGGCGCGCCGAGGGCGGCGTCTCGGTGATGACCTGGATCAGCCTGATCGGCATCACCCTCGCCGTCTTCGCGCTGATCGCCACGCTCGCCGTGCGCTCGGGCTTCCGGGCGGAGTTCGTGGACACGATCCTCGGCGCGAACGCGCATGTCACCGTCTACGCCATGCCCGAGGCCGACGCGCGCGGCGCGGTGAACCGCGTGATCGAAGACTACGCGGGCATGGCGGCGCGCATCGCCGATCTGCCCGGCGTCACCCGCGCCGCGCCGCTCGTGCGCGGGCAGGTCATGGCGACCGCCAACCAGCGCAACACCGGTGCCGAGGTCTACGGAATCGCCGCCGCCGATCTCGCCACCCTGCCGCGCATCGCCGACCCGGAGGAGAGCGCGGGCGACATCGCGCGCTTCGGCGCGGGGGTCGCGCTCGGCTCCGGCATCGCGCGCCAGCTCGGCCTCGCGGCGGGCGACACGATCCGCCTGATCTCGCCCGAGGGCGTGAAAACCGCCTTCGGCACGAGCCCGCGCGTCAAGACCTACGAGGTCGCCTACATCTTCACCGCCGGGCGCTACGACATCGACCGCACGCGCATCTACATGCCCTTCGCGGAGGCGCAGAGCTATTTCAACCGCGAGGGCGTGGCCGACGAGATCGAGGTCATGGTCCGCGATCCCGACCGGATCGACGCCTACGGCCCCGCGATCCGACAGGCGGCCGGCGGCGCGGTGCAGCTCTGGACATGGCGCGACAGTTCGGGGTCGTTCCTGCGCGCGCTCGAGGTCGAGGACAACGTGATGTTCGTGATCCTCTCGATCCTCGTCCTGATCGCGGCGATGAACATCGTCTCGGGCCTCATCATGCTGGTCAAGAACAAGGGCCGCGACATCGGGATTCTGCGCACCATGGGCCTGACCGAGGGGGCGGTGCTGCGCGTCTTCTTCATCTGCGGGGCGTTCACCGGGCTGATCGGCACGCTCGCGGGCGTCGTCCTCGGCGTGCTCTTCGCGATCTACATCGACCCGATCTTCGCCGCGGTGAACTACATCTCGGGCGGCGGCGTCTGGGACCCGTCGCTGCGCGGCATCTATCACCTGCCCGCCAAGCTCGAGGCTGGGGATGTCCTCTCGGCCGTCGCGCTCTCGCTCGGGCTCTCGTTCGTGGTCACGATCTTTCCCGCGCGGCGCGCGGCGCGCATGAACCCGGTGGAGGCGCTGCGCTATGAGTGAGCCGGCGCTGCGCCTCTCGGGGATCGAGAAGACCTACAACCGCGGGCAGACGGCCGAGATCCGCGTCCTGCGCGGCGCCGCGCTCACGCTCGCGCCCGGCGAGGTGACGGCGCTCGTCGCGCCGTCCGGGGCGGGAAAATCGACGCTCCTGCACATCGCGGGGCTCCTCGACGTGCCCGACGCCGGCACGGTCGAGATCGGCGGGCAGGACATGACCGGCGCGTCGGATCGCGCGCGCACCCGCGTGCGCCGCCGCGACGTGGGCTTCGTCTATCAGTTCCACCACCTGCTGCCGGAGTTCTCGGCGCTCGAGAACGTGGCGCTGCCGCAGCGGGCCGAGGGCACGGGCCGCCGCGCGGCGGAGGCGCGGGCGCGGGAGCTGCTCGACAGCGTCGGCATCGCCGACCGCGCGGGCCACCGGCCCGCCGCGCTGTCCGGCGGGGAGCAGCAGCGCGTCGCCTTCTGCCGGGCGCTCGCCAACGCGCCGCGCGTGCTGCTCGCCGACGAGCCGACCGGCAACCTCGACCCCGCGACCTCGGACCGGGTCTTCGCCGCGCTGATGACGCTCGTGCGCGAGACGGGGCTCGCCGCGCTGATCGCGACGCACAACCTCGAGCTCGCCGCGCGCATGGATCGGCGGCTCAGGCTCGAAGAGGGGACGGTCGTGGCGGACTGAGCCGGCTCAGCGCCGCAGGTGGTCCATCACCGCCGGGCGCACCGACTGCTCGCCGCGGGCCTTGGCCTCCGCGATCACCTCGCGCAGCTCGCCGAGATGCGCGCGGCGCAGCAGGTGCTTGACCGGCCCGATGGAGGCCGGGCGCATCGAGAGCGTGCGAATGCCCATCGCGGCGAGGCAGAGCGCCTCGATGGGGCGGCCCGCGTCCTCGCCGCAGAAAGAGAGCGGCGTGCCGGTCTCCGCGCAGCGATCGACGATCTGCTCGATGAAGCTCAGGAAGCTCACGTTGAGCGTGTCGTAGCGCCGGCGCACCAGCTCGTTCTCGCGGTCGGCGGCGAAGAAGAACTGCTTGAGGTCGTTGCCGCCGATCGAGATGAACTCCACCTCCTCGAAGAAGCGCCGCGACGCGAAAGCGAGGCTCGGCGTCTCCAGCATCGCGCCCACCTCCAGCGAGGCGGGCAGGGGGTGGCCGAGGATGCGCTCGCGCTCGAGCGCCTTGTCCATCTCGGCCCGCGCGGCGCGCCATTCCTCGTACTGCGCGATGAAGGGGAACATCACCGTCAGCGGCCCGCCCGCCGCCGCGCGCACGAGCGCCTGAAGCTGCATGCGCAACACGCCCGGCTTGTCGAGGCCCACCCGGATCGCCCGCCAGCCGAGCGCCGGGTTGGGCTCGTCCACCGAGTTCATGTAAGGCAGCACCTTGTCCGAGCCGATGTCGAGCGTGCGGAAGACCACGCGCTTGCCCTGCGCGGCCTTCATGATCCGCGCGTAGAGCGCCGAGAGCTCCGAGCGGCGGGGCATCTGGTTGCGGATGAGGAACTGAAGCTCGGTGCGGAAGAGGCCCACCCCCTCGGCGCCCGAGCTTTCGAGCGACGGCAGATCGGCCATCAGCCCCGCGTTCATGTGCAGCGAGACGACCGTGCCGCAGCGCGCCTCGGCCGGCTTGTCGCGGATCGAGGCGTAGCGTTCCTGCGCGGCGGCCTGCATCGCCATCTTGTCGCGGAAGGCGGTCGCCACGCTCTCATCCGGGCGCAGATGCGCGATGCCCTGATCGGCGTCGAGCGCGATCAGGTCGCCGTTGAGCGCCTCGGTGGCGATGCGGTCGGCCTGCACGAGGAGCGGAATGGCCAGCGCGCGCGCCACCACCGCTGCGTGACTGCCGACGGAGCCCTCCTCCAGCACGACGCCCTTCAGGCGGCGGCCGTAATCCAGAAGCTCCGCGGGGCCGATGTTGCGCGCCACGAGGATCGGGTCGGCGGGCATCTCGCTTTCGGCGGCCTGCCCCTGTCCGGTCAGGAGCCGCAACAGGCGGTGCGAGAGATCGTCGAGATCGTGCAGCCGGTCGCGCAGGTAGGGGTCCGAGACCTGGCTCAGCCGCGCGCGCGCGGCTGATTGTTCCTTTTCCACCGCCGCCTCGGCCGAGAGGCCCGAGGCGATGCTTTCCTCCATCCGCCTGAGCCACCCGCGGGAGTTGGCGAACATGCGGTAGGCCTCGAGCACCTGCAGGTGCTCGGCGTCGCCGCCCGCCGCCCCGTCGAGCATCCGGTCCACGCCCACGCGCAGCCGCTCGACCGCCTCGCTCAGGCGCGCGCGCTCGGCTTCCGGGTCGTCGGCGATCGGCTTGGTGACCACGACGCGCGGCTCGTGCAGCCAGACGTGGCCCATGGTCACGCCCTCCTGTCCGACGCTGGCGCGGAAGGTCGCCGGGCGCTGGTGCGGCGCCTCGAGCGCGGAGCCTTCGCCGACGAAGGCGCCGAGCTCGGTCATCTCGGCCACCACCATCGCCACGACCTCGAGCGCGTAGACCTCGTCGGAGGTGAATTCGCGCGCCTCGCGCGACTGCACGACGAGCACGCCGAGCGTCTCGCCGAGGCGCTGGATCGGCACGCCGAGGAAGCTCGAGTACGCCTCCTCGCCGGTCTCGGGCATGTAGCGGAAGCCGCGCTCGGCCGGGGCGTCGGCGGTGTTGACCACCCGCCCGGCGCGCGCCACGCGCCCCACGAGCCCCTCGCCGAGGCGCATGCGCGTCTGGTGCACCGCCTCGGCGCGCAGGCCCTCGGTCGCGCAGAGCTCCAGCGTGTCCCGGTCGCGGAAAAGGTAGATGGAGCACACCTCCGTGCCCATCGATTCGGCCACGAGCGTCGTGATCCGGTCGAGCCGCTCCTGGCCCGCGCCCGAGCTCGCCATCGCGTCGCGCAGCCGGCCGAGCAGCTTGCGGCTTTCGCTTTCAGATCTGTCCGGCATCGCCTGCGCCCGTCGCTCCCGCACGGATGTGGTCCGCGCCTCGTTAGAGCACAACCTCAGGGCGGGATGAAATGACGACGGTGTGCGAAAGTGTGCTCAGGACGCTTTTTCGAGCTCGAAGGCGTCATGCAGTGCCTGCACGGCGAGCTCCATGTACTTCCGGTCGATCAGCACGGAGATCTTGATCTCGGAGGTGGTGATCACCTTGATGTTGATCCCCTCGTCCGAGAGCACCCGGAACATGCGCGAGGCGACGCCCGACTGGCTGCGCATCCCGATCCCCACGACCGACACCTTGGCCACGTCCATGTTCGACACGAGATCGCGGAAATCCAGCCCACCGGCCGCGCGCGCATCCAGCAGCGCCTTTTCCGCGCGCGCCACCTGATCGGTGGGCAGCGAGAAGGTCATGTCCGTGCGCCCCTCTTCCGAGATGTTCTGCACGATCATGTCGACGTTCACGCCGGCGTCCGAGAGCGGCCCGAAGATCGCCGCCGCGATGCCGGGGCGGTCGGCCACCGAGATCAGCGTCATCTGCGCCTCGTCGCGCGAGAAGGCGACGCCGGAGACGGGTTTCGATTCCATGATGTCCTCCTCGTCGCAGACCAGCGTGCCGGCCGCGTCGTCCTGCTCTCCGAAGCTCGACAGCACCCGGAGCTTCACCTTGTAGCGCATGGCGAGCTCGACCGAGCGGGTCTGCAGCACCTTGGCACCGAGGCTCGCCAGTTCCAGCATCTCCTCGAAGGCGATGCGGTCGAGCTTGCGCGCCTTCTCCGAGATGCGCGGGTCGGTGGTATAGACACCGTCGACGTCGGTGTAGATGTCGCAGCGCACCGCGTCGAAGGCGGCGGCGAAGGCGACCGCGGTGGTGTCGCTGCCGCCCCGGCCGAGCGTCGTGATCCGGCCCTCGGGGCTCACCCCCTGAAAGCCCGCGACCACGGCGACCTTCATCCCCTCGTCGAACTTGCGGCGGATGTTGTCGTCCGGGATCTCCTCGATCCGCGCGGCGCCGTGGGCGGACGTGGTGCGCACCGGCACCTGCCAGCCCTGCCAGCTGCGGGCGGGAATATCCATTTCCTGAAGGGTCAGCGCCATGAGCCCGGCGGTGACGTTCTCGCCCGAGCTCACCACCGCGTCGTATTCGCGCGCGTCGTAGAGCGGCGAGGTCTCGTTGACGTAGCCGACGAGCTCGTTCGTCTTGCCCGACATCGCCGAGACGATGACGATCACCCGGTGCCCGTTCGCGACCTCGCGGCCGACGCGTTTGGCGGCGCGGCGGATGCGGTCGAGCGTGGCGACGGAGGTGCCGCCGAATTTCATCACGAGCACGGACATTCTGGCCTGCCTCGGGTCGGAGTCGCCGCCCCTTAGGCAAGCCGCGCGCGCCGCGCAAGGGGGCGCTTGCAGCGGGCAGGGGGCGCCACTACGCAGGGACGATGCTGCTCTATCGCCTCGTGCTCGCGCTACTCGCGCCGCTCGTCGTCGCGGCGGCCCTTTTGCGCCGCCTGCGCGGGCGCGAGGACGGCGCGGCGTTGGGCGCGCGGCTGGGCCTCGCGCCGGGGCCCGCTGTGCGGCGGCCGACGATCTGGCTCCACGCGGCCTCGAACGGGGAGCTCGCCTCGGCGCGCCCGGTGATCGACGCGCTTTCGGCGGCGCGGCCCGATCTGGGCTGGCTCGTGACGACGAACAGCGTGACGGGCCGCGACCTCGCCGCCGGCTGGGGCCTGCCGGCGCAGGTCGCGCCGCTCGACCTGCGCCGGGCGGCGGCGCGGCTGATCGCGGCGCACGACGTGCGGCTGCACCTGACGCTCGAATCCGAGCTCTGGCCCAACCGCATCGCCGCCTGCGCCGCGTGCGGCGTGCCGGTCGCCGTGCTCGGCGCGCGGCTCTCGGCGGGCAGCGCGCGGGCCTGGGGGCGGGTGCCGGGGCTCGCGCGCGCCACCTTCGGCCGGATCGCCCACGCCGCGCCGCAGGATGCCGACAGCGGCGGCCGGCTGGTGGCGCTCGGCCTTCCGCCGGAGCGTCTCGGCCCGGTCTGCGACCTGAAGGCGCTCTACACGCCGCCCGACCTCTCCCCCGAGCCCGCGCTCGCCGAGGCCTATCCCCGTGCGCAAACGTGGCTCGCCGCCTCCACCCACGAGGGCGAGGAGGAGACGGTGATCGCCGCCCATCGCGCCGCGCGGGAGCGCGAGCCGGGCCTGCGCCTGATCCTCGCGCCGCGCCACCCGGCGCGCGCCGAGGCGATCGCGGAGCGGCTCGCGGCGGCCGGGCTGACGGTGGCGCGCCGCAGCCGGGGCGAGGCCGGGGCGGAGGTGCTGCTCGCCGACACGCTGGGCGAGATGCCGCGGTGGTACGCGCTGGCCGGGCGCGTCTTCGTGGCGGGCTCGCTCGTGCCGCGCGGCGGGCATACGCCCTACGAGCCCGCGGCCTTCGGCTGCGCGCTGATCCACGGGCCGGAGGTCGCGAACTTCCGCGCCGCCTACGCGCGCCTCGACGCGGCGGGCGCCGCCGCCTGCGTGCGCGACGGCGCGACGCTCGCCGCCGCCCTCGCGGCGCTGGGCGAGCCGGAGGAACAGGCGCGGGCGGGGCGCGCGGCGGCCCGGGCGCTCGACGACGCCGCAGGGTGGGACGCGCTGCAGGCCGCGCTCGCCGCGCTCCTGCCCGAGGCGCCGCGCTGACGCCCGGAGGTTGCGTCCGCGGCGGAAACGCATATTTTCATTACTCTGGTACATCGCATCGAGCACCCCGATGATCCGCTATGCCCTCAAATGCGCCAACGGCCACCGCTTCGAAAGCTGGTTTCAGTCCGGCGCGGCCTTCGACACCTTGCAGGCCTCCGGCATGCTGGCCTGCGCGGTCTGCGGTGAGGCCCGGGTCGAGAAGGACCTGATGGCGCCGCACGTCAGCGCGGAGAGCGCGCCACAGGCCCCCTGCGCGCGCGACGACACGCCCGTCAGGGCGGAGGAGCGCCCGCTCTCGACGCCCGCCAACCCGGCCGAGCAGGCGCTGCAGCGGGTGCGGGCCTTCATCGAAACGCACTCCGAAAACGTCGGGCAGGATTTCGCCCGCCGAGCGCGGGAGATGCACGCCGGCGCGGCGGAGGCGCGGCCGATCCACGGGCAGGCGAAGCCCGAAGAGGCGCGCCAGCTCGCCGAGGAGGGCGTGCCGATCGCGCCCCTGCCGTTCGACCCCGACATCAAGAGCAACTGAGATGCCCGCGCCGCAGGCCGTCGTCACCGGCGCGCGCCGGGGCATCGGCGCCGCGCTCTCGGACGAACTCTCCCGGCGCGGCTGGGCCGTCACGGGCACCGCGCGGGCGCCGGCGCCCGGCCTCGTCCGCCTCGACGTCACCCGGCCGGAGGAGATGCGCGCCCTCGGCGCCGCGCTCTCGGGGCAGGCGGTGGACTGCCTCGTCTGCAACGCCGGCATCTACCCCGACAAGGGCGCGCGGCTCGAGAGCGGTTACCCGCCCGAGATGTGGGCCGAGGTCTTCGCCACGAACGTCACCGGCGTCTTCCTGACGGTCGAGGCGCTCTTGCCGTCCCTGCGTCTGGCCGCGCGCCCCCGCATCGCCGTGATGGCGAGCCAGATGGGCTCGAGCGCGCGCGCGCCGGGCGGCAGCTACATCTACCGCGCCTCCAAGGCCGCCGCGATCAACCTCGGGCGCAACCTCGCCGCCGATCTCGCCGCCGAGGGCATCGCCGTCGGCATCTATCACCCCGGCTGGGTGCGCACCGACATGGGCGGCGCCGCGGCCGAGATCGACGCGGAGACCGCCGCGGCGGGCCTCGCCGACCGGATCGACGCGCTCGACCTGGCCACGACCGGCCGCTTCGAGACCTGGGACGGGCGGGCGCACCCCTTCTGAGGGGCCCACAGGGTGCCCGTGCGGCGGGGATTTTCTTCAGCCGGGGTGGCCGCCGGTGACGGGCCGACAGGGCTCGTCCCGCGTCGTGGCCGCCCGAGCGCCGCGCGCCGGAGCCGGTGTCGATCGCCCCGGTTGCAACAGAGACCGGCCGCCGGCCCCCTTGCCGGCGCCCGTCAGGCCCCGTCACAAGTGGCGCTCGGCAGGGAGGCTGCGCGATGGCGCGCTATGACATGCTGCGCCGCGCGCGCAACCGCAGCCAGATCCCGTCCTTCGACCGCACCGTCAGATGCGCCACCGGCACCGGCGGCGGGCGGTCGGTGAGCTCCACCCGCAGGTCGCGCAGGAGCCGCGACAGCAGGAGCACCCCCTCGACCATGGCGAAGCCGGCGCCCGTGCAGACGCGCGGGCCGGCGGAGAAGGGCATGTAGGCCTCCCGCGCGCAGGCGCGGCCGGCCTCCGTCTCCCAGCGGGCCGGGTCGAAGCCGTCCGGGTTCTCCCAGAGGCGGGTGTGGCGGTGCTGATGCCACGGCGAAAGCACCACCTGCGCGCCGGGGGTGAGGTCGCGGTCGCGGAAGCGCTCCGCCCGCGTCGCCTCGCGCACCATCATCGGCACCGGGGGGTAGAGCCGCAGCGCCTCGCGGAAGACGTCGCGTACCACGCGCAGCCGGGGCACGCAGGCGAAATCCGGCGCGAGATGGGCCTCCGCCTCCGCCGCGACCCGGTCCTGCCACTCGGGGTAGAGCGCCATCAGGTAGAGCGTCCAGGCGAGCGCGGAGGCCGAGGTTTCGTGCCCCGCGAGGAAGAAGATCGCCACCTGATCGACCATCTCCCGGGTGCTGAAGGTCTCGCCCGTCTCCGGGTCGCGGGTCGTCATGATCTTGGTGGCGAGGTCGTCCGGCGCGCCGCCCCTTGCGATCTCCGCCATCCGCGCGGCGGTGAGCTCGGTGATCAGCCCTCGGATGCGCCGCGCCGCGGCCCGCGTGCGCCGCCGGTGCCCGCGCGGTAGCCAGCGCGGCAGCGGCACGAAGGCGGCGGCGTTCAGGATCGGCTGCGTGCGCTGGTAGGCGCGGAATTCGTGAAAGACCTCCGCCGCGATGCGGTGCTCGATCGGGATCGAGAAGAGCGTGCGGAAGATCACGTCGGCCGCGGCGTGGCTCGTCTGTTCCTCGATCTCGACCGCCTCGCCGGTCCGCGCGGCGAGCCGCGCCGCCGCCGCCTCCGCCGCGTCCCACATCGCCGGGAAGGTGTCCTTGAGCCGCCCGCCCTCGAAGGCGGGATCGATGATCCGGCGCTGGCGCTTCCACGTCTCGCCGTTCGTCAGGAAGACCGACTCGCCGAGGAGCGGGCGCAGCCCCTCCGAGATGCGGTCCGACTTCGGGAAGTCGTCGGGCCGCTCCTTCAGCACGCGGGCGACGAGATCGGGCTGGTTGACGAGGTAGGAGCGGAAGAAGGGCGTGCGGAACTCCGCCATCCACGCGCGATAGAGCCGCGCGGGCTGGGCCGAGAGGATATCGGCCCGGAAGAGCCGCATGTAGCGCCAGAGCGAGACGCGCTCGGCCCGGGGCGTGGGCTTCGGCGGGATCATGCCGCGCGGCTCGTGTGGCCGGAGAGCGCCCGCTCGATCCGCGAGCGCGAGGGCCGCCGACCCGCGAAGCGCGCCGCGAGCGTGCGCGGCCCGGCGGTGATGCGGAAATAGTCGTAGTCGCCGGCCCGGTCGAAGGCGCAGAGATACTGGAAGTGCAGCCGGAAGAAGCGCCACCGGAGCGCCCGCCACCGCGCGGGCGACAGCGTGCGCGTGAAGGCTGCCGAGATCACCAGCGGCCAGCGCTTCGCGGGCCCCGCGACACCCGAGACGGCGACCGGATCGCAGAGCGCGAAGGCGCAGCCGTCGCCCGGCGCGCTCACGTCCACCCAGGCGACGGCGTCCTGTTCGGACAGCAGGGCGAGATCCGCGCGCAGCCGCGCCGCCCCCGGCAGGAAGGACATCATCGGCACCACCTGCCCGAGCGTCAGCAGCCCGAGCGCCGGGCCGTCGGCCGGCACGCGCCCCGCGCGCAGGAGATCGGCGAGCACCGAGACCGCGAGATGCGCGCCCGAGGAGTGCCCGACGACGAGCACCTCGTCGGGCGCACCGTCCCGGTCGCCGGCGAGCGCTTCGGCGATGCGGTCGGCGAAGGCGTCCAGCCGGGCCTCGAGCGCGGGCGGATTGGCGCCGCCCCAGGCGGCCGAGAAGGCATAGTCGTGCATCAGGTAATAGGCGAAGAGCCGCCCGTCTTGACGGCGGAACCACGCCAGCACCGGCCAGACCACGGCGAGGCCGAGGGGCGCGGCCCAGGGGTGGACGAGCGCCGCGGCCGCCGCGCCGGCGGCCCGGGCGGCGAGCAGCGCGAGCGCGAGCTGGCCCAGGAGCACCGCGACCGGGTAGAACGTGGCGATCACCGGCCCCTTGCGGAGCCGCATCAGCCGCCTGAGCGCGCCCGTGCGCGCGTAGGTCCAGGCCGTGCGCAGGAGCTGCGCGTAGGTCGCGGCGATGCCCTTGCCCATGCTCGCGCGCACGATGTCGGACCAGACGAGGACCTCGATCTCCGCCCGGACCTCCGCGCCCTCGATGCGCGCGTCCACGCGCCAGCCCGTGCGCGCCGCGCCCGGGGCGACGGCGATCTCGTGGCCGGAGACCGCCGCCTGCGCGGCGGCCTCGCGGCGGTAGAGTTCGCGGTAGCGGCGTGGCGGAAAGGGGTCGTAGCCCGGGATGTAGACCACCCGGCGCCGGCGCACCTGTCGCTCGTTGCTCGCGCTCATGCGGCTCTCTCCGTCTCGCGCGCCAGCCTAGCCGCGCTTTCGGGCGAGAGTAAGACGGACCAAGGGCCTTCGAAGGCCCTTGGGCA
>NZ_QOHR01000018.1 GCF_003385555.1 Rhodosalinus sediminis | reverse complement strand
TTTTCAGATGTTCCTTAACTCTGCGGATGCGTGGCGCGCCCGGCGTGGCGCGCGCCCAGGGGAGGGGTCATGGGGATGCAAGGGGTGCGCGCGGGCGGCGCCGGGCTGCCCGAGTGGGTGCCGACCGCGGCGCGTCATTACGTACAGCATACCGAGGCGGGGCTGCCCATCCGGCAGCTCGCGCGGCGGGCGGGGTGTCACGCCTCCACCGTGATGCGCCAGATCCGCAAGATCGAGGCGCGGCGCGACGATCCGCTGGTGGACGCGGCGCTGCGCCGGCTGGTGGGGCACGACGGCGCGGGGCTTCCCGCGCGGCTCGACCCGGAGGCCGAGGCGGTGCTGCGCCGCCTCTGCGAGCCGGGCGCGGTGCTCGCCGTGGCCGAGGGGATGGAAAAGGCCGTCGTCGTGCGCGAGGACGCCGAGGGTGCGCGCGAACGCACCGCGGTGCTCGACGCGGCGCTCGCACAGGCGATGGCGCTCAAGGACTGGATCGCCTGCCGCAAGGGCGGGCGCGTGGCGCAATACGCGATCACTGGGGCGGGGCGCGCCGCGCTCGGCACCGGGGGAGGGGGCTTCGCCGAGGCGCCGGCGCGGTTCGAGGGCGCGGAGCCCGCGCCGCGCGCGCCGCGCTACGGGCCGGCGGACTCGCCCCTGCAGGCGCTCGCGCGGCGGCGCGACGCGGAGGGGCGGCCCTTTCTCGCGCCGGCGCTCGTGCGCGCGGGAGAGCGGCTGCGCGAGGATTTCGAGATCGCCCAGCTCGGCCCCGCGGTGACGCAGGACTGGGACCGTTTCCTGACCGCCGGGGCCGAGGCCGGGGCCGCGGAGGGCGACGCGCCCGCGCGCGGCCCGGCCGCGGCGCGGCGTCGCGTGCAGGCGGCGCTCGCCGAGCTCGGTCCGGGTCTCGGCGACGTGGCGCTGCGGTGCTGCTGCTACCTCGAGGGGCTGGAGAGCGCCGAGCGGCGCATGGGATGGTCCGCGCGCTCGGGCAAGATCGTGCTGCGCATCGCGCTCCAGCGCCTCAAGCGCCATTACGACGCGACGCTGGGGCCGGGCGGGCCGCTCATCGGCTGAGGCGTCGCAAGGCGGGGATGCGCGGGGCGAGGGTGACGGCCCGCCTCCCGCATGCTACATCGTGGCCGGACACACAGGAGCGATGCCCGAGATGCGTGATCTCAGCGACCCCGCCCTCCGCCACCCGGAGAAAGCCCACCGCCCCGAAACGCCGCGGCTGCGCAAGCCCGACTGGATCCGGGTCAAGGCCCCGGCAAGCAAGGGCTACAAGGAAACCCGCGACGTGGTGCGCGAGAACAAGCTCACCACCGTCTGCGAGGAGGCGGGCTGCCCCAACGTGGGCGAATGCTGGGCTCAGGGGCACGCGACCATGATGATCATGGGCGAGGTCTGCACCCGCGGCTGCACCTTCTGCAACGTGGCCACCGGCCGGCCCGACGCGCTCGACGTCTTCGAGCCGGGGCGCGTGGCCGACGCGGTGCAGAAGCTGGGCCTCAACCACGTGGTCATCACCAGCGTGGACCGCGACGACCTCGAGGACGGCGGCGCCGAGCATTTCGCGCGCACCATCCGCGCCATCCGTCACCGCGCGCCGGGCACAACGATCGAGATCCTGACGCCCGATTTCCTGCGCTGCCCGCCGGAGGCGCTCGAGACGGTCGTGGCGGCGAAGCCGGACGTCTTCAACCACAACCTCGAGACGGTGCCGGGCCTCTACACCGAGGTGCGGCCGGGCGCGCGCTACTTCCATTCGCTGCGCCTTCTCCAGCGGGTGAAGGAGCTCGACCCGGAGATCTTCACCAAGTCGGGGCTGATGGCCGGGCTCGGCGAGACGCGCGAGCAGGTGCTGCAGGTCATGGACGACATGCGCTCGGCCGACGTGGATTTCCTGACCATCGGGCAGTATCTGCAACCGACGTCGCGCCACCACGCCGTCGATCGCTACGTCACGCCCGAGGAATTCGCCGCCTACGAGAAGGCTGCCTGGGGCAAGGGCTTCCTCATGGTCTCGGCGACGCCGCTGACGCGCTCGAGCTATCACGCGGGCGAGGATTTCGAGCGCCTCCGCGAGAACCGGCTGAAGAAGCTCGCTGGCGCTTGAGCCGTCGCGGCGGGGCGCCGCGGGCCGCGCCCCTGCGCCGGGGCTGCCGAAAGCGGCGCCCCGCCGTCCAATCCGCGCTGGAAACCGGGCGCGTCCGGCTGTATGACGATGCCCCGAGATGACGGGCGCCCGAGGTGACGAGGCCCCGAGACGACGGCGGCCCGAGCCGCGGGAGGACGACGATGAGCGACTGGGTGAAAACCGGCTGGCGCGACAGGCCCCGGGTGCAGATGCCGGACTGGCCGGACGCGGGCGCGCTCGCGGCCGCCGAGGCGCAGCTCGCCAAGTATCCGCCGCTCGTCTTCGCGGGCGAGGCGCGCCGGCTGAAGGCGCAGCTCGGCCAGGCGGCGCGGGGCGAGGCGTTCCTCCTGCAGGGCGGCGACTGCGCCGAGAGCTTCGAGCAGTTCAGCGCCGACACCATCCGCGACACCTTCAAGGTGCTTCTGCAGATGGCGGTCGTGCTCACCTACGCCGCGAAGGTCCCGGTGGTGAAGGTCGGCCGCATGGCGGGTCAGTTCGCCAAGCCGCGCTCCTCCCCGGTGGAGGTGGTGGACGGCGTGGAACTCCCCGCCTACCGCGGCGACATCGTCAACGACCTCGCCTTCACCGAGGCGGCGCGCGCGCCCGATCCGACCCGCATGCTGCAGGCCTACACGCAGGCCGCGGCGACGCTGAACCTCTTGCGCGCCTTCTCGACGGGCGGCTACGCTGACGTCCACCAGGTGCACCAGTGGACGCTCGGCTTCACGGAAAGCGAGAAGGCCGCGCGCTACCGCGCGATGGCGGCGCGCATCTCGGACACGCTCGACTTCATCAAGGCCGCGGGCGTCACCGGCGATCAGGCGCACACGCTCGAAAGCGTGGAGTTCTACACGAGCCACGAGGCGCTTCTGCTGGAGTACGAGGAGGCGCTCTGCCGGCAGGATTCGACCTCCGGCAAGTGGCTCGCGGGCTCCGGTCACATGATCTGGATCGGCGACCGCACGCGCCAGCCCGACGGCGCGCATGTCGAGTTCGCGCGCGGCGTGATGAACCCGATCGGCCTCAAGTGCGGGCCGAGCATGGAGGTGGACGACCTGAAGCGCCTGATCGCCACCCTCAACCCCGGGAACGAGGCGGGACGGCTCACGCTGATCGCGCGCTTCGGCGCCGGCAAGGCGGGCGAGCACCTGCCGAAGCTCATCCGCGCCGTCGAGGAGGAGGGCGCCGATGTCCTCTGGGTCTGCGATCCGATGCACGGCAACACGGTCAAGTCCGAGAGCGGCTACAAGACCCGCCCCTTCGACGCGGTGCTGCGCGAGGTGCGGGAGTTCTTCGCCGTCCACGCGGCGGAGGGCACGATCCCCGGCGGCGTGCACTTCGAGATGACGGGGCAGGACGTGACCGAATGCACCGGCGGCGTGCGCGCGGTGACCGAGGCCGACCTGCACTCGCGCTATCACACCGCCTGCGACCCGCGGCTCAACGCGAGCCAGGCGCTCGAGCTCGCCTTCCTCGTGTCGGAAGAGCTCGCCCAACGGCGCGACCCGGCGCAGCGTCAGGCCGTCTGAGCGACGGCGGCGGTGGGCGCGCAAGGGCCTTGCAAGGCCCTTGCGCCCGGCGTCACCCGTCGTCCCCCGATTTCACGAGGCGGAGGTGGGGCCGCCGGCCGGGGCCGGGCCCCGCGAAGGGTTGCCCGGGCTCCGCGAAGCCGGGCGCCGGGACGGCCTGTGCCGCCCCGGCGCTGGTGCGGATCGGGCGCGTGCGGACCTCCGCGATCGACAGCTGGCGCGGCGCGCGGCCGAGCGGCCCAATCGTCTCGAGGCAGCCGAGGACCCGGGTCAGGCAGCCCGCCGCGTCGGCGAGCGGCAGCAGCAGGAGCCGCCCCTCCAGCGCGGGGCGCTCGAAGCTCGCCGCCGCCGCGAGCGTCGCCGTCGCCACCGCCGGGCCGTCGCATGTCCCGGCGAGGGCCGCGCCGAGCGCCGCCCGGCTTTCGAGGCGAAAGAGCAGCGAGAGCGGCGCGCCGCGCATTTCGTCGCCGGCGAGGTCGCAGAGATGGCGCCCCGCGATCCGGAGGCGGCTCGTGCGGGGCGCGTCGCGCTCGAGCAAGAAGGCGTATTCGAGCGCCTCCTCCATGCCGCGCGGGTCGAGTTCGGCGCGCGCGGGGGCGGGGCGGCCGGCGCGCAGCGCCTCCCAGTAGCTTTCCACCAGTCCCCCGGCGCGGAAGCGGCGCGCCGCCGTGAAATCCGCCATGTCGATCACCCTGCTCGCGATGGACGCGCCTGGCGCTCCGCGGGCCGGCCCGCGGGCGTCCGGTGGCGCACGCTCTCGATCCTGTCCCTCCGGCGCGCCGCCGCGCCCGCGTGGCAAGCCTATGTTCAGTTCGGTTACCCGAACCTTAACTTCGCACGGTTTTCGGGAAATTGGAGCGGAAATCGGAAGCTCTGGTTAACCGGGGTTGCCCCGGCCGCCTCCGTTGGCGTAGCTGACGCGGCCGAGACCGGGGGAGGAGAGCGCGTGATCCGCTCCATGACGGGGATCGCCACGGGGCGCGGGGCCGCTGAGGGCCACGGGTGGAGCTGGGAGCTGCGCGCCGTGAACGCGCGCGGGCTCGACCTGCGGATGCGGCTGCCCGAGGGCGTGCCCGGCCTCGAGGCGGCGCTGCGCGCGCGGCTCGGCGCGGCCCTCGCGCGGGGGAGCGTGACGCTCTCGCTGCGCCTCGTGCCGGACGGCGCGGCCGCCGGGCCGGCGATCGACGCGACCCGGCTCGACGCCGCGCTCGGCGCGGTGGCCGAGGTCGAGGCGCGCGCGGCGGTGGCCGGCGTGGCGCTCGCGCCGGTGCGGGCGACGGATCTCCTTTCGATGGGCGGCGTGCTGTCCGACGCGGCCGCCGAGGCGGTGCCGGAGGCGCTCCGCGCGGCGCTTCTCGCCGATTTCGAGCCGGTGCTCGCCGCCTTCCTCGAGAGCCGGGAGGCCGAGGGCCGGGCGCTCGCCCCGGCGCTCCGGCGCGAGATCGACACGATCGAGCGGCTGACGGGTGCGGCCGCGGCGGCCGCCGGCGACCGCGAGGCCGCCGCGGCGGAGGCGCTGCGCGCCGCGCTCGACCGCGTGCGCGCGGCGGTCGAGGTGGACGCGGCCCGGCTCGCGCAGGAGCTCGCGCTGATCGCGGTGAAGGCCGACGTCGCTGAGGAGCTCGACCGGCTCGCCGCGCATGTGGCGCAGGCGCGCGCGCTTCTGGACGAGGGCGGCGCGGTCGGCCGGCGGCTCGACTTCCTGACGCAGGAATTCACCCGTGAAGCGAACACCCTCTGTTCCAAATCCGGCGACACCGCGCTCACGCGGATCGGCCTCGAGATGAAGGCCGCGGTGGACCGGATGCGCGAGCAGGTGCAGAACGTGGAGTGACGACATGGCGACGCGGCGCGGCCTTCTGATTATCCTCTCCTCGCCCTCGGGCGCGGGGAAATCGACGCTGGCGCAGCGCCTGCGCGCCTGGGACCCGTCGATCGTCTTCTCGGTCTCGGCGACCACGCGCCCGCCGCGCCCGGGCGAGGTGGACGGCGCGGATTATCACTTCCTCGACGAGGCCGGCTTCAAGGCGCAGGTCGCGGCCGGAGAGATGCTGGAGCACGCGCATGTCTTCGGTCATTTCTACGGCTCGCCGCGCGGCGCCGTGGAGGAGGCGATCGAGAGCGGGCGCGACGTGCTCTTCGACATCGACTGGCAGGGCGCGCAGCAGATCCGCAACTCGGCGCTGGGGCTGCACACGCTCTCGATCTTCCTGCTGCCGCCCTCGATCCTCGAGCTGCGCCGCCGGCTCGAGACGCGCGCCAAGGACACGCCGGAGACCATCGCCCGGCGCATGCAGAAGAGCTGGGACGAGATCAGCCATTGGGACGGCTACGACTTCGTCCTCGTCAACGACGATCTCGACGCGACCGAGGAGAAGCTGCGCGTGATCGTCACCGCCACCCGGCTGCGCCGGCTGCAGCAGCCGGGGCTGACCGACCACGTCCGCCACCTGCAGGCCGAATTCGAGGAGATGCCATGACCCTCTACGCCCTCGACGGGGTCCGCCCCGAGATCGCCGACGACAGCTGGATCGCGCCCGACGCCAACGTGATCGGCCGCGTGATCGTGGAAGAGGCCGCCTCGGTCTGGTTCGGCTGCACGCTCCGGGGCGACAACGAGCCGATCACCGTGGGCGCCGGCGCCAACGTTCAGGAGAACTGCGTCGCCCACACCGACATGGGCTATCCGCTGACCATCGGCGCGGGCTGCACCATCGGGCACAAGGTGATGCTGCACGGCTGCACGATCGGGGAGAACACGCTCATCGGCATGGGCGCGATCGTTCTGAACGGCGCGAAGATCGGCAGGAACTGCCTGATCGGCGCGGGCGCGCTGGTCACGGAGGGCAAGGAGATCCCCGACGGGAGCCTCGTGATGGGCGCGCCGGGCAAGGTGGTGCGCGCGCTCGACGCGGCGGCGATCGCGGGGCTGCGCGCCTCCGCCGAGAGCTACCAGGCGAACATGCGGCGGTTCCGGGACGGGCTCGCGCCGCTCTGAGCGGCTCACGGGGCAGGGGGGCCGTCGGCCCCCCTCGGCGGCTTTCGCCGCCTCACCCCCCGAGGATATTTGGACCAAGAAGAAGGGCCGGGGCGCGCCCCGGTGCGTGCGGCGATGGCGGAACAGAAACCGAGCCTGATGCGGCCCGAGGCGGTGACGACGGGCGTGAGCGCGCCGGTGGCGGCGCCGATCCAGCCCTCGGTGGTCTATGCCGCCGAGAGCCCCTCGGCGCTCGACGCGCAGTACGAGGGGCGGGCCGCGGGGCACACCTATGCGCGCGAGGGGCATCCGAACGCCGCGGCGCTCGCCGCGCGGATCGCGACGATGGAAGGCTGCGCGGGCGGGCTCGTCACCGGCTCGGGCATGGCGGCGGTGGCCTCGGCGCTGATGGGGCTTCTCCGTGCGGGCGATCACGTGGTGGGGGGCGATCAGCTTTACGGTCGCTCGCTGCGCCTGATGCGCGAGGAGTTGCCGCGGCTCGGGATCGCCACGAGCCTCGCCGACGCGACGGAGGCCGGTGCGGTCGCGGCGGCGCTGCGCCCCGAGACGCGCATGATCCTGATCGAGACGGTCTCCAACCCGATGCTGCGGGTGGCGGATCTGGAGGGGATCGCGGAACTCGCGCAGGCGCGGGGGATCCTGCTCGCCGTGGACGGGACCTTCACCACGCCGCGGGCGCTCCGGGCCGTCGAGCACGGCGCGGACATCGTGATCCATTCGGTGACGAAGCTTCTGTCGGGGCATGCCGACGCGACCCTCGGCTGGGTGGGCGCGCGCGACGCGGCGCTCCTCGCGCGGATGGAGAGCTTCGCGGTGACGATGGGCCTGACGGCGAGCCCCTTCGACTGCTGGCTCGCCGAGCGCGGGCTCCTGACCTTCGAGCTGCGCTACGACCGGGCGGAGGCGACGGCGGCGGCGCTCGCGGAGCGGCTGGGCGATCTGCCGGGGGTCGGCGGGCTGCGCTATCCGCTCAGCGCCGATCACCCGGACCGGGCGCGGGCCGCGGCGCTTCTGGGCGCGCGGGGCTGCAACATGGTCACCTTCGAGGTGGCCGGCGGGCGCGCGGGCGCGGACGCCTTCGCGCGCGCGGCGGGCGAGGCGGGGCTGCCGATGGCGCCCACGCTCGGGGACGCGGGCAGCACGCTCTCGCACCCGGCGAGTTCCTCGCACCGCGGGCTCGACGCGGCCGCGCGCGCGGCGCTCGGCATCGGCGAGGGCACCTTCCGGCTGTCGGTCGGGCTCGAGCCGGAGGAGGCGCTCTTCGCGGCGCTCGCGGCGGGGGCGGAGGCGGCGCGGGCCGCCGCCGGCTGAGCGCGGCTTTACAACTGCGCGGCGCTCTGGAACTGTCGCGCCGCCCGGGCCGCCGGCCCGCCGGAGGACCCCGTCCCGCATCATGTCGCACCCCGTCGTCGCCTCTCTGGTCGCCGCCCTGCCGATGCCCGCGCTCGCCGTCGGGCCGAACGAGCGTATCGAGGCGGCGAACGCCGACGCGGTGCGCCTCTTCGGCGAGGGCACCGAGGGGCGGCATTTCATCACCGCGCTGCGCCAGCCCGCGCTTCTCGACGCGATCGAGGCGAGCCTGCGCGACGGGGAGCGCCGCACGGCGGATTTCCTGACCCACGACCGGGGGCAGGACCTCGCCTTCCGGGTCTCGATCGGGCCGGCGCGGCTGCGCGACGGGGCCTTGCATGGGCGCGGCGTGCTCGTCGTCTTCGAGGACGTCACGCCGGTGGAGAAGGCCGGGCAGATGCGGCGCGATTTCGTGGCCAACGTCAGCCACGAGCTGCGCACGCCGCTCACCGCGCTCATGGGCTTCATCGAGACGCTGAAGGGGCCGGCGCGCGAGGATCCGGCGGCGGCCGAGCGGTTCCTCTCGATCATGGAGGCGGAGGCGAGCCGGATGAACCGGCTGGTGGGCGATCTCCTGTCGCTGAGCCGGGTCGAGGCGGACGAGCGCATGCGCCCGGCCGAGCGGGTGGAGCTCGGCGCGCTCCTCAGGGCGAGCGTCGCGGGCCTCGCGCCGCTGGCCTCCGAGGCCGGCGTGACGCTGATCGACGCGCTGCCCGAGGAGACCGACGGCCCGCTGGTGCCGGGCGACGCGGACCAGCTCCGGCAGGTGTTTTCAAACCTCGTCGAGAACGCGATCAAATACGGCGGCGCGGGCGCGGAGGTGCGCGTGGCGATGGACGCGCCGGCCTACGAGCCGCGGCTGCGCGCGACCGGCGTGCGGGTGCGCGTCGCCGATACCGGGCCCGGCATCCCGGAGATTCACCTGCCGCGGCTGACGGAGCGATTCTACCGGGTGGACAGCCACCGCTCGCGCGAGATGGGGGGCACCGGGCTCGGCCTCGCCATCGTCAAGCACATCGTGAACCGCCACCGCGGGCGCATGCGAATCGACAGCACGCCGGGCGAGGGGAGCACCTTCAGCGTCGTGCTGCCGGTGGACTGAGCCGGGCGGCGCGCGGCGCCGCGCGCTGCGAGGGGCGCAGGCTGCGGTGTTTCGGCGATGCATGGCCGCGCGGTGCGCGGCCGGGCCGGGTGCCCGGCGTCGTCGGTGCGAAGGGGGCGCTGCCCCCTCGGCCCTTGCGGGCCTCACCCCCGGGATATTTTCGCCAAGAAGAAGGACCGGAGGGCGCCCGAGCGCGGCGGTGCGGGCGGGACACCGCCGTGGCGCGGCGGTGCAGCGGCGATCTTACGCCACGGAAGGGCGGTGCGCCGCGCCCGGAAACTAGACATGTCGTAAAACTGTTACATCGCCGTCACAAAAGCATAGCGTGCGCGGCCTAGGCGGCGTCACGAGATCGCGCTGCCGCGGTCCTCAACAGAACCTGGGAGTAATCCATGAGTTTCGTGAAACTGTCCGCCTCCGCGCTGGCGCTGGCCGCCGTGTCGGCCACCGCGGTCGCCGCGCAGGATCGTACGCAGATCCGCATCGTCGGCTCGTCCACCGTGTTCCCCTTCGCCACGGCCGTGGCCGAGGAGTTCGGCAACACGACCGATTTCGCCACGCCGATCATCGAATCGACCGGGTCGGGCGGCGGCCTGAAGCTGTTCTGCGCCGGCGTCGGCGTCGAGCATCCGGACGTCACCAACGCCTCGCGCCGGGTGAAGATGTCCGAGGTCGAGACCTGCCTCGAGAACGGTGTCGAGTTCACCGAGGTCCTCGCGGGCTACGACGGCCTCGTGATGGCGAACGCCGCCTCCGGCCCGGACCTGCAACTGACCAAGGCGCAGGTCTGGCAGGCCCTGGCCGCCGAGGGCCCGCGGCCCACCACCTGGGACGAGGTCGACCCGGCGCTGCCCGCCGTCGAGATCGAGGTTCTGGGCCCGCCGCCGACCTCCGGCACCCGTGACTCGTTCGAGGAACTGGTCATGGAGAAGGGCTGTGAGCAGGCAGGCGGCGAGGACTGCGAAGGCGCCGGCATGGAGATCCGCGAGGACGGCCCCTACGTCGAGGCCGGCGAGAACGACAACCTGATCGTCTCGAAGCTGGAAGCGAACGACCGCGCGGTGGGCGTCTTCGGCTTCTCCTTCCTCGACCAGAACCGCGACAGCCTGAAGGGCGTGGAGATCAACGGCGTCATGCCGACCTTCGACGCCATCGCAAGCGGCGAATACGAAGTGTCGCGCTCGATGTTCTTCTACATCAAGCACGACCACGTCGGCGTGATCCCGGGCGTCAAGGAGTACGCCCGCGAGTTCGTCGCGGCGCAGGGGCCGGACGGCTACCTCGTCGATCTCGGCATGATCCCGGTCTCCGAGGACGGGCAGGAGGCCAACCTCGAGGCCATCGAGACGCTTCCGGGCCTGACGCCCGAGACCTACTGATCGCCATGCGCGATGCGGCCGGGGGCGGCGACGCCCCCGGTTTCGCCGGACCGAAGCAGGGTCCGGCGCGATTGTTTCACCGGTGCCGCTGATGTCCCTGACCCTCTTCGCCGTCGTCCTTCTGATCGCGCTCGCGTCCCATTTCATGGCGCAGCGCAAGGCCCTCGCCATCGCGGGCGGCCGCGCGGGCGTCCTGCACTCGCGGCCCGTGTTTCACGGGCTCTACAGCCTGCTCTGGGTGGCGCTCGCGGGGATCGGGGCGCTTCTGGTGAGCGCGACGCTCGGCGACTGGCTGATCGACCGCGTGCTCATGGGCCGGATCGAGGCGGCGCGCCCGAGTATGGCGCCGCTCGAACGTCAGCTCCTGCTGTCGGACGCCAAGGCGCTCGCCGAGGGGCGCATGTCTTCGCGCGGGGGTGTGCTGCGCGACCAGATCGCGGCCGCCTACGACTGGATGAGCGCGACGCGCAACTGGGTCGTGATCGCGCTGAGCGTCGGCGGCGCGGCGGTGGCGGCGCGCATCACCTACGGGCGGGTGTCGGCCGGCTGGCGGGCGCGCAACCGGGCCGAGCGGATCATGCTGAACATCCTGCTCGCCATGGCGACCATCGCCATCCTGACGACCGTCGGCATCGTCCTGTCGCTCATTTTCGAGACGGTGCGCTTCTTCGGGATGATCGACTGGCGCATCGACAAGTTCATCCTCGGCGCGACCTGGAGCCCGCTGTCGGGCGTCTTCGAGGGGCAGATGGACCCCGACAAGGTGGGCGCGCTGCCGCTTTTCGCGGGCACGCTGCTGATCACGGCGATCGCCATGCTGGTGGCGGTGCCGATCGGGCTCTTCTCGGCGATCTACCTGTCGGATTTCGCGCCGAAGCGGGTGCGCGCGGTCGCGAAGCCGCTTCTGGAGATCCTCGCCGGGGTGCCGACGGTGGTCTACGGCTTCTTCGCGGCGATCACGCTCGCGCCGGCGCTGCGCGATTTCGGCGAGATGATCGGGGTGCGGATCTCCTCCGAATCGGCGCTCGCCGCGGGGCTGACCATGGGGATCATGATCATCCCCTTCATCTCCTCGCTCTCCGACGACGTGATCAACGCCGTGCCGCAGAGCCTGCGCGACGGCTCGCTCGGCGTGGGCGCGACGGAGGCGGAGACCATGCGCCTCGTCGTGCTGCCCGCGGCGCTGCCCGGGATCGTCTCGGCGGCGATCCTCGGGGTGAGCAAGGCCATCGGCGAGACGATGATCGTGGTGATGGCCGCGGGGCAGGGGGCCAACCTGACCGCGAACCCGCTCGAGGCGACGACGACCGTGACCGTGCAGATCGTCGCGCTGATCACCGGCGACACCGACGCCGAGACGGCCGCCGGCCCCGCCTTCACCCTCGGCTTCACGCTCTTCGTGATGACGCTGGTGATGAACATCCTCGCGCAGCGCCTCGTGCGCCGCTTCCGCGAAGCCTACGAGTGAGGCCCGCCGCATGACCGACACCGCAGCACAGCCCGCCGCCTCCGCGCACGGCAGCCTCGCCGCCGGCAGCAGCCGCCTGCGCCAGCGCCGCCGCGCGCAGAGCCGGCTCAAGGCCTACGGTATCGCCGCCATCGCCTTTGCGCTGCTCGCGCTCGCGACGCTCGTGGGCTCGGTGGTGACGAAGGCGACGGGCGCCTTCACCAACACGCATTTCACCTACGAGGTGACCCTTTCGTCCGAGGCGCTCGGCGTCACGCCCGACAGCCCCGAGGAGGAGATCCGGCGCGCGCCCTTCGGCGACCTGATCGACGAGACGCTCGAGGCGCGCTTCCCGCTCGCCTCGGGCCGCACCGAGCGCCGCGCGCTCGACGCGCTGGTCTCGGGCGGCGCGCAGTTCGACCTGGCCAAGCATGTCGTGGCCAACCCGGAGCTCATCGGGCAGACGGTGAGCTATCCGCTGATCGCCGCGGATCTGACGGATTACTATTTTCAGGGCGGCTACGGCGAGCTCGAGACGCGGGAGGTCGCGGGGCGGCTTTCCGTGCGCGAGGGCGCCGACGGCGCGCTGGTGATCGACTCGACGGCCGAGGACTTCGGCGAGGTGCTGCAGGTCGTGAAGCAGAGCCTTTACGGCGACGCCGACCGGCTGCGCGAGCAGGCCGCGCGCCAGCAAAACGCCGTGCGCGTCTACGGCGAGCGCGCGGCGGCCGCGGAGGCCGAGGAGGCGCGCGCGGCGCAACTGGAGCGGCAGGCCGCCGCCGAGGAAAAGCGCGACGCGCTGCTGGCGGAGGCCGAGGCGCTCGAGGCGCGGGCCGAGACGGCGGGCGGCACCGAGCCGCTCGACGACGAGAACATCTCGCTCCTGATCGAGGCCGGCGGCGGCTGGATCCGCATGACGGAGGTCTCGCGCTCCGGCGGGCTGGGCGAGGCGCTCACCGAGGTGGACCTGCCGATCGAGGGGACCGGCGACTGGCGCTTTCACACAACCGAGCTCTCGGAGGCGCGCCGCGCCGTGAGCGACCACCAGATCGCCTGGCTCGAGACGCTGGCGGCCGAGGGCGCGGTCGAGCGCGGCTTCAACACGCGCTTCTTCACCGCCGCCGACAGCCGCGCGCCGGAGCTCGCCGGGATCCGCGGCGCGCTCGTCGGCTCCTTCTGGACGATGATGGTGACCTTCGCGCTCGCCTTCCCGATCGGGGTGCTCTCGGCGATCTACCTGGAGGAATTCGCGCCGAAGAACCGCTTCACCAATTTCATCGAGGTCAACATCAACAACCTCGCCGCGGTGCCGTCGATCGTCTACGGCCTGCTGGGGCTGGCGGTCTTCCTCAACGTCTTCGGCGTGCCGCGCTCCGCGCCGCTCGCCGGCGGTCTGGTGCTGACGCTGATGACGCTGCCCACGATCATCATCGCCGCGCGCGCCGCGATCAAGGCGGTGCCGCCCTCGATCCGCGAGGCCGCGCTCGGCGTCGGCGCCTCGAAGATGCAGGCGAGCTTTCACCACGTCCTGCCGCTGGCGATGCCGGGTATCCTGACCGGCACGATCATCGGCATGGCCGCGGCCCTCGGCGAGACCGCGCCGCTCATCATGATCGGCATGGTCGCCTTCATCGTCGAGACGCCCGGCAGCATCACCGACAGCGCGACGGTGCTCCCGGTGCAGATCTTCCGGTGGTACGATTTCCCCGAGCCGGGCTTCGAGGCGCGCGCGGCGGCGGCGATCTGCGTTCTGCTGACCTTCCTCGTCGCGATGAACGCCCTGGCGATCTTCCTCCGCAAGCGCTTCGAGCGGCGCTGGTAACAGAATGGACGAAGCGATGTACGATACCTCCAAGACCGCCGACGGCGCGACCGAGCAGATGGCGACCAAGTTCCACTGCGCGGACGTGCAGGTGTTCTACGGCGCGACCCACGCGATCAAGGACGTCAACGTCGACATTCAGGACAAGACGGTGACCGCCTTCATCGGCCCCTCGGGCTGCGGCAAGTCCACCTTCCTGCGCTGCCTGAACCGGATGAACGACACGATCGACGTCGCGCGCGTCGAGGGCACGATCCTGCTCGACGGGGAGGACGTCTACGACGCCCGCGTCGACCCGGTGCAGCTGCGCGCGAAGGTGGGCATGGTTTTTCAGAAGCCCAACCCCTTCCCGAAGTCAATCTACGAGAACGTCGCCTACGGCCCCAAGATCCACGGCATGGCGCGGACCAAGGGCGATCTCGACGAACTGGTGGAGCGCGCGCTGCGCCGCGCCGCGCTCTGGGACGAGGTCAAGGACCGGCTCGACGCGACCGGCACGGGGCTCTCGGGCGGGCAGCAGCAGCGCCTCTGCATCGCGCGCGCCGTGGCCACCGAGCCCGAGGTGCTCCTGATGGACGAGCCCGCCTCGGCGCTCGACCCGATCGCGACCAGCCAGATCGAGGAGCTGATCGACGAGCTCCGGCAGAACTACGCGGTGGTGATCGTCACCCACTCCATGCAGCAGGCCGCCCGCGTCAGCCAGAAGACGGCCTTCTTCCATCTCGGAAATCTCGTCGAATACGACGACACCTCGAAGATCTTCACCAACCCCGAAGACCCCCGGACCGAGAGCTACATCACCGGCCGGATCGGATAAGGCGCATCATGCAGGAAAGCCCGCACATCAGTTCGGTCTACGACCGCGACCTCGAAGCCATTCAGGCCAGCATCATGAAGATGGGCGGCCTCGTCGAGGCCGCGATCCTGAAGGCCGCCAAATCGCTCGAGACGCGCGACGAGGCGCTCGCAGAGGAGGTCCGGCAGGGCGACCTCGCCATCGACACCCTCGAGGAACAGGTCAACGACGAGGCCGCGCGCGTGATCGCGCTGCGCGCGCCGACGGCCGTCGATTTGCGAGTCGTGCTCTCGGTGATGAAGATCGCGGCCAACCTCGAGCGGATCGGCGATCTCTCGAAGAACATGGCCAAGCGCACCGGCGTGCTGATCCAAATGCAGACGATCCCCGGCGCGCCGGCGGCGCTGCGGCGCATGGCGCGCGAGGTCGAGCTCATGCTCAAGGACGCGCTCGACGCCTACATCCAGCGCGACGAGGATCTGGCGCACGACGTCATCAACCGCGACGCCGATCTCGACCAGATGTACAACGCCATCTTCCGCGAGTTCCTCACCTTCATGATGGAGGACCCGCGCAACATCACGGCCTGCATGCATCTGCATTTCATCGCCAAGAACATCGAGCGCATGGGCGACCACGTCACCTCGATCGCCGAGCAGGTGATCTTCCTCGTCTCGGGGGAGGCCCCGCGCGAGCGCCGGCCGAAGGCGGACAAGACCTCCTACGACCCGGATCTCGCGCCCGGCGCCGACGAGGCCGGGGATTGACGCCATGTCCGCGGAACAGCCCGTCGTTCTGGTGGTCGAGGATGAACACGCCCAGCGGGAGGTCCTCTCCTACAACCTGGAGGCCGAAGGCTTCCGCGTCGCCAAGGCGATCAACGGCGAGGAGGCGCTGCTGCTGCTGGAAGAGGAAGCGCCGGATATCGTCGTCCTCGACTGGATGCTGCCCAACGTCTCCGGGATCGAGGTCTGCCGGCGCATAAAGCTGCGCCCCGAGACGCGCGGCGTGCCGGTCATCATGCTCTCGGCCCGCTCGGAGGAGGTCGACCGCGTGCGCGGCCTCGAGACCGGGGCCGACGACTACGTGGTCAAGCCCTATTCGGTGGTCGAGCTCATGGCGCGCGTGCGCGCGCAGCTCCGCCGCACGCGGCCCGCCGCGGTGGGCCAGCAACTGGTCTACGACGACATCCTCCTCGATCCCGAGACGCACAAGGTGTTCCGGGGCGAGAACACGCTGAAGCTCGGCCCGACGGAGTTCCGCCTGCTGGCGACCTTCATGGAGAAGCCGGGCCGCGTCTGGACGCGCGAGCAGTTGCTGGACCGCGTCTGGGGCCGCGACATCTACGTGGACACGCGCACGGTGGACGTCCACATCGGCCGCCTGCGCAAGGCGCTCTGCCAGCACGGCGGCGACGACCCGGTGCGCACGGTGCGCGGGGCGGGTTACGCCCTCGGCTGATCTCCCGCGGCGCGCGGCGGGCTTGCGCCGGCGGGGGTGCGCCTGCTTCTATCGCCGCCGGGATCAGGCGGGGGCGATCGTGGAAAACCTCTGGGAGACGAGCGCGGCCGAGACCTTCGAGGCACCGCCGCTCTCGGGCGACGTGCAGGCCGACCTCGCGGTGATCGGCGGGGGCTACACCGGCCTGTCGGCGGCGCTGCACGCGGCCCGGGCCGGGGCGCGCGTCGTCGTGCTGGAGGCCGGGCGCGTCGGCGCGGGCGGCTCGGGGCGCAACGTCGGGCTGGTCAACGCGGGGCTCTGGCTGCCGCCCGACGACGTGGCCGCCGCGCTCGGCCCCGAGGAGGGCCCCGCGCTCAACGCCGCGCTCGCCGCCGGGCCGGAGGAGGTCTTCGGCCTGATCCAGCGCCACGCCATCGCCTGCGAACCGGTGCGCGCAGGGACGCTGCACCTCGCGCATGCGCCCTCGGCGATGGCGGACCTGCGCCGCCGCCACGCGCAGGCCGCCGCCGCGGGCGCGCCGGTCACGCTGCTCGACGCGCGCGAGGCGCAGGCGCGCAGCGGCAGTCCCGCGGTGCACGGCGCGCTCCATGACGCGCGGGCGGGCACGATCCAGCCGCTGGCCTATGCGCGCGGGTTGGCACGAGCGGCCGCGGATGCGGGTGCGCAGATCAACGAAGCCTCGCAAGTCACGGAAACGGAATACGAAAACGGCGTCTGGCGGCTGCGGACGGGGCAGGGCGGCCGGGTCACGGCGCGCCGGCTCCTGATGGCGACGAACGCCTATCACCGCCCGCCGCGCGGCGCCGCGCAGCCGCGGACGGCGGCTCTGCATTTCTTCCAGCTCGCCACCGCGCCGCTGGAGCCTGATTGGGTCGCCGAGGTGCTGCCGGGCGGCGAAGGCGCATGGGACACCGGCACGGTGATGACGTCGCTGCGCCGCGACGCCTCCGGGCGCGTGATCCTCGGCGGCATGGGCCGGCCCGAGGGGCTGGCGCGCGCGCTGCATCACGGCTGGGCGCGGCGCAAGCTCGCGCGGCTGTTCCCGGGGCTCGGCCGTGTGCCGTTCGAGCACGCCTGGAGCGGGCGCATCGCCGTGACGGGCGATCATCTGCCGAAGGTTCTGCGCCTCGGGCGCGGCGCGCTCGCGGTCTTCGGCTATTCGGGCCGCGGCATCGCGCCGGGCACCGTGATGGGCCGCGCGGCGGCCGAGGCGCTGCTCGAAGACCGGGAGGGCGCGCTGCCGCTCCAGCCGCGCGAGGCCTACGCCGATCCGGCGCCGCGGCTCAGGAGCGCGATCTACGAGGCCGGGGCGCTCGCCTGGCACAGTGCGGCCGCGCGGGGGCGCGGTTGAGGCTGCGGTGCCGGCAGCAATAATCGCATAATCAATATTATGTTAAATTTTGGATGTGCCGCCGGCGACGCACCCCCGGCGCGAATGGCGCCGCGCGGCTGGACAGTCGCGCGCCCGCGTGGCTAACCCTGCGCTATCAGTCAGGAGATCCCGGATGCCCCGTGCGCTCGTCCTCAACGGCCCGAACCTCAACCGCCTCGGCCTGCGCGAGCCCGGTATCTACGGGCGCGTCACGCTCGCCGAGATCGAGGCGCAGGTGCGCGCACACGGCGCGCGCCACGGGATCGAGGTCGATACGTTGCAGAGCAACCACGAAGGCGCGCTGATCGACGCGATCCACGCCGCCGCCGAGACCGCCGCCGGCATCGTGCTGAACGCCGGCGCCTACACGCACACCTCGGTGGCGCTGCGCGACGCGATCGCCTCGGTCGCCGTGCCGGTGGTCGAGGTGCATCTCTCGAACATCCACGCGCGCGAGGCGTTCCGGCACCAGTCCTTCATCGCGCCGGTCGCGCTCGGCCAGATCGCGGGATTCGGCGCGCAGGGCTATCTCTTGGCGCTCGACGCGCTGCGGGCGCATTGGTCGGAGCGGTCGCGCGCGGCCGACAGCGGCTGAAATCATGCACGAGAAGCCGTTGATATAAAAACCATATTCGATTTTCCGACGCGACAGCTGCCGGTAAGGTCTTTTCACAAGGGCGGGTTGTATGGAACCTTGGCGGCGTTCCGTGAGTGGTGGCTGGAATTACGACAGCCGGGAACGCCAGGGGGCCGCATCCTCGCAATTTCGGGGCGCTGCGGTCCCCGTTCGCGGGGGTGGGATCGTCCCTGCCCTTGCTGCTCCTTGCGCCTCGTTCCGCCCAATCCCCAAGCTGGACGGGGCACCGGAAACGGCGTCGCCCTGCCGCGGCGCCGTTTCCACGTTTCAGCGATCGGATCGCCCCCACACACGAAAAAGGCCGCGCCACCGATCGTGGCACGGCCCGTCCTACTGACCGGAGCGTGGCTCAGCCCTGCGCGGCCTTGGCCACCTCGGCGGCGAAGTCCTCTTCCTCGCGCTCGACACCCTCGCCGACGGCCATGCGGACGTAGCCGAGGATTTCCGCGCCGGCCTCCTCGGCCGCCTGCGCCACGGTCTTGTCCGGGTCGATCACGAAGGCCTGCCCGAGGAGCGTGACCTCGCCGAGGTACTTCTTCATGCGGCCCTCGATCATCTTCTCGATGACCTGCTCGGGCTTGCCGGAGTCGCGCGCCTGGTCGGTGAGCACGCGGCGCTCGCGTTCCAGCACCTCCGGGTCGAGCGCGGCCTCGTTCAGGGCCTGTGGCGAGGCGGCGGCGATGTGCATGGCGACCTTGCGGCCGAAGTCCTCGTCGCCGCCCTTCATCGCCACGAGCACGCCGATCTGGCCCATGCCGGGCGCGGCGGCGTTGTGGACGTAGGAGACGACGGTCGGCCCCTCGACCTTGGCCATGCGGCGCAGCATCATGTTCTCGCCGATGGTGGCGATCTTGTCGGTCAGCGTGTCGGCCACCGACTTGCCGCCGAGATCGGCCGCCTTGAGCGCCTCGACGTCGTCGAGCGTGAGCGCCTTTTCGGCGACCTGCGTCACGAACTCCTGGAACTCGGCGTTCTTGGCGACGAAGTCGGTCTCGGAGTTGACCTCGACCGCAACGCCGGTGCCGCCCTCGACGCGCACGGCGACGAGGCCCTCGGCCGCGGTGCGGTCGGATTTCTTGGCCGCCTTGGCGAGGCCTTTGGTGCGCAGCCAGTCGATGGCCGCCTGCATGTCGCCGTCGGTTTCGGTCAGCGCCTTCTTGGCGTCCATCATGCCGGCGCCGGTCGTCTCGCGCAGCTCCTTCACCTGTTGAGCGGTGATTGCCATGTCGGGCTCTCCTTCGGATGGTGCGACGCCGGTCTGCCCGCGTCGCGTATCAGACATGTGTCAGGGGACGGATAAGGGGGCGGGCGCCCGCGCGCCCGGCCCGGCCTCAGCTTCCGGCGCTTTCCTGCGCGGCCTCTTCGGTCGGCGCCTCGGCCACCTCTTCGCCCTCGGTCTCGGCCAGCGCGCCGAGGTCGACGCCCGCCGCGCCGAGCTGCGCCGACATGCCGTCGAGCGCCGCGCGGCTCACGAGGTCGCAGTAGAGCGCGATGGCGCGCGCCGCGTCGTCGTTGCCGGGGATCACGTAGTCCACGCCCTGCGGCGAGCAGTTGGTGTCGACGACCGCGACGACCGGGATGCCGAGCTTGTTGGCCTCGGTGACGGCGAGCGCCTCCTTCTTGACGTCGATGACGAAGAGCATGTCCGGCACGCCGCCCATCTCGCGGATGCCGCCGAGCGAATCCTGAAGCTTCGTCTGCTCGCGCTCCATGCCGAGGCGCTCTTTCTTGGTCAGGCCGTGGAAGCCCTGCTCGGCCATCTCGTCGATGTCCTTGAGCCGCTGGATGGAGCGGCTGACCGTGCGCCAGTTGGTGAGCGTGCCGCCGAGCCAGCGGTGGTTCATGTAGTACTGCGCGCATTTCTCGGCGGCATCGGCCACGGGGCGCTGCGCCTGCCGCTTGGTGCCGACGAAGAGCACGCGGCCGCCCTTGGCGACCGTCTCGCGGACGGCGTTGAGCGCGGCGTCGAGCATCGGCACCGTCTGCGTCAGGTCGACGATGTGGATGCCGTTGCGCTGGCCGTAGATGAAGGGCTTCATCTGCGGGTTCCAGCGCTGCGTCTGGTGACCGAAGTGCACGCCGGCTTCGAGAAGCTGACGCAGATTGAACTCGGGAAGAGCCATGTCGCGTATCCTTTCCGGTTTGCGCCTCGGCAGGGGGTCAGGGTCTGGCCCCACCGGTGGACGTGCAGGGATGTCTCCCCTGCCCGCCCGGCCCCTGCCTGCGGGATGAATGCGGCGCAGATAGCCCCTTCGCGCGACCCGCGCAAGAGGGGGCGCCTTGCCTCGCGCGGGCGGGCGGGCCATGCAGGGCGCATGACACGCGCCCCCGAGACGCCCGCCCGCCGCCGCGCCGCCGCATATCGCCGGCAGGCCGCCGCATGATCCGCCCCGATCTCTCCGACGAGGTGGCCGGGGCGCTCGCCGCCGGCCGCCCGGTCGTCGCGCTTGAAAGCACGATCGTCAGCCACGGCCTGCCCTGGCCGCGCAACCTCGAGCTCGCGCAGGAGGTGGCGGGGGAGGTGCGCGCGGGCGGCGCGGTGCCCGCCACCGTCGCCGTCATCGACGGGCGCCTCCGCGCCGGGCTCGACGCCCCCGCGCTCGAGCGGCTGGCCCGTGGCGTAGGCGTCGCCAAGCTCTCGCGCGCCGATCTCGCCGTCTGCATGGCCGAGGGGCGCACCGGCGCGACCACCGTCGCCGCCACGATGATCGCCGCCGCGCGCGCCGGGATCGACGTCTTCTCCACGGGCGGCATCGGCGGGGTGCACCGCGGCGCGGAGACGAGCTTCGACGTCTCCGCCGACCTCCGGGAACTCGCGCAGAGCCCGGTGACGGTCGTCGCCTCGGGCGCCAAGGCGATCCTCGACCTGCCCAAGACGCTGGAAGTGCTCGAGACGCTGGGCGTGCCGGTCCTCGCCGTCGGACAGGACGCTTTCCCCGCCTTCTGGGCGCGCGACAGCGGCCTTCCCGCGCCGCTCCGGATGGACGACCCGGCGGCGATCGCGCGGGCGCATCTCTCGCGCGGCGCGCTCGGCCTCGCCGGCGGGCAGCTCGTCGCCAACCCGATCCCGGCGGAGGCGGAGATCCCCCTCGCCGAGCTCGCGCCGCTCATCGCCCGCGCCGAGGCCGAGGTCGCCGCCGAGGGCGTGACCGGCAAGGCGGTGACGCCCGCCCTCCTCGACCGGCTGCGCGCGCTCACGGAGGGGCGCACGCTCGACGCCAACGCCGCGCTCGTGCGCGCCAACGCCCGTCTCGGCGCCGCGATCGCACAGGAAATCGCCGCCGCGCGCGCCGGCGGCGCCAAGGCCCCCGCCGCGCCATTGTAGAAGCGCGCGCCGCCCTCTACCTTGAGCCATGACCGCGAACGGCGGCACGGACCGATGAGCACACCCCAGCCCGACGAGACCCCGCCCCCGCGCAAGCCCGGCCTTCTGGCCGGCCTGCGGTCGAGCTTCATCACCGGCATCGTCGTGATCGCGCCGGTGGGCCTCACCGTCTGGCTGATCTGGACGGCGATCGGCTGGGTGGACAGCTTCGTCCTGCCCTTCGTGCCCGGCCCCTATCAGCCCGAGCGCCTCTTTCAGCGCGTCTTCGGTCCCGAGACGCAGGTCAACGTGCGCGGCCTCGGCGTCGTGGTCTTCCTGCTCTTCACGGTGCTCGTCGGCTGGATCGCCAAGGGCGTGATCGGCCGCGGGCTGATTCGCTGGGCCGAGCGCCTCGTCGAGCGCATGCCGGTGGTCCGCTCGATCTACTCCGGCGTGAAGCAGATCGCCGAGACGGTTTTCGCCCAGTCCGAGCGCAGCTTCGAGAAGGCCTGCCTGATTCAGTATCCGCGCAAGGACATCTGGGCGATCGGCTTCATCTCCACCGAGACCCGCGGCGAGGTGGCCGACAAGGCCGAGACGGCGGGCGACCTCTTGTCGGTCTTCGTGCCCACCACGCCCAACCCGACCTCCGGGTTCCTGCTGTTCTTCCCGCGCGAGGACGTGATCGAGCTCGATATGTCGATCGAGGACGCGGCCAAGCTCGTGATCTCGGCGGGCCTCGTCTATCCGAACCCGCGCGACCCGTCCGCGCCGCCCGTGCCCGCCGCGCCCCCGCGCGCCGCCGAGTGAGCGCTCAGTCGTAAAGCGCGGCGAGGTCGAGCGTCTGCCGCCGGGTCAGATCGCCCCCGTGCGCCGCGAGAAACCCGTCGCAGGCCCCGCGCCCGGCCTCGAAGAGCTCGGCGATCACACCGGGCAGCGGCACGAGCTTCGTGGCCACCGAGAGCCGGTTCATCAGGTCGTCGTCGGCGATCATGTGCATCCGCACCCGTTTCATCGCGCCCGCCGGCATCCGCCCCGAATCGACGAGCCGCTGCACGAAGGCGATCGCGCGCAGCTCGCGCAGCAGCGAGGAGTTGAAGCTGATCTCGTTGATCCGGTTCTGGATCTCCTGCGGCGTCACCGGCAGCCCGTCACGCTCGAGCGGGTTGATGTTGACCACCACGATGTCGTCGGGCAACTCCGGCGCGAAGAGCGGAAAGAGCGCCGGGTTGCCCGTATAGCCGCCGTCCCAGAAATGCTCCGTCTCGCCGGTCTGCGGGTCGCGCACCGGCACCGCCTGAAAGAGCGTCGGCAGGCAGGCCGAAGCGAGGATCGCCTCCGGCCCGATGTCGGCGCCGGAAAAGACGCGCACCTTGCCCGTGCGCACGTTGGTCGCCCCCACGAAAAGCGCCGGCCCCGCCTCGGCGCAGACCTCGCCGTAGTTGAAGCCCTCCGCGATCGGAGCCAGCGGATTGCGGTAGAACGGCCCGTAGACATAGGGCGACACCGTCCGCGACAGCGCGTCGGCCGCCGAGAAGCCCGGCGAATAGGCGAGCGCCTTGGCGAGGATCCCCGGATCCGGCGCGAAGCCCGCCATCCAGGCCGGCATCCGCATGTCGCCCACCGCGCCGATCCGCGCCCAGAGCTCGCCGAGCACCTCGCGCGCCCGCGGCGCGCCGCCCTCGATCAGCCCCGATTTCAGCGCCGCGCCGTTCAGCGCGCCCGCCGAGGTGCCCGAGATTCCCGCGATCTCGAGATCCTCTTCCTCCAGAAGCCGGTCGAGCACGCCCCAGGTGAAGGCGCCATGCGCGCCCCCGCCCTGCAGCGCGAGATTGATGCGCCGGACCTCGGCCATGCGCGGATCCTTCTTCTTGGGGAAAATATCCTCGGGGGGTGAGGCGGCGCCAGCCGCCGAGGGGGGCAGACGGCCCCCCTGCCGCGGCCCGCCTCAGAGCGCCGTCCAGCCGCCGTCCACGCTGATCGTCGTGCCCGTGATCTGGTCCGCGCCGGGCGAGCAGAGGAAGACCGCCGTCTGCCCGATCTGCTCCGTGCTGGCGAATTCCTTCGACGGCTGGCGCTCCAGCATGACCTTCTCGATCACCTCCTGGCGCTCCATGCCGTATTTCTCCATCGTGTCGGGGATCTGGTCCTCGACGAGGGGCGTCAGCACGTAGCCCGGGCAGATCGCGTTGGCGGTGATCGGCTCGCGCGCGGTCTCGAGCGCCGCGACCTTGGTCAGCCCCACGAGCCCGTGCTTGGCCGCGACGTAGGCCGCCTTGTAGGGCGAGCCGGTGAGCCCGTGCGCCGAGGCGATGTTGACCACCCGCCCCCAGCCGGCCGCGCGCATCTTCGGCAACGCGGCCGCCGTGCAGTGGAAGGCGCTCGACAGCATGATGGCGAGGATCGCGTCCCATTTCTCGCGCGGGAACGCCTCGATCGGCGCGACGTGCTGGATGCCGGCGTTGTTCACGAGGATGTCGCAGGCGCCGGCGGCCTCGATCAGCGCGGCGCAGGCCGCCGGGTCGGACATGTCCGCCTGCACGTAGCGCGCCGCGACGCCGTGGGTCTCGGCGATCTCGCGCGCGACGGCGTGGTCCGCGTCGCGGTCGGTGAAGGAATTGATCACCACGTTCGCACCCGCCCGGGCGAGTTCATGCGCCACGCCGAGCCCGATGCCCGAGGTGGAGCCGGTGATCACCGCCGTCTTGCCCGAAAGATCCATGAAACTGCTCCCGTCGCCGTGCTGCGTCGCGGCATAGATCGGCGTCTCGCGCTGCGGTGACAACCCCCGGGGCGCGGCGGAGGCACACAAAAAAAAACGCCGGCACGAGGCCGGCGTTCAGTTGTTGAGGCAGGTTTCATACAGGCAAGAAACCTATCGAGCAGTAAGATCCTTATAAGCAATCCGGCGCCGGGCGCCAAGCCAAAAGTTTGAAAAGGCGTCCCGATGGGGGTACCCTGCGGCCAACGAAACAAGCCGTCACGAGCAGTGTTGCCGAAATGGGATCAGTGATTTTCCGGCCGCGCGTCGCCCTCGCGGCGGTCGCCGTGGCGCTCGGCCTCGCGCCTCTGCCGGGCGCGGCGGAGCCCGAGCATGGCATCGCTATGTATGGCGCGCCCGCGCTGCCACCGGATTTTGTGTCGCTGCCCTACGCCAACCCCGACGCGCCGAAGGGCGGGCGGATCGTCTTCGGCGAGACCGGGGGCTTCGACACGCTCAATCCCTTCACCCTCGCGGGGACGGCGCCGTGGCAGCTCAGGTTCCTGGCCTACGAGTCGCTCATGGGCCGCAGCTGGGACGAGCCGTTCACGCTCTACGGGCTTCTGGCCGAATCGGTCGAGACCGGGCCGGACCGCCGCTGGGTTGAGTTCAGGCTCCGGCCCGAGGCGCGGTTCTCCGACGGCACGCCGGTCACCGTCGAGGACGTGCTCTGGTCCTACGAGGTGCTCGGCACCGAGGGGCACCCGCGCTACCGCGCGCTCTGGTCCGCGATCGAGACGGCCGAGGCGGTGGGCGAGCGCACGGTGCGCTTCACCTTCTCCGAGGACAATCCCGAGCTCGCGCTCCTCGCCGGGCTGCGCCCGATCCTGAAGAAGGCGCAGTTCGAGGGGCGCGACTTCGCCGAGGCGCGGCTCTCCGAGCCGCCCATCGGCACCGCGCCCTACGTCGTGGGCGACCACGAACCCGGCCGCTTCCTCGAGCTCGAGCGCGATCCCGACTACTGGGGCGCCGATCTGCCCTTCCGGGCGGGGACGCACAACTTCGACACCATCCGCTACGAGTATTTCGGCGACGCCACCGCGCTCTTCGAAGCGTTCAAGGCCGGCACGCTCACCGCGCACCGCGAGCGCAACCTCGACGCCTGGGAGACGCGCTACGACTTCCCGGCGGTGCGCCGGGGCGAGATCGAGAAATCGGTGATCCCGCACGGCCGGCCCTCGGGCATGACCGGCTTCGTGATGAACACGCGCCGCGATCTCTTCGCCGACTGGCGCGTGCGCGAGGCGCTGCTCGCCGCCTTCAACTTCGAGGCGATCAACGACACGCTCACCGGCGGGCGGCAGCCGCGCATCACCTCGTATTTCTCGAACTCCGTGCTCGGCATGCGCGCGGGGCCGGCCGAGGGGCGCGTGCGCGACCTGCTCGCGCCCTTCGCCGAGGACCTGCCGCCCGGCACGCTCGAGGGCTATGCGCTCCCCGAAAGCGACGGCACCGCGCGCAACCGCGCGGGGCTGCGCCGCGCGATGCGCCTCCTGCGCGAGGCGGGCTGGCGGGTGGAGGACGGGCGCCTCGTGAACGGCGCGGGCGCGCCCTTCGCCTTCGAGCTCCTGATCCGGCAGGGCGCGCAGGAGCATCAGGCCATCGCCGACATCTACGCCCGCGCGCTGGAGCGGCTCGGCATCGACATGACGATCGCGACGGTGGACGACGCGCAGTACACCGAGCGCACGACCGGCTTCGACTTCGACATGACGCCCTACCGCGTCGGGCTGTCGCTCTCGCCGGGGACCGAGCAGCGGCTCTACTGGTCGGCCGAGGCCGCCGGGACGCCGGGCTCGCGCAACTGGATGGGCATGCGCTCGGAGGCCGCCGAGGCGATGATCGACGCCATGCTCGCCGCCGAAAGCCGGGAGGATTTCGTCGCCGCGACCCGCGCGCTCGACCGTGTGCTGACCGCGGGGCGCTACGTGATTCCCTTCTATCAGTGGACGGCGAGCTACATCGCGCACGACGCCGCGCTGCGTTATCCCGAGAAGCTGCCGGTCTACGGCGACTGGGCCGGCTTCCTGCCGGACGTGTGGTGGTACGAGGAGACAGGGGAATGATCCGGGCACTTGCGACGCTCACGCTCGCGGCGGCGCTCGCCGGCTGCGGCACCGTGGACGGAATAGGGCAGGACATCTCAGGCGCGGCGCGCACGGTGGAGGGGTGGTTCCGGTAGGGAACGCGCCCGCGCCATGGGCGTTGTCCCCCGAAAGGAGGGATGCCCCATGGACTGGAGCGACATCCGGGCCGACTGGCCCGCCTACGCGCGCATCATCTCGGAGCGCTGGCCCAAGGTACGGGAGGCCGATCTCCTCGCCCTCGAGGGCGAGCGCGAGGGCGTCGTCGACCTGATCGCGCGGGCCACGGGCCTCGACCGGACGGTGGCGGGCGCCGAACTCGCCGACTGGCAGATGGGCGAGCGGCCGGTGGACGCGCTGATGGACGAGACGCGCGACGACGCCAATATCGCCAAGAGCGCCGCGTCGTCCCCGAGGGCGAGGACCCGCTCGCCGACGACGCGGCCTTCGGCGACGAGGATCAGCCCGACCGCCCGATGGGGCGCACCGACTGAGGCCGGGGCGCCTGTGCTCCGGCGTCCAAATCCGCCGCGCGTGGCGCCGGGCCGCGTCGATGGCGGAAGGAGAGGCGTCGCGCGCAGCGTGTCGCTTTTGCGCCGCGGCGGCGGGCGCGCCGGCGCGCTCCGGCCGGGGGGCCTTGGAGCTGATCCGGTGTCGGCTGAGCGCCTCTCGACGTGGCCGCGGTGCGCGGAGTGCTGCGGCATTGCCCCTAGGCGCGCCGCACGTGCGCCTCGGACCTGCATAAACTTCGGCTGAGTGCCCGGAAGCCGGGCCTTCTGGCCCGCGCGCGGGGGAAGGGGTCCCCCGGCGCACCGACCGCCCCACCCTTGCACCGCGCGGGCACGCTCCGTAAGCGGGGCGCGATGATCTCGGTTTTCGATCAGGGGCCGCCCGCGCCCTGCCCCGCGCCCTTCAACCTCGCCGCGCATGTCCTCGCCCCCGCGGCGCGCGTGCCGGACAAGGTCGCGCTCGCCGTCCTCGGTCCCGCCAGGGCCGAGCGCTGGAGCTTCGCGCGGCTGGAGGCGGCGGTGCTCGGCACGGCGACGGGGCTTCTGCGCGCGGGCTTCGCGCCGGGCGATCTGGTGCTTCTCCGGCTCGACAACACGGTGGATTTCCCGCTCGCCTTTCTGGGCGCGGTGGCGGCGGGGCTGGTGCCCGTGCCGCTCTCGGCCGCTCTGACCGAGGGGGAGGTCGCGCGCATGGCCGCGGCGCTCGCCCCGGTGGGGATGCTGCACGACCCGGCGCTGCCCGCGCCGGAGGACGACGTCCCGCGCATCGATCTTTCGCAGCTGCGCGGCATGCGCAACCTCCCGCCGGCGGATTACGACCTCGGCGATCCCGACCGGCTCGCCTATGTCGTCTTCACCTCCGGCACCTCGGGCACGCCGCGGGCGGTGATGCACGCGCATCGCGCCGTCTGGGCGCGGCGCATGATGCACGCGGGCTGGTACGGGCTGACCGAGGGTGACCGGCTGATGCATGCGGGCGCCTTCAACTGGACCTATACGCTGGGCACCGGGCTCCTCGACCCGTGGAGCGCGGGGGCGACGGCGCTGATCCCCGCGCCCGGCACGCGGGCCGAGGCGCTACCGCTCCTGATGGCGCGCCACGACGCGACGATCTTCGCCGCCGCGCCGGGTGTCTATCGCAAGCTCCTGAAGGGCTGGGGCGCGACGCGCGCCCGGTCCCTCCGCCACGGGCTGTCGGCGGGCGAGAAGCTGACGGAGGCGACGCGCGCCGCCTGGGAGGCCGCCACCGGCACGACGATCCACGAGGCCTACGGCATGTCGGAGTGCTCCACCTTCGTCTCGGCCTCACCGCAGGCGCCCGCGCCGCCCGGCACCCTCGGCCGCCCGCAGCCGGGGCGGCGGGTGGCGATCCTCGGCGAGGACGGCGCACCGGTGCCGCCGGGCGAGGTCGGCACCATCGCGATCGACCGGCGCGATCCGGGGCTGATGCTCGGCTACATGGGCGCGCCGGAGGCGGGCGAGGCGCGGCTCGAGGGCGACTGGTTCCTGACCGGCGATCTGGGCGCGATGGACGAGAGCGGCGCGATCGCCTACCACGGCCGCGCCGACGACCTGATGAACGCGGGCGGCGTGCGCGTCTCCCCGGCCGAGGTGGAGGCGGCGCTGGGCGCCTTCCCGGGGATCGGGGCGGTCGCGGTGACGGACGTGGCGCTCAAGGATCAGGTCCGCGTGATCGCCTGTTTCTACACCGCCGAGGCCGAGATCGAGGCCGACCGCCTCGAGGCCTTCGCCGCCGAACGGCTGGCGCGCTGGAAGCAGCCGCGCCTCTACATCCGGACCGAGGCGCTGCCCACCGGTCCCAACGGCAAACTCGCGCGCCGGCGGCTGCGCGACGACTGGGAGGCCGCCGATGGTCAAGCTTGATATCCTTTCCGACCCGATCTGCCCGTGGTGCTACATCGGCAAGGCGCAGCTCGACCGCGCGCTGGAGGCCGAACCCGACCACCCCTTCGCGGTGGAATGGCACCCCTTCCAGCTGAACCCCGACATGCCCGCCGAGGGCATGGACCGGCGGAGCTACCTCGAGGCGAAGTTCGGCGGCAAGGAAGCGGCCGCCGAGACCTACGCCGAGATCGACGCGCACGCGCGGGCCGCGGGGCTCGAGATCGACTGGTCGCGGATCGACCGCACGCCCTCGACCCTCGACGCGCACCGCCTGATCCACTGGGCCGGGATCGAGGGGTGTCAGACGGCGATCGTCTCGGCGCTCTTCCGCGCCTACTTCCAGGAGGGGCGCGACATCGGCCGCCACGAGGTGCTCGCCGACATCGCCGACGCGCGGGGGATGGACGCCTCTGTCGTGCTGCGGCTGCTGGCCACCGACGAGGACCGCGAGGAGATCGCGGGCCGCGACGCCGCCGCGCGCGAGATGGGCGTGACCGGCGTGCCCACCTTCATCGTCGCGCGTCAGCACGCGGTGCCCGGCGCGCAGCCGCCCGAGCTCTGGCGCAAGGTGATCGGCGAGATCCGGGAGAAGGGCCACGAATGAAACCGGGCGGCCTCGCTTCGCTCCTCGGCACGCTCGCCGCGATCGTCGTCGGCGGCACGGTGTTCTTCCGCGTGGTCGAGGGCTGGAGCTGGCTCGACGCCTATTTCTTCACGGTCGTGACGCTTTCGACGGTGGGCTACGGCTCCCTCGTGCCGGCGACGGCGCTCGGCAAGATCGGCACGACGGTGATGATCTTCCTCGGGCTCGGCGTCTTCGTCGTCGCCGTGCAGCAGTTCGGCCGCGTCGTGATCGAGAAGCGCCGGACGCACACCGAATGGCTGGTCGACCACTGGCGCCACCGGAACGGCCGCGACGACGGGGACGGCCCCGAGGGCTGAGCCCGCTGGCCCTTCGCCGGGGGCTGTGCTAGCGCCCTAGGGCACCCCGAGGATATTCATGCCCCCTGCCCGCCTGTCGCTGCCCGAGTTCATCGCGCTGATGGCGATGATGTTCGCCATCGTCGCCTTTTCCATCGACGCGATGCTGCCCGCGCTGCCGGAAATCGCCGAGACGCTGACGCCCGCCGACCCCAACCGCGCGCAACTCGTTGTGACGAGCTTCGTGCTCGGCATGGGGGTGGGCACCTTCTTCACCGGCCCGCTCTCGGACGCGCTCGGCCGCAAGCCTGTGATCCTGGGCGGTTTCACGCTCTACGTCGCGGCGGCGGGGCTCGCGGCGGTCGCGGTCTCGCTCGAGATGCTGCTTGCCGCGCGCTTCGTCATGGGCCTCGGCGCGGCGGCGCCGCGGGTCGTCACGCTGGCGGTGGTGCGCGACCTCTTCGCCGGGCGGCGCATGGCGCAGATCATGTCCTTCGTGATGATGGTCTTCACGCTGATCCCCGCGATCGCGCCGCTGGTCGGCGCGGGGATGATCGCCGTGGGCGGCTGGCGGGCGATCTTCGTGGCCTTCATGGCCTTCGGCCTCGCCGCGCCGCTCTGGATGTCGCTGCGCCTCGCCGAGCCGCTCGCGCCGGAGATGCGCCGGCCCTTCCGCCCCGGCGCGCTCGCCGCCGCGCTGGCCGAGGTGGCGCTGCATCCGATGGTGCGCCTCGCCATCGTGGTGCAGGGCCTCGCCTTCGGACAGATGTTTTCCATGCTCGTCAGCGTTCAGCCCGTCTACGACGTGACCTTCGGCCGGGCCGAGAGCTTCCCCTTCTGGTTCGGGGCCATCGCGGTGGCGGCCGGCAGCGCGACGCTGCTGAACGCGCTTCTGGTCATGCGGCTCGGCATGCGGTTCCTGATCACCGCGGCGCTCGCCGGGCAATGCCTGATCGCCGGCGCCATGATCGCCGTCAGCCTCGCCGCCCCGCCCGAGCCCGTGTTCTTCGCGCTCTTCGTGGTCTGGCAGGCCTCGCTCTTCTTCCAGGTCGGGCTGACGCTCGGCAACATCAACGCCATGGCGCTCGAGCCCATGGGCCATATCGCGGGCTTCGCGTCGTCCATCGTGGGGGCGCTGGCGACGGTCATGGCGGTCCTCCTGGCGGTGCCGGTGGGGCTGATGTTCGACGGCACGCCGCTGCCGCTGGCCGTGGGGATCTTCACCATGGCGAGCGCGGCGCTCGCCCTGATGCTCTACCTGCGCCGGGTGGAGGCGCGCGCGGCGGCCGCCGAAGCGTGAGCGCCTGCGTGTATACTGTCGCATACGATCTTTTCAGCGCCGCGATCCTCCGCTAGAAGGCGCGCGACGACACCCGCACGAGAGGACCGCGCCCATGGCCAAGATCAAAGTCGAGAACCCCATCGTCGAGATGGACGGCGACGAGATGACCCGGATCATCTGGGATTTCATCAAGCAGAAGCTGATCCTGCCCTATCTCGACATCGACCTGCTCTACTACGATCTGTCGATCCAGTCGCGCGACGCGACCGACGACCAGATCACCGTGGACGCCGCCGAGAAGACCAAGGAGGTCGGCGCGGCCGTCAAATGCGCTACGATCACGCCCGACGAGGCGCGCGTCGAGGAGTTCGGGCTGAAGCGCATGTATCGCTCGCCCAACGGCACGATCCGCAACATCCTCGGCGGCGTGGTCTTCCGCGCGCCGATCATCTGCCGCAACGTGCCGCGCCTCGTGCCCGGCTGGACGCAGCCCATCGTGATCGGGCGTCACGCCTTCGGCGACCAGTACCGCGCCACCGATTTCCTGATGCCCGGGCCCGGCACGCTGACGATCAAGTTCGAGGGCGAGGACGGTCAGGTCATCGAGAAGGAGGTCTATCAAGCGCCCGGCGCCGGCGTGGCCATGTCGATGTACAACCTCGACGAGTCGATCCGCGACTTCGCCCGCGCCTCGATGAACTACGCGCTGGACATGGGCTGGCCGCTCTACATGTCCACGAAGAACACGATCCTGAAGGCCTACGACGGCCGCTTCAAGGACCTGTTCCAGGAGGTCTACGAGGCCGAGTTCGAGGCGAAGTTCAAGGAAAAGGGCATCACCTACGAGCATCGCCTGATCGACGACATGGTCGCCTGCGCGATGAAGTGGAACGGCGGCTTCGTCTGGGCCTGCAAGAACTACGACGGCGACGTGCAGTCCGACACCGTGGCGCAGGGCTTCGGCTCGCTCGGGCTGATGACGAGCCAGCTGATGACGCCGGACGGCAAGATCGTGGAGGCCGAGGCCGCCCACGGCACGGTCACCCGCCACTACCGCCAGCACCAGAAGGGCGAGGAGACCTCGACCAACTCGATCGCCTCGATCTTCGCCTGGACCGGCGGGCTCAAGCACCGCGCCAAGCTCGACGGCAACGCCGAGCTGCGCCACTTCGCCGAGACGCTGGAGCGCGTGGTGGTCGAGACCGTGGAGTCGGGCCACATGACCAAGGACCTCGCCCTGCTCGTCGGCCCGGATCAGGGCTGGCTCACGACCATGGGCTTCCTCGAGAAGGTGGACGAGAACCTGAACAAGGCGCTCGGCGGCTGAGACCCGCGCAGGGGACCGGCGGGGCGCTGCGCGCCGCCGGTCCCCGACAAGAGGAGCCGGAGCCTCGGCCCCCGGCCCCTTCGAGAGACGGGCGAACGCTCCGCGTCACCTGCGCGGCGCGGCACCGGGCGAGCGCCCTCTCTGCCGCCCCGCTGTGCAACCCCGCCGCCCGCGGCCGCGCTGCCCTGCCGTCCGGCTTGACGCGCCCGGCCCCGGGGCCTAGCGCGGCGGCATGCAGTTTCTCTCTTCCGCGCCGCCGGAGCGGCACACGCCGCTCGAGGACGCGCAGGGCCTCTTCGTCGGCGCGCTCATGGTCGCGCTTTCGGTGAACGTCCTGCGCGCCGCCGATCTCGTCACCGGGCAGATCGCGGGCCTCGCGCTCGTGGTGAGCTATCCGACGGGCTGGTCCTTCGGCGCGGTGTTCTTCGTGGCGAACCTCCCGTTCTACCTGCTCGCCGTGCATCAGCTCGGCTGGCGCTTCACGATCAAGACCTTCGCCGCCGTCGCGCTGATGAGCGCGCTCGCGGAGGCGCTGCCGCTCGCCGTGCCGCTCGGCCCGGTGCCCGCGCCGGTCGCGGCGGTGCTGGCCGGGGTGCTCGCGGGCTCCGGGCTGCTGACGCTCTTCCGCCACGGCGCGACGCTCGGCGGCGTGGGCATCGTCGCGCTCTGGCTGCAGGACCGCGGCACGATGAAGGCCGGGCACGTGCAGCTGATCTTCGACCTCGGCGTCTTCGCCGCCGCGCTCGCGCTCTTTCCCTGGCCCGTGGTGCTCTGGTCGCTCGCGGGGGCGGCGGTGCTCAACCTCATCATCACGGTCAATCACCGCCGCGACCGCTACATCGCGCGGTCCTGAGCCGGCGCGGGGTTTGGCCCCGCCGCCGGCCGCGCTATCCTGCCCACGGATCACGCGAGGGAGACGGCATGCGGCTGACGGTCAACGGCACCGCCCACGAGCTGGACGTGGAGGCGGAGATGCCCCTTCTCTGGGTCCTGCGCGACGAGCTGGGCCTCACGGGGACGAAATACGGCTGCGGCATCGCGCAGTGCGGCGCCTGCACCGTGCATCTCGACGGCGTGGCGGTGCGATCGTGTCAGACCCGCGCGGGCGACGCCGAAGGGGCCGAGATCACCACGATCGAGGGGCTCGGCACGCCGGAGGCGCCGCATCCCGTGCAGGCCGCATGGATCGAGACGCAGGTCGCGCAATGCGGCTATTGCCAGCCGGGCCAGATCATGCAGGCGGCGAGCTTCCTCGCCGGAACGCCGGAGCCCACGGACGACGACATCGACGCCGCGATGGGCGGCAACCTCTGCCGCTGCGCCACCTATCCGCGCCTGCGCGCGGCGGTGCGCGATGCCGCGGCGCGGCTGCGGGAGGGCTGAGCGATGGCGAGCCTCGGCAAGATCGCGCGGCGCGGTTTCCTCGTGGGCGCCGCGGCCGTCGCCGGCGGCGTGGCCTTCGGCACATGGCGGCTGCGCACGCCCTATCCCAACCCGCTGGCGCCGGGCGACGGCGCGGCGGTCCTCAACCCGTGGGTCGTCGTCGACGGCGCGGGCGTGACGCTGATCACCCCGCGCGCCGACAAGGGACAGGGCGCGGTGCAGGTGCAGGCGGCGCTCCTCGCTGAGGAGCTGGACGTTGAGCCGAAGGCGGTGCGCACCGCCTTCGGCCCGGCGGCGCCCGCGTACTACAACTCGGTCGTGGTCGCCGACGGGATGCCGGTCGCCGCCACCGACGACGGCGTGATCGCCCGCCTCCTGCGCGAGGAGGTGAGCGCGGCGGCCGGAAAGGTCTTCGGCATGCACGTCACCGGCGGCTCGACGACGGTGCCCGACGCCTACGAGACGCTCCGCCGCGCGGGCGCAGTTGCGCGCGAGACGCTGAAGCGCGCCGCCGCCGCGCGCACCGGCACGGCGATGGCGGATCTGCGCACCGAGGACGGACAGGTGATCCTGCCCGACGGCGCCGCCCTGCCCTACACCGAGCTCGCCGCCGAGGCGGCGGAGGTCGAGGCGCCCGATTTCGTGCCCCTGCGCGCGCCGTCGGCCTGGCGCATCCTCGGCCAGCCGGTGGAGCGTCTCGACATGGCGGCGAAATGCACCGGCACGCAGACCTTCGGCATCGACCACCGGCAGCCGGGGATGCTCCACGCCACGGTGCGCACTCACCCGGGCTGGGGCGCGGGCGCGGTCTCCGTCGAGAGCCGCGCGGCCGAGCGCATGCGCGGCGTCGAGCGGGTGGTGGAGATCACCGGCGGCGTCGGCGTGATCGCCGACAACACCTGGCGCGCCATGCAGGCGGCGGAGGCCGTCGAGATCGACTGGGGCCCATCGCCGATCGCCGAGAGCACGGAGGCGATGTGGGACGACTTCGCCGCCTCCTTCACCGAGGACCGCCACGACAGCCGCTTCAAGGACGAGGGCGACGTGGATGGCGCGCTCGCGGGCGCGGAGGTGCTCGAGGCGGAGTATCGCGTCCCCTTCCTCGCCCATGCGCCGCTCGAGCCGATGAACGCCACCGTGCAGGTCACGGGCGACCGGGCGGACATCTGGACCGGCACGCAGATCCCGCGCTTCGTGCAGGATCACGTGGCCGGGATCGTCGGCATCGCCGCGGACCGGGTGCATGTCCACAACGCGATGATCGGCGGCAGCTTCGGCCACCGGCTCGAGGATCTGCACGTCCGGCAGGCGACGGAACTCGCGATGCGCGTGCCGGGTCGGCCGGTCAAGATGACCTGGACCCGCGAGGAGGACATGGCCCACGACTACCCCCGCACCATGCAGCTCGCCCGGATGCGGGGCGCGGTGCGCGCGGGCCGGGTCGAGGCCTTCGATCTTTCCATCGCTGCGCACTCCACCTTCGCGAGCCAGGGGCCGCGCTGGGGCGTTCCGGCCTCGGGCCCGGACGTCGCCATCGTCGCCGGCGCCTGGGATCAGCCCTTCGCCATCCCGCACTACCGCGTGACGGGCTACCGCGTGCCCGAGGGGGTGCCCGTCTCGTCGTGGCGCTCGGTGGGCGCCTCGGGCAACGCCTTCCTGCACGACGGCTTCCTCGACGAGCTGATCCACGCCGCGGGCGCCGACCCGCTCGAGGAGCGCCTGCGCCTTTGCCGCCACGAGCCCTCGCGCCGCGTGCTCGAGGCGGTGGGCGAGATGGCGGGCTGGGACGGTCCCCGCCCGGCGGAGGGGCGCGGGCGCGGCGTCGCCTACTGTTTGTCCTTCGGCGTGCCCACCGCCGAGATCGTCGAGGTGACCGAGACCGAAGAGGGCCTGCGCATCGACGCGATCTACGTCGCGGCGGAGGTGGGGCGCGTGCTCGACCCGGTCAACCTCGAGGCGCAGATGACCGGCGGCGCGCTCTTCGGGCTGGGCCACGCGATGTTTTCCGAGCTGACCTTCGCCGGCCACCGGGTGGAGCAGCGCAATTACGACGGCTACCGGACGCTCCGCCTGCCGCAGACCCCGCGGATCGTGGAGACCCGCGCGCTCGAGACCACCGACGAGATCCGCGGCATCGGCGAGCCGCCCGTGCCGCCCGCCGCGCCCGCGCTCGCCAACGCGATCTTCGCCGCGACGGGGCGGCGCCTGCGCGAGATGCCCTTCGCGAAGTCGGTGCGCTTCGCCTGACGCTCAGAGAAGCAGCGTCTGCGCCGCCACCGCGCCGGCGTAGACGCCGAGCAGGACGAGGCTCTCGAGCCCGATGCCGGCGGGGCCGTGGCGCTGCCGGTAGAGCTGTCCCAGCGTCAGGATCGCCGTCAGCACCAGCCCCACGACGAGCCAGAAGAGGTCCGCCCGCCCCACCGCGTGGTAGAGCGACCCGTCGCGGTAGGCCACGTCCGAGACGGTCAGGAACAGCGTGTCGAAGGTGTTGCCGCCGATGATGCCGCCCACGGCGAGCTGCAGCGCGCCCCGGCGCACGGCGGCGAGCGTCGTGACGAGCTCGGGCAGCGAGGTGACCACCGCTGTCGCCAGCGCGCCGACCAGCGTCGCGGACAGCTCCAGCCGGTCGATCAGCACCCCGGCGGTCCGCGCGAGCAGGAGGCCCGCCGCCCCCATGGCGAGCATCAGGGCGAGGAACCGCGCCGCGAGCGCGGCGGTCGAGGCGTCGCGCGCCGCCGGCTCGGCGGGCTCGTCCGGCTGGGTCGCGCCGGTGTGCACCGGCCGCCACATCGGCGCCGCGCGCACCCGGCCCGCGGCATAGACGCCGAGGCCGTAGACCCCGGCGAGCACGATCGAGACGGGATGCACCCCGAAGAGCGCCACCTCCGGCAGCGTCCAGGCGACGAGCGGCAGCGACAGCAGCAGCATCAGCGTCGTGCCCTGAAAGACGTTGGCGAGATCGGCCGCCGCGTGCTCCAGGTTGGCCTTGCGGTGGATGAGATCGGCGAGCGCGAGGAAGGCCGTCTGCGCCGCGATGCCCCCGATCCCGTTGGCGAAGGCGAGCGACGCGCGCCCCTCGAGCGCCGCGGTGACCGAGACCACCGAGCCCGAGAGCGAGGTCGCCGCCCCCAGTGCCACGCCGCCCACCAGCGCCTCGCCGAGGCCGGTGCGGTCGGCGAGCCGGTCGGCCATGCCCGTGAGCCGCGTGCCGCCCACGAGGATCGCCGCGGCGGCGAGCGTGAAGAGCGCGAGAAGCGCCGGAGTGGCGAGCGCGGCGAACATGCGCTATCCAACTCACGGGCGGCGCCCGAGTTCAACCGCGCCCCCGAGCTCGCGCCCGCGCCACGCGGCCCGGGCGCCCCGAGAGAAAGGCAGGCCGATCGCAGAGGAAGAGCGAGCGTGAGGGGCGAGACCGCCGTCGCATGGCGCGCGCGGCCCGGCCGCGTGCTGCGCGCCGCGCTCGGCGAGGCACATGCCGTGGCGCTCGTTTTCGCGCCGCCCTTCGCCCTCGCGCTCGCCGAGGGGGCGTGGCGGCTGGCCGCCGCGCTCGGCGCGGCGCTCGTGCCGCCGGCGGTCGCGGCGCTCTTCGCGCGGCGCTACCCCGTCCGGCGCGACCTGCGCCAGATCGAGGCGGTCGCGGTGCTCGTCGCGCTCTTCCTCGGCGTCTCGGCGCTCGGCGCGCCGGCCTTCGTGGTGCTCGGCCTCGCGCCGCTCGACGCGCTCTTCGAAAGCGTCTCGGGCATCACCTCGACCGGGCTGACGCTGGCGCGGGGCACGATGGACTGGCCGCTCGCGGGGCACGTCCTGCGCGCGTGGATGCAGTGGTGCGGCGGCTTCGCCATCGCGCTCGCCGGAGTGGTGCTGATCCTCGGGCCGGGGGCGTCTCAGGGCGCGGCGCGCGCGCTCGGCCGCGCGAGCATCGGCGAGCGCGATATCCTCTCCTCGACCCGCGCGCAGGCGCGGGCGCTGCTCACGGCCTACGGCGCGCTGACGCTCGTCGCGGTGCTCGCCTTCCTGCCGCTCTTCCCGACCTGGTGGGAGGGCGTCGTCCTCGCCCTGAGCGCGGTCTCGACGGGCGGGTTCGCGCCGCGTCCCGACAGCCTTGCGAGCTATTCGCGCGCGGCGCAGGCGGCGGTGATGCTGGCGAGCCTCGCCACGGCGGTCTCGCTCCTTTTCTACGTGCGCGCCCGGCGGGACGGGCTGCGCGCGGCCTTCCTCGGCACCAACGCCGCGGCGGTGACGACCGCGGCGACGGGCGCGGCGCTGCTCGCCGCGCTCCTGCACCTCGCGCTCGGCGGCGACGCCGCCGCCGCTGCCGACGCCCTCCTGAACACGCTGAGCGCGGCGACGACGGCGGGCTTCTCCGTCGCGCCGGTCGCGGGCGGGCCGCCGGTGTTGCTCGCCGTGGTGCTCGTGGCGATGGCGGTGGGCGGCGGCGCGGGCTCCACCGCGGGCGGGCTCAAGATCGAGCGCGCGCTCACCTACGCGCGCATCGTGCGCCTCGCGCTCCTGCGGCTGCGCGTCCCGCCCGAGGCGGTGCTGCCGCTCGGCCGCCCCGGCCGCCCGCTCCCCGAGCGGCGGCTCGTGGCGAGCGTCGCCGTCACCGTGCTCTACGTCGTCTCGGCGGCGCTCGCCTGGGGCGCGATGCTCGCCGGCGGCGTGCCGGCGCTGCCCGCGCTCTTCGACACGATCTCGGCGCTCTCGACGGTGGGGCTCTCGGCCGGCGCGGTGGACCCCGCGCTCGCCGCGCCGCTCAAGGGGGTGCTGATCGCGGCGATGCTGCTCGGGCGGCTCGAGTTCCTGGCGCTGATCGCGGTGCTCTCGCCCGCGACATGGGCGCCGCGCCACACCTGAGGCCACACCTGAGGGAGGAGACCCCATGCGGATCGTGATCGTCGGCGCCTCGCGCTTCGGGATCGCCACGGCCGAACAGCTCGGCGAGGCCGGCCACGAGGTCGTGCTGGTGGACGCGGACGGCGAGAAGCTCGAACGCCTCGCCGAGACGCTGGACTGCGGCATGCTGGAGGGCGACGGCTCCCTGCCCTCGGTGCAGCGCGACGCCTACGGCGACGGGGCCGACGCGCTCCTCGCGCTGACCAACGTGGACGACGTCAACATCCTCGCCGCGCTGGTCGGCCGCTCGGTGGGCTTCCCGCGCGTCGTGCCGCAGATCGTGCGCCGGCAGCTCCTCGCCGTCTGCGAGGAGCTCGGGCTCGAGAACCTCATCACCCCGCACGCGACGGTCGCGCGCGCCATCGTGCGCTCGCTGGAGGAGGGGCGCTCCTCCGCGCTCGACCTGCGCACGCATTCGGGCTTCGACGTGCTGGGCTACCGCGTGGGCGCCGAGCAGGACGGCTGCACCGTCGGCGAGCTGAAGCTGCCCGCGGGCGCGCGCGCCATCGCGGTCACGCGCGAGGAGGAGAATATCCTGCTGACGGAGACGACGCGCCTCGCGGAGGGCGACACGCTGATCGCCGCCGTCTCCCCCGACGCGCAGGAAGAAATGGCGGCGCGCTTCCCGACCGAGCGCGGGCGCTGAGCGCTCCGCCGCCGCGCACGGGCGATACGACCGTGCTTCCGGCTGAGCGGCGGGTCTTACCGCCTAGCCCAGCGCGCCCCTCAGGGCGCGCTCGGTCGTGCGGCAAGGCTCACCTCTCAGCCTCGCGCGCCCCGGCGGGCGCGCTCGGCCACGCGGTCGGCGCTTTCGCGGAGGGCCTCCTCGGCCGCTTCGACGGCCTCGTCGCCGCGGGGCATCCGCGCGCGCAGCGCCTCGGCCGCCTCGCCGGTCATCTCCCGCGTCTCCTGTAGCGCGCCGTCCGCCTTGCCGAGGGCGCGGTCGCGTTCCCGCCGCACGAGCTCTTCCGCCTCCGTGGTCAGCCGCTGCGCCATCTCGCCGAGGTGGGCGTCCTCCGCACGCGTGCGCGGCAGCGCCGCGCCGAGCGCCGCGCCGGCCGCCACGGCGAGCGCGCCGGCCATCAGCGGATGCTCCCGGTAGGCGGCCCGCAGGTCCGAGGCGCCCGCGCGAGCCGTCTCCTCGGCGCGGTGACCGGCGTGCCCGGCGGCGTCGGCGGCGCGGTCGCGCGCCTCGATCGCCCGGCGGCGCGCGGCGACGACGCGGGCGCGTGCGGCCTCGCCGAGCTCCTCGGTGCCCGCCTCGATCCGGTCGCGGAAGGCCTCGATCCGGTCCTCGGCGGCCTGCTCGGCCGCGTCCACTCGCTTCTTCGCCTGTGCCGTCAAGGCCTCCGCCTCCGGCGTCGCCCGGTCCGCCATGTCGCGCACCCTGTCCCGCGCCCGGCCGTAGGCGCGGGCGGCGTCATCGCGCTCCACCCGCGGCGCGAAAAGGAGCGCGACCCCGGCGGCGGTGAGCGCCGTGCCCACGGGATTGCGCCGCGCGGTATCCATGATCGCACCGCCGAGGCCGCGCGCGGGCGCCTCCGCCCGGCCGTCGGGGCGCTCGCCCACGCGCTCGACGAAGCCCGCGTAGCGGTCGGGCGTGTCCGGGGCGGCGGCGTGGCCCGGCTGCACGGGCGCGGCGGTGATGCCCGCCTCGGGGCGCGCGTCGGGGTCATTGCCTTCGGTCATCGGCGCATCCTCCTCAGGGTCTCGGGTGCGGGGCGGTCCCGCGGTCACCGGCGAAACGCCCGCTGAGGGGCAGGGTTCCCGCCGCGCGGAACCCTTGGGGCGCGACGGGGTTTCCCTCACGACGCGCCGCAGGCGCCGAGGATGGAGGACGACCCATGACGCGACCCGACCTGACGGAGGAGGCCCGGACGACCGCCCGCGACATCGCCGGAGAGGTGCACCGTCTGAGCGCGGCGGCCGAGCGCACGGCCCGGGAAGCGCGCGCGCAGGCGGCCGAGGACATCCGCGAGGCCGCGCATCTGGCGCGGCGCCATCCGGCGCTCACCCTCGCCGGGGCGGCCGCCGCAGGCTTCGCCGTGGCGCGGATCGCGCGCGCCGGCGGCCCTCGTGACGCTACGGACCGCCGGTCATGAGCGCGCGCGGCGACAGCCCGGGGCCGACCGCCGCGCTGCTGCTCGAGACCTTCGACGCCGCGCGGGGGCTTCTGAGGCGCGAGCTCGACCTCGCGCGGGCGGAGACCGACCGGAGCCTGCGCCGCGCGCGGGCCGGGCTCGTCCTGCTGGCGCTCGCGCTGATCCTCGCCATGACGGCGCTCGACGCGCTGGCCGGGGCGGCGATCGGGGCGCTCGCGGGCCTCGGGCTCGGCGCGGGCCTCGCCGCGATGGTCGTGGGCGCGGGCCTCGCCGTCCTCGCCGCGCTCGTCGCCTGGTGGGGGCTGCGCGATCTGGAGCGCGCGCGTCTCGCGCCCGAGCGTGTTGCGCGATCCCTGCGCGCGGACGCGCGCGAAGTGCGGGAGGCCGCCGGTGCCGACGCGCGAGACTGAGATGGAACCGGAGACGCCCGAGGAGATCGCCACCGACATCGCCGCGCGCCGGGCCGCGCTCGGCCGGCGCATCGCCGCGCTCGAGGCGCGCGCGACGCCCGAGCGGCTCCTGCGTGAGACGGGCGCGCGCCTCGCGGCCGAGGGCGGCGCGCTCGGCCGACGGGCCGGGCGCGAGATGGCGGCGAACCCGCTCGCCACCGCCGCAGTCCTCGGCGGGCTGGCGTGGCTCGCCCTGGGCGCCGCGCGCGGGCAGCCGGGCGAGAGCGCCGAGCGCCCGGCGACGGCGGGCGCGCGCCGCCCGCGTGGATGGCGCCGCCTGAGCGCTTTGATCACGACGGCAACTGCGGGGAGCAGGATCGGCCCGTAAAGCGTTGCCCGCCTGCCGCCGCGACCCGCGCCGCCTGAGCGGTCAGAGCGCCGCGAGCGCGAGCGCGGCCATCACCACCAGGAGCGCGGTCGCCGCGTAGCGCAGCGCGCGGCCGCCCGGCGTCGCCTCGGGCGTCTCGCGGGCCTCGGGCGGGCGCTCGGTCCCGACGGCCGTCTGCGGCGCGGCGTCGGTGCCCGCGACCGTCGGGCCGCGGCCCGGATCGCCCGGCAGCACGCCGGTGCGCGGATCGGCGGGCCGGGGGCGGGGCTGCGGGGTGTCGCGCGGATCGTGCACGGGGGCATGCGGGTGCGCGGCGTGCTCGCGCATCGAGGTGTCGCGGGTCATGGGGCGCCTCCGCTCGCCGGTCTCTCGGTCTTCAACCCCCCGACCGCCGCGCGGTTCCGGCGCTCATGCCCCCTCGGCCCAGGCGTCGAGCCGCGCGAGCGCCTCCTTGCCGATCGATTGCAGCCGGGCGCGCTGTGCCGCGTAGGGGCACTCCTGCGCGAGCCGCGCCTCCATGTCGGCCATTTGGAAGGTGTTCGCGCCCTCGAGATCGGCGAGCTCCTCCCATGTGACCGGCACGGCGACCGGGGCGCCGGCGCGCGCGCGCAGGGCATAGGGGGCGATCGCCGTCGCGCCGCGCTCGTTCCTGAGCCAGTCGATGAAGATGCGGCCCTCGCGTTCGGATTTCGACGCGGTCGCGGTGAAGCGCTCCGGCTCGCGCGCGGCGAGCGTACGCGCGAAGGTCTCGGCGAAGCGCTTCACCCGGTCCCAGCCCGAGATGCGGCGCAGCGCCATCCAGACGTGGATGCCCTTGCCCCCCGTCACCAGCGCGCCGCAGTCGAGGCCGAGCGCGTCGAGGTGCCCGCGGATGTCGCGCGCCGCGCGCACGACCGCCGCCCAATCGACGCCCGGCCCCGGATCGAGGTCGAGGACCATGCGGTCGGGCCGCTCCAGCCGGTCGGTGCGCGCGTTCCAGATGTGCACCTCGACGGCGCCGAACTGCGCCGCGGCGACGAGCGCTCCGGTGTCGTCGGCCGTAATGTAGGTGGCCCGCTCGCCGCCCTTCTCCGCGATCTCGACGCGGCCGAGCGCCTCGGGCACGCCCTTGCGCGCGTGCTTCTGATAGAAGCAGTCCGCGCCGATCCCCTCCGGGCAGCGCACGAGCGAGAGGGGGTGGCGGGCGACGAGCGGCGCCATGCGCGGCCCGACGCGGGCGTAGTGGCGCGCCACGTCGGCCTTGGTGCAGCCCGCGTCGGGAAAAAGCTCCCGCGTGGCGTGGGTGACGGTGACGCCCGCGATCTCCCGCTCGTCCATGCCGGGCGGCGCCTGCGGGGTCTCGTCCTGCACCGCCTCGGCCGGCTTGTCCGCCCGCAGGCCGAGGAAACTCGGGTGGCGCAGGTGGCCCTCGTGGGTGATCTCGGTGAAACGCACCTCGGCCACGAGCTCCGGCGTGATCCAGCGCGCGTCGCGGCGCACGTCCTGCGGCACCTCGTCGAAGGGCGAGGTCTTGCGCGGGCGGAACCGCGCCGCGAGGCGCTCGAGATCATCGTCGGAAAAGCCGGTGCCGACGCGCCCGCGGTAGACGAGCGCGCCGTCGCGGTAGGCGCCGAGGAGCAGCGAGGCGAAGGGGCGCCCCGCCTTGTCGGAGGGCGCGTAGCCGCCCACGACGAACTCGCGCTGATGGGCGCATTTCACCTTGAGCCACGCTTTCGTGCGCGTCCCGCGGTAGGGCGCGTCGATCCGCTTGGAGACGATGCCCTCGGTCCCCGCGGCGCAGGCCGCGGCATGCGCCGCTGGCCCCTGCCCGACCGTCACGGGCGTCAGCCGCACCGGCCCGCCCGCGCCGGGCACATGCGCGAAGAGCGCCTCGAGCGCGGCGCGGCGGTCGCGGAGCGGCGCGTCGGTCAGATCCTCGCCGTCGCGGGAGAGCAGATCGAAGGCATGAAAGATCAGCGCGCCGCCTTCGGAGAGCGCGGTCTGCAGCGCCGAGAAGGCCGAGCGCGCGCCGGATTCCGCCCCCGACTCCGCCGCCGTCACCTCGCCGTCGATCAGCGCCGTGTCGCAGGCGAGCGCGTCGAAGGCCCCCTCGAGCGCCGCGAACCGCTCGGTCCAGTCCTGCCCGGACCGGCTGTAGAGCGTCGCGCCCTCCGCGCCGAGCGCCACCAGCGCGCGGTAGCCGTCGAACTTCGTCTCGTGCCACCAGTCGTCGCCCTCGGGCGCGGCCTCCACCAGCGTGGCGAGCTGCGGCGCGCGGAACGCGGGCGCCGCGCCCTCGCGCCGCTTCGGGCCGCCCTTCGGCGGCGCGCCCGCGGCGATCTCCTCCATGCTGCGCCCGCTGCGGACGGAGGTGGTGCTCTCCTCCGTCAGCGTGTCGGGGTTGTCGGTGAAATTGTCCCTCTCCTTGATGAGGAGCCAGTTTTCCCGGTCCTCCTCCTCGGCCATCCGGATCAGCACCCAGTCGCCGCGCATCCGGTGACCCTCGAGCGTCATCTTGATCTCGCCCGCGGCGAGCCCCTCGGCCACGTCGCCGCGCGGCGTCCAGGTGCCCTCGTCCCAGAGCATGACGGTGCCCGCGCCGTAGTCGCCCTCGGGGATGGTGCCCTCGAACTCCGCGTAGGCGAGCGGGTGATCCTCGGTGCGCACGGCGAGGCGGCGCTCGGCGGGGTCGCGGCTCGGCCCCTTGGTGACCGCCCAGCTGAGGAGCGCGCCCTGCCACGCGATGCGGAAATCGTAGTGCAGGCTGGAGGCGGCGTGCTTCTGCACCACGAAGCGGCGCGCGCCCTCGCTCCGCCCGCCGGGCAGCGCCGCGGGCTCGCCGCCGCGGGCCGAGGCGCGCCGCGCCGCGTAGGCGTCGAGACGCCGTCGCACCGGCGGGCCGTCTTCGGTCTCCGACATCGTCGCCCTCCTGCCGCCCTGCCCCGGCCAGTCTGCCACAGACCCGGCGAGGCGTCGCGGATCGTGGCGGGAACCATCGCGGGAAAGCCGGGGTTCCCTGCGCCCGACACCCCGGCCGCCGGAGACCCCGATGGACGACACGCCGCAGGATCGCCGCGCGCCGCCGCGCGCCGCAGGGCCGCGCGAGGCGGCGCGCCTGCGCACCGCGCTCCTCGCCGGGATACTCGTCCTGCTCGCGGGCTGGGCGCTGCGGGCGACGGCGGTGGTCGTCGTGCCGCTCGTAAGCGCGCTCTTCATCGCGGTCACGCTCGCGCCGCTCGACCGGGCGGTGGCGGCGCGCCGCCGCCCGAGGCGCTCGCGCCCGGCGACGGGGCGCCGCCGGCGCTGCGCGATCTCCTGGAACAGGTGGGCTCGGTCGCCGGCGGCTGGATCGTCGAGGCGGCGACCGCGCTCGCGCAGCGCATCGCGGGGGCCGTCGGCAGCTTCGTCGCGGCGACGATCATCGTGGTCTTCATCGTGCTAATGTCGCTCGGCGAGGGCGCGCTCTGGCGCCGCAAGCTCGCCGCGCTCTGGCCCGGCGACGGCGGCAGCGGCTGGACCGCGGCGATCGAGACGCTCTCGGTCAAGCTGCGCCGGTTCCTCCTGATGTGGCTCGCGATGGGCGCGCTGTCGGCGGCGCTCTACGTCGGCTGGCTCTGGCTCTTCGACGTGCGGCTGCTGACGGTCTGGGCGCTGCTGACGCTGTTGCTGAGCTTCGTGCCCAACCTCGGCTCGGTGATCTCGGGCGTGCTGCCGACGCTCTACGTCTTCGTCACGCACGACCCGCAGACGGCGGTGGCGATCGGCGCGGGGCTCTTCGCGATCGAGCAGGTGGTGGGCAACTTCGTCGACCCGCGGCTTCAGGGGCGGCAGGTCGCGCTCTCGCCGCTCGTCGTGCTGACGGCGATCCTCGCGTGGGGCTGGATCTGGGGCGTGACGGGGGCGCTTCTGGCCGTGCCGATGACGCTCGCCGTGATGGTGATCTGCGCACAGTGGCCGGCGCTGCGCCCGCTCGCGCTCTTGCTTTCGGACCAGCCCGACGAGCGCCGGCTGATGGCGCCGCTCGCGCGCTGAGCTCAGAGAAGAAGGCGCAGCCCGAGGAGGAGCGCCGCCCCGATCAGCGTGATCACGACCACCCGGCGCCAGCCGTCGCGGTCGCGCGCCGCGCGGCGCTCGGGCAGGACGCGGGGCTTGCCCTGCGCGCCCGCGTCGCCCGGCCCCGCGCGCAGGTCGGCCGGATCGCGCGGCGCCGCTTCCACCGGATCGACGGGCACGGCGCCGTCGCGGGGGCGCGCGTCGCCCGCCTCGCCGTCGGTCTCGATCGGGGCGGCGGCCGGCTCCTCCGCGCGGCGGCGGCGGTGCGGCTCCACGAGACGGCGGCGCGTCCCGGCGGGATGGGTGCGCGGCTCGGGGGGCTCGGCGCGCTCGGGGCGGGAACGGTCGGCGGTCACTCGGGGCTCCTCTCGGTCGGACGGCGTGCCGGAGCGCACGCCGAAAGACCAACGCCCGGGCGCCGGCGCGTGTTTCCGCCTGCGCGCGCGGGCCGCAGGAGGTCCCGCGCGGAACGCCGCCCGCTCGGGCGGTGTTGGCCCCCCGCCATGTCCGGAGCCGTCCGCCCATGACCCAGACCGACGAGCGCAGCCACGCCCCGCTCGGGCCGCGCGAGCAGGAGGAGATCGAGAGCAAGACGCCGATCTCCCCGCCCGCGGTTTTCGAGGTGATCCGCCGCGCCGGGCGGCGCGAGCTGATGCGCCCGGCGAGCGCGCTCCTCGCCGCGGGGCTCGTCGCGGGGGTCGCGCTCGGCTTCTCGCTCTTGACCGAGGCGCTCCTGCGCGCGCATCTGCCCGCCGCGGACTGGCGCCCGCTGGTGGAGAACCTCGGCTACACGGTAGGCTTCGTGATCGTGATCATGGGGCGGCTCCAGCTTTTCACCGAGAACACGATCACCGCCGTGATGCCGGTGCTGGAGGCGCGCCTCGCCCGTGCGCTGCGCCGGCTCCTGCGGCTCTGGGCGCTGGTGCTCTTCGCCAATCTGGTCGGCGCGGCGGCCTTCGGCACGGCGCTCTGGGCCGCGCAGACCTACGACCCGGCGCTCTGGCGCGCGTCGGAGGCGATCGCGCATCACGCCACGGGTCACGGGGCGGCGGAATCGCTCTTTCGCGGCGTCGGGGGGGCTGGCTGATCGCGGCGCTGGTCTGGACCATGTCCACGACCGAGCGCGCGCATCTCGCGCTGATCGTGCTCTTCACCTACGTCATCGCACTCGCCGGGTTCACGCATGTCGTGGCCGGCACGGTGGAGGCGACGGCGGTGGTGCTCGCCGGGCACATGGGGCCGTGGGCCGCGCTCACGGACAGCATTCTGCCCACGCTCGCGGGCAACATCCTCGGCGGCACGGTGCTTTTCACGCTGCTCGCCTGGGCGCAGATCCGCGCGGAGCTGCACCGCCGCCGCACGGGCGAAGGCTGAGGGGCACGAAAAACGGGGGGCCGAGGCCCCCCGAAGTCTCGCCGTTCAGGCTTTGTCGTCCACCGCTCGCTGGTTTCACCGCCTGTCGCCTGAACGCAGGGGGGCGGGCCGACGCGCGGCCCGCCCTCTGGTCTCGTCAGCTGCAGCCGCTCGTCGCGCCGCAGGTGTTGCACTTCATGCAGGTGCCGTTGCGCACGAGGGTGTAGTTGCCGCACTCGCTGCACGGGTCGCCCTCGTAGCCCTGCATGCGGGCGCGGGTGCGCAGGTCGGGCGCGGCGGCGCGCTCGGTCGTCTCCACGGTCTCGACCTTCTCCGCGACCATCGCCTCGAGGGCGGCGGCGGGTTCGGAGAAGCCGGCGAAGGCCGTTTCGCCGCCGCCCTGCAGCACCACGAGTTCCTGCGGCACGCGGCCCCGGGTGTAGCCCGTGGAGGCCACCTTGCGCAGCACGTCGAAGGGCGAGGAAGCGGCCGTGTCGGGCACCTCGTCGAAGTTGCGCTTGCCCTCCTCCTCGCCGCGGCCGAGCTCGTCGAAGGTCATGCCGTCGGGCTTGACGTGGGCGAGGTCGGTCCGGTCGAGGTAGCTCACCGCCAGCTCGCGGAAGATGTAGTCGAGGATCGAGGTGGCGTTCTTGATCGAGTCGTTGCCCTGCACCATGCCCGCGGGTTCGAAGCGGGTGAATGTGAAGGCGTCCACGAACTCCTCCAGCGGCACGCCGTACTGCAGCCCGACCGAGACCGCGATGGCGAAGTTGTTCATCATCGCGCGGAAGCCGGCGCCTTCCTTGTGCATGTCGATGAAGATCTCGCCGAGCTTGCCGTCCTCGTACTCGCCCGTGCGCAGGTAGACCTTGTGCCCGCCGACGATGGCCTTCTGCGTGTAGCCCCGGCGGCGTTCCGGCAGCTTGGAGCGCGCCGCGCGGGCGACCTCCTTGATGACCACCTTCTCGACGACCTTCTCGGCCAGCACCTGCGCTTTCTCCTGCTGGCTGCCGGTCTCCAGCGTCTCGGCCGCCTCCTCGTCGTCCTCGACGAGCGCGGAGGCCAGCGGCTGGCTCAGCTTGGAGCCGTCGCGGTAGAGCGCGTTGGCCTTGCAGCCGAGCGACCACGAGAGTTCGTAGGCGCTCTGGCAGTCCGCGATGGTGGCGTCGTTGGGCATGTTGATCGTCTTGGAGATCGCGCCCGAGATGAAGCTCTGCGCCGCCGCCATCATCTTGATGTGGCTCTCGACCGAGAGATAGCGCTTGCCCTTCTTGCCGCAGGGGTTGGCGCAGTCGAAGACCGGGTAGTGCTCTTCCTTCAGGTGCGGCGCGCCCTCGAGCGTCATGGTCCCGCAGACGTGGTCGTTCGCCGCCTCGATCTCGGCCTTGGTGAAGCCCAGGTGACGCAGCAGGTCGAAGGTCGGATCGACGAGCTTCGCCGCCGGGATGCCGAGCGTCTCGCGGCAGAAGGTCTCGCCCAGCGTCCACTGGTTGAACACGAAGCGGATGTCGAAGGCCTGCCCGAGCGCGGCCTCGACCCGGCCGAGCGCCGCCTCGTCGAAGCCCTTGTCGCGCAGCGTCGCCGGGTTGATCGCCGGCGCCTCGGCGATGGAGCCGTGGCCGACGGCGTATTTCACCATCTCGTCGATCTGCGGGCCGGCGTAGCCGAGTTTCTCGAGCGCGGCCGGGACGCTCTGGTTGATGATCTTGAAGTAGCCGCCGCCGGCGAGCTTCTTGAACTTCACCAGCGCGAAGTCGGGCTCGATCCCGGTGGTGTCGCAGTCCATGACGAGGCCGATCGTGCCCGTGGGCGCGATCACGGTGGCCTGCGCGTTGCGGTAGCCGTTCACCTCGCCGAGGCGCAGCGCCTCGTCCCAGCTCGCCTCTGCGAGCTCGACGAGCCGCGCGTCGGGGCAGTTGGCGTGGTCGAGCGGCACCGGCGCCACGTCGAGGCCCTCGTAGCCGTGCCCGTTGCCGTGCGCGGCGTTGCGGTGGTTGCGGATCACGCGCAGCATGTGCTCGCGGTTGCGCTCGTAGCCGGCGAAGGGGCCGAGTTCGCCCGCGATCTCGGCCGAGGTGGCGTAGGCCACGCCGGTCATGATCGCCGTCAGCGCGCCGCAGAGCGCGCGGCCCTCTTCCGAATCGTAGCCGTAGCCGAGGTTCATCAGCAGCCCGCCGATGTTTGCGTAGCCGAGGCCAAGCGTCCGGAACTCGTAGGAGAGCTGCGCGATCTCCTTCGAGGGGAACTGCGCCATCAGCACGCTGATCTCGAGCGTGAGCGTCCAGAGGCGGGTGGCGTGCATGTAGTCCTCGGCCTGAAACTCCCCGTTCTCGAGGAAGGTCAGCAGGTTGAGCGAGGCGAGGTTGCAGGCCGTGTCGTCGAGGAACATGTACTCCGAACACGGGTTCGAGCCGCGGATCGGGCCGTCCTCGGGGCAGGTGTGCCAGGCGTTCACGGTGTCGTGGAACTGGATGCCCGGATCGGCGCAGGCCCAGGCGGCGTGGCCGATCTGCTCCCATAGATCGCGCGCCTTGATGGTCCGGGCCACCGAGCCGTCGGTGCGGCGGTAGAGCTCCCAGTCGGCGTCATCGCGCACCGCCTGCAGGAAGGCGTCGGTCACGCGCACCGAGTTGTTGGAGTTCTGCCCCGAGACGGAGGCGTAGGCCTCGCTGTCCCAGTCGGTGTCGTAGGTCGGGAACTCGATCGAGGTGAAGCCCTGCTTTGCGTAGTCGAGCACCCGCTTGGTGTAGGTCTCGGGGATGCGGTCGCGCTTGGCGGCGCGCAGCGCCGTCTTGAGCTGCGGGTTCTTCGCCGGGTCGGCCGCGTCCTCGGCCGCGCCGCCCCAGGCGCCGATGGCGGCGAAGATGTCGTTGAGCCGCGCCTCGTGCGCCTTGGAGCCGGCGACGAGGCTCGCTACCTTCTGCTCCTCGACCACCTTCCAGTTGATGAATTCCTCGATGTCGGGGTGATCCACGTCGGCGATCACCATCTTGGCCGCGCGGCGCGTGGTGCCGCCCGACTTGATCGCGCCGGCGGCGCGGTCTCCGATCTTGAGGAACCCCATCAGGCCCGAGGACTTGCCCCCGCCCGAGAGGCTCTCGCCCTCGCCGCGCAGGTGGCTGAAGTTGGTGCCGGTGCCCGAGCCGTACTTGAAGAGGCGCGCCTCGCGCACCCAGAGGTCCATGATGCCGCCCTCGTTCACGAGGTCGTCCTGCACCGACTGGATGAAGCAGGCGTGCGGCTGCGGGTGCTCGTAGGCCGAGGTCGCCTTGGTCAGCTCGCAGCTCTGGTAGTCGACGTAGTAGTGGCCCTGGCTCGGGCCGTCGATGCCGTAGGCCCAGTGCAGGCCCGTGTTGAACCACTGCGGCGAGTTCGGCGCGGCGCGCTGCGTGGCGAGCATGTGGCGCATCTCGTCGAAGTAGGCGCGCGCGTCCTCCTCGGTGGAGAAATAGCCGCCCTTCCAGCCCCAGTAGGTCCAGGCGCCGGCCATGCGGTCGAAGACCTGCCGCGCGCTCGTCTCGCCGCCGAAGCCGTCGTTGTCCTCGGCCGGCGCGGCGCGCCACAGGAATTCCGGCACGCCCTCTTCCGCTACGCGGGCGAGCTTGTTGGGCACGCCGGCCTTGCGGAAGTACTTCTGCGCGATGACGTCGGAGGCGACCTGGCTCCAGCGCGCGGGGACCTCGACCTCCTCGAGGCGGAAGACCACCGTGCCGTCGGGGTTGCGGATCTCGGAGCTCGTGGTGACGAACTCGATGCCCGCGTAGGCGTCCTTGCCTGCCTCGGTGAATTTTCTCTCGATCCGCATCTCTCGGTGTCCCCGCCTTCTGGTTTCGTCGGCCGACACTCATCTGCCCCGGCGCGCGGCCAAGGGCGCCCGGTCACGGGCTCAGGGGTCGGCGTGTGTCCTGCGGCAGCGCGCTGGTCGCTCTATATGTGGTGGCCATCGACGCTGCCCCCACAATCTGACGTAGGGAGCCCGATATCGTCAACGCGAATTTTGCGGATCGGCGCGGTTTTTCCGCTTGACCGGTGCGCTCGGCGCAGGGGCCGCCTCGGACGACTCGGCGCGCGCCTGCGCAAAAGATACGCCGGGGCCGCATTTTATCATGAGGGCTATCGATGCCGCGCGCCGTCAGCGCCCGGTGCGGGGCCTGCGCGGCGGGGTGGTGGTCGGGGCGGCGAGATTCGAACTCACGACCTTCTGTACCCAAAACAGACGCGCTACCAGGCTGCGCTACGCCCCGACGCGCCCCCTCTACATCCAGTGCCCGCGCTTGGGAAGCCTCAGCAGGGCCAGGCGGCTTCCTCGCCGAGCGACGGGTGGCGCAGCTCGGTCCCCGGCGCGATGCCGAAGCGCTCCGCCAGCCCGCCGTTGATCTCGAGCACGACGAAGATGCCGTCGCCGCCCGGGATCGGCGTGGTGTCGCCGGGCACCGCCTCGGCGTGGACGCGGCGCACGACGCCCGCGCGGTCCGCGAAGATCATGTCGAGGGGAATCAGCGTGTTCTTCATCCAGAAGGAGACCCGCTGCGGGCGCTCGTAGACGAAGAGCATGCCCTCCGAGCGCGGCATCTCATCGACGAACATGAGCCCCTGCGCGCGCGCCTCGGGCGTGTCGGCGACCTCCACGCGAAAGCGCGCCTCGCCCCAGTCGCCGCGCAGCCAGACGGTGTCGTCGCGGCAGGCCGGCTCGGCGACGGCCGCCACGGGCGCGAGCGCCAGCGCGGCGAGCGCCGCGGCGGTCCGGGCCGATCTGCGGAGGCTGTGCGACATGTGGTGTCTCCCTCCCGGATCACCCTGCCGCGTTGGCCCTGGCCCGGCAAGAGTCACGGGTTCAGCCGCGTGATCTCCCACACCTCCCCCGGCGCGGTGCGGCGCCAGACGAAACGGTCGTGCAGGCGAAAGGCGCCGTCGGCCCAGAACTCGATCTCGACGGGCCGGATGCGGATGCCGCCCCAGAACGGCGGGCGCGGCGGGGTGTTGCCGTAGCGCGCCGTCACGCGCGCCACCTCTGCCATGAGCGCCGCGCGGCTCTCGAGCGGGCGCGACTGCCGCGAGGCCCAGGCGCCAAGCCGGCTCTTGAGCGAGCGGGAGGCGAAATAGGCGTCCGCGGCCGGCCCGTCCTCGCGCTCGGTCAGGCCGCGCACGCGGATCTGGCGGCGCAGGGACTTCCAGTGCATCACGAAGGCCGCCTTGCCGGCGCTCTCGATCTCGCGCGCCTTGGCGCTCTCGTAGTTGGTATAGAAGACGAAGGCCTCCGCCTCGACCTCCTTCAGAAGCACCATGCGCGCGTTCGGCAGGCCGTCCGCGTCCACGGTGGAGAGCGCGATGGCGTTCGGATCGTTGGGCTCGCTCTTCTCCGCCTCCGCGAGCCACGCGCGCGCGATGGTGAAGGGGTCGTCGCCGGCGAAGATGCCGCTGCGGTCTGTCATCTGTCATCCTTTCCCGGGCGCGCCGGCCGGGCAGGCCGGCCGCTCTTGATGCCTCTCGGCCGATTGTCTAAAGGAGCGCGCATCGCGGACATCGCTCGGAGATCCCCCATGTCAAACACCCTACTCGCCGGCAAGCGCGGGCTGATCATGGGGCTGGCGAACGAAAAGTCCATCGCCTGGGGTGTCGCACGCGCCTGCGCCGAGGCGGGCGCGGAGCTCGCCTTTTCCTATCAGGGCGACGCGCTGAAAAAGCGCGTCGGGCCGCTCGCGGCGCAGCTCGGCAGCGATTTCCTCGTGGAGTGCGACGTCGCGGACGAGGAGTCCCTCGACCGGCTCTTCGCCGAGCTCCGCGAGCGCTGGGGCCGGCTCGATTTCCTCGTCCACGCCATCGGCTTTTCCGACAAGGGCGAACTGCGCGGGCGCTACGTCGACACCTCGCGCGGCAATTTCGCCATGTCGATGGACATCTCCGTCTATTCCTTCACCGCCGCCGTGCAGCGCGCGGAAAAGCTCATGGGGCCGGGCGGCTCCTGCGTGACGCTCACCTATTACGGCGCCGAGCGCGTGATGCCGCATTACAACGTCATGGGCGTGGCCAAGGCCGCGCTCGAGGCCTCGGTGCGCTATCTCGCCGAGGATCTCGGCAAGGACGGCATCCGCGTCAACGCGATCAGCGCCGGGCCGATCAAGACGCTCGCGGCCTCGGGCATCGGCGATTTCCGCTACATCATGAAGTGGAACGAGTACAACTCGCCGCTCCGGCGCAACGTGACCATCGACGACGTGGGCAATTCCGCGCTCTACCTGATCTCCGATCTCGCCTCCGGCGTCACGGGCGAGACGCATCACGTCGACGCCGGCTACCACGTCGTCGGCATGAAGGCGGTGGACGCGCCGGACATCACCAAGAGCTGACCGGGGGAGCGCCATGACCGACCGCCTGCCGCACGAGAAGGGCTTTCACGTCAGCTGGGATCAGCTGCACCGCGACGCGCGCGCGCTCGCCTGGCGGCTCGACGGCCACGGGCCGGACGACGGCGGCTGGCGCATGGTGGTGGCGATCACCCGCGGCGGCATGGCGCCGGCGATGATCGTCTCGCGCGAGCTCGACATCCGCACGGTCGATACGATCAGCGTCAAGAGCTACAACTTCCAGACGCGCGCCGAGCCGCAGATCATCAAGGCGCCCAACATGGACCTCGTGGGCGACGGCACCGGCGTCCTGATCATCGACGATCTGGTGGACACGGGCCGCACGCTCGAAGTCGTGCGCGCGACGATGCCGAAGGCGCATGTCGCCACCGTCTACGCCAAGCCCATGGGCCGCGAGCAGGTGGAGACCTTCATCACCGAGGTGAGCCAGGACACCTGGATCTTCTTCCCGTGGGACATGGCGCTGCAGTATGTCGAACCCTACCGCGGCACCGAGTGAGATGCGGCGCGCTCGGCGGTCCCTGCGGTCCCTTCTCGCGAAGCGCGCCCGGACGGGCGCGATGAGCGGCGCATGACGTCGCGCGCCGCCGCCACCTTCCGCCCGCCGGTGATGGAGGCGCGGCGCTGGCGCGACGCCGCGACGCCGCCCGAGGGCCTGCCGCTTCTGAACGTCAGCCAGGCCGCGCCGGTCGATCCCCCGCCCGAGCCGCTGCGCGCCGAGATGGCCCGCCTCGTCGCGGAGGTGCCCGAGGTGCATCTCTACGGCCCCGTCCTCGGGCTGCCGGAGCTCCGCGCGGTGATCGCCGCGCAGTGGTCCGCGGCCTACGGCGGCACCATCGGCGCCGATCAGGTCGCCGTCACCGCCGGCTGCAATCAGGCGTTCTGCGCCGCGATCGCCGCGCTCACCACCGAGGGCGACGAGGTGATCCTGCCGACCCCCTGGTATTTCAATCACAAGATGTGGCTCGACATGGCGGGGGTGCGCACCGTGCCCCTGCCCTGCGGCGACGACCTTCTGCCCGATCCCGAGCGCGCCGCGGCGCTGATCACGCCCCGCACCCGGGCGATCGTTCTGGTGACGCCGAACAATCCCGGCGGCGTCGAGTATCCGGCGGAGGTGGTGCGCGCCTTTCACCGGCTCGCGCAGGCGCGCGGGCTGACGCTGATCCTCGACGAGACGTATCGCGACTTCGACGCGCGGCCCGGCGCGCCGCACGATCTCTTCGCCGATGCCGACTGGCCGCGCCACCTCGTCCTTCTCTATTCCTTCTCCAAGGCCTACCGGCTGACGGGCCACCGCACGGGCGCGATGATCGCGGACGCCGCGACGCTCGCCGAGGCGGAGAAATTCCTCGACACGGTGGCGATCTGCCCGCCGCAGCTCGGCCAGCACGCGGCGCTCTTCGGGCTGCGGACCCTCTCACAATGGCTTTCGGGCGAGCGGGCCGAGATCCTCGACCGCCGCGCGGCGATCGAGGCGGGCGCGGGCGGCCTCGCCGAGGCCGGCTGGCGGCTGAAGGGCGTGGGCGCCTATTTCGCCTATCTGGAGCATCCCTTCGATCTGCCCTCCGACACGCTCGCGCGGCGCATGATCTCCGAGATCGGCGTGCTCGCGCTGCCCGGCACCATGTTCGTGCCGGACGGCGACCCAAACGGCGCGCGCCACCTGCGCATCGCCTTCGCCAACGTGGACCGCGCCGGCATCGCGGAGCTCTACGCGCGCCTCGCCCGGCTCGCCTATCCGCTTGCCGAGACGGGGGCGCGCGGCTAGGAACGCGCGCAGGCATCGGCGGGAGGCGGCATGGCGGCGCGCAGCGGCACATCGCGAATCTTCGTCTGGATCCTGCTCGGCCTGCTGATCGTGGGCCTCGCGGGCTTCGGGGCGACCAATCTCACGGGGACCGTGCGCACCGTCGGGCAGGTCGGCGATCAGGACATCGCCGCCGAGGATTACGCCCGCGCGCTGCAGAACGAGCTCAACGCGCTCACCCGGCAGCGGGGCGCGGCCGTCACCTTTCAGGAGGCGCGCGAGGCGGGCGTCGATCAGCGGGTGCTGGCCCGGCTGATCCTGCAGGCCGCGCTCGACGACGAGGCCGCGCGCCTCGGCATCTCGGTGGGCGACGCCGTCGTGGCGCGGCAACTGGCCGAGATTTCCGCGTTTCAGGGCCCCGACGGCGAGCTCGACCGGGAGGCCTATCGCTTCGCGCTCGAGAACGCGGGGCTCACGGAGGCGGAGTTCGAGGCCGACCTGCGCGCCGAGACCACGCGCGGCATCCTGCAGGGCGCGGTGCGCGCGGCGACACCGGCGCCCGAGCCCTACGTCGAGACGCTGACCGAGTTCGTGGGCGAGCGGCGGAGCTTCACCTGGGCGCGGCTCGGGCCGGAGGCGCTCGAGACGCCGGTGCCCGCGCCCTCCGACGCGGAGCTCCGCGCCTTCTACGAGGAAAACACCGACCGCTTCATGCGCCCCGAGACGAAGCGCATCACCTACACCTGGCTCACGCCCGAGATGATCATCGACGAGGTGGAGGTGGACGAGGCCGCGCTGCGCGATCTCTACGAGGACCGCGCGGCGCAGTATCGCCAGCCGGAACGCCGCCTCGTCGAGCGCCTCGCCTACCCGGACGAGGCCGCCGCGCGCGCGGCGCGTCAGGCGATCGAGGCCGGCGAGAGCAGCTTCGAGGCGGAGGTCGAGGCGCGCGACCTGTCGCTGTCCGACGTCGATCTCGGCGACGCGACGCGCCGCGATCTGGGCGAGGCGGCCGATCCCGTCTTCGCCGCCGGGACGGGCGCGGTCGTCGGGCCCCTGCCCTCCTCCCTCGGGCCGGCGCTCTACCGCGTGAACGGCCGCCTCGTCGCGCAGGAGACCACCTTCGAGGAGGCCGAGCCGGAGCTGCGCGACGAGCTGGCCGCCGACCGCGCGCGCCGCGTCATCGCCAATCAGGCCGAGAGCTTCGACGACCTGCTCGCCGGCGGCGCCACGCTCGAGGAACTCGCCGACGAGACCGATATGCGGCTCGGCGAGATCGACTGGCATTCCGGCATGTCCGAGGGCATCGCCGCCTACGAGGCCTTCCGCGAGGCCGCGCGCGCCGTCACCCTCGACGATTTCCCCGAGATCGAGGCGCTCGACGGCGGGGTCTTCGCGCTCCGCCTCGACGAGGTCGTGCCCCCCGCCCCGGCCCCCTTCGAGGAGGTTGCGGGCCGCGCCACCCTTCTCTGGGAGGAGCGCGAGACCCGCGCGCGCCTCACCGATCAGGCCGAGGAGATCGCCACCGGCCTGCGCGCCGGGCGCAGCTTCGCCGGCGCCGGTCTCGAGGACGCCACCGAGGTGGAGGGGGTGACCCGCGACGGCTTCGTGGAAGGTCTGTCGCGCGCCGCGCTCGAGACCGTCTTCGAGATGGAGCGCGGCGATGTGCGCATCGTGGCGGACGGCGCGTCGGTCGCGATCCTGCGCCTCGACGCGGTCGCCGCGCCCGACCCGCAGGCCGAGGACATCGCCGACCTGCGCGCGCAGATCGCGCAGCAGGGCGCCGCCGGCCTCGCCGACGATCTGCTCGAGGCCTATGTCCGCGACGTGCAGTCCCGCGCGGGCGTCACGCTCGATCAGGCGGCGATCAACGCCGTGCACGCGAACTTCCAGTGAGCCGATGACGCTGACCCCGGATTTCGACAGCTTCGCCGCCCGCTACGAGGCGGGCGAGAACCAGCTCGTCTGGACCCGCCTCGCCGCGGACCTCGACACGCCCGTCTCGCTGATGCTCAAGCTCGCCGGGCCGCAGCCGCTGAGCTTCCTTCTGGAATCGGTGACCGGGGGCGAGCAGCGCGGGCGCTACTCGATCATCGGCATGAAGCCCGATCTCGTCTGGCGCTGCCGCGACGGGCGGGCCGAGATCAACCGCACCGCGCGGTTCGACCCGGAGAGCTTCGCGCCCGACGACCGGCCCGCGCTCGACTCGCTGCGCGCGCTGACCGCCGAAAGCCGGATCGAGATGCCCGCGGACATGCCGCCCGCGGCGGCCGGGCTCTTCGGCTATCTCGGCTACGACATGATCCGCCTCGTGGAAAACCTCGGCGCGCCGAACCCGGACCCGGTCGGTCTGCCCGACGCGCTGCTGACGCGGCCCTCGCTCGTCGCCGTGCTCGACGCCGCGAAAAGCGAGGTGACCCTCGTCGCGCCCGCCTGGGTCGAGGCGGGGGTGCCTGCGCGCGCCGCCTACGCGCAGGCGGCCGAGCGGGTGATGGACGCGGTGCGCGACCTCGACCGCGCGCTGCCCGGCGCCGGGCGCGAGATCGGCGCGCCCGCGCCTCTCGGCGAGGCGGTCTCGAACGTGGCGAAGGACGACTACCTCGCCGCCGTCGACCGCGCGAAGGACTACATTCGCGCCGGCGACGTCTTTCAGGTGGTGCCCTCGCAGCGCTGGACGCAGGATTTCCCGCGCCCGCCCTTCGCGCTCTACCGCGCGCTCCGGCGCACGAACCCCTCGCCCTTCATGTTCCATTTCGACATGGGCGGCTTCCACGTGGTCGGCGCGAGCCCGGAAATCCTTGTCCGCGTCTTCGGGCGGGAGGTCACGATCCGCCCGATCGCCGGCACGCGGCCGCGCGGCGCCACGCCGGAGGAGGACCGCGCGCTGGAGGAGGACCTGCGCGCCGACCCGAAGGAGCGGGCCGAGCACCTGATGCTTCTCGACCTCGGGCGCAACGACGTGGGCCGCGTGGCCAAGATCGGCACGGTGCACCCGACCGAGACCTACACCGTCGAGCGCTACAGCCACGTCATGCACCTCGTCTCGAACGTGGTGGGCGAGCTGGCCGAGGGGCAGGACGCGCTCTCGGCGCTGCTCGCGGGGCTGCCCGCGGGGACGGTCTCGGGCGCGCCCAAGGTGCGCGCGATGGAGATCATCGACGAGCTCGAGCCCGAGAAGCGCGGCGTCTATGCCGGCGGCGTCGGCTATTTCAGCGCGGGCGGCGACATGGACATGTGCATCGCGCTGCGCACGGCGGTGGTGAAGGACGGCAAGCTCTACATTCAGGCCGGCGGCGGCGTGGTCCACGATTCCGACCCCGAGGCCGAGTGGCAGGAGACCGTCAACAAGAGCCGCGCGATCCGCCGCGCCGCCGAGGAGGCCGCGCGCTTCGACACCGACGGCTGAGGACGGCGGGGGCGGAGCGCCGCGACGACTGGAAAGCGCGGCGCGACGGCAAACGAAACCGGGGCCGGCGCCCTTCCACGGTTCGTGCGACGCGGATGGTCGGTCCTCCCCCGCTGACGCCTGAAAGACGCCATAGAGCCGCGCGTGCTTCCGCGTCTCATGCGGCGATCGGGCTGTGTCGCGCCCGCAGAGGCGCGCCGCCCGCTTTCGCGCGGATGACCGGTCCTTCGCCGCTGACGACTGAAAAGATGCCCCACCACCGCCGTAGCGCCGCGCATACCGCCCCGCTCCGGGCGGCAATCGGCCCGTGTCGCTGTCGCGAAAGGCCCGGCGCACGCGCGCGGCGTGCAAGCTGCCGCATCCCCTGTGGCAATCCGACCGTGTCACTCCCGCCGAGGCCCGACGCCCGCACGCGCCGCAGGCTTCAGGACCGGCGCCGTCCCGATCCCGCGAGGCCCCGGCGCGCCGCCTCGGCGCGCGGCCCTCGGCCCGGCCTACTCCTCGCCCAGCAGCACCGCCGAGGCGGGCGCGAGCGCGATCCCCGCGTCGCGCGTGGCCAGCCCCCAGCTCACCAGCACGGGCAGCACGTCGGCCCGGAGCGGCCCGGCGACGATCGCCGCGCCCTCGCTCCGCGCGCGGAGCACGGCGCGTTCGAGCTGTCGGCGGATCGCCGCCGTCTCGCCCGCCTCCCCGAAGCGGCGGAAGAGCGGCGCGGCGGGCACGCCCGCCCGCGCGGCGAGCGCGAGCCCGGTGTCGAGGCCCTGACGGTGCAGGACGAGCCCGCGCCCCTCGTCGGCGAGGATGCCGGCGATCTGCTCGGCGAGCGCGCGGTCCTGTTGAAGGGCGCCCGCGCGCCCTTCGATCACGGCGACCGCCTCGGGCAGGGTGGCGAACCATGCGCCCGCCGCGATCTCCGCGTCGCGCGGGGCGGCGCCGTCGGGCAGATCCGGCGCGGCGAGCACCTCGACCCCGCGCGTGCGGTAGGCCGCCATCGCGGCCGCCGCGCCCTCGCGCGCGGGGTCGATCGCCACGCTCACCGGGACGGGGAGGCTCGCCACCGCCTCGGCGCCGAAGGTGAGCGTCCCGTCATCGACGAGCACGATCGCAAGCCGCGGCGCGCCCGCGGGCAGGTCGGCCTCCGCGGCGTAGCGCCGGATCGGCGGCAGCGGCGCGCCGGGCACCTCCGCCTCCGGCCCGGACTGGGCGGCCTCCGTGCCGACGCGCGGCAGACGGTCGGTGGGGATCTCCGGCGCGAGCTGCGCGAGATCGCCGGCTCCGCGGCCGGGGACGTCGGCCTGCCGCGTGCCGCCGTCGGCGGGCGCCTCCGGCGCGTCGGGCGCGGGATCGGCCGCCGGGGCGGGGGGCGCCGC
>NZ_QOHR01000017.1 GCF_003385555.1 Rhodosalinus sediminis | reverse complement strand
CTCGTCGAAAACCGCATGAACCGGGAGTGAGCGGGCCCGCGGCTGACCCGGCGGCCTGCGCGCCTCTGCCCGCTTCCCTCTCCCGCGCCCTTCCCCTATAGAGGGCGCGGTCCGGGGCGCGGCCCCCGGTTTTCCGGCAACGGCGCGAGGATCCGATGACGACGCACCCGCATGACGACGACGTGGCCTTCATCCGTGCGCTCGCGGAAGTTCTGCGCGACAGCGAGCTGAGCGAGATTTCCGTCGCGCGCCAGCGCGGCGAGGAGGACCGCCTCGACGTCACGCTGAGCCGCGCGCCGGCCACGCCGCCCCCGCCGCCGGCGGCCCCGGCGGCGCTCGCGCCGCCCGCGGCGGCGCCGGCCCCCGCCGCGGAGGCGCCCGCCGCGCCGGAGGATCCGGCGGCGCATCCGGGCGCCGTCACCTCGCCGATGGTGGGCACGGTCTACCTGCAGCCCGAGCCGGGCGCGGCGTCCTTCGTCTCGGTCGGCACGCCGGTCTCGGAGGGCGACACACTCCTCATCGTCGAGGCGATGAAGACCATGAACCACATCCCCGCGCCGCGCGCCGGGACCGTCAAGCGCATCCTCGTCGAGGACGGCGCAGCGGTCGAATATGGCGCGCCGCTCGTCATCATCGAATGAGGCGCGCGTGTTCTACAAGATCCTGATCGCCAACCGGGGCGAGATCGCCCTGCGCGTCGTCCGCGCCTGCCGCGAGATGGGCATCGCCAGCGTCGCCGTGCACTCCACCGCCGACGCCGACGCGATGCACGTGCGCATGGCCGATGAAAGCGTCTGCATCGGCCCGCCCTCGGCGGCGCAGAGCTATCTCTCGATGCCCGCGATCATCTCCGCCTGCGAGGTGACCGGCGCGCAGGCGATTCACCCCGGCTACGGCTTCCTGTCCGAGAACGCGCAGTTCGTGCAGATTGTGGAGGATCACGGGCTCGCCTTCATCGGCCCCTCGGCCGAGCACATCCGCGTCATGGGCGACAAGATCGCCGCCAAGGAGACGATGAAGCGGCTCGGCGTGCCGTGCGTGCCAGGCTCCGAGGGCGGCGTGTCGGAGCTGTCCGATGCGCTCGAGATCGCGGGCGGCATCGGCTATCCGGTGATCGTGAAGGCCACCGCCGGCGGCGGCGGGCGCGGCATGAAGGTCGCCCGCGACGCCGAGGAGATGGAGCGCGCCTTCCTCACCGCGCGGGCCGAGGCGAAGGCCGCCTTCGGCAACGACGAGGTCTATCTCGAGAAGTACCTCGAGCGCCCGCGCCACATCGAGGTGCAAGTCTTCGGCGACGGGCGCGGCGGCGCCGTGCACCTCGCCGAGCGCGACTGCTCGCTCCAGCGCCGGCACCAGAAGGTGCTGGAGGAGGCGCCCGGCCCGGCCGTCACGGCCGAGGAGCGCGCGCGCATCGGCCGCGTTTGCGCCGAGGCGGTGGCCGAGCTCGGCTATTCCGGGGCCGGTACGATCGAGTTCCTCTACGAGGACGGGGAGTTCTACTTCATCGAGATGAACACCCGCCTTCAGGTCGAGCACCCGGTGACCGAGGCGATCTTCGGCGTCGATCTCGTGCGCGAGCAGATCCGCGTCGCGGAGGGCTACCCGCTGTCCTTCACGCAGGACGACCTCGCGATCCACGGTCACGCGATCGAGGTGCGCATCAACGCAGAGCGGATGCCCGACTTCGCCCCCTCGCCGGGGCGGATCACGCAGTATCACGCACCCGGCGGCTTCGGCGTGCGCATGGATTCGGCGATCTACGACGGCTACGTGATCCCGCCCTTCTACGACAGCCTGATCGGCAAGCTCGTGGTGCACGGGCGCGACCGGGCGGAGGCGCTCTCGCGGCTCAACCGCGCGCTCGGCGAGCTGATCGTGGACGGGGTGGACACGACGATTCCCCTCTTCCGCGCGCTTCTCGAGGAGGAGGCCGTGCGCACCGGCGACTACACGATCCACTGGCTCGAACACTGGCTCGAGCGTCAGGCGGCGGCCTGACGCGCGCGCGATGAGCGGCGCGCCGCTGGACGGCGGAGGGCTGACGCCCGAGCTGGTGCTGCGCGCCTATGCGGCCGGGCTGTTCCCGATGGCCGAGCGCCACGACGACCCGGAGCTGTTCTGGGTCGATCCGCGCCGCCGCGGGGTGATCCCGCTCGACGGGTTCCGCATCTCGCGCTCGCTCGCGAGGCGGCTGCGGCGCGACGACTACCGCGTGACGGTGGACGCCGACTTCGAGGGCGTGATCGACGCCTGCGCCGACCGGGAGGAGACCTGGATCAACGCCGAGATCCGGCGGCTCTGCCTCGCGCTGCACGGCCTCGGGCACGCCAATTCGCTGGAGGTCTGGATGGAGGGGCGCCTCGCCGGCGGGGTCTACGGCGTCACGCTCGGCGCGGCCTTCTTCGGCGAGAGCATGTTCTCGCGCCGCACCGACGGGTCCAAGATCGCGCTCGCGTGGCTCGTGGACCGGCTGCGGCGCGCGGGCTTCCTGCTCTTCGACACGCAGTTCCTGACGCCGCATCTCGCGTCGCTCGGCGCAGTGGAGATCTCGCGCGCCGAGTATCACCGCCGGCTCGCCCGCGCGCTCGCGCGGGAGGCGGATTTCACCGCCCCCGCCCTGCCCGCCTCGGGTCAGGAGGTGGTGCAGCGCAACACCCAGACGTCGAAGCGCGCGTGATCGAGCGGGTTGAGCGCCGGCGAGGAGGCGACCATCCAGCCGCGAAAGACGGGCTCTGCCTCGCCCGCGTCGCGGATCTCGAGGAAGGCCCAGGCGTCGGTCGCGGGGCTGCCCGCGGGGTGGCGGCACTCCTCCAGCCGGATCTCGAGCCGCCCGAGCTCCGTCCGGGCGCCGTTGCGGAGGGTCACGTCCTCGACCGCGCCGCTGATCTTGTCGAGCGCGCGCAGCACCGCGCCGGTGCCGCGCTCGGCCTCGCGCGCGTCGTCCTGCGCGGCGGCGGCCATGACGGGCGCGAGGGCGCAGAGCGCGGCGCGGATCATTCCTCCCCCTCGCCCGAGACGAAGCGCACGAGAAGCGAGGTGAGGCTCACCGCGCCCTGAGTGTCGATGATCTCCTCGCCCGGCGCGAAGTAGCCCATGGAGCCCCCGGGCGAAATCTCGACGAAGTTTCCGCCGAGAAGCCCCTCGGAGGCCACGACCGCGGCGCTGTCGTCGGGGATGCGCACGCCCTGATCCAGCGTGAAGGTCGTCTCGGCGCGGTAGGTCTGCGTGTCGAGCGCCACGTCCGTCACGGTGCCGATCTTGACGCCCGCGAGGCGCACGTCGGTGCCCACGGTCACCCCCTCGGCCGAGCGGAAGCTCGCGGTGAGCGGATAGCCGCCCCGCTCGCCGCCGAAGCCCGTGACCTGCCCGGCGTAGACGACGAAGCCCGCCGCCACGGCGAGCACCGCGGCGCCGAGCACGATTTCGCCCGCGCTGTGGCTCATCGCGCGCTCACTCCGGCGTCCAGGGCTCGTAATCGCGGCGCGGCTCGGGGTTGACCCGCCGGATCGACCCCGCGGGCGCATAGGCGAGCGCGGTGCCGGTCAGGTTCTCCTGATGCGGGCGCTCCCAGGCCTTGTGCTGCATCGGCCGCTCGGTCGGCGGCTCGTGCCATGTGTAATGCAGCCAGCCGTGCCAGTCGGGCGAGACGCGGCTCGCCTCCGCCTCGCCGTTGTAGATCACCCAGCGCTTCGTGTCGTCGGCGTTGCGGTAGAAGGCATTGCCGGCCTCGTCCTCGCCCACCTTCACGCCGTTGCGCCAGGTGAAGATCTGCGTGCCGATCGTCTGCCCGTTCCACCAGGTCACGACGCGGTTGAGGAAGCTCAAGATGCCCATGCGGTCCTCCGGCTGTCCTGTGTCATATGGACCAGCGCAGGCGCGAGGTCCAGAGCGGCGCGGCCTGTGCGGGCGCGCGGCCCGCTCGCCCGTGTCTGCGCGACGGGCGGACGCCGGAATGACGGGCGCGACGGATACGGCGAGGATCGAGGGGGCGGCGCGTGCCGACCGCGCGCAGCCTCTCGCCCGCGGCGCATTGGCCGTGACCGGCCCCGGCGACCGCGTATCGGCGCGGAGACTGCCCTGCTGCCGGCGCTGCGCCTGCGGCGGGGGGCGTCGCAGCGCCTGCGCCTCCACGCGCCGGACAGGGCGCTCCTTCGCGCGAACGGGCTGGCGGGGCGAATCGATCTGCGCGCCGACGGTTCGCACGACCTGGCCCGCGAGGCCCTGCGCGCGGAGGTCCGGCACGCCGGTCCAATCCTCGACCGGCCAGTTGCGGTGGCGGCGCTGCGGAGCGTCGCGCCCGCGCATGTCCGTTCACCGACGCCGCGCAGGCTCAAGACGCGGCAGGGGCGCGCGCGGGCCGACGAGCCGAGGCCGCGCTCGAGCCCGCCGCGATCCCGGAAAGCGTGCAGGCGACGCATCGCCCCCGCTGAAACGACGAAACCCGCGCCGGCGCGCGGGTTTCGACAGTCGTGCTCTCGCCGCGGTCAGCCGGCCGAGGCGGGCTCCTTCTGCTGATCGGCGTAGATCATCAGCGGCTTGGAGTCCGAGGTCACGACTTCGTCGTTGACGACCACCTCGGTCACGCCTTCGGTGCCGGGCAGCTCGAACATGGTGTCGAGGAGGATGTCCTCGAGGATCGAGCGCAGGCCGCGAGCGCCGGTCTTGCGACGGATGGCGCGGCGGGCGATGGCGCGCAGCGCCTCCTCGGTGAAGGTGAGCGTCACGTCCTCGAGCTCGAAGAGACGCTGATACTGCTTGACGAGCGCGTTCTTGGGCGCGGTCAGGATCTCGACCAGCGCATCCTCGTCCAGATCCTCGAGCGTCGCGACGACCGGCAGGCGGCCGACGAATTCGGGGATCAGGCCGAACTTCAGCAGGTCCTCCGGCTCGAGGTCGGCGTAGATCTCGCCGACGGAGAGATCCTCCTGCCCACGCACATCGGCGCCGAAGCCCATCGCGCTGCCCTTGTGGCGCTGCGCGATGATCCGGTCGAGCCCGGCGAAGGCGCCGCCGCAGATGAAGAGGATGTTGGTGGTGTCCACCTGCAGGAATTCCTGCTGCGGATGCTTGCGCCCGCCCTGCGGCGGGACGGAGGCCACCGTGCCCTCCATCAGCTTCAGGAGCGCCTGCTGCACCCCCTCGCCCGAGACGTCGCGGGTGATTGAGGGATTTTCCGACTTGCGGGTGATCTTGTCGACCTCGTCGATGTAGACAATACCGCGCTGCGCCCGCTCGACGTTGTACTCGCTCGCCTGAAGGAGCTTCAGGATGATGTTCTCGACGTCCTCGCCGACATAGCCCGCCTCGGTCAGCGTGGTGGCGTCGGCCATGGTGAAGGGCACGTCGAGGATGCGGGCGAGCGTCTGCGCGAGCAGCGTCTTGCCGCAGCCCGTCGGGCCGATCAGCATGATGTTGGACTTGTTGAGCTCTATGTCGCTCGACTTCTCGGCGTGGTTGAGGCGCTTGTAGTGGTTGTGCACCGCCACTGAGAGCACGCGCTTCGCCATCGCCTGCCCGATGACGTAGTCGTCGAGCACCTCGGCGATTTCCTTCGGGGTGGGCACGCCGTCGGAGCTCTTGAAGCCGGCGCCCTTCGTCTCCTCCCGGATGATGTCCATGCAGAGCTCGACGCATTCATCGCAGATGAACACCGTCGGCCCGGCGATCAGCTTCCGCACCTCGTGCTGGCTCTTGCCGCAGAAGGAGCAGTAGAGCGTGTTCTTGCTGTCGCCTGAATTCGTCGCCATCTTCCACCTTTCGGCCGGGTCTCGTGCCGGGCGCCGCGTGGCGCGCCGGCGGTTGGCCTGTCTAGAGAAGCTTAGGGCAGCCTCCTGACCTCTACAATGTCAAAGTTTCCCAGACACTGGGATCAGCTTTCCGCCTCCTCGTGCTTGCCGCGGTTTTCGACGATCTCGTCGATGAGCCCCCACTCCTTCGCGTCCTCGGGGGACATGAACTTGTCGCGCTCGAGCGCCGCCTCGACCGCCTCGAGGGTCTGGCCGGTGTGGTGCACGTAGATCTCGTTCAGGCGGCGCTTGAGCTTCAGCGTCTCCTCGGCGTGGATCATGATGTCCGTCGCCTGCCCCTGATAGCCGCCCGAGGGCTGGTGCACCATGATGCGGCTGTTGGGCAGCGAGAAGCGCAGGTCCTTCGAGCCGGCGGTGAGCAGGAGCGAGCCCATCGAGGCCGCCTGACCGACCACCAGCGTCGAGATCTTCGGCTTGATGTACTGCATCGTGTCGTAGATCGAGAGCCCCGAGGTCACCACGCCGCCGGGACTGTTGATGTACATCGAGATCTCTTTCTTCGGGTTCTCCGCCTCGAGATGCAGGAGCTGCGCGACCACGAGGCTCGACATCCCGTCGTGCACCGGGCCGGAGACGAAGACGATGCGCTCCTTCAGCAGGCGCGAGAAGATGTCGTAGGCGCGTTCGCCCCGGCTGGTCTGCTCGACCACCATGGGGACGAGCGTGTTCATGTAGGTGTCGATCGGGTCGTTCATGCTGCTCCTGCCTGCGCTTGTGCTGCCGGGTCTCCGTCTGACCCCGGAGTCTTAGTGCCGGCACCGGACCCCTGCAAGGGCGCGACCCTCACGCTTGGCGCGGGGGCAGGCCGCGCTAGCTCGGCTCCCGATGACGGATACCGCCCCCCTCCCCCCGCTCGACCGCTTTCCGCCGACCCGGGCCGCCGGGCTCGAACGGCTGCGCGATTTCCTGCCCCGCGCGGGCGCCGACTACGCGCGCCGGCGCAATCACGACATGGGCCGCGACGCGCATGACGGCGTCTCGCAGCTTTCGCCGTGGATCCGCCGGCGCCTGATCACCGAGGAGGAGGTGCTCGCCGCCGTCCTCGCGCGGCACTCGCGGAACGCGGCCGAGAAATTCGTGCAGGAGGTCGTCTGGCGCACCTTCTGGAAGGGCTGGCTGGAGCGCCGCCCCTCGGTCTGGACGATGTACCGCGCCGGCCTCGCCCGCGCGCTCGACCGCGTCGCGACCGAGGGCGGCCTGCGCCGCGACTGGGAGGCCGCCTGCCACGGCGAGACGGGGATCGACGCCTTCGACGCCTGGGCGCGCGAGCTGGTCGAGACCGGGTACCTGCACAACCACGCGCGGATGTGGTTCGCCTCCATCTGGATCTTCACGCTGCGCCTGCCGTGGGAACTCGGCGCAGATTTCTTCCTGCGCCACCTGCTCGACGGCGATCCGGCCTCCAACACGCTGTCGTGGCGCTGGGTCGCGGGGCTGCAGACGAAGGGCAAGAGCTACCTCGCGCGGCCCGACAACATCGCCAAGTACACCGGCGGGCGCTTCCGCCCCGAGGGCCTCGCCACGAGCGCGCCGCCCTTCGACGGGCCGGAGCATCCGCCGCTCGGCCCCGCGCCGGTCTCCGATCCGATCGACCCGGCGGCGCCCACCGGGCTCCTCCTGACCGAGGAGGACCTCGCGCCGGGGTTTCTCTTCGAAAGCGGCGTGCAGCCCCGCGCGACGGCCTTCCTCGATTGCACCGCGGGCCTGAGCCCGCTCGCCGTCGCGCCGCATGTGAGCGCCCATGTCGCGGGCGCGATGGAGGACACCGCCGCGCGCTGGTCGGAGCGATTCGGGCCGGTGACCCGGCTCGGGAGCGCCGATCAGATCGCCGACTGGGCCGCGCGCGAGGGGCTCGCGCAGGTGGTCACGCCCTGGCCCTGCACCGGCCCGGCGGCCGACGCGCTCGCCGGGACGGGCGTGCTGCGCCACGTGCGCGCGCTCGACGCCGCCGCATGGCCGCACGCGACGCACGGCTTCTTCCGGTTCAAGACACACATCCCCGCGCTTCTCGGGCAGGTGACGGGGCGCGACGCCGCCTGAGCGCTCACTCCGCCGGCTGGCGGAACCCCTCGATCAGCTGGCGCAGCCCCAGCGCGGCCCCCGCGAAGACGGCGAGGAAGGTGACCGGCGCGCTCACCGCCAGCGTCGAGAAGGCGGTGAGCCCCTGCCCGACGCTGCAGCCCATGGCGACCACGGCGCCGCCGCCCATCAGGATCGCTCCGAAGATCTGGCGGCGGAGTTCCCGCGGGTCCTCGCAGGCCTCCCAGCGGAAGTGGCCCTTCACGAGCGAGCCGATGAAGGCGCCGAGCCAGACGCCCGCGACCGAGCCGACGGCGAAGCTCAGCGGCCGCGCGCTGCCGGTCATGGCGAAGAGGATCGATTCGCCCACCGGCGCCGAGAAGGAATGCGAGACCACGGGCAGCGCCTCGAAGCCCGTCGCGGCGACCCAGTGGGTGCCCGCCCAGCCGCTCACCACGGCGAGCCCGACGACGGCGGCCCAGAAGATCGATTTCGGGCTGCGGCGCAGCTCCGGCGAGGCGAGCGCGAGCGCGATGAGGCCTGCGCCCGCCGCGAGGCCGAAGAGCGCGGGCGGCAGCCCGGTCCAGGCCGCGGCGTAGGCCGCCAGCGCCGGCGGCGTGCCGGTCACCGCCTCCTGCGGGAAGAGCCAGTTGCGCAGCGGCGCGAGCGGCCCGGCGAGCACCGCGTAGGCCGAGACGCCCATCACCAGAACGATCACGAAGCTGCGCAGATCGCCGCCGCCGAGCCGCGCGATCGCTCCGTAGCCGCAGTTCCCGGCGAGCGCCATGCCGTAGCCGAAGGCGAGCCCGCCCAGAATCGAGGCGAGCGGCATCCAGCGGATCGAGTGATAGAAACTCGCCCCCGGATCGAAGAGCCCGAGCCCCGCGAGCGCGAAACTGCCCGCCACGGCGACGCCGATGGCGAGGCACCACATCCGGAGCCGCGTGTCGCTGCCGCCGTAGAGGAGGTCCTCGATCGCGCCGAGCGTGCAGAAGCGCCCGAGCCGCGCGGCGAGGCCCAGAAGCACGCCCCCCGCGACACCGACCGCCGCGACGATCCATGTTTCCGGAAACAGTTCCAGCATGTCAGCCCTCCCCGGGCCTCGCTTCCCCAAAGGGCACTATGTCGCAGCGCGGGACGGAAGACAACGGCATGCCGGACGGCGGGCGCCGGAGGCAGGGGGGCTGTCCGCCCCCTCTTGGCCTGCGGCCAATTCACCCCCCGAGGATATTTGAGCCAAGAAGAAGGACCGGCCCCCGCGCGGGCGATCGGGGACCCCCTCAGCCGGTCGGGCACGCGGCGCCGGCGCGACGGGCTCCGCCGGCCCTGTCGGGCGGACCGGCCGCGCCCGTCGGTGCGGCCGGCCGCGGGCGCGTCAGCCGAACATGTCGCTCGTGATGCCGGAATACCAGCCGAGGCTTTCCTCGTAGGTCTGGCGGCGCAGCGCCGCGTCCTCGCCGGTGTCGCTGATGAAGGACGAGACGGAGGCGATCTTCTCCTCGGTGGGCTCGTAGGAGGCGCCGACCTTCACGCCGTCCTCGGTGGCGATCAGCGACCAGCAGGTGTTGGAGTAGCGCGCCGGGAAGACCGCGCTGCCGGTGAGCTCGCCCCGGATCGCCATGGCGGCGACCTTGGCCTGGCTGTTGGCGGAGAAGCCGGATTTCGGCATGTCGCCCTGGCTCGTCGCGTCGCCCAGAACCCAGACGTTGGGGTCCTTCTTCGAGCGCATGCTGTCGGGTTCGACCGGCGCCCAGTTCCCCTCGGTCAGGCCCGCCTGATGGGCGATGCGGCCCGCCTTCTGCGCCGGGATCACGTTGCAGGCGTCCACCTTCTCCACCATGCCGTCGATCGAGACCGTCATCGCGGCCGGATCGACCTCCACCTTGTCGCCGCCGAAGTCGGGGCCGATGCGCTCGATCATGCCGGAATAGTGCTTCTGCCAGCCCTCCTCGAAGAGCGCCTGCTTGGAGAACTTCGCCTTGGGGTCCACGATCAGGATCTTGGCGGTCGGGTTCACTTGACTGAGCGCGTGGGCGACCATCGAGACCCGCTCGTAGGGGCCCGGCGGGCAGCGGTAGGGGTTGGGCGGCGCGACCATGGCGTAGCGCCCGCCCTCGGGCATGGCCATGACCTGCGCCTTGAGAAGCTCGGCCTGCGTGCCGCCCTTGTAGGCGTGGGGCATCGCGTCCTGGTCCGCCACGCTCCAGCCCGGGACCGAGCCCTCGACGAAGTCGATGCCGGGGCTCACGACCAGCCGGTCGTAGGGGAGCGCCCCGCCGCTCGCCAGCGTGACGCTTTTGGCGTCGCGGTCCACGGCGGTGACCCAGTCGTGGACGACGTTGATCCCGTAGTCCGCGGCCAGCGTGCCGTAGCCGTGGCCGAGGTCGTCCATCTCCTGAAAGCCGCCGATGTAGAGGTTCGAGAAGAAGCAGGTGTAATAGGTGCGCGTGGGCTCGATCAGCGTGACGTCGATGGCGCCCTCGCTGTCCTTGGCGATGTAGCGCGCGGCGGTGGCGCCGCCGCAGCCGCCGCCCACGACGACGACGCGGGGCCGTCCCTGCGCGCGGACCATGGGCGCGGCGAGCGTGGCCGCCGCGGCGGCCGTCGTGCCGATGAAGGCGCGTCGGTCGAGTGTCATGTCTCCTCCCTTTCTCGCGCGGGATGCCCCCGCGTCGTGCTTTTTACGCAGCGTCATGATGGTGCCCTCTCGTCGCCTCTCGGTCCAGAGTTTCCTCGCGCCGACGCGGGGGGACAAGGCGCCAGGGGCGCGTGGGCCGCGGGCGGTGGAGCGGATGGTTTGCGCGGCGGGCCGCTCGGGGGCGCGCGTTCCGCGGGGGCCGGTCGGGCGCGGGACGGCGGCGCGCGCGGCGCGGCGAAAAAAGGACGTCGGCCGCGGGGGCGGGCCGCGTCAGTCGATGCGCGCGAAGTAGGCCGCGAGCGCCGCGATCTCGTCGTCGGAGAGGCGCTTGGCCATCATCTGCATCACCGGGTGGGGGCGGATTTCCTGCCGGTAGGCGTGCATGGCGACGACGAAGTCCTCCTCCGGCCAGTTGGTGATGGAGGGGATGCCGTCGCTCGCCCCGTCGCGGCGGTGGCAGGTGGTGCATTCGGCCGAGAGGTATTCGCCGTAGGCCGGGTCGCCCGCGATCTCGAGCACCTCGGGCGGCAGGTCGACCTCGCGGACGATGGCGGTGGGCTCGGCCTCGGGGATGTTCGCGGGGCTCGCCGAAAACTGCCGGAGGTAGGCGAGCAGGTCGGCGCGGTCCCCGGCGCTTTCCATGCCGGGGTAGGCCATGCGCGTGCGCGAGACGAGGGCGCGCGGGTTCTCGATGTAGGCGTCGAGCGTCTCGAGCGTCCAGGTCAGCCCATCGGCGCCCATCCGCGCGAGGCCCTCGGAGTAGGGGAAGCCCTCGATCGCGCCGGCGCGGCGGCCGAAGATGTCGTTGAGATGCGGGCCGATGCGGTTCTCCGCCTCCGGCCCGACCTGATGGCAGCCGACGCAGTCGGTGAAGAGCTCCGCGCCGCGCTCGGCGTCGCCGATGGGCGCGGCCTCTTCGAGCGCGACGGCGGCGCCCCCGGGGAGCGCCGCCGCCGTGAGGATCACGGCGATATGGGCCGCGATCCGCGCCATCTAGTCGGACTGATGGGTCTTGAGGAACTCGATCACGGCCGCCACGTCCTCATCGCTGCGCAGGCCGTTGAAGGACATGGTCGTGCCTTCCACGTAGTCACGCGGCTTGACGAGAAACTCGGCGAGCGTCTCCTCGTTCCAGACCATGCCCTCTTCGCCCATCTCCTCCATGGAGGCAGAATAGCGGAACCCGTCGATCCCGCCCATGGGCCGTCCGATCAGATCGTTGAGCTGCGGGCCGACGCGGTTCTGCGCGCCCTCGCCGACCATGTGGCAGGCCTTGCACTGGCGGAAGACGCCCTCGCCCTCCTCGGCGAGCGCCATGTCGATCTGCATGCCGTCGCCGCCCTCGTCGGCGGGCGCCGCGGCCTCGACCGGCTCGGCGGCGGCCTGCTCGGTGGTCTCGGCCTCGGCCTCGTCCTCCGGCGTCACGTCGAGGATCGTGGCGCGCATGGTGATCTCAACCTCGTCCTTGCAGTTTTCCATGCAGGGCTCGGTGCGCCACTTGACGTATTCGGTCTCGGGCCGGTCGTCGACGATGAAGCCATCGGCGTTCGGCATCTCCACCTCGGTGAAGTTCTCGTCCGAGAGCACGAAGTCGCTTTCCACGAGGAAGTTGGAGTAGAGGATGTAGGCGGTGATGGCGTAGACCTCGTCGTCCGAGAGGGTCTGCGCCGCGCCGTAGGGCATGGAGCGGTGCACGTAGTCCCAGACGGTCGAGAGATAGGGCCAGTAGCTGCCGATCGTCTTGACCGGGTCCTCGTCGGCGAGCGTGCCGTCGCCGCCCGCGAGCGGAGGCCAGTTGCCGACGCCCTCGGCGAACTCGCCGTGACAGACGGCGCAGTTCTGCGAGAAGAGCATCTCGCCGTCGCGGACCGAGCCCGAGCCTTCGGGCAGGCCGCTGCCGTCGGGCATGATGTCCACGTCCCAGGCCGCGATTTCCTGCGGAAGCGCCTCACGGCCGAGGCCGTAGACCGCGCCGGCACCGCTCGCTTCGGCGTTCGCCGCCGCGATCAGGCCGCCGGACGGCTCGGGCTCGGGCGCGCGCTCGGCGAGCATCGGGTCCGGCCCGGCGAGCGCGGCGCGCTCGGGATAGGCGGTCACGTTGCGGTCGGCGAAGTTATAGGCCGCCGTCAGCACGACGGCGACGCCGAGGGCCGAACCGCCGTAGAGCTTAAGAGACTTCGACATTTTCGGCCTCTCCGTTCGTCTTGACGTGCCAGGTCTGGATGGCGTTGTTGTGATAGATCGAGTTCAGCCCGCGCACCTCGCGGAGCTGCGCCTTGGTGGGCTGGACGTAGCCGGTCTCGTCGATCGCGCGGGACTGCAGGAGCAGCTCCTCGCCCTCCCACGTCGTGTCGAGGTAGAAGCGCGCGACGGCCTTGGGATCGCCCGGCTGCGCGAGGCGCGCGGTCTCCCAGGTCTTGCCGCCGTCCTTGGAGACGTCCACCCGCGTGATCGCGCCGTGCCCCGACCAGGCGAGGCCGGTGATGACGAGCGGGCCGGGGCCGTGCTGGATCGGCGCCTGCGGCGAGGGCGAGGTGATGACCGACTTCGCGTCCATCTCCCAGGTCCACTTGCGCGCGGTGCCGTCCTCGAGGACGTCGGTGTACTTCGAGGTCTCCTCGCGGCTCTCGACGGCGGCGTCGGTGACCTCCACGCGGCGGAGCCACTTCACCCACATGTTGCCTTCCCAGCCCGGCACCACGAGGCGCACGGGATAGCCGTGCTCCTTGCGGAGCGCCTCGCCGTTGGCCTTGAAGGCGACGAGCACGTCGTCCATCGCCTTGGACATCGGGATCGAGCGGCCGTTGGAGGAGGCGTCGTGCCCCTCGACGTAGATCCACTTGTCCTCGAGGTCGCCCGCGGCCTCGAGGCCCGCTTCCTGCAGGAGCGTGCGCAGGGGCACGCCGGTGTATTCCATGTTGTGGATCATGCCGTGGGTGAACTGCGCGCCGTTGAGCTGCGCGCCGGCCCATTCCATGCCGGAGTTCGCCGCGCATTCGCAGAAATAGACGTGCTGCTCGCGCGGGAGGCGCTCCAGATCCCAGTAGGAGAAGACCAGCGGCCGGTCCACGAGGCCGTTGATCATCAGCCGGTAATCCTCCTTGCGGAGCTCGATCGCGCCGGAGTGATGGCGCTCGAAGGCGCAGCCCTGCGGCGTGATCGTGCCGTCGAGCGCGTGGATCGGCGTGAAGTTGATCGAACTGATCGTGTCCGCGGTCAGCCATTCGACGTTGCGGCGTATGACATGATCCTCGAACTCGATCGGCATGCCGTAGGGCGTGGCGTCCACGCCCTCGCCGAAGCCGGTCGCCCACGGCTGAAGCTCGGTGATCTTCGGATCCGGCGTCGCCGCGCCGCTGGCCGAAGCCGCGACCGCGCCGGCGCCGGCGGCCGCCGCGCCGGACAGGAACTGCCGGCGCGAGGGGGTCGGTCCCTTGAAGCTCTGCGTCATCTCTCTGCGTCTCCCTTCAGATCATCGAATTCGCTTTCGTGAATTCGATGGACAGACTGCGGCCCCGCGAGGCCGGGCGTCTCAGACGCCCGTGACCTCGACGGAGGTGTTCGGCTCCATCCTGATGGTGCCCTTCTGGCGGATGTGATCCTCCACCACGTCCCAGATTTGCGGTCCCTCGGTCCCCTCGTTCACGCTGGCCCAGCCGGCGACGACGTAGGAACGGGCGGGGTCGATCGGCTCCCCGGTCTTCAGGAAGGTCATCTCCGAGATCCGCTCGCCCGCCGGCGCGGTCACGTCGATGCGGTAGCCGAGGCCGCCCATCCGGACCATGTCGCCGCCCTGCTGGTAGTAGGGGTCGGGGTTGAAGAGGTTGTCGGCGACGTCCTCCATCACGACCTTCAGGAATTCCCCCGTCATCTCGGTGCGGTAGGCGCGCCCGTAGGTCATCGAGGTGACGTTCCAGATGTCCTCGCGGGTGATGTCCTGCCCCGGGATCATCGAGGGGCCCCAGCGCACGCCCGGCGACATGGCGATCTCGGCGTCGCGCTGTTCGATCAGCGCCTCGCAGATCAGGTCGTCCCAGGTGCCGTTGAAGTTGCCCCGGCGGTAGAGCAGGCTCTCCGTCTGGCCGATCACTTCCGAAAGCTCCGCCTCGAAGGGCGCGCGCTCGGCGTCGATGGCGGCGGCGACCTCCGGGTCCGGCTCGATCACGTCCGAGAAGATCGGGATCAGCTTGTGGCGGAAGCCCATCATGCGCCCGTCGCGCACGTCGAGATCGACGCGGCTCACGAACTTGCCGTTCGAGCCGCTGGCGATCAGGATCGTGTCGCCCACCATCACCGGCTCGGGCAGCGCGTCGTGGGTGTGCCCCGTCAGGATCACGTCAATGCCCGAGACCTGGCTCGCCATCTTCTTGTCGACGTCGAAGCCGTTGTGGCTGAGGCAGACGACGAGCTCGGCGCCCTGCGCGCGCACCTCGTCGACCATCGCCTGCATGTTCTCGTCGCGGATGCCGAAGGTGTAGTCGGGGAACATCCAGCCGGGGTTGGCGATCGGCATGTAGGGGAAGGCCTGCCCGATCACCGCGATCTTGACGCCGCCGCGCTCGAAGAACTCGTAGGGCTTGAAGCGCTCGGCCGGCTCGTCCCACATCGCGTCGAAGACGTTCTGCCCGAGCGCGGCGAAAGGCAGCCCCTCGACCAGCTCGCGGATGCGGTCCTGTCCCAGCGTGAACTCCCAGTGGAAGGTCATCGCGTCGGGGCGCAGCTTGTTCATCACGTTGACGACGTCCTGCCCCTCGGTGTGGTAGCAGGTGTAGCTGCCGTGCCACGTGTCGCCGCCGTCGAGCAGCAGCGCGTCGGGCCGCTCGGCGCGGATCGCGTTCACGACCGTGGCGACGCGGTCCATGCCGCCCATCTTGCCGTAGGTCTGCGCCAGCGCGGAGAAATCGTTGTAGGTCAGCGCGTAGTGCGAGGGGCTGCCGTCCTCGATGCCGTAAAGGCGGCGGAAATCGGCGCCGGTGATATGCGGCACCTCGCCCTTGTTCGGGCCGACACCGAGATTGATCGAGGGCTCGCGGAAATAGATCGGCTTCAGCTGCGCGTGAATGTCGGTGATGTGGATCAGCGACACGTTGCCGAAGCTGTCGAACTCCAGAAGCTGGTCCTGCGTCAGCGCCTGCTGCGCCGCGAGCCGCGACCAGTTGCCGAAGCCCGAGGCCCCGACCAGCGCGGAGGCGGCCATGCTCGCTTGCAGGAAATCGCGGCGGGAGATCATCGGTGCCAGGCTCCGTTCTTGTCGTTCGTCAGGATGAGAGGGGCCATGCCCCTCCCGCGCGGGCGGGAGGGATATGGCGTGTCAGGCTGTCACGAGCCTCAGTTGCGGACGGCCGGACCCTCGACCGAGAGGCCGTTGCCGCGCGAGGCGACGTAGAGCNGGTCGGCGGTCAGTCCCCTCCCGCCTGGGCGGGAGGGGATATGCCGTGTCGTGCTGTCATGCGGATCAGTTGCGGACGGCCGGTCCCTCGACCGAAAGCCCGTTGCCGCGCGAGGCGACGTAGAGCTCGAGCGCCACGAAATCCTCGCTGCCGATCTCGTACGGCACGCCGCGCGTGTCCCGGATGCAGCCGTTGAAGCGGTTGTGCATCGACACGAGGTTCGCCTGCTTGAGCCGGTAGGTCGGGAAGCCGTTGATGTGCCCCTGGCTCAGGTGGTCAGCGCGGATATTCATGTCGTAGTTTTCTTCGTGACACGTCGCGCAGGCGAGCTCGAGCTGGCCGTAGCGGGTGTAGTAGATCTCCTTGCCCCGCTCCCAGGTCTCGCGCACGGGGCCGTCGATCTGCACGTCCACCGTCATGCCGCGCGAGACGGAGGAGATGAGCGCCGTCATGTTCTTCATCTCCTGGCTGTCCCAGCCCCAGGGCTCGGCCTCCATGCGCTCGGTCCGGCACTCGTTGACGTACATCTCGGCCGTGTAGACTTTGCCCGCCTCCTCGTTCCACTTGGGAAGCTCGGCGCGCAGCCCTTCGAGCGACTCCGGGTCCTCGTGGCAGCTCGCGCAGGACTGATCGGCGGCGCCGTCCTTCGCGTACCAGGCGTCCCGCGCCTCGTCGACGTAGATCATCGCCGGGTTGTCGAAGTCGTCCATCTGCAGCGACTGGGTCTCTTCCGTGCGGAAGGTCCAGCCGGAGCGGATGGTGCGCAGGCCGTCGAGATGCTCGGGCGCCTCGGTCTCGGTCGTCATCTCGATCTGGCCGTTGACCACGAGCTTGGCGTCCGGGTTCGCGGCCAGCATCGCCGGCGTCACGAGAGCGAGCGCCGCGGCGGCCGTCATTGTGTTGAATTTCATTCGCTTCCTCCCTTGGGGCCGCCCCGCGCGACGGACGCGCGGGGCGGATCTGCCTTGGGGCGCGGGTGCGGCCCGGCGCTTGGCTCAGCTCACCTCGACGGACTTGGTCTCTTCGTAGACGGAGCCGTCGTCGTCGTACCAGGTGAACTGGAAATCGCCCGATTCCGGGATCTTAACCTCGAACTCGAAGTAGGGGTTCGTGGAGATCGCGGGCTCCATCGTCACGTCGATCACGTTCTCGCCGTTGAAGTCGCAGGTGAAGCGATTGATGATCTGCCGCGGGATGGTGTTGCCCTGGCTGTCCTTGCGCTGACCCGATTCCATCGGGTGGCTGATGAGCGTCTTGATCGTCGCCACGTCGCCTGCGGAGGCGGAGCGCGGCGTGCGGACGCGGGGTCTGACGTTGTCCATGGTCGTGTCCTCCTGTTCTCTCAGCCGCCGCAGCCGCCGATGGTGACTTTCACTTCCTTGGAGGTGCGCGCGAAGCTGCCGTCGGCCATCTTCGCCACGGCGATCACGTCCTGCGTGCCGGCGAGGCGGATGCGCGTGCTCGCGCTCGACGAGCCAGCGAGCGGGCCGAAGTTGAAGGTGGCCACGGGCGGCGTCGGGTTGCCGGCCGCGAGCACCATGATCGACGCCGCACCCTCGGCCGAGACGCTGATCGGCACGGTGTTGCCGTTCTCCGCGATCTCGGGCGCGTCGAGCGTCACGCCGCCCTCGGCGACGTCCGCGCCGCCGGTGAATTCGTTGACGAGCTCGTCAACGGTGGCCGCCGAAGCGCCGACCGGCAGCAGCGTCAGGGCCGCCGCGCCGGCGCCGAGCGCCAGTGTCTCACGTCTGGTGAAATCCATCTCGATCCTCTCCTTCATGGGTTCCGGGCATCGGTGTCCGGGGCGCGCGATCGCGTCAGTCTTCCCAGTGCAGGGTGGACAGGAACGCGACCACATCCTCGATGTCCTGCGCCGAAAGCAGGGGCGGCAGCGGCTCCTCCGCCGGCTTCTTGGTGAACGCCTGCCCGGGACGGACGTAGCCGGAGGTCTTGAAGTAGGCCGGCATGATCGTGCCCGGGTAGGTCTGTTTCGCGTCGACGAGCAGACCGCGCAGCTGCGCCTCGTCCCAGCGATCCGCGACGCCGTCGAGCGGCGGGCCGACCTCGCCGTGGAAGGGCGCGAAATCCAGCGCGCTGACCATGTGGCAGGAGATGCAGTTGCCCTCCGACTTGGTCACCATGATCTCCGCGCCGCGCTCGGGGTCGCCGGGCGTGTCGGTCAGCGGCTCGGCGACGCCGCCGTATTCGCCGAAGCTGATCTCCTGCGCGTAGGCCCCCTCGTCGGCCTGCGCCGCGCCGGCCAGCGCGATGACGCAGCTCGCAAGGATGGTTGCGGTCTGTTTCATGAATCCTCCCTTGGCTTGCCGGTCCGTCGCCGACCGCTCGCTTTGTATACCGTAGGCGACATAGTGTCGCAACGCAACAACGAATTCACGGATGTGAATAACATGCTGCGTCGCGGCATGACCTCAGTCGGCGCCCTCCGCGCGCTCGCGGATGCGGCGGGCGTGGTAGCGCTGGAAGTCCTCGTCGGTGTCCATGGCGTAGCGCTTTTCCTTGACCCAGGTCAGCAGGTCGAGCGTCGTCTGCCAGCCGAAGGCGCCCGGCATCGTGGCCACCGCCGCCTCCGGCGCGCTCGTGTCCTCGGGCACCTCCTCGGGGAAGAACATCAGCGTCGGGGTGAAGAGAATCCCCCACTTCCGCGCCATCGCCTTCTCGGGCAGCACCTCGCCGTCGAAGTCGGTGACCTCCAGGTCGCCGTGCAGGTTGAGCTGCACGACGAAGAAGTTCTCCTCAATGTAGTCGGCGATCTCGGGGCGCGGGAAGACCTCCTCGTGCATCTTCTTGCAGTAGATGCAGCCGCGCTGCTCGAAGATGATGGCGAAGCGCTTGCCCTGCGCGCGCGCCTCCGCGAGGTCGCCGCGCAGGTCCATGAAGGTCTGCGCCATCCAGGGCGCCTTGTGCAGCCCGTCGTCGCCCATCCGCGTCTCCGCGCCCGCGGGCAGGGCCAGCGCCGCCGCCGCCGCGATCCCGAGAATCGCGCGTCTCGTCCATCCGGTCATGGTTCTCTCCTCCCTGTGACGGTCTCAGCCGAGGCGGGTGAAGCCGGGCGCCACCTCGATCATCCAGTTGGCGATGACGTTGACCATGTCCGTCGCGATCAGCGCCGCGAAGAGCAGAAGCATCCCGCCGAGCGCCGTCTCGACGTGGCGCATCAGGCCGCGATGGCGCTGCACCCAGCCGAGGAACGGTCGCGCGAAGAAGGCCGCCACCACGAAGGGCGCCGTCATCGCCAGCCCGTAAACCATCAGAAGCAGCCCGCCCCGCGCGATGTCGCCCATGCCGCTCGCGATCATCAGGATCGAGGCGAGCGCCGGGCCCACGCAGGGCGTCCAGCCGAAGCCGAAGGCGAGCCCCATGACGTAGGCGCCGAAGAGCGTCGAGGGCTCCGCCGTGCTCTCGATCTTGGCCTCGCGGTAGAGAAAGCCGATGCGCAGCACCCCGAGGAAATGCAGCCCGAAGACCGCGAGCACCGCCGCCGCGACGTAGCGCAGCGGCTCGCGCCAGGCGGCGAAGGCCTCGCCCACCGCGGTCGCGCCCATGCCGAGCAGCACGAAGATCGTCGTCACGCCGAGCGCGAAGGCGACGGCCGAGATCACGAGCCGGCGCTGCGCCCCCGGCGCGATCGCCCCGTCGCCGCGCAGCTCCTGCATCGAGACGCCGGCCATGTAGCTCAGGTAGAACGGCACCATCGGCAGGATGCAGGGCGTGAAGAACGACAGGAGCCCCGCCGCCGCCGCGCCCGCGAAGGAAATCTCCAGCATGGCCGCTCCTTGTGCCATTCACGTATTCATATTACGTTGAGTGAAACGGCCCGTCCGATCAAGAGGCAGATGCCCATGCGCCGCGCGCTCCTCGCCGCCGCCCTGCTCGCGCCCCTGCCTGCGCAGGCGGCCGACCTCGTCATGGTGGAACAGCCCGGCTGCACCTATTGCGAGGCCTGGATGCGCGAGGTCGCGCCGGAATACCCCAAGACCGACGAGGGCCGCTTCGCGCCCCTGACCACCGTGCGCCTGCGCGAGGCGCCGCCCGAGGGCATGACCTTCGACCGCCCGGTGGTCTTCACGCCGACCTTCGTCCTCGTCGAGAACGGCGCGGAGATCGCCCGCCTCGAGGGCTACCCGGGCGAGGATTTCTTCTGGGGCCTGCTCGGACAGATGCTCGAAGAGCACACCGACTACGCCCCCGACGCTGCAGACGACACAGAGGGAGGAGGGACATGAAGAAGATTTTCGCCGCCGCCGCGCTCAGCGCGAGCACCGTCGCCGCGCCCGCGCTCGCGCAGGACGCCTTCGTGGAGTTCCGCGCGCTCACGCCCGAGCTGGCGCAGCGCGCCGCCACCGCCGCGCTGGAGCACTGCCGCGCCGAGGGCTACCAGGTCGGCGTCACCGTCACCGACCGCTTCGGAACGCCTCAGGTCTTCGTGCGCGACCGCTTCGCCGGCGCCCACGTCCACGAGACCTCGCTGCGCAAGGCCTGGACCGCGGTGAGCTTCCGCACGCCCACCTCCGAACTCGCCGAGGCGACCGAGGCGGGCACCGAGGCCTCCGGCATCCGCCACCTGTCGCAGGCGCTGCCGCTCGGCGGCGGCATGATGATCCGCGCCGGCGACGGCGACGTGGTCGCCGGTATCGGCGTCTCCGGCGCGCCGAGCCCGTCGCTCGACGACGTCTGCGCCGAGGCGGGCATCGCCGCGATCGAGATGGACATCGCCTTCTGAGCGCCGCCGCCGCAGACATCAGCACCGCAGGAAAGGCCCGCGCAATGGCATTGCCCGTCATCGACCCCGGCATGACGGAAGCCGAGCTCGACCGAATCGTCGACAAGGCCGAGACCGCCTCGGCCTTCCTCAAGGCGATCAGCCACGAGGGCCGGCTGATGATCCTCTGTCACTTGGTCACCGGCGAAAAGTCGGTGACCGAGCTCGAGGAGCTGCTCTCGGCCCGCCAGGCGGCCGTGTCGCAGCAACTCTCGCGCCTGCGCCTCGAGGGCCTCGTGGTGCCCCGCCGCGACGGCAAGACCATCTACTACCGCCTCGCCGACGATCGCCCCCGGAAGATGCTGGAGACGGTCTACGACCTCTTCTGCCGCGACGAGCCCTGACGCGGCCCGTCGAAGGCGCGGAAGGTCGCCACCTGCGCCCGCGGATACGGGCGAGGGGCTCTGCCCCTCGCGCTCCCCGGAGTATTTTCGCCAAGATGATGGAGCCTACACACCCCATCATCTTGGCCCAAATACTCTCGGGGGGTGAGGCGGCGCAGCCGCCGAGGGGGGCAGACAGCCCCCCTGCTCCGGCCGGCCGTCGCGCGCGTCAGCCGGCCTCGGCGAGCCGCGCGACGTAGCGGGCGAGCGTGTCGATCTCGAGGTTGACGGCATCGCCCGGCGCCACCTCGCCCCAGGTCGTCACCTCCTTGGTATGCGGGATGAAGTTCACGCCGAAGTCGCGCCCCGCGACGTCGTTCACGGTGAGCGAGGTACCGTTCAGCGCGACCGAGCCCTTGGGCGCGATGAACTTCGCCAGCCCCTCCGGCGCGCGGAAGGTGACGCGGGTGCTGTCGCCCTCCTCCTCGACCGCCACGACCTCAGCCACGCCGTCGACGTGGCCCGAGACGATGTGCCCGCCGAGCTCGTCGCCGACCTTCAGCGCGCGCTCGAGGTTGACGCGCTTGCCCGGCGTCCAGTGCCCGAGGTTCGTCTTGGACAGCGTCTCGGCGGAGTAGTCCACCTCGAACCAGTCGGGCCCGAGCGCCACCACCGTCAGGCACACGCCGTCGCAGGCGATGGAGGCGCCGATCTCGATGGTGCCCGTGTCGTAGCCCGTGGCGATCCGCGCGCGGGTGTCGCCGCGGCGCTCGAGGCTGCGGATTTCGCCCAGATCGGTGACGATGCCCGTGAACATGCCCTGCTCTCCCTTTCGCCCCTTCGGGCGGTCATAATTTCGGCGCGTTCCTATCCTACCCGAGCGGGGAGATGTAAGGGCGATGCGACCGATGACCACCGCGACCGGCGACGGCAGGGTGTTTCTCTTCCTCCAGGGGCCGCACGGGCCCTTCTTCGACGCGCTCGGGGCCATGCTGCGCCGCGCGGGCGCGACGGTCTGGCGGGTGGGCTTCAACGCGGGCGACGCGGCCTTCTGGTCCGACCGCGCGCGCTACATCCCCTATCGCGCGGCGCCCGAGGACTGGCCGGATCGCCTCGCCGCGCTTCTCGACGCGCAGGGCGTGACCGACCTCGTCCTTTACGGCGATACGCGGCCGGTGCACGCCGCCGCCGTCGCCGCCGCCCGGGCGCGCGGCCTCACCGTGCACGTCTTCGAGGAGGGCTACCTCCGGCCCTGGTGGGTCACCTACGAGCGCGGCGGCTCCAACGGCAACTCCCGGCTGATGGAGATGAGCGTGGCCGAGATGCAGGCCGCCCTCGCGCTGTCGGACCCGGACGATCCGCTGCCGCCCGCGCACTGGGGCGACACGCGCCAGCACGTCTTCTACGGCGCGCTCTACCATTTCCACGTCCTGCTGCGGAACGGCGCCTACCGGGGCTTTCGCCCGCATCGCGCGCTCGACGTCGGGCAGGAGTTCCGCCTCTACCTGAAGCGGCTCCTGACGATGCCCGCGCTGCGCGCCGAGCGCGCGCTCGCCACACGGCGGGTGCGCGGCGGGGGCTTTCCCTATCACCTCGTGCTTCTGCAGCTCGAGCACGACAGCGCCTTCCAGAGCCACTCGCCCTTCGCCAGCACCGCGGAGTTCCTCGATCTGGTACTCTCCGGCTTCGCCGCCGGCGCGCCGCGCCATCACCACCTGGTCGTGAAGGATCACCCGCTCGAGGACGGGCGCGCGCAGGTGCGCCGCACCCTCTCCCGTCTCGCGCGGTCCCACGGGATCGAGGACCGCCTGCACTACGTCCGCGGCGGCAAGCTCGCCCGGCTCCTCGACGAGGCGCGCAGCGCGGTCACCGTCAATTCCACCGCCGGGCAGCAGGCGCTCTGGCGGGGTCTGCCGCTGCGCTGCTTCGGCCGCGCCGTCTACGCCAAGCCCGAGTTCGTCTCCGAGCAGCCCCTGCCCGAGTTCTTCCGCCGGCCGGTGCGCCCCGACGCCCGCGCCTACCGGGAGTTCCGGCGCTACCTTCTCGAGACGAGCCAAGTGCCCGGCGGTTATTACTCCGCGCGTGGGCGCCGGCAGCTGTTGCGGCAGGTGGTGGACATGATCCTCGCCCCCGAGGATCCCTACGACGCGCTCAAGGCCGGGACCGCGGCGCCGCGGCAACAGTTGCGCGCCGTCACCTGAGCCGCGATTCGCGGCGGTTGGCGCGGCCCGCGCATTTCGGCTACACAGGTGTCAAAAGATAAAGGCAGGACAGACCAAGGTCGAGGGAGACCGAGCAGTGACTTCCCATCATCGCTGGGCGCGCCCCGTCGCCCTGCTCCTCATCGCCGCGCTCGTCGCGGGCTGCGGCCTGCCGCGCGGCGGTCCGACGAAACGCGAGATCTTCGCCGGCTCCGTCCAGAACGAGGGCGACGCCTTCGTGCTCGCCGTGAACGACCGCGTGACGCGGGCGACCGCCGTGCAGCCGGCGCTCGGCTTCTCGGATGCGTTCCGCTCCGCCGGTGTCCTCGGCTCCGACACCATCCGGCCCGGCGATACGCTGGGCCTCACCATCTGGGAGAACGTCGACGACGGGCTCCTCTCTAGCGAGGGGACCAACTTCACCACCCTCGAGGAGGTGCAGGTCGACGGCTCCGGCTTCATCTTCGTCCCCTACGCCGGCCGCATCCGCGCCGCCGGCAACACGCCCGAGGCGGTGCGCCGCATCGTGACCGAGCGCCTCGCCGAGCAGACGCCGGACCCGCAGGTGGCCGTGCGCCGCCTCGCCGGCGACGGGGCCAGCGTCTCGATCTCCGGCGTGGCGGGCGGCCCCGGCGTCTATCCGATCGAGCGGCCCACCCGGACGCTCTCGGCCATGCTCGCGGCGGCCGGCGGCGTCGCCGTCGCCCCGGAGGTCGCGCAGGTCACCGTGGTGCGCGGCGACCGGCGCGAGACGGTCTGGTATCAGGACCTCTTCGAGGATCCACGCTTCGACATCGCCCTGCGCGACGGCGACCGCATCCTGATCGAGGAGGACAGCCGCGCCTTCACCGTGCTCGGCGCGACCGGCGCGCAGGCGCAGGTCCCCTTCGAGCGGCAGACCCTCTCGGCAGTCGAGGCGCTCGCGCGCGTCGGCGGGCTGCAGACGGCCGCGGCGGACCCGACCGGCGTCTTCGTCTTCCGCAACGAGCCCGAGGCGATCGCGCGGCAGGTGCTCGCCCGCGACGACCTGATCGGCGCGCAGCGCATGATCTACGTGCTCGACCTGACACAGCCGAACGGCATGTTCCTCGCGCGGGATTTCCTGATCCGCGACAGCGACACGCTCTACGTCACCGAGGCGCCCTTCACGCAGTGGAGCCGCGTGATCTCCGCCTTCACCGGCACGCTCGGCACCGTGTCGCAGGTCGATTCCGCCGCCTCCGCGATCAGCGGCGACGAGTGACGACAGACCCGGCGCGGGAGAGCGACGCCGGGGGCGCGCGCCCCCGGCGTCTCTGCGTTTTCAACGGCGGGTTCCTCGCGCAGCGCCGCCTGCGCCGGATTCTCGCCCTCGCCGGCTACCGCGTCGCGCTCGGCCTGCCGCGGTCGGGCGACATGGTCGGCGTCTGGGGGCAGAGCCCGACCGCCTGGCGCGGCGAACGGGTCGCGGCGCGCACGGGGGCGCCGCTACTGCGGGTCGAGGACGCCTTCCTGCGCTCGCTCTTTCCGGCCCGCGCGCGCGGCGAGGCGCCGCTCGGCCTCCTCCTCGACACCCGCGGCGTGCATTTCGACGGCCGCGCGCCCTCGGATCTGGAGCATCTGCTCGCCACGCATCCGCTCGACGACACCGCGCTTCTCGACCGCGCCCGCGAGGGGATCGCGCGCCTCAGAGAGGCGCATCTGACGAAATACGCCGCCGTCGACCCCGATCTGGCGCCGCCCGCGCCGGGCTACGTCCTCGTCCTCGACCAGACGCGCGGCGACGCCTCGGTGCGCGCGGCCGGCGCCGGGCGCGCGCGCTTCCGCGAGATGCTCGCGCGCGCGGCCGAGGAGCACCCGGGCGCCCGCATCCTGATCCGCACCCACCCCGAAACCTCGGGCGGCCACCGCCCCGGCCACTTCGGCCCGGAGGACGCCGGCGGGCGCGTCTCGCTCGTCGCGGGGCCGCACTCGCCCTGGCGGCTCCTCGAGGGGGCGGTCGGCGTCTACACGGTCTCCTCGCAGATGGGCTTCGAGGCGATCCTCGCCGGCCACCGCCCCCGCGTCTTCGGCCAGCCCTTCTACGCCGGCTGGGGGCTCACGGCGGACGAGGAGGCGCCCGCTCGCCGGGGCCGGCGCCTGACGCGGGCGCAGCTCGTCGCCGCGGCGCTCATTCTCCATCCCACCTGGTACGACCCCTGCCGCGACCGCCTCGCCTCCTTCGAGGAGGCGCTCGACACGCTCGAGGCGGAGGCGCGCGCCTGGCGCGAGGACCGCCGCGGCTGGGTGGCGAGCGGCATGCGCCTCTGGAAGCGCGCGCCGCTCCAGCGCTTCGCCGGGCGCCACCGCGGCCTCGTCTTCGAGGATCGCCCCGCGCGCGCGGCGGCCCGCGCCACGCGGGAGGACCGCCGCCGCATGGTCTGGGCGAGCGCCGCGCGCCCCGACGACGACGCCGTGCGCGTCGAGGACGGCTTCCTGCGCTCGCGCGGCCTCGGCGCCGAGCTCGTGCCGCCCCTCAGCCTCGTCTTCGACGATCTCGGCATCTACTACGACCCGCAGCGCGAAAGCCGCCTCGAACGCCTGATCGCCGCCTCGGCCGATCTCCGGCCCGGTCAGCGCGCCCGCGCCGAGGCGCTCGCGCGCTTCCTCGCCGAGACCCGCGTGACGAAATACAACCTCCCGGGCGCGCGGCCCGAGCTGCCGCCGGGCCGCCGCCTCCTCGTGCCCGGGCAGGTGGAGGACGACGCCTCCATCCGTCTCGGCGCCGGCGCGGTGGCCACCAACCGCGCGCTCCTCGAAGCCGCGCGCGCCGCCAATCCCGACGCGATCCTCCTCTACAAGCCCCACCCTGACGTGGAGGCCGGCCTGCGCCCCGGCGCCCTGCCCGAGCGGGAGGCACTGCGCCACGCCGACGCGGTGCTCGCGCGGGCCGACCCGGCCGCCCTCCTCGACGCGGTGGACGAAGTCTGGACGATGACCTCGCTCCTCGGCTTCGAGGCGCTTCTGCGCGGCGTGCCCGTCACCACGCTCGGCGCGCCCTTCTACGCGGGCTGGGGCCTCACCCGCGATCTCGGCCCCGTGCCCGCGCGGCGGCGCGCCCGCGTCGATCTCGCCGGGCTCCTCCACGCCGCGCTGATCGCCTACCCGCGCTACCACGACCCGGTCACCGGCCGCCCCTGCCCGCCGGAACTCGCCGCCGAGCGCCTCGCCCGCGGCGCCCTGCCCCGCCGCGGCATCGCCACACGCACGCTGGCCAAGCTTCAGGGCCGCTTCGCCGGATACGCCCACCTCTGGCGCTGACCCCCGCGCCCGAGCCACCGCCGCAAGGGCCCACACGGTCCGCCCCATCATCTTGGTCCAAATACTCCGGGGGTGAATTGGCCGTCAGGCCAAGAGGGGGCAGCGCCCCCTCAGCCCCGGCGCCAGCGGTGCAGCACGTCGCCGCCGAGCGCCCGCGTCTCCGCGAGCCGGAAGCGCGGCGCCTCCGCGAGCCGCGCGAGGCCCAGCGCGCCGAGCGCCGGCCGCCCCTCCGCGCCGAGGGCGAGCCCGGCGCTCATCACCACAAGTTCGTCCACGAGGTCCGCGCCGAGGAGCGTCGCGGCGAGCGCGCCGCCCCCTTCGCAGAACACCCGCGTCAGCCCCGCCGCGCCGAGCGCCTGCAGCACGCCCGCCGGGTCGAGCCCGCCGCCGACCGCCTCCGGACAGGGCAGGAGCCGCGCACCGAGGCCCTCCCAGGCGGCGCGGGTCTCGCGGTCCGCCTCGGGCCCGTGGCAGAGCCAGACGGGCACCTCCCGCGCCGTCCGCGCGAGCTGTCCCATCAGCGGCAGGTCGAGCCGGCGCGAGACGGCGACGCGCACGGGCTGGTGCGCGATGCCGAGCCCGCGCACGGTGAGCGAGGGATCGTCGGCCCGCGCGGTGCCCGCGCCCACCATCACCGCGTCGTGGCGCGCGCGCAGCGCATGCACCTCGCGCCGCGCGGCCGGGCCGGTGATCCACTGGCTCTCGCCCGTGGCGGTCGCGATGCGCCCGTCGAGCGTCAGGGCGAGCTTCAGCGTCACGCGGGGCCGGCCCTCCGCGAGCCGCAGGAAGAAGCCCGCATGATCCTCGGCGGCCTCCTCGGCCAGCACGCCCGTCGTCACCGCGACGCCCGCGCGGCGCAGCCGGTCGAAGCCCTGCCCCGCGACGCGCGGATCGCTGTCGGCGAACGGCGCGACGACGCGGCCGACGCCGGCGGCGGCCAGCGCGTCGGCGCAGGGGGGCGTGCGCCCGTGGTGGGCGCAGGGCTCCAGCGTGACATATGCGGTCGCGCCCCGGGCCGCGGCGCCGGCCCGGGCGAGGGCCTCGGTCTCGGCGTGCGGGCGCCCACCCGGCTGCGTCCAGCCGCGCCCGACCACGCGGCCCTCCTTGACGATCACGCAGCCCACCGCCGGGTTGGGCCAGACGCGGCCCTGCCCCCGGCGGCCGAGCGTCAGCGCCACCCGCATCCAGCGGGCGTCGTCGGCCCCGGTCATTCGCCCGGGTCCACCGGCGACCGGGGGCGCAGTTCGGAGACGAAGTCCTCGAAGTCCTCGACCGCCTGGAAGTTCTTGTAGACGGAGGCGAAGCGCACGTAGGCCACGGTATCGATCCGGGCGAGGCTCTCCATGACGATCTCGCCGATGGTCTTGGAGGGGATGTCCGTGTCGCCGAGGCTCTCGAGGCGGCGCACGATGCCCGAGATCATCTGATCGACGCGCTCCGGCTCGACCGGGCGTTTCTGCAGCGCGATGCGGATCGACCGCTCGAGCTTGTCGCGGTCGAAATCCTCGCGCCGGCCGTTGGACTTGACCACGACGAGGTCGCGCAGCTGCACGCGCTCGTAGGTGGTGAAGCGCCCGCCGCAGGCCGGGCAGAACCGCCGGCGCCGGATCGCGACGTGATCCTCCGCGGGCCGGGAATCCTTCACCTGCGTGTCGACATTGCCGCAGAATGGACAGCGCATCGCGGTCCCCCATCGCTCTCGCCGGGCCGGGCACCGGGCCGGACGCTAGCAGTATAGGGCGACCGCGATATCGCGGGTAGCCCCAAATCGCGGCAACAAGATATTCACGCCCGCGGGGTGCGGCCTGCGTGCCGCACCGATGCCTCAGGGCAAGAGATGCGCGGCGACGCGGCGGCGGTGGGGCGCGTCGCGGTGCTCCACGAGGTAGATGCCCTGCCAGGTGCCGAGCACGGGCCGGCCCTCGGCCACGGGGATCGACAGCGAGACGGGCAGGAGCGCGGCGCGCAGGTGCGCGGGCATGTCGTCCGGGCCCTCGACCGTGTGGCGCAACCAGCGCATCGACGGGTCGTCGGCGCGCGGCGCGATCCGTTCCAGAAAGCCCTGAAGGTCGCGGCGCACGTCTGGGTCGGCGTTCTCCTGCACGAGGAGCGAGCAGGAGGTGTGGCGCACGAAGAGCGTCAAGAGCCCCGAGCCGGTCGTCCAGCCGGTGACCTCGCGCGTGATCTCGTAGAGGCCCGGGCCGGTCGTGGCGACGATGAACTCGGTCTGCATGACCGCGATCCTGACCGCCGCCGCGCCCCGGCGCAAGGCAGCGTCACGGGTCCCAGGTGTCGCCCCGCCCGGGCTGGTCCACGGCGCAGAAGGCGTCCGCCGTGGAGACGCTGTAGGTCTCTCCCGCCTCGCGCACGATGGCGAAGCCGCGGGCCGTGGTCTCGGGCCGCGCCTCGCGCGACATCAGGCGGAAGCGCGTGGCATCGCGCTGCGCGTCGGTCTCGGCGGGTCCGCGCGGCGCGGTGATCACCAGCCGGTCCGACGCGCCGCCGGAAAGCTCGGCGCGGGCGTAATCCGCGGCGGCGCACCAGATCTGCGTCGGCCCCGCGCCGCGCGACTGGATCACCTCGAAGGTCGCGGGCTCGGGCAGCGCGGTCACCTCGAGCCCGTTCTCCGCGCGGAAGGCCTGCGCGGCGGGCGCGATCAGGGACAGGGCGAGCGCGGCGAGCATGGTTTGCTTACGTGCCATGATCCGATGATAGCCGCGTGCCCCGGCGGCTCAACTCACAATCCCGCCATCACCGCGGGGAACGCAGGCAGGCCGCGCACGTTGGCCCCCTGCAATGGCAACCGACAGGAGGACGACATGAGCGTCGCACGCGTCACCGAGATTTCCGCCACCTCGCAACACAGCTTCGACGACGCGGTGAAACAGGGCATCACGCGCGCCAACGAGTCGCTGCGCAACGTCAAGAGCGCCTGGATCAAGGACAGCAACGTCGAGGTCGAGAACGGCGACGTTGCCGGCTACCGGGTCAACATGGAAGTGACCTTCGTGCTCGATCAGTGAGCCGTCCCGCGGCCGGCCGGTGCCCGAAGCCGGGACGCGCCGACCGGCCGCCTCTACCAGTCGATCAGATCGTGGAAATCCGCCACGGCGACGCCCCACATGCGCAGGACTTCCGCGAAGGCCGCGCGGGGTACGCCGCCCTTGGCCTCGACGTAGTAATCGATGTAGGCGGCACCGTCCTCGGCGACGTAGGTCCGCCCGACGAGCTTGTCGCGGTTCCAGTCGTTGACCTCGGCAAGCGTCAGGGGAACGGTGAGATCGTAACCCGACGAGAAGTGCAACGCCTCGCAGCGCGTCCCGTCCGTCCGGCACCCGTAGAACCAGATGGTGTAATCCGCGCCCTCGATCGAACTGCGGATCTTCGGATCGCCGGTCGTGTCGGTTTCGAGCGCCGCGCGATAACCGAGGTCCTGTATCGCCTGCACCACGGACCGGGGAAACGCGGGATCGACCATCTGCGCCGCCGCGATCGACGGCGCCATGGTCACGAGGCACACCAGCCCGGTTCTGACGCAGCGCATGAGACGCTCCCTTTCACGTTTCGGCGCGAGCGTAGGGCGTCCCGCGCGACCGGGAAAGCGCGCATAAGTTGCCCGCACGGCGCGACGGCGCGCGCCGCTCACTGATCCAGGAAGCTCCGCAGCTTGCGCGAGCGGGAGGGGTGCTTGAGCTTGCGCAGCGCCTTCGCCTCGATCTGGCGGATGCGCTCGCGGGTGACGGAGAACTGCTGGCCCACCTCCTCGAGGGTGTGGTCGGTGTTCATGCCGATGCCGAAGCGCATGCGCAGCACCCGCTCCTCGCGGGGCGTCAGGCTGGCGAGCACGCGGGTCGTCGTATCGCGCAGGTTGTCCTGAATGGCGGCATCCAGCGGCAGGACCGCGTTCTTGTCCTCGATGAAATCGCCGAGCTGGCTGTCCTCCTCGTCGCCGATGGGCGTCTCGAGCGAGATCGGCTCCTTGGCGATCTTCATCACCTTGCGGACCTTCTCGAGCGGCATCTGCAGCTTCTCGGCGAGTTCCTCGGGCGTGGGTTCGCGGCCGATCTCGTGCAGCATCTGGCGCGAGGTGCGCACCAGCTTGTTGATCGTCTCGATCATGTGCACGGGGATGCGGATGGTGCGCGCCTGATCGGCGATCGAGCGGGTGATCGCCTGCCGGATCCACCAGGTGGCGTAGGTCGAGAACTTGTAGCCGCGGCGATACTCGAACTTGTCCACGGCCTTCATCAGGCCGATGTTGCCCTCCTGGATGAGGTCGAGGAACTGCAGGCCGCGGTTCGTGTATTTCTTGGCGATGGAAATCACGAGGCGGAGGTTGGCCTCGACCATCTCCTTCTTGGCCTGGCGGGCCTCCTTCTCGCCCTTCTGAACCTGCGCGACGATGCGGCGGAACTCGGAGATGTCGAGGCCGACGTACTGCCCGACCTGCGCCATCTCGGCGCGCAGTTCCTCCACCTTGCCGGCGGAGCGTTCGCAGAAGGTCTGCCAGCCGCGGCCCGGCTTCTCGCGCATGCGGTCGAGCCACGCCGGGTCGAGCTCCGAGCCGCGGTAGGCTTCGACGAAGTCCTTGCGGTTGATGCGCGCCTGATCGGCGAGCTTCACCATGGCGCCGTCGATGCCCATGATCCGGCGGTTGATGCCGTAGAGCTGATCGATCAGCGCCTCAATGCGGTTGTTGTGCAGGTGCAGCGAGTTGACGAGCTCGACGATCTCCGCGCGCAGCGCCTGATAGGTCGCCTCCTGATCGGCGGTGAAGGAGCCGTCCTCGTTCAGCGTGGCCGAGATGCGCGCGTCCTGCATGTCGGAGAGGCGCGCGAAATCCTCTGCGATGCGGTCGAGCGTCTCGAGCACGCGGGGCTTGAGCGCGGCCTCCATCGCGGCGAGCGACATGTTGCCCTGTTCGTCGTCGTCCTCGTCGTCGTCGCGCTGGATCGGGTTGCCGTCGGCGTCGTACTCGGGCTCGCGCGCCTCTTTCTTCTCGCCCGTCTCGGCCGGGGCCTCGGGCTGCACGACGGGCTCCTCGGCCTCGCCGTCGCCGAGCTGATTGCCGAAGGTCGTCTCGAGGTCGATCACGTCGCGCAGGAGGATCTCCTCGGCGAGAAGCTCGTCGCGCCAGATGGTGATCGCCTGGAAGGTCAGCGGGCTCTCGCAGAGGCCCGCGATCATGGTGTTGCGGCCGGCCTCGATCCGCTTGGCGATGGCGATCTCGCCCTCGCGCGACAGAAGCTCGACCGAGCCCATCTCGCGCAGGTACATGCGCACGGGATCGTCCGTGCGGTCGAGCTTCTCGGACTCGGAGGAGGCGACGGCGACGTCCTTGGACGTGGAGGCCTCGACGAGTTCGGTGGAGCCCTTGTCCTCCTCCTCGACCTCTTCCTCCTCGATGATGTTGATGCCCATCTCCGAGAGCATCGACATCACGTCCTCGATCTGCTCCGAGGAGACCTGATCCGGCGGCAGCACCGAGTTCAGCTGATCGTAGGTGATGTAGCCGCGTTCGCGCGCCTGCGTGATCATCTTCTTGACCGCGGCCTGGCTCATGTCGAGCGTCAGGGCGGTCTCGTGATCCTGCTCTTCGGTCTTGCGGTCCTCGGTGTCCTTGGCGGCCATTCAGGTCTCCTGGCTGTCAGGGCGAGTCGGTTGGCACGAATCGTTAGCGCGGGTAAGTGATTCGGACAGCCGCCGCCCTCATTTTTCCGGAATCTGTATTCTTGCGGCCTCAGCGATCCGAGTCGCCGAGCCCGAGTTCCTCCAGCATCTTCGCCATGGCCTCGCGCTCGCGCCGGTCGATTCGCGCGCCGTTCTCGGCGACCTCGTAATCGGCGCGGTCCTCCTGCATGGCCTGCGCCGCCTTCTGGCGGGCCTCGGCCGCGTCGCGCAGGCGCCATGTCAGCGTCTCGCTCGCCAGACCGGCGATGTCTTCCTCCGCCTCGCTCAATTCCATCCGGTGGCCCCGTTCCGCCTCGAGCCGGTCGAGCGCCCCGGTCACGGCCTGCCGGGCCGCGTCGCGATCCGCCGGCCGGCGGCGGAACGGCATGACCGCCAGATGGTCCAGCCCGTCGAGACGTTCAAGAGGCTCCGTCCCCAAAACTTGGGCGACACGATCGCGCAACGCCTCCGGCGCCTCGTCCGCGTGCGCGAGGATCAGCTCGGCGAGCGCGGCGGCGCCGGGCTCCGACCATTCCAGCGCCTCCAGCCGCGGCTCGACCTCCAGCGCGAGCGCGGGGTGCAGGAGAAGCGCCGAGAGAATCACCGATTCGGCGAGCCGCTCGCCCCCCGGCCCCTCCGCCGCGGCGGCGAGCGCCGAGCGTTGCGTCGTGGGCCGCGGCTGCGCCTCGGGCGGCGGGCCGCGCCGCGCGCCCTGCCCCTTCGGGCGCGCGCGGAAGAGCTGGTAGCGCTTCTCGCGGATCGCCTCGCCGTAGTGGCGGCGCAGGCCCGCATCCTCGATCTTGCCGAGTTCGGCGCGCAGCTTGGCGTCGAGCGCCGCGCGCCGCTCGGGGCTGTCGAGCACCCGGCCCTCGGTCTCGCGGCGCCAGAGCAGATCGACCATGGGCAGCGCGTCGTCGATCAGCTTCTGCAGCGCCCCCGCGCCGCCCGCGCGCAGGAGGTCGTCCGGGTCCTGCCCCGGCGGCATCAGCACGAAGCGCAGCCCCTTGCCCGCGCGCAGCTTCGGCAGCGTCAGGTCGATCAGCCGGTAGGCCGCGCCGATCCCCGCCCGGTCGCCGTCGAGCGCGACGAGCGGCTCGTCGGCCATGCGCCAGAGAAGATCCAGCTGATCGCCGGTGACCGCCGTGCCGAGCGGCGCGACCGCCGCCTCGAAGCCCGCGCGCACCAAGGCGATAACGTCCATGTAGCCCTCGGCCACGATCAGCGGCTGGCCCTTGCCGGCCGCCTCGCGCGCGGGGCCGTGGTTGTAGAGGCTGCGGGACTTGTCGAAGAGCGGCGTCGCCGGCGAGTTGAGGTATTTCGCCCGCGCGTCAGCGCGCATCGCCCGCCCGCCGAGGCCGATCGCGCGCCCCTGCGCGTCCCGGATCGGAAAGACGATGCGGCCGCGGAAGCGGTCGTAGGCCGCGCTGCCGTCGTCAGGCTCCGCGGCGAGGCCCGCCTCGACGATCAGCCGGTCCTCGACGCCCTTGGCGCGCAGCGCCTCGAAGAGCCCGCGCCGCGCCTCCGGCGCGAAGCCGATCTCGAACCGCGCGAGCGCCGCCTCGTCGAGCCCGCGCCGCGCGAGGTAGTCGCGCGCCTCCCCCGCCGCCGCGGTCGAAAGCTGCATGCGGTAGTGGCGCACCGCCGCCTCCATCGCCTCGCGCAGGCGGGTGAGGTGATCGGCCTTCTCCTGCGCTTGCGGGTCGCGGGCGGGCATTTGCATCCCGGCCTCGCGGGCGAGGATCTCCACCGCCTCCATGAAGTCGGCGTTCTCCGTCTCGCGGACGAAGGAGATGGCGTCGCCCTTCGCGTGGCAGCCGAAGCAGTAGTAGAAGCCCTTGCGGTCGTCGACGTGGAAGCTCGCCGTCTTTTCCTGATGGAAGGGGCACGGCGCCCACATGTCGCCCTTGGCCTGGTTGGACTTCCGGGTGTCCCACATGACCTTGCGCCCCACCACCTGCGCGAGGCTCAGGCGGCTGCGCAACTCGTCGAGAAATCCGGGGGGCAGGCTCATGCCTCCTATATCGGGTGCGCGGGGCCGCCTGTCCAGTTCCCGCGCTCACTCCATCGCCGCGCCCTGTTCGAGGCATTGCGCGACGAAGGCGGCGCGGATCTCCTCGGGCGCCAGCGCGTCGGCGGGCAGCGTCCAGACCCAGGCGGCGATCTGCGGCGCGAGCGCGGCGAGCGCGGGGGCCTCGGTGCCGGCCGCGATCTCGGCGGCCGCCTCGGCTTCGCCCGCCTCGGCGCGGCGCAATTCGGCCGCGTCGGCGGCCATGGCGGCGCTCTCTTCGCAGAGCGCGCGCAACCCGTCTGCCGGGGCCGCGGCGGCGGGCAGGCAGAGAGCGAGAGCAAGAGCGATGAGACGCATGGGCAGGCTCCTTTCGCGGCCGGGCCTACCCGTCCGGCGCCCCGGTTTCGAGCCCGCGCCGCGCCGCGACACGCTCCATCGCCGTCTGCAACTCGTGCACGAGCGTCCCGGCCATGGAGCGGAAGGCCATGATCCGCAGCCGCTCGGGCCCGGTGCGCGTGATGCTGACGCTCATGTGGCCCAGGAGCGTGCGCGCCGTCGCCCCCTCGGCGAAGACATGGGCGCGCAGGTCCACCGGCACCAGCCGCGCGAGCGCCTCCGGCCCGTCCTCGCCCGACAGGTCCACCACCGCCCAGGCGTCCGACTGATCGGTGAGCGCGGCCGCTTCGGCGAGCGCGGGTTCGGGCGCGGGGCCCACCAGCATCGCCTGATCCATGCCGGTCCAGATCACCGCCGCCCCGTCGCCGAGATGCGCCGTGCCGGGATCGGGCCAGCCCACCCCGTGCGCCGCGTGGAGCGCCGCGTCGAGCGCCCCGGCCTGCCCCGGCCCCGGCATCAGCGAAGTGATCCGCCCCGGGTCCACCTCCTCCAGCCACATCGCGCCCGCGCGCAGCGGCAGCAGCCCCGCGCAGGGTGTCGTCGCCCTCAGCTCAGCCACGCAGACGCCCTCCCTCCGGGTCGAATTGAACGGGCTCCTGCACGGTCGCGCGCACGCGCGTGCCGCGCAGGTGATCCACGAGGACCACCGTCTCGCCGTGCCGCGCGCGCCCGTCGCGCAGGAAGCCGAGCGCGAGCCACCCGCCGAAGGCCACCGAGGGCGCGACGGAGGTGACGTAGCCCTGATCGTTCTCGCGCACCGCCTCCGCGCCCTCGGCGAAGACATGCGCGCCGGCGCTCATCGCCGCGCCCTCCTCGACCGGGCGGAAGCCCACGAGCTGCTCGCGCTCGGGCCCCGAGAGCCCCTCGCGCGAGGCGGCGGCCTTGCCGATGCAGTCGGTCTTGGCGCTCACCATCCGCCCCATGCCGATGTCGAAGGCGGTGGTGCGGCCGTGGATCTCGGCATGGGTGATGAAGCCCTTCTCGACGCGCAGCGCGTTCAGCGCCTCCATCCCGTAGGGCCCGCCGCCCAGCGCCTCGGCCCGCGTCGCCAGCTCTTCGAAAAGCGCGGCGCCGTAGCGCGCCGGCAGCGCGATCTCGTAGCCCTCCTCGCCCGAAAAGGAGATGCGGAAGAGCCGCCCCTCGATCCCCTGCACCGTGACCGGCCCGCAGGACATGAAGGGCCAGGCGCTCTTGTCGAGCCCGCCGTCGATCAGCCCGTCGAGAAGCTCGGCCGATTTCGGCCCGGCGACGGCGAACTGCGCCCACTGCTCGGTCACCGAGATGAGCCGCACGTCCCACGCGGGGCAGAGGCCCTGACGCACCCATTCGAGATGGGCCATCACCTCCCCGGCGGCGGCGGTCGTGGTGGTGGTGACGAAGTGATCCTCGCCGAAGCGCGCGGTGGTGCCGTCGTCCATGACGTGCCCGTCCTCGCGCAGCATCAGCCCGTAGCGCACGCGCCCCGGCTTCAGCGTCGAGAAGGTGTTGGCGTAGACGAAATCGAGAAACCGCGCCGCGTCCGCCCCCTGCACGTCGATCTTGCCGAGGGTCGAGACGTCGGCGACGCCCACCGCCGCGCGCACCATGCGCGCCTCGCGCCGGCAGGCGGCCTCCCAGTCCTCGTCGCCTTGGGGGAAATAGCTCGGCCGGTACCAGAGCCCCGCCTCGACCATCGGCGCGCCGCGCGCGCGGCTCGCCGCATGGCTCGTGGTGTGGCGCACCGGCGCGAAGCCCTCGCCCTGCGCGCCCGCGCCCATGGCCGCGATCGAGACCGGCACATAGGGCGGGCGGAAGGTCGTCGTCCCCGTCTCGGGGATGCTGCGCCCGGTCGCGTCGGCCAGAACGGCCAGGGCCGCGACGTTGGAGTTCTTGCCCTGATCGGGCGCCATCCCTTGCGTCGTGTAGCGCTTCATGTGCTCGACGGAGCGGTAGTTCTCCCGCGCGGCGAGCTTGACGTCCTTCACCGTCACGTCGTTCTGGAAATCGAGCCAGGCGCGACCCTTGCCCTCCACCGCCCAGAGCGGGCGCAGGCGGTAGGGCGCGTCCTCGGCCTCCGGCACCTCCGCCGCCGGCGCCTGCCGCCCGAGATCGGCGAGCGCCTCCCGTGCGGCCCGCGCCCCCGCCTCGAGGCAGCCGCGCGTGGAAAAGACCCCGGCGCAGGCGCCCGCGGGCGTGAGCCCGGGCACCGCGCCCTCCGCCGGGACGAAGGCCGCGATCTCCTCGTTCCAGACGGGGCGGCCGTTCATGTGACAGGTCAGATGCACCGTCGGGTTCCAGCCCCCCGAAACCGCGAGCGTGTCGGCGGCGAGGCGCTCCTCCCGCCCGTCCTCGAGCCGGAGCGAGACCGCCTCGACCCCCTGCCGCCCGCCGGCGGCGCCGGTGACCACCGCGCCGCGATGGGTCGGCACGCCGGGGACCTCCGGCGCGTCGGGGCGCGCGTCCACCATCGCCGCGACATGCACGCCCGCCGCGGCGAGGTCGCGCGCGGTGCGCTGCGCATCGTCGTTGTTGCCGAAGACGACCGCCGACCGCCCCGGCACCACGCCCCAGCGGTGCAGGTAGCTCCGCAGGGCGGAGGCCATCATCACCCCGGGCCGGTCGTTGCCGGCGAAGGCCACGGGCCGCTCCAGCGCGCCCGCCGCCAGCACCGCGCGCTTGGCCGAGATGCGCCAGAAGCACTCCCGCGGCAGCTCCGGCGCGGGGCTCGCGAGATGCCCGCTCACCCGCTCCAGCGCGCCATAGGTGCCCTGATCGTAGGCACCCGTGACGGTGGTGCGCGTCATCACCCGCACGTTGGGCATCGCCGCGAGCTCGGCCAGCGCCGTGGCGACCCAGACATGCGCGGGCTGGCCCGCCACCGTCTCGTCCTCCGACAGGAGCCGCCCGCCCGGCTCGACCCCCTCGTCGGCGAGGATCACCTCCGCCCCCGCGCGCCCCGCCGTCAGCGCAGCCATAAGCCCCGCGGGCCCCGCCCCGATCACCAGCAGATCGCAGAAGGCGAAGGCCTTCTCGTAAGGGTCGGGGTTGTGCTCGCCCGACAGCGCGCCGAGCCCCGCGGCCCGGCGGATCGCCGGCTCGTAGACCTTCTCCCAGAAACGGCGCGGCCACATGAAGGTCTTGTAGTAGAACCCCGCGCCGAGAACCGGCGCGAAAAGATCGTTGACCGCCATCACGTCGAAATCGACCAAGGGCCAGGCGTTCTGCCCGAAGGCCTCCAGCCCCGCGTGCACCTCCTGCACCGTGGCGCGCACGTTGGGCTCGCGCCCCGCGCCCCGGCCCACGGTCACGAGCGCGTTCGGCTCCTCCGATCCGGCGGTCATCACGCCGCGCGGGCGGTGATACTTGAAGCTCCGCCCCATCACGCGCACGCCCTGCGCCATCAGCGCCGCGGCGAGCGGCTCGCCCGCGCGGCCGCGCAGCTCGCGCCCGTCGAAGCGGAAGCGGACCTCCTCGGCGTCCCGGTTGCGCCCCTTGCCGGCGAGCCTCATGCCGCCCCCTTCCCGCGCGCGGCGTCCCGCGCGAGCGCCACCTCCGTCACCGCATGCGTGACCGTGTCCCGCGTCACCACGAGCCACGCGCCGCAGCCGGCGGCGTGCTGCCAGAGATCGCGCGTCTCGCCCGCGGGGTTGGCGCGGTTGTGCAGGTAGTCGTCCCACTCGGCCGACCAGTCCTCGGTCGCCGGCCGGTCGAGCGCCACCGCCGCCCCCTTGTAGCTGAACTCGCGCCGGTCGCGTTCGCCGCAGAGCGGGCACCTCAGCCGCATGACCGTCCTCCCGCATGCCCCGCGCGCGCCGCGCAGACGCCGCGCCGGTCCTTCTTCTTGGTCCAAATATCCCCGCCGGAGGCTCCCGGCGGCGCAGCCCGCACGCCGGTCCGCGGCCGCGCGCGCTCAGTGCAGGTTGTGCTGGGCACCGGTCCCCTCCTCGTCCATGAGCCCGCGCCCCGTCGCGAAGCGGTCCAGCCGGTAGCGCGCGGCGGGCGCGTGATGCCGGTCGGTCGCCATCAGATGCGCGAAGGAAAAGCCCGAGCCCGGCACCGCCTTGAAGCCGCCGTAACACCAGCCGCAGTTGAGATAGAGCCCCTCGACCGGCGCGCGGTCGATGATGGGCGAGCCGTCGGGCGTCATGTCCATGATCCCGCCCCAGGAGCGCAGGACCTTCGCCTTGCCGATCATCGGCATCAGCGTCATGCCGGCCTCCATCACGTGCTCGGCCATGGGCAGGTTCCCGCGCGCGGCGTAGGAGGCGTAGAAGTCCAGATCGCCGCCGAAGACGAGCCCGCCCTTGTCCGACTGGCTGATGTAGAAATGCCCCATGCCGAAGCTCACGACATGGTCGATCGCGGGCTTGAGACCTTCCGTCACGAAGGCCTGCAGGACGTGGCTCTCGATCGGCAGGCGCAGCCCCGCCATCGCCGCCACCTGGCTCGAGCGGCCGGCGACGACGACGCCCACCTTCTTCGCCCGGATCGCGCCGCGCGTGGTCTGCACGCCGGTGACGCGGCCCTGCTCGACGTCGATGCCCGTGACCGCGCAGTTCTGGATCAGGTCCACGTCGCGCGCGTCCGCGCCGCGCGCGTAGCCCCAGGCCACCGCGTCGTGGCGCGCCGTGCCGCCGCGCGGGTGGTAGAGCCCGCCGTAGATCGGGAAGCGCGTGTTCTCGAAGTCGAGATAGGGCAGATGCTGCCGCACCCCCTCGCGGTCCAGCAGGATCGCGTCGTCGCCCTGGTTCACCATGGCGTTGCCGCGCCGGGCGAAGGCGTCGCGCTGCCCGTCGGAGTGGAAGAGGTTGATGAGCCCGCGCTGGGAGTGCATCACGTTGAAGTTGAGCTCCTCCTCCATGCTCTCCCAGAGCTTGAGGGAGTGGGAGTAGAACTCCGAGTTGCCGGGCAGGAAGTAGTTGGCGCGCACGATGGTGGTGTTGCGGCCCACGTTGCCGCCGCCGAGATAGCCCTTCTCCAGCACGGCGACGTTGGTGATCCCGTGCTCCTTCGCGAGGTAATAGGCCGTGGCGAGGCCGTGCCCCCCGCCGCCGATGATCACCATGTCGTAGGCGCCCTTCGGGTCGGGATCGCGCCAGTGCGGGCGCCAGCCGCGGTTGCCCGTCAGCCCCTCCTTGATCACCTTCAGCCCAGAAAAGCGCATGATCCTCTCCCGTCGCCGGGGCGGACTGAAGCACCGCGCGCCGGGCTTGGCAATACGCCCGGCGGCGTGCGCGGGGCGATTTCCGACAGACTGCCCGCGCGGGCGGCGGACGTGGCGTCAAGCCGCTGGCCCAGTCGGGGCCCCTGGCCGGCGCGCGCCGCCCGGACAAGTATCCGCCGGGGAGCGGATGCGCGCCCGCGCCGCGCCGTCCGCGCGCCGAATGATCCGGCGGCCCCGACCCGGGCTGACATCGGAGCGCCGCGCGGCGCGCGGGCGCCATTCCTCGCCGCCTCAGTCCGGGGCGCCGCCGCGCGGCGTCCGTCACACGTCGGGCCGGCGGGCACCTCGCGCGCAAGACGCCTGCGGCGGGGCCGGAGACCACCTGCCCCTCCAGGATCGCCCACGGCGAGGGCACGTCCCCCGGGGACCGCGGGCCTGTCACGGCGGCAGCGCCTGCGCGCCGCGCGCGCAAGGCACAGCCGGCGCGGCAGGAGGCGACCCGTCCGGTCCGGATCGCCCGGCTTGGGGCACTGCCGCTACCGCCGCGCGCACCGTCGCGCTCCGGCGCGCCCGTGGCGCGGGGAACGCCCCGCCGTCCGGCGGCGTTTGCGGCACGTCAAGGCGGCGGCGCCCGCGTCGCCGCATCCTCGGGCGCGACAAGGAAAGGAGAGCCCGATGCCCGGCGCGATTCTCTGCCATTCCTTCACCGGCACGACCCTGACCCTCTGCGAGCGCCTCACGGGCGAGACCGGCGCGGCGCTCCACCGGATCGAGGCCGGCGGCCCCGGCCCCGGCGCGGTCGGCTACGCGGTCTGGGGCTTTCGCGCCGTCACGGGCCTCGGCGGCGCGCCCGAGGCGCCCCCCGCCGACGCTGCGGCCGAGGCACCTTGGGCCGTGCTCGCCGCGCCGGTCTGGATCGGGCGCGCGGCGCTGCCGCTCCGGCGCTGGCTCGAGCGCGCGCCGCCCCTGCCCGACCGCCTCGGCCTGATCCTGACGAGCGACTCGCCCCGCCACCCGGACCCGGCCTTCACCGAGCTCGGCCGCCTCGCCGGCGTCGAGGACGCGCCCCGCCTGCACCTGACCCGCAAGACCGTGGAGACCGGCGGCGGCGACGCCGAGATCGCCGCCTTCCGCGAGGCGCTCGGCGTCTGAGGCGCGACGGCCCAGCCGCCACCCGCGCCCGGCGCCCGAGCACCGCACCCCGGCCGGGACCTGCGCACAGCGCGTCGCTAACCCGCCCGCCGCAGCCAACGCATGCCATCTGCGGCGCGGCCGCCGTGCACACGGCCCTAGGGCGTGACGCGCCCACTGCGCGCGGCGCATCGCCCGTCGCCGGCAGGTGCTCGATCGCCTCACGCACAGCGACCACTATCCGCCACCTGCCGCGACGCGCGCTTTCCACCGGGAGGCAGGCTTCGACCCGCCAAGACGGCTCGCCCCGCCCGAGACACGCAGCCCGCCGCAGGCGACGCATCGACCGATCGACGCAAGGTCAGCCATGGACGGGCCGCCATCCACGACCAGCCCGCGCGCGACCCCGCCAGAGCCCGGCCCCCGCCGTCCAAGCCGGGCGTAGCGAGGAGGCCCGGGCGAGGGCCGACGAGCGCGCCGCTCAGAGCCCCTTGGCGGTGTAGCTCGCCGCGACCCGCTCGATCGCCACGAGATAGGCGGCGGTGCGCAGGTCCGGGACCTCCTCGCGCCCGTGCCAGACCTCGCGCATCGACTGGTAGGCGGTGCGCATCGTGTCGTCGAGGCCCGAGCGCACCAGCTCCAGCTCGTCCGCGCCGCGCAGGTACTTCGCCTTGAAGTCCGGCGAGAGGCTCCAGGCGTCGCCGAGCATGTGGTCGAGGCGCTCGAGCTCGCCGAGGATCAGCTCGTGGCGCGCCTCCTCCTGCCGGCGCTGGAGCCGGCCGAAGCGGATGTGCGAGAGGTTCTTGACCCATTCGAAATAGCTCACCGTGACGCCGCCGGCGTTGGCGTACATGTCGGGGATGATCACCGTGCCCTTGCGCCGCAGGATCTCGTCGGCGGCGGCCGTGACCGGGCCGTTCGCCGCCTCGATGATGAGCGGCGCCTTGATGCGCTCGGCGTTCTCGCGGTGGATCACCCCCTCGAGCGCGGCGGGAATGAGGATGTCGCAGTCCTCCTCCAGCACCGTCGCCCCCTCGGCGGTGTGCGTGGCGTCGGGAAAGCCGGAGACGCCGCCGTGGCGCAGGATCCAGTCGCGCACTGCGTGACAGTCGATCCCCTCGGGATTGTAGAGCGCCCCGTCGCGCTCGATGATGCCGACGAGCCGCGCGCCGTCCTCGCCGCAGAGGAAGCTCGCCGCGTGGTAGCCCACGTTGCCGAGGCCCTGCACGATCACGCGCTTGCCCTCGAGCCCGCCCGCGAGCCCGGCGGCGGCGACGTCCTCGGGGTGGCGGAAGAACTCGCGCAGGGCGTATTGCACGCCGCGGCCGGTCGCCTCCACCCGGCCCTCGATGCCGCCGCCGTTCAGAGGCTTGCCGGTGACGCAGGCGCGGGCGTTGATGTCGGTGGTGTGCATCCGGTTGTACTGGTCCGCGATCCACGCCATCTCGCGCTCGGAGGTGCCCATGTCGGGCGCGGGCACGTTCTGCGCCGGATTGACGAGGTCGCGCTTGATGAGCTCGTAGGCGAAGCGGCGCGTGATCTGCTCCATCTCGTGCTCGTCATACTCGCGCGGATCGACGCAGAGCCCGCCCTTGGAGCCGCCGAAGGGCGCCTCGACCAGCGCGCACTTGTAGGTCATCAGCGCGGCGAGGGCCTCCACCTCGTCCTGGTCCACGGCCAGCGCGAAGCGGATGCCGCCCTTGACCGGTTCCAGATGCTCGGAATGCACCGAGCGGTAGCCGGTGAAGGTATGGATGCGCCCGCGCAGGCGCACGCCGAAGCGCACTGTGTAGGTGGCGTTACAGACGCGGATCTTCTCCTCGAGCCCCGGCGCGAGGTCCATCAGCGCCACGGCGCGGTTGAACATCAGATCCACGCTCTCGCGGAATGTCGGCTCGGCGGCGGGCTGTCCCATGCGCTCCTCCCTCGTCTTGCGCGCGATTCGCCCCGAGCCTAGGCCGCGGGGCGGGGCGGGCGCGACGCTTTTCTTGTCCACACCCCGCGCGACGCGGCGGACGCGCGGCACCGGGTCCGGCCCGCGAACAATCGCGCGGGAGGGGCGGAACCAGTGACGCGCCGGCGACGACGGCACACGCGCGCCCGGGGTCGAGCCACAATTTCGCCCGTTTCCGGTGTCATTAACTTCAGGCGCGCAAGAGCAGCAACGCAGGGCGACGCTCACGCACGCCACGTCGGGGGGCGTGACAGGATCGGGGTGACGGAGATGGTCGGGACGCACGCACGAAGAGACCACAGCCCCCGCCGGGCGGTCGCGGCGTCGCGCCTTCTGACGCGGCGGATGCGCCGGTTCCGCCGCGGCGAGGACGGCGCGCTGGCGATCTGGTCCATCTTCATGGTGCTGATGATGCTCATGATGGCGGGCCTCGGGATCGACTTCATGATGAACGAGATGCGGCGCACCCAGCTTCAGGGTACGCTGGATCGCGCGGTGCTGGCGGCGGCCGATCTCGATCAGACGCTCGACCCGGAGGCGGTCGTGCAGGATTATTTCGACAAGGCAGGGCTCGGCGACGACCTTCTGGCGGTCGAGCCGGTGAGCGGGCTGAATTTCCGCACGGTGTCGGCGCAGGCGGTGACGCAGAGCGACCCGATCCTCCTGCAGCTCGCGGGCGTCGAGCGGCTGACCGCGCCGGCCTCCGGCACCGCCGAGGAGGTGATCCCCAACACCGAGATTTCGCTCGTCCTCGATATTTCGGGCTCCATGCGCTGGTCCGAGCGGATGGCCCGGCTGAAGCCCGCGGCGCAGGATTTCATCTCGACGGTGCTCGAGGACGACGCGGCGCGCACCACCTCGGTCAACGTCGTGCCCTACGCCGGACAGACGAACCCGGGGCGGGTGATGTTCGATTATCTCGCGGGGCAGCGCTACGCCGCGAGCGGGGGAGACTACTTCCCCGAGTGGCCGCAGGACATCTCCAACGTCGTCCTCCACTACGACCGGGACGGCGACGGCGCCATCGACTACGCCGCCAAGGTCGACGGCTTTCCCGACGCCGATCAGGCGAGCCACCGCGGCAACGACCTCGACGCCTTCTTCGGCCTGGTCACGGATTTCGTGGCGCGCCGGAGCGCCGAAATCGACTCGGCGACGGTGCCGCAGGGCGCCTCGATCCGCGGCGGAGAGAAGGAGGCCGCGTTTTTCGCCTATGCCGCGGACGAGAACGGCCCGCGTCCCGACGCGGGGCCGACCGAGAACACCGGCAGCGGGCCCGACCTCGAGCTTGCCTACAGCGATTTCGACGCCGCGGCGATGCCGGACCCGGCCTCCTGCCTCGAGATGCGCGCGGGCGACTTCGACGACCTGGGCCTGCCGCCCGCCGGCCGGCCGCAGGTCCCGCATTTCATGTTCTGGCCGATCGCGGCGGACGTCATGGACTGGGGCTGGTGCCCGGAGGACGACACCCGCATCCAGTACGCGCAGAACGACGCGGCAGCGCTGAACGGCTTCATCGGCGACATGCGCATGCACGACGGCACCGGCACGCACTACGCCATGAAATGGGCGCTGGCGCTGCTCGATCCCGCCACGCGGCCGGCCTTCGCGCAGCTGAACGCCGCCGGGCAGGTGCCCGACGGCTTCGACGACCGCCCTTCGGACTGGAACGCCGAGGGCTGGCGCAAGGTGATCGTCCTGATGACCGACGGGCAGATCACCCCGCAGGTCCGCCCGAGCGACCCGCTCGACGTCACGAACGCCACTGTCGAGCTGCAGAACCAGCCCGGCGAGGCACGCACGGAGATCACCGGGGAATCGACCAACGTGCAGAGCTTCTACGACCAGTGCGATCTGGCGAAGGCCAACGGCGTGACCGTCTACACCATCGCCTTCGAGGCCCCGTCCGACGCACAGCGCCAGATGCGCACCTGCGCCTCCTCGCCGTCGCACTACTTCAACGTCGAGGGCCTCGAGATCGCCGACGCCTTCGACGCCATCGCGCACCAGATCAACCAGCTGAGGCTGACGCAATGATCCGTCGCGGCGCGCAGCGGCTCGGCCGGTTCGCCCGGCGCGAGGACGGGAACCCCACGATCGAGTTCGTGATCTGGTTCCCGTTCCTCTTCTTCTTCATGTACGCCTCCTTCGAGCTCAGCCTGATGACCATGCGCCACGCCATGCTGGAACGCGGCCTCGACATCGCCGTGCGCGAGATCCGTCTCGGCACCGGCGAGGTGCCGCAGCACGACGACATCAAGGCCGCGGTCTGCGAAAACGCGATCGTCATGCCGGGCTGCGACGAGAACCTGCAGCTGGAAATGCGGCCCACGGACATGCGGGACTGGCGCGCGTTGCCGACCCGGCCCGATTGCACCGACCGCTCCGAGGAAGCGCGCCCGCTCCGCGAGTTCACCCCGGGCACCGCGAACGAACTGATGCTGCTGCGCGCCTGCCTGAAGGTGCAGCCCCTCTCCCCCGCGAGCTGGCTGATCGACTACATGCAGACCGACGGGGCGGGCGACGTCTCGATCATCGTGACCTCGGCCTTCGTTCAGGAGCCGCGATGAGACGCGCCCTGCACCGCATCCTCCGCCGTCCCCTCGCGCGCTTCGCGCGGCGCGAAACCGCGAGCCTGACGGTCGAGGTGATGATCATGTTCCCGGTCCTTCTGTGGGCCTTCGCCGGAACCTTCGTCTTCTTCGACATGTTCCGCGAAAACTCCGTGAGCGAGAAGGCCGCCTACACGGTCGGCGACATGCTCTCGCGCGAGACCGACGCGATCACGCCCACCTACATGGACAACACGCTCACGCTCTTCAGCACGCTGAGCGGCATTCCCGCGGAGAACATCGGGCTGCGCGTCTCCGTGATCCGCTGGGACGGCGACGACGAGGTCTACGACCTGCGCTGGTCGCAGGCGCGGGGGGGCGCCACGGCGCTCGATGCCGACGAGGTGGAGACCTGGGAGGACGTGCTGCCCATCATGGTCGACGACGAGCAGATCATCCTCGTCGAGACCTTCTCGCGCTACACGCCCTTCCTGGACGTTGGCCTCGGGACGATGACGCTCGACACCTTCGTCTACACCCGGCCCCGCTTCGCGCCGCAACTCGTCTGGGAGGGCTGAGCCTCAGCCGCGCCGCATGGCGAGGCGCACCTGGATCGCGTCGGCCATCGCCCGCGCCGGCCCGCGCGGCGTCAGCCCGCCGATGCCGACGCGGCGCCCCGTGCGCCACCAGAGCCCCGGCCGCCACGCCCGCGACGCCGGCGCCGAGAGCTTCAGCAGGAACCCGTTCGACGGCTTGAAGGCGAACATGCCACGGTCGATCGCCTCGATCTCGTCGAAGGCGGCGATCACCGTGCCGTCGGACGCGCGCAACCCTGCGTCGGTCAGCTCGACCGCCTGCCCGGTCGCGCGCCAGATACGCGCGGCCCCCCAGAGCGCCAGCGCCCCGAAGCCGAGCAGGAACCCGTGCCAGAGCGGCGCGGCCGGCGGCGCGACGACCGCGAGCCAGAGCACGATCGCCCCGAGCGCGCCGACGAGGGCCGTCCCCACGACGCGCCGCGCTGGTGCCGGCTGCAGCGCCAGAATCACATCGTCCGCCCCGTCCGTCATCCGCGCCCTCCGCTTTGCACGGCGCGGCGATAGCGCACCGCGCCGCCTCTGGCGAGAGCGCAGGCGCGGCTTCGGGTCCGCGACGGCGCAGCCTGCCCGCCGTCACGGGCGCGGCTACCCTCGGGGCGCCGCCCTCCTGCCGACGAGCCACCCAATCGGTCCTGCGCCACACCGGCCTCACCCGCCGGACCCCGCGCCGCCCGCAGTCGCCGCGCCGGCATGTGCCCTCCGATGGGTGCACGCGCCGGCCTCACGCCGGCCGGGCGCCCCGGCCGCCTACAGAAGCCGCATCTGCGCAGGGCCCGCGGTGAGCGGCGCGAAACGGTCCGTGCGGAGCGGCGGCAGGCGCTCGGCGAGCCCCGCGCGCCGCGCCGCCGCGGCGAAGCGCTGCGCCGTGAGCTCGGCATGGACCCCTTCGCCGCGCATCCGTCGGCCCCAGTCGGCGCGGTAGTCCTGCCCGCCGTGCATCTCGCGCAGGCGCGCCATGACGCGGCCCGCGCGATCGGGGCGGTGCTCGGCCAGCCACTCCCGCCAGAGGGGCGCGACCTCGCGCGGGAGGCGCAGCATCACCCAGCTCGCCGCCACCGCGCCCGCCCCGGCGGCGGCCTCGAGGATCGCGTCAATCTCATGGTCGGTGAGCCCCGGCACCACCGGCGCGAGCATGACGCGCACCTCCACGCCCGCCGCGGCGAGCCGCCGGATCGTGGCGAGGCGGCGGGCGGGCGAGGGCCCGCGCGGCTCCATCCGCCGGGAGAGATCGGCGTCGAGCGTCGTCAGCGAAATCGCGACCCGCGCGATCCCGCGCGCCGCCATCCGCGCGAGGATGTCGGCGTCGCGCTCCACCAGCGTGCCCTTGGTCACCACGCCCACGGGGTGGCCCGCCGCCTCCAGCACCTCGAGACAGGCGCGGGTCAGGCCGCGCGCCCGCTCCACCGGCTGATAGGGGTCCGTCGCCGTGCCGAGAGCGAGCGGCGCAGGCCGGTAGCGGGACCGCGCGAGCTCCCGCGCGAGGACCTCGGCGATGTTCGGCCGCGCGACGAGCTTCGTCTCGAAGTCGAGGCCGGGCGAGTGGCCGAGATAGGCGTGCGTCGGCCGCGCGAAGCAGTAGATGCAGCCGTGCTCGCAGCCGCGATAGGGGTTGAGCGCGCGGTCGAAGGGCACGTCGGGGGAAGTATTGCGAACGATCGCGCTGCGCGCCCGCTCTTCGGTCACAATGGTCCGCAGCGGCGGCGCGTCCGTCTCCGCCATGCCCCAGCCGTCGTCCACCGCCTCGCGCACCGCGTCGAAGCGCCCGGGCCGCGCGCTCGCCGCGCCGCGCCCGCGCCGGCGCGCCGGGTCGACGTGGTGGGGGCGGGACGGGTCGAACACCATGGCGCCAATATAGAACATAAAGCGAACACCCGCAACGCCTGCGGCGATCCGATCACAGGCGGCGCAGGAACGCGGCACAGGTCGGCTTCGGCTCCGCTTGTGTCGCGAAACGCCAAGTCGGCCCGGCGCGTTTGCCGCAGACACGGGCGCACGGGATGCATGCAGTGGTATCCGCGCCGGATCCGAGGGGAGCGCGCCATGGCCGAAAACGACGACGACATCGTTCTCGCGGAGCTCGACGACGAAGAGCTCGTGCAGCAGATGTGGGACGACCTCTACGACGGTCTCAAGGACGAGATCGAGGAGGGGGTCGGCATCCTGCTCGAGCGCGGCTGGGCGCCCTATCGCATACTGACCGAGGCGCTCGTCGGCGGCATGACGGTCGTCGGGCAGGACTTCCGCGACGGCATCCTCTTCGTGCCGGAGGTGCTGCTCGCCGCCAACGCGATGAAGGCCGGCATGTCGATCCTCAAGCCGCTGCTCGCCGAGACGGGCGCGCCCCGCATGGGCAAGATGGTGATCGGCACGGTGAAGGGCGACATCCACGACATCGGCAAGAACCTCGTCGCCATGATGATGGAGGGCGCGGGCTTCGAGGTGGTGGACATCGGCATCAACAACCCGGTCGAGAATTACCTCGAGGCGCTCGAGACCGAGGCGCCCGATATCCTCGGCATGTCGGCGCTCCTGACCACGACGATGCCCTACATGAAGGTCGTCATCGACGCGATGGTCGAGAAGGGCCTGCGCGACGACTACATCGTGCTCGTCGGCGGCGCGCCGCTCAACGAGGAGTTCGGCCGCGCCATCGGCGCCGACGCCTACTGCCGCGACGCCGCCGTGGCCGTCGAGACCGCCAAGACGCTCGTCGCGCGCCGCCACAACCAGCTCGCCGCCGGCTGAGGGCCCGGCGGTGGCGCCGGGAGAGACCAGCGCGCCGCGCGCGCCCGATCCGGAGAGGCTCACGCACGAGGGCCTCGCGCCCGCGCGCGCGGGGCGCGTCCTGCTCATCGCCTGCGGCGCGCTCGCGCGCGAAATCCTCGCGCTGCGCGCCGCCAACGGCTGGACGCATCTCGACCTGCACTGCCTGCCGGCGATCCTGCACAACACGCCCGAGCGCCTGCCGGAGGCGGTGCGCGCGGCGGTGACGCGCCATCGCGACGCCTACGAGGCGGTCCACGTCGTCTACGCCGACTGCGGCACCGGCGGGCGCCTCGCCGCCGTCTGCGCCGAACTCGGCGTCGAGATGGTGCGGGGGCCGCATTGCTACGCCTTCTTCGAGGGCACCGAGACCTTCGCCGCCCGCGCCGAGGACGAGTTCACCGCCTTCTACCTGACCGATTTCCTCGTCCGGCAGTTCGACGCTTTCGTCTGGCGCCCCCTCGGTCTCGACCGCCACCCGGAGCTGCGCGACGCCTACTTCGGCCACTACGAAAAGCTCGTCTACCAGGCGCAGACCGACGACCCGGCGCTGACCGCGCAGGCGCGGGAGTGCGCCGCACGCCTCGGCCTCGCCTTCGAGCGGCGCTTCACGGGGTACGGCGACCTCGCCGTGACGCTCCGGGACTGGGCCACGCGCTGAGAACGGGCGGAGGGGGCGCTGCCCCCTCTTGGCCTTCGGCCAATTCACCCCCGGAGTATTTGGACCAAGATGATGGGGGAGGTCAGCATCACACAGTCCATCATCTTGGCGTAAATACTCCGGGGGGTGAGGCCCCGACAGGGCCGAGGGGGGCAGCTCCCCCCTGATCGCACGAAGTGCCAGAGAGCGTGCGGCCGCAAGGCCGCTCTGCCCGGTCGATCGAGCGCCGGGGTCAGCCGCGGCGACGGCTGCGGCGGCGCCGCGGCGCGGGCTCGGCGCCGGGCTCCGTGCCGTCGGAGGCTGACGAGAAATCGCCCAGCGCGGCGGTGATCTCGGCGAGGGTGGGCGGCGGGCCTTTGGCACGCGTCTCAAGCGCCTCGCGCATGCGCGCGAGGTGCGCGGGCTGCGTCCCGCAGCAGCCGCCGATGATCCGCGCGCCGGCGTCGCGGGCGAGCACGGCGTACTCGGCCATCAGCGCGGGCGTGCCGTCGTAGTGGATGTGGCCGTCCACGAACTTCGGGATGCCGGCGTTGCCCTTGGCGATCACGGGGCGCGTCGCGCCGGCCTCGGCGAAGCCGAGCACCGTGCGCAGGAGGTCCGCCGCCCCGGTGCCGCAGTTCGCGCCGAAGGCGATCGGCGGATTGGGCAGCCCCTCGACCAGCTCGACCATGCCGGGGGCGGTGACGCCCATCATGGTGCGCCCGGCGGTGTCGAAGCTCATGGTGCCGCACCACGGCATCCCGGCGCGGGCGAAGGCCTCGGCGGCGGCGCGGTATTCCTCGGGCGCCGCGATCGTCTCGAGCCAGAGGACGTCTGCGCCGCCCTCCTTCAGCCCCTCGGCCTGCTCGTGAAACATCTCCACGGCGTCGGCGTGGCTGAGGCTGCCGACGGGCGCCATGATGTCGCCGGTCGGCCCGACGGAGCCCGCGACGACCACCGGGCGGCCGGCGGCGTCGGCCACCTCGCGCCCGATCTCGGCGGCGGCGCGGTTGAGCTCGCGCACCCGGGTCTCGGCCGCGTGGAGCTTCAGGCGCGAGGCGTTGCCGCCGAAGGAATTGGTGAGGAACAGATCGCTGCCCGCGTCCACGGCGCCCCGGTAGAGCCGGCGGATGCGGTCCGGGTGCTCGACGTTCCAGAGCTCGGGCGCGTCGCCGGAGGAGAGCCCCATCTCGAAGAGCGTGGTGCCCGTCGCGCCGTCGGCGAGGAGCCAGTCGCGCGTCTCGAGCAGCCGGCTGAGAAGGTCGGTCATCGGGGACTCCGCGCAGGGCAGCAACGTCGCGCCGCCGCCGGATCGGGACGGCGCCGCGCTCAGGATTCCTCGAGCAGCTGGCCCTTGGCCACGGCGAGCAGGTCGGCCATCTTCGCGCGGATCTCTTCCGGCATGGCGAGGTTGCCGAGGTCGCCGGCCACCTTGCGCACCACGTCCTCGTGGCCCGCCTCCTCGAAGTCGGCCTTGACCACCTCGCGGGCGTAGGCTTCGGCCTCCTCGCCGGTCTTGCCCAGCTTCTCGGCCGCCCAGAGGCCCAGGAGCTTGTTGCGGCGGGCCTCGGCCTTGAACTGCATCTCGGCGTCATGGGCGAACTTCGCCTCGAAGGCGTGTTCGCGGTCGTCGAAGGTGCTCATCGGTCGTGTCCTCAGGATGCCTGCGCGGGGCGCCCCGCGCGTCGCGCTCAGGTATGCCCGTCCGGCGCCCGCGCTGCAAGGGTCGCCGCGCTTGCGGCGGGGGGCGGCATGCCCTATGTCCACGCCATTGTCGCCGGGGGTGCCCCGGCGCGTTTCGATGGAGTCCCGATGGCGCGGCGCAACAAGATCTACGAGGGCAAGGCGAAGATTCTCTACGAAGGGCCCGAGCCCGGCACCCTCGTTCAGTACTTCAAGGACGACGCCACCGCCTACAACGCCGAGAAGCACGACGTCATCGACGGCAAGGGCGTGCTCAACAACCGCCTGTCCGAGTTCTTCATGACCGGGCTCAACGCGGTGGGCGTGCCGACGCATTTCATCCGCCGGCTCAACATGCGCGAGCAGCTCGTGCGCGCCTGCGAGATCATCCCGATCGAGGTGGTGGTGCGCAACGTCGCCGCCGGCTCCATGGCCAAGCGCCTCGGCATCGAGGAGGGCACCCCCCTGCCCCGCCCGATCGTCGAATACTACTACAAGGACGACGCGCTCGGCGATCCGCTGGTGACCGAGGAGCACATCGCCGCCTTCGGCTGGGCGAGCCAGCAGGACATGGACGACATGGTGAGCCTCGCGCTTCGGGTGAACGATTTCCTGTCCGGCGTGATGACGGCGGTGGGCATCCGCCTCGTCGACTTCAAGATCGAGGTGGGGCGGCATTACGAGGGCGACTTCCAGCGCCTGATCGTCGCCGACGAGATCAGCCCCGATTCCTGCCGCCTCTGGGACATCCAGACCGGGCAGCGGCTCGACAAGGACGTGTTCCGCAAGGACCTCGGCAATCTCTCGGACGCCTACACCGAGGTCGCGCGGCGGCTCGGCGTGATGCCGAAGAACGCCGCCGCGGGCACCAAGCCGCATCTCATCAACTGAAGGCCCGCGCGCGGGCGCGGATTTCTCGATCAAGGACCGAACGGCGAAGGAACGGGGCGGGCGATGAAGGCACGGGTCACGGTGATGCTCAGGGACGGGGTGCTCGACCCCCAGGGCGAGGCGGTGCGCCACGCGCTCGGCGCGCTCGGCTTTTCCGGTGTCGCGGGCGTGCGGCAGGGCAAGGTGATCGAGCTCGACCTCGCCGAGGGCACCACGCGGGACGAGGTCGCGCGCATGTGCGAGGCGCTGCTCGCGAACACCGTGATCGAGCGCTACGAGATCGAGATGGCGTGATGCGCGCCGCGCGCCTCTCCGCCTGGCGCGCGCCGCTGGAGCTCGTCTCGGCCCCCGATCCGACGCCGCCGCCGGGCGGCGTGGTGGTGCGCGTACTGGCCTGCGGCGTCTGCCGCTCGGACTGGCACGTCTGGACGGGCGCGGACCCGGACGTTGCCCTGCCCCACACCCCCGGGCACGAGTTCTGCGGCGAGGTGGTGGCGACCGGCGCGGGGGTGACGCGCTGGCGCGCGGGCGACCGGGTGATCGCGCCCTTCATCCTCGCCTGCGGCGCCTGTCCCGACTGCGCCGCCGGGCATCAGACGGCCTGCGCGCATCAGGTGCTGCCGGGCTTCACCGCGCCGGGGGCCTTCGCCGACTACGTCGCGGTGGCGCATGCCGACGCCAACCTCGCCGCGCTGCCCGCGGGCGTGGCGCCCGATCTCGCCGCCGCGCTCGGCTGCCGGGTGACGACCGCCTGGCAGGCGCTCACGGGGCGCGCGGCGCTGGCGCCGGGCGAGTGGCTCGCCGTGATCGGCGGCGGCGGCGTGGGCATCGCGGCGCTCCTGCTCGCGCGGGCGCTCGGCGCGCGGGTGGTCGTGGTGGACGTGGTGGACGAGAAGCTCGCCTTCGCCCGGCGCCTCGGCGCGGACGCGGTGGTGGACGCGCGCGCCGGGGACGCCGCGGAGGCGGTGCGCGAGATCACCGGAGGCGGCGCGCATGTCGCGCTCGAGGCGCTCGGCACGGCGGAGACGACCGCCACGGCGCTCCGGTCGCTGCGCAAGCTCGGGCGCATGGTGCAGGTCGGCATGCCGGCCGGGGATCACGCGACGATGACGCTGCCCTGGGACGTGGTCTATTCCGGGCAGCTCGCCATCTACGGCACGCGCGGGATGCCCGCGTGGCGCTATCCGCCGCTTCTGGACCTGATCGCCGCGGGCCGCGTGGATCTCTCGCCGCTCGTGACCCGGCGCGTCGCGCTCTCGGAGGTCACCGCGGAGCTCGCCGCCTTCGACCGCCCCGCCCCGCCGGGGGTGGCGGTGGTGACGGATTTCTCCGGCTGAGGCGGCGCGGGCGCGCCCCGGCGCACGACAGCGGGGCGCCGGCGTCCCGGCCGCAGCGGAGGGCTGGCGAAACCGGCGCGATCGGCGTATCTGACGGGCGAAACCCGCCGCACACCAACCGGAGACCGCCCATGCGCGCCGCCGTTCTCGTCTTTCCCGGCTCCAACTGCGACCGCGACGTCGCCGTGGCGCTGCGCGCCGCCGGCGCGCAGGTGGAGATGGTCTGGCACAAGGAGACCGAGCTGCCCGGGGGCACCGACCTCGTGGCGCTGCCGGGGGGCTTTTCCTACGGCGACTACCTGCGCTGCGGCGCGATCGCGGCGCAGTCGCCGATCTGCGGCGCCGTCGCGCGCCACGCCGAGCGCGGGGGCTACGCGCTCGGCATCTGCAACGGCTTCCAGGTGCTGACCGAGATGCGCCTCCTGCCCGGGGCGCTGATGCGCAACGCCGGGATCACCTTCCTCTGCCGGACCGAGGTGCTGATCGTGGGCACCGCCGAGAGCGACTTCACGTCGGGCTATTCCGCGGGGCAGGAGATCGCGCTGCCGGTGGCGCACCATGACGGCAACTACGCCGCCTCCGAGGCGGAGCTCGACCGCCTCGAGGGCGAGGGGCGCGTCGCCTTCACCTATGCGGAAAACCCCAATGGCTCGGCGCGCGACATCGCGGGCGTCCTCTCGGAGAACCGGCGCGTCCTCGGCCTGATGCCGCACCCCGAGCGCGCGGTGGACACGGCGCACGGCGGCACCGACGGGCAGGCGGTCTTTCGCTCGCTCGTCGGCGCGCTCGCCGACGCCTGACTTGTTCGCGCGCGGGGCGGGGCGTATCCTCCGCCCATGAAGGCCCCGGCACAGCAGGGACGGAAGATCTGGCGGCGCGGCGGGCCGCTGAGCTGGCGCGGGCGCATCGCCCTCGCCGCGCTGGTCGCGCTCGCCGCCGCGGTGGTCTGGATCACCAACGTCTTTCTGACCGAGCGCTTCACCGAGACGACGCGCAACCGCGCGGAGGTGCGGCTCGCGCTCTACTCGGGCAACCTCGTCTCGGAACTGCGCCGCAACGCCATCGTGCCGCAGCTCCTCGCGCGCGATCCGGCGCTGATCGGGGCACTGAACTCGGGCGACTACACGCAGTCCACGCAGCGGCTGATGAGCTTCGTGGACGAGATCGGCGCGGCCTCGCTCATGCTGCTCGACCGCGAGGGGCGCGCGGTGGCGGCCACCGACCGCGCGCGGCTGGGCTCCACGCACCGGACCCAGCCCTATTTCGTCGAGGCGCTGCGCGCCTCCGGCACGGTCTTCACCACGCTCCCGCGGGAGGCGGGCGGCTACCGCTTCACCTATTCGCGGCGCGTCGAGGGGCAGGCCGGCACCCTCGGCGCGATCCTCGTGGAGGTGGACCTCGCCAAATTCGAGCGGGCGTGGTCCGGCATCTCGGACGCGGTGCTCGTCACCGACAGCGAAGGGACCATCGTGCTCTCGACCGAGCCGCGCTGGCGCGGGCTGACGGAGGCGGAGGCGCTGAAACGCGAGCCGCCGCTCACCGCGATCCGGCGCGCCGTGCAGGAGGCGGTGGACTGGGCGACCATCCCCGCCGACGCCTATCTCGAGGGGCAGGCGGTGATGCGGATGGAGACGCGCATCCCCTTCCGCGGCTGGCGCATGGCGAGCTTCACCACCTACGCGAGCGTCCGCGACCAGGTGAACGCGGTGCTCGCGCTCGAGATCATGGCCTTCGCCATTCTGCTCGCTGGGGGCTTTTACCTGCTCAGCCGCAAGACGGCGCTGCGCATGGCGCTCTTTCAGCGGGAATCGGCCGAGCTCCGCGACCTGAACGCCCGGCTGCAGCGCGAAATCGCAGAGCGCGAGCGGATGCAGGAATCCCTCGCCGTGGCCGAGCAGAGCCTACAGCAGAGCTCCAAGCTCGCCGTTCTGGGCGAGATGTCGGCGGCGGTGAGCCACGAGCTGAACCAGCCGCTCGCGGCGATGAAGACCTATCTGGCCGGCGCGCGGCTTCTCCTGCGGCGCAACCGGCCCGAGGAAGCGGCCACCGCCTTTCACCGCATCGACGGGCTGATCGAGCGGATGGGCGCGATCACGCGCCAGCTCAAGGCCTACGCCGGCAAGGGCGCCGAGACGCTGGCGCCCGTGGACCTCGCCGAGGCGCTGACCTCGGCGCTCTCGATGATGGAGCCGCAGCTTCGGCAGGGGCGCGTGCGGGTCAACCGCGTCCTGCCCGAGGCGCCGGTGATGGTGATGGGCGACCGCGTGCGCATCGAGCAGGTGATCGTCAACCTGATCCGCAACGCCTTCGACGCCGTGAAGACCGCGCCCGAGCCGGAGATCGACATCCTGCTCGCCCGCGGCGAGACGGCCGTGCTGACCGTGCGCGACAACGGCGCGGGGATCGAGGACCTGACGGCGCTCTTCGAGCCCTTCTACACGACCAAGGCGCCGGGCGACGGCGTGGGCCTCGGGCTCGCCATCTCGTCGGGGATCGTCTCCGACCTCGGCGGGCGGCTCACCGCGCGCAACGCCGAGGGCGGCGGCGCCGTCTTCGAGATGCAGCTGCCGATCCTGACCGAAGACACAAGAGCAGCGGAGTGACGCGCCATGACCAAGGCCACCAAGATCGCCGTCGTCGACGACGAGCGCGACATGCGCGAGTCGATCAGCCAGTGGCTGGCGCTCTCGGGCTTCGACACGGAGGCCTTCGAGAGCGCCGAGGCGGCGCTGCGCGCGATCGGCCCCGACTATCCCGGCATCGTGATCGCCGACATCCGGATGCCCGGCATGGACGGGATGCAGTTCCTGAAGAAGCTCATGGGCCTCGACAGCGCCCTGCCCGTCATCATGATCACCGGCCACGGCGACGTGCCCATGGCCGTGGAGGCGATGCGCATGGGCGCCTTCGACTTTCTCGAGAAACCCTTCGACCCCGAGCGCATGACCGATCTCGCCAAGCGCGCCTCGGCGGCGCGGCGGCTGACGCTCGACACGCGCGCGCTGCGCCGTGACCTCGCCGAGGGCGGGCACATCATGGAAAAGCTCATCGGCGCGAGCCCGGCGATGGAGCGCCTGCGCGAGGATATCCTCGACCTCGGGCAGGCCGACGGCCACGTGCTGATCGAGGGCGAGACCGGCACCGGCAAGACGCTGGTGGCGCACGCCCTGCACGCGGTGGGCAGCTCGGCGGGCCGGCGCTTCGTGCTCGTGTCCTGCGGGGCGCTGGACGAGAACGCGCTCATGCGCCGGCTCTTCGGGCCGGACGACGCGGGCGCGGGACAGCTGCCCGCGATCGAGGAGGCGCGCGGCGGCACGCTCGTCCTCGAGGACATCGAGACGCTGCCCGACGCCGTGCAGGCGCGGCTATTGTCCGTGCTTGACGAGGAGGGCACGCCGCCCGAGGCGCGCCCCGAGATCCGCCCCGAAACCCGTGTCGTCGCCATCTCCAACCTTCAGGACGAGGGCGAGACCTGCGAGACGGTGCTGCGCCCGGACCTCTACTACCGCCTCGCCGCGCACCGCATCGTCGTGCCGCCGCTGCGCGCCCGCGGCGAGGACGTGCTCACGCTCTTCGCGCGGCTGACCGAGCAGTTCGCCGAGGAATACGGCTGCGAGACGCCGCAGGTCACCGCGCAGGAGGCCGCGCAACTCCTGCAGGCGCCGTGGCCCGGCAACGTGCGCCAGCTCATCAACCTCGCCGAGCGCGCGGTGCTTCAGGCGCGGCGCGGCCAGGGCTCCCTCGCGTCGCTCCTGATGAACGACCACGAGGAGATGCGCCCGGTGATGACCGCCGAGGGCAAGCCGCTCAAGGAATACGTCGAGGCCTTCGAGCGGATGCTGATCGACAACGCGATGCGCCGCCACAAGGGCTCCGTCGCGGCGGTCATGGAGGAGCTCTCGCTGCCGCGCCGCACGCTGAACGAGAAGATGGCGAAATACGGGCTGCAGCGCGCCGATTACCTCTGACCCGGGCGCCCGGGGCGCCGCGGCCGGCCAGCGCGCGCATTTTGGCATTGTATTCCGCGCCATGCTCGCACTATGGTGCCCCGAGGCGCGGCGCGCCCGACGTGCCGCCGCCGCAGGACGTTTCTCTGTTTCCGACGCTCAAGGGCGCTCCGGCCCGACGATCCGGAACAGACCGCCCCGGCCCCGCGCCGGCCCGATCGCCCCGACCGCAGCCGCGGAGGGCCCCAACGGATGTCCCTCGCGGGACGTCGAAGTGGAACCGCGATGACGCGCAGACGACCCGCTCAAGAGACCGGATCGACGGCACCAACGCCCATCTGTCGCGTCGCACCCATCGCACAGACAAGACACGGCCGCCCCGCCCCGCGCCCAAGTAGCGCGCGCACCGGGCCGCCGTGCGAACGGAAGACATGCCCAAGAAGATGCTCATCGACGCCACCCACGCGGAGGAGACCCGCGTCGTGGTGGTGGACGGAAACAAGGTCGAGGAATTCGATTTCGAGTCGGTCAACAAGCGCCAGCTCGCCGGCAACATCTACCTAGCCAAGGTCACGCGGGTCGAACCCTCGCTGCAGGCCGCCTTCGTCGATTACGGCGGCAACCGGCACGGCTTCCTCGCCTTCTCGGAAATCCATCCGGACTATTACCAGATCCCCGTCGCCGACCGCGAGGCGCTGATGGAGGAGGAGCGCGCCTACGCCGAGGAGCAGCGCGCGCGCGACGAGCCGGACGAGGAGAAGAAGCCGAAGAAGAAGACCCGCACGCGCAGCCGCGCCAAGCCGGCCGCGGCGAAGAGCGGCGACGCCGAGACCAGCACGGACACCGCCATCCAGGGGATGGAGACGATCGACCCCGCCGAGGGCGAGGAGGGAGTCTCGCCCATGGAGCGCGTCGGCGAGGCGCCGGTCGCCGCGCCCGAGGACACGGGCGAGACCGACACGGGCGCGACCGACACGGGCAACAACGGCGAGACGGGCGGCAACGGCGCGCAGCCGGGCGGCGAGGACGAGGACAAGCCCTTCGTCGCCGCCGATCACGCCGCCGAACGCGACGAGTCGATCGAGGCGGTCTCGGAGATCGACGATCAGGAGGACATCCGCCCGCCGCGCAAGCCCCGCCCGCGCCGCTACAAGATCCAGGAGGTGATCAAGGTCCGGCAGATCATGCTGGTCCAGGTCGTCAAGGAGGAGCGCGGCAACAAGGGCGCGGCGCTCACCACCTACCTCAGCCTCGCCGGACGCTACTGCGTGCTCATGCCGAACACCGCCCGCGGCGGTGGCATCTCGCGCAAGATCACCAACGCGCCCGACCGCAAGAAGCTCAAGGAGATCGCCGGCGAGCTCGACGTGCCGCGCGGCGCCGGCCTCATCATCCGCACCGCGGGCGCCAAGCGCACCCGCGCGGAGATCAAGCGCGACTACGAGTACCTGCAGCGCCTCTGGGAGCAGATCCGCGAGCTCACGCTGCAGTCTATCGCGCCGGCGAAGATCTACGAGGAGGGCGACCTCATCAAGCGGTCGATCCGCGACCTCTACAACCGCGAGATCGACGAAGTCCTTGTCGAGGGCGAGGCGGGCTACCGCAACGCCAAGGATTTCATGAAGATGATCATGCCGTCCCACGCCAAGAACGTGAAGCACTACCAGGACCCGCTTCCGCTCTTCGCGCGCTACCAGGTCGAGAGCTACCTCGGCTCGATGTTCAACCCGACGGTGCAGCTCAAGTCCGGCGGCTACATCGTGATCGGCGTGACCGAGGCGCTGGTGGCCGTCGACGTGAACTCCGGCAAGGCCACCAAGGAAGGCTCGATCGAGGACACGGCGCTCAAGACCAACCTCGAGGCCGCTGAGGAGATCGCGCGCCAGCTCCGCCTGCGCGACCTCGCGGGGCTGATCGTGATCGACTTCATCGACATGGACGAGCGCAAGAACAACGCCGCCGTCGAGAAGAAGCTCAAGGACAAGCTCAAGACCGACCGCGCCCGCATCCAGGTGGGCCGCATCTCGGGCTTCGGCCTGCTGGAGATGAGCCGCCAGCGCCTGCGCCCCGGCATGATCGAGGCGACGACGCAGCCCTGCCCGGCCTGCCACGGCACCGGCCTCATCCGCTCCGACGACAACCTCGCGCTCGCCATCCTGCGCGAGATCGAGGAAGAGGGCGTGCGCGGCCGCTCGCGCGAGGTGCTGGTCAAGGCGCCCGTCGCCATCGCCAACTACCTCATGAACCAGAAGCGCGAGCATATCGCGGTGATCGAGGCGCGCTACGGCCTCGCCGTGCGCGTGGAGGGCGACCCGATGCTGGTGAGCCCGGACTACAGCCTCGAGAAGTTCAAGCAGGCGACGCGCGCGGTCCCCGAAGCGGCGGTGCCCGTGGTCTCGCTCACCGCCTCCAGTGCCGCGCCGGAGGCCGCCGAGCCGGAGGCCGAGGAGGCCCCCGCCCCGGCCGAGGCCGCCGAGGGCGAGGAGGCGCCGAAGCCCAAGAAAAAGCGCCGGCGGCGTCGGCGCAAGAAGCCCGCGCAGGCGCAGGCCGGACAGGAGGAGAGCCTCTCCGAGGCCGCCGGCGCGCAGAGCCCGGCCGAGGCCGGCGAGCCGCTGGAGGCGGCGCCCGAGGGCGCGGCGCCGGACAGGGTGGCCTCCGACAGCGCGGCCCCCGAGGCGGCGTCCGAGCCGAGCGCGGACACCGGCGGCACCGAGGAGGCCCCGGCGCCCAAGACCCGCACCCGCCGCCGGCGCCCCAGCCGCGCGCGCAGCGCCAAGGCCGCCGACGCGGCACCGGAGGGCGACGCCCCCGCGCAAGCCGAGGCGTCCGCGCCGGCAGAGGCCCCTGCGCAGGCGGACGTGCCCGCACAGGCCGAGGCGCCAGCGCAGGCCGAAGCGCCGACGCAGGACGACGCGCCGGCGGAGGCCCCCGCAAAAACCGAAGCGCCCGCAGCGCCGGTCGAGGCGCCGGAGACGGCACCGAAAGCTCCAGTGGCGGAGAAAAAGACCGCCGAAGCGCCCGAGCCCACCCCCGCGGCCGAGCCGACGGAGCCCGAGCCCGCTCCGGCCGCCGAGACGGCGGCGCATGACGCCCCTGCCAAGGAGCCGGAGCCGGTGGGCGCCGAGGAACAGCCCTCGGAGGCGCGCAAGCCCAAGAAGCGCGGCTGGTGGATGCTCGGCCCGCGCTGACGGCGGCGCCGCGGCCTATCTTTCGGCAGACCGCTGCCCGGATAAGAAAACCGGCGCGCGCGGTGGCGATCGCCCCGCGCGCGCCGGCACGTAGGCTTTCAGGTGATGTTTCGCCGGAACCCCGCCACGCCCTGCCGCAAGGACCGGGCCGCCTCCGCGAGCCGCGTCCGGAGCCGCAGGACGGGGAGCGGGC
>NZ_QOHR01000016.1 GCF_003385555.1 Rhodosalinus sediminis | reverse complement strand
TGCGAAGGGCGCCTTGGCCCTGCTGAGTGCCCTGCCGCCGGCCAAACGGCTGCTGGCCGACAGGGGCTACGACGCCGACTGGTTCTGCCACGCCCTTGACGACAAGGGCATTGCGGCCTGCATCCCGGCACGCCGCGGACGGAAGAAGCCCGCGAAGCACGACGCCACGCTCTACAAGCAACGCCACCGGATCGAGAACCTGTTCGCCCGTCTGAAGGACTGGCGCCGAATCGCAACCCGCTACGACAAATGCGGCGAGCTGTTCCTGTCAGCCATCTGCATCGCCTTGACGGTCGTCTATTGGTTGTGAGTCCTGACCGTAGCCTGCGAGCCCGAGCGAGGAGAGCCAGCATGACCGATTTCGCCGCCACCAAGGCCCGGTTCCACCTGCCCGAGGGGATGATCTATCTCGACGGCAATTCCCTCGGCCCGCTGCCGAAGGATGCGCCGGCGCGGATGGACGCGGTCCTGCGCGAGGAATGGGGCGAGATGCTCGTGACCGGCTGGAACCGCGCGGGCTGGATGGAGCGGCCGCGCGCCGTGGGCGACCGCATCGCCCGGCTGATCGGCGCCGAGGCGGGCCACGTCGTCATGGGCGACACGCTTTCGATCAAGGTCTATCAGGCGCTCGCCGCCGCGCTCGAGATGCGCCCCGACCGGCGGGTGATCCTCTCCGACAGCGGGAATTTTCCCTCCGATCTCTACATGGCCGAGGGGCTGACGGAGATGCTCGGCGACGGCCACGAGCTGCGCGTCGTGGAGCCCGGAACCCTCGCCGATCACCTGACCGAGGAGGTCGCCGTCACCCTCGTCACCGAGGTGGACTACCGCACCGGGCGGCTGCACGACATGGCCGCGCTCACGCGGGCGGCGCACGCCGTCGGCGCGCTCACGGTCTGGGATCTCGCCCATACCGCCGGCGCCACGGACGTCGACGTCGCGGGTTGCGGCGCCGATTTCGCCGTCGGCTGCACCTACAAGTACCTGAACGGCGGACCCGGCGCGCCGGCCTTCATCTACGTCGCGCCGCGCCACGCCGACCGGGTCAAGCCCGCGCTCGCCGGCTGGCTCGGCCACGCCGCGCCCTTCGCTTTCGAACAGAGCTACCGCCCCGCGGAGGGCGTCGAGCGGATGCGGGTCGGCACGCCGCCCGTCCTCGCGCTCGCCGCGCTGGAGGCCGCGCTCGACGTCTGGGAGATGACCGACATGGCCGCGGTGCGCGCGCGCTCGCTCGAGCTCACCGGGCTCTTCATCGAGGAGGTGGAGGCGCGCTGCCCCGAGCTCGTGCTCGCCACGCCCCGCGCGCCGGCCGAGCGCGGCAGCCAGGTCTCCTTCCGCTTCCACGAGGGCTACGCCGCGATGCAGGCGCTCATCGCCCGCGGCGTGATCGGCGACTTCCGCGCGCCGGACATCATGCGCTTCGGTATCACGCCGCTCTTCATCGACGAGGACGACATCCGCCGCGCCGCCGGGGTCGTCGGCGAGGTGATCGGCGGCCGGATCTGGGACGATCCGGCCTACCGGCAGCGGAGCCGCGTCACCTGAGACGCGGCCCCGCGACAGGCTCAGCCCGCCCGCCGGTCGAGCGAGAGCGGCCCGGCGCCGAAGGCCACCAGCATCCCCATGCCGCCGGCGATGGCGAGGTTCTTGAGGAAGTGGTTGATGTCGTTCTGCCCGCCCATGCCCTCGGCGGCGAGACCGGGCAGCAGGTGAAAGATCAGCCCCGAGAGGATCGAGAAGCCGCCCAGCAGCACCGCCCAGAGGCGCACGCGCCACCCGAGCAGCAGCGCCAGCCCGCCGCCGACCTCCAGCAGGATCACCAGCGGCAGAAGCGCGCCGGGCACGCCCATCGCGTCCATGTAGCCCTGCACCCCGGCGTAGCCGCCGATCTTCTGCACCCCCGCGATCAGGAAGATCGCGGCGAGGAAAACGCGCCCCACCGGCGCGGCGTAGTGTGTCGTCTCGGTCATGTCGTCGCTCCTGTCGTCCGTGGCGGCCCATCCCGCCTTCCGCGACAGAAGATGGATGGCGCGCTCGCGCGCGCCATCCCGACATCCGCAAGCCTCATGTGCGCGAGCGCGCAGAAACCTCGCCCAGTTCCTCGGCCCATCCGTCGCAGAGCGCGCCGAGCGCGGCCCAGTCGGTGTATTCGCGGTCCTGCCCGGGATCGACCGTCTCGCCCTTCTGCGCCGCGATGTGGCGCATCGCCCAACGGCGGAAGAAATCGTACTGCGTGAAGCGGAAGGCGCCGGCCACCTGCACGATGCGCCCGGGCCGCCAGCCGGCCTCCGCGCAGAACGCCCGCGCGATGCGGTCGATCTCGGCCAGTTCCTCGGGGTCCGTCCCGGCCGCGCAGAGCGAGACCTGCAGAAAGAGCGTGGGCCGCGCGTTCAGCGCCGCGGCGTGATCGGCGGCGAAGGCTGCGAGATCGGCCTGCACCCGCCCCATGTGGACCGAGCCCGCCAGCACGGCGGCCTCCACCGAGGTCCAGTCGATCTCCTCCGCGTCGGCCACGGCGAGCAGTTCCACGCCATGCCCGCGCCCCGCCAGCCGGTGCGCGACGAAGCGCGCGACGCGCCGGGTCTGACCCTCGGTCGTGGCGTAGACGACGAGGATCGCCACCGCCGCCGTCCCGGTCAGGCGCGCGCGGCCACCGGCGCGGCGCCCCGCGCGGTCGCGAAGGCGCGCACCGCGTCGCCGAAGGCCTCGAACAGCGGCCGCGAGACCGGGTCGTTCGCCGCGTCGTACTCCGGGTGCCACTGCACGGCGAGCGTGAAGCCCGGCGCGCCGGCGACATAGGCCGCCTCGGGCGTGCCGTCCTCGGCCCAGCCGTCGACGACGAAGCGCTGCCCGGGCCGCTTCACGCCCTGCCCGTGGAGCGTGTTGGTCATCACCTCGCGCGCGCCCATCAGCCGGTGAAAGACGCCGCCGTCGGTGAAGCTCACCTTGTGGCGCAGCGCGAACTTCTCCTCGAGCGTGCCGTCGGGCGGCATGCGGTGGTTCATCCGCCCCGGCAGCTCGCGGATCTCGGGATGAAGCGCGCCGCCCATGGCGACGTTGACCTCCTGAAAGCCCCGGCACACCCCGAGGAAGGGTTGCCCCCGCGCCACGCAGGCCCGCACCAGAGGCAGCGCGATCGCGTCGCGCGCCCGGTCGAAGGCGCCGTGCTTCTCGGTCTCGGCCTCGCCGTATTCCTCCGGGTGCACGTTCGGCCGCCCGCCGGTCAGCAGGAAGCCGTCGCAAGCCTCGAGCAACTCCTCGACCGACACGATCGAGGGGTCCGACGGGATCACGAGCGGCAGGCAGCCCGCCACCTCGCTCACCGCCTGCGAGTTCATCGTCCCGCCCGCATGGGTCGGATACTGGTCGTTGACCAGATGCTGGTTCCCGATGATTCCCACGACCGGCCGCGCCATATCCGTCCCCGCCCTGTTCCAACCACCAAGATAGAATGATCGCCGCCCGGCGCAAAGCCCCACCCGCGGAAGGCCCCCGGCGCCGTCGCGCCGCGCAGTCCATCATCTTGGCCCAAATACTCTCCGGGGGTGAATTGGCCGCCAGGCCAAGAGGGGGGCGGACAGCCCCCCTGACCGCGCCGGCGGCGTCAGCCGCCGGTGTGGCTCATGTGGCGCGAGACCTGCCCGTCCGCGCGCTGGCGCGAATAGTCGAAGTCGTGCCCCTTGGGCTTGCGGTCGATCGCCTCGCGGATCGCGGCCTCGAGCGGGGCGTCGGTGTCGGGATGGTTGCGCAGCGGCGCGCGCAGGTCGGCCCTGTCCTCCTGCCCGAGGCACATGAAGAGCTCGCCGGTGCAGGTCACGCGGACACGGTTGCAGCTTTCGCAGAAATTATGCGTGAGCGGCGTGATGAAGCCGATGCGCTGGCCCGTCTCCTCGAGGCGGACGTAGCGCGCGGGCCCCCCCGTGCGCTCGTCGGTGTCGGTGAGCGTGTAGCGCTCGGCGAGCCGCGCGCGCAGGTCCGAGAGCGCCCAGTACTGGCCCACCCGGTCCTCGTTGCCGAGATCGCCCATCGGCATGACCTCGATCCAGGTGAGGTCCATGTCGTGCGCCGCGCACCATTCGGTGAGCTCGAAGAGTTCCTCCTCGTTGAAGCCCTTGAGCGCGACCGCGTTGATCTTGACCCTGAGCCCCGCCTCGCGCGCCGCGCGGATGCCGTCGAGCACCTGCGGCAGGCGGCCCCAGCGGGTGACGCGGGCGAATTTCTCCTCGTCGAGCGTGTCGAGCGAGACGTTCACCCGGCGCACGCCGGCAGCGTAGAGCTGATCGGCGAAGCGGGCGAGCTGCGAGCCGTTCGTCGTGAGCGTCAGCTCCTTCAGCGCGCCGGACTCGAGGTGCCGGCCCATCCCCTCGAAGAAGGTCATGATGCCCTTGCGCACCAGCGGCTCGCCGCCGGTGATGCGCAGCTTCTCGACGCCGAGGCGCACGAAATTCGTGCAGAGCCGGTCGAGCTCCTCCAGCGTCAGGAGCTCCGTCTTGGGCAGGAAGGTCATGTTCTCCGCCATGCAGTAGACGCAGCGGAAATCGCAGCGATCGGTGACGGAAACCCGCAGGTAGCGGATGGCGCGCTGGAAGGGATCGACGAGCGGTGCGGTCATGTGCCGCAATCTAGGCTCCGCGCCTCCGCCGAGCAAGGGCCGTCGCGCGCGATGCAGGGCACGGACGGTCGATCCGACGCCAGCCGGCGAGAGAGAACCCGGCAGGCCCGCTCGACGGGGCGGAGGCGCCCCCGGCGCCCCGGCGTGGCCGCGCCGCGGGAACCGCGGCGGGGGGCGGCGCACTGATCCCGCGGGGCGGCCGCGCGGCCTGCGCGCCGACAATGACGTGGCGGGCCGCACTGGGCGAAACCCGGGGCGCCGCCCCCCGCGACGGCGACGGATGCAAGGAGGTCACGATGCTCGCGCTCACCAGTCCGGATTTCGGCTCCGGCGAAACCATTCCCGCGCGCTTCACCTGCGACGGCGAGAACCTCTCGCCGGCGCTCCGCTGGACGGGCCTGCCCGAGGGGACGCGCGCGCTCCTCCTCGTCTGCGACGACCCGGACGCGCCCGGCGGCACCTTTCGCCACTGGGCCGCCTGGGGCATGGACCCGGCGGCGGGCGGGCTCGCGGCGGGCTACGGTCCCGCGACGCTCGAGCCCGTTTTCCGTCAGGCGATCAACGATTTCGGCAAACCGGGCTACGCCGGCCCCTGTCCGCCCGCGAACGATGCGCCGCACGCCTATCACTTCCGCCTGAGCGCGCTCGCCGAGCCCATCGCGGGCGCCGCGCCGGACGCCACCTGCGAGGAGGTCGCGGCGCTCGCCCGGCCGCATGTGATCGAGTTCGCGGAACTCGTCGGGGTCTACGGGCGCTGAGCGCCCGCGACGACGCGGCGTCCCCAGGGTGAAGGAGACCGGCGATGCAACGCCCCGAGACCCGCGCCCGGCGCGGCGGCGACGGCGCGCGGAGGACGCAGCGGTGAGCGCCGCGCGCCCGGACGATGACGCGCGCATGACGGGGGCGGGAGCGACCGACGGGGCGCCCGCCTACCGCCGCCCGGCCCGCGAGGTCTGCGCGGCGCAACGGGTAGACCCGGCCGAGGGGCTCAGCGCGCGGGAGGCCGCGCGCCGGCGCGACCGGCACGGGCCCAATCGGCTCGATGCAGCGGAGCGCAAGAGCACCTGGCGCATCCTCGTCGATCAGTTCCGCAGCCTGATCTTCGCGCTCCTCTTCGCCGCCGCCGCGGCCTCGCTCCTCCTCGGCGAGACGGTGCAGGCGGCGGCGATCCTCGTCGCGATCCTGATCAACGGCGCCATCGGCTTCGCCACCGAGCTGCGCGCGACCCGCTCGATGGAGGCGCTGCGCGCGCTCGAACGCGTCGCCGCCCGCGTGCGCCGCGACGGCGCGGACACGGAGATCGACGCGGTCGATCTGGTGCCCGGCGACATCGTGCGCCTCGCGGCCGGGGACGTGGTGCCGGCCGATCTGCGCCTCGTCGAGGCCGGGCGCCTGCGCATCGACCAGTCCGCGCTCACCGGCGAATCGGTGCCGCAGGGCAAGACCGCCGAGGCGCTGGCGGCCGAGGCGCCGCTCGCCGACCGCAGCGACATGGCCTACAAGGGCACCTCCGTGGCGCAGGGCGAGGGGCTCGGCGTCGTGGTGGCCACCGGCACGGCGACCGAGCTCGGCCGCATCTCGGACCTCGCCGCGGGCGCCGAGAGCGCGGAGACGCCGCTCGAGAAACGGCTCGACCGGCTGGCGCGGCGGCTTCTGGTGGTGATCCTGATCGTCTCGGCGGTCACGGCGGCGATCGGCGTGGCGAGCGGGCGCGAGATGCTCCTGATGGTCGAGACCGGCGTCGCCCTCGTCGTCGCCGCGGTGCCCGAGGGGCTGCCGATCGTGGCCAGCGTCGCGCTCGCGCGGGGCATGTGGCGGCTGGCGCGGCGCGACGCGCTGGTCGAGCGTCTCTCGGCGGTCGAGACGCTGGGCGCGACCAACGTCATCTGCACCGACAAGACCGGCACGCTGACGGAAAACCGCATGACCCTCGCCCGGATGGCGCTCGACGGCGGCACGGTGGAGGCGGCGGGCGAGGCGGAGGGCGACGCAGAGGCGCCCTTCACCCGCGAGGGCGAGACCGTCGAGCCGCAGGAGCACGCCGGCCTGCGCCGCGCGCTGGAGGTGGGCGCGCTCTGCAACGCCGCGACGCGCGACGCGGGCGACGGCGCGCCGCAGGGCGACCCGATGGAGATTGCGCTCCTCGAGGGGGCGGCGCGCGCCGGGCTCGCGCGGGAGACGCTCACCGAGGCGCAGCCGGAGGCGCGGCGCGTGCCCTTCGAGCCGGACGTGCGCATGATGGCGAGCTTTCACGAGACGGACGACGGCCTGCGCGTCGCCGTGAAGGGCGCGCCCGAGGCGGTGCTCGCGGCCTGTTCCCATGTCCTGCGTGACGGCGCGGCGGAGGCGCTCGACGAGGCGGCGCGCGACGACTGGGCCGCGCGCAACGAGGCGCTCGCCGCCGAGGGGCTGCGCGCGCTCGCCCTCGCCGAAAAGACGGTGACCGACGCGGAGGCCGCGCCCTACGAGGGGCTCACGCTGATCGGGCTCGTCGGCCTGCTCGATCCCCCGCGCGCGGCGGTGCGCGACGCGGTGCGCGCCACCCGCGCGGCGGGCATCCAGCCGGTGATGGTCACCGGCGATCAGCCGAGCACCGCCCGTGCCATCGCCGAGGCGGTGGGCCTCGTCGACGCGGCCGCCGACGCGGAGGTCGTCCTCGGCTCGGAGATGCCGGCCCCCGAGGACATGTCAGAGGACGAGCGCGCGCGGCTTCTCGCCACGCCGATCTTCGCGCGCGTCGATCCGGAACAGAAGCTCGACCTGATCCGCCTCTATCAGGACGCGGGCCGCGTCGTGGCGATGACGGGCGACGGCGTCAACGACGCGCCCGCGCTCGAGAAGGCCGACATCGGCGTGGCGATGGGCCGGCGCGGCACCGAGGTCGCGCGCGAGGCCGCCGACATGATCCTGCGCGACGACAGCTTCGCCAGCATCGTCGCCGCGATCCGGCAGGGCCGCACGATCTTCGGCAACATTCGCAAGTTCGTGATCTACATGCTCTCGGGCAACACGGGCGAGATCTTCGCCGTCTCGGTCGTGGCGCTGATGAACGCGCCGCTGCCGCTGCTGCCCCTGCAGATCCTCTACATCAACATCGTCTCCGACGTCTTCCCGGCGCTCGCGCTCGGCGTGGGCGAGAGCCGGGCGGACGTGATGAAACGCCCGCCCCGCGACCCGCGCGAGCCGATCCTGACGCGCCGCCACTGGTCGGCGATCGGCGGCTACGGCGCGGTGATCGGGCTCTCGGTGCTCGCGGTGTTCTGGCTCGCCTTCCGGATGGGCATGAGCGCCGAGGAGGCGGTCACGATCTCCTTCCTCGCCTTCGGCTTCGCCCGGCTCTGGCACGTCTTCAACATGCGCGACGCCGACGCGCCGGTCCTGCGCAACGAGGTGACGACGAACCGCTACGTCTGGATCGCGCTCGGGGTGGGCATCGCGCTCCTGCTGGGCGCGGTCTGGCTGCCGGGGCTCGGCGGGGTGCTGAGCCTCGTCGCGCCGAGCGCGGCGGGCTGGGCGCTGATCGCCGCCGGCAGCCTCGTGCCGCTCGTCGTGGGGCAGACCGCCAAGGCGCCGGCGCTGCGCCGGCGCGCCCGGCGCTGACGGGCGCGGCTCACTCCACCGTCACCGACTTGGCGAGGTTGCGCGGCTGGTCCACGTCCGTCCCCTTCGCCACCGCCGTGTGATAGGCCAGAAGCTGCGCGGGCACGGCGTAGAGGATCGGCGTCAGCATCGGGTCGGCCGTGGGCAGCACGATGCGGCGCCAGACGGTCTCGCCCGCGGCCTCCGCGCCGGCGGCGTCGGTGATCAGCAGCACCTCGCCGCCGCGGGCCATGACCTCCTGCATGTTGGAGACGGTCTTGTCGAAGAGCGCGTCGCGCGGCGCCATGACCACCACCGGCACGGTGTTGTCCACGAGCGCGATGGGGCCGTGCTTCAGTTCGCCTGATGCGTAAGCTTCGGCGTGTATATAGCTGATTTCCTTGAGTTTCAGCGCGCCTTCGAGCGCGAGCGGGAACATCACGCCGCGCCCCAGAAAGAGCACGTCGCGCGCCTCGGCGACCTCGGCGGCGGCGCTCTTCAGCGGGCCGTCGGTCTCGAGCGCGGCGGTGACGAGCGCGGGCAGCGTGCGCAGCGCCGAGAGCCGGTCGGCGAGCGCGGCGGCGTCGAGCGCGCCGCGCGCCTCGGCCGCGCGCAGCGCCATCAGCAAAAGCACCGAAAGCTGCGCGGTGAAGGCCTTGGTCGAGGCGACGCCGATCTCGGGCCCGGCGTGGATCTGCAGGTCGAGATCCGCCTCCCGCGCGATCGAGCTTTCCTCGACGTTGGTGACCGAGACGATCTGCGCCGCGCGGCCCTGCACGTAGCGCAGCGCGGCGAGCGTGTCGGCCGTCTCGCCCGACTGGCTGACGAAGACGGCGAGCGTTCCGGGCGCGACGGGCGGCTCGCGGTAGCGGAACTCCGAGGCGATATCGACCTCCGCCGGGATGCCCGCGATCTGTTCCAGCCAGTATTTCGCCGTCAGGCAGGCGTAATAGGCGGTGCCGCAGGCCACCAGCAGCACGCGCTCCGCGCGCGCGACGTCCAGCGCCGCGGGCAGGGCGAGCGCCGCGCCGCTCTCGCCGAGATAGGCGTCGAGCACCGCCGCGATGGCGCGCGGCTGCTCGGCGATCTCCTTGGACATGAAGTGCTTGTGCCCGGCCTTGTCGAGCCGCGCGACCTCGGCGCGCACGGTGCGCGCCGGGCGGGTCACCCGGCGGCCCTCGGCGTCCGCGATCTCGGCGCCCGCGCGGCGGATCACGGCGCGGTCGCCCTCCTCGAGATAGGTGAGCCGGTCGGTCAGCGGCGCCAGCGCGATGGCGTCGGAGCCCACGAACATCTCCCCCTCGCCCCAGCCGATGGCGAGCGGGCTGCCGCGGCGCGCGGCGACCATGAGATCCTCCTCGCCCTCGAAGAGGAAGAGCAGCGCGAAGGCGCCCTCGAGCCGGGCGAGCGTCGCGTCGGCGGCGGCGACCGGGTCGAGTCCCTGCGCGATGTGGCGCGCGGTCAGATGCGCGATGGTCTCGGTGTCGGTCTCGGTGGCGAAGTCCGCGCCGTCGTCCGCCAGCTCGGCGCGCAGGTCGCGGAAGTTCTCGATGATGCCGTTGTGCACGACGGCGACCGGCCCGGCCCGATGGGGGTGGGCGTTCGTCTCGTTCGGCGCGCCGTGGGTGGCCCAGCGGGTGTGCCCGATGCCGATCTTGCCGGCGAGCGGCGCGTGCACGAGCCGGTCGGAGAGATTGACGAGCTTGCCGACCGCACGGCGCCGCTCCAGCCGGCCGGCGTTGACCGTGGCGATGCCGGCGCTGTCGTAGCCGCGGTATTCGAGCCGCCCGAGCGCCTCCACGAGCATCGGCGCGACCTCGTGGGCACCGATCAGACCGACGATTCCGCACATGGTTACCTGTCCTTCGTCTTGCCTGCGCGCTCGCGCAGCATCTGCATCAGCCGCGCGGCGAGGCCCGGCTTGGTGACCTGCCGCGCCCGGCCGAGGGCGAGCGCGGCGTCGGGCACGTCCTCGGTGATGACGGAGCCCGAGCCGGTCATCGCGCCCGCGCCGACGCGCACCGGCGCGACAAGCATGGTGTCCGAGCCGATGAAGGCGCCCGCGCCGATCTCGGTGCGGTGCTTGGCGACGCCGTCGTAGTTGCAGGTCACCGTCCCCGCGCCGAGGTTCGCGCCTGCGCCAACGGCGGCGTCGCCCACGTAGCTCAGGTGGTTGACCTTCGCGCCCTCGTCGAGCGTGGCGCTCTTCACCTCGACGAAATTGCCGACGCGGACCTCTTCGCCCAGTTCCGCGCCGGGGCGCAGCCGCGCGTAGGGCCCCACGACCGCCCCGCGCGAGACATGGGCGCCCTCCAGGTGGCTGAAGGCGCGGATCGTCGCGCCCGTTTCGACGGTCACGCCGGGGCCGAAGACGACATGCGGCTCGACAGTCGCGTCGCGCCCGATCACCGTGTCGTGGGCGAAGAACACCGTCTCCGGCGCGGTCAGCGTCACGCCCGTCTCGAGCGCGGCGGCGCGCGCGCGGGCCTGAAAGGCGGTCTCGGCGGCGGCGAGATCGGCGCGGGAATTGACGCCGAGCATCTCCTCCTCGGCGCCACGCACCACCGTCGCGCGCGCGCCCTCGGCCCGGGCGAGCGCGACCACGTCGGTCAGGTAGTATTCCCCGCTCGCCGCCGCCGGCTCCAGCCGGTCGAGCAGCGGAAAGAGCAGCGGCGCCGGCGCGGCGAGCACGCCGGAATTGCAGAGCCCGATGGCGCGCTCGCCCGCGTCGGCGTCCTTCCATTCGACGATGCGGAGGAGATCCTCGCCCTCGGTCACGAGCCGACCGTAGCGCGCGGGATCGGCGGGCTCGAAGCCGAGGACGACCACCTCCGCCTCCGCCCGCGCGGCGCTCATCGCCTCGAGCGTCGCGGGCCGGACGAAGGGCGTGTCGCCGTAAAGCACCACCACGTCGCCCTCGAAGCCCTGCAGGAAGGGCGCGGCCTGCGCGACGGCGTGCCCGGTGCCGAGGCGCTCGGCCTGCACGGCGATGCCCGCCTCGGGCCACTCCTCGTGCGCGGCGGCGGCGACGTCCTCCATGCCGGGGCCGGTGACGACGACGACCCGCTCGGGCGCGAGGGCGAGGCCCGCGCGCAGCGCATGCGCGATCAGCGGCGCGCCGCCCACCTCGTGCAGCACCTTGGGCCGGTCGGAGCGCATCCGCGTGCCCATGCCGGCCGCGAGAATCACCAGTGCCGTCGCCATCCTGCCCCTCGGTTTCGCTTTGCCTCCGCGCACTCCCCGTATTACCGAAGGGCAGGGCGCTCGCAAGGTCGCGCCCCTTCACCAAGGATGTCGGGCTGTAACAGGAGCGTGGGCGTGCGCACGGTGATCTTCGACCTCGACGGCACGCTCGCCGACACGAGCGGCGACCTGATCGCCGCGGCGAACGCCTGTTTCCGCGCGATGGGCGCGGGCGACGTCCTCGACCCGCTGCGCGACGCGGGCACCGCCTTCCACGGCGGGCGCGCGATGCTGCGCCTCGGGTTCGCGCGCCTCGGGCGGGCGGCGGACGAGGCCGCCGTCGACCGGCATTACGACGATCTGCTCGCGGCTTACGAGCGGGCGATCGACGTGCACACCGTCCTCTATCCCGGCGCGCTCGAGGCGGTGGGCGCGCTATCGGAGGCGGGCTTTCGCGTCGGTATCTGCACCAACAAGCCCGAGCCGCTGGCCGAGCTGCTGACCGCGCGGCTCGGCGTGCGCGACGCCTTCGCCTCGCTCGTGGGCGCGGGCGTCCTGCCGCGCAAGCCCGACGCGGCGCCCTTCGTCGAGGCGGTGCGCCGCGCGGGCGGCGACCCGGCGCGCGCGCTTCTCGTGGGCGACACGGAGACGGATTTCCGCACCGCCCGCGCGGCCGGGGTCCCCGCGGTGCTCGTCACCTTCGGCCCGGAGGGCGAGCGCGTCGCGGCGCTCGGACCGGAGGCGGCGATCGGCCATTTCGACGAATTGCCGGAGGTGGCGACGCGGCTGTTGCCCTGAGCGTTGACGCGAGGGCGCCCAGCGGCCATTGACGACACATGAGCGCGCGTTTCACCGGCAGCTTCACCCAGCAGGAGCCGATCCCCGAAGAGGGGATCGCGGCGGCCGTGGAGGCCATGCGCCACGGGCGGCTCCATCGCTACAACCTCGTCCCCGGCGAGACGGGGGAGGTGGCGCTCCTCGAGGAGGAGTTCGCCGCCTTCACCGGCGCGCGCTACTGCCTCGCCGTCGCCTCGGGCGGCTACGCCATGGCGACCGCGCTGCGCGCCGCGGGCGTGGGGCCGGGCGACGCGGTGCTCTCCAACGCCTTCACGCTCGCCCCCGTGCCCGGCGCCATCGCGAGCCTCAGCGCGCATCCCGTGCACGTGGGCGTGACCGAGGCGCTGACCATCGACCTCGACGATCTCGCGGCGAAGGCCGATCGCGCGCGCGTCCTGCTGCTGAGCCACATGCGCGGGCACATCGCGGACATGGACCGGCTCATGGCGATCTGCGACGCGGCCGGCGTCACGGTGATCGAGGATTGCGCGCACACCATGGGGGCGGCGTGGCGCGGCGTGCCGTCCGGGCGGCACGGGGTAGCGGGCTGCTACTCGACGCAGACCTACAAGCACATGAACTCGGGCGAGGGCGGACTGATCGTCACCGACGACGCGGAGCTCGCCGCGCGGATGATCCTGCTCTCGGGCTCCTACATGTTCTACGACCGCCACGGCGCGGCGCCGCCGCCGGAGGCCTTCGAGCGGCTGAAATGGGAGGTGCCGAACGTCTCGGGGCGGATGGACGACCTGCGCGCGGCGGTCCTGCGCCCGCAGCTCCGCACGCTCGCGGCGCGCTGCGACGCCTGGACCGAGCGCTACCGCGCGGTCGAGGCGGGCCTGCGCGGCACGCCCGGCCTGACGCTGATCGACCGGCCGGAGGCGGAGCGCTTCGTGGGCTCCTCGTTCCAGTTCCTCCTCCTCGACTGGCCGGCGGAGGCGGTGGCCGAGGTCGTCGCGCGTGCGGCCGCGCGCGGCGTCGAGCTCAAGTGGTTCGGCGAGGCCGTTCCGCGCGGCTACACCTCGCGCTACGACGCGTGGCGCTTCGCGCCGGCCGAGGCGATGCCCGCGACGGACCGGGTGCTCGCCGGGCTGCTCGACATGCGGCTGCCGCTGACCTTCAGCCTCGAGGATTGCGCGCTCATCGCCCGCATCCTGCGCGCGGAGATCGGCGCGGTCGCCGCGCGCGGGGCGCCGGCGGACCAGCGCCGCGCTTGACCGGACGTCCCGCCGCCGTGTATTGAACACCTGTTCAATTCTGGAGGAGGAGAGCGGCGATGTTCATGGGCTCCATGCGCTTCGACCTCGGCGAGGACGTCGATGCGCTGCGCGAGACGGTGCACCGCTGGGCGCAGGAGCGGGTCAAGCCGCTCGCGGACCAGATCGACCGGGAGAACGACTTTCCCGCCGCGCTCTGGCGCGAGATGGGGGATCTCGGCCTTCTCGGCATCACCGTGGGAGAGGAGCACGGCGGCGCCGACATGGGCTATCTGGCGCACACGGTCGCGGTGGAGGAGATCGCGCGCGCCTCGGCCTCGGTGAGCCTCTCTTACGGCGCGCATTCCAACCTCTGCGTCAACCAGATCAAGCTCAACGGGACCGAGGCGCAGAAGGCGAAATACCTGCCCCGCCTCGTTTCGGGCGAGCATGTCGGCGCGCTCGCCATGTCGGAGGCGAGGGCGGGCTCCGACGTGGTGGGCATGAAGCTCGCCGCCGAGCGGCGCAACGACCATTACCGCCTGAACGGCACGAAATACTGGATCACCAACGGCCCCGACGCCGACGTTCTGGTGGTCTACGCCAAGACCGACCCGGATGCGGGGTCCAAGGGGATCACCGCCTTCCTGATCGAGAAGGAGATGGCGGGCTTCTCCACCAGCCCGCATTTCGACAAGCTCGGCATGCGCGGCTCGAACACCGCCGAACTGATCTTCGAGGACGTCGAGGTACCCTTCGAGAACGTGCTCGGCGAAGAGGGGCGCGGCGTGCAGGTGCTGATGTCGGGCCTCGACTACGAGCGCGTCGTGCTCTCGGGGATCGGCACGGGCATCATGGCCGCCTGCCTCGACGAGATCATGCCCTACATGCGCGACCGCACGCAGTTCGGCCAGCCCATCGGCAGCTTCCAGCTGATGCAGGGCAAGATGGCCGACATGTACACCAAGATGAACTCGGCCCGCGCCTACGTCTACGAGGTGGCCAAGGCCTGCGACCGCGGCGAGGTCACGCGTCAGGATGCCGCGGCCTGCGTTCTCTACGCCAGCGAGGAGGCGATGGTGGTCGCGCACCAGGCCGTGCAGGCCATGGGAGGGGCCGGATTCCTCAACGATTCCCCGGTTTCGCGCATCTTCCGGGACGCCAAGCTGATGGAGATCGGGGCCGGCACCTCCGAGATCCGGCGCATGCTGGTGGGGCGTGAACTTCTGAATGCTATGATGTAACAGAACGGCGGATCAACACGATGGAGACACGTGATGCGATTGGCCGTTCTGACCGCTGCCGTGGGCCTGGCGCTTTCGGGCGCCGCCGCGGCGCAGGATATCGATTTCGACATTCAGCCGACGCTCGACTGCATCGAGGAGGCGCCGCGCTCGGATCATCGCCCGATCTGCGTGGGCGAGGCGGCGCAGGCCTGCGTCCGGCGCCTGCGCGGCGCGGGGCCGGTCGATATCTCGCTCTGCATGGAGCAGGAGACGCGCTACTGGGCGCGCCGGATGGAGACCGCGCTCGACGCGATGGAGGAGAAGGCGAAGGCGGCGGACGAGGCCTTCGCCAAGACCGAGATGGCCGAGAAGGTGCCCTTCGAGCTCACCGAGGATCTCGCGCTGATGCAGACCGCCTGGGAAGACTGGCGCGAGAAGCGCTGCGCCTTCGAGGCGATGCTGCACCGCGGCACGCCCGACGCCTCGCTCGCCGCGGCGTGGTGCATGGTGCGCCGCACCGGCGCGCAGGCGCTCTTTCTGGAGCGCGCGGTGGCGCAGGACTGACCGCGCCGGGCCGCCGCCGTGCGGCGGCGGCCTGAGATGGCCGCGTTCCGGGACACCGGGCGCACGGCGCGGGGCCGGTGTGGCCCTCGTGTGACATCCGGCGCGGTCGCGCGGCCGGGCGGTGAGGCGCGGCGGCGGGGCGCGTCGGCCTGTGCGCGCGGTGCGGAGCGGTCGCGGGGCCCCGGCGGCGGGAAGCGCGGGCTGACTGAGTCACCGGCACCCGGATTTCCGGATGATCGCGCGGCGACCGGTGCCGGTCGGTGCCGCCGGGGGCTCCGCGCCACCATGGCGCCTCGGGACGTCCGGCGGGCTACGCCCGCGACGCGCCGGCGCGGCGGAGGAGGGCGGCCATGCCCCGCGGCGCGGTGATCTCGCTCGGGGTGTTCCTCGCGCTCGTGGGGGCGCTGGGCCTGCGGCTCGGCTGGCTCGCCGCGACGCTGGACGAGTCGGCGCTCATCGACCGCTACGCCGCGGCCTACGTCGCCGGCGGCGGCGCGCGCTCGGAGTGTCACGCCGAACCGGGGGCCGGGCCGCTCGCGCGGCTGCGCGTCGTCTGCGCGCCGCCGGACCGGCCCGCCGCGCGCCACGTCTGGACCGTCGCGCCCTGGGGCCAGCTTCTGAGCGTGGACCGCCCCGGCGACGGCGGGGGAGACGCGGCATGAACCGTGCGCATCCGGCGGGCCGGGCGCCTGCGCGCGGCGGGGCGCCGGCGCGAACGAGGGAGGGGAAGCGATGAAGATCGACTCGCGGGTTCTGACCGGCGCGGAGGGGTTTCAGGCCAACCGCGCCGCGCATCTGGCGCTGCTCGACGAGGTGCGCGCAGCCGCCGAGGCGGCGGCCGCGGGCGGCGGCGCGCGCGCCCGGGCGCGTCACGAGGCGCGCGGCAAGATGGCCCCGCGCGAACGGGTGGCCAACCTCCTCGATCCCGGTTCGCCCTTCCTCGAGGTGGGCGCGACGGCGGCGCACGGCATGTACGACGGCGCGGCGCCCTGCGCCGGCGTGATCGCGGGCGTCGGGCGCATCCACGGACTCGACTGCATGGTGATCTGCAACGACGCCACGGTGAAGGGCGGCACCTACTTCCCGATGACCGTCAAGAAGCACCTGCGCGCGCAGGAGATCGCGGAAGAGAACCACCTGCCCTGCGTCTATCTCGTGGATTCGGGGGGCGCGAACCTGCCGCAGCAGGACGAGGTCTTCCCCGACCGCGACCACTTCGGGCGCATCTTCTACAATCAGGCGAACATGTCGGCGAAGGGCATCCCGCAGATCGCCGTGGTCATGGGCTCCTGCACCGCGGGCGGCGCCTATGTCCCCGCGATGTCCGACGTCACCATCATCGTGCGCGAGCAGGGGACGATCTTCCTCGCCGGTCCGCCGCTCGTGAAGGCCGCGACGGGCGAGGTGGTGAGCGCCGAGGATCTCGGCGGCGGCGACGTGCACACGCGGCTCTCGGGCGTGGCGGATTACCTCGCCGAGGACGACGGCCACGCGCTGGCGCTCGCCCGCCGCGCGGTCGCCGGGCTCAACCGCCGCGCGCCCGAGACGGTCGTCTGGGAGACGCCCGAGCCGCCCGCCTACGACCCCGAGGAGATCCTCGGCGTGGTGCCCGCCGACCTGAAGACTCCTTACGACATCCGCGAGGTGATCGCGCGGATCGTGGACGGCTCGCGCCTCGACGAGTTCAAGCCGCGCTTCGGCGAGACGCTGGTGACCGGCTTCGCCCATGTCGCGGGCTGCCCGGTGGGCATCATTGCCAACAACGGGGTGCTGTTCAGCGAGGCCGCGCAGAAGGGCGCCCATTTCGTCGAGCTTTGCTCGCAGCGGAAGGTGCCGCTGGTTTTCCTGCAGAACATCACCGGCTTCATGGTGGGCCGGCGCTACGAGAACGAAGGCATCGCGCGCCACGGCGCGAAGATGGTCACGGCGGTCGCCACGACCCAGGTGCCCAAGATCACGCTTCTGGTCGGCGGCTCCTTCGGGGCGGGGAACTACGGCATGGCCGGACGGGCCTATTCCCCGCGCTTCCTATGGACATGGCCGAACAGCCGGATCAGCGTCATGGGCGGCGAACAGGCCGCCGGCGTGCTGGCCACCGTCAAGCGCGACGCGATGGAGCGCGCGGGCGAGGACTGGTCGGCCGAGGAGGAAGCCGCGTTCAAGCGCCCCACCATCGAGATGTTCGAGCGCCAGTCGCATCCGCTCTACGCCTCGGCGCGGCTCTGGGACGACGGGGTGGTGGACCCGCGCAAGAGCCGGGAGGTGCTCGCGCTCTCGCTGAAAGCCGCGCTCAACGCGCCCATCGAAGAGACACGCTTCGGCGTGTTCCGGATGTGAGGCGCCCGGGGGCCGCCGGAGGAGGGGGCTCTGCCCCCGTCGCGCGTGCCGCGCGACTCCCCCGGGATATTTTGACCAAGAAGAAGGAGCGGGGCGCCGCCGCGCCCCTTGGCTGCAGCATGGAGGGGAGGGCGCCGTGTTCGACAGCGTATTGATCGCCAATCGCGGCGAGATCGCCTGCCGCGTGATCGCGACGGCGCGGGCGATGGGGATGCGGAGCGTGGCCGTGCATTCCGACGCCGACGCGGGCGCGCGGCATGTGGCCATGGCGGATCGTGCGGTGCGGATCGGGCCGCCGCCGCCCGCGGAGAGCTACCTGCGCGGGGACGCGATCATCGAGGCGGCTCTTGCGACGGGCTGCGGCGCGATCCATCCGGGCTATGGCTTCCTGTCGGAGAACCCGGACTTCGTGGAGGCGGTGGAGGCCGCGGGGCTCACCTTCGTCGGGCCCTCGGCGGAGGCGATCCGGGCGATGGGGCTCAAGGACGCCGCGAAGGCGGCCATGGAGGCGGCCGGCGTGCCGGTCGTTCCCGGCTATCACGGCGAAAGCCAGGACGACGCGCATCTCTCCGGCGCGGCCGAGGCCATCGGCTATCCGGTGCTGATAAAGGCGGTCGCCGGGGGCGGCGGCAAGGGGATGCGCCGGGTGGACCGGCCGGAGGACTTCGCCGGCGCGCTCGCCTCGGCGCGGGCGGAGGCGCAGGGCGCCTTCGCCAACCCCGCGGTGCTCATCGAGAAGTTCGTGGCCAAGCCGCGCCACATCGAGGTGCAGGTCTTCGGCGACGGGGCGCGGGCCGTGCATCTCTTCGAGCGGGACTGCTCGCTCCAGCGCCGCCACCAGAAGGTGATCGAGGAGGCGCCCGCGCCCGGCATGACCGAGGAGATGCGCCACGCCATGGGCGAGGCCGCCGTGCGTGCGGCCGAGGCGATCGGCTACCGCGGCGCGGGGACGGTGGAGTTCATCGTGGACGCCTCCGAGGGGCTCCGGCCCAATCGTTTCTATTTCATGGAGATGAACACGCGGTTGCAGGTCGAGCATCCGGTCACGGAGGCGGTGACGGGCGTCGATCTCGTGGAATGGCAGTTCCGCGTGGCCGCGGGCGAGGCGTTGCCCGCGCGGCAGGAGGATCTGAGCCTCTCGGGCCACGCCTTCGAGGCGCGGCTCTACGCCGAGGACGTGGGCAAGGGCTTCCTGCCGGCGACGGGGCGGCTCTCGCATCTGGCCTTCCCGGCGGCGGCGCGGGCGGACACCGGCGTTCGGGCGGGCGACGCGATTACGCCGCATTACGACCCGATGATCGCGAAGCTGATCGTGCACGGGCCGACGCGCGACGTGGCGCTCGGCAAGCTCCGCCGCGCGCTGGACGAGACGCAGGTCGCGGGCACGGTCACCAATCTCGCCTTTCTCGGCGCGCTCGCGCGGCACGCGGGCTTCGCCGCGGGCGACGTGGACACCGGGCTCATCGACCGCGACCGCGCGGCGCTCGTCGCGGCGCCGGAGCCGGCGCCCGAGACGGTGGCGGAGGCGGCGCTCGCGGCTGCGGGGCTTCTCGAGGCGCGCGCGCCCGAGACGGGCTTCACCCTCTGGGCGCCGCTCCGGCGGCGGGTCGCGCTCGGCCGCGGCGAGGCGGAGATCGGGGTGCAGATCCGTGCCGAGGGACCGGACGCGCATGTCGTGGAGCTCGACGGGCGGGAGGTGCGCGCGGCGCGGCGCGACGGCCGCTGGCGCCTCGACGGGCGGCCGGCGGTGGGCGCGCATATGGGAGATGGCGTCGTCACCGTCTTCGCCGATCACGGGCAGTCCTTCGCGATCGTCGATCCGCTTGAGCGGGGTGCGGCGGCCCACGGCGCCGACGTGATCGAGGCGCCGATGCCGGGGCTCCTGCGCGAGGTGCTGGTCGCGCCGGGCGACAGGGTGGCGGAGGGCCAGCGCCTCGCCGTGCTGGAGGCGATGAAGATGGAGCACGCGCTGACCGCCTGGCGCGACGGCGTGGTGGCCGAGGTGCTGGCCGCGCCGGGCGGGCAGGTCGAGGCGGGCGCGGCGCTCATCCGGCTGGAGGAGGCGGGCGATGGCTGAGCGCGTCGAGATCTTCGAGGTGGGCCCGCGCGACGGGTTGCAGAACGAGGCGGCGGAGATCCCGACCGAGGCCAAGATCGCCTTCGTGGACTGCCTGAGCCGCGCGGGCTTCCGCCGGATCGAGGTGGCGAGTTTCGTGAACCCGAAGCGCGTGCCGCAGATGGCGGATTCGGGCGCCGTGCTCGCCGGCATCCGCCGCGCGCCGGGGGTCTCCTACGCGGCGCTGACGCCGAACATGACGGGCTTCGAGCGCGCGATCGCGGCGCGGGCGGACGAGATCGCGGTCTTCGCCTCCGCCTCGGAGGGGTTTTCGCGGGCCAACATCAACGCGACCGTGGACGAGAGCCTCGAACGGTTCCGCCCCGTGGTCGAGGCGGCGCGGGCCGCGGGGCTGCCGGTGCGCGGCTACGTCTCCTGCGTGACCGATTGCCCCTACGACGGGGCGGTGGCGCCTGGGGACGTGGCGCGGGTGGCCGGCGCGCTCTTCGCCATGGGCTGCTACGAGATCAGCCTCGGCGACACGATCGGGCAGGGCACGCCCGAGGGGGTGGCCGCGATGCTGGAGGCGGTGGCCGGCGTGGTGCCGCCCGCGCGCCTCGCCGGGCATTTCCACGACACCGCCGGGCGCGCGCTCGAGAACATCGAGGCGGCGCTGGACAAGGGGCTCCGCGTCTTCGACGCCGCGGCGGGGGGGCTCGGCGGCTGCCCCTTCGCGCCGGGGGCGGCGGGCAACGTGGCGACCGAGCGGGTGGCCGCGCGCCTCGCCGCGCTGGGCTACGTGACGGGGCTCGACATGGCCGTGCTGGAGGAGGCCGCGGCGATGGCGCACCGGCTGCGGTCGGGGTGAGGCAAGGCGTTTGCAAACGCCTTGCCCAAAATTCTTGCAAGAATTTTGGGGGCGCGGGATGAGCGACTTCGAGACGATCCGGATCGGGACCGACGCGCGGGGGGTGGCGACGCTCACGCTCGCGCGGGCGGAGAAGCACAACGCCATGTCCGCGCGCATGATCGCGGAGCTGACGGAGGCCGCGCGCCGGCTTGGCGGGGACGCGCGCGTGCGCGTCGTGGTGCTCGCCGCGGAGGGCCGGAGCTTCTGCGCCGGCGGCGATCTAGGCTGGATGCGCGAACAGATGGCGGCCGACCGCGCGACGCGCATCCGCGAGGCCACGAAGCTCGCCGAGATGCTTCTCGCCCTCGACCGGTTGCCGAAGCCGCTGATCGGGCGGGTGCAGGGCAACGCCTTCGGCGGCGGCGTCGGCCTCGCCGCGGTCTGCGACGTGGCGATCGGCGCGGAGAGCGTGAAGATGGGGCTCACCGAGACCCGCCTCGGCATCATCCCGGCGACCATCGGGCCCTATGTCGTCGCGCGCATGGGCGCGACGAAGGCGCGGCGCGTCTTCATGTCGGCGCGGGTCTTCGGCGCGGCGGAGGCCGAGCGGCTGGACCTGCTCGCCCGCGTCGTGCCGGAGGCCGATCTCGACGCGGCGGTGGAGCGGGAGGTCGCCCCCTATCTCTCCTGCGCGCCGGGCGCGGTGGCGGCGGCCAAGGCGCTGATCCGCAACGTCTCCACCCCGCCCGATGCGGCGATGATCCGCACGACGATCGAGGCGCTCGCCGACCGCTGGGAGACGGCGGAGGCCGACGAGGGCACCGCCGCCTTCTTCGCGAAGCGCGCGCCCGACTGGGCGCCGGAGGGGTGACCGCGCAGATCGCGCATCTCTACGCGCTGGGTTGTCTCGCCGGCGTCTTCTTCGAGATCGCGGTGATCGCCGGTCTGCCGCTCGGCGCCTTCACGCAGGGCGGGCGGCACCGGGGCGCGCTGCCGCGCCGCGCGCGGGCACTCGCCGCCGCGGGTATTCCGGTGCTGATCCTGCAGGCGCTCGCGATCCTCTCGGCGGCGGGCTTTCCGGGGCTCGGCTGGCCGCGCTGGACGGGCTGGGCGGCGCTGGCGCTCACGCTCGGGGAGGCGGCGCTCGCGCGGGTCTCGCCCTCGGGCGAGGAACGCGCGGTGCGGTTTCCGGTGGCGCTGGTCATGGCGGGGGGCGCGGGCTACGTCCTGGTTGTGACCGCGGGGCAGGGCTGACGCCGGGGCGGGCGGCGCGCGGCGCTTGACCCCGCCGGCATGCGGCCGCATACAGCGCGCGCCGCGGACCCCCGGCCCGGCGCCCTGCATTGACCGGACCGGGGGGCGAGCGTATCTCATGGGCGACCGCGGCCCGGCGCGGCGGACGCCCGAAGGCCGAAAGGAGCCGTCTCATGGACGACCTGCTCAGGGAATACGCCCCGATCCTGCTGCTTCTGGCGGTGGCGCTCGGGCTCGGGATCATCCTGATCCTCGCGGCGGTGGTCGTCGCCGTGCGCAACCCCGACCCCGAGAAGGTCTCGGCCTACGAATGCGGCTTCAACGCCTTCGACGACGCGCGGATGAAGTTCGACGTGCGCTTCTATCTCGTCTCGATCCTGTTCATCATCTTCGATCTCGAGATCGCCTTCCTCTTTCCCTGGGCGGTGGCCTTCTCGGAGATCTCGATGGCGGCCTTCTGGTCGATGATGGCCTTCCTCGCCGTGCTGACCGCGGGCTTCGCCTACGAATGGAAGAAGGGGGCCATGGAATGGCAGTGACGCCGAACACCGACACCGGCGCGGTCAACGCCGCCGGCCCCGATCCGGAGCACGCGACGCAGACCCTCAACCGCGAGCTTCAGGACAAGGGGTTCCTCGTCACCACGACCGAGGACCTGATCAACTGGGCGCGCACGGGCTCGCTGCACTGGATGACCTTCGGTCTGGCCTGCTGCGCGGTCGAGATGATGCACACCTCGATGCCGCGCTACGACGCCGAGCGCTTCGGAGTCGCGCCCCGCGCCAGCCCGCGGCAATCGGACGTGATGATCGTGGCCGGCACGCTCACGAACAAGATGGCGCCGGCGCTGCGCAAGGTCTACGACCAGATGCCGGAGCCGCGCTACGTGATCTCCATGGGCTCCTGCGCCAACGGCGGGGGCTATTATCACTACAGCTATTCGGTGGTGCGCGGCTGCGACCGGATCGTGCCGGTGGACATCTACGTGCCCGGCTGCCCGCCGACGGCGGAGGCGCTGCTCTACGGCGTGATGCAGCTTCAGCGCAAGATCCGCCGCACGGGCACCATCACGCGCTGAGACCCCGGAGGAGCTGATGACCGCAGAGGCCCAGACCGCCGCGCTCGAGGAGCTCGGCGCGCATATCGAGAGCCGGCGCCCGGATTGCGTCCTGTCGTGGAGCGTCACGCGCGGGGAGCTCTGCGTCTGCGTCGCGCCGGCGCGGATCGCCGGGTTCACGGAGTTCCTGAAGCAGGATTCGAGCTGCGGCTTCTCCACGCTGGTGGACATCACGGCGGTGGACTGGCCGGAGCGGCCGAAGCGTTTCGACGTGGTCTATCACCTTCTCTCGATGTATCAGAACCACCGCATCCGCCTGCGCGCGCCGGTCGACGAGGAGGAGCTCGTGCCGTCGATCACGCCGGTGCATCCCTCCGCCGGCTGGTTCGAGCGGGAGGTGTTCGACATGTTCGGCATCCTCTTCTCGGGGCACCCGGACCTGCGCCGCATCCTGACGGATTACGGCTTCCGCGGGCACCCGCTGCGCAAGGATTTCCCGACGACGGGCTACACCGAGGTGCGCTACGACGAGGCGGCGAAGCGGGTGGTCTACGAGCCCGTCAAGCTCGTGCAGGAATACCGGCAGTTCGACTTCATGAGCCCCTGGGAGGGCGCGCATTACGTCCTGCCGGGCGACGAGAAATCCGAGGAGAGCGCGCCATGATGGGCGGCGGTTACGGCATGGGTGGCGGCGGGCTGCTCTGGCTGATCGTGATCGGCGCGCTGGTGGTGATCCCCTTCTGGAAGCTGCTGCCGCGCTTCGGCATCCCGGCGTGGGTGTCGCTGGTCGCGATCATCCCGCTCGGGGCGCTGGTGCTCCTGTGGGTCATGGCGTTCAAGGATGACGGAGGCCGGGCATGATGGACGGCACGAAGCAGTTTGACGACGTCGAGACCGGCGAACAGCAGATCCGCAACTTCAACATCAACTTCGGCCCGCAACACCCTGCGGCGCACGGCGTTCTGCGGCTGGTGCTGGAGCTCGACGGCGAGATCGTCGAGCGGGTGGACCCGCACATCGGCCTGCTGCACCGCGGCACCGAGAAGCTGATGGAAAGCCGCACCTACCTGCAGAACCTGCCCTATTTCGACCGGCTCGATTACGTGGCGCCGATGAACCAGGAGCACGCCTGGTGCCTCGCCATCGAGCGGCTGGCGGGCGTCGAGGTGCCGCGCCGGGGGCAGCTCATCCGCGTGCTCTTCTGCGAGATCGGGCGCGTGCTGAACCATCTTCTCAACGTCACGACGCAGGCGATGGACGTCGGTGCGCTGACGCCGCCGCTCTGGGGCTTCGAGGAGCGCGAGAAGCTGATGGTCTTCTACGAGCGCGCCTGCGGGGCGCGGCTCCACGCGGCCTATTTCCGCCCCGGCGGCGTGCATCAGGACCTGCCGCCGCAGCTGATCGACGACATCGAGGCATGGGCGGACGCCTTCCCGTCCGTGCTCGACGACATCGACGGGCTGCTGACGGAGAACCGCATCTTCAAGCAGCGCAACGTCGACATCGGCGTGGTGACCGAGCAGGACATCCTCGACTGGGGCTTCTCGGGGCCGATGGTGCGCGGCTCCGGCCTCGCCTGGGACCTGCGGCGCGCGCAGCCCTACGAGTGCTACGACGAGTTCGACTTCCAGATTCCCGTCGGCAAGAACGGCGACTGCTACGATCGCTACCTCGTGCGGATGCAGGAGATGCGCGAGAGCGTGAAGATCATCCGGCAGGCGATCGCGAAGCTGCGCGAGGAGGGCCCGGGCGAGGTCATGGCGCGTGGCAAGATATCGCCGCCCGAGCGCGCCGAGATGAAGACCTCGATGGAGGCACTGATCCATCACTTCAAGCTCTACACCGAGGGCTTCCACGTCCCCGAGGGGGAAGTCTACGCCGCCGTCGAGGCGCCCAAGGGCGAGTTCGGCGTCTATCTCGTGGCCGACGGCACGAACCGGCCCTATCGCGCCAAGCTGCGCGCGCCGGGGTTCCTGCACTTGCAGGGCATGGAGCACATCACGCGGGGCCATCAGCTCGCCGACGTGGCGGCGATCATCGGCACGCTCGACGTCGTCTTCGGAGAGATCGACCGATGAGGCCCGCCGCCGCGGCGCTCGCCGCCCTGCCGCTCGCCTCCGCCTGCGCGCTGCCGCCCGAGGGCACGACGGAGGCGGATCGCGCGGCCTACGACGCCGCGGTGGCGAGCGTTGGCTGTACCCTCGCGGAAGAGGCCGACTATGCCCCGGTCGAGCTTCAGACCGGCCTCACCCGGCAGCAGATCATGGACATCTCGCGCTATCGCGTCGCGCAGGAGCGCGCGGTGCGCACGCCCGAGGGCGGCGTGCGCCTGACCGCCGGCCCCTGCGCCCCCGACGCCTGAGCGGCGCGCATCACACGAAGGACACGGCATGCTTCGACGCCTCCACCACGAGCAGCCCGAAAGCTTCGCCTTCACGGCCGAGAACCTAGAGTGGGCCAAGGCGCAGATCTCCAAGTATCCCGAAGGCCGGCAGGCGAGCGCGATCATCCCGCTCCTCTGGCGCGCGCAGGAGCAGGAGGGCTGGCTCACGCGGCCCGCGATCGAATACGTCGCCGACATGCTCGGCCTCGCGCATATTCGCGCGCTCGAGGTGGCGACCTTCTACTTCATGTTCCAGCTCGCGCCGGTGGGCTCGGTCGCGCATGTGCAGGTCTGCGGCACGACCTCGTGCATGATCTGCGGGGCCGAGGACCTGATGGCCGTCTGCAAGGAGAAGATCGCGAAGGAGCCGCATCAGCTCAGCGCGGACGGCAAGTTCTCCTGGGAGGAGGTCGAGTGTCTCGGCGCCTGCGCGAACGCGCCGATGGCGCAGATCGGCAAGGATTATTACGAGGATCTCACCGCCGAGCGGCTGAGCGAGATCCTCGACGCCTTCGCCGCGGGGGAGGTGCCGACGCCGGGCCCGCAGACCGGCCGCTACGCCTCCGAGCCCGCGGGCGGGCCGACGGCGCTCACCGCGCATGCGGAGGGGCGGCCGGCGCACAACGCCTCGGTCGAGCTCGCGCTCGAGATGGGCGACACGATCAAGCGCATCGACGGCAGCGAGGTGCCGCTCCGCACGCCGTGGCGCGATCTCTCGCGCGCGCCGGGGGAGGCCGAGCCGGACCCTAAGGGGCCGGTGCTGGCCGAGGCGCAGCCCACGGACGGCACCGGCATCGACAAGCGCGAGGCGCCCGTGCAGGGCCGCGGCAAGCCCTCCACCGGCGATCCCGCCCCGGCGCCCGAGCATGCGACCGCGCCCGAGGTGGAGCCGGCCGCCGTCGCGCCCGGCACGGCCCCGGAGCGGCTGGAGGCCCCGCGCGGCGGCGCGGCCGACGATCTGCAGCGCATCGAGGGGATCGACGCGGCCCTCGCCGAGGGGCTGGCGGCGCTCGGCATCCATCACTTCGACCAGATCGCCGGCTGGGGCGCCGAGGAGATCGCCTGGATCGAATACCACCTCGAGGATGCCGAAGGACGCGTCGCCCGCGACGCCTGGGTCGAGCAGGCCCGGCTTCTGGCCGAGGGGGGCGAGACGGCGCCGGACGGTCGTGCTAGAAGAGGCGATGTCGACAAGAAGACGTAACGGCATCACCTGAGGGGGACGAGAGATGGCGCAGACGGATAACGACACGACCTGCACGATGGTCTGCTGGGGCTTCGGCGGAGTCTCGGGGCTCGGCGTGCTGATCATCGGCGTGCAGGAGGGGCTCTGGTTCCTCGTCTCGCTGATCCTCGGCATCGCCTTCGCGGTCTGGTTCGGCCTCTTTCTGCAGCGCAAGCTCTGCGGCACCGTCGCGCCGCCGTGGGAGGGACAGTCGCTCGGCGAGCTGACGGGGATGGAGCCGCTCTCGCCGCAGCGCAAGCGCGAGCTCGGCCTCGAGGAGGAGCCGCCGACCCCGGCGCCCGCCCCGCAGCAGGCGGCCCCCGCGCCCGCGCCGAAGCCGGCGGAAGCGCGCACGGCGGCGCCGGCCCCCGAGGCCCCGGCGGCGGAGACGAAAGCCGCGACGACGACCGCGACGGAGGACGCGGCCGAAAGCAAGCCCGCCCTGCGCGACGCGCCGCGCGCGGGCGGGGCGGACGACCTGAAGAAGATCAAGGGCGTCGGCCCGAAGCTCGAGAAAGTCCTGAACGAGATGGGCGTCTATCATTTCGACCAGATCGCCGGCTGGAGCGCGGCGGAGGTCGCCTGGGTCGACGCCAATCTCGAGGGCTTCAGGGGCCGCGTGAGCCGCGACGACTGGGTGACGCAGGCCAGGGCGCTCGCCGCGGGCGAGCGCGGCTGACCCGCGACGGAGGGCGGATGCCGCAGGACCGGACGCCGGACGAGGAGACGCGCCGCGCCATCGCGCGGCAGGGCCGGGTGATCGCCGTGGTGATCGCGGCGGCCGGCGTCGCCGCGCTCCTCGCGCCGTGGCTCGCCGGGACCGTCGACCTCCCTGTGCGCGCGGAGATGCTGATCTATCTTGCGGCGATGGGCGCCTTTTTCTGGGCGTTCATCGCGGCCATCGGGCTCTGGCGCCGGCGGAACGGCTGAGGCCGGCGCGGAAAGGAACGGGAATGCTCAAGGACGAAGACCGCATCTTCACCAATCTCTACGGGATGCACGACCGCACGCTCGCGGGCGCGAAGGCGCGCGGGCACTGGGACGGCACCGCCGGGATCATCGCGCGCGGGCGCGAGGCGATCGTCGAGGAGGTGAAGAAATCCGGCCTGCGCGGCCGCGGCGGCGCGGGCTTTCCGACGGGGATGAAGTGGTCCTTCATGCCCAAGGAGTCGGACGGGCGGCCGGCCTATCTGGTGGTCAACGCCGACGAATCCGAGCCCGGCACCTGCAAGGACCGGGAGATCATGCGCCACGATCCGCACACGCTGATCGAGGGCTGCCTGATCGCCTCCTTCGCGATGGGCGCGCATGCCTGCTACATCTACATCCGCGGCGAATACATCCGCGAGCGCGAGGCGCTGCAGGCCGCGATAGACGAGTGCTACGACGCGGGGCTGCTCGGGCGGAATGCCGCCGGCTCGGGCTGGGATTTCGACCTCTACCTAACCCATGGCGCGGGCGCCTACATCTGCGGCGAGGAGACCGCGCTGATCGAGAGCCTCGAGGGCAAGAAGGGCATGCCGCGCATGAAGCCGCCGTTCCCGGCGGGCGCGGGGCTCTACGGTTGCCCGACGACGGTGAACAACGTGGAAAGCATCGCGGTGGTGCCCACGGTCCTGCGCCGCGGCGCGGACTGGTTCTCGGGCTTCGGGCGGCCGAACAACGCGGGCACCAAGGTCTTCGCGATCTCGGGGCACGTGAACAACCCCTGCGTCGTCGAGGAGGAGATGTCGATCCCCTTCGAGGAGCTGATCGAGCGTCACTGCGGCGGCGTGCGCGGGGGATGGAAGAACCTAAAGGCGGTGATCCCCGGCGGCTCCTCGGTGCCGCTGCTGCCCGGCTCGGTGATGCGCGAGGGGATCATGGATTTCGACTGGCTGCGCGAGAACCGCTCGGGCCTCGGCACCGCGGCGGTGATCGTGATGGATCAGTCCACCGACATCATCAAGGCGATCTGGCGCCTGTCGAAGTTCTACAAGCACGAGAGCTGCGGCCAGTGCACCCCCTGCCGCGAGGGCGCGGGCTGGATGATGCGCGTGATGGAGCGGCTGGTCAGCGGCGAGGCCGAGGTCGAGGAGGTGGACATGCTCCTCGACGTGACCAAGCAGGTCGAGGGGCACACCATCTGCGCGCTCGGCGACGCGGCGGCCTGGCCGATCCAGGGCCTGATCCGGCACTTCCGCGACGAGATCGAGGACCGCATCAAGGCGCAGAAAACCGGCCGCAGCACCGCCGTGGCGGCGGAATGAGCGCGCGGGGAGGCCGAGAGATGCCCGAGGCTGCGACGGCGCAATGGTGCGATGGCGGCGGCCGCCGCCAGCGGTGGCCGCGTCGCGTCGCGGGCCTTCGCGTCGCCGCGGGTGCCGCTTTGGTGGCCCTCGCCGCCTGCGGCGGCGGGCGGACGGAGGTCGCCTTCGACGGCGGGTCCTACAGCGCCTCGGCCGCGCGGGGCGAGACGGTGGAGCGCTTCATCGCCTCCGCCCGGCCGGTGAGCGCCGGGCGCGCGGGCGCGGTGCGCGCGGCCGAGCACGCGGGCAAGCGGTATTGCATCGAGACTTTCGGCAGCTCTGACATCGATTGGACGACCGGGCCCGATAGCGACCCGGCCGCGCTGCCGGTGGCAGGCGACGCGGTGACCCTCGAGGGGAGGTGCGCCCCGTGGTGAGCCTGCGCGCCTGTCTCTGCGCCGCCGCGCTTCTCGCCCCGCCGGGGGTGGGGGCGGCGGTCGTCGCTTCGGAGCGCCCGCCGCTCCGCGAGGTGCAGGAGATCGACGGCGCGCTTCTGGCCATCGCGATCGCCGACGAGGTGCGCCGGCGCTGCGACGCAATCGCGCCGCGCTGGGTCCGCGCCTACGCCCGGCTGAGTTCGCTCGAGGCGCGGGCGGCGGAGCTCGGCTATTCAGACGCGGAAATAGAAGATTACGTCGGGAGCGAGGACGAGAAGGCGCGGATGCGCCGGCTGGGCGAGGCCTACATCCGCCAGCAGGGCTACGACCCGTCCGTGACCGCCGAGCTCTGCGCCTTCGGGCGGGACGAGATCGCAAGCGGCAGCGCCGTGGGGCGGCTGCTCAGAGAGAAGTGAGATCATGACCGAACTGCGCAAGATCGTCATCGACGGCCGGGAGATCGAGGTCGATCCGGCCCTGACCCTGATCCAGGCCTGCGAGGAGGCGGGCATCGAGATTCCGCGCTTCTGCTACCACGAGCGCCTCTCGATCGCCGGGAACTGCCGCATGTGCCTCGTCGAGGTGGTGGGCGGTCCGCCGAAGCCGGCCGCCTCCTGCGCGATGCAGGTGCGCGACCTGCGCCCCGGCCCCGAGGGGCAACCGCCGCAGGTCAGGACCAACTCGCTCATGGTCAAGAAGGCGCGCGAGGGGGTGATGGAGTTCCTGCTCATCAACCACCCGCTCGACTGCCCAATCTGCGACCAGGGCGGCGAGTGCGACCTGCAGGATCAGGCGATGGCCTACGGTGTCGACTTCTCCCGCTACCGCGAGCCCAAGCGCGCGGTCGAGGATCTCGATCTCGGCCCGCTGGTCGAAACGCACATGACGCGCTGCATCTCCTGCACGCGCTGCGTGCGCTTCATCACCGAGGTGGCGGGCATGCCCGAGCTCGGCCAGACGGGGCGGGGCGAGGACGCCGAGATCACGAGCTACCTCGGCCAGACGCTCGATTCGAACATGCAGGGCAACATCATCGATCTCTGCCCGGTGGGCGCGCTGGTCTCGAAGCCCTATGCCTTCACCGCGCGGCCCTGGGAGCTGACCAAGACCGAGTCGATCGACGTGATGGACGCGCTCTGCTCCAATATCCGCGTGGACACCAAGGGGCGCGAGGTGATGCGGATGCTGCCGCGCAACCACGACGGCGTGAACGAGGAGTGGATCTCCGACAAGACGCGCTTCGTCTGGGACGGGCTGCGCCGCCAGCGCCTCGACCGGCCCTACATCCGCGAGAACGGCAAACTGCGCGCCGCCACTTGGGGCGAGGCGCTGAAGGTCGCGGGCGACAAGCTGCGCACGGCGGAGCGGCCTGCGGGCCTCGTCGGCGATCTCGCCAACACCGAGGCGGCCTTCGCCCTGCGCCAGTTGATGGAGCGCTTGGGCGGCGTGGCCGAGTGCCGGGTGGACGGCGCGCGGCTGCCCGCCGGCAACCGCTCCGCCTACGTCGGCACGGCGGCGATCGAGGATATCGACGCCGCACGCAACATCGTGCTCCTCGGCACCGATCCCCGCAACGAGGCGCCGGTCCTGAATGCGCGCATCCGCAAGGCGTGGCTCGCCGGCGGCGAGGTGAGCCTGATCGGCGAGCCGGTGGACCTCACCTTCGACGTGCACCACGCCGGCCGCGGCGGCGCCGATCTCGCGCGGCTGGCCGACGGCAAGGCGGAGCTTCCCAAGACGGCGGAGGGGCCGGGCCTCGTCATCGTCGGGCAGGCGGCGCTGCGCCGCCCCGACGGCGAGGCGGTCCTCGCAAGCGCCATGCGCCTCGCCGAGCGGATGGAGGCGGGGCTCCTCGTCCTGCACACCGCCGCCGGCCGCGTCGGCGCGATGGACGCGGGCGCGACCTGCGGGGGCGGCCTCGACGCCGCGCTCGACGGCGACGTGATCTGGGCGCTCGGCGTGGACGAGACGGACATCCCCGAGGGCCCCTTCGTCATCTATCAGGGCAGCCACGGCGACCGCGGCGCCCACCGCGCCGACCTGATCCTGCCGGGCGCCGCCTGGACCGAGGAGCAGGCGCTTTTCGTCAACACCGAGGGCCGCCCGCAGATGGCGCTCCGCGCGGGCTTCCCGCCGGGCGAGGCCAAGGAGAACTGGGCGATCCTGCGCGCAGTCTCGGTCGAGGCGGGGGCGCAGCTTTCCTACGACAGCCTCGCGCAACTGCGCCGCGCGCTCGTGGCCGAGGCGCCGTGGATCGCCGAGGTGGACCGCGTGCCCGCGAACGACTGGACCCCGCTCGCGCCGGGCGAGGTGTCGGAGGCGCCCTTCGGCCGTGCGATCGGGGATTTCTACCTCACCAACCCCATCGCGCGGGCGAGCGAGGTGATGGCCGATCTCTCGGCGCGGGCGCAGGCGCGCGCGGCGGAGCGCATCGCCGCGCAATGAGGCGGGCGCACGGGGCGCTCGCGCTCGCCGCGGCCCTCGCGGCGGGCTGCAGCGAGACGCCGGACGCGGCACCGGAGAGCCCGGCGCCCGCCCGGCCGGCAGAGGAGTATCTGGGCGTGGAGACCCGGCTTCTTGACACGGATCTCGTGAGCCTCGAGGTCGCCATGGCGGGGGCCGCGCCGCCCGCGGCGCTGCGCGCCTACGCCGACTGCGCGGCGGCGCGCTACACGCTGATCCGCGGCTACGCCTTCGCGCGCCACGTGCGCACGAATCTCGCCGAAGAGGGTGGCAAGACGACCGCAGATGCGGTTTACACCCTCTCGCCGGCGCGGCCCCGCGGCGTTTCGCCGCTCGACGCCGCGGCGGTGGTCGCCGCCTGCGACGCCCGCGGCATTCCGACGGTATGAGGACCTGATGGACGCTTTCTTCGCCACTCCCCTCGGCACCTTCCTGATCGTGCTGGCGCAGTGCCTCTCGGTCCTCGGCTTCGTGATGATCTCGCTCCTGTTTCTCGTCTACGCCGACCGCAAGGTCTGGGCGGCGGTGCAGATGCGGCGGGGCCCGAACGTCGTGGGGGCCTTCGGGCTCCTGCAGACGATCGCCGACGCGCTCAAGTACGTCCTGAAGGAGGTCGTCGTGCCCGCCGGCGCGGACCGGCCGGTCTTCATCATGGCGCCGCTGACGAGCTTCGTGCTCGCCGTGCTGGCCTGGGCGGTGATTCCCTTCAACGACGGCTGGGTGCTCGCCGACATCAACGTGGCGATCCTCTACGTCTTCGCCATGTCCTCGCTCGAGGTCTACGGCGTGATCATGGGCGGCTGGGCCTCGAACTCGAAGTATCCCTTCCTGGGCTCGCTCCGGTCCGCGGCGCAGATGATCTCCTACGAGGTCTCGATCGGCCTCGTCATCATCGGCGTGATCCTCTCGACGGGCTCGATGAACTTCGGCGCCATCGTCGGTGCGCAGGACAGCGCGGCGCATTTCTTCGGCTGGTACTGGCTGCCGCATCTGCCGATGGTGGCGCTCTTCTTCATCTCCGCGCTCGCCGAGACGAACCGCCCGCCCTTCGACCTGCCGGAGGCTGAATCGGAGCTTGTCGCCGGCTACCAGGTGGAGTACTCCTCGACGCCGTTCCTCCTGTTCATGGCGGGCGAATACATCGCCATCTTCCTGATGTGCGCGCTGATGAGCCTCCTGTTCTTCGGCGGTTGGCTCTCGCCCGTGCCGGGGCTGCCGGACGGCGCGCTCTGGATGCTGGCGAAGATGCTCTTCTTCTTCTTCCTTTTCGCCATGGTGAAGGCGGTGACGCCGCGCTACCGCTACGACCAGCTCATGCGCCTCGGCTGGAAGGTCTTCCTGCCGATGAGCCTGATCTGGGTCGTCTTCGTGTCCTTCGCCGCCAAGTTCGAATGGTTCTGGGGCATCTACGCCCGCTGGTCCGTGGGAGGCTGACATGCAGGAACTCAAGACCGCGATCCTCAACGCCCGCTACATCGACATGATGGAGCTCGCCGCGACGGCGGCCGAGGCCGCCGACCAGAGCCCCGAGCGGGACAACCAGATGGCCGGCCCGCGCGCGCAGGCGATCGCCGCCGCGATCTTCCGCTGGGCCGCCGACGACATCGACGGAGACGGCAAATGACGCAGATCGACTACGGCCGCGCCGCGAAATACTTCCTGCTCACCGATTTCCTGCAGGGCCTGAAGCTGGGCCTGCGCTACTTCTTCGCGCCGAAGGCGACGGTGAACTACCCGCACGAAAAGGGCCCCCTCTCGCCCCGCTTCCGCGGCGAGCACGCGCTGCGCCGGTACCCCAACGGCGAGGAGCGCTGCATCGCCTGCAAGCTCTGCGAGGCGGTCTGCCCCGCGCAGGCGATCACCATCGACGCCGAACCCCGCGCCGACGGCTCGCGGCGCACCACGCGCTACGACATCGACATGACGAAATGCATCTACTGCGGTTTCTGCCAGGAGGCCTGCCCGGTGGACGCCATCGTCGAGGGTCCGAACTTCGAGTTCGCCACGGAAACGCGCGAGGAACTCTACTACGACAAGGAGAAGCTCCTCGAGAACGGCGAACGCTGGGAGGCGGAGATCGCCCGCAACCTCGAACTGGACGCGCCGTATCGATGACGGACCGCGCTGCTTGCGCCGTGCCGCGCGTGTCGGCGCCGCGGGAGGGGGCGCTGCCCCCTCTTGGCCTTCGGCCAATTCACCCCCGGAGTATTTCGGCCAAGATGATGGGCCGGGTCGCGATCGCCCAGCATCTTGGCGGAAATACTCCGGGGAGCGCGAGGGGCAGAGCCCCTCGCCCTGCGCCGTCGTCGGGGGCGGTCGCACCCACAGGGCAGGAGGCGATCCGTTGAGCGACCGCAGCCCCTTCGAAGAGATGATGGTGCGCTGGCAGGAGATGGCGCGCTCGATGAACCCCTCGCTCGAGACCTTCAGCCCGCGGGCGCTGGAGGCCATGTGGCCGACCATGCCGCGCGAGTGGATGGAGATGGTCTTCGGCAACGCCTGGAACAAGGAGGGGCTCGACGCCAAGACCCGGCTCCTCTTGACTTTGGCGGGGCTCACGATGCAGGGGGCGCAGGCCGACGCGCAGATCCGGCTGACGGTGCGCCACCTGGCCGAGGCCGGGGCGACGCGTCAGGAAATCGTCGAAGCGATCGGCATGATGTCGGTCTTCGCGGGGCTGCCGGCGATGACGCGGGCCATGCAACTCGCGCAGGAGACGCTCGAGGCCTCGGCGGACGAGGGAAACGAGGAGACGTGACCATGGCCACCTTCGCCTTCTATCTCTTCGCCCTCGGCTGCGTGGCCGGCGGGCTGTTCACGGTGATCTCGCGCAATCCGGTCTATTCGGTGCTCTGGCTGATCCTGTCGTTCCTGTCGGCGGCGGGGCTGTTCGTGCTGATGGGCGCCGAGTTCGTGGCGATGCTGATGATCATCGTCTACGTCGGCGCGGTCGCGGTGCTGTTCCTTTTCGTCGTGATGATGCTCGACGTGGATTTCGCCAAGCTGAAGGCGGGGATGGCGCGGTACATGCCGCTGGCGCTCCTGATCGGGGTGGTGCTCCTGATGCAGCTCGGCCTCGCGCTCGGCGGCTGGCAGGGCGCGGAGGTGGCCGAGGCGCAGCGTGCGCAGCCGATCCCGGCGGAGCTGCACAACACCGAGGCGCTCGGCATGGTGCTTTACGACCGGTATTTCCTGCTGTTCCAGCTTTCGGGGCTCATCCTGCTGGTGGCGATGGTGGGCGCGATCCTCTTGACGCTGCGCCACCGCGCGGACGTCAAGCGGCAGAACGTGCTGGCGCAGATGTACCGCGATCCCGAGGCGGCGATGGAGCTCAGGGACGTGAAGCCGGGGCAGGGGCTGTGAAGCCGCGCGACCGGGGTCAACGAGAGCGGGCCGGGGCGCCCGGAGGGACGGAATGATCGGACTGGAACATTATCTCACGGTGGCGGCGGCGCTCTTCGTCATCGGCATCTTCGGGCTCTTTCTCAACCGCAAGAACGTCATCATCCTGCTGATGTCGGTCGAGATCATCCTGCTATCGGTCAACATCAACCTCGTCGCCTTCTCCTGGTATCACGGCGATCTCGTAGGGCAGATCTTCACGCTTTTCGTGCTGACCGTCGCCGCGGCGGAGGCGGCGATCGGGCTCGCCATTCTGGTGGTGTTCTTCCGCAACCGCGGCACGATCGCGGTGGAAGACGTCAACATGATGAAGGGCTGAGCCGATGGAGACGCTGCTTCTCTTCGCGCCGCTCGCGGGCGCGCTGATCGCGGGCTTCGGCTGGCGCGCGATCGGCGAGACCGCGGCCATGTGGGTGGCCACCGGGCTCCTGTTCTTCTCGGCGCTCTTGTCGTGGATCGTGTTCCTGACCTTCGACGGCATCACCGAGACCATTCAGATCCTGCGCTGGATCGAGAGCGGGACGCTCGCGACCGACTGGGCGATCCGGCTCGACCGGCTGACGGCGGTGATGCTGATCGTGGTGACGAGCGTCTCGGCGCTCGTGCATCTCTATTCCTTCGGCTACATGGCGCATGACGAGAATTTCCGCGAGGGCGAGGCCTACAAGGCGCGCTTCTTCGCCTATCTCTCGCTCTTCACCTTCGCCATGCTCATGCTGGTGACGGCCGACAACCTCGTGCAGCTCTTCTTCGGCTGGGAGGGCGTGGGCCTCGCCTCCTATCTGCTGATCGGGTTCTACTACCGCAAGCCGTCGGCCAACGCCGCCGCGATCAAGGCCTTCGTGGTCAACCGCGTGGGCGATTTCGGCTTCGCGCTCGGCATCTTCGCGATCTTCTTCCTCGTGGATTCGGTGCGCTTCGAGGACGTCTTCGCCGCCGCGCCCACCATCGCCGAGACGCAGATCACCTTCCTCTGGGGGAGCTGGAACGCGGCGGAGCTGGTGGCGGTGCTGCTCTTCATCGGGGCGATGGGGAAATCGGCGCAGCTTCTGCTGCACACCTGGCTGCCGGACGCGATGGAGGGGCCGACGCCGGTCTCGGCGCTCATTCACGCGGCGACCATGGTCACCGCCGGCGTGTTCCTCGTCTGCCGCATGTCGCCGGTGATGGAGTTCGCGCCGAACGCGATGACCTTCGTCACCTGGCTCGGGGCGGCGACGGCCTTCTTCGCGGCGACGGTGGGGCTCGTACAGACCGACATCAAGCGCGTGATCGCCTATTCCACCTGTTCGCAGCTCGGCTACATGTTCGTCGCCGCCGGCGTCGGCGCCTATCCGGTGGCGATGTATCACCTGCTGACGCACGCCTTCTTCAAGGCGATGCTGTTCCTCGGTGCGGGCTCGGTGATCCACGGGATGCATCACGAGCAGGATATGCGGAACTACGGTGGCCTGCGGGCGAAGTTCCCCTATACCTTCTGGGCCATGCTGATCGGCACGCTGGCGATCACGGGCGTCGGCATTCCGGCGGTTCTGTTCACGCTGGGGGGCGTCCCGATCGGCTTCGCCGGATTCCTCTCGAAGGACGCGGTGGTCGAGAGCGCCTATGCCGGCGCCGGCGGCGTGCCTTTCTGGCTCCTGGTGATCGCGGCGCTCCTGACGAGCTTCTATTCCTGGCGGCTGATGTTCCTGACCTTCTGGGGCAAGCCGCGCGGCGACAAGCACACGCACGCCCATGCGCACGAGAGCCCGGCGGTGATGACCGTGCCGCTCGGCGTGCTCGCCGTGGGCTCGGTGCTGGCCGGGATGATCTGGTACAACGCCTTCTTCGGGCACACCGACAGCGTCGCGAAGTTCTTCGGCATGCCCTACGCCGAGGCGGAGGCCGAGGGCGGCGAAGAGGCCTATGGCTACGTCTTCGCCGGCGAGCCGGGGCAGGGCGCGCTCTACATGGCGCCCGAGAACACGGTGATCGCCGACGCGCACGCGGTGCCGAAGTGGGTCAAGGTCAGCCCCTTCTTCGCCATGCTGATCGGGCTCGGCCTCGCGTGGCTCTTCTACATCCGCGACCCGGCGATCCCCAAGCGCCTCGCCGAGAGTCAGCGGCCCCTCTACCTTTTCCTGCTCAACAAGTGGTATTTCGACGAGCTCTACGAGTTCGTCTTCGTCCGGCCCGCGCGCGGCGTGGCGCGCACGCTCTGGAAGCGGGGTGACGGCGCTGTGATCGACGGGACGATCAACGGCGTCTCCATGGGCGCGATCCCGTGGCTCACGCGGCTCGCGGGGCGGGCGCAGACGGGCTACATCTTCTCCTACGCCTTCTGGATGGTGGTCGGCATCGTCGCGATGATCACCTGGATGACGCTCACCGGGGGGGCGCGCTGATGGACAACCTGCTTTCCATCGTCACCTTCACGCCGGCGATCGCGGCGGCGATCCTCGCTGTCTTCCTGCGCGGCGACGACGAGGCCGCGCGCAACAACGCGCGATGGCTCGCCCTGATCGCGACGACGGCGACCTTCCTCGTTTCGCTCTTCATCCTGTTTCAGTTCGACCCGGCCGACACCGGCTTCCAGATGGTGGAGGAGGCCGAGTGGATCTTCGGCCTGACCTACAAGGTCGGCGTGGACGGGATCAGCGTGCTCTTCGTGCTGCTGACGACCTTCATCATGCCGCTGACGATCGCCGCCTCGTGGCACGTCACCGAGCGGGTGAAGGAATACATGATCGCCTTCCTCGTGCTCGAGACGCTGATGATCGGCGTCTTCGTGGCGCTCGATCTCGTGCTCTTCTACCTCTTCTTCGAGGCGGGGCTCATCCCGATGTTCCTGATCATCGGGATCTGGGGCGGGAAGGAGCGGATTTACGCCGCCTTCAAGTTCTTCCTGTACACCTTCCTCGGCTCGGTGCTGATGCTGGTGGCGATGGTGGCGATGTACGTCGACGCCGGGACCACCGACATCGCGGCGCTCCTGCGCCATCAGTTCGCCTCCGAGACGCTCGACCTCTGGGGGCTGCAGATCATCGGCGGCGCGCAGACGCTGATGTTCCTTGCCTTCTTCGCGAGCTTCGCGGTGAAGATGCCGATGTGGCCGGTGCACACCTGGCTTCCGGACGCGCACGTGCAGGCACCGACGGCGGGCTCGGTCGTCCTCGCCGCGATCCTGCTGAAGATGGGGGGCTACGGCTTCCTGCGCTTCAGCCTGCCGATGTTTCCGGTGGGCGCCGACGTGATCGCGCCGCTCATCCTCTGGCTTTCCGCGATCGCCGTGGTCTACACGAGCCTCGTCGCCCTCGCGCAGGAGGACATGAAGAAGCTGATCGCCTATTCGTCGGTCGCGCACATGGGTTTCGTGACCATGGGTATCTTCGCGGCGAACCAGCAGGGGCTCGACGGCGCGATCTTCCAGATGATCAGCCACGGCTTCATCTCGGGGGCGCTTTTCCTTTGCGTGGGCGTGATCTACGATCGGATGCACACCCGCGAGATCGAGGCCTATGGCGGCCTCGTGAACCGGATGCCGGCCTATGCCGCCGTGTTCATGCTCTTCACCATGGCGAACGTCGGCCTTCCGGGGACGAGCGGCTTCATCGGCGAGTTCCTGACGATGATGGGCGCCTTCCAGGTCAACACCTGGGTTACCGCGGTCGCGGCGACGGGCGTGATCCTCTCGGCGGCCTATGCGCTCTGGCTCTACCGCCGGGTGGTGCTCGGCGACCTGATCAAGGCGAGCCTCAAGTCGATCTCGGACATGGACCGCCGGGAAAAGGCGATCTTCGCGCCCTTCGTCGTGATGACGCTCCTGCTCGGGGTCTACCCGGCGCTCGTGACCGACATCATCGGGCCGTCGGTCGCCGCCCTCGTCGAGGGCTACGACACCGCGCTCGCGCAGCATGACGCCGCCAGCATGGTGGCAGCGGCAGAGGAGGCCGCGCAATGACCGCTCAGGATCTCGCCCTTCTCACGCCGGAGATCGTGCTGGCCGTCTACTCCATCGCGGCGCTGCTCGGCGCGGTCTACACGGCCAAGGACGCCCTCGCGCCGCAGATCACCTGGGCCACGGCGGCGGTCTTCGTCGGGCTCGCCGCATGGATCGCCACGCGCGGCCCCGGGGCCGAGGAGGCCTTCGGCGGGCTCGTGGTCGTCGACGGTTTCTCCCGCTTCGCCAAGGCGGCGCTTCTGCTCTCGGCGGCGGCCGTGCTGGCGATCAGCCAGGATTACATGACGCGCCGGGGCCTCCTGCGGTTCGAATATCCGCTGCTCGTGGCGCTCTCCGTCGTCGGCATGATGGTCATGGTCTCGGCGGGCGATCTGATGTCGCTCTACCTCGGGCTGGAGCTGCAGTCGCTCGCGCTCTACGTGCTGGCGGCCTTCCGGCGCGACAGCGCGAAATCGACCGAGGCGGGGCTAAAGTATTTCATCCTCGGCGCGCTCTCCTCGGGGCTTCTGCTCTACGGCGCGTCGCTCGTTTACGGCTACGCTGGCACCACGCTCTTCACCGGGATCTTCGCCGCGGCGGGCGACGGAAGGGCCGAGATCGGGCTACTGATCGGGCTGGTTCTCGTGGCCTCGGGGCTCGCCTTCAAGGTCTCGGCGGTGCCTTTCCACATGTGGACGCCCGACGTCTACGAGGGCGCGCCGACGCCGGTGACGGCCTTCCTCTCGACCGCGCCCAAGATCGCGGCGATGGCGCTCTTCGCGCGGGTGCTGCACGACGCCTTCGGCGGCGTCGTCGCCGACTGGCAGCAGGTGGTCGCGGTGCTCGCGCTCCTGTCGATGTTCGTGGGCTCCATCGCGGCGATCGGGCAGACGAACATCAAGCGGCTGATGGCCTATTCCTCCATCGCGCACATGGGCTACGCGCTCATGGGGCTCGCGGCGGGGACGGCCTTCGGCGTGCAGGCGATGCTCGTCTATCTCGCCATCTACGTCGCGATGAGCGTCGGCACCTTCGCCTTCATCCTCTCGATGGAGCGGGGCGGCGCGCCGGTGGTCGAGATCGGGGCGCTCCGGATGTACGCGCGCCATCAGCCCGGCCGCGCCATGGCGATGCTCGTCCTGCTCTTCAGCCTCGCGGGCGTGCCGCCCTTCCTCGGCTTCTTCGCCAAGCTCTACGTGCTGCGCGCGGCCTACGAGGGCGGGCTGATCTGGCTCGCCGTGGGCGGCGTGCTGGCGAGCGTGATCGGCGCCTATTACTACCTGCGCATCGTCTATTTCATGTACTTCGGCGAGGAACGGGGCGAGCCGGTCGAGGCCGGGGGCGGCGTCGTGCTCTGGGGCGCGCTCATGGCCTCGGCGGCGGTGATGCTCGTGGGCATCGTTAATCTCTTCGGGATCGAGGGCGCGGCGGCCGCCGCCGCGACGGCGCTTGTCCGCTAACGCCGCGCCCGCGGGCTGGCCGGACGGCGTCGGGCGGGTCATCCTCGACGAGGCGCCCTCGACCATGGCCGAGGCCGCGGCCCGCGCCGGCGAGGCGCCGGGACCGCTCTGGATCATGGCGCGCCGGCAGACCGCCGGGCGCGGGCGGCGCGGCCGGGCCTGGGCCGATCCGCCGGGCAACCTCGCCGCGACGCTCCTGACGCCCGCGCCGGAGACCGAGCGCGCGGCGCTCATGTCCTTCGTCGCGGCGCTNCGATCCGCCGGGCAACCTCGCCGCGACGCTCCTGACGCCCGCGCCGGAGACCGAGCGCGCGGCGCTCATGTCCTTCGTCGCGGCGCTCGCGCTCTTCGACGCCTGCGCCGAGGTGACGGGGCGGCCGGAGGCCTTCGCGCTCAAGTGGCCGAACGACGTGCTGCTGCACGGCGGAAAGCTCGCCGGCATCCTGCTGGAGACGGTGGCGCCCGCGCATCTCGCCATCGGCATCGGCGTCAACCTCCGGCATGCGCCGGAGCCGGCGACGCTGGAGCCCGGCGCCGTGGCGCCCGTTTCGCTCGCCGAGGGGCTCGGCGCCGACGTCGGGCCCGAGGCCTTTCTCACGCCGCTCGCCCGCGCCTTCGAGGTGCGCGCGCGGAGCTTCGCGACCTACGGCTTCGCGCCGATCCGCACCGCGTGGCTCGACCGCGCGGCGCGCAAGGGCGAGACGGTGACCGCGCGCACGGGGAGCCACGAGGTGACGGGCCGCTTCGAGACGCTGGACGACGCGGGCCGGCTCATCCTCGCCACGCCGGCGGGGCGGCAGGCCATCGCCGCGGCCGAGGTCTTTTTCGCCGGGGGAGAGGCGCATGCTGCTCGCGGTTGATTGCGGCAACACGAACACCGTCTTCTCGATCTGGGACGACGATCATTTCGTCGCCACCTGGCGCATGGCGACGCAGCCGCAGCGCACGGCGGACGAGTATTACGTCTGGCTCTCGACGCTGAAGGCCTTCCAGAAGATCGAGCGCGACATCACCGACGTGATCGTCTCCTCCACCGTGCCGCGTGTCGTGTTCAACCTGCGCGTCCTCGCCGACCGCTACTTTCACACCCGCCCGCTCGTCGTGGGGCGGGAGGATTGCGCGCTGCCCGTCGCGGTGCGCGTCGATCCCGGCACGCAGGTCGGCCCCGACCGGCTGGTGAACACGGTGGCGGGGCACGACCGCTACGGCGGCGACCTGATCGTGGTGGACTTCGGCACCGCCACCACCTTCGACGTGGTCGATGCCGACGGCGCCTACGTCGGCGGCGTGATCGCGCCGGGGGTCAACCTGTCGCTCGCCGCGCTCCACGACGCCGCCGCGGCGCTGCCGCATGTCGACATCTCCCGCCCGCAGCGCGTGGTGGGCACCAACACCGTCGCCTGCATGCAGTCGGGGATCTTCTGGGGCTACATCGGCCTCATCCGGGAGATCTGCGACCGCATCCGGGGCGAGCGCGACCGCGCGATGCGCGTGGTGGCGACCGGCGGGCTCGCGCCGCTCTTCCAGCAGGCCGAGACGCTTTTCGACCATTTCGACGACGACCTGACGATGCACGGGCTGACCGTGATCCATGCGCACAACAAGAAAGAGGAGGCTCGGGCCCGATGAACGACCGTCTGATCTATCTGCCGCTCGGCGGCGCCGGCGAGGTCGGGATGAACGCCTATGTCTTCGGCTACGGCCCGAAGGGCAAGGAACGGCTGATCCTCGTCGATATCGGCGTGACCTTTCCCGACATGGACAGCTCGCCCGGGGTCGACCTGATCTTTCCGGACATCTCCTGGCTCGAGGCGAACCGCGACCGGCTGGAGGCCGTCTTCATCACCCACGCGCACGAGGACCACGTCGGCGCGCTCGGCCATCTCTACACGCGCCTCGGCCAGCCGCCGGTCTACGCGCGCGCCTTCACCGGCCATCTCGCGCGGCTCAAGATGGAGGAGCAGGGACAGGACCCCGCCCGCGTCTCCATCGCCGAGCCGATGCCCGAGATGGTCGAGGCCGGGCCGTTCCGCGTCGGCTTCCTGCCGATCTCGCACTCGATCCCGGAAAGCGCAGGGATGGTCATCGACACGCCGGCGGGGCGGGTCATGCACACGGCGGACTTCAAGATCGACGTGACCCCGGTGGTGGGCGAGGCCTTCGACCCCGCCGCATGGGAAGCGGCGGCGGCGCCGGGGGTGCAGGCGCTCCTCTGCGATTCGACCAACGTCTTCGTGGAGCGGCCGGGCCGGTCCGAGGCCTCGCTCGCCTCGAACCTCGAGTCGCTGGTGGCCGGCGCGGGCGGCATGGTGGTGGCGACGACCTTCGCCTCCAACGTGGCGCGGCTCAAGACGCTGGCGGAGGCCGGCGTGCGCGCCGGGCGCTCGGTCTGCCTGATGGGGCGTGCGATGCGGCGGATGCTGGAAGCCGCGCTCGAGACCGGCGTGCTCGAGGATTTCCCGCCCACCGTCAGCCCGGAGGATGCCGCGGGCGTCCCGCGCGAGAACCTGATGCTGGTCGTCACCGGCAGCCAGGGCGAGCGGCGCGCCGCCTCCGCCCAGCTCGCGCGCGGCAAGTACCAGGGGATCGAGCTCAAGGCGGGCGACACCTTCCTCTTCTCGTCCAAGACGATCCCCGGCAACGAGCGCGGCGTTCTGCGCATCATCAACCAGCTCTCCGAGATCGGTGTCGACGTGATCGACGACGCGACGGACCGCTACCACGTCTCGGGCCACGCCAACCGCCCGGACCTCGAGCGGATGCACGACATCGTGAAGCCGAAGATGGTGATCCCGATGCACGGCGAGCACCGGATGCTGCGCGAGCACATGAAGCTCGCGAAGAGCCGCGGCTACGCCTCCGCCATCGCGCCCAACGGCACGATGCTGGACCTCACCGGCGACGCGCCGCAGGTGGCCGAGCACGTGGAGACGAGCCGCATCTACCTCGACGGAACGGCGCAGATCGGCGCGCTCGACGGGGTGGTGCGCGACCGCATCCGCATGGCGCTCAACGGCCACGCGCTCGTCACGCTCATCATCGACGAGGACGGCGACCCGCTCGGCGAGCCGTGGTGCGAGCTGTCGGGCCTGCGGGAGAGCGGGCGCTCGCGCGCCGATCTCGCCGAGGTGATCGAGGGCGATCTCGCGCAGTTCATGGGCCGCGCCGGCAAGAAGGTGCTCGGCGACGACGACAAGCTCGAGGACGGGCTGCGCCGCATCGTGCGCAACACTGCCTTCAACGAGATCGGCAAGAAGCCGGAGGTGACCGTGGTGATCAGCCGTCTCGGCTGATCACGCCGCGCCGAGGCGGTCGAGCGCGCGGGCGTAGCGCGCGAGCCGCGCGCGGTCCTTTTCCGTCGGCTGCGCGATGCGCGCGAGGTCCATGTTGTCGCGCAGGTCCGCGATCTTGACCGCGCGGCCGAGCGGGTCGGCGCCCGCGCGCGCGACGAAGGCCTTGTAGCTCTCGTCGGCCCGCCGCGTCACCGCGTCGAGGCCGCGCAGCACCGCCTCCGACGCCCCCGCCACCGCGAGGTGGTCGAGCGTGACGGGGCTGTCCTCCACCACGTCGTGGAGCACGCCGACGATGCGCGCGTCGTCGCTCTCCTGCGCCGCCATCACGCGGAGCGGATGCAGGATGTAGGGCGCGCCCGCCTTGTCGGTCTGGCCCGCGTGCGCCTCGGCGGCGCTGGCCACCGCGCGCTCGAGCGTCAGCGCGCCCGGCCGCTCCGCCAGAAGATATGCCAGCGCAGGCGTCTCCGCCCTGGCGGCCGCGTGCTGCCGCAGGGCGAAGGCCAGCGCATCGTCGAAACGATGTGTCACCATGATACCGTCCATGTGGTGAGGGGCGGCGGATGACCCTCCGCCGGGGGATGAGGTCGGCGCCCGCGCGCCGGGCGCCGGGCCGCCTCAGCCCGCGAGGCGTTCCTCGAGGCTGAGCGCGATGAAGCGGGGGAGGTGATCGCCCATGCCGACGACCTTCGCGGACTCGCCGCTGTCGTCCGCCTTTTTCGCGCGCGAGCGCCGCTTCTTCGGCGCCGGCTTGTCCGCCGGCGCGCTCGCGGTCTCGGCCGCCGGGGCCTGATCCCCGGCCGGCTCGGCCACCTGGATCGACGCGTCGTCGGCCTCCTGCGCCGTGGCGGCGGGCGCGTTCTCTTCGGCCGGGGCGCTCTTCTTGCGGCGGCTGCGTCCGCCGCGGCTGCGCTTCGGCGCCTCGGTCTCGGCGCGCGGGGCGTCCGCCTCGGCCTCGGGTTTCTTCGGCGCGGGCGCCGCCTCCGGCAGATCGACGCGCGGAATCTCCTTGCCGAGCAGGCGCTCGATATCGACGAGGTGCTTCTCGTCCTTGGGCGCGCTGATCGTCAGCGCCTTGCCCTCGCGCCCGGCGCGGCCGGTGCGCCCGATGCGGTGGACGTAATCCTCCGCATGCGTCGGCACGTCGAAGTTGAAGACGTGGCTCACCGCCGGAATGTCGAGCCCGCGCGCCGCCACGTCGGAGGCGACGAGGAACCGCAGCGTCCCGTCGCGGAAGGCCTCGAGCGTGCGCGTGCGCGTCGCCTGATCGAGGTCGCCGTGGATCGGCGCCGAGTCGTAGCCCGATTTCTTCAGCGACTTGGCGAGGGTGTCCACCTCGACCTTGCGGTTGCAGAAGATGATGGCGTTCTTGCAGCCTTCGCCCTCGCGCTCGATCAGCGCGCGCAGGAGCTTGCGCTTGTCGCTCGCCTCCCGGTCGCGCCGGCCCGGCTGAAAGAGCGCCACGCCCTGCTCGATCGTCTCGGAGGCGGTGGCCTGCCGCGCCACCTCGATCCGCTCGGGCGCCTGCAGGAAGGTGTTGGTGATCCGCTCGATCTCCGGCGCCATGGTCGCCGAGAAGAAGAGCGTCTGCCGTGTGAAGGGCGTCAGGCTGAAAATCCGCTCGATGTCGGGGATGAACCCCATGTCGAGCATGCGGTCGGCCTCGTCCACGACCATGACCTGCACGCCGGTCAGCAACAGCTTGCCGCGCTCGAAATGATCGAGAAGCCGCCCCGGCGTGGCGATCAGTACGTCGACGCCCTTGTCGATCAGCGCGTCCTGCTCCTTGAAGCTGACGCCGCCGATCAGCAGCGCCTTCGTCAGCTTCACGTTCTTGGCGTAGGTGTCGAAGTTCTCGGCCACCTGCGCGGCGAGTTCCCGCGTCGGGCAGAGCACGAGGCTACGCGGCATCCGCGCCCGCGCGCGCCCGCGCGCGAGCATCGTGATCATCGGCAGCGTGAAGCTCGCCGTCTTGCCGGTGCCGGTCTGGGCGATGCCCAGCACGTCGCGCCCTTCGAGCGCCGGGGGAATCGCGCCGGCCTGAATCGGGGTGGGCTCTTCGTAGCCCGCCTCCTCGATCGCCTTCAGAACCTTCGGGTTGAGGTCGAGATCGCTGAACTTGGTCATGTATATCCGTGATTTACGGACACACCCGGCCCGTAGCGTCTGTCGGAGCCGTCGGTCGACCGGGCGGCGAGGCGCCCGTGGCTCGGGCGTGTCTTAAGGGAAAAGCGGCCGCCGGTCAATGCGCGGCTCAGAGCCCCAGCCGGTCGCGCAGCGCGTACCAGCTCATCGCCAGCACGAGAAGCGGCGTGCGCAGCCGCGGCCCCCCGGGAAAGGCCGGCGTCGGCACGGCGGCCATGGTGTCGAAGCCCTCCGTCTCGCCCGCGACCGCCTCGGCCATGAGCCGCCCCGAGAGCGTGGCGAGCCCGACGCCGTGGCCCGAGTACCCCGAGGCCGAGAGCACCCGCAGCCCCACCCGCGCGAGATAGGGCAGGCGGCGCAGCGTGATCGCCAGCGTACCGCCCCAGGCGTAGTCGATCGCCACGTCTTCCAGATGCGGAAAGACCTTCAGCATCGGCCGGCGCACGAGCCCCGCGATGTCGGCGGGAAAGCGGTAGCCGTAGGTCTCGCCCCCGCCGAAGAGGAGCCGCCCGTCGCCGCTCAGCCGGAAGTAGTTGACGACGAACTTGGTGTCGGCCACCGCCACGTCGCGCGTCAGCACCTCCGCCGCGCGGGCGCCCAGCGGCTCGGTCGCGGCGACGAAGTTGTTGATCGGCATGACACGTTCGGCGATCCGCGGCGCGAGCCCCTCCAGATAGCCGTTCCCGGCGAGGATCACGTGATCGGCCCGCACGCGCCCGGCCTCCGTGCGCACCTCCGGCGCGGGCCCCTCGATCAGCTCCACCGCGCGCGTGCGCTCGAAGAGCCGCGCGCCGGCCCCCTCGGCTGCACGCGCGAGGCCGAGCGCGAAGGCCAGCGGATGCAGATGCCCCGCCCCGTGATCGAGCGCGCCGCCACGGTAGGCCGGCGAGGGGCAGAGCGCGTGCCCCGCCGCGCGGTCGAGCGTCTCGATCTCCTCGTAGCCGTAGCGCTCCGCGAGATGGGCCGCCTCGGCATGGATCTCCGCGCGCTCGGCATCGGTGTAGCAGAGATGCGCGACCCCGGGCCGCAGCGCGCAGTCGATGCCGTGCCGCGCCACCAGATCGCGCACCAGCGCCTTCGCCTCCTCGCCGAGCCGCCAGAGCCGGCCCGCGTGCGCCTGCCCGAGCCGCGCCTCGAGCTCGCGCTGGCCCACGCGTTGCCCGCTTCCCAGTTGCCCGCCGTTGCGCCCCGAGGCGCCGAAGCCCGCCCGGCTCGCCTCCAGCACCACCACGTCGAAGCCCCGCTCCGCGAGGTGCAGCGCCGCCGAGAGCCCCGTGTAGCCCGCGCCGACCACGCAGACGTCCGCCCGGGTCTCGCCCGACAGCGCCGGGCGCGGGGGCGGCGCCTCCACCGTCGCGGCGTACCAGCTCTCCGGATAGGCGCCGGGGCGGTCGTTGGCGGTCAGCAGGTCGGTCACGCGCAGCCTCGGTCCTTCTTCTTGGCTTAAATATCCTCGGGGGGTGAATTGGCCGTCAGGCCAAGAGGGGGGCAGACAGCCCCCCTCACACGTTCAACAGCAGGTGCTCGCGCTCCCAGGGGCTGATGATCTGCAGGAATTCCTCGTATTCGTTGCGCTTCACGGCGGCGTAGACGCGGGCGAAGTCCCGCCCGAGCGTTTCGTGCAGCCGCTCGGCCGCGTCGAAACGCTCCAGCGCCTCGCCGAGGATCTGCGGAAAATCGCCCTCGCCGTCGTAGGCGGTGCCGCGGAACTGCTTGGTGGGCCAGTCCTCGTCCATGAGCCCGAGGTAGCCGCAGGCGAGCGAGGCGGCGATGCCGAGGTAGGGGTTGCAGTCCATCCCCGCGACGCGGTTCTCGATGCGCCGCGCGTGCGGCGGCGCGATCGGGATGCGCAGGCCCGTCGTGCGGTTGTCGCGCGCCCACTCGAGGTTGATCGGCGCGGCGTAGTCCTTCACGTAGCGGCGGTAGCTGTTGACGTAGGGCGCCAGCACGGGGATCGCCGCGGGCAGGTTCCTCTGCAGCCCGCCGAGGAAGTTGAAGAAGGCGTCCGTCTCGCCGCCCTGCGGCCCCGAGAAGATGTTGCGCCCGGTCTCGCGGTCGATGACCGAGTGGTGGATGTGCATGGCGCTGCCGGGCTCGCCCTCGATCGGCTTGGCCATGAAGGTGGCGAAGCAGTCGTGGCGCAGCGCCGCCTCGCGGATCATGCGCTTGAAGAAGAACACCTCGTCGGCGAGCTTCACCGGGTCGCCGTGGCGCAGGTTGATCTCCACCTGTCCAGCGCCGCCCTCCTGCGTGATGCCGTCGATCTCGAAGCCCTGCGCCTCGGCGAAGTCGTAGATGTCGTCGATGACGGGGCCGTATTCGTCGACCGCGCTCATCGAATAGGCCTGCCGCGCGGCGGCGGGCCGCCCCGTGCGGCCCATCATCGCCTCGATGGGCTTTCCGGGGTCGGTGTTGCGCGCGACGAGGTAGAACTCCATCTCCGGCGCCACCACCGGGTCCCAGCCCTGCGCGTGATAGAGCGCGACGACCTGCTTGAGCACGTTCCGGGGCGCGAAGGGCACGGGCTCCCCGTCGCGGTCGAAGGCGTCGTGGATCACCTGCAGCGTCCAGTCGCCGGTCCAGGGCGCGGCGGTGGTGGTGGACATGTCCGGCTTCAGGATCATGTCCGGCTCGACGAAGTTGTCCGCGTCCGCCTCGGGCGTCCAGCCGCCGGTGATCGTCTGGAAGAAGATCGAGTTGGGCAGATGGAACTCGCTCTGCCGCGCGAACTTGGAGGCGGGCACCGCCTTGCCGCGGGCGATGCCGGGCAGGTCGGAGATGATGCATTCCACCTCGTCGAGGCGCCGCCCCTCGAGGTAGAGGCGCGCGGCCTCGGGCAGGCTCTGGATCCAGTCGCTCATGCGATCCTGCGCTCCCTGAAAAAGCGGGCGATCATCGCGCCCACCTCGGTCCGGTCGGTGGGTCTGTCGCCGGCGGCGAGCGCCGCGTCGAGCTTCTCGTCGGGCACCACGCCGCGCCCGCGCGTCTCGGCGAGGCCCTCGACCACGGCGAAGTCGAACTCCGGGTGCGCCTGCACCGTGAAGATCTCGCCGTCGTAGAGAAGCGCAGCATACGCGCAGTCGGGATGCGTCGCCACGACCTCGGCGTCCTCCGGGGCCTCGACGATCTGGTCCTGATGCCAGGCGTTCATCGCCACGGGCCGCCCGCCCCAGTCGTAGACGGTGCGCCCCACGGCCCAGCCGCCGGGCCATTTCACGACCCGCCCGCCGAGCGCCTGCGCGATGATCTGGTGGCCGAAGCAGATGCCGACGAGCGGCCGGCCGGCCGCGCGGATGTCGCGGATGAGTTGCTCCAGCGGCGGCATCCACGGGTGGTCCTCGTAGGCGCCGTGGCGCGAGCCGGTCACGAGCCAGCCGTCGGCGGCCTCGGGGCCCTCGGGGAAGGTGCCCGCCTCGACGTGCCATGTGCGGAACTCGAAGCCGTGCGGCCCGAGGAGCCGCGCGAACATCTCCGGATAGTCGCCCGAGCGGTCGCGGATCTCGTCCGGCGGGCGCCCGGTCTGCAGGATACCGATCAGCATGAAATCACCGATTGACACGTTTGACCTAGCCCGCGCCGCGCCCGGCCACAAGGGGTCAGGCGGTCTCGAGGTAGATCTGCCAGTGACGCTCGGGCGGGATCTCGACCAGCCGCCGCATCTCCTGGCGCTTCGTCATGCAGAGGTTGGCGACGAGCGTCTCGCCGAGGATGCGCCGCATCAGCGCCGAGCCCTCGATGCGCGCGATCGCCTCGGCCCAGTCGCCGGCCATCTGCGGCAGGTCGCGCTCGTAGGCGTTGCCGGCGATGGGTTCGGGCGGCGCGAGGCCGTCCTCGACGCCCGAGATCGCCGCGCCGAGGATCGCGGCGAGCAGCAGGTAGGGGTTGATGTCGCCGCCCGCGGCGCGGTGCTCGATCCGGCGCGCCTTGGCCGGGCCGGCGGGGATGCGGATCGCCGCGGTGCGGTTGTCGTAGCCCCAGCCCGCGCCGGTGGGGGCGTGCGCGCCGGGCACGAGGCGCGCGTAGCTCGGCCCGTGCGGGGCGAGGATCAGGGTCTGGTCCGGCATCGCCCGCAGGCAGCCCGCCACCGCCTGGCGCAGGATGTCCGAGCCCGCCGCGCTCCCGTCGTCGAAGACGTTGCGCCCCTCCGCGTCGAGCACCGAGAAATGCACGTGCATCCCGTTGCCCGCGTCGTCGGGGTAGGGCTTGGCGAGGAAGGTCGCCGCCATCCCGTGCCGCCGGGCGAGCCCGCGGGCGAGCGTCTTGAACAGCCACGCGTCGTCGGCCGCCGCCATGGCCTCGCGGTGGCCGAGCGTGATCTCGAACTGGCCGAGGCCCGCCTCGGAGATCGCCGAATCGACGGCGATCCCCATCGCGTCGCAGCCGGCGTAGAGATCGGTGAAGAAGGCGTCGAAGGCGTCGAGCTGGCGGATCGAGAGGATCGCGTGCCCCTGCAGCCGCCGCCCCGTCTGCGGGTTCACCGGCGGGCGCAGCGCCGCGCCCGAATCGTCGACGAGGGTGAACTCCATCTCCGTCGCCGCGCGCACCTGCCAGCCGCGCGCGCGATAGGCGTCGAGCGCCCGGGCGAGCGCGTGGCGCGGATCGCCGGCGAAGGGCGCGCCCGCCTCCTCGAACATCCACATCGGCACCAAGGCCGACGCCGTGTCGAGCCAGGGCATCGGCACCGGCCCGCGCTCGGTCGGGAAGAGCACCCCGTCCTTGTCGCCGGTCTCGAAGACGAGCGCGCTGCCCTCGATGTCGCTGCCCCAGACGTCGACGTTGAGCGCCGAGAGCGGCATCCGGAGCCCCGACGCCCCCAACTTCGCCGCCGCCGCGGCGGGCAGGCGCTTGCCGCGGAGCTGCCCGTTCAGGTCGCAGGCCGCGGCGCGGAAGGTCGTCACCGATCCGAGGTCGAGCGCGGCCCCGCGGGCATCGCCGTCGGCCGCGGCCATGGGGCGTCCGGACGCGTCGGAAGAGCCTGTGCGTGTCATCGGGTCACCGGATCACGTTGAGCCGGAGGCGCAGCCCGCGCCGTGCCTCCCTCGGCAGGTGGCGGTTCAGGCGGGCGTTGATCGCGCCGAAGAGCGCGATGATGCAGAGCGTCAGCAGGATGAAATAGCCCGCGAGGATCGGGTAGGGCACGAAGGGGTTGAAGGTCTTGTCCGCGAAGTAGTTGGCGTAATAGAGCGCGTCGCCTCGCTGTTGCCACGCCGGGAAGCCCGAGAAATAGACGAGCGTGGTGGCGTGGAAGAGAAAGATCGCCTCGTTCGTGTAGGCCGGCCAGGCGAGGCGCAGCATGGTGGGCCAGACGACGCGCCGGAAGCGCGGCCAGCCCGAGAGCCCGTAGGCGTCGGCGGCCTCGAGCTCGCCCTTGGGGATAGCGCGGAGCGCGCCGTAGAAGATCTCCCCCGAATAGGCGGCGGTGTTCAGGAACAGGACGATCGTCGCGCCCGCCCATGCGCTCGTGAAGGCGTCGAAGGCCGGCGCCACGGGCTTCAGCGAGAGAAAGAGGAAGTAGGCGAAGAAGAACTGGATGAAGAGCGGCGAACCGCGAAAGACGAAGATGAACCACTCCGAAGGCTTGCGCAGCACCCGAGCGCGCGCCGCCTTGCCGAGCGCCACCGCGTTGGCGAGCAAAAACCCCGCGCCGAGGGCCACGACCGCGAAATAGACGTTCCAGATCAGGCCCGAGCCGATGAGCGTGAATTGCTGGCAGAGCGTGAAATCCTCCCGCGGGAGGAGCCGCTCGCCGATGCCGACGGAGCGCAGGGCGTAGTCCGCGATGGTCTCGAGGCAGCTCACGCGCCGGCCCTCCGCTGCGCGGCGCCCTCGGCCGTCGCCTGCCCGCGCGAGAGCCGGACGGTCAGCCGCTCCAGCACGATCTCGGAGACGCGCGTGAAGGCGAGGTAGAAGACCAGGAGCGCCAGGAAATACCACATCCGCCAGTCGCCGTGCGGGTAGTCGGTGAAGCGCGGCGTCTTGGACGACCCCAGCTCGCGCGCCCAGTAGACGATATCCTCGACGCCCAGCAGGAAGAGAAGCGGCGTCGCCTTGATGAGCACCATCCAGAGGTTCGAGAGGCCGGGGATGGCATAGATCCACATCTGCGGCACGAGCACCCGCCAGAAGGCCTGCTGGCGGGTCATACCGTAGGCCTCGGCCGTCTCGATCTGCGCGCGCGGCACGGCGCGCATGGCCCCGAAGAGCACGTTCGCCGCGAAGGCGCCGAAGACGATCGCGAAGGTCAGAACCGCGAGCAGGAAGCCGTAGGTCTCGTGCACCCACTGCGGCGCGGTGCCGAGCGGCAGCTTCGCGGCCTGGCAGACGATGAAGTCGTTGCCTTGCCGCACCGGTTCGTCCCAGTCGGGGCAGAGCATCTGATGGCGCGTCCACTCGAAGATCTGGTCGAGCGCGATCACGAAAAAGAGGAAGAAGGCGATGTCCGGCACGCCGCGCACGATGGCGATGTAGCCCCGCCCGAGGAGCGACACCGGCAGCAGCCGCGACCGCGCCGCCGCCGCCCCCGCGAAGCCGAAGGCGAGCGCCGTGGGCGCGGTGATCGCGAGCAGGAGAAGGACGGTCCCGAACGACAGGTAGAAGCTCATGTGCTTCCCCGTCGTCAGGTAGCAGGCGAGCCACTGGACCGTCCCGAGCGCGTCGGGATCCGTGCAGAACGAAAAGATGGCTGTCCCCCCGGCGTGGTGGGCGCGGGCCCCGCGGCCCGCGCCCGTCCCGTGCCACTCAGGCGATCAGAACTGCGTGGAGACGTCCCACTCGGCGATCAGCTCGTTGAGCGTGCCGTCGTCCTTCATGGACTGGATCGCCGCGTCGAAGGTCTCGCGCAGCTCCGGGTCGCTCTCGCGGAAGCCCATGCCGACGCCGCCGCCGAGCGCGACGTCCGGACCCGCCCAGACGAGCTCGGGGTCGTTCTCGACGATCGGGGCGAGGAACGACTTGTCGGCCAGCACCGCGTCCGCCTCGCCGCTCTTGACGGCGGCGATCGTCTCGTCCGGCGTGGCGTATTCCACGAGCGTCGCGCCCTGTTCGGCGACGTAGCCCGCCTGAATCGTGCCGGTCTGCGCCGCGATCACGCCGCTCTCGACGTCCACGCCCTCCGACATGGCGGCGAAGGCCGACGGATCGGGCGGGGTGTAGTTCTGCGAGAAGTCGATGACCTCGTCGCGCTCCTCGGTGATCGACATGCCGGCGATGATGGCGTCGTAGTTGCCGGAGACGAGGTTGGGGATGATCGAATCCCAGTCGTTCGTCACCCAGGTGCACTCGAGCTCGGCGCGTTCGCAGAGCTCGTCGCCGAGCTCGCGCTCGAAGCCGTCGATCTCGCCGTCGTCGTTGATGAAGTTCCACGGCGGGTAGGCGCCCTCGGTGCCGAGGCGCACCACGTCCTGCGCGGCGGCCATCCCGGCGGAGACCGCCAGCGCCGCCGAGGCGAGAATCAGTCGTTTCATGGTCTGCACTCCCTCTCTGGTTTCATGTTGGTCAGGCGGCGCGGGTCGAGGACAAGAAGCCCTGCAGCCGCTCCGACTTGGGCGCGCCGAAGAGCGCCTCGGGCGGACCTTCCTCCTCGATCAGGCCCTGATGGAGGAAGATCACCTGGCTCGCGACGTCGGCCGCGAGCTTCATGTCGTGCGTCACGATGAGCATGGTGCGCCCCTCGGCCGCGAGATCCTTGATGACGCGGACGACCTCCTGCTCGAGCTCGGGGTCGAGCGCGCTGGTCGGTTCGTCGAAGAGGAGCGCCTCGGGCTCCATGGCGAGCGCCCGCGCGATCGCCGCGCGCTGCTGCTGCCCGCCCGAAAGCTGCGCGGGCCAGGCGTCGGCTTTGTCGCCGATGCCGACCTTGTCGAGATAGCGCCGCGCGGCCGCCTCCACCTCCGCCCGGTCGCGCCGCAGCACGGTGAGCGGCGCCTCCATCACGTTCTGCAGGATGGTCATGTGCGCCCAGAGATTGAACTGCTGGAACACCATGGACAGGTTCGTGCGGATGCGGATCACCTGACCCGGGTCGGCCGGGTGCCGGTCAAGGCCCGTGCCGCGCCAGCGCACGGGCTCGCCCTTGAAGAGAATCTCGCCCTGCTGGCTGTCCTCCAGCAGGTTGAGACAGCGCAGGAGCGTCGATTTCCCGGACCCCGACGAGCCGATGAGCGCCAGCGTCTCGCCCCGCGCGGCCGAGAGGCTGACGCCCTTCAGCACCTCGAGGCTGTCGTAGGCCTTGTGCAGGTCGCGGACCTCGATGACGGGCGGCTGATCGGGCAAGGCGCGTCTCGTGACGTTTCCGTGAACGCGCACACTAGGGCGCAAAACGCCGCAGGATGCAATGACCAACGCGAAGGAAGATGGCGCGGCGGCCGCGCTCTGCCCGCCGCTCAGGCGCTCGGCAGGGGTGGCGCCGGCGGCTGCGCCAGATAGACCGCCGCCGGGATCGCCACGAGGCCGCGCAGATCCAGCGCCGCGCGGTCCTCCGGGGGTAGCGCGGCGATGCCCGCCGCGACCGCGCGCGCGATGCGGTCCGCGTCCCGGCGGGCGGTGATGAGCGGCAGGCCGGGGGAGGGCGGCGTGGCGCCTGCGACCTCGAGCGCCTCCGCCACCGGGTCGTGGCGCGCGATCAGGCGCCAAGTCTGCGCGTCGAGCGCGGCGAGGTCGGCCGCCCCCTCCGCCACCGCGCGGGCGGAGGCGGCGTGCGATCCGGTCACCGTGAGCGCGCCGAAGCGCCGGCCCGTCGCCGCGAAATGCGCCGCCGGCGCGGCCCAGCCCGACTGCGAGAGCGGGTCGTTCAGCGCGAAGCGCGGCGCGCGCGCGTCGAGGCGCGCCGCCTCTCCCGCCCGCGTGACGTAGACTGAGCGATACCAGCCGGGCGCGCAGCCCGGCAGGCCGTAATCCGGCGTGCCGACCAGCGCCACGCGATCCGATAGCCGCGCGCGGTAGGGCAAGCCGCAGGTCTGTGCGAGCAGGAGGTCCGGCGCCTCCCAGACCTTCCAGGGGTCCGGCGCCTCGGTCAGCCGCGCCGGACCCTCGCCGAGCGCGGCGCGGATGGCGGCCCAGAGCCGCGCGGTCGCGCCCGCCGTCTCGGGGCGGGCGTACATCGGCAGCGCGGCGATCACCCGCCGGCTTCGACCCGGCGGCGCGCGCGCCCGCTATCCACGTCCGAGACGCCGAGCAGGTTGGTGGCCAGCCGCATCAGCGCGTTCTCGTGATCGTCGCGCACCCCGTCGGCGAGCACGACGGCCCAGAGCGCCTCGATCACGCCGAGGCGGTCGTCGTAGGGCACCGCGTCCTTGATCGCGCGGGTGAAACGCACGGTGTCGGGCGCCTCCGCCTCCAGCGCCTCGGCCTCGGACTGGAGCTTCTGCGCCTCGAAGGGGGAGAGGCCGAAGCGCTCCGCGGCGATCCGGCCGATCAGGTGGCGTTCCTCCTCGGCATAGTCGCCGTCGGAGCGGGCGACGCGGACGAGAAGGGCCGTGAGCGCGACGCGCGCGTCGTCGTCGGCCAGGGGCTCGGGATCGGGAGCGGTGAGACGCTTGAGGAAATCTGCGAACATGGGGGGCATATAGCCGCGCAGGCCGCGGGCGCCAATGGTCAGGGAATCGAGCGCGCGGCGTCGCGCAGCGCGGCGCTGTCGTAGTCCGCGATGCCGAGCGCCGTCTCGATCGCGCCGACGGCGCTCTGTTGATCGGCGTGCGCCACGCCGTCGGCCATCATCACCTGCCAGAGCGCCTCGAGGATGCCGAGCCGCTCGGCGTAGGGCACGCAGTCGCAGAGCACCGCGGCGAAGCGCTCGGTCCCGGGCAGGGCGCGCTCCAGCCGCTCGGCCTCCGCCCGGAGCTTCGCCGCCGCGACCGGGTCCAACTCGAAGCGCGCGGCGAGGATGCGGTCGATGCGCGCGATCTCCTCGAAGAGATAGACCCGGTCCGACTTCGCCACCCGCACCAGAAGCGCGGCGAGCGCGTGCGGCACGTCGGTCTCGGGCAGCGGCGCGGGCGCGGGATGCGTGAGGCGCGCGACGAGCTCGCGAAACATCAGCCCGCGTAGCCCTCGACGATGATCAGATCGACCTCCGCCGCGCCCTCGCGCAGCGCCTTGGCGCGCTGGTACTCGGGGCTGTCGTAGCAGGCGCGCGCGGCCTCCACGCTCGGGAATTCGAGCACGACCGAGCGCGCGGGCCAGCCGCCCTCGCGCGTCTCCTGCGCGCCGCCGCGCACGACGAAGCGCGCGCCGAATTTCTCGAAGGCCTCCGCGTTCGCGCGCCGGTAGCGGTCGTAGGCCTCCGGGTCCGTGACCTCCATCCGCGCGATCCAGTAGCCCTTGGGCATCGGTGCCTCCCTTGCGACGCTCATCGGCCCGTCTCCGGGCCGCTTCGCGAGCGCCCCGGACCGACGCGGACCATCGCGCCGCCCGCACTGGGCGTCAAGCTCACCCGATGGGCGCCGGGCAGCCGAAGCGCAGATCGTCGAAGGAGACCCCGCCCGGATCGCGGTTCTCCAGCGTCAGCCCGGCGATGGCGCCCTCGGCGTCGAGAAACCCGTGCGCCGAGATGCCCTCCGGCGCGGTGATCGTCACGCGCCCGATTTCCGCTCCGTCGCGGGCGTGGAAGGTGGCGTCGATCTCGCCCGTGTGCCCCTCGGTCGTGCCGAAGGCGTCGACGTATTCGGTGTGCACCCGAAACCCCACGGCGCAGGCGTCCCGGGTGAAGCGGATCGCCACGCTCCCCTCGCCGCGCGCCTCCGGGGCGGGCTGACCCAGCGGCCCCAGCGGATAGAGCGCCATGGAGCGATAGGCGGTATGGAGCGACAGGCTCAGCCCCTCGCCGGGCGCGCCGGGCTCGACCGCGAGCGGGGCCGAGGGCCGCCCCGCCAGCCGGTCGTGCGGCCCGCCGTCGTCCACCCGCACCGCCTCAAGTCGCTGCCCCGCGAAGCGCTCGCCCAGCCGCGCGCCCGCGACCGCGAGCCCGTGGTCGAAGCTGTAGCCCGGGTAGGCCTTCGCCGGCAGCCGGTCGAAGGTGACGAGCCGCGGCGCGAGCGGCGGCAGGTCGTCGTAGGGGACGGGGGTGAGGCGGTCGGCGGCGGCCGCCGCCGGAAGGACCGCCAGCGCGAGCGCCCAGACGCGACGGAGGGCAGCCCGCGCCGCGCCGGGACGCCCCCCGGAACAAGCGTCGGTGCCCGCTGCGGCAGTGCCGGGGACGCGCGGCGGCAGGGTCATCTTCGACCCGAACGTGCCCATCACACCAGCCGGCTCATCTCCTTCGCCGCGCGGATGAAATCGGCGAAGAGCGGGTGCGGCTCGAAGGGGCGGGACTTGAGCTCGGGGTGGAACTGCACGCCGACGAACCACGGGTGATCGGGCCATTCCACGATCTCGGGCAGGCGGCCGTCGGGCGACATGCCGGAGAACACCATGCCGGCGGCCTCCAGCTTCTCGCGGTATTTGACGTCCACCTCGTAGCGGTGGCGATGGCGTTCCGAGATGCGGCGCGCGCCGTAGATCCCGGCCACGCGGGAGCCCTCGGTCAGCACCGCCTCGTAGGCGCCGAGGCGCATGGTGCCGCCCTTGTCGTCCTCGGGCCGCCGTTCGATCCGCGCCTCGCCCTGCACCCATTCCTTCAGGTGGTAGACGACCGGGGTGAAGCGGCGCGCGCCCGCCTCGTGGTCGAACTCCTCCGAGCCCGCGTCGGGCAGTTCCGCGAGGTTGCGCGCCGCCTCGATCACCGCCATCTGCATGCCGAGGCAGATGCCGAAGTAGGGTACCTTGTGCGTGCGCGCGAACTCGGCGGCGCGGATCTTGCCCTCGGTGCCGCGCTCGCCGAAGCCGCCGGGCACGAGGATCGCGTGGAAGCCCTCGAGGTGCGGCGCCGGGTCCTCGCGCTCGAAGATCTCGGCCTCGACCCACTCGACGTTGACCTTCACGCGGTTGGCGAGGCCGCCGTGGGTCAGCGCCTCGGCGATGGACTTGTAGGCGTCGCCGAGTTGCGTGTACTTGCCGACGATGGCGATGTTGACGGTGCCCTCGGGGTGGCGCAGGCGGTCGCCCACGTCCTCCCACTTGGCGAGCTCGGGGCGCGGCGCGGGCGAAATGCTGAAGGCGTCGAGCACCGCCTGATCCAGCCCCTCGCGGTGGTAGGCGAGCGGCGCCTCGTAGATCGAGCCGAGGTCGTAGGCCGCGATCACCGAGTCGGGGCGCACGTTGCAGAAGAGCGCGAGCTTCTCGCGCTCCTTCTGCGGGATCGGCTTTTCGGAGCGGCAGACCAGCAGGTCGGGCGCGATGCCGATGGAGCGCAGCTCCTTCACGGAGTGCTGCGTCGGCTTGGTCTTGAGCTCGCCCGAGGCCGCGATCCACGGCAGCAGCGTCAGATGCATGAAGATGCACTGCCCGCGGGTCTTTTCCTGCGCGAACTGGCGGATCGCCTCGAAAAAGGGCAGCCCCTCGATGTCGCCCACGGTGCCGCCGATCTCGCAGAGCATGAAATCGACCTCGTCCTCGCCCTGGCGGATGAAGTCCTTGATCTCGTCGGTGACGTGGGGAATGACCTGAATCGTCTTGCCGAGGTAGTCACCCCGGCGCTCCTTCTCGAGCACGTTGGAATAGATCCGCCCCGAGCTCACGCTGTCGGTGCGCCGCGCCGCGACGCCGGTGAAGCGCTCGTAATGCCCGAGGTCGAGGTCGGTCTCCGCGCCGTCGTCGGTGACATAGACCTCGCCATGCTCGAAGGGCGACATCGTGCCCGGATCGACGTTCAGGTAGGGGTCGAGCTTGCGCAGCCGCACGGTGAAGCCGCGCGCCTGCAGGAGCGACCCGAGCGCCGCCGAGGCCAGACCCTTGCCGAGCGACGAGACGACCCCGCCGGTGATGAAGATGAAACGCGCCATGCCCGGCGTTCTCCCGTGACGGGGGCCGGCCCGGGACGCCGCGTGGCGCCGACCGGACGGCCCGAAACCTCTGCGCGGCCCGCCGGCCGCCCTTCGACACGGGGCTCAAGCGTTACACGAGCCGGCCCGGCCTGTCCAGCCGTCCACCACATGCTGTAACGTCAAGGGCGAACCCCGCTAGGAGTGGTGGTGCGCGGCCCCGCTCACTCCGCCCGAGGGACGAGCGGCGCGTCGGCGTCCTCCTGCGGCGGGGGCAGCAGCCCCTCCGCGTCGGGCAGCACCGGGCCGCCTTCCTCAGCGGGCGCCTCGACGTCCGCATCCTCGCCGAGGCGGTCGAGCACCGAGGTGCCGGTCGCGTTCTCCGCGGCGAAGATCGTGAGCGTGAGCGAGGTCGCGATGAAGGCGATGGCGAGCGCCCATGTCACCTTGCCGAGCGCGGTCGCCGCGCCCCGGCCGCTCATCGCGTTGCCGCCGCCGCCGCCCATGCCGAGGCCGCCGCCTTCGGACCGCTGCATCAGGACCACCCCGATCAGCGACAGGGCGAGCAGCAGGTGAACGATGAGGACGACGTTTTGCATGGAACCCCGCGCGCAACTTTCCGCGTCCCCTTAGGCGAAGCGTGCGACGGGGGCAAGGGAGGAGCGCGCCGCTCGGCGGGGCGATTTGCGGTTTCGGGCCCGTCGCGCCCCGGCTATACGGGCGCGGGCCTTTCGGGGCCCGGGTTTTCGGAGCGCATCGGACAGGAGCGGCGGCGATGGCGAACGTGGTGGTCGTGGGCGCCCAGTGGGGCGACGAGGGCAAGGGCAAGATCGTCGACTGGCTGAGCGAGCGCGCCGACGTGATCGCCCGCTTCCAGGGCGGGCACAACGCGGGCCACACCCTCGTCATCGGGGATCAGACCTACAAGCTGCACGCGTTGCCCTCGGGCGTGGTGCGGCCGGGCAAGCTTTCGGTGATCGGCAACGGCGTGGTCCTCGATCCCTGGCACCTCGCGCGCGAGATCGCGACGCTGAGAGAGCAGGGCGTCGCCGTCACGCCCGAGACGCTGATGATCGCGGAGAACGCGCCGCTGATCCTGCCCTTCCACGGCGAACTCGACCGCGCGCGCGAGGCGGCGGTGAGCGTGGCGAAGATCGGCACCACCGGCCGCGGCATCGGCCCCGCCTACGAGGACAAGGTGGGCCGGCGCGCGGTGCGGGTGGCCGACCTCGGCGATCGCGCGACGCTCGAGGCGCGGGTGGACCGCGCGCTCGTCCATCACGACGCGCTGCGCCGCGGCCTCGGCCTCGAGCCGGTGGACCGCGCGCGGCTCATGGCCGACCTCGAGGCCGTGGCCGAGACGCTGCTGCCCTTCGCCGCGCCGGTCTGGCAGGTGCTGAACGAGAAGCGCCGCGCGGGCCGCCGCATCCTCTTCGAAGGGGCGCAGGGCGCGCTGCTCGACATCGACTTCGGCACCTATCCCTTCGTCACCTCCTCCAACGTCATCGCGGGGCAGGCGGCGACCGGCACCGGCATCGGTCCCGGCGCGGTCGATTACGTCCTCGGCATCGTCAAGGCCTACACCACGCGCGTCGGCGAGGGGCCGTTTCCGACCGAGCTCGACGACGCCGACGGCCACCGCCTCGGCGAGCGCGGGCACGAGTTCGGCACCACGACCGGGCGCCAGCGGCGCTGCGGCTGGTTCGACGCGGCGCTCGTGCGCCAATCGATCGCGACCTCGGGCATCGACGGCATCGCGCTGACGAAGCTCGACGTGCTCGACGGCTTCGAGACGCTCAGGATCTGCACGGGCTACGCGCTCGACGGGCGGCGGCTCGAGCATCTGCCGACGGCCTCCGATCAGCAGGCCCGGCTCACGCCCATCTACGAGGAGCTGCCCGGCTGGGCCGAGTCGACCGAGGGCGCGCGCAGCTGGGCGGACCTGCCCGCGAACGCGATCAAATACGTCCGCCGGGTGGAGGAGTTGATCGGCGCCCCGGTGGCGCTACTCTCCACCTCGCCCGAAAGGGACGACACCATTCTCGTCAAGGACCCGTTCTCGGACTGATGACCCTCAGCTACAAGTCCCGCCGCCGCTGGTCGCTCGTGATCCTGCTCGTCGGACTGCCGCTCTACATCATGGCGGCGGTGACGGTGGTGGGGTGGTTCGACCGGCCGAGCATCCTCGTCGAGTTCCTGATCTACGCGGCGCTCGGCGTGCTCTGGGCGCTGCCCTTCAAGTTCGTGTTCAAGGGCGTCGGGCAGGCCGACCCCGACGCGCCGCCCGAGGAGTGAGCGCGCCGCGCCTGGGAGGGGCTGCGCGGTGGCCGGGTGGCCCGGGGCGCCCTGCGCGAAAGGGCGGAACGGGGGGCGTGCGTAGATCCCTTGGTCTTGCGAAGCCTCCGCAGCGGCACCCGTTGAACGGCCGCGTCTGCGCTACGGCGCGTGTCACGGAGTCGCAGGATCGGAAGGCGGAACGCGAGGAGGGCGTCCCGGCGCGCAGGCTCGGGGCTGAGCTACGCGCGCGCTCGCTTATTGGCATGGGCGTCGAGCGCACCTGTTGGCCGAACTACTTGGGCCGGCGCCGCGGCGCGGGCCGTCCGGACGCGCGGTCACGATCCCGACTGGTCGCGCAGCGCCCCCGCATCGTCTGCCCGCGGTCCCTCCGCCCGCCGACGCTCCGGCGGGGAGTTATGCTCGAAAATAGGTGATGGGACCTGCGAAGGCGGCGTATCGTGGCGGG
>NZ_QOHR01000015.1 GCF_003385555.1 Rhodosalinus sediminis | reverse complement strand
GGTCCCGTTTGGATGCCGATTGACAGGTAAACCTTTCCAATCAGCAGAGGCGCTCCGAAATCGCATCCAGAAATGGACCAGCGCGGCAGGCCTTGAAAAGCGAACGCAGCACGGTGTCAGGAAAGGCGCGGCGAAGCTGATCGCCGAGGCAGGCGGGTCGCAGTATGAGCTGATGAGCGCCATGGCGTGACCCGCAGGCCGCGACGAGCGAGGTCTACACGCGCGATACCGACCGGCGGCTGCTCGCCGCGGAAGCGATCTCGAAGCTGCGCGACATAAACTTCGACTGAGCTTAGTGTCCCACGGCCCTGACGTCGTGGGACACAACCAACGAATTAATTATTAAAAACAAAACGTTATCGTGCAATGGTAGGCCCGGAGGGATTCGAACCCCCAACCAAAGCGTTATGAGCGCTCTGCTCTGACCAGTTGAGCTACGGGCCCGCCGGGGTGGTGCTAGGGGGCGGGTCGGCGGGCGTCAAGCCTTGGCCGTTGCCCGCGGCGCGGGGATCGGCTACGGGCGAAGCGAGCGATGACGGAGGACGGGCCGGTGAGCGAGACGCGCAAGGGGCTGACCTACGCCGAGGCGGGCGTGGACATCGCCGCCGGCGAGGCGCTGGTGGAGCGGATCGGGCCGGCGGCGAAGCGCACGGCACGGCCGGGCGTGATGTCCGGTCTCGGCGGCTTCGGCGCGCTCTTCGACCCGAAGGCGGCGGGCTACGCGGACCCGATCCTCGTCGCCGCGACGGACGGGGTGGGCACCAAGCTCCGCATCGCGATCGACACCGGGCGCCTTTCGACCGTGGGCGTGGACCTCGTGGCGATGTGCGTCAACGACCTCGTCTGCCAGGGGGCCGAGCCGCTCTTCTTCCTCGACTACTTCGCCACCGGGCGCCTCGCGCCGGAGGCGGCGGCTGAGGTGATCGAGGGCGTGGCCGAGGGCTGCGCCGGGGCGGGCTGCGCGCTGATCGGCGGCGAGACGGCCGAGATGCCGGGGATGTACGCGCCGGGCGACTTCGACCTCGCGGGCTTCGCCGTCGGCGCGATGGAGCGCGGCGCGGGCCTGCCCGCCGGCTTGGCCGAGGGCGACGTTCTGCTCGGGCTCGCCTCGGACGGGGTGCATTCTAACGGCTTCTCGCTGGTGCGCCGGGTGGCGGAGGCCGAGGGGCTGACCTGGGACGCGGCCGCGCCCTTCGGCGACGGCACGCTCGGCGCGGCGCTCCTGACGCCCACGCGGCTCTACGTGCGCCCGGCGCTCGCGGCGCTGCGCGCGGGCGGGCTGCGCGGGCTCGCCCACATCACCGGCGGCGGGCTGACCGAGAACCTGCCGCGCGTGCTGCCCGAAGGGCTCGGCGCGCGGGTGGACCTCTCGGCGTGGTCCCTGCCCCCGGTCTTCGGCTGGCTGCGCGAGGCGGGCGGCATCGCGGAGGCGGAGATGCTGCGGAGCTTCAACTGCGGCATCGGCATGGTGGCCGTCGCCGCCCCGGACCGGGCCGAGGCGCTCGCCGCGACGCTGGAGGCGGAGGGCGAGCGGGTCGCCGTGATCGGCCGGGTCGAGGCCGGGGAAGGCGTGGTCCATGACGGCCGCCTCGGCTGAGCCCCTGCGCGTCGCGATCCTGATCTCCGGGTCGGGGTCGAACATGGTCCGCCTCGTCGAGAGCATGACGGGCGATCATCCGGCGCGGCCCGTGCTGGTTCTGTCCAACGTTCCCGGCGCCGGGGGCCTCGCGAAGGCGGAGGCAGCGGGCGTGCCGACGGCGGTCGTGGATCACCGCGCCCATGCCGACCGCGCCGCCTTCGAGGCGGCGCTTCAGGCCGCGCTGGAGCCCGCGCGGCCGGACCTGATCTGCCTCGCCGGGTTCATGCGGGTGCTGACCGGCGGCTTCGTCGCGCGGTGGGAGGGGCGGATGCTCAACATCCACCCCTCGCTCCTGCCGAAGTTCCGCGGGCTCGACACCCACGCCCGCGCGCTGGAGGCGGGCGAGACGCGCCACGGCTGCACGGTGCACGAGGTGACGCCCGACCTCGACGCCGGGCCGATCCTCGGGCAGGCGGAGGTGCCCGTCCGGCCGGACGACACCCCCGAGACGCTCGCGGCGCGGGTGCAGGCGGCCGAGCACCGGCTCTACCCGGCGGTGCTGCGCCGCGTGGCCGAGGGCGAGCGGCGCCCGCTCCACCTCGGTTGACTTTCCTTCGCGGCGGGCATCGCGTATGCAGCCCGCGCGCCCGGTCGGGCGCGACACGCACTGCATCGGGGCCGGAATGCGCACCATCACCACGACCGAGGATCTCGCCGCGTTCTGCCGCCGCGCGCAGGCGGCCCCCTACGTCACCGTCGACACCGAGTTCATGCGCGAGCGGACCTATTACGCGAAGCTCTGCCTGCTGCAGCTCGCCATCCCCGGCGAGGACGGGGCGGAGGCGGGCGACGCGGTGCTCGTCGACCCGATCGAGGGCGATCTGTCGCTCGACCCGCTCTACACGCTCTTCCGCGACGAGAGCACGGTGAAGGTCTTTCACGCCGCGCGGCAGGACCTCGAGATCTTCTACGTCGACGCGGGCGTGATCCCCGCGCCGCTCTTCGACACGCAGGTGGCCGCGATGGTCTGCGGCTTCGGCGAGCAGGTGGGCTACGAGACGCTCGTCAAGAAGGTGGCGAAGGCGAGCCTCGACAAGACGTCGCGCTTCACCGACTGGTCGCGCCGCCCGCTGTCGGAGGCGCAGAAGGCCTACGCGCTCGCCGACGTGACGCATCTGCGCGTGATCTACGAGGCGCTCTCCGCGCGGCTCGCCGAGACGGGGCGCGACCGCTGGGTCGCCGAGGAGATCGCGGCGCTCACCGATCCCGCGACCTACGAGCTCCGGCCCGAGGACGCTTGGCAGCGCATCCGCACCCGCAACGACCAGCCGCGCTTCCTCGCCATCGTGCGCGAGCTCGCCCGCTTCCGCGAGGCCTACGCCCAGCGCCGCGACGTACCGCGCAACCGCGTCTACAAGGACGACGCGCTGCTCGAGATCGCCTCGAGCAAGCCGCGCGACTCGAAGGACCTCTCGCGCTTGCGGCTTCTCCTGCGCGAGGCGCGCAAGGGCGAGATCGCGGAGGGCATCCTCGCCGCCGTCGAGGCCGGGCTGAATTGCCCCGAGGAGGACCTGCCCCGCCCCGGCCGCGGCCGCGACAAGGCGCAGCCCAACCCGGCGCTCGCCGATCTGCTGCGCGTCCTGCTCAAGGCGAAGTCCGATCAGGCCGACGTCGCGTCGAAGCTGATCGCCTCGGCCGCCGATCTGGACGCCATCGCCGCGGGCGCGCGCGACGTGCCCGCGCTTTCGGGCTGGCGGCGCGAGGTCTTCGGCGCCGACGCGCTGCGCCTCTGCGAGGGCGAGGTGGCGCTCGCCGCGAAGGGTCGGCAGGTGCAGGTGATCGAGCTCGGCGCGGGCTGAGGCCGGCTCAGACCGCGCCGCGCGCCGGAAAGACGAAGCAGCGGTCGCGCCGCACGGTCAGCCACAGCGGCGTGCCGCGCGCGGGCAGAAAGACGTTGGGCACCGTCGCCTTCAGCGTCGAGCCGTCGAAGTCCATGCGGAACTCCACGAGGCTCTCGTTGCCGAGAAAGCGCGCGCGCTCCACCACGCCGCGCGCCGCCACGCCCTCGCGGGCGGTGGGGTTCGGGCCGTGGCCGTTCCGGTCGAAGTCGATGCCGACGTGCTGCGGGCGAAAGACGATGTCGACCTCGGCCCCGTCCGGCACCCCCGGCGCGAGGAAGCGGCCGAAGGGCGTTTCGGTCAGCGCGCCGTTCACCGTGCCGCGGATCACGTTGATGTCGCTGAAGAAGGCGACCGCCGCCTTGTCCACCGGCGCGTTGTAGATGTTGTAGGGCGCGCCCTGCTGCACGATCCGCCCGTCGCGCATCAGCGCGATCTCGTCGGCCATGCGCATCGCCTCCTGCGGCTCGTGGGTGACGAGCAGCACGGCGGTGTCCACCTCCTTCAGGAGGGTCAGCGTCTCGTCCCGGATGCCGTCGCGCAGGCGGTTGTCGAGGCCGGAGAAGGGCTCGTCCATCAGCATGATGCGCGGCTTCGGCGCGAGCGCGCGGGCGAGCGCGACGCGCTGCTGCTCGCCGCCCGAGAGCGCGTGCGGATAGTCGTCGGCGTAATGCGCGAGGCTCACCCGCTCCAGAAGCTCCATGGCCCGCGCGCGCCGCGCGGGCTTCGGCCCCGAGAGGCCGAAGGCCACGTTGTCGGCCACCGTCAGATGCGGGAAGAGCGCGAAATCCTGAAACATCAGCCCGATGGAGCGCCGCTCCGGGGGCACGCGAAACACCGTGTCGCAGATCAGGTTGCCGTCGACGAAGATCTCGCCCGCGTCCTGCATCTCGACGCCGGCGATGATGCGCAGCGTCGTGGACTTGCCGCAGCCCGAAGGGCCGAGCAGGCAGGTCACCTGCCCCGGCTGGATCGAGAGCGAGACGTCGTCGACCACGCGCCGCCCGCCGTAGCTGCGCACGAGGTCGCGGATCTCGAGGCGGGGCGTGTCGGGTCGCAACGGGGAAGCCTTCCGGGGTTTTCCGAGCGAAACGCTCGGTCTCCGGCGCAGATAGCAAGCCGCCCCCGCCCCTGCAAGGCGGGCGGCGGCGTGCCGGATCAGATGGTGAAGTTGGTCCCGCCCCCGTCGAGGAGCAGGTTCTGCCCCACGACGAAGCCCGCGTGCACCGAGCAGAGGAAGGCGCAGGCGGCGCCGAATTCCTCGGCCGTGCCGTAGCGGCGCGCGGGGATGCTCGCCTCGCGCCGCGCCCGCGCTTCCTCGAGGGTGATGCCCTCGCGCTCGGCCACGCCCTGATCGAGCGCGTCGGCGCGGTCGGTGGCGTGGATGCCGGGCAGGAGGTTGTTGATCGTCACCCCCGCCTCGGCCACCTGCCGCGCGGTGCCGGCGACGTAGCCCGTCAGCCCGGTGCGCGCCGCGTTCGACAGGCCGAGCTGCGGGATCGGCGCCTTCACCGACTGCGAGGTGATATTGACCACCCGGCCCCAGCCGCGCTCCATCATGCCGGGCAGGAGCACGGTCATCAGCGCGATCGGCGCGAGCATGTTGGCGTCGAGCGCGCGGATGAAATCCTCGCGGTCCCAGTCCGACCAGACGCCCGGCGGCGGCCCGCCCGCGTTGGTCACGAGGATGTCCACGTCCGCGGCCGCCTCCAGCACCTGCGCGCGGCCGTCCTCCGTGGTGATGTCGCCGGCGACCGGCGTGACCGCGACGCCGTGCGCCGCGCGGATCTCGCGCGCCGCGCGGTCCAGCGCCTCGGCGCCGCGCGCGTTCATCACCAGATCGACGCCGGCCGCCGCCAGCGCCTCGGCGCAGCCGCGGCCGAGCCCCTTGCTCGAGGCGCAAACCAGCGCCCGCTTGCCCCTGATCCCCAGATCCATCGTGCCCTCCCTCTTGGCGTCGCCGTCGCCTAGCACCCCCGCGCCGCGCCCGCCAGTCGCGCCGCGGATCTTCCCAACTCGCGCCACATTCCCCGGGCAGACGGAGGGCGCTACGCTCACGCCCCGAGGGAGACGCACCGCCCATGCCCGCCGACCGCCCGCCCCTGCAGCTTCTCGTGTTCGCGGCCGAGGCGATCACCGTCACGCAGGGCACGAACCGCGGCGACGCGCTGAGCGTGGCGGAGGACCTACAGCCCGACGACGTTTACGAACTCTCCGAGGCGGCGCGGCCCGCGCGCCTCGCGGTGGCGCCGGGGGCCGGCACAGCGTTCACCGTGGCCCCGGGCTCCGCCCTCGGCCGGCCCGGCGCGGCGCTCCATCTCGACTGTCGGCTCACCCTGATGGGCGCGGACGGCCGCACGACCGAGGGCCTCGTCTTCGTCGAGCTGGACGCGGAGGGCTGCATCGCCGCCGTCTACCTGCACCCCCTCGCCGAGCTCGCCGCGCGCGCGGGCTACACGCTCGTGGGCATCGACCGCGCGGGCGCGCACCGCCGCCTCGCCGAGCTCGGCTGCGTCTCCTTCGCGCGGGGCACGCGGATCACCGCGGCCTCCGGCGCGCAGGTCCCGATCGAGGACCTGCGCCCGGGCGACCGGGTGCTCACGCGCGACGACGGCGCGCAGCCCGTGCGCTGGATCGGGCAGACGACGGTGCGCGCGGTGGGCGCCTTCGCGCCGATCGTCGTCGGCGCGGGCGCGCTCAACAACGCCGCCGATCTGGTGGTCAGCCGCGATCACCGCCTCTTCGTCTGGCAGCGCGAGGACGCGCTCGGCGCGGGCCGGTCGGAGGTGCTTGTGCGCGCGCGTCACCTCGTCAACGGCACCAGCGTCCGCGTCCGCGTGGGCGGCTTTCTCGACTACTTCCAGCTGCTCTTCGACCGGCATCAGATCATCTACGCCGAGGGCATCGCGGCCGAGTCGCTCCTGATCGACGCGCGCACGCGGCCCATCCTGCCCGAGACGCTCGCGCCGCGGCTCGCCGCGCACCGCCCGGCGCCGCAGACCGGCTTCGAGGTGGAGGAGACGCTCGCCCGTCACCCCGACGCGGTGGACCGCCTGCGCCGCGCCTCGGCGCGCTGAGGCGGGACGGCGGGCGGGGCGCCTTTCGCGCAGCGAAACAGCGCCGTCCCGCCGGGCCGATTGCGCGCGCCCCGCCCCTTCCCTATATCGCCGCTCATGCTCGACGCGCGCGCCAACCGCCCCGACCTGCCGGCCGAGATCGCCCGCAGGCGTACCTTCGCCATCATCTCGCACCCGGATGCGGGCAAGACGACGCTGACCGAGAAGTTCCTGCTCTACGGCGGCGCGATCCAGATGGCGGGCCAGGTCCGCGCCAAGGGCGAGGCGCGGCGCACGCGCTCGGACTACATGCAGATGGAGAAGGACCGCGGCATCTCCGTCTCGGCCTCGGCCATGTCCTTCGACTACAAGGACTTCCGCTTCAACCTCGTGGACACGCCGGGCCACTCCGACTTCTCCGAGGACACCTACCGCACGCTCACGGCGGTGGACGCCGCGATCATGGTCATCGACGGCGCCAAGGGCGTCGAGAGCCAGACGCGCAAGCTCTTCGAGGTCTGCCGCCTGCGCGACCTGCCGATCCTGACCTTCTGCAACAAGATGGACCGGGAGAGCCGCGACAGCTTCGAGATCGTGGACGAGATTCAGGAAAACCTCGCCATCGACGTGACCCCGGCCAGCTGGCCGATCGGCATGGGGCAGGATTTCCTCGGCTGCTACGACATCCTCAACGACCGGCTGGAGCTCATGGACCGCGCGGACCGCAACCGCGTGGCCGAATCGATCGGGATCGCGGGCCTCGACGACCCGAAGCTCGCCGAGCACGTGCCGCCCGACCTGCTCGACAAGCTCCGCGAGGAGGTCGAGATGGCGCGCGAACTGATGCCGCCCCTCGACCTGAAGGCGGTGCAGGAGGGCCACCTGACGCCCATCTGGTTCGGCTCCGCGATCAACTCCTTCGGCGTGAAGGAACTGATGGAGGGGATCGGCACCTACGCCCCCGAGCCGCAGCCGGCGCGCGCCGAGCCGCGTCAGATCGCCCCCGAGGAGGGCAAGGTCGCGGGCTTCGTCTTCAAGGTGCAGGCCAACATGGACCCCAAGCACCGCGACCGCGTGGCCTTCGTCCGGCTCGCATCGGGGCACTTCAAGCGGGGCATGAAGCTCACCCATGTCCGCTCGAAGAAGGCGATGACCGTCTCGGCGCCGGTGCTCTTCCTCGCCTCCGACCGCGAGCTCGCCGAGGAGGCCTGGGCGGGCGACATCATCGGCATCCCGAACCACGGCCAGCTGCGCATCGGCGACACGCTGACCGAGGGCGAGGGGCTGCGCGTCACCGGCATCCCCTCCTTCGCGCCCGAGCTTCTGCAGCAGGCGCGCGCAGGCGACCCGATGAAGGCCAAGCACCTCGAGAAGGCGCTGATGCAGTTCGCCGAGGAGGGCGCGGCCAAGGTCTTCAAGCCGGTGGTGGGCTCGGGCTTCATCGTCGGCGTGGTCGGGCAGCTTCAGTTCGACGTCCTCGCCAGCCGGATCGAGATGGAATACGGCCTGCCCGTGCGCTTCGAGCCGACGCAGTTCACCTCCGCGCGCTGGGTCGCGGGCGACAAGGCCGCGCTGGAGCGCTTCGCCAACGCCAACAAGCAGCACATGGCGACCGACAACGACGGCGACATGGTCTATCTTACCCGGCTTCAGTGGGATATCGACCGGGTGGAGCGCGACTGGCCCGACCTGACGCTCACCGACACCAAGGAAATGCAGGTCTGACCGCCGCGCGGGGCGGGCACCTGCGCCCCGCACCCGCCATCATGTCGTCACACCGCTCCGGCACGCCCGGGAGAGGAGAGAGGCAGCGATGAGCGACAGCGAAGAGCGGTGCACCTATCCCGGCGGCATCGACGCCGTGCTCGAGGAGATGGAGGCGCGGCGCGCGCCGCTCGACTTCGCCCCGGGCGAGGCGCTGCCGCCGCGCGACGTCGATCTCGCGCCCCTCAGGGCCGCGCGCGTGCCGCCGCCCGCCGAGGACCCGGAGCGCCGCGCCGGTCTCGCCTCGCCCAACCGGCGCAAGTATCTCGCCCTGCGCGAGGAGCTCGCGGGGCGCTCCGAGCTCGCCTGCCTGCACGGGCTGCTCGTCGCGCATCTGCGCAAGCGGGCGCAGCCGCCGCAGACGGCGCCGCTCTTCGTCCGGCTCTGGGCCGAGGAGGGCGCGCATCTGCTCGAGGAGCTGAACCTCCGCTGGCAGGTCTCGGCGCTCACCACCTTCGGCACGCATGGCGCGACCGAGACGCAGCGCATGGTGGGCGAGTCGCTCTCCACGCTCTTCGCCATGATGAAGCTCTACGAGACCGAGCGGCGCTATTCCGGCTTCGCCCCCGCCATGAGCTTCCGCCTGCGCGGCCGCAGCCGCGCGCCCCTGCCGCTCGAGATGGACGCCTATTCGCTCGACGCGGGCGGGCTCGACGTGAACCTGCTGGGCCGGCTCTGGCGCATGGCCGAGGGCGACGCGGTGATCCGCCCGCTCGCGCACGGCATGCTGGACCGGCTGATGCACGACCCCCGCACGGTGTTCCGCCGCCTGCGCCGCATGCGCGTGCGCAAGGCCCGCCGCGCCACCCGGGCGGCGCGCGCCGCCGGATGAGCGGCCCCGCATGAGCGCCGGTGCGACATGGGGCGTGATCGCCACGATCAAGGCGCCGGACGCCGCGATCCTGCGCTTCGCGGCGCATCACCTCGCGCTCGGCACGCACCGGCTCTACCTCTACCTCGACGCCGACGCGCCGGAGGCCGAGGCCCGGCTCGCCGCCCATCCGAAGGTGCGTGTCGTGCGCACCGACGACGCCTGGTGGGCGAAGCGCAAGGGCCGCCCCGAGAAGCATCAGTCGCGCCAGTTCGTGAACGCCCGCCACGCGCTGAACCGCCGGGCGGAGTGCGACTGGCTCGCCCATATCGACGTGGACGAGTTCCTCTGGCCCGAGGGCGACATCGGCGCGCGGCTCTCCGCCCTGCCGGCCGACTGCCTGACCGCCCGCGTGCGCCCGATCGAGGCGCTGGCCGATCCGGCGGGCGGGCCGCCCGTCCACTTCAAGGCCGCGCCCGCCGACCGCGCCGCGCGGCAGGCCGCCGCCGAGCGGATCTACGGCCCCTGGGCCGCGCATCTGCCGGGCGGGTTCCTGAGCCACGTGCAGGGCAAGCTCTTCGTGCGCCCGGGGCACGGGCTGAAACTGAAGATCCACAACGCCTTCGCGGGGGAGACCGAGAACCCGGGCCTGCGGGAGCTCTCCGACGTGCGGCTCTGCCACCTGCACGCGCCCTCGTGGGAGGCGTTTCGCGCGCACTACCGCTACCGGCTCGCGCAGGGCTCCTACCGCGTTGAGCTGCGCCCGCAGGCGCGGGGCGCGCTCAACCTGCATACGCTCTTCCGCCGGATCGAGGCGGAGGAGGGCGAGGCCGGGCTGCGCGCGCTCTTCGAGGCGGTGGCGGTGGCGCATCCCCCGCTCCTCGCCCGGCTGGAGGCCGAGGGGCTCTTGCACCGCTGCGACCTCGGGCTGGAGGCGGCGCGCCGGCGCCATTTCCCGGACTGAGGCGGCGCGGCCGATCCGCCACACCCTGCGACATCGTGCCGGCCGGCCGCGCCCGGCTTTGCGTTTTCGCCCGCGCGGATTTAGACTTGTCGCAACCTCGATTAAGGAAATCGAAATGAAAGATCACCACGCTCCCGCGATGCCCGACACGCATCAGGCCGAGCCCATCCCCGAGGCCGCGCGGGCCGAGATCGAGCGGCTGCTCCTGTCCGGCGATCTCTTCCGCTACACCGCGCCGGAGGACGCGCCGGTCGCGCTTCTGGAGCGCGAGTTCGCCGAGATGATGGGCACGCGCTTCGCGCTCGCGGTGTCGAGCTGCTCGGCCGCGCTCTTCCTCTCGCTCGAGGCGCTCGGCCTGCCGCGCGGCGCGCGGGTGGCGATCCCGGGCTTCACCTTCGCCGCGGTGCCCTCGGCGATCGTGCACGCGGGCTGCGTGCCGGTGCTCTGCGAGGTGGGGATGGACTACCGCCTCGACCTCGAGGATTTCGCCGCGAAGCTGCCCGGCGTGGACGCGGTGATGATCAGCCACATGCGCGGGCACACCAGCGACATGGACCGGATCATGGAGCTCGCCGCGGCGCACGACCTGCCGGTGATCGAGGATGCGGCGCATTCGCTCGGCACGCTCTGGCACGGGCGGAAGATCGGCACGCTCGGGCGCGTCGGCGCCTTCAGCTTCCAGAGCTACAAGCTGGTCAACGGCGGCGAGGGCGGCATGCTGGTGACCGACGACGCCGACCTGATCGCCCGCGCGGTCATCATGTCCGGCGCCTACGAGCACAACTGGAAGAAGCACGGCGCGCTGCAGGCGCCCTTCGAGACGTGGCAGAACCGGCTGCCGCTCTACAACATGCGGATGTCGAACCTCTCCGCGGCGGTGATCCGGCCGCAGCTCGCCGAGGTGCCGCGCCGGGTGCGCGACGGACGCGCCGGGCACGACCGCGTCGCCGCGGCGCTGAACGCCTCGCCCTGGATGGAGGTGCCCGCGCCCCTGCCCGGCGAGCTGCGCGCGCCGGATTCGATCCAGTTCAACCTCGTCGGCCTGACGCGGGAGCAACGCGCGGCCTTCGCCGGGGCCGCCGCGGACCGCGGCGTGAAGGTGCAGATCTTCGGGATGAGCCGCGACAACGCGCGCGCCTTCTGGAACTGGGAGTTCCTGCCCGAGCGGGTGGAGCTGCCGCGCACGCGCGCGATGCTGGAGGTCGCCTGCGACGTGCGCCTGCCCGCGCGGCTCGCGACGGACGAGCTCGACGCGATCGCGGAGGCGCTGACCGGCGCGGCGGAGGACGCGGCGCGGGGCTGAGCCCGCGCCTGCCGCGGCCTTACGTCAGCTTGTCGAGCTTGGATTTCATCTCGGCGAGCTGGCGGCGCATCTCCTCGAGCTCCTGCTTCTCGTCGCTCTCGGTGGCGCGCCCCTCGGGCTGCGGGCCGGAAAGGCCGCCGACGGAGCCGCCGGTCATCGCCTTGAGGAAGGCCTCCTGCTGCGCGCGCACGGCCTCGTAGCCCGGCACGGCGCTCATCGGGTTCATCTTCTCCATGTTCTCCATCATCTTCGTCTGGCTGTCGCGCAGCATCTCGAAGGACATGGACAGGAACTGCGGCACCACCGACTGCGCGCTGTCGGTGTAGCTGCGCACGAGATCGGTCAGCACGTTGACCGGCAGGACGTTCTCGCCCTTCGATTCGTGCTCCGCGATGATCTGCAGGAGGTATTGCCGCGTCAGGTCGTCGCCGGATTTCAGATCGACGATCTGCACCTCGCGGCCGGCCCGGATGAAGCCGGCGATATCCTCGAGCGTGACGTAGTCGCTCGTCTCGGTGTTGTAGAGCCGGCGGCTCGCGTAGCGCTTGATCAGCAGCGGCTTTTCGGTCTCGGCCACGCGCTCACTCCCCCGTGTGCGGCATTTCGTTGAAACGTAGTTGACCCGGGGGCGAAATGAAAGGGCGGGCGCGCCGCAGCGCACCCGCCCGAAACCGATCCTGCCGCGTCGCGGCGCGGCGCGCGCGCCTTACTTGGCGGCGGTGGAGGCCTTCTTGGCCGCCGTGGTCGCGTCGGCGGTCGCCTTTTTCATGGCGGCCGAGGCGTCCTCGGACATGTCCTTGCCCGCGGCCATCATCAGCTCGACGGTGTCCATCTGAACCTTCTTGGCGATCTCGGCGTAGGCCGCCATGTGCTCGGCGGTGACCTCGGCCTGCGCGGAGGCGAAATCGGTCATCGCCTTGGCGTAGTCCGCCGGCTCCGTCTTGGCCTTCGTCATGTCGCCCATCTTGGAGAGGACGTCCTTCATCCACTTGGTCTGCAGCTCGGTGGACTTCTCGGCCGCCTCGATCGCGACGTTGCTGAGCTTCTCGTTCAGCGTCGCGGCGGTCTTGAAGCTGTTTTCCATCGAGGACGTGTCCACGGGGAAGGCGGACATCATGTCCTTCATCATCTGGGTCATGTCGGGGGTGGCGGTCTTGGCGTTGGCCATGGTCGAAGTCCTCTCTCTAGCTCTGCAGCAATCCCGTGCCGGCCCGCCCGGCCTCGGTGCTGAGAGGAATATGCTTGCTGCACCGCAGCATTTCAAGGATGAATTGCTGCAGCGCAGCACAAATCCGGAAAATGCCGCAGGGTCAATCCGTTGGCGGCGCGACGACGTAGGTGCCGGGCGCGTCGGCGAGCGGCGGATGCTCCGAATCACCGGGCGCGTGCGCCGGCACCCACTTGCCCGACCGCTTCGCGAGCCACGCGTCCCAGCGCGGCCACCACGAGCCCTCGTGGAACGCCGCGCTCTCGCGCCAGGCGGCGTGGTCGAGCTTCAGGTCGGCGTTGGTGTAGTGGCCGTACTTGTTCTTGGTCGGCGGGTTCACGACGCCGGCGATGTGGCCCGACTGCGAGAGGATGAAGGTCTTGGACCGGCTGCCCATCCCCTGAACCCCGCGGTAGCAGTCCTTCCAGGCGGCGATATGGTCCGTCTCGCAGGCCACGGAGCAGAGCGGCACGTCGACGTCGCGGAGGCGCAGCCGCTCGCCGAAGAGCTCGAAGCCCTCCTCGGCGAAGGCATTGTCCTGACAGAGCCGGCGCAGGTACTGGATCGCCATCTTCGCGGGCAGGTTCGCGCCGTCCCCGTTCCAGTACAGGAGGTCGAAAGCCGGCGGCGTCTCGCCCATCATGTAGCTCTTGATCGCCGGCCCGTAGACGAGATCGCGCGACCGCAGGAAGGAGAAGGTGCGCGCCATGACGTGGCTCGGCAGGACGCCCGCGTCGCGCGCCTCGCCCTCGATCGCGTCCACGAAATCGTCCTGCAGGAAGGGCGTAAACTCCCCCTGATCGGAGAAATCGGTGAGCGCGGTGAGGAAGGTCGCCGACTTCACCGAGGTGTCGCCGCGCTTCTTCATCAGCGACAGCGTGAGCGCCAGCGTCGTGCCGGCGATGCAGTAGCCCACGACGTTGATGCGCGCCTGCCCGGTCATCGCCTTCACTTCGCGGATCGCGGTCAGGAAGCCCTCGTCGACGTATTCCTCGAGGCCCACGTCGGCGTAGGAGGGGCCGGGGTTGATCCAGCTGACCATGTAGAGGGTGTAGCCCTGCTCGGTCAGCCATTTCACGAGGCTGTTCTTGGCCTTGAGATCGAGGATGTAGAACTTGTTGATCCAGGGCGGGAAGATGACGAGCGGCGTCTCGCGCTGCTGCTCGGTCGCGGGCGCGTACTGGATGAGCTCCATCATCCGGTTGCGATAGACGACCTTGCCCGGCGAGGTGCCGATGTTCTCGCCCACCTTGAAGGCGCGCTCGTCGGCGAGGCGCACGACGAGCTCGCCCTCGTTGGCCTCGAGATCGGCGACGAGGTTCTCGAGCCCCTTCACGAGGCTCTCGCCCTCGGTCTCGATCGCCCGTTCGAGCGCGTCGGGATTGGTGCCGAAATAGTTGGTAGGCGCCATCATCTCGACGATCTGGCGCGAGAAATAGCGCAGCCGGCGCTTTTCGGTCTCGTCGAGATCGTCGATCGCGCTGACGGCGTCGTCCACCGCCTGCGCGTAGATCATGTACTGCTGCTTGACGAAGTTGAAATAGGGGTGCGTCTTCCAGAGCGGGTTGGCGAAGCGCGGGTCCTCGGGGGTGTCGTCCTCGGGCGGCTCCAGCTGGCCGTGGGCGAGCTGCTTCTGCGCCTCGATCCAGTGCGAGAGCGACTTGCCCCACCAGGCGATCTGCTGTTCCAGCAGCTTGCCGGGGTTCTGCATCCACTCGACCCACCACGCCGCGGCGGCCTTGGCGTAGAGGTCCCCGCCCGGCGCGTTCAGCCCCGGATTCGACGGCGGCTTGCTTCCGAGCGCGCGGATGAGCCGCTGCGTGAGCTCCTCGATGCGCTGGAGATTTTCCTGCATGCGCTCGGCGCGTTCGATCTCGGCGTCGTCGTCGGTTGTCATGTTAACGGATTCCACCTAATCTCGCTGCTGTGCAGCGTAGGTTGCCGGGGGAGCCGGGGCAACGAGTGATATATGCGTCGTGGCCTGCATGTTCGGGCGGCGCAGTCCGGAGCGACGGACGAAAGGAGACCCTGATGCGCTATATGGCGACCTATGATTTCATGGAATCGGTTCGTAACACGAACCAGTGGCTCGGTGCGACCGCCAAGGCGCTGGCGGCTTATCCGTGGCTTTCCATGGCCCCGAATCCGATGATTCAGTGGATGGGCGCCTGGGGCGAGGTGACCGAGCGCAGCTTCGAGCGCATGGTCTGCAAGCCCGACTGGGGCATCCGCACGCACACCTGCGAAGACGGGCGCGATCACCTCGTGCGCGTCGAGACCGTGCTGGAGAAGCCGTTCGGCGACCTGATTCACTTCGACGTGGTCGGCCGGCCCGAACAGCCGCGCAAGGTTCTTCTCGTGGCGCCGATGTCGGGCCACTACGCGACGCTGCTTCGCTCCACGGTCAAGAGCCTGATCTCCGACTGCGAAGTCTACGTGACCGACTGGCACAACGCGCGCGACATTCCGGTGAGCTGCGGCAAGTTCGACGTGGAGGATTACACCCTCTACCTCGTCGATTTCCTGCGCGAGCTCGGGCCGGACACGCATGTCATCGCCGTCTGCCAGCCCGCGCCGCTCGCCCTCGCCGCGACCGCGCATCTCGCCGCCGAGGACCCGGAGGCGCAGCCGCGCACGCTGACCCTCATCGGCGGGCCGATCGACCCGGACGCGACGCCGACCGACGTCACCGACTTCGGCCGCCGCGTGACCATGGGCCAGCTCGAGGAGACGCTGATCCAGCGCGTCGGCTTCAAGTACAAGGGCGTCGGGCGCATGGTCTATCCCGGGCTCCTGCAGCTGTCGTCCTTCATGTCGATGAACGCCGACCGCCACTCGCGCGCCTTCCGCGACCAGATCATCCGCGCCGCGAAGGGCGAGGCGTCGGACCACGACCCGCACAACCGCTTCTACGACGAGTATCTCGCGGTCATGGACATGACGGCGGAGTTCTACCTCTCGACGGTCGAGCGCATCTTCAAGAACCGCGAGATCGCGGAGAACCGCTTCACCGTCGCCGGCAAGCCGGTGGACATCGGGCAGATCACCCGCGTCGCCGTGAAGACCGTCGAGGGCGCGAAGGACGACATCTCGGCGCCCGGACAATGCGTCGCCGCGCTCGACCTGCTGACCGGGCTGCCCGCCGAGAAGAAGGCGAGCCACCTCGAGCCGGATGCGGGCCACTACGGCATCTTCGCCGGCAAGAGCTGGCGCAACAACATCCGGCCCTTGGTGCTCGACTTCATCGACGCCAACAGCGGCCCGCACACCGAGGAGGCCGAGCAGGTCGCCTAACGGCGACCGCGGAGGCGTCGCCACAGGGGCGCGAGATCCATCGCGGCCACGGCGACGCCGAGCGGGATCATCCAGAAGCCCAGCACCGGCAGAAACCCGAGCACGCCGCCCGCGATCAGCAAAAGCCCGAGGGGCAGGCGCGTGCCGGACGGCAGGCGGCGGCGGATGCAGCGCCGCCAGAGCCGGATCCGGGTGCGCCACGCCCGGCGCGGCGCCCGTTCCGTCATGCCCGCCCCATCACGCCGGGGCGGTCATGCCCTTCTCGCGCGCCAGCGTCTGCATCCGCTCCTGCAGCTTCTCGAAGGCGCGCACTTCGATCTGGCGGATGCGCTCGCGGCTGACGTCGTACTGGCCCGAAAGCGCCTCGAGCGTCACCGGCTCGTCCGTCAGGCGGCGCTGCGTGAGGATGTCGCGCTCACGCTCGTTCAGCGCGCCCATCGCCTCGGCGAGAAGCTCGCGCCGCGCGTCGAGTTCGTCGCGCGCCTCGTACTCGCTCGCCTGGTCGGCGCTCTCGTCCTCGAGCCAGTCCTGCCACTGGAGCGAGCCCTCGCCTTCCTGGCCGACCTGCGCGTTGAGCGAGGCGTCGCCGCCCGACAGGCGCCGGTTCATCGAGATGACCTCGTCCTCGGTCACGCCGAGATCCTGCGCGATGCGCTGCACCGCCTCGGGGCGCAGGTCGCCCTCCTCCAGCGCGCCGATGCGCGCCTTGGCCTTGCGCAGGTTGAAGAAGAGCTTCTTCTGCGCCGAGGTCGTCCCGAGCTTCACGAGGCTCCAGGAGCGCAGGATGTATTCCTGGATCGAGGCGCGGATCCACCACATCGCGTAGGTGGCGAGGCGGAAGCCCTTCTCCGGATCGAAGCGCTTGACCGCCTGCATCAGCCCGACGTTCGCCTCCGAGATCACCTCGGAGGTCGGCAGGCCGTAGCCGCGGTAGCCCATGGCGATCTTCGCGGCCAGCCGCAGGTGCGAGGTGACGAGCCGATGCGCCGCCTCGGTGTCCTGATCCTCCACCCAGCGCTTGGCGAGCATGTACTCCTCCTCCGGCTCCAGAAGCGGGAACTTCCGGATCTCCTGAAGGTAGCGGTTGAGGCCCTGCTCGGGGCTCGGGGCCGGCAGATTGCCATAATTCGCCATTTCGACCTCTCCTGCGTCCCCGCAATGTTGCGGAGCTTAACATAAATAGTGAACCGATCGGTTCAGTTCAAGTCCGCCATTCGGGCACCCCGCCGCAGGGATGCCGCATCGCGAGCGGCGTCGAAAGGGAAACCCGTCAGCACGGCGCCGGTTTCACGCGGACGTGCGCACGCGGGCGGAAATGTTACACCCCCGCCTCAGAGGAGCGGCGCCATGGTCGCCATCAGGTTCTGCAGCGCGCGCCGCCCGTGCGACCACGCGGCGACCTCCGCCTGCGCGACGGGCTCGGCGCGGGTGATGTAGTCGGCCTGCCGCGCGTCGAGCGCGCCGACGAAGTCCCCGTCCGCGGCGAGAAGCGAGCTCTCGAAGTTGAGCTCGAAGCTCCGCCGGTCGAGGTTGGCCGAGCCGATCATCGCCGCCTGCCCGTCGATGCTGACGATCTTGGCGTGCAGAAGGCCGCCCGGGTATTCGTGAATGCGCACGCCTGCCGCGAGCAACTGGCGGAAATAGCTCCGGCTGGCGAGCCCGACGACGAGGCTGTCGTTGCGCGCCGGAAGGACGAGGTCCACCGCGACGCCGCGCAGCGCCGCGGCGCAGATCGCCTGCTGCACCGTCTCGCTCGGCACGTAATAGGGCGTGGTGATCGTGAGCCGCTCACGCGCCGCGGCGAAAAGGAGCGTCGCGGTATCCGGCACGTCGGCGAAGGCGTCGTCCGGCCCCGTCCCCATCGCCACCGCCGTCACCGCGCCGCCGGGCACGGGCGCGACCGGCGCGGCGAGCAGATCGCGCAGGTCCTCGCCCGCGTGCAGCTCCCAGTCCTCCGCGAAGAGGCACTGCAACTGCCAGGCCACCGGCCCCTCGACGCGCGCCATCACGTCCACCCAGGGCGCGTAGCGCGCCTTCGGCCGGAAGGCCGCGTCGGCGCAGTTCTGGCTGCCGACATAGGCGATGCGCCCGTCGATCACGGCGATCTTGCGGTGGTTGCGGATATCGACCCGCGCGAAGAACATGTGCAGGAGCGCGAAGCGGAAGCCGAAGGCGAGCCCGGTCCGCACCCCCGCCTCCGAGAGCGCGGCCCACGCGGGCGATTGCGTGAGCTTGCGCGAGCCGAGCGCGTCCACCATGACCCGGCAGGTCACGCCGCGCCTGGCCGCCCGGCGCACCGCGTCGAGCACCGCGCGCCCGCTCTCGTCCTCGAGCCAGATGTAGAACAGGAGATGCACGCTGTCGCGCGCCGCGTCGATGTCCGCCACGAGCCGCCGGATCGCGTCCTCCGAGGAGGCCGCGAGCGTCGCGCGATTGCCCGCGACCGGCGCGAAGCCGTTCGAGGCCGCGGCGCGCGCGAACGCCTGCGCGGCCGGCAGGCGCTCACGCGCGGCCGGCGCGACGCCCGGCACCGCGCGGGGCAGCCGCGCCTCGATCGCCTTGAGCTGGCGGAGCTTGCGCCGGCCGAAGTCGACCTCTCCAAAGAGGAAATAAAGAAAAATCCCGACGCCGGGCAGCGCCACGACGCAGATGATCCACGCCAGCCGCGCCGCCGGCGTGCGCCGCTCGCGCAGGAGGATGCGGAATAGGGTGGCGATCTGCGCCGCGACGAAGCCGGCCCCGGCCGCGGCGAGGACGAACGCCGCGCCGCTCATCCCGCCCCGCCCCCACGCAGCGTCGCGAGCAGGGCGGCCATGTCGGGCGGCAGCGGCGCGGTGAAGCGCATCGCCTCGCCGCTGACCGGATGGCGGAAGCCCAGCACCGCGGCATGGAGCGCCTGCCGCGGAAAGGCCGCCGCGGCCTCGGCCGCGCCCCCGGGCAGGGCACGCGCAGCGAGCCGCCGCCGCCCGCCGTAGAGCGGATCGCCGATCAGCCCGTGGCCCACATGCGCCATATGCACCCGGATCTGATGCGTGCGCCCGGTCTCGAGCCAGCACTCCAAGAGCGCCGCGGCGGGCGGGGTGCCGAAGCTCTCGGTGACGCGCGCGCGCGTGACCGCGCGCTTGCCGCCGCTCTTGACGACGGCCTGGCGCTGGCGGTCGTGCGGGTTGCGGCCCAGGGGCGCCTCGATCCGCAGCACGCCGCCCGGCTCCTCCGAGACGCCGGGCAGGCCCATCAGCCGCGGCTCGGCGGCGTCCGGGCGCCCGTGCACCACCGCGCGGTAGAGCCGCTCGACGCTGTGCGTGGCGAACTGCGCGGCGAGGCCCTGATGCGCGCGGTCGCTCTTGGCGGCGACGATCACCCCGCTGGTGTTCTTGTCGAGCCGGTGGACGATCCCCGGCCGCTCCTCGCCGCCGATCCCGGAGAGGCTGTCGCCGCAGTGCCACATCAGCGCGTTGACGAGCGTGCCCGCCGGCGTGCCCGGCGCGGGATGGACGGCGAGCCCCGCGGGCTTGTCGATCACGATCACGTCGGCGTCTTCGTGGAGCACGTCGAGCGGGATCGCCTCCGCCCCGAGATCGTCGCGCGCGCGCAGCTCCAGCGTGATCTCCACCTCCGCCCCCGGCGCCGGCCGCGCGGCCGGATCGCGCGCCGTCGCGCCGTCCACGCGCACCGCACCTTCGGCGATGAGCCGCGCGAGGCGCGAGCGCGACAGGCTCGCCCCGTCTGGCGCATGGGCCGCGAGCGCCTTATCAAGGCGGGACGGCGGTTCTGCGCCGAGGTAGAAGTGAAGGATCTCTTCGGTCATGGACGGGGCGCCTCGGGAGGAGCAGGAACCCGCGCAGCTCAGGCGGCTGCGCCGGCTGGTCACCGCGCTGACGGCGACCATGATCGTCGGGTGTCTAGTCGTGATCGCGCTGCTTGTCATCCGCCTGACCGACCGCTCGCCCGCCCTGCCCCGGGCGATCGACCTGCCCGGCGGCGCGGCGGCGGTGGCGCTGACGCAGGGGCCGGGCTGGTACGCGGTGGTCACCGACGACGACCGCATCCTGATCTACGACCGCACCACCGGCGCGCTGCGCCAGACCGTGCAGGTCGAGACGCCGGACTAGCCGGGGCCCGGCGGCCCGCTCGCTCGCGCCCTTCCGGGCGCGCCTCGCTTCGCGGTGCGCGCCTCGAGAACCCGTCACCGCAGCCGAGGTGTTCCAGAGCCGTGCGCCCGACGCCGCTCCCGCCCGGGCTTATGGACCCTGGGGGGACAAGCTCCCTTTCGCACCAGTTATCCTACACCATTTCCAACAGACAGGGGGCGACCGCCGAGCGGGAGCAGGCCTCCGGCTCGACCAACGCTGCTCATACGCGTGCGTTAGCACCCTTGCCGATCAGCGCCCGCTGATCAGCCATGAGATCGCTCGCTCGCGCCCTTCCGGGCGCGCCTCGCTTCGCGGTGCGCGCGGGTCGACCGATGCTCCCTCGCGCGACGCCTCAGACGGCTTGGCCGGAGCCGGACGCACGGGTGCACCGCCGCGACCGTGCGGCCCGGGGCCGACCCAGCCCAAACGCGCGTGGATCGATCGGCGGCGATCCGCGCGGCGGGCTCGTCGGTGCGATGGCCGGGCGCGCGGGTGTGCCGCCGCCCGGCTTCCTGCCCACCGGCCGCGCCGCAGACGCGCCGCGTCTCCCGCCGAGGCGGCCCCGCACCGATATTCCGACGCGCGGTCCTGCCGCCGCGCGCACGTCGGGCGGATGGCCAAGCGCCGGTGTGCCGCCGCCCGGCTGCGCCCCAGGCCGCCCCCCGGTTGCCTCCGCGCCGGGCCCGCCGCCGGAGACCGCCCCGCCGCAGAGCCAACCACGGAGCGCCAAGCCCACACCGACGCTGCGCCGCCCCCAGCGAAGAGGCCGCGCCAGCGGCCGATGCGCGCGCTCAGCGCCGCGCGGCGAAGAACGCGCGCAGGAGCGCCGCCGCCTCCCGCTCGGCGAGGCCGGGGTAGATCTCGGGGCGGTGGTGCGCCTGGGGGTGGGCGAAGACCCGCGCGCCGTGGGCCACGCCGCCCGACTTCGGGTCCGCCGCGCCGTAGTAGAGCCGCGCGATCCGCGCGAATGCGATCGCCTGCGCGCACATCGCGCAGGGCTCGAGCGTGACGTAGAGGGAATGCCCGGGCAGCCGCTCGGAGCCCGCCGCCGCGCAGGCCGCGCGCAGCGCCAGCATCTCGGCATGCGCCGAGGGGTCCGACATCTCGCGCGTGCGGTTGCCGGCCTGCGCCACCGCGCGGCCCGCCGGGTCCACCACCACCGCGCCTACCGGCACCTCGCCGCGGGCGGCGGCGGCGCGCGCCTCGGCGAGCGCGGCGTCCATGTGCGTGCGAAACGGCATCCGCGCCATTAGGGCGGCCGCCGGCGCTTGCGCAAGGGCCGCGCGGCGCCTAGAGCCGGGCCATGAGCGGCAAGAGCCCCCCCTCCCCCGACGGCGAGCGCATCGCCAAGGTGCTCGCCCGCGCCGGCGTCGCCAGCCGGCGCGAGGCCGAGCGCCTGATCGCCGCGGGCCGCGTCAGCGTGAACGGCAAGCGCATCGAGCGCGCCGCGCTCAACGTCACCGCGGCCGACCGCGTGGCGGTGGACGGGCGCGAGATCGGCGCGCCCGATCCCGTGCGCCTCTGGCTCTACCACAAGCCCGCGGGCCTCGTGACGACGACGAAGGACGAACAGGGCCGCCCCACCGTCTTCGACGAGCTCCCCGAGGAGATGCCGCGGGTGATGAGCGTCGGCCGGCTGGACCTGAACTCCGAGGGGCTTCTCCTGCTGACCAACGACGGCGCGGTGAAGCGGCGGCTGGAGCTGCCCGCGACCGGCTGGACCCGGCGCTACCGCGTCCGGGTGAAGGGCCGTCCCACCGACGACACGCTCGCGCCGCTGCGCGCGGGGCTGACGCTCGACGGGGAGCGGTTCCAGCCGATGACCGTGCGGATCGACCGGCAGACGGGCGCGAACGCCTGGCTGACGGTCTCGCTCCGCGAGGGCAAGAAGCGCGAGGTGCGCCGCGCGCTGGAGGCGGTGGGCCTCCCCGTGAACCGCCTGATCCGGGTGAGCTACGGCCCCTTCCAGCTCGGCGAACTGAAGCCCGGCGCGGTGGAGGAGGTGAAACCCCGCATCCTGCGCGATCAGCTCGGCCTCGCGCCCGAGGCCGCGGGCACCCCGGAAAAATCCGGCAAGCCCGCGCGCACCCGGCGCCGGAACGCACCGCAGCGGCGCGGCGGCGACGGGGCGGGCAAGAGCGGGCCGGGCAAGGGCGCGCACGGCAAGGGCGCGCACGGCAAGGGCGGGCCGGATACGCGCGCGCATGGCAAGAGCGCGCCGGCCAAGGGCGGGCAAGCCAAGGGCGCACCGACCAAGGGCGGGCGCGGCCCGCGCGGGCCGGGGCGCACCTAGCTAGACGGGCGGCGATTGCCTATGTTGGCGCATAGGCAGACCGAGGGGCCCATTCGTGTCGCGACTGATCATCGCCCTCTTGCTCGCCGCGGTGCTCACCGCCGCGGCCGCCATCGCCGTCTCGCTGATCTCCGAGACGGGCGAGCGGACCGGGCGTGCCATGGGCCGGCCCGGCGGGCGGCTGAACGCGGTGCAGCGCGCGGCCTATGTCCTCCTGATGGCGGTGATGCTCGGCACCGCCGCCGGCTGGCTGGGGGCCGAGTGATGGCGGAGCGTTACGGCGGCCGATACAGCCCCGATCCCCCGCCCGAAGACGGCGAGGCGCGCGCGGCCGCGCATCGCCTCTCGACCGCGCCGACGCGCTTCCGGATCGACCCGGCGGGCGCGCGGGTCAATTTTCTCTATCTCCCCGCCGCGGTGCTGGCGGTCGTGGCGCTCGGCGGCGGGCCGGAGCGGCTGGCCCTCGGGCTGATCGGCGCGGGGCTCTGGGCGCTCGCCGCGTGGCTCACGCGGGAGGGGCTGCGCGCCGAGGCCGCCTATCACGACCGGAAAGTGGCGCGCCGCCCGGCCCTGCCCCGCAAGCTGGCCGCGAGCCTGCTGACCGGCGCGGGCACCGCCGTGGCCGCGGGGCTCTCGGGCGGCGATCCGCTGGGCGCGGGGCTTTACGGGGTGATCGCCGCGGCGCTGCACGTCACCGCCTTCGGGATCGATCCGCTGACGGACAAGGGGCTGCCCGGCGTGGACGAGGTGCAGCAGGGCCGCGTCACCCGCGCGGTGGAGCAGGCCGAGGCGAAGCTCGCCGAGATCCGGCGCATCGCCGACCGGCTCGGCGACCGCGCGCTCGAGGAGCGGGTCGCCGGCTTCGAGGCGGCGGCGCAGGCGCTCTTCCGGACGCTGGAGAGCGACCCGCGCGACCTGAACGCCGCGCGGCGCTACCTCTCGGTCTATCTGACCGGCGCGCGCGACGCGACGGCGAAATACGCCGAAATCGCCGAGCGCGGCCCGAACGCCGCCGCGCGGCGCGACTACATGGCCCTTCTCGACGACCTGGAGGAGAATTTCGCGGCCCGCACGCGGAAACTCTTGCAGAACGATCGCGCCGACCTGACCGTCGAGATCGAGGTGCTGCGCGACCGGCTCCGGCGCGAGGGGCTGCGCACCGAGGACAGCGAAGAGTGAGGACAGAGCAGATGTCGGACAAGGTACGCGCGGAGGCGGAGCAGGCGACCGGACTCGTGGACGAGGCCACCGCCGTGCGCCTGCCCGAACCGGGCGAGGCGTCGGCCGTCACCCCGCTGGAGGAGGCCGACCCGCAGACCTCGGCCGAGATCCGCCGCCGGATGGAGGAGATCGACCTCTCGGACACGAATTCCATCGTCTCCTTCGGCTCGACCGCGCAGGCGGAGCTTCAGGAGATCAGCCAGTCCATGCTCGCCGACGTGCGCAACAAGGACGTCGGCCCGGCGGGCGATTCGCTCCGCGACATCGTCACCACGATCCGCGGCTTCTCGGTCTCCGAGCTCGACGTGCGCCGCGAGCGCACCTTCTGGGAGCGGCTCATGGGCCGCGCCGCGCCCTTCGCCAAGTTCACCGCCCGCTACGAGGAGATCCAGGCCCAGATCGACCGCATCACCGAGGATCTGCTCCGCCACGAGCATACCCTGCTGAAGGACATCAAGTCGCTCGATCACCTCTACGAAAAGACGCTCGCCTTCTACGACGAGCTCGCGCTCTACATCGCCGCGGGCGAGGCGAAGCTCGCCGCGCTCGACGCGGAGGACATCCCCGCCAAGGAGCGCGCGGTCGAGGGCGCCGCCCCCGACGCGCAGGTGATGGCCGCGCAGGAACTCCGCGACCTGCGCGCGGCGCGCGACGACCTCGAGCGGCGGGTGCACGACCTGAAGCTCACGCGGCAGGTCACGATGCAGTCGCTCCCCTCGATCCGCCTCGTGCAGGAGAACGACAAGAGCTTGGTGACCAAGATCAACTCGACCCTCGTCAACACCGTGCCGCTCTGGGAGACGCAGCTCGCGCAGGCGGTCACCATCCAGCGCTCAGCCGAGGCCGCGGCGGCGGTGAAGGAGGCGAGCGACCTGACGAACGAGCTTCTGACCTCGAACGCCGAGACCCTGCGCGAGAGCAACCGCGCGATCCGTCAGGAGATGGAGCGCGGCGTCTTCGACGTCGAAGCGGTGAAGAAGGCCAACGACGAGCTCATCGGCACGATTCAGGAAAGCCTTCAGATCGCCGACGAAGGCAAGGCGAAGCGTGCCGAGGCCGAGGGCGAGCTTCAGAAGATGGAAGCCGAGCTGCGCGAGGCGCTCTCGGCCGCGAAGAGCCGCAGCGCGACGGAGGCGCCCTCGGGATGACCGCGTGGCGCGCCGCCCGTCTCGCGCCGGTTCTGGCGCTGCTCGCGGCCTGCACGGTGGCGCCGCCCGACAGCCCCGCGCCGGAGACGCCGGAGCGGGACGCGCCGCAGGAGACGCGCCCGGCCCCGCAGGCCGGCCGCTCCGAGGAGAGCCGCGCGCTCGCGGCCCATTACGCGCGGCTGCAGGACGACCTGCTCGCGCGGGGGCTCCTGCGCACCGACGGCGGCGGACCGGACACGCGCTACGGCGCGCGCGATCTGCTCCGCAACTTCGAGCGCATCGCCTTCTACGAGGAATACGTGCGCGGCGGCGGCCTGCGCCGCGCTGCCGACACCTCCGGCCGGCTCAAGCGCTGGCCCGGCCCGGTGCGCGTCACGGCGGAGTTCGGCGCGAGCGTCCCGCCCGCGCAACGCACGCGCGACGAGAACGCGTTGCGCGCCTACACCGCCCGGCTGGCGCGGGTCACCGGGCATCCGATCACCTACACCGAGGGCGGATCGGCCAATTTTCACGTCCTTTTCATGGGAGAGGACGACCGCGCCCGGGCGCTGCGCCGCATTCGCGCGCTCGTGCCCGACATCGACGCCAACGCGCTCGGCATCATCCGCGATCTGCCGCGGGCCGTGCATTGCCTCGTCTTCGCCTTCTCCGAGGACCCGGGCGGGCAGCGCTACGATCAGGCCATCGCCTTCATCCGGGCGGAGCATCCCGACCTGATGCGGCGCTCCTGCATCCACGAGGAAGTCGCGCAGGGCCTCGGCCTCGCCAACGACAGCCCGCGCGCGCGGCCCTCGATCTTCAACGACGACGACGAGTTCGCCCTGCTGACGAGCCACGACGAGATGCTGCTGCGGATGCTCTACGACCCGCGGCTCGAGGCGGGCATGACGCTGGACGAGGCGCGCCCCGTCCTGCGCCGCATCCTCGCCGAGCGCACGGGCAGCTGAGGGGCGGCACAGGCCGCGCCGCCCCCGGGGTCTCAGTTCATCGAGTGGCCGTGCGCCGGCATGCGCTCGAGATCGACGGGCACCTCGACCGTGACCTCGCCGGCCTCCCGGAACTCCAGCGTGAGCGTCACGCTGTCGCCCTGCTCGAAGGGCTCGGCCAGCCCGAGGAACATGACGTGCCGCCCGCCGCGGGCGAGCGACAGCGTCTCCCCGGCGGGGAGCGGGAAGCCCTCCTCGACGTGGATCATGCGCATCACGCCCATGTCGTCCTCTTCGTGGGTGTGAAGCTCGGTGCGTTCGGCCACCTCGGAGGCGGCGCCGATCAGGCGGTCGTCGGTGCCGGTGCGGTTCTCGATCGTCATGAAGGCCGCGCCCGAGGCGGCCATCATGCCGGAACTGCGGGCGTAGGCGTCCTCGATCACGATGCCGGTCCCGGCGGCGGCGGGCAGGGCGGCCAGCGCGAGCGCGCCGGCGATCATCAGGGGTTTGAGCGGCATGGGCCGTCTCCTCTGTCGCGGTGAAATCTGACGGAAAGCGCGGATCAGAGGAAGCGCGGCGGCGCGCGCGCCGCGAAGGGGACGAAGGGCTGCAAGGGCGCCCGCGCCCGGGTGTCGAAGGCGCGCGCGACCTGCGTGACGTCGGCGCGGGAGAGCGGCGCGGCCACGGGCGCCGGCCCGGCCATGAGCGCGAGCGCCCCGTCGGGGCAGATGTGCGGCGGGCCGACCGGCTCGCCCTGCGCATCCACCGCCACGGTGACGAGCCCCTGCGCGGCGCAGATCACCATGGTTCCGGCCGGAGCCGGCTGCGCCCGCGCGGCGGCGAGCGTCTGCGCCGTGACGACGAGCGTCACGGCGAGCAGGGCGGAGAGACAGGCGCGCAGCGTCACGCCCGGCACGTCAGGACGGCCGCGCGGCCGGCGCCATGCGCGCCTCAGGCCTCCGCGGCGCGGGCCGCGGCGATCTCGCGCTTGATCTTGAGCGCCTTTGGCGAAAGCTCGTCGTCCTTGGCCTTGGCGAGGAAGGCGTCCAGCCCGCCGCGGTGATCGACCGTGCGCAGCGCGGAGGCGGTGATCCGCAGCTTGACGCCGCGGCCCAGCGCCTCGGACTGGAGCGTGACGTCGTTCAGGTTCGGCATGAACCGACGCTTGGTCTTGTTGTTGGCGTGGCTGACGTTGTTGCCCACCATCGGGCCTTTTCCGGTCAGTTCGCAGCGGCGCGACATGGCATCCTCGTGACTTGGCGGTCTCGGCTCGGCGAGAAAGAAAACAATCGGCCCGCCTCGGCGGGGCCGGCACGTCGTCGCGTGCTTCAACACCAGCGCGGCGCCCCTGTCAACCGGGAATCCCGGCGCACCTGCCCCGCGCGGCTTGCGCGCGCGGGACCAAAAGCGCGGGCCGGCCGCGCCTGCGCCGGATCGACGCCGGCCCGCGGCCCCGCCCCGCGGCGGCCCCGCCTCAGAGCGCGGCGAGGATCTCCGCCGCGGCGCCCTCGGGCGTCACCTCGCCGGCGCGCACGCGCGCCGTCATCGCCTCCATCCGCGCGCGCGTCTCCGCGTCGCGGGTGAGGCGCGCCAGAAGCCCCTCGCGCACCTCCGCGGCGAACCAGGCCGCCGCCTGCTCGGCCCGGCGCGCGGCGAAATGCCCGGTCTCCCGCCGCCAGTCGGCGAGCGCCTGCATCTCGGTCCAGGCGCTCTCCAGCCCGTCGCCGGTATGCGCCGAGACGGTGAGCGCCTTCGGAAAATCCTCCGGGTCCTCCGGGCGCTTGCGCAAAAGGCGCAGCGCGCCCGCGTAATCCGCGCAGGTGCGCACCGCCGCCTCGCGCAGCGCGCCGTCGGCCTTGTTGACGAGGATCAGGTCCGCGATCTCCATGATGCCGCGCTTGACCCCCTGCAGCTCGTCGCCGCCCGCCGGCGCGAGCAGGAGCGCGAAGAGATCCGACATCTCCGCCACCGCCGTCTCGGACTGGCCGACGCCCACGGTCTCGATCAGCACCACGTCGAAGCCCGCCGCCTCGCAGAGCGCGACCGACTCGCGCGTGCGCCGCGCCACGCCGCCGAGCTGGCTCTGCGCGGGCGAGGGGCGGATGAAGGCCTCCGGCGCGCGGGAGAGCTGTTCCATCCGCGTCTTGTCGCCGAGGATCGAGCCGCCCGAGCGCGCGCTCGAGGGATCGACGGCGAGCACCGCGACGCGCAGCCCGCGCGCGATCAGCATCAGCCCGAAGGCCTCGATGAAGCTCGACTTGCCGACGCCGGGCGTGCCCGACAGGCCGATGCGCAGCGCCTCGCGGCCGGTGTCCTTGAGCGCCTCGAGCAGCGCGACCGCCTGCGCGCGGTGATCGTCGCGCCCGCTTTCGATCAGCGTGATCGCGCGCGCGAGCGCGCGGCGGTCGCCCTGCGCCACGGCGCGGGCGAGAGGGTCGATGTCCATGCGCGGCCTCCTTTCGGGCGCGCCGAGATGACGCGAAGCCCGGGGCGGTGTCCACCCCCCTCGACGCCGGGCGCAAGCCGCTTGCAAGCGGCTTGCGCACCGCCGCCCTCTGGACGCCGCCGCGCGCGGGCGTGATAACCGCCGCCGATGGCCCAGCCGCTCCCGATCGACGCCGCCCTGCCGGAGCTGCTCGACGCGCTCCGCGCCCGCCGCCGCGCGGTGCTGGAGGCGCCGCCGGGCGCGGGCAAGACCACGCGCGTGCCCCTCGCGCTCGACGCCGCCGGGCTCGCCCAAGGGCGCATCGTGATGCTGGAGCCGCGCCGCATCGCCGCGCGCGCCGCCGCCGAGCGCATGGCCGAGGCGCTGGGCGAGCGTCCAGGCGACAGCGTGGGCTACCGCATCCGCGGCGAGAGCGTCGTCTCGGCCGCCACGCGCATCGAGGTGGTCACCGAGGGCGTGCTCACCCGGATGATCCAGTCCGACCCGGAGCTTTCGGGCGTCGGCGCGGTGATCTTCGACGAGATCCACGAACGCTCGCTCAACGCCGATCTGGGCCTCGCGCTCTGTCTCGAGATCGCGGGCGCGCTGCGCGAGGACCTGATCCTGCTCGCCATGTCCGCGACGCTCGAGACCGCCGCGCTCGCCGATCTGATGGCCGCGCCAGTGGTGCGCGCCGAGGGGCGGAGCTTCCCGGTCGAGACGCGCTGGCTCGACCGGCCGCTGGGGCGGGGCGCGCGGCTCGAGGCGGCGACCGCCGATCTCGTGGCGCGGGCCATCGCGGAGACGGAGGGCGGCGTGCTCGTCTTCCTGCCGGGCGAGGGCGAGATCCGCCGCACCGCCGCCGCGCTCGAGGGCCGGCTGCCCGCGGGCTGCGTGATCCGGCCGCTCTACGGGGCGCTGCCGCTCGCCGCGCAGCGCGCGGCGATCCGCCCCGAGCGGGACGCGCGCAAGGTGGTGCTCTCGACCTCGGTGGCCGAGACCTCGCTCACCATCGAGGACATCCGCGTGGTCGTGGACGCGGGCCGCGCGCGGCGCTCGCGCTTCGACCCGGGGGCGGGGATGGCGCGGCTGGTGACCGAGCGCGTGACGCGCGCCGAGGCGGCGCAGCGCGCGGGCCGGGCCGGGCGCGTCGCGCCGGGCGTCGCCTACCGGCTCTGGTCGAAGGGCGAGGAGGGCGCGCTCGCCGCCCATCCGCCGGCCGAGATCGAGGCGGCCGACCTCGCCGGGCTGGCGCTGGAGCTCGCGCTCTGGGGCGCGGCGCACGAGGCGCTGCCCTTCCCCACGCCGCCGCCCCCGGCGGCTTACGCTGAGGCGGTGGCGCTCCTGCAGACGCTCGGCGCGCTCGACGCGCGGGGCGGCGTCACGGCGCACGGCCGCCGCCTCGCGGCGCTGCCGCTGCACCCGCGGCTCGGCCACATGCTGACCCGCGCGGGCGCGCAGGCCGCGCCGCTCGCCGCGCTGATGGCCGACCGCGACCCGCTGCCCCGCGCGGCGCCGGTGGACCTGTCCCTGCGGCTCGAGGCGCTGCGCGACCCCGCGCGCTTCACCGAGGAGCGGCCCTGGGCGCCGAACCGCGGCGCGGTGGAGCGCCTCCGGGCCGAGGCCGCGCGGCTGGAAAAGGCGGCGCCGGAGGGCGACACGCTCGGCCCCCTCTCGCCCGGCGCGATGGCGGCGCTCGCCTATCCCGACCGGATCGGCCTGCGCCGCAAGGGCGAGGCGCCGCGCTACCTGCTCTCGGGCGGCAAGGGCGCGGCGCTGCCCGAGGACGATCCGCTCGCCGGGGCGCGCCTGATCGTGGCGAGCGATCTGGACGGCGACCGGCGCGAGGCGCGGGTGCGCCGGGCGGCGGCGGTCACCGAGGGCGAGCTGCGCGCGCTCTTTCCCGAGCGCATCGGCTGGGTCGAGGTCTGCCGCTGGTCGCGGCGCGCGCGCCGCGTCGTCGCCCGGCGCCAGGAGCGGCTGGGCGCCATCGCGCTCGACGACCGGATCTGGCGCGAGGTGCCGGCCGATCGCGTGGCCGGGGCGATGCTCGAGGGCGTGCGCGACCTTGGCCTCGCCCCGTCGGCGGCCGTCCGGCGGCTGCAGGCGCGCGTCGCGCTCGGCCGGGCGGCGGGGCTCGACCTGCCAGACCTCTCGGACGCGGCGCTGATGGAGACGCTGGAGGACTGGCTGCTGCCCTTCCTCTCAGGCGTGCGCAGCGCCGAGGACTGGGCGCAATTCGACCTTAGCCACGCACTGCGCGCACGGCTCGGGCCGATGGGCGAACGGGCGCTCGACCGCGCGGTGCCCGGCGCCTTCGAGACGCCGCTCGGCCGGCGGGTGCCCATCGACTACACCGGCGAGGCGCCGGAGATCTCGGTGCGCCTGCAGGAGATGTTCGGCCGGACGGCGCATCCGCAGGTGGGCGGCCGCCCGCTGCGCATCACGCTCCTCTCGCCCGCGGGGCGGCCGGTGCAGACGACGACGGACCTGCCGGGGTTCTGGGCCGGGGCCTACGCCGAGGTGCGCAAGGAGATGCGCGGGCGCTATCCGAAGCACCCCTGGCCCGAGGACCCGACCGAGGCCGCGCCCACGCTGCGCACGAAGCGCAAGGGCGGCTGACGGGCGACCAGCTGGAGGGGGGCCAATCTGACGGGGCGCCAAGCGGTTTCGAAACCGCTTGGCCGCGGCACGCGGTCGTCGCGCGTCAGGCGGGGGCGACGCGCTCCCTTCCGCACCAGTGATCCTGCACCGCCTCCGACAGGCAGGGAGGAGGGCGACGCGCTGCGACGCGACGGCCGCAGATGCGGGGCCGCGGCTGCCGGGACCGGTGACGCGCCGGCTGCCTGTCGCGCCCGAGGCCCGGGCGCTGGCGCGCCCCCTCGGCCGGACGCGCGCATCCGGGACCGCGCTCACCGCGCGGCGACACGACGCCCGCGCACCGGCAGCCCCGGGCGCGGGCCAAGCGGTTTCGAAACCGCTTGGCCTCTGGCGCGCGCCGGAGGCGTGCCGCTCAGGTGCCGAGGCACCAGCGCAGGATGGCTTTCTGAGCGTGGAGCCGGTTCTCCGCCTCGTCGAAGATCACCGACTGCGGCCCGTCCATGACGCCCGACGTCGCCTCCTCCTCGCGGTGGGCGGGCAGGCAGTGCATGAAGAGCGCGTCGGGCTTCGCCGCGGCCATCAGCCGGTCGTTCACCTGGTAGGGGCGCAGGAGGGTGTGGCGCCGCTCCCGCGCCGACTGCGCGTCGTGCATCGACACCCAGGTGTCCGTGACGATCAGGTCGGCGTCCGCGGCGGCGGCCATCGGGTCGCGCTCGATGGTGACGGTGGCGCCCTTGCCGCGGGCGAAGTCGACCCACTCGGGCTCGGGGTCGAGCTGCTTCGGGCCGGTGAAGGCGAGATCGAAGCCGAACTGCCCCGCCGCCTGCAGCCAGCTCGCGCAGACGTTGTTGCCGTCGCCCGACCAGACCACCTTGCGCCCCGCGATCGGGCCGCGGTGCTCCTCGTAGGTCATCAGGTCGGCCATGATCTGGCAGGGGTGCGTGCGGTCGGTCAGGCCGTTGATCACGGGGATGTCGGCGTGCTCGGCCATCTCGTGCAGCACCGCCTCGTCGAAGGTCCGGATCATCACCAGGTCGACGTAGCGCGAGAGCACGCGGGCGGTGTCGGCGATGGTCTCGCCGTGGCCGAGCTGCATGTCGGCGCCCGAGAGCACCATCGTCTGCCCGCCCATCTGGCGCACGCCGACGTCGAAGCTGACGCGGGTGCGGGTCGAGGGCTTCTCGAAGATGAGCGCGACCATGCGCCCCGCGAGGGGCTGCGTCTCGTCCGGCGCGCCGCGCGGGCGGCCTGCGCGCGCGGTCTTCATGGCGTGCGCCTGCTGCAGCATGGCCCGGAGGTCGTCGGGCGGGGTGGTGTGGATGTCGAGGAAATGGGTCATCGCGGAACGCTCGTTGCGGCCGGGGCGAGGGGGCGCTGCCCCCGTCGGCTGCGCCGACTCCCCCGGGATATTTTTACCAAGAAGAAGACCCGCTCAGGCGGCCTCCGCCGCGGCGCGGGCGGCCCGGGCGGCGCAGTCGAGGCGGGCGAGCGCCTCCTCCGCCTCGGCCGCGGTCAGCGTGAGCGGCGGCAGGAGGCGCAGGACATTGTCGGCGGCGGGCACGGTGATCACGTCCTCGGCGAAGCCGGCGGTCATCACCTCCGCCGCGGGCAGGCGGCATTTGAGCCCGAGCATCATCCCGCGGCCGCGCACTGCCTCGAAGACCTCCGGATGGGCGGCGACCAGCCGCTCGAGGCCGGCGCGCAGTTCGGCGCCGCGCGTGCGCACGGTTTCGAGGAAGCCGGGATCGGCGACGATCTCCATCACGCGGAGCCCCACGGCGCAGGCGAGCGGATTGCCGCCGTAGGTGGCGCCGTGGGTGCCGGCGGTCATCGCGCTGCCGGCGCGTTCGGTGGCGAGCACCGCGCCGAGCGGGAAGCCGCCGCCGATGCCCTTGGCGACCATCATGATGTCGGGCGCGACGCCGGCCCATTCGTGGGCGAAGAGCCGGCCCGTCCGGCCCATGCCGCACTGCACCTCGTCGAGGATCAGGAGCGCGCCGGTGGCGTCGCAGAGTTCCCGCAGGCCCCGGAGGCACTGGTCAGGCAGCGGACGGATGCCGCCCTCGCCCTGCACGGGTTCGATCAGCACGGCGGCGGTTCGCTCGGTCACGGCGGCGCGCAGGGCCTCGTGGTCGCCCCAGGGGACATGCACGAAGCCGGGCATCAGCGGGCCGAAGCCGGCGGTCATCTTCTCCGAGCCGGCGGCGGCGATGGCGGCGGTGGAGCGGCCGTGAAAGGCGCCGCCGAAGGTGACGATCTCGGGGCGGTCCTCGCCGGCGGCGTGCCAGTGCTTGCGCGCCATCTTGACGGCGAGCTCGAGCGACTCGGTGCCCGAGTTCGTGAAGAAGACCGTGTCGGCGAAGGTCTCGGCCACCAGCCGGTCGGCGAGCGCCTCCTGCTCCGGGATGCGGTAGAGGTTGGAGACGTGCCAGAGCCGCCCGGCCTGCTCCGTCAGCGCCGCGACGAGGGCCGGGTGCGCGTGGCCGAGCGCGTTGACGGCGATGCCGGCGCCCATGTCGAGGAAGCGTCGCCCGTCCGCCTCGGTCAGCCAGGCGCCCGCGCCTTCGACGAAGGTGAGCGGGGCGCGGTTGTAGGTGGGCAGAACGGACGGGATCATGGGCTGGGTCCTCCGGAAGAAGCCCCTTGAGTGCCCGAGGGGCGGGGGCAAGTCAACGTCGCGGCACGGCGCGCGGGCGGCGCGGCGTCGGCCGGGGCGGCGACGGGTCGCGGCAGAGGGGCCTCTGCGCGGCGTGCGTCGGTCCCCGGCGCGCGGCTCGCGGGTCGGGACGGGCTTTCCCGGGCGGCGGCACCGCACGAGACCGGGGCGACCGGTACGGCAGGCGAGACCCGGCGATGCGCCCCGCGAGGGGCGAAGCGCCTCACGCGAAGGGGTCCTCGGGGTAGCGCACCTCGGAAAGGTAGAGCCCCTGCGGCGGCGCGACGGGGCCGCAGCGCGCGCGGTCGCGCGCAGCGAGCGCGGCGCGCACGTCTTCCGGCCGCCACGCCCCGGCGCCCACGCGTTCCAGCGTGCCGGCGATCGAGCGCACTTGGTTGTGAAGGAAGGAGCGCGCCCGCGCGCGGAGCCACAGCTCCAGCCCCCAGAGGCCCGCGACCTCCTCGACCTCGAGCGCGTCGAGCGTCTTGACCGGGCTCTTCGCCTGGCAGAGCGCGGCGCGGAAGGTGGTGAAGTCGTGCCGGCCCGTGAGATGCGCCGCCGCGGCGCGCATCGCGCCCGCGTCGAGCGCCCGCGGCACCTGCCAGACGAGGCCCGCGGCATGCGTCGCCGGCGCCCGGCGCATCAGGATGCGGAAGAGGTAGCGCCGCTCCACCGCCGAGAAGCGCGCGTGCCAGTCGCCCGCCGCCCGCGCGCAGGCCACGACGGCCACGGGATGCGGCTTCAGGTGGTGGTTGAGCGCCTCCGACAGGCGGAACGGGTCCCAGTCGCGCGCCATCTCCGCCTGCGCCACCTGTCCGAGGGCGTGCACGCCCGCGTCCGTCCGCCCCGCGGCGGCGACGGCGAAGGGGCCGGGCTCGAGCCGGGCGAGCGCGGCCTCGAGCGCGCCCTGCACGGTGGCGGGGCCCGCCTGGCGCTGCCAGCCGGCGAAGGGGCCGCCGTGATACTCGATCTTCAGCGCGTAGCGGGGCATGGGGGCGCGCATAGCGCCGGCCCCGGCGCGCGGCAAGGCCCGCGCGCCGGGGCCGCGTCCGGTGAAGCCTCGGGCTTCGGCGTAGGTCCCGAGCCTTGCCAGCGGCTCCGGTCCGCTCTCCGGCTCCGGCCTCGACCCGGACCACGGCGCCGCTCCGCTCTCCGGCTCCAGTCCCGCATATGGCCCGCCTCCGGTGTCACCTCCGGCTACGGTTCCGGTGCCACCTCGGACTCCACCTCCGGTACCACCTCGGGCCCCGCCTCCGGTGCCACGTCGGGCCCCGGCTCTGGCACCGTCTCCGACCCCACCTCGGCGCCGCCTCTGCCCACGTTTCCGGCCCCGCTGATGTCCCGGCGCTGGTCCCGCCTCTGGCACCAAGCGGCGGGGGTGCCTATCTTGGCCGCGGCGCAAGGAGGGCCACGCAGTGGTGATAGGCACGCTCGCCGACGAACTGACCCGCGGGGTCGGCCGGGTCGGGGACACGATCGGCGAGGCGTTTCAGCCGGTGATCCGCCTCGGCGTCACCGGCCTCTCGCGGGCGGGCAAGACCGTCTTCATCACCTCGCTCGTGGCGAACCTCCTCGACCGGGGGCGGATGCCGGGCCTGACCGCGGCGGCCGAGGGCCGGATCGAGGCCGCCTACCTCCAGCCGCAGCCCGACGACGCGGTGCCGCGCTTCGACTACGAGCACCACCTCGCGGCGCTGACCGCCGCCGCGCCGCACTGGCCCGAGGGCACGCGCGCGATCAGCCAGCTGCGCCTCTCGCTCCGGGTGCGGCCCACCGGGCTGCTCGCCGGGCTCTCGGGGCCGCGGATCGTGCATCTGGATATCGTGGACTATCCGGGCGAATGGCTGCTCGACCTCGGCCTGATGGGGATGGACTACGACGCCTGGGCCGAGGGGGTGCTCGCCCGCCTCGCCACGCGCCCCGAGCCGGAGGCCGCGGCCTACCTCGCGGCGGCGCGGGACGCGCGGGGCACCCGCGACTGGGGCGAGCCGGAGGCGCAGGCGCTCGCCGCGCGCTACACCGAGGCGCTCGCGGCGATGCGCAAGGCGGGGCTCTCGGACACCTCGCCGGGGCGCTTCCTGATGCCGGGCGAAATGGCGGGCTCGCCCGCGCTGACCTTCGCGCCCCTCCCGCGGGAGGCGGAGGCGCCGCGCCGCGGGCTCCGGCGCGAGATGGCGCGGCGGTTCGAGGCCTACAAGGCGCGCGTCGTGCGGCCCTTCTTCCGCGACCACTTCGCCCGGATCGATCGGCAGGTGGTGCTCGTGGACGCGCTGGACGCGGTGGCGCACGGGCCGGCGGCGCTTTCCGATCTCTCGCGCACGATGTCGGAGGTGCTGGGCGCCTTCCGCCCCGGCACGAACAGCTTTCTCTCGCAGATCCTGCGAGGGCGGCGGGTGGAGCGCATCCTCTTCGCCGCGACCAAGGCCGACCACCTGCACCACACCCAGCACCCGCGCCTCGCCGCGCTGATGGAAGCGCTCCTGCGGCAGGCGCGCGACCGCGCGCAATACGCCGGCGCCGAGACGCGCGCCATGGCGATCGCGAGCCTGCGCGCCACCACCGAGGAGACGCGCGAGCACGCGGGCGCGCACCGCGATCTCGTGCGCGGGCGGCTCACCGACGGGCGGCAGGTGGCCGTCTCGCCCGGGGCGCTGCCGGAGGACCCCGCGCAGCTTCTGGGCGCGACGGACTGGCAGGCGGGCGACTACGCCGCGCCGCGCTTCGCGCCCGCGCCGCTGACGCTGCGCCCCGGCGAGGGGCCGCCGCACATCCGGCTCGACCGGGCGGCGCAGTTCCTGATCGGGGACCGGCTGTGAGCGTGGCGGCGCTCACCCTGCGGCCTGCCGCGCCGCTCGACGCGGGCGCGGCGGGGGCGATCCTGCACGGCTTCGCGCGGGCCACCCCGTGGATGCCCTGCCTGATGAGCGGGGCCGAGGCGGTGGCGCACTGCGACCGCATGATCGCGCGCGGCTGGGTCACGGTGGCCGAGGAGGCGGGCACGGTGCAGGGTTTCCTCGCGCGGGAGGGGGATTTCATCCACGCCTTCTACGTCGCCGGGGGGGCGACGGGCCGGGGCCTCGGCCGCGCGCTCCTCGACCGGGCCAAGATGGAGCGCCCGGCGCTGAGCCTGCGCAGCTTCGCCGCCAACGGGCCCGCGTTGCGCTTCTACCGGCGCGCGGGCTTTCGCCGCGTGGCCGAGGGCGACGGGCGCGACAACGACGAGGGGCTGCCGGACCTGCGCCTCGACTGGCGGCGGGAGGCCGGCGCGCGATGACCGAGCGGCGGGGCCCCGTGGAGATCGAGATCGACGAGGCGCAGCCGGCCTCCCCGGCCGAGGCGCCCCCCGTGCCCGAGCCCGAGGCGCCCGAGGGCCGGGCGATGCAGCGCGCCGCGGCGCTCGCCGCCGCGCGGCCCGCGCGCCTCGCGCGGTGGTTCTGGGGGCTGGCGGCGGCGCTGATCGCCGCCGTGCTCTCGGTCGCGGCCTGGGATTTCGCCACGGGGCTCATCGACCGCCAGCCGCTCCTCGGCTGGGGGGTGACGGCGCTCTTCGCGGGGTTCCTCGCGGTGCTTCTCGCAATCGCTATGAAGGAGGCCGCGGCCTTCGCGCGGCTCGCGCGGATCGACGCGCTGCACCGCGCGGCGGACGCCACCCACGCCGGGGCCGACCTCGAGGCCGCGCGCCGGCTCGTCGCGCGGCTCGAGGCGCTCTACGCCGGGCGCGGCGAGACGGAATGGGGCCGCCGGCGGCTCGCCGAGCGCAAGGCCGAGCAGTTCGACGCCGAGGCGCTGATGGGCCTCGCCGAGCGCGAGCTTCTCGCCCCGCTCGACGCCCGCGCCCGCGCGGAGGTGGAGGCCGCAGCGCGTCAGGTGGCCGCCGTCACGGCCTTGGTGCCGCTCGCGCTCGCCGACGTGGTGGGCGCGCTCGCCGCGAACGTCCGCATGATCCGCCGCATCGCCGAGATCTACGGCGGGCGCTCCGGCACCCTCGGCAGCCTGCGGCTCCTGCGGGCGGTCTTCGCGCATCTGGTGGCGACCGGGGCGGTGGCGGTGGGCGACGACCTGATCCACTCGGTGGCGGGCGGGAGCCTGCTGTCGCGGGTCTCGCGCCGCTTCGGGGAGGGGATCGTCAACGGCGCGCTCACCGCGCGCGTCGGCGTCGCCGCGATGGAGGTCTGCCGCCCCCTGCCCTTCCGTGCGGTGGCGGCGCCGAGCGTCTCGCGGCTGATCCACCGGGCGCTGACGGGGCTCTTCGGCAAGGACGCCAGCGGGCGCGCGGACTGACTCAGGCGGCCCCGGGGGCCGGTCCCGGCGCCCGCGCGGTGAAGCGCCGAGCGCCGCCCGGATGGCTGAAGCCGAGGCCGCCCCCCAAGGGCGCGAGCGAGGACGGCCCACCGCGATCAGGCGGTGACGCTCGCGCGCAAGATGCCCGCGCGTTGGGGGCGGCTCCTCAGGGAGCTTCCGGCATCTGACCGGGATTTTCCCCTCACACACGCTCGGGGTCGGCGGTTTCGCCGACGACGACGCCATTATAGCGGAGGGGATTCCCCCCGCGCGCGGGGCGGCCCGCAGTCTCGATCTCATGCCAGACGTTTTGCTGCCCCGCCCGCGCGGTGATGCGCCGAGCGCCGCCCGGGTGACTGAAGCCGAAGCCGCCGCCCGCACGGGCGGCGCGGCGCCCCACCCGCCTCAGCCGCGCGCGATCTCCACGAAGCGGTCGATCTCGGCGTCCGGGATCGACCAGTCGCAGACCAGCCGCGCGGTGAGCGGCTCCTCCGGGTCATCGCCCTCGAGCGCACCCTCCCAGAGGTAATACTGCGCCCCGGCCTCCATAAGGCGGCGGTGCATCGCCCGCGGCATCCGCGGAAAGAGCATGTTGGCCCGCGGCTCCTGCAGGAAGGAGACGCCCGGCAGGGCGCGCAGCCCCTCGGCGAGGCGCGCGCAGGCGGCGTTGGCGCGCCGGGCGCTCTCGAGCCAGAGCCCGTCGGCGAGATAGCCCTCCAACTGCGCGGCGAGGTAGCGATACTTCGAGAAGAGATGCCCGCCCCGCTTGCGGCGCAGCTCGAACTCCCAGGCGACCTCCGGGTCGAAGAAGATCACCGCCTCGACGCCCGGGCAGCCGTTCTTGGAGGCGCCGAAGCTCACCGCGTCCACCCCTGCCTTCCAGGTCATCTCGGCCGGGCTCGCGTTCAGCGCGACGAGCGCGTTGGCGAAGCGCGCGCCGTCGAGGTGCATCTTCAGCCCGAAGTCGCGCGCCACCGCGCCGAGCGCCGCGATCTGGTCCGTGTCGTAGACCCCGCCCCGCTCGGTCGCCTGCGTGATCGAGACCGGCCCGCGCTGCGGCCCGTGCACGCCGCGGCTCTCCTCGGCGGCGATGGCGGCATGGAGCGCCTCCGGCGTCATGCGGTCGCCCTCGCCCACGAGCGCGAGCTTCGCGCCGCCCGAGTAGAACTCCGGCGCGTTGCACTCGTCCTCGTGGATATGCGCGACCGGCGTGCAGAAGATCGCCTGCCACGGCTGCGCCAGCGTCGCGAGCGCCAGCGCGTTCGCCGCCGTTCCGGTGGCGACGAGATGGACCGAGGCCTCCGGCGCCTCGAATATCTCGCGCAGGCGGGCGGTGACGCGCGCGGTGACCGCGTCGGCGCCGTAGGGGCTGGCGTAGCCCTCGTTCGCGGCGCTCATCGCCGCGAGCACCTGCGGGTGCGCCGGGCCGGCGTTGTCGGAGGCGAACTGCATCAGCGGGGTTCCTCTATCACGTGATCTTCCCAGTCGTCTTCGTCCACCGCGAACTCGGGCACCGTGCGGTCGCGGACCGACACGCCCGCCTCGTGGACGGAGGTCGGATCGCCCGAGATCAGCGGGTGCCAGTCGTAAAGCGGCCGCCCCTCGTAAAGGAGCCGGTAGGCGCAGGTCGCCGGCAGCCAGTACAGGTGATCCGGGATCGTCTCGGGCGTGAGCACGATGCACTCCGGCACGAACTGGTGGCGGATCTCGTACTGCCCGCAGCGGCAGGTCGTGTCGTCGAAGAGCCGGCAGGCCACCCGGGTCAGCACCACCTCGCCGGTGTCCGCGTCCTCGAGCTTGTTCAGGCAGCACTTGCCGCAGCCGTCGCAGAGCGCCTCCCACTCGGCGCGGGTCATCTCGTCTAGGCGCTTGCGCTCCCAGTAGCGCGGCGCGAGACCGGCGCGGTCGATCGGATCGCGGCTCACAGCGCCTCCAGCACGGCGCGGGCGCGGGCGCAGTCGGCCTCCATCTGCGCGATCAGGTGATCGACGCCCTCGAACTTCTCCTCCGGGCGCAGGAAGTCGATCAGCGCGACCGAGAGATGCGCGCCGTAGAGATCGCCCGCGAAGTCGAGGATGTAGGTCTCGAGGTTGGCGCGGTTCTCGCCGAACATCGGCCGCACGCCGAGCGACGCCGCGCCGTGGTAGCTGCCGGCATGCGGGCCGTCGAGCACGTCCACGATGACGGCATAGACCCCGAAGCGCGGCGGGTGCAGCCCGTCGATCGACATGTTCGCCGTCGGATAGCCGAGGTCGCGGCCACGCTGCTCGCCGCCGATCACCGGCCCCTCGATCCTGTGCCAGTGCCCGAGAAGCGCCTTGGCGTCGCGCGGCCGCCCCTCCGAGAGCGCCTTGCGGATGGCGGTGGAGGAGACGCGCGTCGGCCCCTCGGTAACCATGTCGGCCACGGTCACGCCGAAGCCCATCGCGGCGCCGAAGCGCGTCAAATCGGCCACGTCGCCGGCGCGATCCTTGCCGAAGCAGAAATCGCGCCCCACCACCGCATGGCGCAAGCCGAGCCCGTCGCGCAGCACCTCCGCCGCGAAGCCCTCCGGCGTCAGCGCAGCCATCGCCGCGTTGAACTTGAGCTCGTAGAGCCGCTCGACGCCCAGCTTCTCGAGCCGGTGCGCCCGCGCCTCCGGCCCGGTGAGGCGGAAGGGCGGCGCGTCGGGCGCGAAATACTCCCGCGGGTGGGGCTCGAAGGTGACGACCCCGAGCGGCGCGCCGAGGCGCGCGGCCGCGCCCCGCGTGATGTCGATCACCGCGGTGTGCCCGAGGTGCACGCCGTCGAAATTGCCGATGGCGGCGGCGGCGCCGCGGTCCTCCGGGGCGGTGAACTGATGGTCGCGCACGATCCGCATGCTCAGGCACCTAGCGCCGCGCGCGCGGCGGCGCAAGCGGGCGGCCCGGGCGCCGCGACGTCGCGCGAAGAGGCCCGTCAGGGCCGATGCGCGCCTGCGGTCAGTCGAACTTGCGCGAGGGGGCGAGCACCGTCGCCTCGCCCTTGAGCACTGGCTTGCCGTCCACGATGCAGCGGCAGTCGAGCGTCACGCGGCGCTTGGCATGGTCGATGCCGGTGACCTCCACCTCGGCCTTCACCATGTCTCCCGGCCGCACGGGGCCGAGAAACTTCAGCGTCTGGCCCATGTAGACTGTGCCGTGGCCCGGCAGCTGCTCGCCGATCACCGCCGAGATCAGCCCGGCGGTGAGCATCCCGTGCGCGATGCGCCCGTGAAAGATCGTGTCCTGCGCATACTCGTCATCGAGATGCACCGGGTTCCGGTCGGTCGAGACCTCGGCGAACATCTCGATGTCCTGATCCGTCACCACCTTCCGCAGGTGACGGGTCATGCCCATCTCGATGTCCTCGATGCAGATCGTGCCCCGCGGCAGGTTGTCCAACATCCGCCCCTCCGGCCTAGCGCTGAAATTATCGGACGCCACGATGCGCCCCTCGGTAATTTCATTACTTCGCGCGCGCAGAAAAGCAAGAGCGAAGTGGCGCCCGCGTCACCGCAGCGCGCCGATGGCGTAGGGCGGCGACACCCCTTCGGCGGCGAGCCAGCGCTCCAGCGCCTGCGGATCGGGCTGTCGCTTCGTCTTCGTCTCCGCCCGCGCGAGCCCGCTGGTGATGTAGAGCGAATCGATTCCCTCCCCCATCGCGCCGGCCACATCCGTGCGCGTGCCGTCTCCGATGGCCAGCATCCGTGCGCGCGGCACCTCGCGCCCGAGCGCGGCGAGCCGGCGATAGGCGAGATCGTAGATCGGCGGATGCGGCTTGCCGAAATAGAGGCTCTCGCCCCCCATCTCGGTGTAAAGCGCGGCCACCGCGCCCGCGCACCACTCGCGCACCTCGCCGCGGTCCACCACGATGTCGGGGTTCGCGCAGAGAAGCTTCAGCCCCCGCGCCCGCGCGTCGCGCAGCTCGGGCCGCAGGGCCTCCGGGTCGGCCATCGGATCGACGGGCCCGGTGCAGACGATCCCCTCCGCCTCCGCGAGGGGCACGCGCTCGATCTCCAGCGGATCGTCGAGCACCTCTAGCGGCGTGAAGAACCCCTCGTCGTGATCCTGCCCCATGAAATGGACCTTCCGGCCCACCACGCCGCGGAACATCGCCGCGCGCGCGCTGTCGCCGGAGGTCGCCATCGCGTCCCAGGCCGCGCGCGGCACGCCCATGCGGTCGAGCTGGCGCTCCACCCCCGCGCGGGGCTTCGGCGAATTGGTGACGAGCACCACCGCGCCGCCCCGCTCGGCCCGGTAGCGGACGAGCGCCGCCACCGCCTCGGGCAGCGCACGCACGCCGTCGTGCACGCAGCCCCAGAGATCGACGAGCAGCGCGTCGTACTCCGCGGAAATCTCGTCGAGCGTTTCGATGATCTGCGCCATGGGGTCCTCCGGCGTCGAAAAAAGGGGCGCCGCGCCGGGCGCCCCTCGTCAGAGCGATCGCGCGGGCGCGCTCAGACCGCGAGGTTCGGGATGATCTGCTTCTTGCGGCTCATCACGCCGGGCAGCACCACCGTGTCGCTGCCGACAGCGACGCCGAAGCTCTTCTCCGCCACCCCCTTCACGAGGTCGTTCGGCACGAGGAGCGTCGCCTCCTCGCGCAGGATGTCCACGACGAAGAACAGCACCTGATCGACGCCGTCCTCGCGGGCGACCTGCGGCATCGCCGACATCAGCGCGTCCTTCCGCGCGAGCACCTGGTCCGGGCTCGTCGTCTCCAGAACGCTGACGCGGAACGCGGTGCCGCCCACCTCGTAGGCCTTGGAATCCATGCGCAGAAGCTCCGCCTCGGAAAACGCCGAGACGTCCGATTTCGCCGCGAACATCTCCGCCGCGTAGTCCGGGATCGCGACGCCGAGATCGCCGGCGAGCGCCTCGGCCACCGCGCGGTCCCTGTCGGTGGTCGTCGGGCTGCGGAACTCCAGCGTGTCCGACAGGATGCAGGACAGCATCGCGCCCTTGACGCCCTCGGGCATCTTCTCCGCGTCCGCCCCCATCAGGTCGTGCATGATCGTCGCCGTGCAGGCCAGCGGGCGCACGGTGATCTCGATCGGCGCCTTCGTCTCGATGCCCCCCGTCAGCTTGTGGTGATCGATGATCGCCCTGACGTCGAGCGCGTTGACGTTCTCGGGCAACTCGGCGGGGTTGTTGGTGTCCACGATCACCACCGGCGTGCCGTCCTCGAAGCTTTCCGCGACGCGCGGGTGGTCGAGCCCCCAGCGTTCGAGCACGAAGGCCGCCTCGGTGCTGGGCTCGCCCAGAAGCACCGGCTCGGCCGCCTCGCCCTTCACCTCGGAGAGATACCAAGCCCAGATGATGGGCGAGCCGGTGGAGTCGGTGTCGGGGGCCTTGTGGCCGAAAACCTGCAGCGTCATCGAAGTCCGTCCGTCGCCATGGTGGAAATGTCGCGCGCCTTATAGGGCCGACGCCGGAGCTTGTCACGAGCCCTTCGCCGCACCGCGGCATCCCGGCTCGGGGCCGCCGCTCACGCCCATCATCTTGGCCGAAATACTCCGGGGGTGAACTGGCCGCAGGCCAGGAGGGGGCAGCGCCCCCTCGCCCGCGCCGCCGGGCGCGGGCAAGGCGCTTCCAAGCGCCTTGCAACGCGCTTTCAAGCGCGTTGCGCCCGGCTCAGATCGTCTGGTCGTAATCCCCCACCGCCGGCTCGGTGCGGATCACCGCGTCGAGGTCGGCGAAGATCGCCCGCATCTCGTCCTCGCTCTCGGGGCTTTCGCAGACCACGACGAGGTTCGGCGTGTTCGAGCTCGCCCGCACGAGCCCCCAGGCGCCGTTGTCGAGCATCACGCGCGCGCCGTTCACCGTCACCACGCGGTCGATCGGGCGCCCGCCGATCGTCTCGCCCGCCTCGGCCCTGGCCTCGAGCTTGCCGACGATCCGGCCCAGCACCTCGTATTTCTCCGTATCGCCGCAGAAGGGCGACATCGTCGGCGTGGACCAGGTCCGCGGCAGGGCGCGGCGCAGATCCGACATCCGGCTTTCGGGGTTGCGGTCGAGGATGCGGCAGAGCTCGACGGCGACCCGCATCCCGTCGTCGTAGCCGCGCCCCACCGGCTCGGCGAGGAAATAGTGCCCCGACTTCTCGAAACCCGCGAGCGCGCCGATCTCCCTGACGCGGCGCTTCATGTGGCTGTGCCCGGTCTTCCAGTAGTCGGCCTTCACGCCCAGCTTCTGCAACTCCGGGTCAGCGGCGAAGAGGCCGGTGGATTTCACGTCGGCCACGAAGGTCGCACCCGGGTGCAGCTTGCCGAGATCGCGGGCCATGATGACGCCCACCTTGTCGGCGAAGATCTCCTCGCCCGTGTCGTCCACCACGCCGCAGCGGTCGCCGTCCCCGTCGAAGCCGAGCGCGAGGTCCGCGCCGGTGTCCTTCACGACGCGGGCCATGTCGTGCAGCATCTCCATGGCCTCGGGGTTGGGGTTGTAGTTGGGGAAGGCGTAGTCGAGCGCGGTGTGCAGCGGAATGACTTCCGCGCCGATGCGCTCCAGCAGCGCGGGCGCGAAGGCGCTCGCGGTGCCGTTGCCGGTCGCGCAGACCACGCGCAGCTTGCGCGACAGTCGGAAATCGCCCGCGAGATCGTCGAGATAGGCGTCGCGCACACCCTCGACGACCTCCCAGCCGCCGCCCGCGCGGTGTTCGCCTTGGTCCCCCAGAACGATGTCGCGCAGCTCCGCCATCTCCTCGGGGCCGTGGGTGAGCGGGCGCTCGAAGCCCATCTTCACGCCGGTCCAGCCGTTGGGGTTGTGGCTCGCCGTGACCATCGCCACCGCCGGCGCGTCGAGGTGGAACTGCGCGAAATAGGCCATGGGCGAGAGCGCCGGGCCGATGTCCTTCACCCGGATGCCCGCCTGTACCAGCCCGAGGATCAGCGCCTGCTTGATGGCGAGCGAATAGTCCCGGTAATCGTTGCCGACCGCGATCTCGGGGCGGAGGCCGCGGCGCTGCATCTGCGTGCCGAGGCCGCGGCCCAGCGCCGTCATGCCCGGCAGGTTGATCTCTTCCGGGTAGCGCCAGCGCGCGTCGTATTCCCGAAAGCCCGTCGGCGCGATCATTGGCTCGGAGAGGAACTCCCAGGTGTTCGGGCGGCTCTCGGGGTGGGGACGCATCGGCAGGGCCTTTCGCTGGGGCCGCGACGGGCGCGGCCGGTCTATCGCTTGGCGGGCCGCCCGCGGGCGGCCCGGATCAATCGGGGCGGGCCGACCCGCGCTCGGGCTCAGGACGAGACCTGCTCCCGCAGGATCGAGGCGGTCAGCGAAATCATCAGATAGATGCCGGAAAACACGAGAAAGGCCAAGAGCGTGTTCTCGACCGCGCGGGGATAGCTCGGGTCCTCGGGCGGCAGCGGGCGCACCGAGGTCGTCAGATACCGCGTCTGCGAGTTGGCGTCGCGCCGGGCCTGTTCGAGCGATTCGAGCGCGGATTGCAGCATCATGTCCCGCGTGGTCACATCCGCCTGTGCGAGCTGGATCTGCGAGGCGAGCGCGGCGAGCGACCCCTGCGAGGTCGTCGCCTCCGTCATCTGCGCGTTGACCTGCTCGAGCAGCGTCTCGAGCCGGCGGATGTCGCCGCGCACGCCCTCCAGCCGGGCCGCGTTGGGGCGCGGGTTGTCCTGGAGCGCGGCGAGTTCGAGCTGCTTGTCCTGGATCTGCATCTCGATGTTGTTGATCTGGCTCCGCAGTGCGGCGATCCGGCCCTCGGGGTCGAGGACCGCGCCCTCCTGCTGGAGCCGGACGAGGCGCTGCTGCGCCTCGCGGCGCGCCGCCTCTGCCTCCTCGAGGGCGCGCTCGGCGTCGGCCACCTGATTCTCGCGTTTGCGCTGCGAGAGGTTGTCCACCCGCTCCTCTGCATAGGACAGCAGCGCGCGCGAGAACCGCGCGGAGACCTCCGGATCGGCGGCCGTCACCTCCATCCGGATCACGCCCTCGGTCGGGTCGTAGCCGAGGTTCACGTTGCGGGAATACAGGGCGTAGGCGTCCTCGGTCGATGCGTCGGGCTCGAGGCGCTGGATCGGGTCGATCCACGGCTGCGCGAAATGCGCGCGGAACCCCTCGTCCGCGTCGAGGCGCACCATGGCGTCCTTCGATTCGAGATAGGACTGCACCGCGATCGAATCCTGATTCGTGGCGAACTGCGTCCCCGACAGGAGCCCGCCCGCCGCACTGGCGCCGCTGTCCGATTTCAGGATCAGGAACTCGGACTTCGTGGCGTACATCGGCGTCGCCATCACGAAGAAGTACCAGCCCGCGACGAAGGTGGGCAGGAAGACGAAGAAGGCGAGCCGCGTCAGCAGCAGCGCGAGCTTGCGCCGCCGGCGCCGGGCGATGTCGCGCTGGATGCGCGTGATCTCCTCGGCGCGGCGGTCCGCCGGGCTGCGCTCGGTCGTCTCGGCGGGCGTCTCGCGCACCTGCGGCAGGCTTTCCGCCGCGCCCGGACCGGCGCCGGAGGCGTCGGGCCGGCGTTCGCCGGGGACCACGAGCTCGAGCATGCGCGAGGGCTGGAACGGGTCGATCCCGCGGGCGCGCAACTGGCGCACCGCGTCGTGGTCCGAGGTGGCGGCGATGCCGTGGCGCTGCGCGACGCGGCGCGCCATGCGCAGCTGCCGCCCCGTGAGCCCCTCGCGCCGGATCGCCTCGACCTCCTCGGCGGCCGCGACCTCCGCGGGGCTCTGCACCTCGCCGCTGAGGCTCGCGCCCCCCGCGGCCGCGGCGCCCGCGCGCTCCGCCCCCGCGCCGGAGGCGGAGGCCGAGGCCGCGGGCCGGCGCACGCGGAACTTCCTAGCCTTCGGTCTGGTAGTCATAGAGCTGACGGGCCTCTTCGAGGGTGTCGAACATGTGGAGCTTGCCGTCGAGCAGGACGGCGGCCTGAACCGCGAACTTCTCCAGCACCTGCGGCTGGTGCGAGACGATGACGAGCGTCGTGGTGCGCAGCCGCTCGCGCAGGATCTCGCCCGCCTTGCGGTTGAACTCCGCGTCGGTGGAGGACGGCATCCCCTCGTCGATGAGATAGACGTCGAAATCGAGCGCGAGCATCAGCGCGAAGGTGAAGCGCGCGCGCATCCCCGAGGAATAGGTGCCGATCGGCTGGTCGAAGTATTCCTCCAGCCCGCAGAGCCAGCGGCAGAACGCCTCCACGTAGTCGGGATCGAGCGCGTAGAGCTGCGCGATGTAGCGCGCGTTTTCCCGCGCGGAGTGCTTCGTGATGACGCCGCCCATGAAGCCGAGCGGAAAGGAGACCTTGCAGTGGCGTCGCACCTCCCCCTCGTCGGGCTTCTCGAGGCCGGCCATCATCTTGATCAGCGTGGTCTTGCCGGTCCCGTTCGGCGCGAGCACGCCGAGCGAGCGGCCGAGCTCCACGCGGAAGGACACGCGGTCGAGGATGACCTTGCGCTGCACGCCGGTCCAGAAGGACTTGCTGACGGTGTCGAACTCGATCATCTCGGCTCCGGGGCGCGATCCGGCACAAACGGTCGCGGCGCGAGGGCGCCCGGCCGCGGTTGATATCGTGTTAGCCCCCGATTTGGGCGCCATTATGTCGCTTGAATGCCGCGCAGGACAAGCCGTCGGCACACTGTCGCCATACGCGAAACGCCGGACGGCGGCGCGCGCCGCGTCACTCCGGCGCGAGCGAGAGGCGGATCGGCCCGCGCGCCGTCGCCGGGTCCACCGGGCGGCCCTTCTGCGTCGCGCGGAGCGGCAGGGTCGCGGCCACGCGCCGCACCTCGGGCATCAGCGCGCGCCAGTCGCGGGCGAGCGCGCGCGCCGCCTCGGAGGGGCAGAAGCTCTTGTCCGCCCCCCGCGCGCGGGCGAGCCGCATCAGCTCCGCCGCGATCTCGGCGTCGCTCACCCCAGCGCGGCGTCGCAGCGCCCGCAGACGCCCGGGTGGGCGTGGCTGCCCACGTCGGGCAGGATCTTCCAGCACCGCTGGCATTTCTCGCCCTCGGCGCGCTCGAAGACGACGCCGACGCCCGGCACCTCGGGCAGGCGGAAGGCCTCCTGCGGCATCGGGTCGGCGGTGAGCGAGATATCCGACGTCACGCAGAGATCGGCGAAGGACATCTGCCGGAGGATGTCGAGCGTCCCCTGATCCTCGACGTGCACCACCGGGGCTGCCTCGAGGCTCGCGCCGATCTCCTTGTCGGTGCGCTTCACCTCCAGCGCGGCGGTGACGACCCGGCGCACGGTCCGCGCGGCGACCATCCGGCCGGCGAGATCGCTGTCCAGCCACGCCTCCGGCGTTTCGGGGATGTCCTGCAGGTGGACCGAGGAGCCCTCGCCCGGGAAGCGCTCCAGCCAGACCTCCTCCATCGTGAAGACCAGCACTGGGGCGAGCCAGGTGGTCAGGCGGTGGAACAGCAGATCCAGCACCGTGCGCACGGCCCGGCGCCGCGCGGTGTCGCCGTCGCAGTAGAGCGCGTCCTTGCGGATGTCGAAGTAGAAGGCCGAGAGGTCCACGGTGCAGAAGTTGAAGACCTCCTGGAACACGCCCTGGAAGTCGTAGGCGTCGTAGCCCTCGCGCACGACCCGGTCGAGATGCGCCATGCGGTGCAGCACCCAGCGCTCGAGCTCGGGCATGTCCTCGGGCGCGGTGCGGTCGGCCTCGGTGAAATGCGCGACGTTGCCCAAGAGGAAACGCAGGGTATTGCGCAGCCGGCGGTAGCTGTCGGCCACGCCCTTCAGGATCTCCGGCCCGATTCGCAGATCGCCCGTGTAGTCCGACTGCGCCACCCAGAGGCGCAGGATGTCGGCGCCGTACTGCTTGACCACGTCCTCCGGCGCCACGGTGTTGCCGAGCGACTTGGACATCTTGTTGCCCTTCTCGTCGAGCGTGAACCCGTGGGTCAGCACGCCGCGATAGGGGGCCCGGCCGATGGTGCCGCAGGCCTGCAGCATCGAGGAATGGAACCACCCCCGGTGCTGGTCGGTGCCTTCGAGGTAGAGATCGGCGAGACCGTCGGCCGAGCCGTCCTCGCGGTCGCGCAGGACGAAGGCGTGGGTGGAGCCCGAATCGAACCAGACGTCGAGGATGTCGTCGACCTTGTCCCACTCGGCCGGGTCGTAATCCTTGCCGAGGAAGCGTTCCTTGGCGCCCGGCTTGTACCAGGCGTCCGCGCCCTCCTCCTCGAAAGCGGCGAGGATGCGGGCGTTGACGCGCTCATCCTTCAGCAGGAAGTCCGGATCGGTGGGCAGCGCGCCCTTTTTCGTGAAGACCGTCAGCGGCACGCCCCAGGCGCGCTGGCGCGAGAGCACCCAGTCCGGGCGCGCCTCGATCATCGAGTGGAGGCGGTTGCGGCCGGTCTTCGGCGTCCACTGCACGAGTTCGTCGATCGAGGTCAGCGCGCGGGCGCGGATCGTCTCGCCGTAGGTGTCCTGCCCGTCGCCCACGGCCCGGTCGATGGCGGCGAACCACTGCGGCGTGTTGCGGAAGATCACCGGCGCCTTCGAGCGCCAGGAATGCGGGTAGCTGTGGCTCTGCCGCCCCCGCGCGATCAGGCCGCCGGCCTCCACCAGCTTGTCGATGACGGCGGTGTTGGCCTTGCCCTCCTTGCCCTTCTCGTCGAAGACGCGCAGCCCGGCGAAGAAGGGGACGTGATCGCGAAACTCGCTCGCCTCGCCCACGTTGTGCGTCATCCGGTCGAGCCAGCCGCGCCGCGCGAAGGCGTCGTAGTCGTCCGCCCCGTGGCTGGGCGCGGTGTGCACGAAGCCGGTGCCCTGATCGTCGGTGACGTAGTCCTCGGCGATCATCGGCACGTCGTAGTCCCAGAAACCGTCCGCGCCGTCGAGCCCGGCGAAGGGATGGGCGAGGGTCAGCGCGCCGAGCTCATCGGCCGTCACGTCCCGCAGGCGCGCGTGCTCGGTCACCCGTGCGCGCGAGAGCGTGTCCTCGGCAAGGGCGTCGGCGAGCACGAAGTTCTCACCCACGGAGGCCCAGCACTCCTCCTGCGTCGCCTCCACCCGGTAGAGGCCGTAGGCGACCTCCGGGTTGTAGGCGACCGCGCGGTTGGAGGGGATGGTCCAGGGCGTCGTGGTCCAGATCACCACGCGCGCCGCGCCCAGATCCTCCGGCGCCGCCCCGCGGTCGCGCACGGCGAAGGGCACCCAGATCGTGTGGCTCTTGTGGTCGTGATACTCGACCTCCGCCTCGGCGAGCGCGGTCTTTTCCACGGGCGACCACATCACCGGCTTCGAGCCCTGGTAGAGCACGCCGGACATGAGGAACTTCATGAACTCCCCGGCGATCACCCGCTCGGCGTGGAAGTCCATCGTCAGGTAGAGCCGCTCCCAGCAGCCGGTCACCCCGAGGCGCTTGAACTCGTCGCGCTGCACGTCGATCCACTCGTCCGCGAAGCGGCGGCACTCCTGCCGGAAAGCGACGGTGTCCACCTCGTCCTTGTCGAGCCCCTTGGCGCGGTAGCGCTCTTCGATCTTCCACTCGATCGGCAGGCCGTGACAATCCCAGCCGGGGATGTAGCGCGCGTCGCGCCCCATCATCTGCTGGCTGCGCACGACGAGGTCCTTCAGCACCTTGTTCAGCGCATGCCCGATGTGCAGGTGCCCGTTGGCATAAGGAGGCCCGTCGTGCAGCGTGAAGGGAGGGCGCGCCCCCGGATCCCGGGCCGCGCGCTCGCGCAGGCGGTCGTAGATGCCGATCTCCTCCCAGCGTTCGAGCCAGCCGGGCTCGCGCTTCGGCAGGCCCGCGCGCATCGGAAAGGCGGTCTCGGGGAGGTTCAGCGTGTCCTTGTAGTCGGGCAGCGGGGCGGCGTCGTCGGCGGACATCGGTGGCGTCCTTCGCTTGGGTCTCGGGGTCGGTCGAAGCGGCGGCGCGGAGCACCCGGCGCCTGAGGTCCCGGCCGCGCGTCAGCGCGCCGGGCCGCTAATTCGACGGATCATCGCGACACCCCGGGTCATGGGCGCGCTTATAGAACCGCGCCCGGCAGGCGTCCAGAGGCGCGCCCGCCCTGCCCCGCCCGGGACGGCCCCGCCCGGGACCGCGTCAGTAGGAATATTCCCCGTAGATCCGCGAGAGATCGCCGCCCCAGTCGCCCCGGTACCGGCGCAGGAGCTCGTCGGCCGGCACCTCGCCACTCTCGACGCTTTCCTTGAGCGTGTTCAGGAAATGCGTCTCGTCGGGCAAGAGCCCGCCGGCGCCCGGCCGCGCCCGCGCCTTCAGCCCGGCCTCCGAGATCGCCAGCACCTCGCGCGCGAGGTCGTGCATCCGCACGTCCTCGACCCGCGCGCCGAGCGCGAGATCGGCCGCGGCGATCCGCAGCGCCTCGCGGAAGGGCGCGCTCCAGTCCTTCACGAGGTCCCACGCCGCGTCGAGCGCCGACTGGTCGTACATCAGCCCCGTCCAGAAGGCCGGCAGCGCGCAGAGCCGCCGCCACGGCCCGCCGTCGGCGCCGCGCATCTCGATGAACTTCTTGATCCGCGCCTCGGGGAAGATCGTCGTCAGGTGATCGGCCCAGTCCGAGAGCGTCGGCGTCTCACCCGGCAGGGCCGGCAGCCGCCCCTCGAGGAAATCGCGGAAGGACTGGCCCAGCGCGTCCACGTAGACCCCGTCGCGGTAGACGAAGTACATCGGCACGTCGAGCGCGTAGTCCACCCACCGCTCGAAGCCGAAGCCGTCCTCGAAGACGAAGGGGAGCATGCCGGTGCGCGCGTCGTCGAGATCGCGCCAGACGCGGCTCCGCCACGACTTGTAGCCCGTGGGCCGCCCCTCGAAGAAGGGCGAGTTGGCGAAGAGCGCGGTCGCCACCGGCTGCAGCGCGAGCGCCACGCGCAGCTTCCTGACCATGTCGGCCTCGGAGCCGAAGTCGAGGTTCACCTGCACCGTGCAGGTGCGGTACATCATCGACTTCCCCATGGTGCCGACGCGGTCCATGTAGTCGGTCATCAGCCGGTAGCGCCCCTTGGGCATCATCGGCATGTCGTCGTGGCGCCACTCGGGCGCGGCGCCGAGGCCGATGAACCCCACGTCGAGCGCGTCGGCCACGTCTTTCACGTCGGCGAGATGCGCGTTCACCTCGTCGCAGGTCTGGTGGATGTGCTCGAGCGGCGCGCCCGAGAGCTCCAGCTGCCCGCCGGGCTCGAGGCTCACGTTGGCGCCGTCCTTCTCGAGCCCGATCAGGTGGCCCGCCTCCTCGATGGGCGTCCACCCGTGGCGGTCGCGCAGCCCCTCGAGCACGGCCCGCACCGAGCGCGGCCCCTCGTAGGGCAGCGGGCGGTGGCTGTCGCGGCAATAGCCGAACTTCTCGTGCTCGGTGCCGATGCGCCAGTCCGCGCGCGGCTTGCAGCCCGCCTCGAGGTATTCCGCGAGCTGCTCTCGCCGTTCGATCGGCCCGCCGCCGGACTGGGGAATGGACATGGGGGAGCTTCCGGGCCTCGTTTCGCTGAAAGTGGAGGGATGGTCCGAGCGCGCGGCGGTGTCAATGCAGCCGCGGCCGCGCCGCGCGGCGGTCGGGATGCTCCCAGATCACCACCGGCCAGCGCCCGCCCTTTTCGAGCTCGGCGAGCAGGTGGCCGGTCTGCAGCCCCGGCAGCGCCGCGAAGGCGTCGAAAAGCTGATCCGCGCCCGCCGCGTTGACCGGGATCGCGAGCGGCGGGCGCTCGGGCTGTTCGAGCACCCAGACGGCGGGATCGCGCGTCGGGTCGAGGCGCAGCTCCTCGATCTCCGAAAGCGCGACGGTGCCGCCCGCCTCGGGGCCGAAATAGGCGATGCGCCCCTCGACGACCTCGACCACGCCGGGCCCGCCCTGCCGGCCGCGGAAGCGGCCGCGCTGGACACCGGCGAAGACGAGCGCCGCGCCTGCGACCACGCCCGCCCAGCCGAGCCAGGCGAGCAGCCCGAAGGCGCCGAGCGCGGCCCAGAGCCCCGCGCCGGCGAGCGCGAGGCCCGCCAGCGCCTCGCGCCAGCGCGCGAGCGCGGCGGCGGCCTCGGGCCGGATCACCGCCAGTCCCCGCAGGCCGCCTGCCAGAGCGCGAGCGCGGCGACCGCGGCGGTGTCGGCGCGCAGGATGCGCGGGCCGAGCGCGAGCGGCCGCGCCGCGGCGAGCGCGGCGAGGCGCGCGCGCTCGCCCTCCGACCAGCCGCCCTCGGGTCCGATCAGCAGCGCGGCAGGCGGGGGCGCGGCAGGCGGGGGCGCGGCGGGCGGGGGTGCAGCAGGCGGGGGTGCAGCAGGCGGGGGCGCAGCAGGCGGGGGCGCAGCAGGCGGGGGCGCAGCAGGCGGGGGCGGAGCAGGCGGGGGCGGAGCAGGCGGGGGCGCTCCTCCGCCCTGACGGGCGTCGTCGCGCGCGAGGAGCCCCGCGAGGGGCGACGCGCGCCCCGCCTCCCCCTCATCGGCATAGAGAAGCGCGCGGCCCTCCGGCCAGTCGTCCAGCAGCCGCGCGAGCGGCCCGAGGTCGGCGACCTCGGGCACGACGGTCGCGCCGCATTGCTCCGCCGCCTCGACGGCGTGGGCCTGCAAGCGGTCGCGGCGGATGCGCTCGGCGTTGGTGCGGTCGGTCTGCACCGGCACGATCCGGCGCGCGCCCATTTCCACCGCCTTCTCGACGATGAAATCCGTGCGCGCCTTCTTCACCGGCGCGAAGAGAAGCCAGAGATCGGGCGGCGCGCCCTGCGGCGCCGTCGGCCTGCGGCATTCCAGCGCGCCGCCGCGCTTGCCCGCCTCGACCACCTCGGCCGCCCATTCGCCCGAGCGGCCGTCGAAGACCGCGATCTCCGCCCCTTCGCCGAGGCGCATGACGTTGAACAGGTAATGCGCCTGCGCCCGCTCGAGGGGCACGCGCGCGCCCTCGGACAGCGGATGATCGACGAAGAGACGCACGCGCGGGGCCATGCCGCCCCTCTAACGCCGCCCCGCGCCGGGGGGAAGCGTTTGCACGCGCCCCGCCCCCTGCCCTATGCAGCAGGTGAGCGAGACAAGCCGGAGACCGCCCATGCCCGCCGAGGGCCGATCCCCGAACGATCGACAGCCCGGCCCGATCGCCGACGCGGTAAGCGGGAACTGGGTGGACCGCCGCGCGCCGGCGGCGTGGCGGCCCTACCTCCGCCTGTCGCGCGCCGACCGGCCGATCGGGACGTGGCTTCTCCTGCTGCCGTGCTGGTGGGGGCTGACGCTCGGCATTCTCGCCACGGGCAGCGCGCGGCCGCACGACCTCTGGATCTTCGCGGGCTGCGCGATCGGGGCGTGGCTGATGCGCGGCGCCGGCTGCACCTGGAACGACGTCACCGACCGCGACATCGACGGCGGCGTCTGGCGCACGGCCGGGCGGCCCATCCCCTCGGGGCAGGTGAGCGTGCGCGGCGCGATCCTCTGGATGTGCGCGCAGGCGCTCGTGGCCTTCGCGATCCTGCTGACCTTCAACACGGCGGCGATCGCGCTCGGCATCCTCGCGCTCTTGCCGGTGGCGGTCTATCCCTTCGCCAAGCGCTTCACATGGTGGCCGCAGGTCTTTCTCGGGCTCGCCTTCAACTGGGGCGCGCTGCTGGCCTTCACCGCGCATACCGGCGCGCTCGCCTGGCCGGCGGTGGCGCTATATCTCGCCGGGATCGCCTGGACGCTCTTCTACGACACGATCTACGCCCACCAGGACCGCGAGGACGACGCGCTGATCGGCGTGAAATCCACCGCCCGGCTCTTCGGGGCGGAGACGCCGCGCTGGCTGCGCCGCTTCCTCGTGGCCGCGGTCGCGCTGATGGGCCTCGCCGTGCTCGGCGCCGCGCCGCGGGGCGATATCCTCGCGCTGGGGATCGCGCTCGGCGGGCCGGTCGCCTTCGCCGCGCACCTCGTCTGGCAGCTCGGCCGGCTCGACCTCGACGATCACGGGGGGTTGCTGACGCTCTTCCGCGCCAACCGGGACGCGGGGCTGCTCGTCGTGCCGTTCTTCGCGCTCGCGGCGCTCTTTGTGTGAGCGCGCCGGCTGACGCCCCGGCGGCGATTGCATCGGCGGCGGCCTGCGCCTAGTTTGCCGTCACTCCCGGAGACCCGACCGCCGATGCGCCTCTCCCCGTCCGTCGCCACCATCGCCATCTTCGCCGCCGCCCTCGTGCTCAGCGCCGCGGCCGCCGCGGTCGCCGTGCGGGTCGTGGAGCGCGAGTCCGAGGCGGGCGTGCGCGCCGTGCTCGACCGCGCGGGGATCGACTGGGCCGAGGTGGACGCTTACGGGCTTCAGGTCTTTCTCCTCGGCACGGCGCCGTCGGAGGCGGCGCGCTTCCGCGCGCTCTCGGCGGCCGGCGAGGTCGTGGACGCCGCGCGCCTCATCGACGACGTGAACGTGGCCGAGGCGGACCGCCCGGCGCCGCCGCGCTTCTCGGTGGAGATCCTGCGCCGCGACGGCGGGCTCACGCTGATCGGGCTCGTGCCCGCCGCGACCGACCGCGCCGCGTTGCGCGCCCGGGCCGAACGCGCCGCCGGGGGCGCGCCGGTCTCCGACCTGCTGGAGACGGCCGAGCACCCCGCGCCGGAGGGCTGGCGCCCCGCGCTCGAGGCCGCCTTCGACGCGCTGGAGCGACTGCCGCGGGCGAAGATCTCGATCGAGGCGGGGCGCGTCACGGTGAAGGGCGCGGCCGAGAGCGACGCGGAGCGGCGCCGGCTCGAGGCCGCGATCGCCCGCGACACGCCGGAGGCGGTGCGCCTCGCCCTGCGCATCTCGGCGCCGCGGCCGGTGATCGCGCCCTTCACGCTGCGCTTCGTCAAGGACGCGGCCGGCGCGCGCTTCGACGCCTGCGCCGCGGCGACCGAGGCGGGCCGCGCCCGCATCCTCGAGGCTGCGGCGGCGGCCGGGCTCACGGGCAAGGCGGACTGCCGGCTCGGCCTCGGCGCGCCGGGCCCCGACTGGGCGGAGGCGGCGAGCGCAGCGCTCGGCGCGCTCGACCGCATGGGCGGCGGCACGCTCACGATGACGGACACCGAGGTCGCCCTCGTCGCGCCGCGCGGCACCGACGCCGGGCGCTACGAGAGCGTGGTGCAGGAATTGGGCGACGCGCTGCCCGATCGCTACCGCCTCGACGCCACCCTCCCGGCCCCGAGGGACGCGGAGACCGACGCCGCGGCGCCCGAGTTCATCGCCACGCTCAGCCCCGAGGGCGCGGTGCAGCTACGCGGACCGCTGGCGAGCGAGACCGCGCGGAGCGTCGCCGACAGCCTCGCGCGCGCCCGCTTCGGCAGCGAGGTCGTGCATACCGCCGCCGAGCTCCGCGAGGGCCTGCCGGAGGGCTGGCAGACGCGGGTGCTGGCCGGGATCGAGGGCCTCGCCGAACTGGCGCGCGGGGCGCTCTTCGTGACGCCCGACGGGATTGAGCTGCGCGGCGAGACCGGCGACACGGAGGCCACCGCGGAGATCACCGCGCTGATGGCCGAGAAGCTCGGCGGGACGGATGGGCTGACGCTCGAGGTGACCTACCGCGAGGCGCTCGACCCGGAGGCGTCGAAACCCACGCCGGAGGAATGCATCGCCAGCATCCGTGGGCTCCTCGAGGAGCGCAAGATCACCTTCGAGCCGGGCTCGGCCACCCTCGACGGAGAGGCCCGGCGGCTGATGGACGACATCGCCGAGGTCCTGCGCGACTGCGGGTCCATCCCGCTGGAGATCGCGGGGCACACCGACAGCCAGGGCCGCGAGTCGATGAACCTCGAGCTCAGCGAGGCGCGCGCGCAGGCGGTTCTGGACGAGCTGCGCAACCGCCGGGTGCTCACCGCGGATTTCCGGGCGCGGGGGTACGGCGAAAGCCGCCCCATCGCCGACAACGGCACCGAGGCGGGCCGCGAGGCGAACCGCCGGATCGAGTTCAGCCTGATCCGGCCGGAGGACGCCGAGAACACCGAAGAGACCGCAGACGACGACGGAGACGCCGGATGACTCGCACCGAGTTCGTGATCGCCACGGCGGCGATCCTCTTCGTCGCCTTCTGCCTCGGCTGGTTCGCGCACTGGCTGCTGCACCGCTTCACGCGCGTGTCGCGCACCGACATGGACGAGATGGAACGCATGGCGCAGGAGCTCCACGACGCCGAGGAGACGCGCGATCAGGCGATCACCTACATGCAGCAGCGCGAAGCCGAACTCTCGAACGAGCTGCAGCAGGCCGAGGCCGAACGCGCCGCGGCGATGGACGGCCTGCGGGCCGCCCGCCGCGAGGCCGAGGAACTGCGCGCCCGGCTCGACGGGACCGAGGCGCGCTGAGCCGGCGCTCCTCCGCCCTGACGGGCGTCGTCGCGTGGGGCGGCGCCGCGGGCTGAGACGGGCGCGCGCGGTCCTCCGGGCTCGGCGACAGGTCCGCGGGCTCCGCTACCCCGCGTTGCAAAGGCGTCACGCCCCCGGGATGGGGCCGGCGGTGGCCCTGACGATCTCGCGGTTCGGCCCGGCTGCGCGCTCCTCCGCCCTGACGGGCGTCGTCGCGTTGGGCGGCGGCATGCGCTCCACGCCTCGCGCTGCGACCGCCCCGCAGGATGCGTGCCCGGCACGCGCCACCACTGACCCTCCCGGGGATCGAGCCGGCGCGATCCGGGCGATGTCCCGGGCCAATTCGCCCGGCATTGCGGCCGTGACACAGGCACCAGCGCACGCCGCGGCGGGACCCGGCGACCGACCTGCAGGGCGCGTGCCCGGCGCGCCCCCGCCCCTCACCAGCGGTCGAGCGCCGCCTCGTCGGCTTCGCGCGCCTCGACCCAGCCGGCGCCGCGCGCGGTGATCTCGCGCTTCCAGAAGGGGGCGCGGGACTTCAGGTAATCCATCAGGAACTCCGCCGCGGCGAAGGCGTCGGCGCGGTGCGGCGCGGCGGTGGCGACCATCATGATCACCTCGCCCGGCGCCATGCGCCCGTGGCGGTGGATCACCGCCACGTCGCCGAGCGCCCAGCGGTCGCGCGCCTCGGCCGCGATCCCCGCGATCGCCTTTTCGGTCATGCCGGGGTAGTGCTCGATCTCCATCGCCTCGAGGTCGCCCTCGGGCGTGTCGCGCACGATCCCGGCGAAGGTGACCACGGCCCCCTGCCCCGCCTGCCGCGCGGCGAAGGCGCCGCATTCCGCGCCGTAGTCGAAGGGCGCCTCCTGCACCGAGACGCGCATCGCTCAGCCCCCGGTCATCGGCGGGAAGAAGGCCACCTCGCGCACCCCCGCGAGCGGCGCGTCGAAGTCGGACAGCTCCTGATCGACGGCGACGCGCAGCGCCGCGAGATCGGCGAAGGCCATGGCGTAGCGCTCTTCGCGCGCGCGGAGCTCCTCGACGAGATCGGCGACCGTGGCCGCCTCGGTCTCGACGCGCTCGCGCGGCAGGCCGATGCGTTCGCGCACCCAGGCGAAATAGAGAACGTCCATCGCGTCAGTCCTTCAGATGGGGCAGGGCCTTGCGGAAGTACTCCCAGCCGGTGACGAGCGTCAGCAGCGCCGCGATCCAGAGGAGCGTCAGCCCGGCGTAGCCCGTGGCGACCATGCCCCGGTGCATCCAGCGCAGCCCGTGCACGTCCTCGGCCTCCCCCGCGAGCACCGCCGCGACCCGCTCCGGCCCCATGCCGGAACGCTCGAGCCCCAGATAATGCTCGAACACGCCCTGCGCAAAGAGGATCGCGATGGCGAGCATCTGCAGCGTCGTCTTCCACTTGGCGAGCCGCGTGACCTTCAGCGTCCCGGCCGCCGCGCCGAGAAACTCGCGCAGGCCCGAGACGAAGACCTCGCGGAAGACGATCACCGTCGCCGGCAGCACGATCCACGGCGAGTAGGAGGAATAGCCCACGATCACCATGAGCGCGATCACCACCATCGCCTTGTCCGCGATCGGGTCCAGCATCGCGCCGAGCCGCGTCTCCTGCCCCCAGGCGCGGGCGAGGCGGCCGTCGATCCAGTCGGTCGCCGCCGCCGCGAGGAAGAGCGTCAGCGCGAACCAGTCCGCCCAGAGCCGGTTGAAGTAGAGAAACATCACCGCCACGCCGGGCGCGGCGAGCAGGCGCAGAACGGTCAGCACGTTGGGCAGGGTCCACCGCATGACCGCTCCTTAGCGTGTCGGGCCCCGTTGGAAAACCCGGCGGAAAAGGCGTCGCGGCGCGGGCGCGGCCGGGCTCATCCGCCCACGTCCCCCGGCGCGACGGAGACCGTCTTGACGATGGCGTGCACCGCCACGCCGGGCGCGAGGGCGAGCGCCGCGACCGAGCGCCGCGTGACGCGGGCGAGCAGCCGCCCCGCGTCCGTGTCCAGCGCGACGAGCGCGCCCGGCCCCTCGCCGGCGCGCACCTCGCGCACCGTCCCCGGCAGAACGTTGAGCGCCGAGAGGCCGCGCGGCGCCTCCCGCGCGAGGATCACGTCGTGCGCGGCGACGCGCACCCGCACGGCCGCGCCCGCCTCCTGCGCGAGCCGCGGCAGGAAGAGCGCCGCGCCGCCCGCGTCGAGCTCGGTCAGCCCGTCGGCGTGATGCGCCGCGATCCGCGTCTCCAGCACCGCGCCCGCCTCCCGCGGGCCGAGCGGCTTGACCCCCGGGTCGCCCAGCACCTCCGCCGCCGTGCCCGTCGCCACGACGCGCCCCGCCTCCAGCGCGACGACCGTCGTGGCCAGACGCGCCACCTCGGAGGCGGCGTGGCTGACGTAGAGGATCGGCACCGCCACCTCGTCGCGCAGCCGCTCGAAGTAGGGCAGGATCTCGGCCTTGCGCGCGGCGTCGAGCGCGGCGAGCGGCTCGTCGGCGAGGATCGCCGCCGGCGCCGACAGGAGCGCGCGCCCGATCGCCACGCGCTGCTTCTCGCCGCCCGAGAGCGCGCCGGGCCGCCGGTCGAGCAGCGGGCCGATCCCCAGCATCTCGACCACGCGGCCCATGTCCTCGCGCCGCGCGCCCCGGGGCGCGAACCACGCGCCGTAGCGCAGGTTCTGCCGTACGGTGAGATGCGGAAAGAGCCGCCCCTCCTGAAAGATCGTGCCGAGCCGGCGCCGGTGCGGCGGCCGCCAGACGCCCCGCTCGGTGTCGACGAGCACCCGCCCGCCGAGCGCGATGCGCCCCGCCTCGGGCCGCAGGAGCCCGGCGACGGCGTTGACGATGGTCGTCTTGCCCGAGCCCGAACGCCCGAAGAGCACCGTGACGCCCGGCGGCGCCTCGAAGCCCGCGTCGAGCGTGAAACCGCCGAAGCCGTGGCGGAGCCGCACCTCGAGCGTCATGCGCCGCCCACCCGCCGCGCCACGCGCCGCGCCAGCCATTCCGACAGCAGAAGCGCGCCCATCGCCACGGCGACCGAGACCGCGACGAGGCGCAGCGCCGCCCCCTCGCCCCCCGGCACCTGCAGAAAGGCGTAGATCGCCGAAGGGATCGTGCGCGTCTCGCCGGGGATGTTCGAGACGAAGGTGATCGTCGCGCCGAACTCGCCCATGGCCTTGGCGAAGGCGAGCACCGCCCCCGCGAGCACGCCGGGCGCCACCAGCGGCAGGGTGACGGTCGCGAAGACCCAGGGCGGCGAGGCGCCGAGCGTCGCGCCCGCCGCCTCGAGCTTCGGGTCCACCGCCTCGATCGAGAGGCGCATGGCCCGCACCATGAGCGGAAAGGCCATGACCGCCGCGGCGAGCGCCGCGCCCGTCCAGCGGAAGCCGAAGACCACCCCCACCTCGGCGAGGAGCCGGCCCGCCGGCCCCTGCGGCCCGAAGGTCAGAAGGAGCAGATACCCCGTCACCACCGGCGGCAGGATCAGCGGCAGATGCACGAGCCCGTTGACGATCTGCTTGCCCGGGAACTCCCAGCGCGCCAGCGCGTAGGCCGTGAAGAGCCCGAGCGGCAGGCTCGCCGCCGTGGCCCAGAGCGAGACGCGCAGCGAGAGCGCGACCGCCTGCCATTCCTCCGCCCCGAGCCAGTCCATGCCTCAGTCCGCGACCACGGCGAAGCCCTCCGCCTCGAAGGCCGCGCGGGCCTCCGGCCCGGCGAGGTAGTCGAGGAAGGCCGCCGCCGGCCCCTCCGCCCCGGCGATCGCCGCCGCGGGGTAGAGGATGGGCGGATGCGTCTCCGCCGGGAAGGTGCCAATGGCGGTCACGTCGTCCTCGGCGCGCGCGTCGGTGGCGTAGACGATGCCGTAGGGCGCCGCGCCCGTAGCCACCAGCGCGAGGGCGGCGCGCACGTTGTCGGCCTGCGCCACCCGCGGCGCCACGTCCTCCCAGAGGCCGAGGCGCTCCAGCGCCGCCTTGCCGTAGATCCCGGCCGGCACCGCCTCCACCAGCGCCATGGCGAGGCGCCCCGCGCCGAGACGGGCGGCGAGGTCGAGCTCCGGGCCGATCTCGACTGGCGCGGCCCCGGGCCCGTGGGCGATCAGCACGAGCGCGTTGCGCAGGAGATCGACCCGCGTGCCCGGCGCGAGCCGCCCCGCGGCCTCCAGTTCGTCCATCCAACCGGGATTGGCGGAGATGAAGACATCCGCCGGCGCCCCTGCCTCGATCTGCCGGGCGAGCGCCGAGGAGCCGGCGAGCGAGACGGCGACCTCGTGGCCGGTCGCCGCCTCGAAACCGGCCTCCACCGCGGCCATGGCGTCGGTCAGGCTCGCCGCGGCGAAGACGGTCAGCCGCTCCGCCTTGGCGGGCGTCGCGGGGAAGGCGGCGGCGAACAGGACGACGGCGGCAGCGGCGGCGATGGCGCGCCGGACGGGCATGGGGCGATCTCCCACTGGCGTTATGTCTCGCGAAACATATTGCGGGCGCGCCGCGCCCACGCAAGCGTTATCTTTCATCGGACATATCCGCGAGCAGTCCCTGCAGCGCCGCGATCTCCGCCGCGCCGGCCTCCGCCGCGATGCGCTCGAGCGCGCGGTAGTGCGCCAGCACCGCTTCCCCCGTCTCGGTCAGCCGCGCGCCGCCGCCGCGCGGCCCGCCGCGCGTGCGCGCCACGAGCGGCGCGCGGAAGGCGGCGTTCATCTCCTCGACGAGCGACCAGGCGCGCTTGTAGCTCATCCCCATCGCGCGGCCCGCCGCGGCGATCGAGCCCGCGTCGCGGATCCCGTCGAGCAGGTCCGCCTTGCCCGGTCCGAGCATGGCCCCCTCTCCGAAGAGCACGCGAAGGCGCAGGGCGGGCGGGGGGCCGGGATCGGTCATGCGCTCAGGATGACGGTGGCCGTCGCGGCGCACAAGCCGGAGCCGGGCGCCAAGGGCCTTCGAAGGCCCTTGGGCA
>NZ_QOHR01000014.1 GCF_003385555.1 Rhodosalinus sediminis | reverse complement strand
TTTTCCATGCCGGTTCACACTCAACCAGCTCGATCAGCGCCATTCTGTCGTCGGTCATCGTCATCTCCGTTCGGTTCAAGGTCGCGCAACCCGAACCTTCCTGAAGATCGACGATGACCGCCAGCGTCACGCCCGGCCGCGCGCTGCGCTACGCCGAGGGCTCCGCGCGCGGCCTCTTACACCATCCGGTGCGACACTACCCGTGCGCGTGCTGCCCCTGCGTGTCGCTCGGCCGCGAGGCGACGACAGACGACAGGTCGCCCCGAGACGCACAAGCGCCTTCCGTGACAGCGCGTCCGTGGGCCGGATCGCCTCACGACGAACGGCAGCGCGCGACGGCTGCGGCCCCCACGCGTTTGAGGGCCGGGCCGTGATGATCTTTCCGCGCCAGATCAGCAGGTTGGCCGATCTTGTGGAGGAGCGTCCGGGCCCGCGAGAAAAGACTTGTCTGTCCTGCGCCCGCAACGCTATACGCATCAGCGGAGACGTGGCCGAGCGGTCGAAGGCGCTCCCCTGCTAAGGGAGTAGGCCCGAAAGGGTCTCGTGGGTTCGAATCCCATCGTCTCCGCCACCCACCATTCACTTTAGGTAGAAAAATTGGCACTTGCGCATAGCCGCGCGAGCGGCGCGGCCAGCTTACCCGCCATCCCGAAAGACGGTGCCGCGCAGCGCGAAAGCAAAGGTACGCCGCCGGTCTCGGCCGCGCCTCGAGGTCCAGACAGACAGGTTATCCTGGCCGCCGCGACGTAACCTTTATACCCGGCGCTTACGCGCCCGGCGTCACCGGCGGCGACCTTCGGATTTTCCTACGCGCAGCGCCCCGCTCAAGCGGCCTTGCTCGGCGGTGCGAGCCGCTCGGCCACCGCGTCGGGATCGGGGCCCGCGAGGGTGCAGACGAGGCGGACGTCGCGGGTGCCGATCCAGCCCGTGTCGCGGCCCTTCTCTACGTCGCGCAGCGCCGCGATCAGCACCTCGGCCCATAGCTCGCGCTCGGGCAGCGGCGCCGAGGTGGCGCGGGATGGGGTCGGCCGTTGCCGCAGATACGGGTTGAGCATCGGCGCCTCCGCTCAGCGCTGACCCTGCCAGGCCCGGTTGATGCGGCGGTTGCGCCCTTTGCGCAGCGCGTCCTGAACGTTCACTTCGAAGCTCTGAGCTATGCTCGAAAATAGGCGATGGGGCCTGCGAAGGCGGCGTATCGTGGCGGGTCGTCAAGCCTGCCAGAACCTCCCGAAGGAGCGATACGCCATGGACTTTGAGACCACGATCGCCCCGCTTCGACCTGCCCGGATCGGTGGACGACCCGCTGACCGAGATCGCGCGCGACGGGGCGCACGGCGCATGCTGGCGGCGGCGCGGCGGGCGGAGGCCGACGCCTTTGTCGCGCGCCATGCCGAGGAGACGTTGCCGGACGGCCGCCAGCGGGTCGTGCGGCATGGGTATACGGGCCCGAGCGCAGCATCCAGACCGGGATCGGCGCGCTCGAGGTGCGCTGCCCGAAGGTGCGGGACCGGGCTGAGGGCGTGTCGGCGGAGAAGAAGGTCCGCTGCAGTTCCGGCATCCCCCGTTGGGCGCGGCGCTCGATGCGCCTCTGCCGGTGCTCTACCTGTGCGGCATCTCGACCGGGGACCTTCTCCGTGACATCTGGGCCGGGCCGTGAACCCGTGGCGGCCACGGCCCTCACTCGCTACCGTCAGGCATCGCACGGTCCGAACCAAGAGCGCGCTGTCGCAGAAGACGGCGAAGCTCATGGTTTTCAAGCTCGTTCAGTCCGCCACGAAGACGTGGCGCCGCCTGAACGGCGCGAACCAGTTACCACAAGTCATCGAAGGGTCACGTTCACCCAAAGCGTGGACACGCGCGACACCGAAACCCGCGCCGCTTGATCGGGCCGTGTCACCCGAATTCGGGCCTAGCTCGCGGACCAGCAGGCCCGGGCGCCTTCGATGGCACACTTTCTGCGCGACGCCATGGGCGGGTCGCGCCTGCTCCGAAGGCTCTCACCACGGCGACGCGGCCCATGTCGGTGAGCGCATGCGCCATCACGGCGGCGGCCGGGCGACCGCGGAACCGCGCGTTACGCGCCGGACACGGGCGTCGAGCGACATCGCGGGTTGACCCCTTGCGACCGAGCGGATGCCCATAGCTTACCCAAGCGCCCATCGCGCCCCCAAAGCGGCCGTGCGCCACCCGGGGGTGGCGCGACGACGGGCGCGCCCGCCGGCCCGTCGTGTCTACGACCTGGGCCGTAGACCGGCGGGCCACGACAGCGCCCGTTTCCTGCGACGGAAACGCGGGTGTCGGCTCGGGAGGGGGCGCGGAAAGCAGGCGCCGCCGCAGCGCGCGTGCAGGTTGGACCTCCTGCGGAAAAGGCGCTATCGGCTGCGGCGGATGCGGGTCATCGTCACATTTTTCGCCGCGCTGCTCTTCGGCGGGCAGGCCCTCGCGGATACGCCGCTCAGGATCGGCGTGCTGTCCTACCGCGGGGCCGAGGTGGCGCGCGGGGACTTCCGCGAGACGGCGCGCCATCTGCGCGGCACGCTCACGGCGCGCGGGGTGGAGGTCGTGCCCCTCACCCTCCGCGAGCTCGACGGGGCGGCGCGGCGGGCGGAGGTGGATTTCATCTTCACCAACCCGGGCCATTCCTTCCAGCTGGTGCGCCGCCACGGGGCGAGCCGGCTCGCCACGGCGCGCTATCCCGCGCGTCCCGGGCCGCAGGACGTGATCGGCGCGGCGGTCGTCGTGCGCGCCGAGGGGCCCGTGCGCGCGCTGCCCGATCTGGTGGACCGGCGCCTCGGCGTGGTCGATGCGGCGGCCTTCGGCGGGCATCTCCTCGCGCGGAAGCGCCTCGCCGAGGAGCTCGGCGCCGCCGTGCGCCGGGTCGAGACGGTGGAGCTGGGGTTTCCGCAGCAGAGCGTGCTCGACGCGCTCCGCGACGGCCGGGTCGAGGCCGGCGTCCTGCGCGCCTGCCTGCTCGAGGCGCTGGTCGCCGAGGGCGCGGTGGACGGGGCGGCGTTCCGCGTGCTGGGCGCGCGGGGCGGGGCGGACGACTGCGCGCGCTCGACGGATCTTCATCCCGGCTGGGCGATGCTGACGCTGCCGCATGTGCCGACGGAGACCGCGACGCGGGTGCTCGCCGCGCTCCTGTCGCAGCCCGCGCGCCCGGTCTCCGACCCGCTCGACCCGGCGGGCTGGCTCGCGCCGGTGAGCTACGCCTCGGTCGAGGAGGTCTATCGCGCGCTGGAGCTTTACCCCTTCGAGCGCGACCTGCCCGGCGATATCCGGGCCTGGCTCTCGGAGAACGTGGTCTGGGTCGCGGTGGCCGCGATCCTTCTGGGTGCGTTTCTCCTGCATGTGGTGCGGGTGGAATACCTCGTCGTGCGGCGCACGCGCGAGCTGGAGGCGGCCGCCGCCGCGCGCCGCGCGCTGGAGGCCGAGATGGCGCATGCCAACCGCGTCTCCTCGATGGCGACGCTCGCGGGGAGCCTCGCGCACGACCTGAACCAGCCGCTCGCCGCGATCGCCTCCTTCGCGGGCGGGCTGCGCCAGCGCCGCCGCGCCGGGACCGACGACGCCGAGACGACGGACAAGGTCCTCGCCCGCATCGTGGAGCAGGCCAACCGCGCGGCGGAGTTCATCCGCTCCATGCGCGCCTTCCTGAGCCGGGGCGAGGCGGCGCGCGCGCACCTCGACCTGCGCGACGTGGCCGACGACGCGGTGCTTCTGACGCAGGGGCTGGCCCGCGCCGCCGGCCTGACGCTCGACTGGCGCCGCCCGGCCGTCCCGATGCCCGTCATGGGCGACGCGCCGCGCCTGCGGCAGGTCTTCGTCGCGCTGATCCAGAACGCGATCGACGCCTCGCCCGCGGGCGGGGTGGTGACGGTCGGCGCCACGGGCGAGGGGCAGACCTGGCGCGTGTCGGTGGCCGATTCGGGCCCCGGCCTCGACGACGAGACGCGCCGCCGCGCGACCGAGGCGTTCTTCACCACGAAGGGGGAGAAGGGCCTCGGTCTCGGCCTTTCGACGGCGCTCGCCATCGCGGAGGATCACGGCGGGTGCCTCTGGCTTGAACCGCGGGCCGGGGCTGGTACCGTCGCGGTCATGGAGCTGCCGATGGACGCCGCCGAATGACGGGCCTCGCCGACGCCGCCGCGCCGCCTGCGTTCGGCCCGACCGCCGCGCCGCGCATCGTCATCGTGGAGGACGACGCGGCGATGCGCGACTCGCTCGTCTGGCTGGTGGAATCCGTGGGCCACGAGACCCTCGCCTACGAGAGCGCCGACGCCTTCCTCGCCGAGGCGCGGCTGCCGTGCATCGGCTGCGTCGTCACCGACATGCGGATGCCGGGGACGAGCGGCCTTGGCCTGATCGAGAAGCTGCGCGCGCGCCAGTCGCTCCTGCCCGTGGTGGTGATCACCGCCTTCGCCAGCGTGCGCGACGCGGTGACCGCCATGCAGCTCGGCGCGGTGAACTTCCTCGAGAAGCCCTTCCACGATCAGGATCTTCTGGATCTCCTGAACGACGCCGTCGCCGAGACGCGGGATACGGCGCGGGCCTGCTGCCGGGCGCGCGCGGCGGCCGAGCGGCTCGAGACGCTGACGGCGCGCGAGCTCGAGGTGATGCGCGTGATGGCCGAGGGCCTGCGCAACAAGGAGATCGCGCGCGCCCTCGACATCAGCCCCAAGACGGTCGAGATCCACCGCCAGCGTGCGCTCGCCAAGCTCGAGGTGGGCAGCGCCGTCGAGGTGCATCGCCTGCTCGAGACGGCGACGGACGCCGCGCCCTGCACGGCCTTTCGCGATTTCTCCTGAAGCGTGCCGACAGCGCACCGGCGCGGGCGCGGCCGGCGTCCTCGCGGGTCTGCGCGCGCGTCACTGAAACCGGCGACGCGGTCCCTTTCCCCGGGTGAGGTCCGACGCAAGCGCATCCGCGATGCCCTGCGGGCGCTCCCTCGCCTGGGGGACGTCGCGCCGGAGCGCCGCCGCCCCGGTGTAGGGGTTTTCCCCTATCCATAGGGGAGTCGCCCTGATTCCGCGCTGCGCGGGGCCTCCCTATCCTCGTCTCCGACCGGGCGCCGCATCCGCGCCCGAAGGAGGCCGAGATGACGACCAGACGAAACTTTCTGACCGGCGCGGTGGCGCGCGAGAGCGACGCGGCGCCGGCCGAGGCGCCCACGCCGTCGCTACGCCGCCCCGCCGACGGGCACACGCCGCGCTGGGCCATGGTGATGGACCTGCGCAAATGCATCGGCTGTCAGGCCTGTACCGTGGCCTGCGCGATGGAGAACACCGTGCACGAGGGCAGCTACCGCACCCACGTGCCGGTCTACGAGATCGAGAGCGAGTTCGGCCCGGTGCCCGCCATGCTGCCGCGGATGTGCAACCACTGCGAAAACCCGCCCTGCATCCCGGCCTGCCCGGTGAAGGCCACCTACCAGACCAACGACGGGATCGTGCTGGTCGATCAGGACGCCTGCGTGGGCTGCGGCTACTGTGTGCAGGCCTGCCCCTACGAGGCGCGCCATCTCGACCACGAGAGCGGCACCGCGGACAAGTGCACCTTCTGCGTCCACCGGCTCGACGCGGGGCTTCTGCCGGCCTGCGTCGAGACCTGCGTGGGCGGCGCGCGCGTCTTCGGCGACCTGCGCGACCCCGAGAGCGCGGTGAGCCGCCTGCTCGCCGAGCACGACACGCGCCACCTGAAGCCCGAGGCCGGCACCCGCCCGCAGGTCTATTACATCGGGCTCGACGATCGCCTCGTCTCGGAGGTCGAGATCGAGGAGGGCGCGCGCGCCCTGCGCCGGACCGCGGGCCCCGCCCCCGATACCGCCCCCGACACCAAGCACCACGAGGAGGCCTGAGCCATGACCGGCATCGATCTCATCTCCGTCGATCAGGCCTTCGCGTGGCGGCCCTGGGCCGTGGCCTATTTCCTCGTGATCGGCGCCGCGGTCGCCGCCGCGCTCGCGGAGGAGGCGCTGCGCCTCCTCCGCGGGCCTGCGGCCGCGCGGCCGGCGCTGCGGGTCGCGGCGGTGCTGGCGCTGTCGGCGCCGCTGCCGCTTCTGGCCGACCTGCACCAGCCGGCGCGCTTTCTCAATTTCTACCTCGGCGCCGCGCCGCGCTCGGTGATGTGGTGGGGCGCCTGGCTGCTGCCGGCCTTCGTGGCGACGACGCTCATGGCGACGGTGGCCGACACGCTCGGCCGCTGGGCGGGGCCGGCGCGGCTCCTGCGGCTCGGCATGGCCGCCTCGGGCCTCGGCGTGCTGGCCTATACCGCGGGCGAGACCGCGATCGTCGCGGCGCGCCCGCTCTGGCACAATGCGGGCTTTCCGGTGGTGCTGACGCTGACCGCGCTCGCCTCGGGCGTGGGGGCGGTGCTGATCGCCGGCGCGGCGGACCGCGCCGCGGCGCGGCTCCTGCGCATGGCGCTCGCCGGGAGCGCGGGCGCCGGGCTCGTCGCGCTCGGGCTCTGGCTGCTGGCCGATCCGGACATGGCGCGCCTCGCGCTCTCGGAGATGCCGGTCGCCGTGCTGGGCCACGTCGCGGGCCTCGGGCTGGCGCTGCCCGCGCTCCTCGCGCTCTTCGGGCGCGGCGCGGTCTCGGCGCGGCTCGCCGGCGCGGCGGCGGTCTGGGGCGCGCTCGCCTTCCGCTGGGCGCTCTTCACCGGCGCGCAGGCGCAGTCGCGCGTCGAGACGGCCAGCTACCTGCCTCCCGCGCTCACCGATCCCGCGACGCTGCAGAGCGTGACCGGCACCGCCGGGATGATCGCGCTCGCCGCGGTCCTCGTCGCGGTCCTCGACCTTTATCTCGCGCCGGCGCTGCGCCGCGGCCCCCAGGCGGGCCCGCGCGCCGGCAAGGCCTGATCCCGGAGACACCGACATGATCCTCAACAGACGGTCCCTTCTTCTCGGCGGCACGACCCTCGCCGCGCTCGGCGCCATGTCGCACGGCTTCGCCCGCACCGCGCGGGACGTGATCGGCGGCTTCACCTCGCCCGAGGCGGCCCGCGGCGTCACCGGCGGCGCGCATGCGCCCGAATACAGCATCGACGCCGCCGGCACGCTGACGCGCAATCCCGACCAGCGGGTCGCCTACACCATGTGCGAGGGCTGCACGACGAAATGCGGCGTGCGCGTGCGTATCGACAATCGGAGCGGCGACATCCTGCGGGTGACGGGCAACCCCTACAGCCCGCTCTCGGCCGATCCGCACATCGCCTACGACAAGCCGGTCGAGGACAGCTACGCCGGGCTCTCGGGCCACGGCGAGACCGGCCTCGCCGGGCGCTCCACCGCCTGCGGGCGGGGCAACGCGGCGCTCGCGAAATACCGCGATCCGCGCCGGGTGCTCAAACCGCTGAAGCGCGCCGGCGGACGCGGTGACGGGCACTGGGTCGAGATCGAGTGGGAGCAACTGATCGAGGAGGTGGTCGAGGGCGGCGACCTCTTCGGCGAGGGGCACGTGGACGGGCTGCGCGCGATCCGCGACCTCGAGACGCCGATCGACCCGGAGAACCCGGAGTTCGGGCCGAAGGCCAACCAGCTCGTCGTGATGCCGGTCTTCAAGAACGGCCGGCTGATGATGGCGGCCCGCTTCGCCAAGATGGCCTTCGGGACGCGCAACCTCGTCGGTCACCGGAGCTATTGCGGGCTGTCGATGCGCGCGGGCTACGCCGCGCTTCTCGACAACCTCAAGAAACAGCCGCACCTGAAGCCGGACTATCGGCACGCGGAGTACATGCTCTTCGTCGGCACGGCGCCGGGCAACGCGGGCAACCCCTTCAAGCTGCAGGGCACGCTGATGGCGCGGGCGCGGAGCGAAAACGGCGCACGCTACGTGGTGGTCGATCCGGTGCTGACCAACTCGGTCACGCAGGCCTCGGGCGACCGCGGCCGCTGGCAGCCGATCCGGCCCGGCACCGACGGCGCGCTGGTGATGGGCATGATCCGCTGGATCCTCGAGTCCGAGCGCTACGACCGCGCCTTCCTCGAGCGTCCCTCGCGGGCGGCGGCCGAGGCGGGGGGCGAGCTCTCACACTCGAACGCCACCCACCTCGTCATCGACAGCGCCGACGCGCCGGAGGCCGGGCGCTTCCTGCGCTGGGGGCAACTCGACCCCGGCGCGGACGAGGCGCTCGCGGGGGAGCCCGTCTGCCTCGACGCGGCGACCGGCACGCCGATGCCCACGGGCGCGCAGAGCGATCCGGCGATCCTCTTCCACGAGGACAGCGTGACCCTCGCCGACGGCCGCACGGTGGAGGTCGCCACCTCCCTCGCGCTCCTGCGCCGTGAGGCGGAGCGCAAGACGCTCGACGCCTACGCCGAGGATTGCGGCATCCCCGCCGAGCGCATCGCCGAGCTCGCGCGGGAGTTCACTTCCTACGGCAAGCGCGCGGCGGCCGACTGCCACGGCGGCACGATGCACGCCGCGGGCTTCTACACGGCCTATGGCGTGGTGATGCTCAACGCGCTGGTCGGCAACCTGAACGCCATCGGCGGCACGACGGCCGGCGGCGGTTCGTTCAAGGCCGTGGCGAAGGGGCCGCGCTACGATCTCAAGAGCTTCCCCGGCAAGGTCAAGCCGCGCGGCGTCGACGCCGGGCGGGGCGGCTTCGCCTACGAGCGGACCAGCGAATACAGCCGCAAGGTCGCCGCTGGCGAAAACCCCTATCCGGCCCGCGCGCCCTGGCACGCCTTCACGCAGCCGATGGGGGCGCATTGGCTCGCCTCGCTTCTGGAGGGCTACCCCTACAAGGCGCGCGCGCTCGTCACCTGGTCGAGCAACCCTGTCTACGGCGTCGCCGGCCTGCGCGAGACCATCGACGAGAAGATCCGCGATCCGCGCAACCTGCCGCTGATGATCTCGATCGACGCCTTCATCAACGAGACCTCGACCTACGCCGACTACATCGTGCCCGACCGCATCTTCTACGAGGCCTGGGGCTGGACGAAGCCCTGGGGCGCGGTCACCGTCAAGGACGCCACGGCGCGCTGGCCGGTGGTCGATTGCCTGACCGGGACAACGCCCGACGGCCGCCACATCGACATGGAGACCTTCTTCATCGACGTGGCCAAGCGCATGGGCCTGCCCGGCTTCGGCGAGGGCGCGATCCCGGACGCCGAGGGGCAGCTGCATCCGCTCCACCGCGCCGAGGATTTCTGGCTGCGCGCCGGGGCGAACGTGGCCTTCGACGGCGATCCCGTGCCCGAGGCCGACGACGCCGAGATGGCGCTGACCGGGGTGGATCGCTTCGCCGATCTCATGCGCGCGACGCTCAAGCCCGAGGAATGGCGCCGTGTCGGCTACCTGCTCAACCGCGGCGGTCGCTTCGAGGCGCACGCGGCGGGCTATGCCGACGGCGCGCTCCGCCACCGCTACGGGCGCACGCTGCAGATCTGGAACGAGACCGTGGCGAGCGCGCGCAACTCGATGACCGGCGCGCGCTTCACCGGCTGCCCGACGTGGCAGGGCCCGCGCCTCGCCGACGGCACGGCGCTCGACGCGGAGTTCCCGCGCGAGGAGTGGCCGTTCCGCGTCGTCTCGACGAAGTCGCAGCTCTTCTCCTCCTCCGGGCCCGCGCTCAAACACCTGCGCAAGCTGCGCGGCACGAACGCGATCGGGCTCAACCGCGAGGACGCCGCCGCGCTCGGGCTCGAGACGGGCGACCGGGTGCGGCTGAGCTCCCCCGGCGGCACCGTGGAGGGCGCGGTGCTCGCCCGGGCCGGCGTCGCGCCGGGCACCGTCGCGATCGAGCACGGCTTCGGCCACCGCGAACTGGGCGCGCGGACCTACCGCATCGGCGCGCGCGTCTTCGAGAAGGGCCTGTCGCTCGCCGCGGGCATCAACTCGAACGACCTCGGCTTCCAGGACCCGAGCGCCAGCGTGCCGAGCGTGCTCGCCGACCCTGTGGTGGGCAGCATCGCCCGGCAGGCGATCCCGGCGCGGATCGAACGCCTGCTGGCCTGAGCCGGCCCGCCTGACGCCCACGCCGCCGCCCGTAACCGCCGGGCGGCGGCGGCGAGGCTACGGCTGCCACGATCGTGGAGGACAGCGCCCCGGACCCGGCGGGCGCAGAGCCGGCCTTCGTCGTCGAGGATCGCGACGAGACCGCGCAGATCCTTCTCGTCCCGCTGATGTGGCAATGGGGCGAGTTGCGCAGGACCGCCCGTCAGGCGCCCGCGGGGCGGACCTCCCGCGACGTACTCGGCACGCCGCGTTCGGCCGCACGCCTGCTCGCCGGGCTCGACCGGCTCGGGCTCGACTGTGCCGAGGGGTCCGCGCGCACCGAACTCCGATACGGCGATGTTGACGGCCGTTATGGCGAATCGACGGCCTTCGGCGTCCCTTCCCTGTCAGCGAAGGGAGGCGACGATGAAGACGACGGGCATTTCCTCGGTCGACCACGCGCCGCAGGTCGTGGCCGAATGGCTGAACGCGCTGTGCGAGGATCTCGGCTGGCAGGAGAAGGGCCGCGCCTGGCTGCTCCTGCGCGAGGTGCTGCACGCCGTGCGCGACTATCTCGGCGCGGACGAGGCGGCGGATCTGGCCGCGCAGCTCCCCGTGCTGATCCGGGGGATGTATTTCGAGGGCTGGGTGCCCTCGCGCACCCCGGCCCATCCGCGGCACAAGGCGGACTTCATCGCCCGGGTGCAGGCAGCCTTCGCCAAGGAGCCGCTGGAGGACCCGGACAGGGCGGTATCGGCCGTGCTGGCGCTCCTGCGCAGCAAGGTCTCGCACGGCGAATTCCGGGAGGTCGCGCACGCCATGCAGAAGCCCCTGCGCGATCTGTTCGTCTGAGCCCGGTCGCCGCGGGTGCGACCACGGGTCGAGCCCGAACGGAAATATCGGTCAGCGCATCGGCTCCATCGGCCGGCGACGCCGGATGGTGGACGCGCGATGCGCTCGCGCCCCCGGCCGCGGAAGCTTCGGGCGCCCGACCAGCGCGGCTGCGGGTCTCTCGCGGCGGAGCCCCCGCCCCGGGACCCCGTGGCTCCCTCGGGAAGACTTCCGGGCGCAAGGGTCGGTCGTGGCGTTCCTGCGCCTTCCGGCTGACGCTCGGTGCCGGATGTGGACCGGCCGGCGCGGCCGCGCGGACGCGCAGCCGGGGCCACGGGGCGGCACGCACGCGACGGGGCTCAGGCGTGATGGTCGGCCACCGCGTGGATCGCCTCGCCCGCGAGGTTGCGGCTCACGGCATGCGAGATGTCGCCGAGGCTGAGCATGCCGACCATGCGCTTGCGCGCGTCGAGCACCGGCAGGCGGCGTATCTGCTTCTGCTCCATCAGGTGGATCGCATCCTCGACCGACTGATGCGTCCGGCAATAGACGATGCCGGGCGTCATCGCGTCCCCGGCGGTCACCTTGTGAGGGTCGCGGCCCTCGGCCACCACCCGCAGGACGATGTCGCGGTCGGTGATCATCCCGACGAGGCGGTCGTCCTTGCCGACCGGCACCGCCCCGATGTCGTCCGTCTTCATCATGCGGGCGATCTCGCTGACAGGCGTATCCGCGCTCGCCCAGTCCACGCCACGGTGCATCGCGCCTTCGATATTCATCTGCCGCTCTCCTCAGCTGACGCGATGGATGATGCCGCGACCGGTGCGGCCCCTCATTGACGGCCGTCATTGCGGCGCGAGGGCCGCCCCTGAAACGTGCCTGCAGCGATGGCGGGAGCACGGAGGATGGCCCGCAAGACGCTGCTCCTTCACGCGGTCGCGCCCGACAGCAGCCTCGCCTTTGCGCTGGTGGGCACGGTGATCCTCGTGCCGATGATCCTCGGATACACCGCCTATGCCTACTGGGTGTTCCGCGGGAAGGTCGATCCGGACGCGGGGTACCACTGATGCGCACCGACAGGCTCAAGCGCGTCGCGTGGTTCGTGGGCCTCTGGCTCGCCTCCGTCGCGACGCTCGCGGTCGTCGCCTACGCGATCCGTCTGGCGATCCTCTGAGGCGCTGAAACCCGTACGCGAAAAGAGAGTTGCCGCCCCATGGAAGACCGCACGCTCATCGTCACGCTCGCCGCCAGCCCGCAGATCCGGCCCGGCGACATGCCCGGGATCCGCCGGCGCGATCGTAGCGTGACGGTCTGCAACCGGCCTGACGGCGACGCGGCCGCCCGCTTCGGCCCGCTGCTCGCCGATATGCCGACGCCTGCGCTGGCGTATCGGCGGTTGGGCCGGCGCGCGGCCTTGCGGTGGGTCCGCACGGCGCCCGCCGATCGCCGGCAGACGGCGCTGGGATGAAGATCACCCAAGGGCCGGGCAGGGGCGCCTGCCGTCCCCTCCGGCCCGCACAACCGAAAGGAAAGACCATGCGAACTCATATCCTGGCCGCCGCCGCGGCCCTGGCCATGACAGGCGCCGCCACGGCCGCCCCGGAGCCCGAGGATCCGGCGAAGCAGACCTCCTGGGGCCTCTACCTGACCGCCGAGGAAGCCTACGAGATGGAGACGTCACGGCCCGACGAGGTGCTCTTCGTCGACGTCCGCGAGCCGGTCGAGATCATGTTCACCGGGTTCACCGATGTCGTGGACGTGAACATTCCGTTCCTGCTGGTCGACCCGTCGCGGATGCACGAGAGCAAGCCCGTTCTCGCGATGGAGCGGAACCCCGACTTCGCCGACGAGGTGCTCGCCGCGCTCGCGGCGCAGGGCCTCGACCGGTCCGCGCCGGTGATCCTGATGTGCCGCTCGGGCGGCAGCCGCGGCGCGCCGTCGGCCGCCACGCTCAAGGGGCTGGGCCTCGAAGAGGTCTACGTCGTCGTCGACGGGTTCCAGGGCACGACCGCGAGCGACAACCCGAACGGGCCGCGGCGGGTCGTCGACGGCTGGAAGAACTCCGGCCTGCCGTGGGGCTACGAGATCAACCCGGACAAGATCTACCTGCGGTCCTTCGACTGACCGCATCCCGGCATGGCGGGCGATGACCCCGCCATGCCGCTGTCCGCTCGCGCCCGCCCGGCCAACTCTTTCGAGATCCGACGCGACAGGGAGACCATTCAGCTTGATCCGGGCGTCCCCGTATGCGCCTTATGTGCCCGCAGGACGCCATCCGCCGGCGAACATCGTTCAAGGTCCGGTCGTTCGACCGGGGCGTCAAAATCGTAGAGTGACGCGTATGCGTCGGTAGAGCGGAGGCAGCCCCAGTGCCCGCAGCATGGACGCCACTGATGCGCCCCGGCCCCGCGCGGTCGTCCCTCGATCCGGAGATGCGGGACCGGTCGCTTGACCTTTTGGGGAAGCGCGGATGTCTTTCTCCGGTGCGTCCCGCGGGTCTTTCGACATGATCCCCTTCGCGCGCCGCGTCCTGAATGGAATTCTCGTTGTCGTCACGCTCCTCGTCCTCTTTCCCGCGTCTGCCGACGCGATGCAGATCTTCGTGAGGGCGCTCGACGGGAAGACCATCACGCTCGATGTCGAACCCAGCGACACCATCGAAGGCGTGAACCAGAAGATTCAGGACAAGGAGGGCCTGCCGCCGGACCGACAGACCCTGATCTTCGCGGGCAAGCAACTCGAAGACGGACGGACGCTGTCGGATTACAACATCCAGAAAGAGTCGACGCTGCATCTCCTTCTTCCGGCGCCGGATGCGGATCGAAACGCCGCCGGGGACGCTGCACGTCGCGCCGCGGAACTCGCCGCCAGCACGCAGGTCGATGTGATGACGGCCGGCGCATCGCGCGCCAGCCGCGAGCGGCTGATCTCGCCCCCGTCGAACATCGCGGCGACGCGGGATCTATACGTCTCGACAAGCGGCCACCGCGCCAGCCGCGGGCATCGGCCGGAGTATAACCTGTGGATATCCGGGGGCCTGACGGCCTTCGGCGGCGATATCGACGGCCGGTCCCTCGACCTCGTCGTCGGTGCAGACCGGATGTTCGGGACATCCTCTCTCCTCGGCCTCATGGTGGCCACCGGAGACGTGCGGGCCGAGCTGAACGGCGTCGAGACGACGGTGCGAAGCCCCGCCATCGGGATTTACGGAGCGCGCAGGCTGGAGCAGGACTTGGTCGTCGATGGTCATGTCGCGTTCGCCCTTCCGAAGGTCGAGGCCGCCGGCGGCAGCGTCCGCGGGGATCGTTTGTCGGGGTCGATCCGGCTATCCGGAAGCCATACCACCCAGACCGGAACAGTCCGGCCCTTCGTTCGGGTCGCAGGATACGACCAGCACATCCCGGCCTATACCAACACCACCGGAGATGTGCCCGAAGCGGAGTCGCGCCGGATCGACGCCGATCTCGGTCTCACCCTCGAATACGGCAGCGCGCTCGGCGGCTCCGGGCTCATGCCTTACGTTACGGCGGCCGCGGGCTATGCGAAAATCGACCGGTCCGGCGCGGCCGACGAGACGTTTTTCGCTCCGACGCTCGGCTTCGGTGTTTCGGGCGACCTCGCCAACGGGCAGCTCGGGCTCGACGTGACGGGCGCGAAGATAACCTCTGATACCAATGCTGTCAGCATCGGGCTCGACTGGACGATGGCGTTCTGATCTGCGGAGGTCGCTCGATCGTCCGGTCACTCCCGTCCGGCGCGGTCATGTCATATCGAGAAGGCCGACCAGGTGCCGGTCGTGGCTGCTCAGGGTGATGGCCTCGCGCCCGGTTCGCGCGTGTCGCACCCGCCAGGCCTTCTTGTCGCTACAGAGCCCTCGCCATCGAGCCGGGTTTTGGAGCGTAAGCGCTTGGCGGGGTGGCCTCTGATCGAGAACGCGTGTTCGTCGCCGGGTCAGGCCCGCGATCCCTGCGAAACATCGCCGTGCGGGGCTGCCGTGGGGTCGCGGGGCTTGCCATCGCGGGCGCTTGCCGCAAAACGTGGTGCACGGCGCCCGGAGGGGTACGACGGCATGCCGGCGTGATCGGGGCGCGCGATCCAGTGAGGAGGATACCATGACGAAGGCACTACTGACCGGCGCCGCGACGGTGCTCGCGGTCGCGGCGGCGCCGCTCGCGGCGCAGGACTACGACCGCTCCGACTGGCCCGAGAGCTTCACCGTCGGCACGGCGAGCCAGGGCGGCACCTATTTCGCCTACGGCTCGGGCTGGGCGAACCTTGTCGCCGAGGAGCTGGGCCTTTCGGGCGGCGGCGAGGTCACCGGCGGGCCAATGCAGAACATGGCGCTCGTGCACACGGGCGACGCAGCCTTCGGCATGACGACGATGGGGCCGGCGGCGGAATCGCTCGCGGGGACCAACCCGATCGCGCCGGGGCTCGAGATGACGAACGCCTGCGCAATGTTCCCGATGTATCAGACGCCGTTCTCGATCACGGCGCTGTCGGACTCCGGGATCGAGAGCATCTCCGACATCCCGGACGGCGCCCGGATCGGCTTCGGCCCGGCGGGCTCGACCTCGGACACCTACTTCCCGCGGATGATGGAGACGCTCGGCGTCGACTTCGAGCGGCGCAACGGCGGCTGGTCGGATCTCGGCGGTCAGCTTCAGGACGGGCTGCTCGACGTGATCGCCTTCGCCGCCGGCGTGCCGGTCCCGGCGGTGAGCCAGCTCGAGGTGCAGACCGATATCAACATCATCGAGTTCACCGAGGAGGAGCGCGCGCAGATCCTCGAGGCCTTCCCGGTCTCGGAGTTCGCGATCACGGCCGACACCTACCAGACGCTTGAGGAGCCGGCGCGCTCGGTCTCGATGTGGAACTTCTCCATCGCCAACTGCGACCTGCCCGAGAGCTTCGTGCACGCGGTCACCGACGTGGTGATGTCCGACAACGAGCGCATGATGAACATCCACCGCGCGGCGGCCTCCACGGTGCCCGGGAACTGGGACAAGAACCAGCTCCTGCCGTGGCACCCGGGCGCGGCGCGCTGGTTCCGCGAGAACGCGGGCGCCGAGATCCCGGCGGACATGGTCCACGGCGAGTGAGACGTGACCGGACGGGGCGCGCTGCCGCCCCGTCCACCCCCGAGGCCGCAGCGTCACGGCGGCCCGGGCCTTGCACTGCGCGCTGATCCGGGGCGATTGCGTCCCGGTGTCGCGGGAGAGAGCGCATGACCGATCGCACCGAGCCTCAGCAGGATCGGCCCGAAGGCCCCGTCGTCGCCGAGGGCGTGGACAAGGAGCCCGTCGAGGGCAACCGCCGGCTCTACCGGGGCTGGCACTGGTGGCTGGTCACCACGGCGGCCGCGCTTTACGCGGCCTTCCACATGGCGGCGCTCAACGGGCTGTCGATCTCGGCGATGACCGGGGGGGCGGTGGATCTGCCGTTCCTGCCGAGCTTCCCGATGGAGACCTGGAACTTCCGGATCGTGCACATCGCCGGCGCGCTGGCGCTCGGCTTCGTGCTTTATGCCGGGCGGTCCTTCACCCTCGCGCCGGAGGTCGAGCGGCGCTGGCTCTCGTGGCTCGCCTGGGCGCTGATGGCGCCTGCGGTCTTCGCGCTGGGCGCGGCGGTGTCCTTCGCCGTCTCCATCGCCGGCGGCACCTCGTGGAACGGCATGGACGCGGGCATCCGCGCGGCCGAGATATGGCGCTTCGGCGTGCCGCTCATGGTGGCGACCGTGGGGGCGATCCTCGTGTCCTGGGCGCAGCGGCGCACGCGCGACGCCATCCATCCGGCCGACCTCGTGCTGGCGGTCTGCGGCGCGGCCGTGGCGACCTATCTCGTCACGATCTACGGCACATTGATGCGCAACTCGACCGGCACGCCCTTCGCGCCCATCGGCATATCGATCGCCGCCGTGGCGGGGACGCTCCTCATCATGGAGCTCACGCGGCGGGTGGCCGGGCTCGCGCTGGTCGTGATCTCGGCGGTCTTCCTTCTTTACGTCTTCACGGGGCAGTTCCTGCCCGGCTTCCTCAACGCCCCCGCGATCAGCTGGGAGCGGTTCTTCAGCCAGGTCTACACAGACGCCGGTATCCTCGGCCCGACGACGGCGGTGAGCTCGACCTACATCATCCTCTTCATCATCTTCGCCGCCTTCCTGCAGGCCTCGAAGGTGGGCGACTACTTCGTGAATTTCGCCTTCGCGCTCGCCGGGCGGGCGCGGGGCGGGCCGGCGAAGGTGGCGATCTTCGCCTCCGGTCTGATGGGGATGATCAACGGGACCTCCGCCGGCAACGTGGTCGCCACCGGCTCGCTCACCATCCCGCTGATGAAGAAGGTGGGTTACGACAAGCGCACCGCCGGCGCGATCGAGGCCTCGGCCAGCACAGGGGGCCAGATCCTGCCGCCGATCATGGGCGCGGGCGCCTTCATCATGGCTGAGATCACCGGCATCCCCTACACCGAGATCGCCGTCGCCGCGATCATCCCCGCGCTGCTCTACTTCGTCGCCGTCTATTTCATGGTGGACTTCGAGGCGGCGAAGCTCGGCATGCGGGGGATGCGCGACGAAGAGCTGCCGAAGCTCGCGCAGATGGCGCGGCAGGCCTTTCTCTTCGTGCCCATCGTGATCCTGATCTACGCGCTCTTCCAGGGCTACTCGGTGATCCGTGCGGGCACGCTCGCGACCGCCGCCGCAGCGGTGGTGAGCTGGCTGACGCCCCACCGCATGGGGCTCGGCGCGATCGCGCGGGCCTTCCATCTCGCCGGGACCATGTCGATCCAGATCATCGCGGTCTGCGCCTGTGCGGGCATCATCGTGGGGGTGATCTCGCTCACCGGGGTCGGCGCGCGGTTCTCCAACCTGCTCCTCGGCCTCGCCGCCGCCTCGCAGCTTCTGGCGCTGGTCTTCGCGATGCTGATCGCGATCCTGCTCGGCATGGGGATGCCGACGACGGCGGCCTACGCCGTGGCCGCGTCGGTGGTGGCGCCCGGCCTCGTCGAGCTCGGCATCCCGCAGCTCACCGCGCATTTCTTCGTGTTCTACTTCGCCGTGGTCTCGGCGATCACGCCGCCGGTCGCGCTGGCGAGTTACGCGGCGGCGGGCGTCTCGGGGGCGAACCCGATGGAGACCTCCGTCGTCTCTTTCAAGATCGGGATCGCCGCCTTCGTGGTGCCCTTCATGTTCTTCTACAATTCCGCGCTCCTGATGCAGGCCGACTGGCTCGAGATCGCGCGCGCGGCGGCGACGGCGGTCTTCGGCGTGTTCCTGCTGTCGGCCGGGGTGCAGGGCTGGTTCCTCGGCGCGCGGGCGGTCTGGTTCCTGCGCGCCGCGCTGGTCGCGGCCGCGCTGATGATGATCGAGGGAAGCCTCGCCACCGACGTCGCCGGCGTCCTGGCCGCCGCCGCGATCCTCTTCGTGCAGCGCATCGTCCGCCCGAAGCCGGGCGCGACGATCCCGGTACGCGGCGCGGACTGAGGGGGTTTCGCCGCGGGGCGGGGCGCGGCGGGGCCGAGAGCTGCGTCGTTGCCGGCGCGGGCGGTCGGATCGGGAGCGGCCCGGGCGGTGCTACGCCGTAGCACCGCGACGCGGGGAACCTGAAAAAACCGGGGGAAATTGGCTGCAATCGGTGCTACACGCGTAGCACTCGCGCAGGCGGAGGCTGGAAGAATGCAAGCAAAGTCAACGCTTCGGGAGGCGTCACGCCTCTCGGTCGCGCCGATGATGGATTGGACGGACAGCGCCTGCCGCGTCTTTCACCGCGCGCTGTCGCGCCGGGCGCTTCTTTACACCGAGATGGTGACCGCGCCGGCGCTGGTGCGCGGGGGGGCGACGCATCTCTTGCGCCATGACCCCTGCGAGCATCCGGTGGCGCTGCAGCTCGGCGGTTCGGACCCGCGGGAGCTGGCCGAGGCCGCGCGCATGGGCGCCGGGGCCGGCTTCGACGAGATCGACCTCAACGTCGGCTGCCCCTCGGACCGGGTGAAATCGGGCTGCTTCGGCGCGGTGCTCATGCGCTCGCCCGATCTGGTGGCCGACTGCGTGGCGGCGATGCGCGCGGCCGTCGACGTGCCGGTGACCGTCAAGTGCCGTATCGGGGTGGACGATCAGGCGCCCGAGGCGGTGCTGCCCGATTTCCTCGCGCGGATGCAGGCGGCGGGGGCGGCGCATGTGATCGTCCATGCGCGCAAGGCCTGGCTGCAGGGCCTCAGCCCGAAGGAGAACCGCGACGTGCCGCCGCTCGACTACGATCTCGTGCGCGACATGCGGGCGGCCTTTCCGGACCTGCGGCTCTCGATCAACGGCGGCGTGCAGTCGCTCGACGAGGTCGAGGCCTTCCTGCGCGAGGGCTTCGACGGCGTGATGGTGGGGCGCGCGGCCTATCACCGGCCCTTCGACATCCTCGGGCCGGCCGACGCGCGGCTCTGGGGCGAGGGTCACGCGCCCACACGGGAAGAGGCCGTGCGCGCCATGCTGCCCTTTATCGAGGATCACCTCGCCGCCGGCGGGCGGCTGCATCAGGTGACGCGGCACATGCTGGGCCTCTTCGCCGGCCGTCCCGGCGCGCGGCGCTGGCGCCAGATCCTCTCCGACGGGGCGACGCGGCCCGAGGCCGGGCCGGAGCTCGTGGAGGCCGCGCTCGCCGCCGTCGCGCCCGCGGAGGCGGAGGAGGAGGCGGTCCGCGCCTGAGCGGTGCGGATGGGCGGGCCGGTGGTGCGCGGCGCGGGCTTGCGCTGCATCCCCGCCGGGGGATCACGTCACGGGGAGCCGCATCAGCGGTTCACCGGCGTGACGCGCACCGAGGTGATGTCGTGCCGCATCCCGATGGGACGGAAAAGGCGCGGCGCGCCGACGCCGGGCCTGCGCGATTACGCCGGATCGCCGGCCGCCCGGGCGCGTGACTGCGTGGTCTGCCGCGGGTCTCGAGGCGTCGAGGCGCGCCACCGCGCCGGGCGCGCGGCAGGAGGCGCCGGCGCGGACGCCCTCTCTCAAAGTGCAGGCGGCGACGGGGCCGCTCCGCCCCCATTGTGACCGGCGGCGAAACCCTGTCTATCTGGCGCCGACGCACACCACCCTGCGGAGGCCCCATGCCCGATCCCGTCCTGCTCGCTCAGATGTTCGCCCTTCTTCTGGTCATCGGCGCGGCGGCGGGCGTGCTCGCGGGGCTTCTCGGCGTCGGGGGCGGCATCGTGCTGGTGCCGTCGTTCTTCTATGCCTTTCAGACGCTGGGCTACGACGGACCGCAGCTCATGCAGATCTGCCTCGCGACCTCGCTCGCCACCATCGTCGTGACCTCGGCGCGCTCGGTGATGAGCCACAACCGCAAGGGCGCGGTGGACTGGGACATCCTGAAGGGCTGGGCGCCGGGGATCGCGATGGGCGCGGTCCTCGGCGTGCTGCTCGCGGCGGCGCTGCGCTCTTCCGTGCTGCAGGGGCTCTTCGGCGGGCTCGGCGTGGCGATCGGGCTCTACCTCGGCCTCGGCAAGCCGCACTGGCGCCTCGCGCCGGAGATGCCGCGCGGCGTGCGCCGGGCGGTCTACGCGCCGGGGGTGGGCTTTCTCTCGGTGCTGATGGGCATCGGCGGCGGCAGCTTCGGCGTACCGCTTATGACGCTGCACGGGGTCGCCGTCCACCGGGCGGTGGCGACGGCGGCGGGCTTCGGCATGCTGATCGCGGTGCCCGGGGTGGCGGGCTTTCTCCTGCTGAGCATCGATCCCGCGCACCGGCCGCCCTTCACCATCGGGGCGGTGAATCTGCCGGCCTTCGCGGTGGTGATCGCCATGACGCTCCTGACCGCGCCGCTCGGCGTGCGGATCGCGCATGCGATGAACCCGACGCCCCTGCGCCGCGTCTTCGCGGTCTTCCTGCTTCTGGTGGCGGGCAACATGCTGCGCAAGGCGCTCGGATGGTGAGGGCGGATTACGCCGCGCGCGGCTGGGCGCGGCTGCCGTTCGACCCGGCTCTCGCGGCCTGGGCGGAGGCGGCGCGGCCGGCGGCGCGCGCGGCGCTGGCCGATCCGGCGCTGAGCGCGCGCTGGCTCGACTGCGAGGGGACGTGGTTCGTCGGCGTGGACGCGCTCGCCAACGACGCCGAGGGCCGGGTGGCGGGCGGCCCCGCGCTGCCCGAGGGGCTCCGCGCGGCGGTCGCGGCGCTGGAGGGGCCGTTGCCGCCGCTCCATCGCGCGCAGCTCTCGACGGTCTTCCCGGGCTACCCGAAGCCCCGCGCGGGCGAGAGCGCGGCCGCCCTGCGCTATCGCGCCAGGCGGGATGCGGCGCATGTCGACGGCCTCCTGCCCGAGGGGCCGGCGCGGCGGCGCCACCTGCGCGAGCCGCACCGCTGGATCCTCGGTCTGCCGCTGAGCGAGGCCGATGCCAAGGCCGCGCCGCTCGTCGTCTGGGAGGGCAGCCACGCCATCATGCGCGCGGCCTTCGCGGAGGCCTTCGCCGGTATCGCGCCGGAGGACTGGGGCGACGTGGACGTGACCGAGGCCTATCACGCCGCGCGGCGGAGGGCCTTCGAGACCTGCCGCCGCGTGCCCCTGCCGGCCCGGCCGGGCGAGGCGGTGCTCGTCCACAGGCGCGCCCTGCACGGCGTCGCGCCCTGGGGCGCGGGGGCCGCGGCCGCGCCGGAGGGCCGCTGCATCGCCTACTTCCGCCCGCTCTGCGCCGAACCCGGCGGCTGGCTCGCCGCGCCGTGAGGCGCGGCCAAGGGCCTTGCGAAGGCCCTTGCACGGCGCTTGCAAGCGCCGTGCCGCCCACGGCGCGCGGCGCGCGCTATCCCTCCCGCCGGGCGCGGGTGCGGGCGCGCCCGCCGCGGCGCTGGCGCAGTTGCGGCGCGCGCTCGGGCAGGGCCGCCATGACCGCGCGCCGCGCCTCGGGCGACATCTTCGACCAGGCGGTGATCTCGTCGATCGTGCGCAGGCAGCCCGTGCAGAGGCGCGTCTCCGGGTGGATCACGCAGATCTGCACGCAGGGGCTCTCCACCTCGTCGCGTTTCCAGACGTCGTCCGCCATGCGCCTCGCCTCGCCTCAGTCGTAGTCGTCGTCGGCCCGCGCCCCGATCCGGCCCATCCGGTCGAGCGCGCCTTGCAGGATATAGGACGCGGCGACGTGGTCGATCACCTCTCCGCGACGTTTTCGCGTCGTATCCGCCTCGAGGAGCGCGCGCTCCGCCGCCACGGTCGAAAGCCGCTCGTCCCAGAAGGCGAGCGGCCGTGGCGCGCGCGCGTCGAGGTTGCGGGCGAAGGCGCGCGTCGACTGCGCGCGCGGGCCCTCGGAGCCGTCCATGTTGCGCGGCAGCCCGAGGATCAGCCCTGCGATCTCGCGTCCCGCGAGGAGCCGGTCGAGCTCCGCCGCGTCGGCGGTGAACTTCGTCCGCCGGATCGTGACGAGCGGCGTGGCGATCGCGCGCAGCCCGTCCGAGACCGCGACGCCGATGGTCTTCGTGCCAAGGTCGAGCCCCGCGACCGCGCCGGTGCGGGGCAGGGCGGCCGCGAACGCCTCGATTTCGGCGAAGATCACCCGCCGATCCCGGCGCGTTCGGCGGCCTCGCGGATGCGGGCGAGGGCGGTCTCGTCCCCGGCGAACTTCGAGAGCGCCTCGTCGCGGATCGCGCTCGCGCGCTCCGTCTCGCCGAGGACGCCGAGCGCGTTGATGAGCCGCGCCCATTCCGCCGCGTTCCCGCCGTCCTGCGCGAGGCGCTGGGCGAGGCTGTCGACCATGCCGCGGACCATCGCGGTGCGCTGCTCCTCGGTCATGTTCTCGGCCTCGGCCATCTGCTCTGCCGTGGGGCCGGGGGCCGCGGGCGCGGCCGGAGCGGCCATCTCGGGGAGCTGGTAGTCCGTGCGCCCGGCGCGCGCGGCGAGCTCGGGCAGCTGCTGGCGCAGCGCCGCGACCCAGGGCGCCTCGGGCCGGCTTTCGCGCAGGAGGCGGTCCCAGGTGGTGAAGGCGCGGTCGGGCCGGCCGATCTGGCGGAACATGACGCCGAGGTAGTAGCGCGCGACCCCGTTGCGCGGGTCGCGCTCGAGCGCCGCGGCGAGCGCGGCCTCGGCCTCGGGCGAGACGTAGCCGCCGGCGGCCAGCACCAGCATCTCGGCGTAATCGGCGTAGTCCTGCGCCGTCGCCCCATCGCCGCGCAGCTCCAGCACGCGCTCCTGCGCGGCGTAGGCCTCGGTGAAATTGCCGAGCGCCGCCTCGTTCCGGGCGAGCAGCATGTGGCCGCGCACGTCGTCGGGCCGCTCCTCGAGGACCGCGCGCAGGCGGTCCATGAGCTCGGCGTAGTCCTCGGGCGTCTCGGCGGGGGGCTGCGCGGGCACGTCGGCTTCCGCCTCGGCCTGGCTCGGCCGGGTCTGCCGGCGCTCCTCGGCGGCGGCGATGCGCTGCGCGAGCGGCTGGTCGGGATAGCCCGGCGCGCCGAGGTCCATGTAGAGCCATGTGCCCCCGCCCACGACGCCGAGCGCCACCACCACGGCGAGCAGCGGGCCCGTCCCGCGGGGCTGCACCGTCTCGCCGCGCGCGGCGGCCTTGGCGGCGGCGTCGGCCGCGAGGATGCGCCGCGAGATCTCCGTGCGCAGCCGCTCCGCGTCCTCCTCGGAGATGACGCCGCGCGCGAGGTCGCGTTCGACCTCTTTCAGCTGGTCGCGATAGACCTTGAGATCGTAGTCGGCCGCCTCCTGCGCCTGCCCGCGCGCGCGCAGCGCCGCGAGGCCGAGAAGAAGCGCCACCGCGACCGACAGCGCGACAACCATAATCCAGAACAGCATGGGCCCTCCTGCCACCCTCGCCCGGGAGTGACTTAAGCGCCCCGAGGCCCCGGCGAAACCCCCAATCGCGCCGCCGCGCGTCATGTCGCAACCGATCCCGAATGCGACGTTTCGGGACGGGGCGCGCGCCCGCGCCCCGGTCCACAAGAGGGCATCGACAGCCGTGCCGGAAAGAGGCCGCATGAAACGCTATTCCGCCTTCGCCATCGCCCGCGAGGCCCTGCGCGACCACACCGGCTGGGGCCGCGCCTGGGGCAATCCGGAGCCGCGGCGGCGCTACGACGCGATCATCGTCGGCGCGGGGGGACACGGCCTCGCCACCGCCTATTACCTCGGGCGCAACCACGGCATCCGCAACGTCGCGATCCTCGAGAAGGGCTGGCTCGGCGGCGGCAACACCGGGCGCAACACGACGATCATCCGCTCAAACTACCTGCAGGACCCGTCGGCGGCGATCTACGAGAAGGCGCGCAGCCTCTACGAGACGCTCTCGCAGGAGCTCAACTACAACATCATGTACAGCCCGCGCGGCGTCATGATGCTCGCGCAGACCGAACACGAGGTGCGCGGCTACCGCCGTACCGCGCAGGCCAACGCGCTGCAGGGCGTGGACACGGAGTTCATCGGCCCCGAGCGCGTCAAGGCGCTCTGTCCGATCATCCGCCTCGAGGGGCCGCGCTACCCGGTGCTCGGCGCGCTCTGGCAGCCGCGGGCGGGCACCGCGCGCCACGACGCGGTCGCCTGGGGCTACGCGCGCGCCTGCTCCGAGATGGGCATGCACGTCATACAGAAATGCGAGGTGACCGGCATCCGCCGCGAGGGCGGGCGCGTCGCCGGCGTGGACACGACCCGCGGGCCGATCGACTGCGACAAGCTCGGCATCGTGGTGGCGGGCCACTCCGGGCGGCTGGCCGAGATGGCGGGCTTCCGCCTGCCGATCGAGAGCGTGGCGCTGCAGGCGCTGGTGAGCGAGCCGATCAAGCCCGCGATGGACGTCGTCGTGATGGCCAACACCGTGCACGGCTACCTGAGCCAGTCCGACAAGGGCGAAATGGTGATCGGCGGCGGCGCGGACGGGTTCAACAACTACACCCAGCGCGGCAGCTTCCACCACGTGGAGGAGACGGTGCGCGCGCTGGTGGAGACCTTCCCGATGCTCTCGCGGCTCAAGATGCTGCGCTGGTGGGGCGGCATCGTGGACATGACCGGCGACCGCTCGCCGATCATCTCGAAGACGCCGCTCGAGGGCTGTTTCATCAACTGCGGCTGGGGGACGGGCGGCTTCAAGGCGATCCCGGGCTCCGGCTGGGCGATGGCCGAGACCATGGCGAAGGGCGAGCCCGGGCCGCTCGCCGCTGCCTTTTCGCTGGACCGCTTCCGCGAGGGCCGCTTCATCGACGAGAGCGTCGCGGCGGGGGTGGCGCACTGATGCCCGCCGCCCCGCGCAAAATTCTTCGAAGAATTTTGCCAAGGATTTTCGAAAATCCTTGGCCCCTGGCTTCGGGAGGATCACCATGCTCCGACTGACCTGCCCCTACTGCGGCGTCGCCGCCGAGGAGACCGAGCTCGCCCCCGGCGGCGAGGCGCATCTCGCCCGCGTCGGCCCCGAGGGCAACGACGACGCCTTCCACGCCTATCTCTTCGAGCGCGAGAACCCGCGCGGCGTGCATTTCGAGCGCTGGCGCCACGCGATGGGCTGCGGCAAGTGGTTCCACGCCGCGCGCTGCACCGTGACGCTCGAGGTCTTCGGCACCTACCCGGCGCAGACGACCGAGCCGCCCGCGCATATCCGCGCCGCCATCACCGCGAAGCGGCCCGGCTGGGCGTGGCGGGGGCTCTCCTGATGCGTCTTCTTCTTGGTCCAAATATCCCCGCCGGAGGCTCCCGCCCTCGCAATCCGCGCAAAGGTTCGCCGGAATGAGCACACGTCTCGCCACGGGGGGGCGGCTCCTCGACCGCTCCCGCCGCGTCTCCTTCACCTTCGACGGCAAGCGCCTCTCGGGCCATCCGGGCGATACGCTCGCCTCCGCGCTCATGGGCGCGGGCCAGCTCCTGATGGGGCGCAGCTTCAAGTATCACCGCCCGCGCGGGCCCGTGGCCTCCGGCGCGGAGGAGCCCAATGCGCTCGTCAACCTGCGGGATGGCGACCGGCACGAGCCCAACCAGCGGGCGACGACCACGGAGGTCTTCGAGGGGCTGACGGCGACCAGCCAGAACCACTGGCCGAGCCTCGATTTCGACGTGGGGCAGGTGAACGCGGCGCTCGCGCGCTTCCTGCCGGCGGGCTTCTACTACAAGACCTTCATCCACCCGCGCCCCCTCTGGAAGCACCTCTACGAGCCCGTCATCCGCCGCTCGGCCGGGCTGGGAAAGGCGCCGGACCCCGAGACGCGCGATCCGGACCGCTACGAACACCTCTACGCCTTCGTCGACGTGCTGATCGTGGGCGGGGGCACGGCGGGCCTCGCCGCGGCGCGCGCCGCGGGGCGGGCCGGCGCGCGCGTTCTCCTGATCGAGCAGACGCCGCACTGGGGCGGCCGCGCGCCCGTGGACGGGGGCGAGATCGACGGCCAGCCCGCCGACGACTGGGTCGCCGCCACGGTGGCCGAGCTCGAGGCGATGGAGAACGTCACGCTGCGCGCCCGCACCATGGGCGCGGGCGTCTACGATCACGGCTACGTCCTCGCCTACGAGCGCGCGGGCGACCACCTCGCCGCGCCGGCGGGCCCGCGCCACCGCCTCTGGCGCATCCGGGCCGAGCGGATCGTCACCGCCACCGGCGCGCTCGAGCGTCCGCTCGCATTCGCCGGCAACGACGTGCCGGGCGTGATGCTCGCCTCCGCCGTGCGGGACTACGTGGTGAACTGGGCCGTCTCGCCGGGCGACCGGACGGTCGTGGTGACCAACAACGACGACGCCTATCGCACCGCGCTCTGCCTGAAGGCCGCGGGGCTCGACGTGCCGGCGGTGATCGACGCGCGCCCCGAGGGCGGCGGGCGGCTGATGGACGAGGCGCGCGCGGCGGGCATCCGCGTCGAGACCGGGCGCGGCGTCGCCAAGGTCAAGGGCGGCAAGCGGGTGGAGGCCGTCTACACCTGCCCGCAGGTGGGCGAGGGCGCCACCGTTCAGGAGATCAAATGCGACGCGGTCGCCGTCTCGGGCGGCTGGTCGCCGGTGGTGCACCTCTGGTCCCACACGGGCGGTAAGCTCGTCTGGGACGCGGCGGAGGCCTTCTTCCGCCCCGATCCCGACCGCGCGCCGCTGGGCGACGACGGCGCGGCGAACGTGATCGCGGCCGGCGCGGCGAACGGCGCCCTCGGGCCGGGCGAGATCCTCGCCGACGCCCATGCCGCCGGCGCCCGGGCGGCGGAGGAGACGGGGCACGCGCCGAAGAGCGACGCGGCGCCCTCGGGCGACGCGAGGGATGAGGCGCCGCTCGCGCCCGTGTGGCTCATGCCGCAGGGCGCCTCGGTCAAGCTGCGGCAGAAGGCCTGGCTCGACTTCCAGAACGACGTGAAGGTCTCGGACGTCGAACTCGCCGCGCGCGAGGGCTACGAGAGCGTCGAGCACGCCAAGCGCTACACCACGCTCGGCATGGCGACGGATCAGGGGAAACTAAGCAACATCAACGGCCTCGCGGTGCTCGCTCAAGCTCTGGGCGAAGAGATCCCGCAGGTGGGCACCACCACCTTCCGCCCGCCCTACACGCCGATCTCAATGGGTGCCATCGCGGGGCCGGCGACGGGGGCGACCTTCCAGCCCGTCCGCCGCACGCCCATGCACGACTGGCACGCGGCGCACGGCGCCGACTGGGAGCCGGTGGGCCAGTGGCGGCGGCCCTACACCTACCGCCGCGAGGGCGAGAGCCGCGCCGACGCGGTGAACCGCGAGGTGAAGAACGCCCGCGAAGCCCTTGGAATGCTGGACGCCTCCACGCTGGGCAAGATCCTCGTCAAGGGGCCGGACGCCCCCCGCTTCATGGACATGCTCTACACCAACATGATGAGCACCCTGAAGCCCGGACGCTGCCGCTACGGCCTGATGTGCAGCGAGAACGGCTTCCTGATGGACGACGGCGTGGTGGCGCGGCTCGACGAGGAGACCTTCCTCTGCCACACCACGACCGGCGGCGCCGACCACGTCCACGCCCACATGGAGGAATGGCTCCAGACCGAGTGGTGGGACTGGAAGGTCTGGACGCTCAACGTCACCGAGCAGTGGGGCCAGATCGCGGTCGTCGGCCCGAACGCGCGCAAGGTGCTGGAAAAGCTCGGCGGCCTCGACGTCTCGAAGGAAGCGCTGAGCTTCATGGGCTGGACGGAAGGAACCCTCGCGGGCTTCTCCGTCCGCGTCTTCCGCATCTCCTTCTCGGGCGAGCTCTCCTACGAGATCGCGGTGCCCGCGAACCACGCCCGCGCCCTCTGGGAGGCGATCTTCGAGGCCGGGCAGGAGTTCGGCGTGATGCCCTACGGCACCGAGTGCCTGCACGTCCTGCGCGCCGAGAAGGGCTTCATCATGATCGGCGACGAGACCGACGGCACGGTGATCCCGCAGGACCTCGGCCTCGACTGGGCGATCTCGAAGAAGAAGGACGACTACATCGGCAAGCGCGCGCAACAGCGCTCCCACATGGCCGACCCGGAGCGCTGGAAGCTCGTGGGGCTGGAGACGCTGGACGGCTCCGTCCTGCCTGAGGCGGCCTACGCTACCGCGCCGGGCACCAACGCCAACGGGCAGCGCAACACGCAGGGGCGCGTGACCTCGACCTATCACTCGGCGACCCTCGGCCGCGGCATCGCCATGGGGCTGGTGCATCGCGGCCCGGAACGCATGGGCGAGGTGCTTGAGTTTCCGAAGGTCGACGGCACCGTGGTGAAGGCGAAGATCGTGGCGCCCGTCTTCTACGACAGGGAAGGGACGAAGCAGGATGTCTGAACCGGCACCCGCATTGGGCGGCGCCCGCGCCGAGGGCTACGTCACGGTGGCCGAGCTGCCGCCGCAGGGCATGATCGCGGTCCGCGGCGACCTGTCGGAGGAGGGCGAGAGCCTCGCACAGGCGCTCGCCGACGCGACGGGGGGCGAGCTTCCGGACGTGCGCGGCATGGTGCAGACGGGGCGCGTCGCGCTCGCGTGGATGTCGCCGGACGAGGTGCTGATCCTCTGCGCCTACGCCGACGCGCCCGAGCTCGCCGGGGCGCTCGACGCCGCGCTTTCGGGGGCGCATGCGCTGGTCGCCAACGTCTCGGACGCGCGGGCGGTCTTCGAGCTTTCGGGCGCGCGCGTGCGCGAGGTGATCGCGAAGCTCGCGCCGGTGGACGTCGCCGCCTTCGGCCCGGGCGAGATGCGGCGCACCCGGCTCGCGCAGATCCCGGCGGCGATCTGGATGCCCGAGGAGGGGCGGCTGCGGCTCATGTGCTTCCGCTCGGTCGCGCGCTACGCCTTCGACCTGCTGGAAAAGGCCGCCGACGAGGGCGCCGAGGTCGGCTGGCCGTGAAACCGCAGGCGGCCCGCGGGGGTTGACGGGGTGGCCGCGGCAGACACATCTACGCGCCATAGCGAAAGCCGACAAATCACAGAGGGGTGCAGTCCATGGCCTTCGAACTTCCCGATCTTCCCTATTCGCACGATGCGCTCGCCGACAACGGCATGTCGCGCGAGACGCTCGAGTATCACCACGACATTCACCACAAGACCTACGTCGACAACCTGAACAAGGCGATCTCCGGCACCGAGTGGGAGGGCAAGAGCCTCGAGGAGATCGTCAGGGGCAACTATCAGGCCGGCGCGGTCGCGCAGAACGGCGTCTTCAACAACGCGAGCCAGCATTGGAACCACGCCCAGTTCTGGGAGATGATGGCGCCCGGCGGCACGGGCATGCCCGGCGAGCTGGAGAAGGCGATCACCGAGGCCTTCGGCTCGGTGGACCAGTTCAAGGAAGACTTCGCCGCCAAGGGCGCCGGGCAGTTCGGCTCCGGCTGGGCGTGGCTCGTCAAGGACACCGACGGCAGCCTCAAGGTCACCTCGACCGAGAACGGCGTGAACCCCCTCTGCTTCGGTCAGACCGCGCTTCTGGGCTGCGACGTGTGGGAGCATTCCTACTATATCGACTTCCGCAACAAGCGCCCCGCCTACCTGAAGAACTTCCTCGACAACCTCGTGAACTGGGAAAACGTCGCCTCCCGCATGTGAGGCTGATCTTCTCCCGCAGGACAGAGCCCCCGGAGCCCCCGCTCCGGGGGTTTTTCGTTGCCCGCGATCAACCCGGCCGTGGTGCGGACGTGCGAGGCTCGCGCGGGAACAGCGTCGTCGCGCGCGGCGTTTCCCGCGATCAGCAAACGCGAAGGGAGTTGCATCATGGCCGAACGCAAGCGATCAAAAGATATGCGCCGCGAGACCGAAGAGCTGCCCCTCGCCGAGGGCGAGGTCGATCAGCAGGGGCGCGACAAGGGCCGGCTCGCCCGCCGGATCGGCACGCGGGACGAGGAAAAGCGCGCGACCGAGCGCCCGGCCGGCGCCACCCGCGTGCGCGGCGCGGACGAGGACCCCGACGAGAGTGGAGAGCAATCCGAATGAGCGTTTTGACCAACGGCACATGGGTTCTGGTCGCGGACGGCGAGAAGGCGTTGTTCCTGCGCAACCTGACGGATGCGGAAAACCCCAATCTCGAGGTCGTCCGCGAGGAAGCGCAGGAGAACCCGGCCACCCATGAGCAGGGCACCGACCGGCCGGGGCGGATGCAGGATACTGGCGTGCAGCAGCTCTCCGCGATGGAGGACACGGACTGGCATCGCCTCGAGGAGAAGCGCTTCGCCGACGACCTGGCCGATCTGCTCTACCGCATGGCGCATCGCCACCAGTTCGAGCGGATCGTGCTCTGCGCGCCGGCCCGCGTGCTCGGCGAGCTGCGGGACAAGATGCACAAGGAGGTCGCCGACCGCGTCGTCGGCGAGGTGAGCAAGGAGCTCACCAACCACCCCCGCGACGAGATCGAGCGTATCCTCTCGAAGGAGCTCGACGGCTGAGCCGCTTGCGCCCGGCGCGCGGAGCGGGCAGAGCGCGTCGGGCGACCACGGGGAGCGGGCGGCATGACCGACGCGGCACGCGGCGTCGCGGCGATGGTCGCGGCCTGCACGATCTGGGGGCTTTCGGGGCTCTACTACAAGCTGCTGGACCATGTGCCCCCGCTCGAGGTGCTGGCCCATCGCACGCTCTGGTCGCTTGTCTTCTTCGCGGGGGTGCTGGCGGTGCAGGGCCGCCTCGCGGGGCTGGCCGCGGCGCTCGACCGTCCGGGCAAGATCCTGCGCATCCTCGCCGCCGCGCTCTTCATCTCGGCGAACTGGTTTCTCTTCATCTTCTCCGTGCAGAGCGGCCGCGCGACGGAGGCGAGCCTCGGCTACTACATCTTCCCGCTGGTGGCGGTGATGCTCGGCGTCGTGGCCTTCGGGGAGCGGCTCACGCGGGCGCAGGCCGTGGCCGTGGCGCTCGCCGTGCTCGCGGTGGGCGTGCTGGCCGCCGGGGAGGGCGTCGCGCCATGGATCTCGCTCGCGCTCGCCGGGACCTTCGGGCTCTACGGGCTGATGAAGAAGCGCCTCGCCGTGGGGCCGGTGACTTCGGTGACGGCGGAGGTGGCGCTGCTCGCGCCGGTGGCGCTCGCCATCCTCTGGAGCGTCCACCGCGAGGGCGGCACCTTCGGCACGGGGCTCGGCGACAGCCTGCTCCTGATGCTCTCGGGCCCGCTCACCGCGACGCCGCTCATGCTCTTCGCCTATGCGACGCGGCGGGTGGCCTACGCCACGGTCGGGCTGGTGCAGTACCTCAACCCGACGCTGCAGTTCCTCGTCGCCGTGCTGATCTTCGGCGAAACCTTCGGGCTTTACGACGCGGTCGCCTTCCCGCTGATCTGGACGGCGCTCGCGCTCTACTCGGTCGCGGCGCTGCGGCGCGAGAGGGCGGCGCGCAGCGCGGCGAGGGCCGCCTCGGCCGAGTCGGCCGGCGTGACGAGCCCGCGCAGCGACGGCGCGGCGAAGCCCTGAGCCACGACGTGATCCAGAAGCCCGAGCAGCGGGTCCCAGTAGCTCGCGACGTTGACGAGCACGATGGGCTTGCCGTGCAGCCCGAGCTGCGCCCAAGTGAGTACCTCGAAGAATTCGTCGAGCGATCCGGCGCCGCCCGGCAGCACGGCGACCGCGTCGGCGTTCATGAACATCACCTTCTTGCGCTCGTGCATCGTCTCGGTGATGACGTGGCGCTCGGCGCCGCGCATCGCCTCCACCTCCACGAGGTGGCGCGGGATCACGCCCAGCGTCGCGCCGCCCGCGGCCTCTGCGGCCTGCGCCACGCGGCCCATGAGCCCGACGTCGCCGGCGCCGTAGACGAGCCGCCAGCCCGCCTCGGCGACGCCGCGCCCGAGCGCCGCGGCCTCGGACGCGAAACGCGGATCGGCGCCGTCACGGGCGCCGCAGTAGATGCAGATGGACTTTCGGGGCATGCCTCGTCACGGGCTGATGCGGCTTTGACCCCTGATAGCGGGGTTGCTAGGGTCGCTCAACCTTCTGGAGATGCGCGCGGAGTCGCCGGCGAACCATGAGCAGGACAAGCGGGCTGGCAGCGGGGGCGACCCTGGCCGCGGGGGCCGTCGCGGGCGGCCTCGCGCTCGTGGTCGCGCTTTACGCCGCGGGCTGGCTGACGCCGGACGCCGCGCCGGAGAGGGCCGCGCCGGCGGAGGAGACCGCGCAGCCCTCCACCGAGCTGGAGCCGGCACCGGAGGCGGCGTCCGCCCCCGCAGCGTCGGCTGGGACGGCACCCGCACCGGAGGCCCCGGCGACCCCCGCGCCGCCCAGTTTCGATGTCGTCCGGGTCGAGCCCGACGGCAGCGCGCAGATCGCCGGCCGCGCCGCGCCGGGCGCGGAGGTCGCGATCCTGCTCGACGGGGCGGAGGTTGCGCGCACGCGGGCCGACGCCTCCGGCACCTTCGCGAGCTTCCTGTCGCTCGGCCCGCAGGACGCGCCGCGGGTTCTCGCGCTGGAGATGCTCGGCGACGGCGTGCCAGTGCCGTCCGACGACGAGGTGATCGTCACGCCGCCCGCGAGCGCCGTGGCCGAGGGGGACGAGGCCGCCCGCATGGCGGATCGCGCGATGGCCGAGGCGGCGGGGGCGGACGGGGCGAGCGACCCCGCGGGGGCCGTGCCGCCGGCCGAGGCCGGGCAGGGCGCGGCCACCGGGCCCGGGCGGACGGCGGAGGTCGCGCGGATGCAGGCCGACGCGCGTGACGCAGGCGACGGCGTTCCCGCGCCGGACCCCGCGTCGCGGAGCCGCGCCGCCACGGATGCCATTGCCACGGCGGAGACCGCCCCGGTGACGGGCGACGCAGAGGACGGGCCGGGCCCCGAGCGCGCCGCGGCGGCATCCGCCGCAGGGTCCGCATCGGAGACGGCCGGGGCAGCCGAGGGCACCGCCCCGGACGGGGAGGACCTCGCACCCGCCGCCGCGCCGGGGCGCGTTCCGTCGGACCCGACAGCCCCCCAGCCCCGGGTCGCGGAGGACGGCCCGGCCGGCCCCGCGGCCCCGGCCTCGGAAGGCGCGGGCGCCCCCGGCGTGATCCTCGCGGGCCGCGACGGGCTGCGGGTGCTGCAACGCCCGGACGGCCCCGGCGCCGCGCCCGAGGCGCTCGCCGCGCTTTCGATCGACGCGATCGCCTACGGCGCGGGCGGCGTGCCGCGGCTGACGGGGCAGGGCGGCGACGGTGCGGCCTTCGTGCGGATCTACCTCGACAACCGCCCGGTCACGACGGCGCCCGTCGGCTCCGACGGCGCCTGGCGCGCGGAGCTGCCGGAGGTCGAGACGGGCGTCTACACCATGCGCCTCGACGCGATCGACGCGGGCGGCGTGGTCACCGCGCGGCTCGAGACGCCCTTCGAGCGCATCTCGCCCGCGCGCCTCGCCGAGGCGAGCGCCGACGCCGCCGGGTCGGGCCGCCGCGTCGTGACCGTGCAACGGGGCAACACGCTCTGGGGCATCTCGCGGCGCACCTACGGCGAAGGCATCCTCTACGTGCGCATCTTCGAGGCCAACCGCGACCGCATCCGCGATCCGGACCTGATCTACCCCGGGCAGGTCTTCACCGTGCCGCGGTGACGCGGGCTCTGGCCGCGCGCGCGCGGACGGGCTAGATGCGCGGCACAAGGAGGATCGCGATGCCCGCCGACGTCACAGCCCCCGCGACGGAGACCGCCGCCGACGAGGCGAAGCGCGAACGGCGCACCGGCTGGGCGGTGATCCGGCGGGTCGCGCCCTATCTCTGGCCGCCGGGCGAGAGCTGGGCGAAGCGGCGGGTGGCCGGCGCGCTCGCCCTGCTGCTCGCGGCGAAGCTGATCGCGGTCGGGACGCCGATGCTCTACAAGCGCGCGGTGGACGCGCTCTCGGACGAGGGGGTGTCGGACCTCGCCCTCGGCGCGGTCGGGCTGACGGTGGCCTACGGCATGGCGCGGCTCATGTCGAACGGCTTCCAGCAGCTGCGCGACGCGGTCTTCGCGGGCGTGGGCCAGCGCGCGCTGCGCCGCATCGCGCTCCAGACCTTCACGCATATTCATCGCCTTTCGCTCTCCTATCACCTGACGCGGCGCACCGGCGGGCTCTCGCGGATCATCGAGCGCGGCGTGAAGGGCGTGGATTTCCTGCTGCGGTTCCTGCTGTTCTCGGTGGGGCCGCTGATCCTCGAGCTGACGCTGATCGCGGGCGTGCTCTTCGTGATGTTCGACGCCTGGTATCTGGCCGTCGTGGCGGCGACGATTGCGCTCTACGTCTGGTTCACCTTCAAGGTGACGGAGTGGCGCGTCCGCCTCCGGCGCGAGATGAACGATCAGGACACCGACGCCAACCAGAAGGCGATCGATTCGCTCCTGAACTACGAGACGGTGAAATACTTCGGCGCCGAGCGGCGGGAGGCCGCGCGCTACGACCGCGCCATGGCGGGCTACGAGACCGCGGCGCTCAAGACCGCCTATTCGCTCGCCTTCCTGAACTTCGGGCAGACGCTGCTGATCACCGCGGGGCTGGTGATCGTGATGGTCATGGCCGCGGTGGGCGTCGAGCGCGGCGCGCTGACCGTGGGCGATTTCGTCATGGTCAACTCCTATATGATCCAGATCACCATGCCGCTCGGCTTTCTCGGGACGGTCTACCGCGAGATCCGGCAGAGCCTCGTGGACATGGGCGAGATGTTCCGCCTGCTCGACCAGCCGGCGGAGGTCTCAGACCGCCCCGGCGCGCCGGCGCTCTCCGTGCCGCGCGGCGAGATCGCCTTCGACCGGGTCGCCTTCGGCTACGATCCCGCGCGCCCGATCCTGCGCGAGTTCAGCCTCAGCGTCGGCGCGGGGGAGAAGGTCGCGCTCGTCGGCGCCTCCGGCGCGGGCAAGTCCACGATCGGGCGGCTCCTCTTCCGTTTCTACGACGTGACCGGGGGCGCGATCCGCATCGACGGGCAGGACATCCGCGCCGTCACGCAGGAGAGCCTGCACGCCGCGATCGGCGTGGTGCCGCAGGACACGGTGCTCTTCAACGACACCATCCGCTACAACATCGCCTACGGCCGCGAGGACGCCGCCGAGGACGAGATCGTCGCGGCGGCGAAAGCGGCGCAGATACACGACTTCATCGCCGCGCTGCCCGAGGGCTACGACACGCAGGTGGGCGAGCGGGGCCTCAAGCTCTCGGGCGGAGAGAAGCAGCGCGTCGGCATCGCGCGCACGCTCCTGAAGGACCCGCCGATCCTGCTCCTGGACGAGGCGACCTCGGCGCTCGACACCGACACCGAGGCCGAGATCCAGGAGGCGCTGCGCCGCGCGGGGCAGGGGCGCACGGTGCTGACCATCGCGCACCGGCTGTCCACTGTGGCGGATGCGGACCGGATCGTGGTGCTGGAGGCGGGGCGCATCCTCGAGGAGGGGACGCATGACGCGCTCCTCGCGCGGCAGGGGCGCTACGCGCGCCTCTGGGCGCGGCAACAGGCCGAGCGTGCGGCCTGAGCGCGGCGCTCAGCTCTAGTGCCTGACGCCGGTCTCGGGGTTTCGCTCAGCCGGAGCGCAGGAGCCGCAGCACCACCAGCAGGACCACCGCCCCGAGCGTCGCCTGCAGGACCGTGACGACCACGCCGCCGCCCGGCCCGAAGCCGAGCACCGGGAGCATCACCCCGGCGAGGACCGCGCCGGCGACGCCGACGGCCATGTTGCCGACGAGCCCGAGGCCGCCGCCCCGTACCAGCCGCGCCGCGAGCCAGCCGGCGACGACGCCGGTGAGGAGCATGGCGAGCACGCTGTCGAAGGCCACGGCCGTCACTCCGCCGCGCGCAGCGGCTTCGCGGGCGTGTAGGGCGGCGCGGTCTCGGCCGGCTCGGTGCCGTCGTCCCAGAGGATCATCGGCGCCGTCACCCGCCGCGCGGCGCGGCGCAGCGCCCAGTCGCGGGCCGCGCGGCTCGACCGGCCGGCGCCCGCCCAGGCGAGCGCGCGCGCGAGCCAGACGGCGTAGGCGGCGAGCCACACCCGGATCGCGAGCAGCGCGGGTGTAACGACCAGCGTCAGCACCGTCGCCACGCCGAGGCCGAAGACGACCGCCGTCGCCAGCTGCTTCCACCAGAGCGCGGTGGGGCTGTCGATCGAATAGCCGCCGCCGATGAAGTCGAGGCTGATGCCCAGCATCATCGGCGCGAGGCCCGCCATGGTCGTGATCGTCGTCAGCAGCACCGGGCGGATACGATCCTCGGCGGTGCGCACGATGGCCTCGATCCGCGGCATGTAGCGGGCGTAGTCCTGATAGGTGTCGATCAGCACGATGTTGTTGTTCACCACGATCCCCGCGAGCGCGACGATGCCGGTGCCGGTCATGATGATCGAGAAGGGCTGATTCATCGTCAGCATCCCGATCAGCACGCCGGTGGTCGAGAGCACCACGGCGAGCAGCACGAGCACCGAGTTGTAGATGCTGTTGAACTGCGCGAGCAGGATGATGAACATCAGCGCCAGCGCCCCCGCGAAGGCCTTCATCAGGAACTGCCCCGATTCCTGTTGCTCCTCCTGGTCGCCGGTCCACTCCCATTCGATGCCGGCGGGCAGCTCCGCCTCGGTCTCGAGCCACTCGGTCAGTCGCTCGATCCGCTCGTTGGCGTTGACGGGGGCGACCTGCGCGCCGGCCCAGGGCGTGCCCGGATCGGCCTCGGCCACGCGGGCCTCGGCCTCTTCCGCCGGCATGGTGCCGAGCGGCGCGCCGTCCGGGCCGGTCACGGTGACGAGGCCCGGCGCGACGTCGGCCTTCACTTCGAGGTGGCGGGTCTGATCGACGCGGGTGATCTCGGCGAGCTTCTGCACCGGTTCGCGCGTGATGAAGTTGGCGAGCGGCACGAGCCCGTCCTCGGTGCGCACGCGCAGCGTGTCGAGGGTGGAGAGCAGCCGGTCCTCCTCCGGCAGGCGCACGCGGATCTCGATCTCCTCGTCGGAGGAGGGCACCCGCATCGTGTCGAGGAGAAGCCCGCGGGTGACGAGCTGCACCATCGCGCCCACGGTGGCCACGTCGGCGCCGTAGCGGCCTGCCTTTTCCACGTCCACGTCGATCTGCCAGTCGATGCCGGGCAGCGGCCGCGTGTCCTCGATCAGGGTGAGACCCGGCAGGGCGTCGTATTTCGCGCGCACCGTGCCGGTCGCCTCGATCAGCGCCTCGAGGTCGTCACCCTTGAGCCTGAGGTGCACCGGCTTGGCGTCCGCCGGCCCCTGCGCCGCCTCGAGGATCTCGGTCTGCATCCCCGGCAGGCGGTCGAGCTGCTCGGAGAGCTCTGCGAGGACGACGTTGCCGTCGAGCGAGGGCTCGAAGCGTCGCTCCTCCCACGGGATCGTCTCGAACTGGATCTGCCCGACGGTGTCCTTGGGCGCCTCGGCCCCGCCGGTGTTGGAGTTGAGCCCGCCCTCGCCGGCGAAGGAGAAGGCCGAGCGCACGCCCGGATGGGCGATCACGATTTCCTCGGCCTGCTGGACCAGCGCGTCCTTCTCGGCGAGGCTCAGGTTGCCGCGCGCCTTCACGTAGACGATCGCGCGTTCCGGCTCCGTCTCGACGAAGAAATCGACGCCGTTGTTGTTCTCGCCGTAATACATGAAGACGGAGACCACGACGACGCCCACGCCCGCCACGGTCAGGAGCGGCATCACCGGGTTCCCGGTGACGAGGCGGATCAGCCCGCCGAAGAGCGTGCGCCGGCGCCCGGCGCGGATGCGCCGCGGCGCGAGCTCCAACCGCGCGGCCGACAGCGTGATCGAGGCCGCCATCGCCGAGGCGAGAAAGAGCGCGACGCCCGGCGCCGCGACCACCGCCCCCGGCAGCGGCGGCGGCGTGCCGCCGAAGAGGTAGCCCGGGTTCAGCACCTGCATCGCGCCGAGGAACACGCCGTAAAGCGCCACCGGCACCAGCGCCGCGCGCACCACCCACGGCGTGCGCGCGCGCAGCCCGTCCGAGGCGCGCGCGAAAAGGCGGCTGACGCGCCCCGTCACGCCGCCCATCACCGGCAGGTAGATCAGCGCCACGACCAGCGAAGCCGAGAGCACGAAGATCAGCGTGACCGGCAGCATCCCCATGAACTCCCCCGGCACGCCGGGCCAGAAGAGCATCGGCAGGAAGGCGCAGAGCGTCGTCGCGGTGGAGCTCACGATCGGCCAGAACATCCGCCGCGCGGCCTCGACGTAGGCGCGCATCGGGCCCGAGCCCTCGCGGATGCGCTTGTCGGCGTATTCCACGACCACGATCGCGCCGTCGACGAGCATCCCCACCGCGAGGATCAGGCCGAACATCACGATGTTGGAGATCGTCACCCCCATCACCGCGAGGAAGGCGAAGCACAGCAGGAACGACGTCGGGATCGCGAAGCCCACGAGGAGCGCGGCCCGCGTGCCGAGCGCGGCGAGCGAGACGATCATCACCAGCGCCACCGCCGTCAGCACCGAGCCCTCGAGCTGGCTGACCATCGAGGCGACGGTGCGGCTCTGGTCGTTCGAGGTGCCCATCTGCACCGCCGAGCGCAGCTCGTCGGGCCAGTCGGCGCGCGCGTCCGCGATCACCTCCTCGACGCGGTCGGCGGTGTCGATCAGGTTGAAGCCCTTGCGCTTGACCACCTGCAGCGCGACCGTCGGCTCCCCGTCGAAGCGCGCCGTGCCCTCGCGGTCCTCGAAAGTCAGGTTGATCGTCGCCAGATCGCCGAGCGTCACGACCCGGTCGCCGTTGGTCTTGACCGGCAGGTCGTAGACGTCGCGCGGGGAATCGAAGCTCGCCGGGATCTTGACCGCGAAGGCGCCCTGCGCGGTCTCCACCTCGCCCGCCGCGATCAGCTGGTTGTTGTTCTGCACCACGCTGATGAGCTCGTCGGCGGTGACGTTGTAGGCCTCGAGGCGGAGGGGGTCGATCACCACCTCCAGCATCTCCTCGCGCTCGCCGGCGACGCCCACTTCGAGCACCGCGTCGAGCGCCTCGATCTCGTCCTGAAGATCGCGGGCGACGCGGAACATCGTGCGCTCGGGCACCGGGCCGGTGAGGTTCACGATGATGATGGGAAACTCGGAGAAGTTGATCTCGTTGATCGAATACTTCTCGTAGCCGTCGGGGAACTGCCCCTCGGCGGTGTTCATCGCGTCGCGCACGTCGGCGATGATCTTGGACTTGTCCCAGCCGAACTCGAACTCGAGCGCGACGCCGGCGTAGCCCTCCGCGGCGGTGCCCGACATCTCCTTGAGCCCGTCGAGATCGGAGAGCTCGGTCTCCATCGGCTTGACGAGGAGCTTTTCGGCGTCGGCCGCCGAGATGCCGGGGAAGTTCACCGAGACGAAGAGCGCCGGGATCTCGATGTCGGGCTCGCCCTCCTTCGGGAGCGAGACATAGGCGAAGCCCCCCGCGATGAGCGAGAGCGCGATGAAGGCGAGCACCATGCGCGCCCGCTCGGCGGCCCAGGTCACCATGCCGGTCATTGCGTGGCCTCCCGGTAGGTCACGGCGACGGGCACGCCATCGGTGACGTATTCCTGTCCGCGCACGATCACCTCGGCCGTGTCCGGCAGGCCCTCCACCCAGACGCCGGTCGCCGTGTCGCGCAGGAGCGTCACCGGAACGAAGCGCGCCCGGTCCTCCGCCGTCACCGTCCGCACACCGAGCGTGCCCGCGTCGTTCAGCGTCAGCGCCGATTGCGGCAGGAGATGCGCCATCGCGCCGTCGGCCTCGATGACGATCTCGGCGGTCTGGCCGTCGCGCACCGACAGGTCGGGATTCGGCACGGTGATCTCCACCCGGAAGGTGCGCGTCGTCGGATCGGCCGAACGCGACAGGAAGGTGACCTCGCCGACGAGCTCCCGGCCGCTCACCAGCCGCGCGCCGGCGCGGGCGCCTTCCTCGATGCGCTCCACCTCCGTCTCGGGGACGAAGCCCACGAGGCGGATCGGGTCGAGCCCGAGGACCGTGGCGCAGAGGCCGCCGGGCTGCAGGAGGCTGCCGAGCTCCGCGGTCTCCGATTCAAGGAGGCCGGGAAAGGGCGCCTCGATCGTCAGGCGCGCCATCTCCGTCTCGGCCGAGGTCACGGCGGCCTCGGCGCTCTCGACGTTGGCCTTCACGGTCTCGAGCTGGCTGCGCGCGGTCTCGACGCCCGCCTCGGCCGAGCGCACCGAGGCCGTGGTCGAGGCCACCCGCGTGCGCGAGGCGAAGCCGTCCTCGGACAGCTGCGTCGCGGCGGTCGCGTTGAGTTCCGCCTCGTCGAGCCGCGCCTCGGCCTCGGCGAGCCGCGCGCGGGCCTCGGGGATGCGCGCCCGCGCCTCGGCGAGCCGCGCGCGGGCCTCGGCGAGCGCGGCGTCACGGTCGCCCGGATCGAGCCGGCAGAGCACGTCACCCGCCTCGACGCGCGTGCCTTTCGGCCGCGGCTCCGAGATCACGAGCCCCGACGTCTCGGCCCTGAGCTCGACCTCGCGCGCCGCCTCCGTCTCGCCGCGCAGCTCGACCGCGCTGTCGATCTCGCGCGCGGTGGAGCGCAGGGCGACCACGGCGACCGGGTCGGCGCCGTCCGCCTGCCCCGTGTCGGCGGCGGGCGCGTCCGCCCCGCTCTCCGCCGCGGGCGCGCTCGCCGACTCGGTCGTTGGGTCGGGCGCGGGGTCCTCCGGCTCGGGGGCGAGCGGATTGAGCTTTGACAGCGCCACGCGCTCGCCCTGCGCGAACCGCATGACCGCGTCGCGCTCCATCACCACGAGGTAGAGCGTCGCCAGAACCAGCAGCGCGGTCAGAGCAGGGATCAGTCGCATCCTCGGCCTTTCATGGCGGCTTCGGCGCGGGGCGCCCGAAGCTCGGGTTGTCGTGTCGTCATCCTCTACGCTGAACCGACCGGTTCAGATTAGTCTTTTCGCCGCAGCGCCGCAAGTTCGCGCAAAGCCGGCGCCGCCGCCCGGGCGCGCCGATGCCCTTGGCAGTGTGCGGCCCAGCGTTTAAGAGGGCAGGGAGCCAGCGCCGGGGGGCCGAGTGACCGAACGCGACAGTTTCATCGAGGAAGTCGCCGAAGAGGTTCGGCGCGACCGCATGTTCACGCTCATGCGGCGCTACGGCTGGATCGCCGTGCTCGCCGTGCTGCTGATCGTGGGCGGCGCCGGCTGGAACGAGTGGCGCAGGGCGCAGGCGACCGACCGCGCCCGCGCCACCGGCGACGCGATCCTCTCCGCGCTGGAGCGCGACTCGGCCGGGGCGCGCGCCGAGGCGCTGGCCGGGATCGCCCCCGGTGAGCCGGGCGCCGCGGCGCTCGTCGACATGCTCCATGCCGAGGCGCTCGCCGAAAGCGGCGACGCGTCGGCGGCCGCCGCGCAGCTCGACGGCATCGGCGGTGCGGGCGGCGAGCTGGCGCCGGTCTACGGCCGGATGGCGGCCTTCAAGGCGCTCCTGCAGCGGGGCGACACGCTCTCGGCGGAGGAGCGGCGGCAGGGCTTCGCCGCCATCGCCTCGGCCGGCGGGCCGCTGCGGCTCCTCGCGGAGGAGCAGATCGCGCTCGGCGAGATCGCGGCGGGCGAGACCGAGGCGGCGCTCGACCGGCTGGAGGCGATCCGGGGCGACGCCGCCGCGACGCCGGGTCTCCGGCGCCGCGCCGCTCAGCTCATGGTGGCGCTCGGGGCGGAGCCCGGGACGCGCGCCGGCGGATGAAACGCAAGGGACAAGGGGCGCAGGCGATGCGGGGCGCAAACACCACCGGCACGGCGCGGCGGACCAGCCGGGCGGTGATCCTCCTCGGGGCGCTCGCGACGCTCGCCGCCTGCGCCGAGCGCGAGACGATCCTGCCGGGCGAGCGGCTGGCGCTGCGCGCCGTCCTCGACGGGCCGGGCGCGGCCTCCGAGGCGCCCGCGCCCCGGGCTACGCCTGCGCCGCTCGCGCTTCCCGACGCGCGCGCCAACGCCGGCTGGACCCACGGCACGGGCAGCGCCTTCTACCGGCCCGAGCACCCGGCGCTCTCCCATCCGCTCGCCCCGGCGTGGAGCGCCGACATCGGACAGGGCGACAGCCGCCGCGCGCGGATCGCCACCGATCCGGTCCTCGCCGAGGGGCGCGTCTTCACCATCGACGCCGCCTCGACGCTGCGCGCCACGAGCGCCGAGGGCGCGCCGCTCTGGTCGCTCGATCTCGTGCCCGCGCGCGACCGCCCCGGCGAGGCGATCGGCGGCGGCCTCGCCTACGGCGACGGGACGCTCTTCGCGACCACGGCCTTCGGGCGCCTCCTCGCCGTCGATCCCGCGACCGGCGCGGTGCGCTGGGACCAGAAACTCGACGCCACCGGCACGGGCGATCCGCTCTACCGCGACGGGCTCGTCTATCTCGTCGCCGGCGACACCACCGCCTGGGCGATCGAAGCCGAGGACGGGCGCGTGCGCTGGCGCAACGAGGGCGTGGGCGACGTGCGCAACCTCGCCGGCGGCTCGGCCCCGGCCGCCGCCGGGGGGCGCGTCGCCTTCGCCTTCGGCACCGGCGAGATCCAGACGGTCTTCGCCGAGGGCGGGCTGCCGCGCTGGTCGGCCTTCGTCGCCGGGCGCCGTCCCGGCACCGCCATCGGCCTCGTCGACGACATCACCGGCGGGCCGGTGATCGCGGACGGCCGGCTCTACGCCGCGAACGCGGCGGGGCGCCTCGCGGCCTTCGACCTCGAGAGCGGCGAGCGGCTCTGGACCGCCGAAGAGGGGGCCTTCGACACGATCTGGCCGGCGGGTGGGTCGCTCTTCCTCGTCAACGACCGCAACGAGCTCCTGCGCCTCGACGCGCGCGACGGCCGCCGCATCTGGGCCGTGGAGCTGCCGCGCTACACCGAGACGCGCCCGCGCCGCCGCGCCGCGATCCACGCGCAGCACGGCCCCGTCCTCGCCGGCGGTCGGCTGATCGTCGCCGGGGGCGACGGCCGCTTGCGGATCTTCGACCCCGAGGACGGCGCGCGCGTGGCGACCCGCGATCTGCCCGGCGGCGCGACCGCCACCCCTGCCGTCGCGAACGAGACGCTTTACGTCGTCACGCGCGACGGGCGATTGCACGCTTTCCGCTGAGCCGCGAATGCGCTAAGCCCGCGGCCTGCGCTGAAGGAGCCTGCGGCCGATGAGTTTCCGCCTCGCCATCGTGGGGCGCCCCAACGTGGGCAAGTCCACCCTGTTCAACCGCCTCGTCGGCCGGCGCCTCGCGCTCGTCGACGATCAGCCCGGCGTCACCCGCGACCTGCGCGAGAGCGAGGGGCGGATCGGCCCGCTCCGCTTCACGGTGCTCGATACCGCCGGGCTGGAGGACGCCACCGACGAGAGCCTGCCGGGCCGCATGCGCCGGCTGACCGAGCGCGCGGTGGCGGAGGCTGACGCCTGCCTCTTCCTGATCGACGCGCGCGCGGGCGTGACGGCGACGGACGAGGTCTTCGCCGACATCCTGCGCCGGCGCGCGGGCGAGGTGATCCTCGCCGCCAACAAGGCCGAGGGGCAGGCCGGCGCCGCCGGCATCGCCGAGGCCTGGGGCCTCGGCCTCGGCGAGCCGGTCGCGCTCTCGGCCGAGCACGGCGAGGGGCTCGCCGACCTCGCCGCCGCGCTCGCGCCCCTGATCGAGACGAAGGCGGAGACCGAGGCCGCCACCGCCGAGGCGCCCGAGACCGACGTCGACGTGGACGAGGCCGGCGAAAGCCCGGAGGGCGCGCGCGTGCCGACGCCCGCGCGGCCCCTGCAGATCGCCGTGGTGGGCCGGCCGAACGCCGGCAAATCCACGCTCGTCAATCGCATCCTCGGCGAGGAACGCCTGCTCACCGGGCCGGAGGCCGGCATCACCCGCGACGCGATCTCGGTCGCGACCGACTGGGACGGGCTGCCGGTGCGCATCTTCGACACCGCCGGCATGCGCAAGAAGTCGCGGGTGACGGGCAAGCTCGAGAAGCTCTCGGTCGCCGATGCGCTGCGCGCCGTGCGCTTCGCGGAGGTGGTCGTGGTGCTCCTCGACGCGGCCACCCCCTTCGAGACGCAGGACCTGCGCATCGCCGACCTCGCCGAGCGCGAGGGCCGCGCGGTCGTCGTCGCCGTCAACAAATGGGACGCCGAGCCCGAGAAACAGGCCAAGCTCAAGGCGCTCCGCGCAGGGGTCGAGCGGCTCCTGCCGCAGTTGCGTGGCGTGCCGCTGGTGACCCTCTCGGCGCGCACCGGGCAGGGCGTGGACCGCCTGCGCGCCGCGATCGAGACGGCGCAGAACGTCTGGAACCGCCGCGTGCCCACCGCGCAGCTCAACCGCTGGCTCGCCGACATGGTCGCCGCGCACCCCCCGCCCGCCCCCGGCGGCCACCGCATCCGGCTGCGCTACATGACGCAGGCCAAGACGCGCCCCCCCGGCTTCGTCGTCATGTGCTCGCACCCCGACAAGCTCCCCGAGGCCTACACCCGCTACCTCGTCAACGGCCTGCGCGCGGATTTCGACATGCCCGGCACGCCGATCCGCCTCTGGCTGCGGTCGCGATCGGAGAAGAACCCCTACAAGGGCCGGAAGACGCCCCAGCCCTCGCGCCTGCGCAAGCATCTCGGCCGGCCCGGCGGCGGCGCCTGACGGCGCCCGGTCGCTTCGCAGGGGCGAGGGGCGCTGCCCCTCGCGCTCCCCGGAGTATTTTCGCCAAGATGATGGGTCCGAATCGATCCTCCATGCGAGTGCTCAGCCGCAGACTGCGCGAACCGTGGCGGCGTGGCGCGTCCATCATCTTGGTCCAAATACTCCGGGGGTGAATTGGCCGTCAGGCCAAGAGGGGGCAGCGCCCCCTCGTCCGGCTGAGGCCGCCGCGGCGTCAGCCGTCCATTTCCAGCACCCGGCCGAAGGGCGGCGTGGCGCGCGGCGCGCTGGGAGTCGCCCAGAGCACCGGCATGGCGGGGCGCGCCGGGAAGCGGCCGTCGAGATCGGTGAGCACGACGGCGATCGCCGGGCGCAGGCGTTCGGCTGCGGCGAGCACCTCTTCGAAGCTCGTGCCGCCGCCGCGGCGGAGGGGGCGGGCGCGCAGCGCCGCCTCGACGCCGGCGGGCGGCAGCAGGCGCGCCTCGTGCACCGTCTCGTCGAAGGCGAGGAGGTGGGTCTCGGCCGCGGTGCGGCGGGCGAGGCCGGCGATCTCGGCGGCGAAGCGGGCGAGCGTCGCGTCCTCGACCGAGCCCGAGGTGTCGAGGGCGACGGCGAGGCGGGGGCGCGCGCCCTTGCGGGCGAGGGCGGGCTCGAAGCCGGGCGTCGCCGTTTGGGCCGCGCGCGCCGCCGCTTCGCGGGCGATCCAGGCCCGCGCGGGGCGCGTCGGCGCGGGCTGCGGGCGGTGGCCGAGCGCGCGGGCGACGAGGCCGCGGAGCCGGCGCTCCCACGGCACGCGGGGCGCGGGCAGGTCGCCGAGCGCCGACGCGAGGCGGCCGATGCCGCGCCCGGCCTGCCGCCCGGCCTCGAGCGCGCGGGCGAGGTGGCCCTGCCAGTCGGCGGCCTGCGGGTCCTCGGCGCCGCCGTCCGGGTCGGGCTCCAGGTCCGGGGCGAGGCCCATGCGGCGGGCGTAGTCCGCGCTCTCGCCGCCGCCCGAGCGCGCCTCTTCGGCGCCCAGAGCGAGGTAGAGGCGTTCCACGTCCCAGACGGCGAGCGCGGCCTCGGGGCTTTCCTCGGCGGCGTCGAGCATCGCCAGCAGGTCGGCGAGGCGCACGGCCGGACGCGGCAGGGCGTGCTCGGCGGCGATCAGCGCCTCGTTCACGAGCGCGTCGGCGGCGAGGGTGAAGCGCCGCGCGTCGAAGCGCGCGCCCTCGCGCTCGGCCATCGCCGCCATGCGCGCCGCGTGGCGGAAGGCGACGTGCAGGATGTGGTGACCCGCGAGGCCCACCTGCTCGGGGCGGGGACGCAGGGCGAAGGCGGCGTCGTAGTGGATCGTCGTCGCGTCCGAGCGCATCGGCTCGCCGTCGCGGTGCGCGATCCAGAGCGCGAGCGCGGCGAGCGCCGGGTCGGCCTCGCCCAGGTGGGCGAGCGCGGGCGCCGCGCGCTCGGAGTGCACGCTCATGCGAGGCCCGCCGCCCGGCGCTCCTCGGCGTAGGCGGCGTAGGCGGGCGAACGCAGGAAGGCCGCCTCGGTGCCCTCGTCCATCGCCTTGCGGATCAGCATCTCGAAGCCGAAGGCGGTGAGCTCGGCGAGCGGCAGCCCCTCGAAGCGCGCCTCGCCGCCGAGCTCGCGGATGCCGGCCATCACCTCGATCACCGCGTCCATGTTCGCCGCCTCCGCCGCGCCGACGAGGCCGTAGACCAGCGCGTTCAGCCCGTGCAGCGTCTCGGGGTAGAGGGCACGGCGGGCGCCCGGCCGCGCGGCGAGGATCTCGTCCACCCGGACCTGCGCCGCGACCTCGTCGGCCACGAGGGCGAATTCGGCCGCCGCCGCCTCGCCCACGGTGCCGGCGATCATCGCCTGGCGCAGGCGCCGGTCGGGCACCGCGCGCAGGATGTCGCTGACGCGCTCCCAGCTGCGCGGGGTGCAGGCGACGAGCGTGCCGTCGCGCAGGCTCCGCTCCGTCGTGTCGAGAAGGTCGGGCCGCCCGCGCAGGAAGGCCGTCACCGCCGGGTCGATGGCGCGGCGCGGGGCGTAGTTGGTCAGCCAGTCCTCGGCGCTCGCCCGCACGGCGAGATGGATCAGCCGGTCGGAGAGGGCGGTGCCCATGTCGTAGGCCACCGCCCCGTCCTCCACCGCGTTGCCGGCGGCGACGATCAGGACGGAGGCGGGCAGGCGGTGGCGGCCCACGCGCCGCTCCTGCAGCAGGCCGTAGACCGTGGGCTGCAGGTGCGGGGGCGCCGCCGTCAGCTCGTCGAGGAAGAGGACCGAGGGGGTCTCCGGATCGTCGGGCAGATCCTCGGGACGGTACCAGACCGTGCGGCGTGCGTCGTGGTCGTAGTAGGGCAGGCCGCGCAGGTCCTGCGGCTCGATCGTGGTCAGGCGCAGGTCGAAGAGGCGCGCGCCGATCCGCGTGGCGAGCTCCTGTACGATCTGCGTCTTGCCGACGCCGGGGCGGCCGTGGAGCATCCAGCTCACCGTCAGGCCCCGGTCGCGCTGCGCGCGCCAGGCGGCCTCCAGCACCTCGGCGGCCTCGCCGGCGGAGAGATGGCGGGCGTTGACGCTCATTCCGCGGCCTCCGCGCGGGCGGCCTCCATCCGCGCGGCGAGGCGCGCATGCGCGGAGACGGCGCGCGCCTCGAGGCTCACGTCGCGCAGGAAGCTCTCCTCGCGCAGGTTGATGCGCAGGAGGTCGCGCTCGGTCAGCTCGGCGTCGAAGAGCCCGTCGGAGAGGATCGCCCGCTCCGCGGCGTCGAGCGGCAGGAGGCGCGGCTCCGGCCCGTCGATCTGCACCGAGACGAGGGTCAGCGGCGGCACGCGCGCGAGCTCGGACTGCTCGACGACGAGGTGGAGGCGCTCCTGTTCGATCCCCTTGCGCGCGGCGATCCGGGTGAGCGCCGCCCGCGCGCGGAAGCGCAGCGTGTCGAGGCCCCGCTCGGCGGCGTCCGCGTCGATCAGACGCGCGCGGCCCGCCTTCGTCGGGCGCAGCACGCGCATCTCGACCACGCCCACCAGCAGCACCATGAGGATCGGCGCCTGCGCGATCGGGAAGGCGAGGCGCGGCCAGATCGCCATGGCGAGGACGAAGGGCGCGAGCGCCACGAGATAGCGCAGGATCTGCACGTCGAGCGCGATCCGCGCCCAAGCCGCCGGCCCCGCGCGGCGGGGCAGGACGGCGATGCGGCCGAAGATCTTCTTCGGCACCTGCCGCGTCTCGAGCGCGGCGGGGTTGAGCACGGTGTTGGGCGCGACGATCAGCATGCGGCGCAAGCTAGGGCGCCGGGGCGGCGCGGTCGAGTGGCGCCGCTCATCGGGCCCGTCCGGGCCCTCTTCGCGGGGGGCGCTCTCGTCGTGCCGGGGGTTCTGTGGGCGCGGGGCGTTCACCTTGCGAAGGTGCAATGGCGCGGTGCGGCCTGTCCTCGCGCGCGCACGCGATGCGTCCACCGTCCGAATGCCGCATGTTCCGGCTCTGCACGCCCGCCTGCGCGTGCGCGGCGCGAGGCCGTCGTCGAGGGGTCCGGCGCCGCACGGGCGCCACCTCTGCGCGCAAGGGCGCGCAGTGTTCAAGGCCGCGCCTTGGCAAGGCGGTGGAGCCATCCCTTCGCGCGCATGCGGGCAAATGGCGGCGGGCGGTGAGCCGATGGCGGTGGAGCCACCCCTCGGCGCAGGTATGGAGCGACGGGCGCCTGCGCGCGGCGCTCCGGTGCCCGGTGCCCGGCGCGCGGCCCGGGCGGGCCGCCGCCGGGCATAGGCCGCGCATTTCCCTCGCGCCGCCGTCGCGCTAGGGAGAGACGGCAGAGCGAAGGAGACAGGGCATGACACGGACGGCGGATGTCGCGGTGATCGGAGGCGGGATCGCGGGGGCCTCGGTCGCCGCCGAACTGGCCGGGACGGCGGAGGTCGTGCTGCTCGAGCGCGAGGCGCGGCCCGGCTATCACACCACGGGGCGCTCGGCGGCGCTCTACACCTGCACCTACGGGCCGGCCGGGGTGCGGGCGCTGTCGCGCGCCTCCGGGCCCTCCTTCCGCGGCTGGACGGGCCCCTCGGGCGCGCCGCTCCTGCGTCCGCGCGGGGTGCTCTTCCTCGCACGGGAGGACCAGGGCGACGCGCTCGCCGCGCTCGAGGCCGAGATGGCGGGCGCCCTCGCGCCGCTCGACGTGGCCGAGGCGCAGGCGCGGCTGCCGCTCCTGCGCGCGGGCTACGCCGCCGCCGCGCTCTGGGACGGCGAGGCGAGCGACATCGACGTGGACGCGCTCCATCAGCGGTATCTGCGCGCGCTCAAGGCTGCGGGCGGCGCGGTGATGACCGATGCGGAGGTCGGCGCGGTCACGCGCGCGGGCGGCGTTTGGCGCGTCGAGACGCGGGGCGGCACGGTCGAGGCGCCGGTCCTCGTCAACGCCGCCGGCGCCTGGGCCGACGAGATCGCGCGGATGGCGGGCGTCCGGCCCGTCGGCCTCACGCCGAAGCGGCGCACCGCGGCGCTGATCGACCCGCCGGCGGGGCCGGCCGACGACGGCTGGCCGATGGTGGTGGACGCCGAGGAGAGCTTCTACGTCAAGCCCGACGCCGGCAAGCTCCTGATCTCGCCGGCCGACGCGACGCCCTCCGCGCCCTGCGACGCGCAGCCCGAGGAGCTCGACGTGGCCATTGCGGTGGACCGTGTCGAGCAGGCCTTCGACCTCTCGGTGCGCCGGATCGCGCACAAGTGGGCGGGCCTGCGCAGCTTCGTCGCGGACGGCGAGCCGGTGGCGGGCTACGCGCCCGACGCCGAGGGCTTCTTCTGGCTGGCGGGGCAGGGCGGCTACGGCATCCAGACGGCGCCGGCGCTGGGCCAGCTTGCCGCGGCGCTGGTCGCCGGGCACGCGATGCCCGAGGGCTTCGCCGAGGCGGGCGTCGATCCCGCGGGCCTCGCGCCCGACCGGCCCGGCCTCGCGGCGTGATCGCCGGGGGCGACCGGGGCGCGCCAGCTGCGGGCGATATCTCGGTATGATGTGACGCGGGGCCGAGGGGCGTGAAGGCTCGGGCGCGCTTCGCCGGGGGCGCGCCGGAGGGGGTCCGCCCGCCGCATGGCGGCGCGCCTCGGGTGATGGGCCGCGCCCGGGTCACGGGGTGCAGGCGGGGCAGTGCATCGGGTCGGCCTGCGCGGTGGCGGTCGCCGCCGCGGCTTCGGGTCCGCGGGCCGCGCAGCTCCGGACCGGTGGGCTGCCCGCGGCATGGCGACGTGCCGACGGGAATGGGCCGCGCCCGGATCACGGGTTGCAGGCGGGGCAGTGCATCGGGTCGGCCTGCGCCGTGGCCGACGCCTCCGCCGCTTCGTGCGCGCAGGCCGCGCAGCCCCGGACCGGGGCGCCGCGCGTGAGCGTCGCGCCCCCGCAGCAGGCGCAGGGCAGCGCGGGGCCGGGGCGCACCGGACCCCAGCCGGGCGCGCCGCAGGCCGGGCAGGGGCAGGTGAGGCGCTCGGCGAAACGCTCCGCCAGCGCGGCGAGAGCGCGCATGCGCGTCGGGTTCATGTGCGCGCGCATGTCGGTCTGCACGACGGCGAGGCCGTCGGCGGAGGCCTCCGCCGCCTCCGCCACCGCGCGGGCGAGCGCGGTGCGGGCGCGCAGCCCCTTGCGCGCGGGGCCGCCGCCCTTGGGCTGGACGATCACCGCATGGCCCGGAAAGCCGATGCGCGCGAGGAAGGGTTCGAGCGCCGGGAGCGCCGCCGCCTCCGCGTGGTCGTAGACGGGGCGGGGCGCCTCCATCGTCTCGGAGAGGACGAGATCGCGGGCGGCGTCCACGAGGACGAGCGTTTCGACCCCCTGCGGGATCACCGGGATCTGAGGGTGCGGGCCGTAGGCGCCCTCGCTCCCGAGGCCCAGATCGCCGCGGGACAGTTCGATGGCGAGCCGGGCCTTCGCCTCGGCGGCGTCGTGCAGGCTGCCGGCGCGCGGGATCTCGCCCGTGAAGGTGCCGAGCGCGTCGGTGTCCACGCCGGCCACGCGGCGCAGTTCGAGCCCCGCGCGCGCCAGAGGCGGCGCGAGCGCCGCCTCCTTGCCGTGCATCGTGGCGAGCCGGGCGATGCGCCCGGCCCAGAGGCCGGAGCCCCGCGTGCTCATCCGACCGCCTTGAGGCGCGGCTCGGCGTGCGGGGCCGCCGCGACCGCCTCCCATTCGAGATCGCCTGTGTAGCGCCAGGCGAGGCGGCCCGCCTCGTCCAGCGCGAAGAGGTGGAGCCAGCGGTTGTCGAAGAGCGCGCGGACGCCCTCGTGCTTCTCGAGGATGGCCGACATCGCCTCGCGCGGGGCCTCGATGCAGACGGAAAGCCGCAGCGGCTCGTGCTGGAAATCCTCACCGTCGTGCACCGATTGCCAGGGCAGCCCCGCGCGCAGGAGCCCGCCGTTGCCCTCGACCACGCCGATGCCGCCGGTGACGTTGTGCAGGAGCTTGTTGCCCCCGCCCAAGGTCTGCGGCGAGACGGTGGAGCCGTAGTACTGCAGGCTGATCCAGCTCGCCACGACGACGGGCGCCGTCATGATGAGCTCGAGCACCGGGAAGCCCTCGTCCTGTTTCCAGTCGTAGTCGTGCAGGAAGGCGCGGCCCGCGAGGTCCTTGCCGAGCGTCCGCCCGCGCGGCGCGGCGATGAACGCCCGGCATCCGGCGAGCGCCCATTCGGGGCGCACCTCGGCCCAGTCGCGGGCGCGCGGCTCGACCTCCGCCGCGCTCTCGGCGCGCGGCAGGCGCAGCGCCCGCTCGCCCCGCGTCACCCGGCCCGCGGCGGCGAACCACTCTTGCGCCTGCCGGATGTCCGCGCCGTGGGCGGAGGCGTCCACGTCGGCGGTGTAGAGCTTGATCGTGTCGGTCGTCGTGTCGTGCAGAGCGCCGAGGAAGAGCGTGTCCTCGGGCACCTCGATGCCGCGCCCGACGAGGCCCGCGCGCACCTCCCGGTCGTTCAGCAGCCCGGCGAGCAGCCGCGCGTTGACCTCGCCCGAGTAGCCGCCGCAGGCGCCGCAGTGATAGGCCGAGGCGTGCGGATTGTTCGTCACGTTCGCCCCGTGCCCGGCGAGCACGACGAGCCGCGCGAAGTTTTCCGTCAGCGACATGGCGCGCAGCACCGTCTCGGCCGCGTCGGTCCGCGTCGCGAGATCGAGCGCCGGGTCGAGCCGTGGCGCCGGGCCGTCGGGCAGTGTCGCGGGCGCGAGGCCGAGCGCGTCGCGCACCAGCTTACCCGCATAGACCGGCCCCATCGCCTCCACGAAGGCGAAGGAGGAGACGGCGGCAAGCTTGAACCGGCCCCAGGCCCGCTTCGCGCGCGCCGCGAAGCGCGCCTGTTGATCGGCCTCGGCGTCCTCCGGCGCGCCGGCGACGGTCGTCACCGCCGGGTTCAGCAGGACGGGCAGGCGAAGTTCCTCGACGTCGGAGGCGAAGTCGCGGTGCTTCGCCGCCACCCCGAAGAACCCCGCGAAGCCGAGCGTCCGCACGCGCGGGTCGAGCGCCTCGAGCGCGCGGCGGAACACCTCGGAGCGCACGTCGATGCAGAAGGCCGCCTGCAGCGCCGGGCGCGCCTCCGCCGGCGCGGGCGTCTCGGCGGCGAACATCGCGGCGAGGCCCCGCTGCGCGCCGCGCTCGGCGGCCTCCTGCAGGATCTCGTCCAGGACGAGGTCCACCGTCGGCGCGAGGGGGGCGGCATGGCTCGCCTTGACCCGCTCCCAGCGGTCGATCACGGCCTCCTCGTATTGCAGGAAGAGCGCCTCCTCCCAGAGCAGCCGGATCGCCAGCATCTCGGTCATCACCGGATCGGTCCCGCCGCCGAGTTCCACCTGCCAGAGCCTGTAGCGCGCGTATTGCGCCCAGCCGCCTATGGTCATCAGAAGCTGGTGGAAATAGGTCTCCAGCATCTCGGGCGCGAGGCCGAGGCGGCGCGTCGCCCGCGCGATGGCGCCCTCGGCGGTCTCGGGCGCCTCGGCGACATGCGCGGCGAAGCCCCTCAGCCCGTGGATCTCGGGGATGAGGTCGTGGGTCGCCACGGCGCGCCACTCGGCGTAAGGCCCGCGCCGCTTCGGCGCCTTCCAGAGCGCCTGCCCCTCGTCGAAGTAGCTCGCCGCCCAGTGGCTGATCCGGTCGGCCACGAGCCCGGCCCAGTCGGTGCCCGAATGCTCGGCGGCCATCTCGGCGAGGGTGGGCAGGGCGTGCGGCTTGCGCTCCGCGCGACCAGCGGCCTCCTTGAGCGCGGCGAGGCTCGCCGGCTTTTCGGCGTGCGGGCTCGCCTCCAGCGCGGCGGCGAGATCGTCGTCGCTGATCCGCCCGTCCGCGATGCGCGCCTGATACCACGCGCGCGGCATCGTCACCGAGAGCCCCGCCACCCGCGCGAGCCGCGCGCCGGTCCGGGCGAGGCTCTCGCCCGTCTGCCCGAGGTAGGGGTTCACCGCCACCGAGGAGGCCAGCGGCCAGACCGGCGGGATCGCCCGGCCCGCGCCGTCCGCGGCGGCGAGCAGATCGGCCGTGTCGATCGGCTGGGGATTGGTCATGTCCTTCATCGTCTCGCTCCCTGTCGTTCGCTCAGCCGGTCCGCCGCAGCGCCCAGCCGCCGAGGATCCGGTCCATCACCGCGTTGGCGTAGAGCCCGTTGGAAAGATGCACGCGCAGCCCCGCCGCCGCCGGGTGATAGGCCCAGAGCGGGAACATCGCCTGCGCCACCGCCACCGCGCCGAAGCTGATCACGGCGAGCACCATGAGCGCCCATTCGAGCGGCCCGGGCGCGGGCGTGGCGGGCAGCGTGCCGGCCATCGCGGCCTCGGTGCCCCGCTGCAGCGCGAAATAGGCGATGGAGGCCGCGACCGACATCAGCGCCGTGCGCTGCGTAAGCACCTTGGGCGCCTGATCGGCGAGGCCCTGCGCCAAGAGGTAGGCGACGCCGAAGATCAGGATGGCGCCGAGCGCGATCGCCTGCGGCGACTTCCCGTCGAAACCGAAGCCCGCGCCGACGAGCCCGTAGATCACCAGCGCCGCGACGAAGGCCTTCAGCACCGCGCCGCCCGAGGGGATCGCCACCGGCCCCGGCCGCCGGATCGCCGCGACGCCCTCGACCGCCATGCCCGAGGCGAGGAAGGCGTGCGCCTTGTAGAGCGAATGCGCCACGATGTGCAGAAGCGCCAGCGGGAAGAGGGCGAGCCCGCACTGCAGGATCATGAAGCCCATCTGCGCCACCGTCGACCAGGCGAGCGAGGTCTTGACCGCCGGCTGCGTCAACATCACGAGCCCCCCGAAGAGCGCCGTGAAACCGCCCACCATGACCAGCACGGCGAGCACCCCGGGCGCGAGCAGCAGCACGTCCGAAAACCGGATCAGCAGGAAACCGCCCGCGTTGATGACGCCCGCATGCAGAAGCGCCGAGACCGGCGTCGGCGTCTCCATGACCTCGGTCAGCCAGCCGTGCGTCGGGAACTGCGCCGATTTCAGCAGCGCGGCGAGCGCGAGGAACCCGGCCGCCCAGAGCGCCGCGTCCGGCATCACGCCGATGCGCGCGGCGGCGAGGATCTCGCCGATCTGCGGCGTGGCGTAGGCGTTGTAGAGCAGCACGGCCGCCGTGATCAGCGCCGCGTCGCCGAGGCGCGCGGTCACGAACTTCTTGCGCGCGGCGCGCCGGGCCGGCACCCGCTCGGGATAGAAGAGAAGGAGCCGCTCGAGAAAGATCGAGGTGGCGACGAAGGCCACGACGAAGAGCCCGAGGTGCCCCGCCTGCACGAAGGTCAGCACCGAGGCGAGCGTCAGCGCCATCCAGCCCGTGAAGGCGCCCTGCCGGTCCTCGCCGTCGAGATAGCTCCGCGTGTAGCGCAGGACGACCCAGCCCACGAAGCTCACGAGCAGCAGCATCACGACGCTCAGCAGGTCGAGGCGCACCATCAGCCCGAGGATCTCGCCGGTGCCGGGGCCCTGCGCGGCGAGCACCGCGCCGGAGGCGAGCGCCGCGACCACGGCGGCGAGCGCCGCGCCCTCGGCGATCTGCGGGACCCACTCGGGGCGGCGACCCGCGTTCAGGAACCCGGCCGCGGCGGCGACGAGCACCGCCGCCGGGGCCAGGAGGGACAGGGTGTAAAGGTCCATCGGCTGCACTCCCTCGCGCTGTCGGATCTTGTCCGACGAGGGGTAATGCGGCGGCGCAGAATTTAGAAATTCATTGTATCGCGCGTTTCGTTCGATTTATTTGAACGATCATGGCGCAGCTCAACTACAACCACCTCCGCTACTTCTGGGCCGTGGCGCACGACGGCAACCTCACGCGCACGGCGGAGCGGCTGAACCTCTCGCAGTCCGCGCTCTCGACGCAGATCCGCAAGCTCGAGGAGCGGCTCGGCCATCCGCTCTTCGAGCGCCGGGGGCGGCAACTTCACCTGACGGAGGCCGGGCGCCTCGCGCTGGATCACGCCGACACGATCTTCGCCACCGGGGAGGAGCTTCTCGATACCCTGCGCGCCGAGGGGCGGGCGCGGCGGGCGCTGCGCGTCGGCGCGCTCGCCACGCTGTCGCGCAACTTCACGCTGGCCTTCCTGCGCCCGCTCATGGGGCGCGCCGACGTCGAGATCGTGCTGCGCTCGGGCGGGCCGGCGGAGCTTCTTCAGGCGCTCGAGCGGCTGAACCTCGACGTGGTGCTCCTCAACCGCGCGGCGGCCGAGGACGCGGTGACGCCCTTCGTCTCGCACAAGATCGACGAACAGGGGGTGAGCCTTGTCGGCGCGCCCGCCCGGCTCTCGGGCGGCGCCGCGCTCGAGGATCTGCTGACCGATCAGCCGGTGATCCTGCCGACGAGCGACAGCGGCGTGCGCACCGGCTTCGACGCGCTCTGCGACCGGCTCGGCCTGCGCCCGCAGATCGCGGCGGAGGTGGACGACATGGCGATGATGCGGCTCATGGCGCGTGCCGACGCGGGCCTCGCCGTGTTGCCGCCGATCGTGGTGACCGACGAACTCGCGCAGGGCACGCTCGTGGAGGCGCACCGCCTGCCCGGCATCGTCGAGAGCTTCTACGCCGTCACGCTCGCGCGGCGCTTTCCCAATCCGCTCTTGCGGGCGCTCGTGCACGGGGCGGCCCCGGGCGCGCCGCGGGGCTGACGGCCGTCGGTCGCGCGCACCGGGCCACGGCCCGGCCGCGGTGGCCGCCTACGCGTCCTGCGTCCAGTCGGGCGGGCGCTTGCCGAAGAAGCTCTCGAGCCCCTCGCGACCCTCGGCGCTGTCGAGCTGGTCGGCGAAGACCTGCGCGGCCATGTCGAGCTGCTCGTCCGGGAAGAGCCCCGGCAGGTCCATCAGGAGCCGCTTGGTCGCGGAGACCGCGCCGGGCGCGCAGAGCCGCGCCTGGGCGCGCAGCGCATCGAGCTCGGCCTCGAGCGCAGGGCCGTCGGGCACCACGACGTCGGCGAGGCCCGCGCGCGCGGCCTCCTCCGCCGAGAGGCGCCCGCCGAGCAACAGGAGCCGCCGGGCGATCCGGCTGCCGAGGCGCGACATCACCACCGGCGCGATCTGCGCCGGCACGATGCCGAGTTGCGTTTCGGAAAAGGCGAAGGTGGCGTCCTGCCGCGCGACCACGATATCCCCGGCCGCGACGAGGCCGCAGCCGCCCGCGACGGCCTCGCCCTCGACGATCATGACGGTCAGCTGCGGCAGCGTCGCCACCCGCCGCATCAGCGCGCCGGTGGTGCGCGAGGCGCGGATCAGGGCCTCGCGCTCGACGTCGCCGCTCGCCGCGGCGCGCAGCATCGAGAGATCGCCGCCCGCGCAGAAGCGCCCGCCCCGCCCGCGGAAGCTCACGCCGCGGATGTCGGGGCGCAGCGCGAGCGTTTCGCAGACCCGGGCGAGGTCCGCGACCCGCCGCGCCGTCAGCAGGTTGCCGTCCTCCGGCCCGTTCAGCCAGATGGCGAGCCATCCGTCGCCCTCCTCGAGGTCGAGGGTCGGCGTCGCGGGGAGCGTCCGGCTCGCGCGGGTGCCGTCGCGTGGCGCGTAGACCATCGGTCCTGTCCTCTCCCCGGCAGGCCGGGAGTCGGCCGTGCCGCAGCGCGGACACCCTAGCACGTCGGACGACACCTGCCAGTGTCTAACGCGCGATACGTCGGGTCAGATCGCCGGGCTGGCCAGCCGCCGCGGTCCGGGAAGCGAATCATGTGGTCCGGGCCGTCGCCTGTCCGGCCTGCCCGAAAGCGCCGGGCGCTGCGGCCTCGCCTCGCCCTGTCAGGGGCGCGCGCGCACGGGGCCGCGCCCCGCGACCGCGGCCTCACGCCTCCCGCGCGCGCGCCTCCGGCCCGCGCGCGCCGGGGGCGGGTGGTACCTCGCGCGGGCCGGCGAAGCACTGGGCCTGCGCCATCCAGGCGGTCGCCACCGGCCCGGTGACGTGGAGCGCCGTGTCGGCGACGTTCCTCGTCTGCGTCACCACCTTGCAGAAATCCGCCGCCGGCCCCGCGATCCGGTCGGGGCACCCGGCCTCGCCGTAGGTCCAGAGCGCGCCGGAGGGCGCCGTCAGCTCCAGCCGGGGCAGATGCGGCGGCGCGGCCAGCCCCTGCACCGCGAAGGACCAGCCGAAGGCGGCGACGCCGAGGTGGACGATGTTGCCGATGCGGTCGTCCTCCTCCCGCGTGAGGCCGAGCATGTCCCAGATGGCGAGGCCATGCGCCCAGGTCTCCATGTGCCGGGCGGACATGGCGCTCCGCGCCGACATCTCCGGCCCGACCCACGGCACCCGGCGCCTCGGGTCCACCGCGGCCCAGCGCCGCGCCATCTCGGCGGCGTAGGCGGCCCAGGCGGCGCGCAGCACCGGGCCGCGCTCGCGCACCACCTCCGCCTCGTGGAGCCGCCCGCGCCCGGCCTCCAGCGCGGCGCGCATCGGCGCCATCTCGGTCTCGAAGCGCGCCGGATCGGTCAGCGCGAGGTCCTGCGCGCGGTTCCAGAAATGCAGGTGAATGAGGATATCCTCCGGCGTCCAGCTCTTGAAGAGCGTGGGCCGGTGCCAGTGCCCGGGGTCGAGCCGGTCCAGAACCGCGTCGAGCGCCGCGCTCTCGGCGCCGAAATCCCGTGCCTGCTGCATCGCTGCCGCCTCCTTCCGCGCGAAGGTGGCACCGCCGCGCGCGGGGCTCAAGCCGCCTCGGCCGGGGCCGGCGGCCCGGCGCCCGCGCGCGGCTGCGGCGCTTGCACGCGCCGTCCATCGCGCGCAGGCTCGGCTCGGGAGGAGAGGCCATGCTCGAGGGCATCCGCATCGTCGAGATCGAGGCGCTGGGCCCCGCGCCCTTCGCGGGCATGACGCTCGCCGATCTGGGCGCGGAGGTGATCGTGGTGCACCGCAAGGTGCCCGCGGGCACGCCCGGCCTCGGCGAGCGCAGCGCGCTCGACCGCGGCAAGCGCTCCATCGCGCTCGACCTGAAGGACCCGGGCGACATGGCTGTGCTCGAGGCGCTCGCCGCGCGCGCCGACGGGCTGATCGAGGGCTTCCGCCCCGGCGTGATGGAGCGCCTCGGCCTCGGGCCGGAGCGCGCGCGGGCGCTTAACCCGGCGCTCGTCTACGGGCGGATGACCGGCTGGGGACAGACCGGCCCGCGCGCGGCGGAGGCGGGGCACGATCTCACCTACATCGGGCTCTCCGGCGCGCTCTGGTACGCCTCCGAACCCGGCGACGCGCCCCTGACGCCGCCCACGCTGGTGGGCGACGTGGGTGGCGGGGCGCTCTACCTCGTCGCCGGGATGCTCGCCGGGCTCCTGCGCGCCAAGACGACGGGGCAGGGGACGGTGGTGGACGCCGCGATCGTGGACGGCTCGGCCCACATGATGGCGCTCCTGATGGCGCTCGGGCTCAGCATGGCGCGGGGGCGGAGCCTGCTCGACGGGCCGCACTGGTGCCGGACCTACGCCTGCGCCTGCGGCGGCTTCGTCGCGGTGCAGTGCCTCGAGCCGAAGTTCTACACCAATTTCCTCGCGCGGCTGGACCTCGCCGGCGACGCCGATTTCGCCGAGCAGTTCGACGCCGAGCGCTGGCCGCGCCTGACCGCGCGCCTCGCCGGGCGCTTCGCCGAGCGCACGCGCGACGACTGGGCGGCGCATTTCGCCGGCGCGGAGGCCTGCGTCGCGCCGGTGCTCTCGCCCGAGGAGGCCGCCCGCGACCCGCATCTCGCCGCGCGGGGCACGTGGGTGCGCGCGGAGGAGACGCTGCAGCCCGCCCCGGCGCCGCGCTTCGACGGCCGGGCGGCCCCGGTCCGCCCGGCGCCCGCGCGGGGCGAGCATGGCGCCGCCATCCGCGCCTGGCTGGAGGGCCGGGCATGAGCGGGCCGGAGCGAGACGCGCCCGGCAGGGCGCGCCGAGCGGACGGGGGCGCGCCCGGCAGGGCGCAGCGAGCGGACGCGCCCGAGCGGGCGCACCAGGCCCAGCGAGACGCGTCTGACAAGGCGCACCGAGCGGACGGCGACGCGCCCGAGAGGGCGCAGCGAGCGGACGGGTATGCGCGCGAGCGGGAACAGCAGGCCCAGCGAGACGCGCCCGGCATGGCGCGCCGAGCGGACGGGGACGCGTCGGGCAGCGGGTCCGATGCCACGCCCGCCAGCGCGCCCGCCAGCGTCCGGGGCACCGCCAGGGACGCTGCACCGGGGCGTGCGCCCGACAGCCTGCGGGACACCGCCCCGGACGCCGCCGGGCCAGGGGACGACGCGCTCGCGACGCTCGACCGGCTCTTCGCCGCGCGCTGGTCCTGTCGCGCCTTTCTGCCCGAGCCGATCCCGGAGGCGACCGTCACGCGCATCGTCGCAACCGCGCAGCGCGTCGCCTCCTGGAACAACACGCAGCCCTGGCAGCTGATCGTCACCCGCAAGCCCGAGACCGACCGCCTGCGCGCGGCGCTTTACGCCCACGCGCAGACCGCCGCGCCCGCGCCCGACATCCCCTTCCCGACCGCCTACGAGGGCGTCTACAAGGCGCGCCGCTCGGCCTGCGGCTGGCAGCTCTACGACGCCGTGGGCGTCGCGCGCGGGGACCGGGCGGCCTCGGCCCGGCAGACGTTGGAGAACTTCCGCTTCTTCGGCGCGCCGCATGTGGCGCTCGTCACCGCCCCCGCGGCGCTCGGGACCTACGGCGTGCTCGACTGCGGCGCCTTCGTCACCGCCTTCATGACCGCGGCGCAGGCCGCGGGCGTGGCCACCATCGCGCAGGCCGCCCTCGCCACGCAGGCGCCGTTCCTTCGGGACTGGTTCGCCGTGCCGGAGGACCGCTGGATCGTCTGCGGCATCGCCTTCGGCCGCGCCGATCCGGATCACCCGGCCAACGGCTACCGAACGGCGCGCGCCAGCCCCGACGATGTCGTGGACTGGCGCGGTTGAGCGCGGCGGAGCGGCGCCCGAGGGAGACGACGACGCGTGGCGCCGCCCCGCCGCTGAGGGCCCGCCGCCGAAGGGAGGCACGGCGGCGGGCGAAACGCGGTCAGCTTTCCTGTTCGGGCGGCGCGATCATCGACTGCACCGTGTAGACGAGGATCGCCGCGCCGATGGCGCCGGCGAGGCCCACGCCCAGCAGCACGATGATGTCGATCGGCCCGCCCATGTCGGCGAAGCCCGACTTGGTCACCCAGAACACGAAGTAGATCGCGGCCACCGCGCCCACGGGCATCGAGAGCTGGGCGAGCAGGAATTTCCGCCAGCTCACCGCGCGGTCGCGGATCAGCACGTAGATGTAGCCGATCGTGATCACCGCCGCGACCACCACGAGGCTCCAGAAGAGAAATGTGCCGAACACCTCTTCGAAGACGGCGATCAGGGTTTCGAACGAGAGCTCTTCCATGACGCGTCCTCCTCAGGCTTTGCCGCGCAGCATCGCGTTGTAGGTGGCCTTGAGCGCCACCTCCTTCATCAGCCAGCTGATCCAGAGCTCCTCGAGCGGCGCAATCACGCCGGGGAAGCTCGGCACCAGGTGGTTCTTGTAGTCGAACTCGATCAGCATCGCCCGGCCCACGCGGGTGATGAGCGGGCACGAGGTGTAGCCGTTGTAGGCGGCGTCGGTCGTGTCGCCCGCGATCTGCGCGACGAGTTGCTCCTCGACCACCGGAACCTGCCACTTGACGCTCGCCGCGGTCTTGCCCTTGGGCACGCCGGCCACGTCGCCCGCGGCGAAGACCTCCGGGTAGCGGCGGTGGCGGAGCGTGTGCTGGTCCACCTCGACCCAGCCCTGATCGACCCAGCGATCGGCCCAGGAGAGCCCCGACTGCCGCACCACCTCCGGCGCGCGCATCGGCGGGATGATGTTGGTGAAGTCGAAGGGGATCTCCTCCTCGCCGGTGGGCGTGTCGAACGTCAGCACCTTGCGCCCCGGATCCAGCGCCTTGAGCACGTGATCGTAGCGCCGCTCCACGCCGCGGTCGTCGTAGAGCATCTCCACCTTCTCGTTGACGATCGGCACGCCGAAGAGGCTGTCCGATTGCGCCGCGTAGGTGATGTTGGTGGCGCCGCGCGTGCCCTTGCGCCGCGCGTAGTCGTCGGTGAGGAAGGTGTACTTGAGCGGCGCGCCGGCGCATTTCATCTCGGTCGCTGGGCGGAAGAAGACGGCCTCGCCGCCCTCCTCGGTGAAACGGTCCATCGCCGCCCAGGTCTTGGCCGCGTAGTCGGGCCCGGCGTAGACCGCGCCGATGCCGTTCTCGCCCACCATGTCGAGCGAGAAGCCCTCGATCGCGTCCCAGTCCATCGTGATGCCGGGCGCGACGATCAGGTAGTCGTAGTCGAGCCGCTCGCCGCCCGCGAGGCCCACGGTCTTCGCCTCGGGGTCGATCTCGGCGGCGTATTCGGGCTTGAGCGTCACGCCGTCGGGCAGCCACTCGTCGGTGGTGCTGACGGAGTAGTTGGCCGGCTGGAGCCCGGCGGCGATCAGGGTGAAGCCCGGTTGGTACCAGTGCTCGGCCCGGCCGTCGACGATGGTGATGCGCGCGCCGTCGAGCCGCTCGGCGAGGCGGTTGGCGAGTGCCGTGCCCGCGGCGCCCGCGCCGAGGATCACGATATGGGCGCTCGTGCGCACCTGCGCGCGCGCCGGGCCGCCCTGGCCGGCGAGCGCCAGCGCCCCCGCGCCGGCCGCGAGGCCGAGGAAGCCCCGGCGGCTGGCGGTGAAATCTCTGGAATCGGTCATGCGTCTCCTCCGCGTCATATGGCGAAGATGGAATACGATCGCATGCCGCTGCGTTGACCCAGATCAAAAAGGCGTGGCGCAGGTTCACCAATTTCGCGCCGGCGGAGGCTCATCGGCCCGTCGCCGGGCCTCTTCGCGAGACGCGCCCGCAAGGGCGCACCGAGCGGGCGGGCCGCTCAGGCCGGCGCGCGCATCCGCCCCGCCGCCGCGACCACCAGCGGGTCGAGATCGGCGTGGCCCGCCTGCACGAGCTCGAGGAGCTGGCGGCGCATGCGCGGCTCCCAGAAATCGTCGAGGTGCTTGGCCACCAGCGCCGCGCGGTCCTCCGCGGGCTGCGCGCGGAAGAAGGTGGCGATCTGGTTGGCCATGCGGGCGAGCTTCTCAGGCGACATGCGGGGGCCTTTCCACGATGCGGTGCGGGTGGGCGGCGATCTCGAAGGCGCCGTCGCGCGCGCGGGCGACGAGGGTCATCCCGGCCGCCTCGGCGAGGCGCACCGCCGCGGCGGTGGGGGCGGAGACGGCGAGGATCGCGGGCGCACCCATGGCGGAGGCCTTCTGCACCATCTCGACCGAGACGCGCGAGGTCAGCACGACCGCGCCCCGCCGCGCGTCCACCCCGCCGCGCGCCAGCGCGCCGGCGAGCTTGTCGAGCGCGTTGTGCCGGCCCACGTCCTCGCGCGCCGCGACGAGCCCCTCGCCCGGCACCCAGAGCCCCGCCCCGTGCACCGCGCGCGTGGCGTCGTGGAGCGGCTGCGCGGCGCGCAGCGCCTCCGTCGCGCGCGGGATCTCGGACCGGGGCAGGGCGAGCGGCGCGGTGACCTCCGCCGCGGGGCGCGCCGCTTGCTCGAGGCTGTCGATCCCGCAGAGCCCGCAGCCCACCGGCCCCGCCATCGCGCGGCGCCGCGCGGCGAGCGCCTCGGCCCGGTCGGCGGCGAGCCACATGCGGCACTCGATCCCCTGCGGATGCTCGACCACCTCCAGCTCGGCGATGTCCGACAGGTCGCGCGCGATCCCCTCGGTCAGGGTGAAACCCGCCGCGAAATCCTCCAGATCGGCGGGCGTGGCCATCATCACGGCCTGCGTCGTGGCGTCGTAGACGAGCGCGATGGCCGCCTCCTCGGCCAGCGGCCGGGGCGCGGGCGGGCGCGCGCGCGCCATCGGAGAGAGGCGCGGCGCCCCCATCACTCCGCCGCCGGCAGGATGCGCCGCGCGCGCCCGGCCTGTTCGGCGTAGTCGCGCTGCCACTCGGTGGGCCCGTTCGACGGCGCGACCTGCACCGCCGTCACCTTGTATTCCGGGCAGTTGGTGGCCCAGTCGGAATAGTCGGTGGTGACCACGTTGGCCTGCGTGTCGGGGTGGTGGAAGGTGGTATAGACCACGCCCGGCGCGACCCGGTCGGTGATATGCGCCCTGAGCGATGTCTCCCCCTTGCGGGAGGCGATCTTGACCCAGTCGCCCTCGCGCACGCCGCGCACCTCGGCGTCGTGCGGGTGGATCTCCAGCACGTCCTCCTTGTGCCAGACGGTGTTGGGCGTGCGCCGCGTCTGCGCGCCCACGTTGTACTGCGACAGGATCCGCCCCGTCGTCAGCAGCAGAGGGAAGCGCGGGCCGGTCCGCTCCTCGGTGGCCACGTATTCGGTGACCATGAAGCGGCCCTTGCCGTTGGCGAAGCTCTCGGCGTGCATCACCGGCGAGCCCTCGGGCCGGACCTCGTTGCAGGGCCACTGGACCGAGCCCTTCTCCTCCAGCAGCGCATAGGTCACGCCCGCGAAGCTCGGCGTCGTCGCGGCGATCTCCTCCATGATCTCGGACGGGTGGGTGTAGTCCCAGTCCGCGCCCATGGCGTTGGCCAAGAGCAGCGTCACCTCCCAGTCGGCGAAGCCGTTCTTCGGCGCCATCACCCGGCGCACGCGGTTGATGCGCCGCTCGGCGTTGGTGAAGGTGCCGTCCTTCTCGAGGAAGGTGGAGCCGGGCAGGAAGACATGCGCGTAGTTCGCCGTCTCGTTCAGGAAGAGATCGTGCACGATCACGCAGTCCATCGCGGCGAGCCCGGCCGCCACGTGCCGCGTGTCCGGGTCCGATTGCAGGATGTCCTCGCCCTGAATGTAGATGCCCTTGAACTCGCCGGCCACGGCGGCGTCGAGCATGTTGGGGATGCGGAGCCCCGGCTCGGCGTCGATGCTGGCGCCCCAGACATGCTCGAACACCTCCCGCGCGGCGTCGTCCGAGACGTGGCGATACCCGGGCAGCTCGTGCGGGAAGCTGCCCATGTCGCAGCTGCCTTGCACGTTGTTCTGCCCCCTGAGCGGGTTCACCCCCACGCCCGGGCGCCCGATGTTGCCGGTGGCCATGGCGAGATTGGCGATCGCCATGACGGTGGTGGAGCCCTGGCTGTGCTCGGTCACGCCGAGCCCGTAGTAGATCGCTCCATTGCCGCCCGTGGCGTAGAGCCGCGCCGCCGCGCGCAGCTCGGCCGCCGGCACGCCGGTGAGCGCCTCGGTCGCCTCGGGCGCGTTCCTCTCCTCCGCGACGAAGGCGGCCCAGTCCTCGAAGGCCTCCGCATCGCAGCGGGTGGCGACGAAGTCCTCGTCCACCAGCCCCTCGGTCACGATGACGTGCGCCATCGCGGTGAGGACCGCCACGTTGGTGCCGGGGCGCAGCGGCAGGTGATGCGCCGCCTCCACATGCGGCGTGCGCACGAGATCGATCCGCCGCGGGTCGATCACGATCAGCTTCGCGCCCGCCCGCAGCCGCTTCTTCAGCCGCGATCCGAAGACCGGGTGCCCGTCGGTGGGGTTCGCCCCGATCACCACGACGACGTCCGAGGCCTCGACCGAGTCGAAATCCTGCGTGCCCGCGGAGGTGCCGAAGGTCGTCTTGAGCCCGTAGCCCGTGGGCGAATGACACACCCGCGCGCAGGTGTCGGTGTTGTTGTTGCCGAAGACCGCGCGGATCATCTTCTGGACGAGGTAGGTCTCCTCGTTGGTGCAGCGCGAGGAGGTGATACCGCCGATGGCCTGGCGTCCGTGGGTTCCCTGAATGCCGCGCAGCCTTTGGGCCGCGAAACCGATCGCCTCCTCCCACGACACCTCGCGCCACGGCTGGTCGATCGTCTCGCGGATCATCGGGTTGAGGATGCGGTCCGGGTGCTCCGCGTAGCCGTAGGCGAAGCGGCCCTTCACGCAGGAATGCCCCCGGTTCGCCTTGCCGTGCTTCCACGGCACCATGCGCACGAGCCGGTCGCCGTTGAGCTGCGCCTCGAAGGAGCAGCCGACCCCGCAATAGGCGCAGGTGGTCACCACCTTCCGGTCCGGCGTGCCGAGCTCGTATGTACTCTTCTCCTGCAGCGTGGCCGTCGGGCAGGCCTGCACGCAGGCGCCGCAGCTCACGCATTCCGAGCTCAGGAAATCGTCGCCCGCCGTGCCGGCCGAGACCCGGCTGTCGAAGCCGCGGCCCTGGATCGTCAGCGCGAAGGTGCCCTGCACCTCCTCGCAGGCCCGCACGCAGCGCGAGCAGACGATGCACTTCGAGGGGTCGTAGGTGAAATAGGGGTTCGATTCGTCCTTCGGCTGGTAGCGCGGGTTCGCCTCGCCGCCCGCGCGGGCGAAGACGTGATTGTCCCCCTCGTAGCCGTAGCGCACGTCGCGCAGGCCCACCATGCCGGCCATGTCCTGCAACTCGCAATCGCCGTTGGCCGCGCAGGTCAGGCAGTCCAGCGAATGATCGGAGATGTAGAGCTCCATCACGCCGCGGCGGAGCTTCGCGACCGTGTCGGTCTGCGTGTGCACCACCATGCCGTCCGCCACCGGCGTCGTGCAGGAGGCGGGCGTCCCGCGCCGCCCCTCGATCTCCACCACGCAAAGCCGGCAGGAGCCGAAGGCCTCGAGGCTGTCGGTCGCGCAGAGCTTCGGCACCTGGATGCCCGCCTCGGCCGCCGCGCGCATGACGGAGGTGCCCTCCGGCACGGTCACCGCGATCCCGTCCACGCTCAGCGTCACGGGCGCGCCCGTCCGTGCCGGCGTGCCCTTGTCCGCGTCGTCCCAGGGAATGACGAAATCCTTCATTCCACCCGATCCTTCTTCTTGGTGGAAATATCCCGGGGGGTTGCCATTGTCGCGCCATTGGTCCGAGCGACAATGGCGACGGGGGCAGCGCCCCCCGGCCGGTCGCCGCGCCACTGCGCGGCGAAACCACCCCGCCTCATTCCGCGGCCTCCCGCGCCGCCCCGAACTCCTCGGGGAAGTGCTTGAGCGCGCTCGTCACGGGGAAGGGCGCGAAGCCCCCCAGCGCGCAGAGCGAGCCCGCGCTCATCGTCTCGCAGAGATCCTCCAGAAGCCCCACGGCCGCCGCGTCGCCCGCGCGCACGCGCTCCAGCGTCTCTACGCCGCGCACCGCGCCGATCCGGCAGGGGGTGCACTTGCCGCAGCTCTCGACCGCGCAGAACTCCATGGCGAAGCGCGCCATCTCCAGCATGTCGGCGCCGTCGTCGAAGACGGTGAGCCCGGCATGCCCGACGAGCCCGCCCGCACCGTCGACCTCCTCGTAGCCGAAGGGCGTGTCGAACTGCGCGGGCACCATGTAGGCGCCGAGCGGGCCGCCCACCTGCACCGCCTTGACCGGGCGCCCGGAGGCCGTGCCGCCCGCGATCTCCTCCACGATCCGCCCGAGCGGCATCCCGAAGGCCGTCTCGAAGAGCCCGCCGCGCGCGACGTTGCCGGCGATCTGCAGCGGGATCGTGCCGCGCGAGCGCCCGAGCCCGAAGTCCGCGTAGAACGCCGCGCCCTTCTCGAAGATCACCGGCACCGTGGCGAGCGAGAGCACGTTGTTGACCACCGTGGGCCGCCCGAAGAGCCCCTCGATCGCCGGCAGCGGCGGCTTGGCGCGCACGATGCCCCGCTTGCCCTCGAGCGAGTTCAGGAGCGAGGTCTCCTCGCCGCAGACATAGGCCCCCGCGCCCGCGCGGATCTCCATGTCGAAGGCGCGACCCGAGCCCAGCACGCTCTCGCCTAGAAGCCCCGCCTCGCGGGCGAGGCGCACCGCCGCTTCCATCACCTCGATCGCGTCGGGGTATTCCGAGCGCAGGTAGACGTAGCCCCGCGTCGCGCCGACGCCGAGCCCGGCGATCGCCATCCCCTCGATCAGGGTGAAGGGGTCGCCCTCCATCAGCATCCGGTCGGCGAAGGTGCCCGAGTCGCCCTCGTCGGCGTTGCAGACGATGTATTTCTGCGGCGCCTCGGCCTCGAGCACCGTCTTCCACTTGAGGCCGGTCGGAAAGCCTGCGCCGCCGCGCCCGCGCAATCCGCTCTCGGTCACCTCCGCGACGATCTCCGCCGGCGCCATCCCGAGCGCCCGGCGCAGCCCGGCGAGGCCCCCGTGCGCCGCGTAGTCCGACAGGCTCAGCGGGTCGATCACGCCGCAGCGCGCGAAGGTCAGCCGCGTCTGCGCGCGCATCCAGTCGAGCGCCTCGACCGGCCCCAGCGCCTTGGGATGTGCCGCCGCCCCGTCGAAAAGCGCGGGCACATCGGCCGCCGTCATCGGCCCGACGGCGTGGCGCGCCCCGTCGATCTCCACCTCCGCGAGCGGCTCCAGCCAGACCATCCCGCGCGAGCCCGTCCGCACGAGCTCCAGCGCCACGCCGCGCCGCGCCGCCTCCGCCTCGAGCGCGGCGGCCACCGCCTCGGCGCCCAGCGCCTTGGCGGCCGCGTCGCGGGGGAGCCAGACCTTCATGCCCCGCGCTCCGTCAGCGCCGCGTCGAGGCGCGCCGCGTCCATCCGGCCGAGGATCTCGCCGTCCACCATCGCCGCCGGGCCGCAGGCGCAGAGCCCGAGGCAATAGACCGGCTCCAGCGTCACCGCGCCGCCCGGCGCCGTCCCGCCCATGGCCACGCCGCAGCGCGCTTCCGCCGCGGCGGCGAGCGCGTCGCTTCCCACCGCCTTGCAGGCCTCCGCGCGGCAGATCTTCACCACCACGCGCCCGGCCGGTTCGTCGCGGAAGTCGTGATAGAAGCTCACCACCCCGTGCACCTCGGCGCGCGTCAGGTTCAGCCGGTCGGCGATGCGCGGGATCGTCTCCGCCGGCACGCAGCCGAAGGCCGCCTGCACGTCGTGCAGGATCGGCAGGAGCGGCCCCTCACGGCCCGCGTGCGCGTCGAGGATCGCCTCCAGCCGGGCGTGCCGGGTCTCCGTCGTGTCGAGCGCCATCCGCCTGCTCCGTCAGGAATTTCTCCGCCCGGATGCCCCTTGACGCCCTGCGCTTCAATGTCGCAGCTTCGTGCCTCGATAGAGGGTTTCTATCAAACGTCGGTCCCCGACCACGCCCTGCCGCAAACGCACTCCGGATCCCGCGCCCGTGATCGACAAGCTCGAAATGTTCATCGCCCTCGCGCAGACGCGCCACTTCGGCCGCGCGGCGGAGGAGTGCGGCGTCACCCAGCCGACCCTCTCGGCGGGAATCAAGCAGCTCGAGGACCAGCTGGGCGTGATGCTCGTCTGGCGCGGCAGCCGGTTCCAGGGCCTCACCCCCGAGGGCGAGCGCGTGCTCGACTGGGCGCGCCGCATCGTCGCCGACGCCCGCGCGCTCCGCGAGGAGATGCGCACCGCCCGGCGCGGCCTCACCGGGGTGCTGCGCCTCGCGGTGATCCCGACGGCGCTCTCGGCGGTGACCGCGCTCACCACCGGCTTCCGCGCGCGCCACCCCGGCGTGCGCCTGCGCCTCCTCTCGCGCAGCTCCGCCGAGATCCGCGCCATGCTCGAGAACGTCGAGGCCGACGCGGGCGTCACCTACCTCGACGCCGAGCCGCTCGGCCGCGTCACCGCCCTGCCGCTCTACCGCGAGCGCTACATGGCCCTCGCGCCGCGCGGCGGCCCGCTCGCAGGCCGCGAGCGCCTCGACTGGGCCGAGCTCGCCGGGCTGGACCTCGCGCTCCTGACGCCGGACATGCAGAACCGCCGGCTGGTCGCCCGGCACATGGCCGAGGCGGGCGTCGAGGCCGACCCGGTGCTCGAGGCGAATTCGGTGATTACCCTCGTCACCCATGTCGTCGACGGCGGCCTCGCCACGGTGCTGCCCAGCCGGCTCGCCGATCTCTTCACCCGCCTCGGCGCGCTCGACGCCGTGCCCCTCGTCGCGCCGGAGGCCGAGCACCTGATCGGCCTCGTCGCCCCCGAACGCGACCCGCCGACGCCCGCCGTCGCCGCCCTCCTGCAGGAGGCCCGCCGCCTCGCCGGCGCCGAGGGCTGAGGCGACGGGCCGCCGCCCGCCGCCGGGACGAGCCGACACGCCTCCGCGCGACGCTGACTTCGGACAGCGCCGCGCGCAGGGCGCGCCCGGCCCCGACACCGCGCCCCGTCCCGAGAGCGGTCCGCCTGTCGCACCGCACGCCGCCGGACCGGCGGCCTGCAAGCCCGCGCCCCGCCTCCGGCCTCACCCCTCATCGGACCGAGGCGCCGGCCGCCCCGCCATCGCGCCGCATAGCCGTCCGGCAGGCCCGCCCCTGTCGCGGCCGGCATGGACGAGCTCTCCCAAGCCCCTTCTTCTTGGCTCAAATATCCCGGGGGTGAATTGGCCGTCAGGCCAAGAGGGGGCAGCGCCCCCTCTCGCCAGCGGCCGTCACGGGAGCGCCGGGAAATCGCCGCGCCGATGCCCCGCGACGAGGCCGCGGAGCGCCTCGGGCGCGAGCACCTCGACCGCGTCGCCCCACTGGTAGAGATGCCAGGCCATCTCCAGGTGCCCCGAGGCGTGGAAGCGGACGGTGAGCGATCCGTCGGCCGCCTCGGTCATCTCCTGATCGGGGTGGAAGACGAACTCGCGCGCCACCGCCGCCGCCTCCGGGGCGAAGCGCCAGACCACCTCGCCGTATTCCCGCGCGTCGTGGTAGGAGCCGAAGGCGCGCGCGGCATGCGCGGCGAGGTCGAAGCCCGGGTCGCGCGCGAAGACCTCCGGCTCCAGCCGGGCCGAGGCGATCCGGTCGAGGCGGAAGTGGCGCGGCCGGCCGTCGCCGCCGGCCTCGCAGGCGACGAGATAGCGCCGCGTGCCGAGGAGCAGCCCGTAGGGCTCGACGCGGCGCGCGCGGGGCGCGGCGTCCCGCGCGCCGGCGTAGGCGATGGTCAGCCGCTGCGGCGCCTTCAGCGCCTCCGCGATCACGCCGAGGAGATCCGGGCGCACCCGCACCCGCGGGCCGGGGCGCGAGGCGAAGCCCTGCGCCTCCAGCAGCGCCTCCGCGTCGGCCTCCACCCGCCGCGCGTGCGGCCCCGGCATCGCCGCGAGCATCCGGTCGCGCAGCCGGGCGAGCGCCTCGGCGTCGCGCGCCGCGCCGTCGCGTTCGGCGCGCCGGATCGACATCTCGAGCGCGGTGAGCTCCGCCTCGCGGAGCCCTTGGGCGAAGACCATGCGCGCCTCGCCCGCGTCGAGCTTCCAGTACTTGCGCCGCGCCTCGTCGGTGCGCGTGCGCACGCCGCGGAAGGTGTCCTCGAGCGCGCGCGTCATGCGCTGCGCCGTGCGCCGGTCCACCCCGAAGGTCTCCTCGATCTCGTCGAGCGAAACGCCGCCGTGCCGCGCGCCGGCGATCTCGGCGAGGCGCAGGAGGTCGGCAGCCTTGCGGAAGGACATGGCCTCAGCCTCCGGCCGATACGGTTGCGAGGGTCTGCGCCCGGGGGCGCGGGGCGCGCCCATCTGCGGATCGCCACGCCGTCGCGCGCGCCGTCGGATGGCCGCCCCCTGTCGCGGGCAGGCCCCGCGCGGCGTGGGGGCGCGCATGCGGCGCGCCGCGCCGCGCCGCCG
>NZ_QOHR01000124.1 GCF_003385555.1 Rhodosalinus sediminis | reverse complement strand
CCCGAGATCGGCGAGGAGAAGATCAAGGAGCTGATGGCGGCGGTCGACGACTACATCCCGACGCCGGAGCGCCCGGTGGATCAGCCGTTCCTGATGCCGATCGAGGACGTGTTCTCGATCTCGGGGCGCGGCACGGTGGTGACGGGCCGCGTCGAGCGCGGCGTGATCAACGTGGGCGACGAGATCGAGATCGTGGGCCTGAAGCCGACGCGCAAGACGACCTGCACGGGCGTGGAGATGTTCCGCAAGCTCCTCGACCGGGGCGAGGCGGGCGACAACATCGGCGCGCTGCTGCGCGGCATCG
>NZ_QOHR01000013.1 GCF_003385555.1 Rhodosalinus sediminis | reverse complement strand
TGCCGAAGCGGTAGATCAGACGATCCTGAAGCAATTGGCGCAAACGGGCGCCGAGGTCGAGGTGCTCGGCGCGACGATATTGGACGCCGAAGCGGGGGCGGCGCTTTTGCCGCAGGACAAGGTTTGGGCCGGAGACGGACAAGCTGTTCGCGTCAAAGATGGACCGTTGACGCATCTCCTTGTGAAGACGCAGTCGATCAAGCGCGACGACATGACCGCAGGGGAGGGCGATGTCTGGTTCGGACTTTTTCGTCGACTGTTGGACGAGTTCCGGCCCGACATCGTTTTCTTCTACGGGGGACGCGCGCTCGACATGTTGGCTGTTGCTGAAGCCAAGTCGCGTGGGGTTCCTTCCGCTGCCTATCTTGCGAACGGCAATTATAAAGGCACGCGATGGTGTCGGGATGTGGACGTCATTCTGACCGATAGTGAAGCGACCGCGTCCTTTTACAAAGAAAAACTCGGGATTGAGGTTCAGTCGATTGGGGCCTTCGTCTATTTTGAGGAAGTCTGTGCGGACAAACACTCGCGAGAGAATGTCCTTCTAATCAACCCTTCCCTCGCGAAGGGGGCGGGCGTGGCGTTGCAGTTGGCCTTGATGCTGGAAGAGCAACGCCCGGATATCCCGCTCGAAGTCGTCGAGTCGCGTGGAGCGTGGCAGCCGCTGGTGCAGTCCGTACTGAAGCAATTGGGCGGCGACAGCGGCAGTTTGTCCAATGTCAAGGTGACACGCCACGTCGTCGACATGCGTCCCGTCTACGGGCGGGCGCGACTGCTTCTGGCGCCCAGTCTCTTGTGGGAAAGCTTCGGGCGGGTTGGCGTTGAGGCGATGATGAACGGCATCCCAGCCATTTTTACGGACAGTGGTGGCCTGCCCGAAGCGGTTGGTGACGCCGGCGTGAAGTTGCAGCTTCCCGAGACATTCCACGAGCCGCCGTATACCAAAATTCCCGGGCGCAAGATGCTCCAGCCGGTCGTAGATCGGATCATCCGCTTCTACGACGACGACGACCATTACCAAGCCTATGTCCAGCGAGCGTACGAGGTCGCGAGAGCGCGGCACGACATCACCGTGAGCACGCGGCGGCTTTGGAACGCACTTCAGCCGCTTCTCGCGCAAGGTGCTGGAGACTTCGAGGTGCGGCTCGAGGCGCGATTGTAATGTGGTCAAATCGGCGAAAGGTGAGATTGAGGTCTGCCGATTTTTCGGCGAAGGATCGGGATCCATTGCTGGCCGCAGGCGGCTCCAAACTCAACCGTGCCGAACGAGCGGTTCAATCTTCTGGACTTGTATCGACGGTGAGCCTGCTCGCGGCGTGCGGCGGTGGCGGCGGCAGCTCCAGTCCGCGGCCAGGTAACGAGGGCTCCGTCCAGTCAGAGCCGGTCCCCTGGCCTGATCCGGGGCCGGGTTTGCCCGACGGCTACACCCCGCCGAGCTCCACCTACACGGCGCCCACGACAGAGGATCCCAACCGCTTCGCGCTGCGGGAGCCGGAGGCGGACCCTTACTGGGTCGCGGCCTTGCGCGGCCCGGAGTTCGACCGCCTCGCAGGGGCGATCGAGGAGGTGGAGCGCACCATCGCCTACGCGGTCCCGCACACCCGGCCGGCGTATTACGCCGGGAGGGACGATGCGGACGGCTGGCAGCCGGCGACGCCGGCCATGGCGGCCGCCACGCGCGAGATCCTCGCCCGGCTGGAGGCCGTGGTCGACGTGCGCTTCGTGGAGACGACCGACCTCGAGGCGACCAACGTCATCGCGGTGTCGCGCACGGCGATGCCGAGCGACACCCTCGGCTACGCCTATTACCCCTCGACGGTCTCGTTCACCGGGTCTGATGTCCTGATCTCTCCACTCTACGACGCTCCGGAGCAATACGCGGACGGGCTGACCAATCTCGACTACGAGCTCCTGATCCACGAGCTCGGCCACGCGCTGGGGCTGAAGCATCCCTTCGAAGCGGACGGCAGCAGCACGGCGACGCTGACGGCCGAGGAGGACACGACCGTCTGGACGGCGCTCTCCTACGATGCGCCGCCGTCGTCCTTCGACGGCGCGTTCCGCGCCTTCGACCTGATGGCGCTGACGGAAGCCTACGGGGTCGATCCGTCCTTCAGGTCGGGGGACGACACCTATGCCGTCTCCGGCCAGCGGGGCGTCTTCGTGATCGACGGCGGCGGGATCGACACGATCTCGGCGGCGGGGCAGTTGCAGGGGGTCACCCTCGACCTGCGCGAGGGGCAGCAGAGCTTCGTCGGCGCGACGCCGGATCTGATCTCGGCGGCCGGGCAACTGGCGATCTCGGCGAACACGGAGATCGAGATCGCGATCGGCGGCGCGGGCGACGACCGCCTGATCGGCAACGGCCTCGACAACCGGCTCGCGGGCGGCGCGGGGCGCGACCGCATCTTCGCGGACGATGGTGCGGACACGCTCGACGGCGGGCCGGGGTCGGACATCATCGACCTTTCGGAGGTGACGGCGTCGCCCGACACGGTGATCATCGACCCCGGCGATGTCGGTTCGGACCTTGTCTATGGTTTCGAGCAAGGGGTCGGCCGGGACGTGATCCAGTTTATGGGCGCGGCCGTCAAGGACCTTCTGGACGTCGTCTCGGCCGATCGCGTGCCGGAGGCTTTTGTGCAGGGGCAGATCCTGCGGCTGACGGATGCCGTCCTCGAGACCGCGGCGCAGGTCGAGACGGCCTTCGCGGACGGCGGCGCCTTCGAAGCGCTGGAGATCGCCGCGGGGGGCGAAGCCATCGTGATCGCGGCCGCCAGCCAGTCCACGGGCGAGACGCAGGCACTCTTCCACGTCGAGAATGACGCCGCCGGGCTGCAGGCGGCGCAGCTCGCACAGCTCGAGGGCAAAGCGCTCGATATCGATAGCTGGCAGGCGAGTAACTTCGCCTGAGGCGGGGCAGTGCATTTGCCGTGGTCGAGATGCAGATCACGGGCGTCGCGATCCGCGACGTCCCCGGCGCGTCCGCGGTCGCCCCGGATGAGCGCCGGTCCGAAGGCGTGGCAACGCCGGGACGCGTGACCCGCGCTTTCCCGACGCCCCGGCCCGCAGGCCGCCCCGTCCCTGCGCCGAACGGTCAATCTCCAGCGTGTCGGGGGATGGACGGCCCGCGCGGACCCGACGACCTCGGGCTCCGAAGACGCACGGCGGCCGACAGATCGGCCGCGCGACGCACGGCGGCTGCGCGCGCGGCGCAGATCCGGCGACCACGCCCGTCCGCGACCGGCGGCCGGTTGCAGGGCAGGGGCCCGGCGGGCGGTGGTCACGCTGGCTCGGGCGCCTCGAGCGGGTAGGGGCCCGAGCCGAAAGGCCCACCGAGGGGCGCCGGTCCTGCGCCCCTAGTCCACGCGCCGGATCAGGATCTGGTTGTTCTGTCCGCGCTTGGTCTCGAAGACCTTGAGCTCGCCCACGAGGTCGGAAAGCTTGCGCTTGCCGTAGGTGCGCGTGTCGAAATCCGGGTGGTCGGCCTGAATCTGCTGGCCGATGCGGCCGAGGGGGAACCACTCGTCCTCGTGGTCGAGCTTCTCCATGGCGTCGAAGAACAGGTTGCGCGCCTCGCTCAGCGAATTGCCGGTCAGCTTCTCGGCCGCCTTCTGCTGCGCGGGCTTGCTGTCGTCCTCGTAGATGTTCTCGATCGCCACGAAGCGGTTGCAGGCGTTCTTGAGCGAGTCGGGCGCTTTGGCCTCGCCGATGACGATCACCGTCAGCCCCTGTTCGCGGATGCGCGAGGCGAGGCGCGTGAAGTCGCTGTCCGAGGAGACGAGCACGAAGCCGTCGAAATGGCCCGCGTGCAGGATGTCCATCGCGTCGATCACGAGCCCGATGTCCGAGGCGTTCTTGCCCTTGGTGTTCGCGGTCTGCTGATGCTGGACGAGGCCGAGTTCCTGCGCGGTCCGGATCCAGCCCGAGAGCCGCTGGTTCGACCAGTCGCCATAGACCCGCCGCAGGCCCGGCTCGCCGTATTTCGTGATCTCCTTGAGGATCGCGCGGGCGTATTTCGCCGGCACGTTGTCCGCGTCGATCAGGACGGCGAGAAGCTTGGTGCGGTCGTCGTCGGCCATGGGCCCTCCGATGCTGTGCGCGTCACCATCGCGCATCGCGCGGGCGGGGACAATGCGCTCAGAGCCGCCGGTGCATCACCAGCGCATCCACGAGGCCCTCGCTCGGGTGGCGGAAAGCGCCGGGCAGGCGGCCCACGACGGCGAAGCCCGCGCGCGCCCAGGTGTCGATCGCGCGGGTGTTGGTCGCCACGACGAAATTGAACCGCATCGCCGTGAAGCCGCGCGCGCGGGCGGTGTCGAGCGAATGGGCGAGCATCGCGCGCGCCACGCCCGCGCCGCGGGCCTCCGGCGCGGTGCAATAGGCGGCGTTGGCGGTGTGATCGCCGCCGCCGCCCTGGTTGGGCTTGAGCGCGTAGGCGCCCACGACGCGCCCCGCGCGCTCGGCCACGAAGAGTTCGGCCCCCGGCGGGCGGAAATAGGCGAAGGCGGCGGCGCGCCCGGCCTCCGGCGCGACGGCGAAGACGTCGCCGGCCGCCACCGCCGGCGCCAGCACCGCCCAGATCGCGTCGTCGTCTGCCGGCACGGCGGGGCGGAGCGTCAGGCCCTCGGGGGCAGGGGGCGCCGCCGCCGCTCCGGACAGCGCGCGGAGCCGCGCCAGCGCCGCCTCTCCGTGCGCGGCGGGCACGAAAAGGTGATCGTGGCGCACCCCGGCGACCACGTTGCAGGGGATCTCCGCCCCGGCGAGCGCCTGCGCCACCGCCGCCGTCAGCCCGACGCCGTCGAGCGCCGAGTGCACCGAGAGCGTGATGCAGGCCATGGGCAGCGACGTGTCGAGGCCGGCGCCGTCCGCCACCGCGACCGGCAGCACCGCCGTCGTCCCCTCCGCCTCGCGCACCACGGCGAAGGCCCGCGCCAGGAGCGCCGGGTCCCCGGTCTCGGCGAAGACGTAACGGCCGTCCGACAGGACGGGCGCCATGCCGGCGATCATCGCCGCCGTGTCGCGGACCGGCCCGCGCACCGCCTCAGTAGACGACGACCGAGCGGATCGACTCGCCCGCGTGCATCAGGTCGAAGCCGGTGTTGATCTGGTCGAGGCTCAGCGTGTGCGTGATCATCGGGTCGATCTCGATCTTGCCGTCCATGTACCACTCGACGATCTGCGGCACGTCCGTGCGCCCGCGCGCGCCGCCGAAGGCCGAGCCCTTCCAGACGCGCCCCGTGACCAGCTGGAAGGGCCGGGTGGAGATCTCCGCGCCGGCCGGCGCCACGCCGATGATCACCGACTCGCCCCAGCCGCGGTGCGTGCATTCGAGCGCGGCGCGCATGACCTCGACGTTGCCCGTGCAGTCGAAGGAGTAGTCCGCGCCGCCGATCCGGTCGGCCTTCGTCTTCGTGAGCTCGACGATCTCCTGCGCGACGTTCTCGACCTCGTTCGGATTGACGAAATGCGTCATGCCGAAATACTCGGCCTTCGCCTTCTTCTCGGGGTTGATGTCGACGCCGATGATCATGTCGGCCCCCGCCATGCGCAGGCCCTGGATCACGTTGAGCCCAATGCCGCCGAGCCCGAAGACCGCGGCCTTCGCGCCGATCTCGACCTTGGCGGTGTTGATCACCGCGCCGACGCCCGTGGTGACGCCGCAGCCGATGTAGCAGACCTTGTCGAAGGGCGCGTCCTCGCGGATCTTCGCCACCGCGATCTCGGGCAGGACCGTGTGGTTGGCGAAGGTCGAGCAGCCCATGTAGTGAAAGAGCGGATCGCCGTCGAGCGTCGAGAAACGCGAGGTGCCGTCCGGCATCAGCCCCTGCCCCTGCGTGGACCGGATCGCTGTGCAGAGGTTCGTCTTGCGGCTCAGGCAGGACGGGCAGGCGCGGCACTCCGGCGTGTAGAGCGGGATGACGTGGTCGCCCGGCTTCACGCTGGTGACGCCCGCGCCCACCTCCATGACGACGCCCGCGCCCTCGTGCCCGAGGATCGCCGGGAAGAGCCCCTCGGGATCGCCCCCGGAGCGGGTGAACTCGTCGGTGTGACAGATGCCGGTCGCCTTGATCTCGACCAGAACCTCGCCGGCCTTCGGCCCCTCGAGGTTGACGTCCATGATCTCCAGCGGCTTGCCGGCCTCCAGGGCCACGGCGGCTTTGGTCCGCATGCGCACCTCCTCGCGTTGCTCGCCGCGAGCCTGCGCCACGCGCGCGCCCTTTGCAACGCACCACCGGGCGTCAAGGCCACGGCCGTGCCGCAAGGCGCGCCCCGCGGGGGCCGGCGCTGCGGGATGCGACAGCCCACTGTCCGACCGCATGACACGTCACCGCCCCCGCGACGGCGAACAAACGCCCCGCGAAACGCCCTCCGCGACAGCCCGCGCGGTCAGTCCTTCAGACGATAGTCCTCGTGACAGGCGCGGCAGCTTGCCCCGAGGTCCGCAAAGCTCGCGCGGAGGGCCGCCGCGCTCCCGGTCTCGAGCCCGCGCGTCGCCGCCTGCATCGCCTCCGCCCGCACCACGAAACCGTCCCAGTCCTCCCAGACCGCCGGCCGCGCCTCGCTCTTCGGATCGCTCTCGCGCGCCTCGAAAAGCGCCGGCACCCGGTCGGCCGCCTCGACGAGCGCCGCGCGCGCCGCCGCGGCGCGGCCCGCGTCGAAGGCCACCTCGCCCTTCACCATCTCGCCGAGCGTCCCCGTCGCGGCGCCGATGTCCTTCATCAATCCCATCCGCGCCATGACCGCCGGGTTCTCGACCCCTTCATGAGCGAGCCCCGCGCCCGCGGCGAGCGCAAGGAGCAGCGTGACCGATGTCCGCATGGCATTTCCCCTGTTCGAACGCGCACGACTCTAGACCCGCGGGCGCCCGACGCAACGGGCCCCGCGGCCTTGGCGGCGCGGCCTCGCGGCCGCACACCCCCGCAGGGGCGAGGGGCGCTGCCCCTCGCGCTCCCCGGAGTATTTCCGCCAAGATGATGGGGCGGTCGAGGTCCATCATCTTGGCCAAAATACTCTCGGGGGGTGAATTGGCCGAAGGCCAAGAGGGGGGCAGACAGCCCCCCTCCACCCGGCCCGGCGCAGGCGCCGGGCACGACTCGACTCCGGTCCGCTCGGGACCTAGGATCAAGTTCGAACAAATAGCGAACATCGTGCTGCCCTCCGATGCCCGCCCGCCGTATCCTGTCGCTCTGGTTTCCCCGGCTCGCGGCCGAGCGCCTCGTGCGTCTCGGGGCGGCGGGGGCGGACGCGCCGCTCGCCGTCGTCCGGGAGGAGGGGCAGCGGCAGGTGGTGGCCGCGCTGTCCGCCGCGGCGGAGGCCGCCGGCGTCGTCCGGGGCCAGACGCTCGCCGACGCGATGGCGGTCTGTCCCGGTCTCCTCGCGCAGCGGGCGCGCCCGGCGGCGGAGGCGGCCTTCCTCGCCGCGCTCCGGCGCTGGGCGGGGCAGGTGTCGCCCTGGGTGGCCGAGGCGCCGCCGGACGGGCTCGTGGCCGACGTCAGCGGCTGCGCGCATCTCTTCGGCGGCGAGGCGGCGATGATCGACCGGCTGGCGGAGGACTGCGCGCGCTTCGGCCTGACGCTGCGCTGCGCGATCGCCGACACGCCGGGTGCGGCCTGGGCGCTGGCGCGCCACGGCGGCGGCGACCCGGCGCCCGCGCGCAGCGGCGACGCCATCGCGCAGGAGGCGCGCGCGACCCGCTCGAAGGCCGCGCCGCGCCGGCGCGGGCCCGGCCCGGCACTGCCCGCCGGCGCGCGCATCGCGCCGCCCGGGCGCACGCGCACGGCGCTCGCGGATCTGCCGGTCGCCGCGCTCCGGATCGACGCGGCGGTGGCCGAGCAGCTCTCCCGCCTCGGGCTGCGCCGCATCGGGGATCTCTCCGGTCAGCCGCGCGCGGCCCTGGCGCGGCGTTTCGGGCCGGGCCTCGTCGCGCGGCTCGATCAGGCGCTGGGCGCCGCGCCGGAGCCGGTCTCCCCCGCGCCGCCGCCGCGCGCCTACGCCGCGCGGCTCTCGCTTCCGGAGCCCATCGGCCTCGAGGCCGACATCATGGCCGGGCTCGACCGGCTGATGGCGCGGGTCTGCGCGCGGCTGCGGGAGGCCGGGCGCGGCGCGCGGCGGCTGCGGCTCGAGGCGCTGCGCACCGATCACGCGACGGAGGTGGTGGAGGTGGGTCTCGCCCGTCCGGCGGCGGAGCCCGAGCGCATGCGCCCGCTCTTCGCGCTGAAGATCGGCGGGATCGACGCGGGTTTCGGCATCGACCGGCTGCGCCTCGAAGCGGTGGAGACCGAGCCGCTCGCGCCGCGCGCGCCGGCCGGGCATCTGGACGCCACCCGCCGCGCGGCGCGCGCGCCGGGGCCCGAGGACGCGGTGAGCGACCTGATCGGGCGGCTCGGCGCGCGCATCGGGCTGGAGGCCATCACCCGCCGCCACCCGGCCGACAGCCACATCCCGGAAAAGACGGCGACGGTGCTCGCCGCCGCCTGGTCCGAGCCCTGGGGCGGGGACTGGCCCGCGGCGCCCGCGCCGCGCCCGCTTCGCCTCTGGCGGCCGGAGCCGGTGGCAGTGCCGGACGATTCGGCGCCCTCCACGCCCCCCGCGCGCCTCCGCTGGCGCGGGCGCGACCTGACCGTGGCGGCGGCGGAGGGGCCGGAGCGCATCGCGCCCGAGTGGTGGCTGGACGATCCCGACTGGCGCACCGGCCCGCGCGACTACTGGCGCGTCACCTGCGCCGAGGGCGACCGGCTCTGGCTCTTTTACGCCCATGGCGGCGCGATGTCGTCGGGCTGGTTCTGTCACGGGGCCTTCGCCTGAGGCGGTCGCATCCCGGCGGGGGCCGCAGCGCCGGGCCGCTCGGCGGCTGCGACGCGTGGCTGCGGTGTGGCGTCCCGCCCCGGGGCGCCGGCCCCCGCTGCGCCCGGACCTCCTGCAGCCTGGCGTGCCGGTTCCGCCCGTCGTGGCCGCGCGGGGCGCCCCCTTTGCCCCGGGCGCCGCCTGCGGCGCGGCCCGTCAGGCGGGCGCGCCGATCTCCAGGGTGACGGGCGCGAGGCCGTCGATCTCGCCCAACAGCCTGTCGCCCGGCCCCACCGGGCCGACGCCCGCGGGCGTGCCCGTCAGGATCAGGTCGCCGGGCCGCAGGTGATAGAACCGCGAGAGATCCGCGACGAGCGCCGGCACCGGGTGGATGAGCTGGTCGAGCGTCGCGTCCTGCCGCGTCTCGCCGTTCACCTCCAGCCGGATGCGCTGCGCCCCGAGCGGCGCCGTCTCGCCGGCCTTCGTCAGCGGGCCGAGGACCGCCGCGCCCTCGAAATCCTTGCCGAGATCCCACGGCCGGCGCTTGTCCTTGGCCGCCGCCTGCAGGTCGCGCCGGGTCATGTCGAGCGCGCAGCCGAGGGCGTAGACCGCGTCCATCGCCGCCTCCGGCGCGACCCGGAAGGCCGGCGCGCCGATGGCGAGCGCGAGCTCCATCTCGTGATGCAGGTCCGAGGTGCCCGGCGGGTAGGGCAGGACGCTGCCGGAGGCGAGGCAGGCCGCGGGCGACTTCGTGAAGTAGAACGGCGCCTCGCGGTCGACCTCGACCCCCATCTCCTCGGCGTGCGCGGCGTAGTTCCGCCCGACGCAGAAGATGCGCCCGACGGGGTAGAGCGCCTGCTCCCCCTCGACCGGGATGCCGGGTGTGACGGGTGGTTCGAAAAGGAAATCGGTCATGCGTGGCGCCTCCGTGGATCGGCCCGGGTCATAGGGCCGATGCCGGGGCTTGGCAAACCACGCGCCCGACGCGCCCGGCCGAAGGCGCCGCCGCCGGGACGCGCGGTCGAGGGGCGATGCCCCGCCCGACGCTGCCGGACGGGCGGGGCCGCGGCCGCTCAGGCGGGCGCCGCCATCGCGATCCGGCGGTAGCCGGCGGTGCCGTGGTAGAAGCCGTTGGCGAGCCCCGTTCCCTCGCAGAGCGCGGCGAGGCGCGCGTCGGCCTCGGCCACCTCGAGCGCGCCGTCGAGCACCTGACGGAACACTGCGGCCACCGCGACCATGTCCGCCGCCTGCGGCATCAGGCGCAGGTGGGTGACGCCGTCGCCGATCAGCCGCGCCGTTTCGGGCAGGAGATCGACGTAGCTTTCCGACTGGGTCTGGATGCCGTTGACGCGCAGGATCGGCGTGTCGTCGCGCGTCGACAGCGGCATGCCGTCGGGGTCCTCCTCGCAGACGAACTGGCAGTTGTCCTTGGTCCGCCCGTGCGAGCGCGCGTGGTAGCAGCGCGCCGACACGGCGAGCGAGGCGCGGCCGAAGACCTGCACCTCGACGCCGAGGCCGAGCGCGCCGGCCGCCTCGGCCGCCGCCGCGATCGCCTCGGCCGGCATCTCGGGCGGCAGGCAGACGTGCGTCGCGCCCTGTCCGGCCATCCAGCGGATCGTCGCCTCGTTGTAGGCGTTCATGAAGGGGCCGATGCGGTGCGGGCGCGCGCCGCGTTCGAAGAGGCCGGCGGCGTTGTTCACTTCGATCTCGGGGCGCTCCATCGCGGCGAGATCCGCGGTCGCCTTGCGCTCGCGCTTGAGCATCACCTCGGCGAGCGAGGAGACGATCACCGTCTTGCCCGCGCGCTCCAGCCGCTCGATCGTCGCCGGCAGGTCGGCCTCGTGGAAGGGCGCGCGCTTCGAGCAGATGACCTCGCCGAGATAGACCTCGTCGACGGGCGCCTCGTCGGCGATGCGCGCGTAGAAGTCGCGCCGCGTCTCGGCGGACCAGTGATAGGCGATCGGCCCCAGCGTCAGTTTCGTCATGTCCGTCACCGCCATTTCTTGGTTTCGAAGGCGCCCTGGGTCTGCTTCTGACCCTCGGTCAGGGCGACGAGGTCCGCGATGTTCGCCTCGCGGCCGGCGCGGATGTCGTCCACCGCCGCGCGGAAGGCCGCCACGACGTTGCGCACGTAGCTCTTGGAGCGCTGGCGCCCCTCGATCTTGAAGGCGTGCACGCCCGCCTCGATCAGTTCCGGCAGGAGCCGCGACAGGTTCAGGCTCACGGGCTCCTCGAAGGCGTAGTAGCCCTCGGGCCGGTGCGGCGCGGCGTAGCGGCCCTTGCAGATCGTGGGATAGCCGGCCTTTTCGTCCGCGCCGAAGCGGTCGATGGTGAACCCCGCGAGTTGCGACGACAGCGAGCCGTCCGCGCCGCGCACGTATTCCACGTCCGAGGCGGGCGAGCAGACGCCGTCCATGTTGGTCGACTGCCCCGTCAGGTAGTTCGTCAGGCTGCAGCGCCCCTCCACCATCAGCCCGTGGTTGCCGAAGATGAAGGTCTCGATCTCGCAGGGGATCTCCTTCCGGAGTTCGCGGATCTCCGCGATGGTCAGGATGCGCGGCAGCACCACGCGCTTCACCCCGAAGTTGTCGCAGTAATAGCGGATCGCCTCGGGGCTCGAGGCCGCGGCCTGCACGGAGAGATGCAGCCGCACCTGCGGATGCGTCCGCGCGATGTAGTCGGCCACGCCCATGTCCGCGACGATGAAGGCGTCCACCCCGATGCGCGCGCCGGCGTCCGCGGCCTCGCGCCAGAGGTCCACCCGGCCCGCGGGTGGGTAGGTGTTCAGCGCGAGCAGCACCTTCGCGCCGCGCATGTGGGCATAGACCACCGCGTCCTGAAGCTCGTCCGGCGTGAAGTTGAGGCCGGGGAAGTTGCGCGCGTTCGTGGCGTCCTGAAAGCCGCAGTAGACGGCGTCGGCGCCCGCGTCGACGGCGGTGCGCAGGGCCGCGGGGGTGCCCGCGGGGCAGATCAGTTCGGCAAGGCTCATGGGGCCTCCTGTCTTTCGGTCTCGGTGAGATAGCCGCGGCGCAGCTGCGCGAGGATGGCGCGGCCCGGCGGGCCGAACATCGCCGCCGTCTCCTCGGCGAGCGAGCCGTCCATGTCGTCGAGCGCGTTGCGGAGGCGCACGACCGCCTCGGTGTCGCCGGTCACCTCCAGATCGCGCGAGAAGAAGGCCGCGTCGCCGTCCTCCTCGGCGTCGACGAGTTCGAGCAGCAGCATGAACTTGCCGCGGATCGTCGCCCCGGCCTGCGGCGCCGCGTCCCGCGGCACGGCCCGGAAGACGAGCGCCTCCGGGTCGGGCCGCAGGTGCAGCGCGAAGGGCAGCTCCACCGGGTCGATCAGGAAATCGGTGGCCTGATGCGGCCCGAGCCGGGCGAAGAGCGACGGGTGGCGGGCGGCGATGCGGCGCACGACGCGCGCGAGCACGGGCTGCACCGCGAGACAGGCGAGGCGCGCGACGAGCGGCTCGCCCGGGCGCCGCCGGGCGGGGGCGCGGTCGTGCGTCACCTGCATCGCCGGGCCTCCCTCATGGCGCCGGTGATGGGGGCGATCGGGGAAGAATCGGTCATTGGCGGGCCCTTTCGCAGGATCGTCGCCCCGGCCTTGCGCGGAGCGCGACGAATTGGCATCCTCGATGCGTCTATCGCCCGGCCGAGCGCGGCCGCAATCGCCAAATCGGACCCGCGACCTTGCGCCTCACCGCCTTCACGGATTTCGGCCTGCGGGTCCTGATGCGCATGGCCGGCGCGCCGGAGCGTGCCTTCACCGCGGCCGAACTGGCCGCGGAATTCCGCATCTCGCGCAATCATCTGGCCAAGGTGATCTCGGCCCTCGCGGCGGCGGGCTATCTCGAGACGCGCCGCGGCGGCGGCGGGGGCGCCCTGCTCGCGCGGCCGGCCGAGGAGATCCGCCTCGGCGAGGTGGTCGCGCGGCTGGAGGCGGGGCAGGCGATGGTGGAATGCTTCGCCGCCGACGGGGGCGCCTGCACGCTCCTGCCGCACTGCCGGCTCAAGTCACGCCTCGCGGCGGCGGAGGCGGCTTTCCTCGCGGAACTGAACCGCAGCACGCTCGCCGACTGCGCTTATCCCCCGCCCGGGGCCTGAGCCGCGCGGCCGGTCAGGCCGCGGCGAGGCGCGGGCCGAGGCGGGCGAGCATGCCGAGGCAGGCCTCCATCTGGTCGAGGGCGACGAACTCGTCCGGCTTGTGCGCCTGCTCGATGCTGCCCGGGCCGCAGACCACCGCCGAGAGGCCGAGCGACTGGAAGAGCCCCGCCTCGGTGCCGAAGGCCACGACCTCCGCGCCGTTCGCCCCGGTGAGCTCGGAGACGAGGCGGCGCGCCGCGTTCTCCGGCATCGGGATCAGCCCGGCGACCTCGCCCACCGTCTCCGTCTCGATCGCGGCCTCGGGGCAGACGGCGCGCATCGCGGGCAGGAGCTCTTCCTCGGCGTAGGCGCGCATCGTCTCGGTCACGAAGGGGCCGTCGGCGGGCTGCACCGGCCGCGTCTCCCAGTCGACCTCCGCATGGGCGGCGATGACGTTGTGCGCGACGCCCGCCTCGATCCGGCCCACGTTGATCGTGGACCACGGCGGGTCGAAGCGGCCGTGCTCGGGGGCGCGCGCGTGCAGCTCCTCGCGCAGCGCGAGCAGGCGCGCGACGTAGCGCGCGGCATATTCCGCTGCATTGACGCCCCGTTCGGGCGCCGAGCCGTGGCCGGCCGCGCCGGTGAAGCGCGTGGTGTATTCGCAGCAGCCCTTGTGCCCCTCGATGACGCGCATCTCGGTCGGCTCGCCGATGATCGCGATCTCGGGCCGGATCTCGCGCCGGGCGAGCTCCTCGGTGAGCGCGCGCGCGCCGAGGCAGCCCACCTCCTCGTCGTAGGTGAAGGCGAAATGCACCGGCCGCGCAAGGTCACGCCCGGCGTAGTCCGGCGCGGCGGCGAGGGCGCAGGCGATGAAGCCCTTCATGTCGCAGGCGCCGCGCCCAAAGAGCCGCCCGTCGCGCTCGACCATCGCGAAGGGGTCGCTCGTCCAGTCGTCGGCCACCGCCGGCACCACGTCGGAGTGACCCGACAGCACGATGCCCCCCGGCCCCTCCGGGCCGAGGGTGGCGAAGAGATTGGCCTTGTGCCCCGAGGGGTCGGTGAAAAGCTCAGTTCTGGCGCCGAGGCTCGTCAGACGGTCCGCCAGATAGGCCATCATCTCCAGGTTCGAGTCCGAGGACACGGTCGGAAACCCGATCAGGTCCGCCAATATCGAACGGGCGCGGTTCAGCTTGCTCATGCTCTTTCACGACCATCTCGCGCGGGCGGTTGCAAAGGGTTTCTGCCGGGCCGTCCTCGCGGATGAGGATCGACTCGGTGATCTCGAGGCCCCAGTCGCGCATCCAGAGCCCCGGCATGAAGTGGAAGGTCATACCCGGCATCAGCACCGTGCGGTCCTCCGGGCGCAGGGAGATCGTCCGCTCGCCCCAGTCCGGCGGATAGGAGAGCCCGATGGCGTAGCCGCAGCGGCCCTTGCGCTCGATCCCGGCGCGCGCGAGCTCGAGGTTCAGCGCCTCGGCGATGTCGCCGGCGGTGTTGCCCGCCCGCGCGGCGTCGAGGCCGGCTTCGAGCCCGGCGATCACCGCCGCCTCGGCGCGGCGGATGTCGTCGGGCGGCGTCCCGAGGAAGATCGTCCGGCAGAAGGGCGCGTGATAGCGCCGGTAGCAGCCCGCGATCTCGAAGAAGGTGGCCTCCCCGGCGCTGAATTCGCGGCCGTCCCACGTCAGATGCGGGGCCGCGGCGTCGGCGCCCGAGGGCAGCATCGGCACGATCGCCGGGTAGTCGCCCCAGTGCCCGTCCGCCCCGCGCACCGCGTCGCGCCACGCTTCCGCGACCACCTCGTTCTTCGGGACGCCGGGCGCGGTGCGCGCCACGAGGCCGTCCACGATCCGTTCCGAGATGCGGGCTGCGCGGCGCATGAAGACGATTTCCTCGTCCGATTTCACCGCGCGCTGCCAGTTCACGAGCGAGGTCGCGTCCTCCACCTGCGCGTCCGGAAGCGCGCCCGTCAGCACGGCGTGCGCCTTGGCGGAGTAATAGTAGTTCTCCATCTCGACGCCGACGCGCGCGCGCTCGAGCCCCAGCTCGGCGAGGCGCAGCGCGAGGTCCTGCATCGGGTGGCGCTCGATCGACTGCACGTAGCCGTCGTCGTAGCCGCGCACGTGGTCGTCGGCCATCCAGACGGTGCGCAGCGCGCCCTCGGCGTCCATCGCGCGGCCCCACCAGACCGGATCGCGGTCCTTGGTGACGATCACGCCCTGATGCACGTAGAAAGACCAGCCGTCGTAGCCGGTCAGCCATGCCATGTTCGACGGATCGGTGACGAAGACCGCGTCGAGGCCCGCAGCCTCCATCGCGATTCGCGTGCGATCGAGGCGGCGGGCGTACTCGGCGCACGAGAAGGGCAGGGTCTTGCTGCGCATCGGCGGCTCCCTCGGGCTGGCGTGACTGAGCGATGCTCACCCACGAAAGCGACACGGGGCGTGTCTCTTAGCGACATCGGGGTGCCGTTTTCGGACCCCGCCCCGGTGGATGACCGATTTCTGACCGCAGGTGTGGCCCCGGCGCACGCTTTCTGTGCAGCCGGGGCACGGCGCGCGGTCAGGCCGCGCGCATGAGCCCCTGCGATTCGACGCTCTCGAGCGTCGCGTCGAGCGCGCGGCGCGCCCGCGTCACCAGCTCGTCGATCTCCGCCTCCGTGATCACCAGCGGCGGCGAGATCACCATGCGGTCGCCCACATGGCGCATCACCAGATCGACGGCGAAGCAGTGTTCGCGGCAGATGAGGCCCACGGTGCCCGGATCGGCGGCGAATTTCGCGCGCCGCGCCTTGTCCGGCGTGAGCGCCATGGTCCCCAAAAGCCCGCGCGTCGCCGCCTCGCCCACGAGCGGATGGTCGGCGAGCGTCGCCCACTTCTCGGCGAGGTAGGGCGCGGTGCTCTCGCGCACGCGGGTGACGATCCCCTCCTCGTCGAGCAGGCGCAGGTTCTCCAGCGCCACGGCGCAGGCGACCGGATGGCCCGAGTAGGTGTAGCCGTGGAAGAACTCGTCGCCCGCGATGGTCGCCGCGATCTCGTCGGAGACGATCGAGCCGCCGATCGGTTGGTAGCCCGAGGACAGGCCCTTGGCGATCGTCATGATGTCGGGCGTGATGCCGTAGGACTGCGCGCCGAACCACTCGCCCGTCCGGCCGAAGCCGCAGATCACCTCGTCCGCGATCAGCAGGATGCCGTACTCCTGCACGATGCGCATGATCTCGGGCCAGTAGCTCTCGGGCGGGATGATGACGCCGCCCGCGCCCTGCACGGGCTCGGCGATGAAGGCGCCGACCTTGTCGGGCCCGATCTCGCGGATCGCCTCCTCGAGCTGGCGCGCGCGGGCGCGGCCGAATTCCTCGGGCGTCATCTCGCCGCCCTCGCCCCACCAGTCGGGCTGGTCGATGTGGTGGATGCCGGGGATCGGCAGCCCGCCCTGCGCATGCATCGCCGCCATGCCGCCGAGGCTCGCGCTGCCCATCGACGAGCCGTGGTAGGCGTTCTTTCGGGCGATGATCACCTGCCGCTCGGGCTGGCCCTTGCGCGCCCAGTAGTGGCGCACGAGCCGCAGGTTGGTGTCGTTCGCCTCCGACCCGGACGAGGCGAAGAAGACGTGGTTCAGATCGCCCGGCGCGAGTTCCGCGATGCGCGTGGCGAGCGCGATGGCCGGCACATGCGTCGTCTGGAAGAAGGTGTTGTAATAGGGCAGTTCCTTCATCTGGCGATAGGCGGCCTCGGCCAGCTCGGCGCGCCCGTAGCCGATGTTCACGCACCAGAGCCCGGCCATGCCGTCGAGGATGCGCCGCCCCTCGCTGTCGCGCAGCCAGGTGCCCTCGGCCCCCGTGATGACGCGCACGCCCTTCTCGCTCAGGGGGCCGTGCGCGGTGAACGGGTGCAGGTGGTGCGCCGCGTCGAGCCGCTGCAGCTCGGACGTGGGCATGTGGTTGGAGATCTCGTTCATCGCCGGCCCCTTTCGCTCGGAGGAGGGCGGCCGCCCGGCCGCGTCGCCCGGCAGAATATGATCAAATCAGGGGCTGTCAATCGAATCGCCCGGCGCCTGCGCGAGGAGCGCCATGCCGTCGGCGACGTCGCGCGCCATCGCCTCGCCCGCCCGCGTGGCGTCGCCGGCCTCGAGCGCGGCGAGGATTTCCTTGTGCCGGTCGGGCATCCGCCCGGTGCCCGCGCGGCCGCAGACCACGCGCATCGAGGGGCCGAAGCGCAGCCAAAGCCCGGCTGCGATCCCTTCGAGGACCGGCGCGGCGGCGAGGGCGTAGAGCCGCGCGTGAAAGCCGTGGTTGTGGCGCAGGTAGCCCGCCACGTCGCCGCGCGCGATCGCGCCGTCGAGCGCCGCGTCCTCCGCCGCGAGCGCGGCGCGCCCGGCGGCATCGGCGCGGAGCGCGGCGCGGCGGGCGAGCTCGGGTTCGAGCGCGAGGCGGGCGAAAAGGAGCTCCTCCACGTCGCCGGGGCCGAGGACCGGCACCGAGACGCGGCGGTTGCCGTGCGCCGCGAGCGCGCCGTCGGCCACGAGCCGGCGAATCGCTTCGCGCACCGGCGTCATGCCGGCACCGGTCGCCGCGACGAGGCCCTGGATCGTCACCGGCGCGCCCGGCGCGAGCTCGCCGAAGAGCACGCGGTCGCGCAGGTCGCGGTAGACCTGTTCATGCGCGGGCAGGGGCGCGCCCGCCGCCGCCGTGCCGGTCAGTGCCGAATTCTGCATCGCTCGCCCCTTCCGGGCTGCTTGCGCCATGCCGGTGCGCGTGGAAACATCTCGACACGACCGGCCCGGCCGGTATTTGATCAAACCCGCCGAACCGGGGCAAGCGACCCCGGCCGCGTTCCAACGGGAGACCGCCATGACCAAGACGATCCTGACGACGACCGCCGCCCTCGCGCTCGGTGCCGGCGTCGCCGCCGCCGAGGAGGTGCGCGTCTACAACTGGTCGGATTACATCGACGAGGCGCTGCTGGAGAAGTTCGAGGAGGAGACGGGCTACGACCTCGTCTACGACGTCTTCGATTCCAACGAGCTTCTCGAGACCAAGATGCTCGCCGGGGGCTCGGGCTACGACGTGGTCGTGCCGTCGGGCACCTTTCTCGCACGCCAGATTCAGGCCGGCGCGTTCCAGCCGCTCGACTACGAGCAGCTGCCCAACGCCGAGCATCTCTGGGGCGTGATCCGCGAGCGGACCGAGACCTACGATCCGGGCCACGGGTATTCCGTCAACTACATGTGGGGCACCACCGGCATCGGCGTGAACGTCGACGAGGTGACCGAGGCGCTGGGCGAGGACGCGCCGATGAACTCGCTCGAGCTGATCTTCGATCCGGAGAACATGGAGAAGCTCGCCGAGTGCGGCGTTCACTTCCTCGACGCGCCGGCCGAGATGATCCCCGCCGCGCTCGCCTACATCGGCGAGGACCCGAACAGCCACGACCCCGAGGTGATCGAGAAGGCGGGCGAGGTGCTCACCCCGATCCGGCCCTACGTGCAGAAGTTCCACAGCTCGGAATACATCAACGCGCTCGCCAACGGCGACATCTGCGTGGCCTTCGGCTGGTCGGGCGACGTGCTGCAGGCGGGCTGGCGCGCCGAAGAGGCCGAGAACGGCGTCGACATCGCCTACAACCCGCCGAAGGAAGGCGCGCTGATGTGGTTCGACCAGATGGCGATCCCGGCCGACGCGCCGAACCCGGAGGGCGCGCATGCCTTCATCAACTTCATGCTCGATCCCGAGAACATCGCGCAGGCGTCCAACTACGTCTGGTACGCCAACGGCAACATCGATTCGCAGCCGCTGCTGGACGAGGCGGTGCTGAGCAACCCGGCGATCTACCCCGACGAGGCGACGCTGGAGAACCTCTACACCACCACGCCCTATCCGGCGCGCGTGCAGCGCACCGTCACGCGGCTCTGGACCCGCGTGAAGTCGGGCACCTGAGCCCGCGCCCGTCCGGCCCGCGCGCCCGGCGCGCGCGGGCCTCGCCCTGCCAGTTTCCGGGAGTCCGTCGATGGCGCAGCCCTCGCCGCAACAGGTCTTCGCCCCCTGGGAGGATCCGTCCGAGACGCCGCTGATCGAGTTCCGCGGCGTCACCAAGCGGTTCGGCGATTTCACGGCGATCGACGACATCTCGCTCTCGATCTTCCGGCGCGAATTCTTCGCGCTCCTCGGCCCCTCGGGCTGCGGCAAGACCACGCTGATGCGGATGCTCGCCGGCTTCGAGACGCCGAGCGAGGGCGACATCCTTCTCGACCGGCAGGACATCGCGCCGGTGCCGCCCAACAAGCGGGCGGTGAACATGATGTTCCAGTCCTACGCGCTCTTCCCGCATCTCAGCGTATGGGAGAACATCGCCTTCGGCCTGAAGCGCGACCGCCTGCCGAAGGACGAGATCGCCGCGCGCGTCACCGAGATGCTGCGCCTCACCCGGCTCGAGAAATTCGCGCGGCGCAAGCCGCACCAGATCTCCGGCGGGCAGCGCCAGCGCGTCGCGCTCGCGCGCAGCCTCGCCAAGGCGCCGAAGCTCCTGCTGCTCGACGAGCCGCTCGGCGCGCTCGACAAGAAGCTGCGCCAGGACACGCAGTTCGAGCTCATGGACATCCAGGAAAAGACCGGCACCACCTTCGTCATCGTCACCCACGACCAGGAGGAGGCGATGACCGTGGCCTCCCGCGTGGCCGTGATGGACGAGGGCCGGCTCGTGCAGGTCGCCACCCCGGACGTGATCTACGAGACGCCGGCCAGCGTCTACGTCGCCGACTTCATCGGCGACGTGAACCTCCTCGAGGGCCGCGCGACGCCCGTGCCGGAGGCGGGCGAGGGGCGCGTCGATCTCGCCTGGGCCGAGGGGCAGCCGCCGATCCGCGCCACCACCGACCGCGCCTTCGACAAGGGCCAGCAGGCCTGGTTCGCGATCCGCCCCGAGAAGGTGACGATCACGCCGGGCCGCCCCGACGAGGCCGCGAACGCCGTGAAGGGCCGCATCCTCGACATCGCCTATCTCGGCAACATCTCGACCTATCACGTCGAGCTGCCGACGGGCCATGTCGTCAAGGCGCAGACCGCGAACACCCGCCGCATCGCGCGCCGCGCCTTCACCTGGGAGGACGAGGTCTGGCTCAGCTGGACCGCCACCGCCGGCGTGCTGCTGGAGGGCTGAGGGATGCTGCGCCGCGCCGCCCTGATCGCCGTGCCCTACGCGTGGCTGCTCGCGCTCTTCCTGATCCCCTTCCTGATCGTGCTGAAGATCGCGCTCTCGGACTACGCGCTCTCGATCCCGCCCTACGCGCCGACGCTCGACCTCTCCGAGGGCTGGGAGGGGCTGCGGACCTTTTTCGCGGGCCTCGATTTCGAGACATTCCGCTTCCTGACGACGGACGATCTCTACTGGAAGGCCTATCTGTCCTCGGTCTGGATCGCGGCGGTTTCGACCGCGCTCGCGCTCGCCGTGGGGTATCCGATCGCCTACGGCATGGCGCGCGCGGCGCCCGAGTGGCGGCCGACGCTCCTGATGCTGGTGATCCTGCCTTTCTGGACGAGCTTCCTGATCCGGGTCTACGCGTGGATCGGCATCCTCTCGAGCGAGGGCTACCTGAACCAGATCCTGATCGGCCTCGGGCTGATCGACGCGCCGCTCGCAATCCTGAACACCAACGTCGCGGTGCACATCGGCATCGTCTACACCTACCTGCCGTTCATGATCCTGCCGATCTACGCGACGCTCGAGAAGATGGACGAGTCGCTTCTGGAGGCGGCGGAGGATCTCGGCTGTTCGCGCGTCTCCGCCTTCTGGCGGGTGACGGTGCCGCTCTCGAAGTCGGGGATCATCGCGGGGTGCTTCCTCGTCTTCATTCCCGCCATCGGGGAGTTCGTGATCCCCTCGCTCCTCGGCGGGTCCGAGACGCTGATGATCGGCAAGGTGCTCTGGGAGGAGTTCTTCAACAACCGCGACTGGCCGGTGGCCTCGGCGGTGGCGACGGTGCTTCTGCTGATCCTCGTGATCCCCATCGTGCTCTTCCAGCGCAACGAGCAGAAACAGCGGGAGGCCGAGGGATGAGCGCAAGAGACTTGCAAGTCTCTTGCCAAGGGCCTTGCAAGGCCCTTGGCCGCCCGGCCGCGGCGGAGGGCGCGCGATGAGGCGCTTCTCCTGGTTCAACGCGACCTCGCTGACCCTCGGCTTCGCCTTCCTCTACCTGCCGATGGTCATCCTCATCGTCTACAGCTTCAACGCCTCGGAGCTGGTGACCGTCTGGGCGGGCTTCTCGACGCGGTGGTACGGCGAGCTGCTGCGCGACGAGGCCTTCCTCGACGCGGCCTGGGTCACGCTGCAGGTGGCGGTGGCCTCCTCCACAATCGCCACGGTGCTCGGCACCATGGCCGCCCATGTCATGGTGCGCGCCGGGCGCTTCTGGGGGCGGACGCTCTTTTCCGGCATGATCTACGCTCCGCTCGTCATGCCCGAGGTGATCACCGGGCTCTCGCTGCTGCTGCTCTTCATCAACATCGGGCTCGACCGCGGCATCCTGACGATCATCCTCGCGCATACGACGTTTTCCATGTGCTACGTCTCGGTCGTGGTCTCGGCGCGCCTCGTCAGCTTCGACCGCGCGCTGGAGGAGGCGGCGCTCGACCTCGGCTGCTCCCCGTTCGAGGCGTTCCGGCTCGTCACGCTTCCCATCATCCTGCCGGCGGTGATCTCCGGCTGGCTGCTGGCCTTCACCCTCTCGCTCGACGATCTCGTCATCGCGAGCTTCACCGCGGGGCCCTCGGCCACCACGCTGCCGATCAAGATCTTCTCGTCGATCCGCCTCGGCGTGAGCCCGGAGATCAACGCGCTCTCGACGATCCTGATCGCGGTGGTGGCGGTCGGCGTGATCACCGCCTCGCTCGTCTCCAAGCGCTCCGCGATCCGGCAGGCCGAGGAGGAGCGCGCGGCGGTGCGCGCCGAGGGATGAGGCGCATCGGGCGCGCCTACGCCTACGGCCCGGACCCGGTCGCGCGCTGCTGGTGGGCCGAGACGGTCGAGACCCCCGGCTGGCCCCGCGCCGAGGGCGAGATGACCGCCGACGTCGCCGTGATCGGCGGCGGCTTCACCGGGCTTTCGGCGGCGCTCCACCTCGCCGAGGCGGGGGTGGACGTCGCGCTCTGCGAGGCGGAGGCGCCGTTCTGGGGCGCGTCGGGGCGCAACGGCGGCTTCTGCTGCCTCGGCGGCGCGAAGGCCGACGACGCCACGCTCGCCCGCCGCTTCGGGGAGGCCGGGCGGCGCGACTGGCGCCGGACCGAGCGCGCGGCGGTCGAGACCGTGGCCGGCCTGATCGACCGGCTGGGCCTCGAGGTGGACCGGCATTCGGAGGGCGAGACGCTCCTCGCGCACCGCCCGCGGGACTGGGCGGCGCTCCAGCACGACGCGGCGCGCGCGGCGGAGGACTACGGCGTCGCGCCGCGGCTCACGCCGGCCGCGGATCTGGCGGCGGAGGGCATGGCCGGCCCCTTCCACGGCGCGCTCACGCTGCCGGTGGGCTTTGCGCTCAACCCGCGCAAATACGCCGCCGGGCTCGCCCGCGCGGCCGAGGCCGCCGGCGCGCGCCTTTACGCCCCCGCGCCGGTCGAGGCGCTTGTGCCCGAGCGCGACGGCTGGCGCCTCGACCTGCCCGCGGGGCGCCTCCGCGCGCGCCGGGTGATCCTCGCCACCAACGGTTATTCGGCCGAGGACGTGCCGCGCTGGATGCGGGCGCGGACCATGCCGGTGGCCTCCAACGTGCTCGTCACCCGCCCGCTCACGGGCGATGAGCTTCAGGCCGCGGGCTGGACCAGCGGGCAGATGGCCTACGACACGCGCGGCCTCCTGCATTACTTCCGGCTGATGCCGGACAACCGCTTTCTCTTCGGCATGCGCGGCGGCCTCTTCGAGACGCCGCGCGAGCGCGCGGCGCTGGCGCGGAAGATCCGTCAGGATTTCGAGGCGATGTTCCCCGCTTGGGCGCAGGTCGAGACGCCCTGGCTCTGGTCCGGGCTCGTCTGCCTGACCCGCCCGCTCACGCCCTTCGCCGGCGCGGTGCCCGGGGCGCCGGGGCTCTTCGCGGGCTTCGGCTACCACGGCAACGGCGTGGCGATGGGCACGCATGCGGGGCGCCTCCTCGCCGATCTGGTGCGCGACCGCGCGCCCGGGGCCGCCTACCCGGAGGCGATGCGCCGGCCGCCGGGGCGCTTCCCCTTCGGCCGCTTCCGCCGCGCGGCGCTCGTGCCGGCCTACGCGGCGCAGGCGCTCGCCGACCGCTGAGCGAAGAGGCCCCGACAGGGGCCGATGCGCGGGCGCCTCAGCCGTGCGGCGTCAGCCCCTCGCGCGCCTTGCCGCGGGCGAGACCGATGCGCTGCTCGCGCCAGACGATCACCACGCCCGCGAGGATGATGAGCGCCGCGCCCGCGAGCATCGGCCAGGTCGGCACCTCGTCGAAGATCGCGTAGCCGATCGCCAGCGCGAAGAGCATCGAGGCGTAGTCGAAGGGCGCCACCACCGAGGCGTCCGCGAAGCGGTAGGCCGAGGTCAGGAAGATCTGCGCCACCCCGCCGATCAGCCCCGCCGCGATCAGCAGCCCCGCCTCCCACGGCGCGGGCCAGACCCAGCCGAAGGGCGCCGTCAGCAGCGCGAAACCGGTGGCCGACAGCGAGAAGTAGAAGACGATCGCCGAGGTCTCCTCGTGCTGCACCATGCGCCGGATCTGGATCTGCGCGAGCGCCCGGAGCGCCGCCGAGGCGAGCGCCAGCCCCGCCCCGATCACGGCGAGGTCGGTCGGGTCGCCGAGCGAGAGCTTCGGCCAGAGGATCACCAGAACGCCGACGAGCCCGATCCCCACCGCCGTCAGCCGGAAGAGCCGCAGCCGCTCGCCCAGCAGCGCGGCGGCGAAGAGTACCGTCATCAGCGGCGCTGCGTAGCCGATCGCCGTGACCTCCGGCAGCGGCAGGAGCCCGAGCGCCGCGAAGCCGCAGCCCATCGCCGCCGTGCCGATCAGCCCGCGCCAGACATGGGCGATCCGGCTCTCGACGCGGAAGCCCGTGGAGAGATCGCCGCGCGCGGCGAGCCAGACGACGATGATCGGCATGGCGAAGAACGAGCGGAAGAACACCGCCTGCCCGGGCGGCACATGCCCGGAGGTCGCCTTCACGAGCGAGGCCATCACGATGAAAAGCAGGACCGACACCAGCTTGAGCGCGATCCCCCGTCCCGGCTGCATGTCGCTGCCTCCCTGAACGGAGCCGACAGTCGCGCCGCGGTGCGCCGAGTGCAAGCCGGAACCCGGCGGACGGTCACATCGTTGTGCGCGGACAATGAAATTCGCCGCCGCTCGCCATAACTGGCGGGCGAGCGCGGATTCCACCGCGCGCTTCGACAAGAGAGGCAGACAGATGACGACAGGACCGACACGCAAATCCGCACTCGCCGGCGCCACGGCGCTCGCCGCCGTGCTCTCCGCCGGCCTCGCCGCCGCCGGCAGCCCCGAACCTGCGCCGGCCGAACCGACCGTGCCCGCCCCGGCCGAGCCCGCGCCGGCCATGACCGACTGGACGGGCTTCTACGGCGGTGGCCAGCTCGGCTTCGGCGACGTCAGCACCTCCGGCGCCGCCGACCTCGACGGCGACGGCGCGATCGGCGGCCTGACCTTGGGCTACGACTATGACTTCGGCAGCTACGTCGTGGGCGGCGCGGTAGACTACGACTTCGCCGACATCGACCTCGACCCCGCGACGACGCTCGAGAGCGTGGCGCGCCTCAAGGTGCGCGGCGGCGCGAAGATCGGCGCCAACGGTCTGCTCTACGCCACCGCCGGCGGCGCGCAGGCCGATGCCGATGGCTTCGACAGCGACACGGGCTGGTTCGCCGGCGCGGGCTACGAGCAGATGGTCACCGACCGCGTCGCGCTGGGCGCCGAAGTCCTCTACCACGAATTCGACGACTTCGACGACAGCGGCATCGACATCGAGGCGACCACCGTTCAGGTCCGCGGCACCTACCGCTTCTGATCGGCGCGCCGCTCGCGCGAAGGCCGGGGCGATGCCGCCCCGGCCTTTTTCATGTCTGCGCTACAGGGCCGCCGGGTCCGCGGAGCATCGACGCGTGCCCGCAGCAGGCGCGGCGCTCACTCCGCCGCGTCGCGCTTCGGCAGCACCCAGTCCGGACGCGGGAAGTGGCAGGTGTAGCCATTCGGGAAGCGCTGCAGGTAGTCCTGATGCTCCGGCTCCGCTTCCCAGAAATCGCCGACCGGCTCCACCTCGGTGACCACCTTGCCCGGCCAGCGGCCCGAGGCCTCCACGTCGGCGATGGTCTCCTCCGCGACGCGCTTCTGGTCCTCGCTCACGTAGTAGATCGCCGAGCGATAGGACATGCCGACGTCGTTGCCCTGCCGGTTCACCGTGGTCGGATCGTGGATCTGGAAGAAGTACTCCAGGATCTCGCGGTAGCTGATCCGCTCGGGGTCGAAGATGATCTCCACCCCCTCGGCGTGGGTGCCGTGGTTGCGGTAGGTCGCGTTGGGCACGTCGCCGCCGGTGTAGCCCACCCGCGTGCGAAGGACGCCGGGCAGCTTGCGCATCAGGTCCTCGACCCCCCAGAAGCAGCCGCCCGCCAGAACCGCGCGGTCCTCAGCCATGTTCCGTCTCCACCATTGCCAGGTAATCGCCGTAGCCCTCGGCCTCCATGTCGTCGCGATGGACGAAGCGGAGCGCCGCGGAGTTGATGCAGTAGCGCAGGCCGCCCCGATCCCGCGGCCCGTCGGGAAAGACGTGGCCCAGATGGCTGTCGCCATGGGCCGAACGCACCTCGGTCCGCGTCATGCCGAGGCTCCGGTCCGCGATCTCGCGGACGTGCGCGGGCTCGATCGGGCGCACGAAACTCGGCCAGCCCGAGCCGCTGTCGTATTTGTCCGCGGAGGCGAAGAGCGGCTCGCCCGAGACCACGTCCACGTAGATCCCCGGCTCCTTGTTGTGGAGCAGCGCGCCGGTCCCCGGCCGCTCCGTCCCGTTCTCCTGCGTGACGTAGTACTGCTGGTCGTCCAGCGCCGCGACCGCCTCGGGCCGCCGTTCCCATTTCGCCATGCCGCCTCCGCGTGCCGTTCCTCTCCGCCAAAGATGGCACGCCCGCGCGAAAATCAAACCCCGTCGAGCCGGCGCACCGCCCAGGCCGCCGCGTCGGCCACCGCCGGGTCCGGATCGCCCGTCAGCCCCTCAGCGACCGCCCGCAACTCCGCGCGCCCCGAGTTGCCGATGGCGTAGAGCACGTTGCGCACGAAGCGGTCGCGCCCGATCCGCTTGATCGGGCTGCCGGAGAACATCGCGCGAAAGCCCGCGTCGTCGAGGCGTGCGAGCTCCGCCAGACGCGGCGCGTCGAGCGCGTCGCGCGCCTTCAGCTTCGCCTCCCGCGCCTCGACCGCGAACTTGTTCCAAGGGCAGACGGCGAGACAATCGTCACAGCCGTAGATGCGGTTGCCCAGAAGCGGGCGCAAGCTCTCGTCCACCGGCCCCTCGTGCTCGATCGTCAGGTAGGAAATGCACCGCCGCGCGTCGAGCCGGAAGGGCTCCGGAAAGGCGTCCGTCGGACAGACGTCGAGGCACCGCCGGCAGCTCCCGCAGTGCTCCGCTTCCGCCGCGTCGGGCGGCAGATCGAGCGTGGTGAAGATCGCGCCCAGAAAGATCCAGTTGCCCAGATCGCGCGACAGCAGGTTGGTGTGCTTGCCCTGCCAGCCGAGCCCGGCCGCCTGCGCCAGCGGCTTCTCCATCACCGGCGCGGTGTCCACGAAGACCTTCACCTCGCCGCCCGCCGTCCCGATCAGCCAGCGCGCCACGCGCTTCAGCCGCTTCTTGATCAGGTCATGATAGTCGCCGCCCCGCGCATAAACGCTGATCGTGCCCACCTCCGGCTCCGACAGCGTCGCCAAGGGGTCGCTCTCCGGCGTGTAGCTCATCGCCAGCATGATCACCGAGCGCGCCTCGGGCCAGAGCGCCGCCGGGTCCGCCCGCCAGTGCGCGCGCTCGGCCATCCAGCGCATCTGCCCGTGGTATCCCGCCTCCAGAAAGGCGGCGAGCCGCGCGGGCAGTTCGGGCACGGCGTCGGGGTGGCAGACGCCCGCCGCGTCGAAGCCCGCCGCGCGGGCCTCCTCGATCAGCCGCTCCTTCAGATCGCGTCCCATGCTTCTTCTTGGGTCCAAATATCCCGGGGGGAGTCGGCCGCAGGCCGACGGGGGGCAGCGCCCCCCCTCGCGCCGCGTCAGAAATCGAGATCGGCGTAATGGACCGGCGGCGGGAAGCCCGGCACCTGGTCCGAGAGGATGCCGCGGAAGGCCGGGCGCGACTTGATCTTGGCATACCAGTCCTTGACCACCTCCGAGCGGTGCCAGTCCACGTCCGAGATGTAGTCGAGCGCCGAGAGATGCGCGGCCGCCGCGAAATCGGCGAGCGTCAGCGCGTCGCCGGCGAGCCAGCGGCGGTGGTCGAGAAGGTGATGCATGTAATCGAGGTGGAACTTGATGCGCTGCGCGCCGGACTTGACGTTTCGGCTGTCCGGGTAGCCCTGCTTCATCACCTTCTTGTTGACGCGTTCGTAAAGAAGCCGCGTCGTCACCTCGTGGTGGAAGGCGTCGTCGAACCAGCCGACGAGGCGGCGCATCTCGGCGCGCGCGGCGGGCGCCTCGGGGACCAGCCGCGGCTCGGGGCGCGTCTCGTCGAGGTATTCGCAGATCGCGCCGCTCTCGGCGAGGGTGAGCCCGTCGATCTTCAGCACCGGCACCTTGCCGGCCGGGTTGCGGCGCAGGAAATCCGGGTCGCGCTCCCAGTAGCGTTCCTCGACGAGCTCGACCTCGATGCGCTTCTCCGCGAGCGTCAGGCGGACCTTGCGGCAGAAGGGCGAGAGCGGGACGTGATAGAGGCGCGCCATGGGCGGGCTCCCTCCGATGCGGTGGACCCCGGAGACTTGCCCTGCCACGGCGGGATTTTCAATGCGGCGCCCGGCCCGCCCTGCCGCGCCGGGATCGGTCCTGCGAGGCGACGCTACGGCGGGCGCAGGCGCCTTGGCGTGGATGCATCCGTGCCGTCGCGGGACCCTCCCGCGCGCGCAGCGCGCCGGCGGCGCGGGGTGACGGTCCGGCAGCCGCGGTGTCGCCCAGTGCAGCCAGGGTCGCGCAGCGAGCGTCAGACAGGATGCGTCCGGCCGCGCCGGGCGCCACCCCCGGGTGCGGCGAGCCGCGTCCAGGCGGCCCCTGCCGGGCGCTCGCCCTGACGGCCGCCGCGCCGGGCTGGCGGCCCGCGCCGCGATTCGCCGCCAGTGGTGTCGGCGGCGCGGTTCGAATGGTGCGGTGCGGTGCGCGAAAGAAGAGTTTCAATCAAAGGATTTCGCGTGCGGGGCAGGGGGCCGGCCGCGGGGCGTGCGCGGCGTGCCGCTTTCGGCGGCGTTCGCGCGTCGGGTGCCTCAATTTACAGCGACCCGCCGGGCGCGCGCCGCCGGCGGACCGCGTGCGGCGTGGGGCGTCTCCGGGTGGCTGCTAGCGTCCGACCGACCGCGGGATCGGCGTGATCCGGCGGACGGAGCGGGTCGGGCGTCTCGGAGCGGGGCGGGCACGGCCCGGACACGAACGCCGCGGGGCGGGGCGCATCCGCGTCCGGCACCATCGCCGCGGCCCGACAGAGAGGACAGCTGCCCATGACCCGCCACAGATCTTTCTTCGCCGCCCCCGGCGTCGCGCTCGCCGCCGCCGTCGCCGCGCCGGCCGCCGCGCAGGACGCGGACTGTCCCGTGAAGGTGGGCGTGCTGCACTCCCTCTCGGGCACGATGGCGATTTCCGAGACGACGCTGAAGGACACGATGGAGATGCTGATCGATCTCCAGAACGACGAGGGCGGCGTGCTCGGCTGCGAGATCGAGCCGGTGGTCGTCGATCCGGCCTCCGACTGGCCGCTCTTCGCCGAGAAGGCGCGCGAGCTGCTGACGGTGCACGAGGTCGACGTGATCTTCGGCACCTGGACCAGCGTGAGCCGCAAGTCGGTCCTGCCGGTCCTCGAGGAGCTCAACGGGCTGATGTTCTACCCGGTCCAGTACGAGGGCGAGGAGAGCTCGAAGAACGTGTTCTACACCGGCGCGGCGCCCAACCAGCAGGCGATCCCGGCGGTGGACTACTTCCTCGAGGAGCTCGGCGTGGAGAAGTTCGCCCTTCTGGGCACCGACTACGTCTATCCGCGCACGACGAACAACATCCTCCAGTCCTACCTGCAGGAGCAGGGCATCCCGGAGGAGGACATCTTCGTCAACTACACGCCCTTCGGGCACTCGGACTGGTCCACCATCGTGTCGGACGTCAGGGAGCTCGCCGCCGACGGCTCCTTCGTGGGCGTGGTCTCGACCATCAACGGCGACGCCAACGTCGGCTTCTACAAGGAACTCGCCGCGCAGGGCGTCGATGCGGCGGACATCCCCGTGGTCGCCTTCTCGGTCGGGGAGGAGGAGCTTTCGGGCTTCGACACCTCCAACCTCGTCGGCCACCTCGCCGCGTGGAACTACTTCCAGTCGGCCGACACCGAGGCCAACGAGGAGTGGGTCGCCGCCTGGAAGGCGCGCATGGGCGAGGATCGCGTGACCAACGACCCGATGGAGGCCCATTACATCGGCTTCAACATGTGGGTGAACGCCGTCGAGGAGGCGGGCACCACCGACGTGGACGCGGTGCGCGAGGCGATGTGGGGGCAGGAGTTCCCGAACCTGACCGGCGGCACGGCCGTGATGCAGCCCAACCATCACCTGACCAAGCCGGTGCTGATCGGCGATATCACCGAGGACGGCCAGTTCGACATCATCAGCCAGACCGAGGAGGTGCCCGGCGACGCCTGGACCGACTTCCTGCCTGATTCGGCGGTCCTGGTCTCGGATTGGCAGGAGCTCGGCTGCGGGATGTACAACACCGCGACCGAAAGCTGCGTCCAGATCGAGTCCAACTACTGACCCGCAGCGCCGGGGGCGCGCTCCGCGCCCCCGGCGGCTCGTCGCAGGTCCGATCGCCCCGGCCGCCCGATCGGCCGACCGGCCGCAACAGGGACACCCATCGCCGCGATGCTTCTCCGCTTTCTTCGCACCCTGCTTCTCGTGCTGCTCGCCGTGCCCACGGCCGGGGCGGCCGAGACGCTGCAAGACATCCTCCAGCGCCACGCCGACGAGGTCGCGGACCCCGGTCGTCGCACCGTCGGGCCGGTGATCGAGGATCTCGTCGCCTCCGGCCTGCCGGGCGTGCCGTCCTTCCTCACCGCCTGGAGCGCGCGGGAGGTGGTGCAGCGGCCCGGGGACGGGCTGTTCTTCGTCGCCGAGGAGACCGGCGACGACCGGCTGACGCTGCGCGACGTCGCCACCGGAGAGGCGCTCGCGACCGACGTGCCCGAGGATACCGTCGAGGAGGTGCGCCCCAACGGCGGCGTGCGCCGCGTGATCGGCACCGCGCTCGTGCAGTTCCAGCTTGCCGATCCGGACCCGGAGGTGCGGCGCGACGCCGTGCAGGCGCTGTCGCGGTCGCTCGAACCGGACCAGATCGCGCCGCTGGAACGATCGATCCCGGGTGAGAGCGACCCGGCGCTCAAGGCGCGTAAGGAACAGCTGCTCGCCTATCTTCAGGCGCGCTACGGCGCGACGACGGAGGCGCGCGTCGCCGCGCTCGATTCGCTCGCGGGCGATCTCTCCGTGGAGACGCGCGCGGTCCTGAACCAGGTGCTCGACACCGAGTTCCGCATCGCGGAGACGCCGCCCGAGGGGCCGCGCGTCGCCCGCGTGCTCACGCCCGGCGAGGACATCTCCCGCGAAGAGGCGCACGCCGCCATCGTCGAGGCCGGGCGCGCCGCGGCGGGGCCCACGCCGGGCGAGGTCAAGGCCGCGCTCGAGGCCAACATCGCGGGCGGGCGCGTCGGCGGCGTGCCGGTCGCGCAACTGTCGAGCGAGGCGGCCCGCGCCCGCGCCTATGCCGCGCTCGCCGAGGCCGGCACCGTGCCCCCGCTGGTCAGCCCGGCGCAGATCGAGGCCGCGCTCGAGCGCCACAGCTTCTTCGAGGAATACACGGAGACCGACGCCGAGGTGATCGCCGCCGCCGCGCGCGCGCTCGCCTCGACGGAGGTCAACGTCGGGCTGAACCAGGGGCTCGATCTCGGGCTCGACGCGCTGTCGCTCGCCTCGATCTACTTTCTCGCCGCGATCGGGCTCGCCATCACCTTCGGCGTGATGGGGGTCATCAACATGGCGCACGGCGAATTCATCATGATGGGCGCCTACACCGGCTACGTCGTGCAGCTCGTCATCCCCGACTACACGCTCTCGCTCGTGGTGGCGCTGCCGCTCGCCTTCGCCGTGACCTTCGGCGCCGGCGTCGCGCTGGAGCGGCTGGTGATCCGCTGGCTCTATCACCGCCCGCTGGAGACGCTGCTCGCGACATTCGGCGTCTCGATCATGCTGCAGCAGCTGGCCAAGAACATCTTCGGCACGCAGGCGCGCCCGCTCACCGCGCCGGGCTGGCTCGACGGGTCGCTGGTGGTCAACGACATCGTCTCGATCTCCTACATCCGGATCGCGATCTTCGTGATGGCGCTGATCTTCCTCGCCGTCCTGCTGGTCGTGCTGAACCGCACGCGGCTCGGCCTCGAGGTGCGCGCGGTCACGCAGAACCCGGGCATGGCGGCCTCCATGGGGATCGACCCCGACCGCATCAACATGCTGACCTTCGGCCTCGGCTCGGGCATCGCGGGGATCGCGGGCGTGGCCATCGGGCTCTACGCCAAGGTGACCTCCGAGATGGGACAGGACTACATCGTGCAGTCCTTCATGACCGTGGTCGTCGGCGGCGTGGGCAACGTCTGGGGCACCCTCGCCGGCGCCGGGCTGATCGGCATCTTCCAGAAGAGCGTCGAATGGCTGAACCCCTCGAATACGCTGGCCGCGCAGACGTACATGGTTCTCTTCATCGTGCTGTTCATCCAGATCCGGCCGCGGGGCATCGTCGCCCTGCGGGGCCGTGCGGCGGAGGCCTGAGATGAGCGTCGCCGCCATGCCGTCGCGCCCCGTCCGCAAGCGCCTGCTGGAGGCGAATCCCTCGGTCGCCTGGTTCCTCGCGATCCTCGCGCTGTTCTGCCTCGGCGTCACCGCCCTCGCCGAGGCGACGGGGACCGGCGCGCTCTCGACCTCCATGATCAAGACCCTCGGCAAGACGCTCTGCCTCTGCCTCGTCGCGCTGGCGATGGACGTGGTCTGGGGCTATCAGGGGATCCTATCGCTCGGGCACATGGCCTTCTTCGGGCTCGGGGGCTACGCGATCGGCATGTGGCTGATGTACGCCCGCACCGAGATCATCGTCGCCGAAAGCCTCGCCGAGGCGGCCATCCCGCCCACGCCGGCCGAGATAGAGGACGCCATCGCCACGCAGATCTTCGGCGTCGTCGGCTCGGACCAGTTCCCGGCGATCTGGGCCTTCGCCGATTCCCTCGTGCTGCAGCTGGCCATGGTCGTCGCCGTGCCGGGGCTCTTGGCGCTGGTCTTCGGCTGGCTCGCCTTCCGCTCGCGGGTGACGGGGGTCTACCTGTCGATCCTGACGCAGGCGATGACGCTCGCGCTCTCGCTCTATCTCTTTCAGAACGACAGCGGGCTGCGCGGCAACAACGGGCTGTCGGGGCTGCAGAACCTGCCGGGGCTCGACGCCGTGGATCAGGCGACGGTCTCCATCGCCTTCTTCTACGCCTCGGCGGCGGCGCTCGCGGCGGGTTACCTCCTTTTCGCGTGGGTCACCTCGGGCAAGATGGGATCGGTGATCCGCGCGATCCGCGACGACGAGGCGCGGGTGCGCTTCCTCGGCTACCACGTCGAGAGCTACAAGCTCTTCGTCTTCACGCTGACGGCGGTGGTCGCGGGCATCGCCGGCGCGCTCTACTACCCGCAGGCGGGCATCATCAATCCGGCCGAACTCGCCCCCATTGCGTCGATCTATCTCGCCGTCTGGGTGGCGATCGGCGGGCGCGGGCGGCTCTACGGCGCGGTGATCGGCGCGGCCTTCGTGTCGCTCCTGTCGAGCTGGTTCACCGGCGGCGGCGCGCCGGACGTCGATCTGGGCGTCTACACGATCCGCTGGACGGACTGGTGGCTCGTGCTGCTGGGCGTCTCCTTCGTGCTGACGACGCTCTACGCGCCCAAGGGGCTCGGCGGGCTGATCGACGTGATCGAGGCGCGACGCGCGCGCCGGCGCGTCGGCGATTACGGCCCCGACAAGGGGGCGCTGCGCCGCGAGGAGGGCCCGCCGCAATGACCACGCTGCTCGAAGTGTCCGGCGTCTCCGTCACCTTCGACGGGTTCCGCGCCATCGACAACCTGTCGATCCAGATCGGCGAACCGGAGCTGCGCGCGGTGATCGGGCCGAACGGCGCCGGCAAGACGACCTTCATGGACATCGTCACCGGCAAGACCCGGCCCGACACCGGCCGCGTCACCTGGGGCGAGCGGTCGATCTCGCTCCTCGGGCTCTCGGAAAGCGCCATCGCGCGCGAGGGGATCGGCCGCAAGTTCCAGAAGCCCACCGTCTTCGAGGCGCAGAGCGTGCGCGACAATCTCGCCATGTCGCTCAGGAACGACCGGGCGCCCTGGAAGGTGCTCGTCTGGCGCGAGACGGAGGCCGACGCGGCCCGCATCGCCGAGGTCGCGGAGGAGATCGGCCTGACCGCGCATCTCGCCCGCCCGGCCGGCGAGCTCAGCCACGGTCAGAAACAGTGGCTCGAGATCGGGATGCTGCTCGCGCAGGAGCCGCGGCTCCTGCTCGTGGACGAACCCGCCGCGGGCATGACCCCGGCCGAGCGCGAACACACCACCGACCTGCTGAAGCGCATCGCCGCGACCCGCGCCGTGGTCGTCGTCGAGCACGACATGGAGTTCGTCCGGCGCCTCGGCTGCAAGGTCACCGTGCTGCACGAGGGGTCGGTCCTCGCCGAGGGCTCCATCGACCACGTCACCGCCGACCGGCAGGTGATCGACGTTTACCTGGGACGCTGAGCCATGACCGACGCCGCCCCCATCGCCCGGACGCGCGCCGCGCTCTCGGTCTCCGATCTCACGCTGCACTACGGACAGAGCCAGATCCTCTTCGGCGTCTCGCTCGAGGCCCGCGCGGGGGAGGTGACGGCCGTCATGGGCACCAACGGCGTGGGCAAGACCTCCCTCCTCAAGGGGCTCGCGGGCCGGCATCCCTGTTCGGCGGGCCGGGTCGAGGTGGACGGCACGCCGCTGGAGCGCCCGTCGGCCCATCGCGCAGCGAAGGCCGGCATCGCCTATGTGCCGCAGGGGCGGGAGATCTTTCCGCTGCTCACGGTGAGGGAGAACCTCGAGACCGCCTTCGCCTGCCTGCCGCCGGGCGCGCGGCACGTCCCCGACCGCATCTACGAGCTCTTTCCCGTCCTCGGCGAGATGGCGCAGCGCCGCGGCGGCGACCTGTCCGGCGGGCAGCAGCAGCAACTCGCCATCGCGCGCGCGCTCGTGACCCGGCCGCGCGTGCTTCTGCTCGACGAGCCGACCGAGGGCATACAGCCCAATATCATCAGCCAGATCGGAACGGTGATCGAGGCGCTGCGCGACGAGGGCGAGATGGCGATCGTCCTCGTCGAGCAGTATTTCGATTTCGCGTGGGATCTGGCGGACCGTTTCGTCGCGATGTCCCGCGGCGCGGTGACGCTCTCCGCGGCGAAGGCCGACGTGGCACGCGAGGACCTCCTCGCCCGCGTCTCGATCTGAGGTGCGGGCCGCCGGGGCGCGGCCCGTCACCCGTCCGCGTCGGCGACGAAGCAGCCGTCGCGCCCGTCGCGGGCGAGGGTCGCGGCCCCGTCGCGGATCGCGGCGGCGCGGCGGCGCAGGCGCGCCGAGGGCGCGGCCGGGTCGCGCAGCTTCGGCGCCGGCAGGATCGCGGCGAGCGCCGCGGCCTGTGCGGGCGAAAGCCCGGCCGCCGTCGTGTCGAAGTGATGGCGCGCCGCGGCCCCGACGCCAAAGACGCCCTCGCCGAACTCGGCGACGTTCAGGTAGACCTCGAGGATGCGCCGCTTGGGCCAGGCGGCCTCCACCACGGGCGTCAGCGCCGCCTCGAGCGCCTTCCGCGGCCAGCTGCGCCCGTGCCAGAGATAGACGTTCTTCACGACCTGCTGGCTGATCGTGGAGCCACCGCGCCGGCCGCCGTCCTCGATCGCGGCGCGGACCGCGCGGATGTCGAGGCCCCAGTGCCGGCAGAAGCGCGCGTCCTCGGCCGCGACCGCGGCGCGCGCCATGGCGGGCGCGATGCGCTCCAGCGGGACCCAGTCCTGCTGCACGCCGCCGAGGCGGTGGACCTCCGCAGCCATGTAGGGCGTGATCGGCGGATCGACGACGCGGAAGAGCGCCACGGCGAAGAGCACGGCCAGAAGGGCGAGTAGGGCCGCCCGGCGCAGCAGCCGCACCAAGCGCCACGGCAGCCGCGCAAGCCAGAGCGCCCCGCGCCCCACCGCGACGAAAAAGCCCCGCCGCGCGACAGGCGCGGCGTCCGCGTCCGGCGGAGGGGAGGGGGCGCGTCGGGTCATCGGGAACCCGCCTAGCAGAGCGCGCGCGGCGCGGCAGCCCCGGCGCGGGGGGGCGCGCCGCGTCAGCGCGGGCGGCACGCGGCCGCCCGCGCCCCGCGCTCATTCCGCCGGAAGCGCCGCGTCCTCGATGCCGAGCGGGTGGTCGAGCTTATCGAGCATCTCCCTCGGGCAGACCTGCAGGAAATTCCCGCGCTCGGTCTCCCAGTGCTGGATGATGTCGGCCGCCCGGCGCGAGCCCGTCTCGGCGAGGTGGCGCTCGATCAGGCCCTTCAGCTGCGCCTCCCAATGCGGGACCGTGACGGGGCAGGTCACGAGGCTCGTCGTGTTCATCAGCTGCTCGGCCTCGCCCTCCGGGTCGTAGAGATAGGCCATGCCCCCCGTCATGCCGGCGCCGAAGTTCGCGCCGATCCCGCCGAGGATCACCGCGACGCCGCCGGTCATGTACTCGCAGCCGTTGGAGCCGCAGCCCTCGATCACCACATGCGCGCCCGAGTTGCGCACCGCGAAGCGCTCGCCCGCGCGGCCGGCGGCGAAGAGGTAGCCGCCCGTCGCCCCGTAGAGCACCGTGTTGCCGATGATCGTGTTGTCGGCCGCGGTGAGCGGGCTTTCCATCGGCGGGCGCACCACGACGATGCCGCCCGAGAGCCCTTTGCCGACGTAGTCGTTGGCGTCGCCCGAGACCTCGAGCTTGAGCCCCGGCGCGGCGAAGGCGCCGAGCGACTGCCCCGCGCTGCCGCGCAGCTTCACCGTCAGGTGATCGGGCTGCAGCGCGTTGCGCATCCCGAAGCGGCGCACGATGTGGCTGCTGACGCGGGTGCCCACGGTGCGGTGGGTGTTCTGCACCGCGTAGGAGAGCTGCATCTTCTCGCCGTCCTCGAGGAAACGCGCGGCATCGCGCACGATCTCTGCGTCGAGCGTGTCGTCCACCGCCTGACGCGGCTTGTCGCGGTCGTAGGCGATGTCCTTCGCACCGTCGACCGTCAGCAGGAGCGGGTTCAGGTCGAGATCGTCGAGATGCGCGGAGCCGCGGCTCACCTGCGTCAGCAGGTCGGCGCGGCCCACCACCTCGTCGAGGGAGCGCGCGCCGATCTCGGCGAGCACCTCGCGCACCTCCTGGGCGTAGAAGGTGATCAGGTTCACCACCTTGTCGGCGTTGCCGGTGAACTTCTCGCGCAGGGATTCGTCCTGCGTGCAGACGCCGACGGGGCAGGTGTTGGACTGGCACTGGCGGACCATGATGCAGCCCATGGCGATCAGCGCGGCGGTGCCGATGCCGTATTCCTCGGCCCCCATCATCGCCGCCATGACGATGTCGCGCCCGGTGCGCAGGCCGCCGTCCGTGCGCAGCGTCACCCGCTCGCGCAGGTTGTTCATGGCGAGCACCTGATGCGCCTCGGTCAGGCCCATCTCCCACGGCAGGCCCGCATACTTGATCGAGGTCGCGGGGCTCGCCCCCGTGCCGCCGTTGTGCCCCGAGATCAGGATCACGTCGGCCTTCGCCTTCGCCACGCCGGCCGCGATGGTGCCGACGCCGGAGGAGGCCACCAGCTTCACCGTGACCTTGGCGCGCGGGTTGATCTGCTTCAGGTCGTAGATCAGCTGCGCGAGGTCCTCGATCGAGTAGATGTCGTGGTGCGGCGGCGGCGAGATCAGCGTCACGCCCGGCGTCGAGTGCCGGAGTCGCGCGATCAGCTTCGTGACCTTCATGCCCGGAAGCTGGCCGCCCTCGCCGGGCTTGGCGCCCTGCGCGACCTTGATCTCGAGCTCCTCGCAGTGATTGAGGTATTCCGCCGTCACGCCGAAGCGACCGCTGGCCACCTGCTTGATCTTGGCCGAGGGGTTGTCGCCGTTGGGCTCGGGCACGAAATGCGCCGGGTCCTCGCCCCCCTCGCCGCTATCGGACTTCGCGCCGATCCGGTTCATGGCCACGTTGAGCGTCTTGTGCGCCTCCGGCGAGAGCGCGCCGAGGCTCATGCCCGGCGTCACGAAGCGCTTGCGGATCGAGGTGATGCTCTCCACCTCCTCGAGCGGCACGGGCCGGCCCATCGGCTTGATGTCCAGAAGATCGCGCAGGTGGATCGGCGGCTGCGCCTTCATCGCGGCCGAGTACTGCTTCCAGACCTGATAGGAGCCCTGATTGCAGGCGCTCTGCATCATGTGCATCGTCTGCGCGCCCCAGGCGTGCGTCTCGCCGGACTTGCGCATCTTGTAGAAGCCGCCGATCGGCAGGACGTTCGCGCCGCCCTTCCAGCCCTGCGCGTGCGCCTCCTCGACCTTGCGCTGCACGCCGCTGACGCCGATGCCCGAGATGCGGCTGATCAGGCCGGGGAAATACTCCGCGCACATCGCGCGCGAGAGGCCCACCGCCTCGAAGTTGAGGCCGCCGCGGTAGCTGGAGATCACCGAGATGCCCATCTTGGACATGATCTTCAGCAGGCCCTGGTCGATCGCGGTGCGGTAGCGCTTCACGGCCTCGGTCAGCGGGCCGTCGAGCAGGCCGCGCTCGATCCGCTCGGCGAGGCTGTCCTCGGCGAGGTAGGGGTTCACCGTGGTCGCGCCCGCGCCGATCAGCACGGCGAAGTAGTGTGGGTCGATGCACTCGGCGGCGCGCACGTTGATCGAGCAGAAGGTCCGCAGCCCCTGCCGCGTCAGATGCGAGTGCACCGCCGAGGTGGCGAGGATCATCGGCATCGCCACCCGGTCGGGGCCGGAGTGGTGATCGGTCAGCACGATGTGCCCCGCGCCCGAGCGCACGGCGTCCTCCGCCTCGGCGCGGATGCGGGCGAGACCGTCGCGCAGCGCGCCCTCGCCGCCGCCGGCGGGGAAGGTGCAGTCGATCTCGGCCATCTCGGCGTTGAACTGGCGCACCATCTCGTCGAACTGGGCGTTGGCGACGAAGGGGCTGTCGAGCACGAGGATCTCGGTCTGCGCCGAGGATTCGTCGAGCACGTTCTTCAGGTTGCCGAACCGGGTCTTGAGGCTCATCACCCGGTATTCGCGCAAGCTGTCGATCGGCGGGTTCGTCACCTGGCTGAAGTTCTGCCGGAAGTAGTGGCTGAGCGGGCGATACTTCTTCGACAGCACCGCGGGCGGCGTGTCGTCGCCCATGGAGGCCACGCTTTCCTTGCCGTCCTCGGCCATCGGGGCGAGGATCTGCTCCAGCTCCTCGACGGTGTAGCCCGCCGCCATCTGCCGCCGCCGCAGCGCGTCGCCGGAAAAGAGCGGCGCCTCGTCGAGCGCCGAGAGCCGCGCATCGAGTTCGGTGATCTTGCCGACCCAGTCGCCGAAGGGCTGGCTCGCCGCGAGGCGGTCCTTGATCTCGGTGTCGTGGAAGAGCTTGCCCTCGGTCATGTCCACGGCGAGCATCTGCCCGGGGCCGAGCGCGCCCTTCTCCTTCACGGTGCCCTCGTCGGCGGGGACCATGCCCGCCTCGGAGCCGGCGATCACCAGCCCGTCGCCGGTGACGACGTAGCGCATCGGGCGCAGGCCGTTGCGGTCGAGCCCGGCGCAGACCCAGCGCCCGTCCGTCATGGCGAGCGCGGCGGGCCCGTCCCACGGCTCCATCACCGCGTTGCAGTAGGCATACATGTCGCGCCACGGCTTCGGCAGCTCGATGCGCGCCTGCGACCACGATTCGGGGATCAGCATGGTCTTGGCCATCGGCGCGTCGCGGCCCGCGCGCACCAGCACCTCGAAGACCGAATCGAGCGCGGCGGAGTCCGACGATCCGCTCGCCACGATGGGCTTGATGTCCTCCGCCATGTCCCCGAAGGCGTTCGAGGCCATGCGGATCTCGTGGCTCTTCATCCAGTTGACGTTGCCCTTGAGCGTGTTGATCTCGCCGTTGTGGGCGAGCATGCGGAAGGGCTGCGCGAGCCACCACTGCGGGAAGGTGTTGGTCGAATACCGCTGGTGGTAGATCGCGAAGGCGGATTCGAAGCGCTCGTCCTGCAGGTCGGGATAGAAGTCCGCCACCTGCTCGGCCAGCATCATGCCCTTGTAGATGATCGACCGGCACGACAGCGACGCGATGTAGAGCGCGCCGACGCCCGCGGCGGCCGCCGCCTTCTCGATGCGGCGGCGGATCACGTAGAGCTCGCGCTCGAAGGTCTCCTCGTCCACGCCCTTGGCGTTGGAGATGATGATCTGCTCGATCTCGGGGCGGGTGGCGTTCGCCTTCTCGCCGAGCACGGAGATGTCCACCGGCACGTGGCGCCAGCCGTAGATCGCGTGGCCCATGCGCAGGACTTCCGTCTCGACGATCGTGCGGCAGGTCTCCTGCGCGCCGAAGTCGGTGCGCGGCAGGAACACCTGACCGACGGCGATCAGCCGGTCCTCGCGCGGCTCGTGGCCGGTGCGCCGGATCTGGTCGTAGAAGAAGGGCACCGGGATCTGCACGTGGATACCCGCGCCGTCGCCGGTCTTGCCGTCGGCGTCCACCGCGCCGCGGTGCCAGACCGCCTTGAGCGCGTCGATGCCGTGCTCGACCACCTTGCGCGACGGCGTGCCGTCGAGCGAGACGACGAGCCCCACCCCGCAGGAGGCGCGCTCCGTCTCCTCGACGTAAAGACCCGCATCCGCGACGCGGCGGCGCTTCTCCGCCTCGGCGGCGGCCCAGTCGGTGACGTGCTCGGTCATGCCTGTCCCTCCTCTGTGGGGGCGAATTTCGCGAAGGTCTCGGCCCGGGTGAGCGTCTCGCGCCCGGACATGCCCTCGAAGGTCAGCGTGTCGGGGCGGCAGTCCGCGAAGATCTCGTTGCGGAAGGCCAGCCCGTTCGGATCGTCCAGCAGGCCGATCGGGATCTCGTAGTCGCCGTGACCGGCGGTGCCCGGCGCGGTGACGCGGTACCAGAGCCCCGCGCCGCAGCGTGTGCACCACGCGCGTTCGGCCCAGGCGGAGGATTGCAGGCGGCCTATGGCCTCACTGCCCGCGACCTCCACCCGCTCGGCGGGTACGGGGACCGCGACGAAGGCCGCGCCGGTCCAGCGGCGGCACATCTCGCAGTGGCAGGCGCCGTAGTCGCGCGGCATGTCGCGGAGTGTCATGCGCACCGCGCCGCAGAGGCAGCCCGCCGTCCTGTCGCCGACCGTCGCGCGCATCGCGCCGCTCCTTCCGCGCCGCCAGGGCTCACTCGGCCGCGACGGCGGGCTGCGCGGCGAGATCCTCGAGGATCGCCTCCGCCGCGTCGCGCCCGTCGCGGATCGCCCAGACCACCAGCGAGGCGCCGCGCACGATGTCGCCCACCGCGTAGACGCCGGGCAGCGAGGTGCGCCCTGTGGTGAACTCGGCCTTCACGGTGCCCCAGCGCGTCACCTCGAGGCCGTCGACGCCCCAGAGCTTCGGCAGCTCCTCGGGCTCGAAGCCGAGCGCCTTGATCACCATGTCGGCGGGCTCGGCGTAGTCGGCGCCCTCGATCACCTCGGGCGTCTGGCGGCCCGTGGCGTCCGGCGTGCCGAGGCGCATGCGCTGCACGAGCACCTCTTCGACCGGGTCGCCGACGAAGCCCTTCGGCGCGGAGAGCCAGACGAACTCGACGCCCTCCTCCTCGGCGTTGGCGACCTCGCGCTGGCTGCCGGGCATGTTGGCGCGGTCGCGGCGGTAGAGGCACTTCACGCTCTTGGCGCCCTGGCGCACGGCGGTGCGCACGCAGTCCATCGCCGTGTCGCCGCCGCCGATCACCACGACGCGCTTGCCCTCGGCGCTCAGCTCGCCCGAGTCGAACTCCGGCACCGCGTCGCCGAAGCTTTTGCGGTTGGACGCGGTCAGGAAGTCGAGCGCGCGCACGATCCCCTGCGCGCCGGCACCCGGGCCGGGCAGTTCGCGCGCCTTGTAGACGCCGGTGGCGATCAGCACCGCGTCGTGCTTGCCGCGGATCTCCTCGAAGGAAATATCCTCGCCCACGTTGCAGTCCAGCACGAACTCGACGCCGCCGTCGGACAGCTGGTCGTTGCGGCGGGTGACGACGTCCTTCTCCAGTTTGAAGCCGGGGATGCCGTAGGTCATCAGCCCGCCGGCGCGGTCGTAGCGGTCGTAAACGGTGACCTGCACGCCGGCGCGGCGCAGCACGTCCGCCGCGGCGAGCCCGCCGGGACCGGCGCCGATGATGCCGACGCTCTCGGGACGCTCGGCGGCGGGGCGGATCGGCTCGACCCAGCCTTCTTCCCAGGCGGTGTCGGTGATGTATTTCTCGACCGCGCCGATGGTCACCGTACCGTGGCCCGACTGCTCGATCACGCAGGCGCCCTCGCAGAGGCGGTCCTGCGGGCAGATGCGGCCGCAGATCTCCGGGAAGGTGTTCGTCGCCTGACTGAGCTCGTAGGCCTCGCGCAGGCGGCCCTCGGCGGTGAGCTTCAGCCAGTCGGGGATGTTGTTGTGCAGCGGGCAGTGGCTCTGGCAGTAGGGCACGCCGCACTGCGAGCAGCGCCCGGCCTGCTCCTCGGCCTTCTCGTGCGCGAACTCGGCGTAGATCTCGTGAAAGTCGTGCGCGCGCACGTTCGCGTCCCGCTTCTCGGGCATCGCGCGTTCGATCGAGACGAACTTGAGCATCTGTTGTCCGGACATCGCACACTCCCTGCGGCCATTGCCGTGGAGGGCTGGATATAGGAGAGCGGACGCGAAGAAAAGGCAGCCATACTGACCTACTATCAGTTTTTCTGCGCCAGGCCCGCGACCCGGCGCCGCGCCGCAGCGCGGAAAAGGTAACATTCCGGACCTAATGGCGCGCTTTCCTTTGCGGCGCATTGGCTTATACCGGGCACCGACCGGCCAGAGGGACGCGCGCGGCATGACGCTTTTCCATCTGATCCTCGTCGCCGCCCTGCAGGGCGTGACCGAGTTCCTGCCGATCTCGTCGTCGGGGCACCTGATTCTCCTGCCGGGGCTCACCGGGCTGGACGATCAGGGGCTCGCCATCGACGTCGCGGTGCACGTGGGCACGCTCGCCGCCGTGGTGCTCTATTTCTGGCGCGACGTGGCCGGCGCCGTCGCCGGGGTGCCGCGCCTGCTCATCGGGCGCGCGGACACGCCGGGGGCGCGGCTGGCGCTCCTTCTGCTCATCGCCACGCTGCCGGTGATGGCGGCGGGGCTGGCGCTGCGCGTCGCCGGGCTCGACGCGGCGCTGCGCTCGGTCGCGGTGGTCGGCTGGACGACGCTCGGCTTCGGCGTGGTTCTCTGGGTGGCCGACCGCTTCGCCCCCGCGGCGCGCGGGGCCGGGGACTGGTCGCTGCGCCACGCCGCGATCCTCGGGCTCTGGCAGGCGGTGGCGCTGATCCCGGGCACCTCGCGCTCGGGCATCTGCATCACGGGCGCGCGCTTCCTCGGCTACACACGCCACGGCGCGGCGAAACTCGCCATGCTGATGTCGATCCCGACGATCCTCGCCTCCGGCGGTCTCCTGACGATCGAGGTCGCGGCGGAGGCCGACGCACAGCTCGCCCGCGACGGCGCGATCGCCGCCGCCTTCGCCTTCGTCGCCGCGCTCGCCGCGCTGGCGGCGATGATGCGGCTCCTGCAGCGCGTGAGCTTCACGCCCTACGTCCTCTACCGCGTCGCGCTGGGCGCCGCGCTCCTGATCTGGGCCTACGCCTGAGCCTCAGTTCTGCAGCGGCTTCACGGCGAGGTCGTCCTCGCGGCGCGCCTGCATGGCGAGCGCCGCGGCATGGGCGGCGGCGGCGGTCGTGAAGTAGGGGATCTTCGAATAGAGCGCGACGGAGCGGATGTCGCGGCTGTCCTCGACGGCCTGCGCGCCCTCGGTCGTGTTCATCACGAGGTCGATCTCGGCGTTCTTCAGCCGGTCCACGATGTTCGGCCGGCCCTCGTAGACCTTGTTGACGTCCTCGCAGGGGACGTCGTTCTCGCGCAGCCAGAGCGCCGTGCCGCGCGTCGCCGCGATGGTGAAGCCGAGCGCGACGAGCGTGCGGGCGGCTTCCTGCATCATCGGGCCCTTGTCGGCGTCGCGGATCGAGACGAAGGCGCGCCCGCCCTCGGGCAGCACCATGCCCGCGCCCATCTGCGCCTTGAGGAAGGCGCGCGGGAAGCTCCGGTCCCAGCCCATGACCTCGCCCGTCGAGCGCATCTCGGGGCCGAGGATCGTGTCCACGCCGGGGAAGCGCGCGAAGGGCAGCACCGCCTCCTTGACCGAGAACCACGGCATCGCCGGATCGGCGAGCGTCATCGGATCGGCCAGCGGCAGGGGCTGATCGTAATCGGCGTCGGTATAGGCCGCGCGCCGGGCGAAGGCCGAGAGCGGCTCGCCCGCCATGACGCGCGCGGCGATGGAGGCGATGGCGCTGTCGGTCGCCTTGGCGACGAAGGGCACGGTGCGGCTCGCCCGCGGGTTCACCTCGATCAGGAAGACCTCGCCGTCCTTCACCGCGAACTGCACGTTCATCAGCCCCACCACGCCGAGCTCGAGCGCGAGCGCCCGGGTCTGGCGCGCGATCTCGGCCACGATGGCCTCGGGCAGGGAATGCGGCGGCAGGCAGCAGGCCGAATCGCCCGAGTGCACGCCTGCCTCCTCGATGTGCTGCATGACGCCGGCGACGTGCACGTCCTGCCCGTCGGCGATGGCGTCCACGTCCACTTCCGTCGCGCCGGCGAGGTAGCCGTCGAGCAGCACCGGGTTTTTCCCCGAGACGACCACCGCCTCGTCGACGTAGCGCTCGAGATGGGCCATGTCGCGCACGATCTCCATCGCGCGGCCGCCGAGCACGTAGGACGGCCGGATCACCAGCGGGAAGCCGATCTCGCCGGCGATGGCGACGGCCTCGGCCTTGGAAGAGGCGAGCCCGTTCTTCGGCTGTTTCAGCGCGAGCTTGTTCACCAGCGTCTGGAAGCGCTCGCGGTCCTCGGCGAGGTCGATGGCGTCCGGCGTGGTGCCGAGGATCGGGATGCCCTCGGCCTCGAGGTCGTTGGCGAGCTTGAGCGGCGTCTGCCCGCCGAACTGCACGATGACGCCGGCGAGCGTGCCGTTTTCCTGCTCGACGCGCAGGATCTCGAGGACGTGCTCCAGCGTCAGCGGCTCGAAATAGAGCCGGTCGGAGGTGTCGTAGTCGGTGCTCACCGTCTCGGGGTTGCAGTTGACCATGATGGTCTCGAACCCCGCGTCGGTCAGCGCGTAGCAGGCGTGACAGCAGCAGTAGTCGAACTCGATCCCCTGCCCGATGCGGTTCGGCCCGCCGCCGAGGATCACGACTTTCTTCCGGTCCGAGGGCCGCGCCTCGCATTCCACCTCGCCCATCATGGGCGCCTCGTAGGTGGAATACATGTAGGGCGTCTGCGCCTCGAACTCGGCCGCGCAGGTGTCGATGCGCTTGAAGACGGCCGTCACCCCGAGATTCTGGCGCGCGCGGCGCACCTGCGCCTCGTCGCGGCCCGAGAGCTGCGCGAGGCGGGCGTCGGTGAAGCCCATCATCTTGAGCTCGCGCAGCCCCTCCTCGGTGACGGGCAGGCCGTTGTCGCGCACGCGGGTCTCGGCCTCGACGATCTCGCGGATGCGGGCGACGAACCAGGGGTCGAATTTCGTCACCCCGATGATCGCGTCGTCCGAGAGCCCGTGCCGCATCGCCTGCGCGATGAGGCGCAGGCGGTCCGGCGTCTGCCGGCTGAGCGCGCGGATCACCGCCGCCTCGCCCTGTTCGGGGTCGTCGGCGCCCTCGATCGCGATCTCGTCGAAGCCCGAGAGCCCGGTCTCGAGGCTGGAGAGCGCCTTCTGCATCGATTCGTGGATCGTGCGGCCGATGGCCATGGCTTCGCCCACCGATTTCATCGCGGTGGTCAGCGTGGCCTCGGCGCCCGGGAACTTCTCGAAGGCGAAGCGCGGGATCTTGGTGACGACGTAGTCGATGGTCGGCTCGAAGCTCGCCGGCGTGACCTTGGTGATGTCGTTGTCGAGCTCGTCGAGGGTGTAGCCCACGGCGAGCTTCGCGGCGATCTTGGCGATCGGAAAGCCCGTGGCCTTCGACGCGAGCGCCGAGGAGCGGCTCACCCGCGGGTTCATCTCGATCACGACCATGCGCCCGGTCTCGGGATGCACGGCCCACTGCACGTTGGAGCCGCCGGTCTCCACCCCGATCTCGCGCAGCACGGCGATCGAGCCGTTGCGCATGATCTGGTATTCCTTGTCGGTGAGCGTCAGCGCCGGGGCCACGGTGATCGAGTCGCCCGTGTGCACGCCCATCGGGTCCACGTTCTCGATCGAGCAGACGATGATGGCGTTGTCCGCCTTGTCGCGGACCACCTCCATCTCGAACTCCTTCCAGCCGAGGAGCGACTCGTCGATCAGGATCTGCCCCACCGGCGAGGCGTCGAGCCCCGAGCGGCAGTAATGGATGTAGTCGTCGCGGTTATAGGCGACGCCGCCGCCCGTGCCCCCGAGGGTGTAGGCGGGGCGGATGATCGCCGGCAGGCCGATCTCGTCGAGCGCATCGAGCGCGGCCTGCACGCCGGCCTCCACGTCGAGCGTGCCGTCGTCGCGCTTCGGCGCCGAGACGATGGTGGCGGCGGGGTTCTCCAGCCCGATGCGCTCCATCGCCTCGCGGAAGAGGCGGCGGTCCTCGGCCATCTCGATCGCCTCGCGGCGCGCGCCGATCATCTCGACCCCGTGCTCGGCGAGCACGCCCATCTCCTCGAGCTCGAGCGCGGTGTTCAGCCCCGTCTGCCCGCCCATCGTGGGCAGCAGCGCGTCGGGCTTTTCCTGCGCGATGATCTTCGCGACCACCTCCGGCGTGATCGGCTCGATGTAGGTGGCGTCCGCGAGGCCCGGGTCGGTCATGATGGTCGCCGGGTTCGAGTTCACGAGGATCACCCGGTAGCCCTCTTCCCGCAGCGCCTTGCAGGCTTGGGCGCCGGAATAGTCGAACTCGCAGGCCTGCCCGATGATGATCGGCCCCGCGCCGATGATCATGATCGACTGGATGTCCGTACGCTTGGGCATGGAGGAACCTGCAGGAAAGGGGCGCGCAAAGTCGTGCGGGTTATAGTTGAGCACGGTCGCGGCGCAAGGGGCCGGCGCGTGCCGTCGCGGCCGGTTGATCTGTGTCAAGCAAAAGTGACAACCGCTATGCGAGTGTCGCTCCCAACGAGGGAGTAAGACCATGCGCATTCTGTTCGTCCATCCCAACTACCGCTCCGGCGGCGCGGAGATCGCGGGCAACTGGCCGCCCGCATGGGTCGCCTACCTCACGGGCAGCCTGCGGGAGGCGGGGTTCGACGACATCCACTTCGTCGACGCGATGACGAACGACCTCTCCGACGAGGAGGTCGCGGCGCGGATCGAGGCGATCCGGCCCGACGCCATCGGCGTCACCGCCATCACGCCCTCGATCTACAAGGCCGAGGAGATCCTCAAGATCGCCGAGGAGAAGGCGCCGCAGGCGGTGCGCATCCTCGGCGGCATCCACGCCACCTTCATGTACAAGCAGGTGCTCTCCGAGGCGCCCTGGGTGGACGTGATCGTGCGCGGCGAGGGCGAGGAGATCGTCACCGAGCTGATGCTCGCCATCGAGGACGGCCGCTGGCCCGACGACCGCTACAAGATCAAGGGCCTCGCCTTCCGCGACGGCGAGCAGATCGTGGCGACCGAGGCCGCGCCGACGGTCAAGAACCTCGAGGGAATCAAGCCCGACTGGTCGATTCTCGAGTGGGAGAAATACATCTACATCCCGCTCAACACGCGCGTCGCCATCCCCAACATGGCGCGCGGCTGCCCCTTCACCTGTTCCTTCTGCTCGCAGTGGAAATTCTGGCGCGACTACCGCGTGCGCGAGCCCAAGGCGGTGGTGGACGAGATCGAGGATCTCGTCGAGAACCACGGCGTCGGCTTCTTCATCCTCGCCGACGAGGAACCCACCATCAACCGCAAGAAGTTCGTCGAGTTCTGCCAGGAGCTCATCGACCGCGACCTGCCGCGCCGCGTGCAGTGGGGCATCAACACCCGCGTCACCGACATCTACCGCGACCGCGAGCTCCTGTCCTTCTACCGCGAGGCCGGGCTGGTGCACGTCTCGCTCGGGACCGAGGCGGCGGCGCAGATGAAGCTCGACCAGTTCAACAAGGAAACCAAGGTCGAGGAGAACAAGCAGGCCATCAAGCTCCTGCGCGACGCCGACATCTTCGTGGAGGCGCAGTTCATCGTCGGGCTCGACAACGAGACCGAGGAGACGCTGGAAGAGACTTACCGCATGGCGTGGGACTGGCAGCCGGACCTCGCCAACTGGGCGATGTACACGCCATGGCCCTTCACGCCGCTCTTCCAGGAGCTCAAGGACCAGGTCGAGATCTACGACTTCTCCAAGTACAACTTCGTCACGCCCATCATGAAGCCCGCGGCGATGGAGCGCGGCGAGCTTCTGAACGGCGTGATGAAGAACTACCGCCGCTTCTACATGCAGAAGGCGCTCTTCCATTATCCGTGGCGGGGCACGGGCTACCGCCGGCGCTACCTGCTCGGCTGCCTCAAGGCCTTCCTGAAGGCGGGCTTCGCGCGGACCTTCTACGATCTCGGCAAGGCCGGCTACTGGGGGCCGCAGTCCAAGGACAAGGTGGATTTCCACTTCGACGAGACGCGCCAGATCGCCGAGGCGCAGATGGAGGACTGGGAGGCCGCCGCCGACCGCGCCGCGCGCGCCAAGGAACGCCGCGAGGCCGTGCGCGCGCAGATGAAGGACCGCGCCGAGGTGCGGCGCGAAAGCTTCAAGATGCCCAACGGCGCCGAGGTGAAGGCCTGCGGCGGGGGCACCGAACAGATGGAGGATGCGTGACATGGCGGCCGTCATGGAAGACTTCAGCCGATACGAGACCGCGCAGCCCGTGCAGCCGGCGCTGATCGGGCCGAACGCCATCCTGCAGCTCGACCCGCTCCTGCGCGCCGCGGGGCTCGACCGGGCGGTCTACGAGGCCGCCGACCTCGACGTGCTGCCCGACGGCGAGAGCATGATCGACGAGGCGCCGGTGGCGCGGGTGCATCAGGCGCTGCGGCGGCTCGCGCCCGACATGGCCGAGGGGCTCTCCTACGAGGCGGGCGTGATGACCGGGCGCTACATCCTGACGCACCGCATCCCGCAGACGGCGCAGTCGATGCTCCTGTCGCTGCCCTGGCGGCTGTCGGCGCGGCTGCTGGCGCGGGCGATCGCGGCCAACGCCTGGACCTTCGCGGGCTCGGGCGAGTTCCGCGTGCTCTCGCCCTTCTCGTTCGAGCTCAGGGACAACCCGATCGTCCGCGGTGAGCGCGCGGACCACGCCCTCTGCCACTGGCATTGCGGCGTGTTCACGACGCTCTACGCCGCGCTCGTGCACCCGAAGATGCGCTGCATCGAGACCGAGTGCGGCGCGACGGGCTATCCCGCCTGCCGCTTCGAGCTGGTGCGCGACGCTTGAAACGACTGGGCGCTATTCCCCCGCCTCGAGCTGCCGCGGGGCGGCCACGGGCGGGTTATAGAGATACTCGCGCGTCGCCGGGATGGTGTCCTGTCGGCGCGTGAGCTGCATCTGAAAGACGCCCTGCCGCGTGGAGTCGAAGGCCGCCTCGCAGGCCACGAGGTAAAAGCGCCACATGCGCACGAACCGCTCGTCGTTGAGCGCGCGCACCTTGTCGAGATTGGCCTCGAACCGCGCGCGCCAGTGCTCGAGCGTGCGGGCATAGTGAAAGGTGCCCTGCAACACCTCGAAATCGGTGCCGTGCAGCCCCGATGTCTCGATCGCGGGGGCGAGTTCCGACAGGGATGGCACATAGCCGCCCGGAAAGATGTACTTGTTGAACCAGGGCATCTGCGCCGTCGGTTCCTCCATCCGCCCGATCGTGTGAATGAGCGCGATGCCGTCCTCGGTCAGAAGTTCGGCCACCTTGTCGAAATAGGTCTGATACTGCGGCACGCCCACGTGCTCGAGCATGCCGACGCTGACGATCCGGTCGAAGGTCTCGTCGAGCTTGCGATAGTCGAGCAGCCGAAACTCCACCCGCTTCGACAGGCCCGCCGCCTCGGCCCGCGCCCGGGCCCGCTCGAGCTGATTCTCGCTCAGCGTCACGCCGACGACCCGCGCGCCGAAATCGCGCGCCAGCGTGATCGCCATGCCGCCCCAGCCGCAGCCGATGTCGAGCACGCGGTCGCCCTCGCGGATCATCAGCTTCTGCGCGATGTGGGCCTTCTTGGCCTCCTGCGCCTCCTCGAGCGTCATGTCCGGCCGCGCGAAATAGGCGCAGGAATACTGCCAGTCCTCGTCGAGGAAGAGCGCGTAGAGATCGTCGCTCAGGTCGTAGTGGTGGGCCACGTTCTGCCGCGCGGTGAGCGGCGTGTTCTTCATCGCCCAGCGCCGCAACAGGAAGCGCATCCGGTCGATGCCGCGGATCCAGGGCGGGAACTGCCCGGCGTTGCGGTTGACGATCAGCAGCGCGAGCAGGTCGTAGAGCGCGTCCGGCGCGACCTCGATCGTGCCGTCCATGTAGCCCTCGCCCAGCGCGAGCTCGGGATTCGTGCAGAGCCGGCGATAGATGCCCGGATCGGTGAAGCGCGCCTCCGCTTCGAGCCCCCCGCCGGGGCCGTAGCTTCGGCGCTGCCCGTCCGGGTCGGTGATGGTGAGCCGACCGCGGACGATGAGCCGGCGCACCATGCTGTCGAAGACACGTTCCCACATGACATACCCCCTCGTGTTCCGGAGCCGAACGCCCGGAGGCGCACGACGGTTCGACCTGCCTCCCGCCGAAAAGTATTACATGAGATTCGCATTTCCTCAAATGACGGCGACCGCCCGCCCTTGACTTCCGACCCCCTGCCGAGTGTATCGGCGCCGGATCGCTGACCCGGAGGGCAAGAATGCACGCCTATCGCACCCACACCTGCGCCGACCTCGACACCTCGGCCGTCGGCGAGACCGTGCGCCTGTCGGGCTGGGTCCATCGCGTCCGCGACCACGGCGGCGTGCTCTTCATCGACCTGCGCGACCACTACGGCGTGACGCAGGTGCTCTGCGACCCCGACAGCCCGGTGTTTTCCGAGGTGGAGGCCGTGCGTTCCGAGTGGTGCATCCGCATCGACGGGGTGGTGAAGGCGCGCGACCCGTCGCTGATCAACCCCAAGCTCCCCACCGGCGAGATCGAGGTCTACATCCGCGACATGGAGGTGCTCGGCCGCGCGCAGGAGCTGCCGCTCATGGTCTTCGGTGATCAGGAATACCCCGAGGAGACGCGCCTGCGCTATCGCTACCTCGACCTGCGCCGCGAGGAGATGCAGCGCAACATGACGCTGCGCGCCGACGTGATCGCCTCGATCCGGCGGCGCATGTGGGACATAGGCTTCCGCGAGTATCAGACGCCGATCATCACCGCCTCGTCCCCCGAGGGCGCGCGCGACTTCCTCGTGCCCTCGCGGCTGCATCCGGGGAAGTTCTACGCGCTGCCGCAGGCGCCGCAGCAGTTCAAGCAGCTGCTGATGGTCTCGGGCTTCGACAAGTATTTCCAGATCGCGCCCTGCTTCCGCGACGAGGACCCGCGCGCCGACCGCTCGCCCACCGATTTCTACCAGCTCGACATGGAGATGAGCTTCGTCAGCCAGCAGGAGGTGTTCGACACCATCCAGCCGGTGCTCGAGGGGCTCTTCGAGGAGTTCGGGCAGGGCCGCACCGTGGACAAGCACTGGCCGCAGATTCCCTACCGCGACGCGATGCGCTGGTACGGCACCGACAAGCCCGACCTGCGCAACCCGATCCGCATGGACGTGGTGAGCGAGCACTTCGCGGGCTCCGGCTTCAAGATCTTCGCCGAGCTCCTGGAGCAGCCGGGCACCGAGGTGCGCGCCATCCCCGCGCCGGACGGCGGCTCGCGCAAGTTCTGCGACCGCATGAACAAGTTCGCGCAGGAGCAGGGCCTGCCGGGGATGGGCTACATCTTCTGGCGCGACGGCGAGAGCGGCGTGGAGGCCGCCGGCCCGCTCGCCAAGAACATCGGCCCCGAGCGGACCGAGGCGATCCGGCAGCAACTCGGCCTCGGCAAGGGCGACGCGGCCTTCTTCCTCGGCGGGCGGCCGAAGGACTTCGAGGGCGTGGCCTCCCGCGCGCGCGACGTCATCGGGCGCGAGCTCGGCCACCTCGACGAGGGGCGCTTCGCCTTCGCCTGGATCGTGGATTTCCCGATCTACGAGAAGGACCCCGAGACCGGCGCGATCGACTTTGAGCACAACCCCTTCTCCATGCCGCAGGGGGGGATGGAGGCGCTCGAGGGCGACCCGCTCGAGGTCAAGGGCTGGCAGTACGACCTGACCTGCAACGGCTACGAGGTCGTCTCGGGCGCGATCCGCAACCATCGGCCGGACCTGATGCTCAAGGCCTTCGAGATCGCGGGCTATTCGGAGGACGAGGTGCGCCGCCGCTTCGGCGGGCTCTTCACCGCCTTCCACTACGGCGCGCCCCCGCACGGCGGCTGCGCGGCGGGCATCGACCGGCTGGTGATGCTGCTCGCCGACGAGATCAACATCCGCGAGGTCATCCCCTTCCCGATGAACCAGCGCGCCGAGGACCTGATGATGAGCGCGCCGTCGGAGCCCTCGGTCGAGCAGCTCATGGAACTCGGCCTCCGGGTGATCCCCAAGGAGTGAGCCGGCGGGCGCGCGCCCGCCGCCCCCGATCCACGGCCGGTCCCGCCACGGGGCCGGCCGTTTTCATGCGCGGTGCGGACCGTGACCCCTGAATCACGTTCGGCGGCTGCCCGTGCGAATTTTTCCAGAGCCGCACGTTCGGGGCGCAGGGATGCCTTGTTTCCGTCACGAGGCACATCTAAAGGTGGCAATTGGAGTGCCCGCATTGCGGGCATGACCGGAAAAACCGATTTATTACAAGCATCAACGGAGCAAAACGCGCCTCACTTCAGGACGGCCGTCGTCTCCATGGCCAGCGCCCTCGCTCTCGCCGCCTGCTCGAGCAGCGACAGCAACGGGGGCCTGACGACGCCGGATATGCCTGCGGAGACCGCGAACTCGGGGGGAGACGATAGCGCGCTGATCACCGCTGTCAAAGATGACGCGGCCGGTAGCGCTGAAACGGTAGACAGCGGTCTATTCGACGGTGACCTCGACACCCACTTTGCCGCTATCGACAACGCGCCTGATACTGCTGCGGCACCGGCTGACCTGACCGGCGACGCCAGTTACGCCGGAAGCCTTGAAGTCGGAGAGGATCTGAACCGCATCATGGCCGACGTTGAGATGAACGTCGATTTCGATGATGCCGGCCTGACTGGAGAACTCGCCAATTTCCGTGAGTTGGACGACAATGGGCAACCGCAAGACTTGGACATCACCGCTAACCTGACAGGTACGGTGGATGACTCCCGCCTGACGGCGAGCTTTCAGGAACAGTTCGACACTGGAGACGGCACGATCGCCGCGAGTGGTCTTCTCGAGGGCGTTTTCGTCGGCGACGGCAGCGAGGTTCTGGGCGAGGCGCGCATCACCTCGGAAGGTGGTGGCGAGCGGGAGACCCTCGACGGCACTTTCCACGCGACGGAACAGACGACGCCGTAAGCACGACCCCTTCCACCCTCCGCGGCGGCGCTTTCGGGCGCCGCCGTCTTTTTGCCGCCTCGCCCGTCCTGCATCCCCATCACCTCCGTTTGCCCATGCTGCGCCTGTCGCTCGCCGCTCTTTTCGTCTGCTTTCAGCTTCTGCACCCGGCGGCGGCCGCCGATCCGGCGCGCGGCGCGTCGGTCGACGCCGAAGCCTGGGCGCGCGGGATCGCGGCGGTGCGCGCCGGGGCGCCGGCGGAGGCGGTTCCCCATCTGGAGCGCGCCGTCAGCTCGGCGCCGGACCACGCCGGGCTGCGGCTCGACCTCGGGGTCGCACATTTCCTCGCCGACAATGACCGCAAGGCGCGCTTTCACATCGACGCCGCGCTTTCGGGGCGGTTGTCGGACGATGCGGAGCGGCTGGCGCGCCGCCTTCTGGCGCGGCTCGACCGGCGGCGCGTGTGGCGCACGCGCCTGCGTTTCGCCATCGTGCCGCAGAGCAACGCCGCGCAGCGCAGCGACCTGCGCGAGATCCGGATCGGCAACCTCGTGTTGACGCCCAACGAGACCGACGAACCGGGCACCGCGCTCTCCTACGGCGTCTCGGTGACCTACACGCCGCGTTTCGAGGACGGCTGGCGCGGCCGTCTGCGCCTCGGCCTTTCCGGCGAGGTCTATGAAAACGACGACTGGAACGAGACGAGCGCCGCGCTGGAGGCCGGGCTCACCCGCAAACGCGGCGACCGCCGGATCGGGGGCGGCGTCCTCGCGCGGGAGCATTATCTCGCCGGAGAGCGGTTCTCCTACGACCGCGGGCTCTACGCCACATACCGGGACCGCCTGTCGCGCCGCACGCGGGTGTCGGCGCGCGTGGAGGCCGGCGCGCGCGAGGCGCCGGATCGCCCCGAGCGCGACGCCGGCTTCGGCTCGGTCAGCGTCACGCTGCGCCATGCGCCGAGCCCGCGCTGGCTGTTGAGCGGCGGGGTCTCCGCCTCGCGGATCGACGCGCGGTCGGAGGCGGAAAGCCGCCGCATCGCCGGGCTGACCCTCGGCGTGACGCGCGCCTTCGACGGCGGCTGGGTCGCCTCGCTCGATGCCCGGCTGAGCCGGGAGCGGCGCGACGGCCCCGCCCCGGTGTTCGGCGAGCGCCGGGACGAGACCACGCGCGCCCTCGGCCTCCGCCTGCTGAACCGGGATCTGACGTGGCGCGGCGCGACGCCCGTTCTGAAGCTCGAGTACGAGGAGCGCGCGGCGAACATCGCCTATTTCGGCTATGACAACACCTCCGTCTCCGTCGGCCTGACGCGCAGCTTCTGAGCGGGCGTCAGATCGCGGCCCGCTCGTCCAGCCGCGCCTGCACGAGGCCCGCGACGCGGGCGAGGGGCGTGCCGGCGGGGCGGCCGCGGCGCTGCGCCTCGGCCAGCGCGCGGGTCGCCTGCGACAGCGGGGCGTCGCCCGCGCTCTGCGCCACGCCGTCGAGGAATTGCACGAGATAGGCGAGCGAGGCTTCCTCCATCTCGCCGCCGATGATCTCGGCGGCATGGGCGAGGTCGTCGCGGTAGAGCGCCGGGTCGGGCCGGAGTTCGTGCGCCGGCGCCTCGTCGTAGGCGTCGCGCGCGCGGTCGGGCAGGCACTCCAGCACCGTGGACTGGAACGCGGCGAGGGAGGCGACGGGTTTTTCGAGGAAATCGTCGGCGCCGGCCGCCGCGGCCTCCCCCGCGCGGGCGGGGTCGCCGCTGATCCCGAGGATCACCGGAATGCGCGGCCGCGCCCGCGCCGCCTCGGCGATGAGGGCGGCGCCGGTGCCGTCCGGCAGGCCGAGGTGCACGAGCAGCACGACGGGGCGATAAACCGAGAGATGCCGCCGCGCTGTGCGCAAGCTGTCGGCCCGGCGGATGCGCGCGCCCGACTTCAGGCAGAGGAGCCGCATCGCCTCCGAGGCGTAGCGGCTGTCCTCCACCACGAGGATCGTCAGGCCGCGGAAGGGCCGCGCGGCGGTGGGCAGCGGGGCGGCGGCGAAGGGGGCGATCTCGTCCATCTCGGGCTCCTTTCGGTTGGCGCCTCTCACTCTCCGGGCAAGAGGGTGAAGGCGGGGTTAACCACGCCGCGGCGCGCCGTGCGGCGTGCTGCCCCTTGCGGGAGGCGGCCCGCGCGGCGCATAACCCGGGCGACCGAGCCGAGGAGAGCCCGCCCATGATCGGACGCCTGAACCACGTCGCCATCGCCGTGCCAGACCTCGAGGCCGCGGCCGCGCAGTATCGCGGCGCGCTGGGCGCCAGCGTCGGCGCCCCGCAGGCGGAGCCCGACCACGGCGTCACGGTCGTCTTCATCGAGCTCCCGAACACCAAGATCGAGCTTCTGCATCCCCTCGGGGACGACAGCCCGATCGCCGGCTTCCTCGAGAAGAACCCGGCGGGCGGCATCCACCACGTCTGCTACGAGGTGGAGGACATCCGCGCCGCCGCCGCGCGCCTGTCGGAGAGCGGCGCGCGCGTGCTCGGCGACGGGGAGCCCAAGATCGGCGCCCACGGCAAGCCGGTGCTCTTCCTGCACCCGAAGGATTTCAACGGCTGCCTCATCGAACTCGAAGAGGTCTGAGCGGCTCAGCGCCGGAAGGGAACGCCCATGTCCATCGCCTCCGCCGTCGTGCTCTTCGCCGTGATCTGGTTCCTCGTGTTCCTGACGGCGCTGCCCATCCGCCTGCGCACGCAGGGCGACGTGGGCAAGGTGCTCGAGGGCACCTCCGCCGGCGCGCCGGAGCATCATCACCTGAAGCGCAAGGCCGCGATCTCGACGCTGATCGCCGTCCTCCTCTGGGGGGCGGTGGTGGCCGTGATCCTCTCGGGCGCGATCACCGTGCGCGACATCGACATGTTCGGCCGGATGGGGCCCGACGCGTCGCTCGTCGAGTGAGGCTCAGCCGCGCCGCTCGAGCGCGTGGAAGATGTGCGTGTAGGTCGCCGCACCGAGGATCGGCACGATCAGGTTGAGCACCGGCACCGTCAGCGGCAGCGCCATCAGCACCCCCGCCGCCCAGATCGTCGGCAGGTGCCTGCGCCGCAGCCGCGCGGCCTCGGCCCGGCCCACCCGGCGCATGGCGACGACGGTGAAATACTCCCGCCCGAGCAGCAGCCCGTTCACCGCGTAGAAGACGGGCAGCCCCCCGATCGGAAAGACGAGCGTCAGGGCGAGCGCCACGGCGTTCGCCCCGATCAGCAGGCCGAGCGCCGACGCCCCGTCGCGCAGCCCGTCGAGGAGCGAGACCTCGCCCGCCGGCGGCAGCGCGGGGTAGTGCCGCGCCTCCACCGCGCCCGCGACCTCCTCGAGGAAGATCGAGACGAAGGCCGCCGCCACCGGCACCATCAGAAAGACCGAGAGCGCGATCATCAGAGCGAGGAACGCCCACGACAGGACATCGTCCACCCAGGCGACCTCGCCCAGAAGGGGCAGCGCGACCGTGTCCCCGACGAGCGCGCCCACCCCCCAGACCAGAAGTGCCGTCAGCCCCGCCAGCAGCCCCAGCGTCAGCGCCAGCCCGCGCCAGAGCACCGCGCGGAAGCGCCGGTCGCCGAGCTGTCCGAGCGCCCTGGCGAAGGCCGACAGGATCACTCCGAGAGCCACGTCACGATCCCGTCGAGATCGGGGCGTGGGCGCTCGGGCGGCGCGGCGCTTTCGGTGCCGATGTGGATGAAGCCCGCGACGCGTTCGTTTTCGGCGAGGCCGAGCGCCGCCTCGGCGAAGGGGCGGTCGTGCGCCAGCCAGCCGGTCAGCCAGTTCGCCCCCCAGCCCGCGGCGAGCGCGGCGTTCAGGAGCGAGAGCGCGGCGGCGCCCGCGGAATAGGTCATCTCGAGGCCCGGGATCTTGTCGGAGGGCTTCTGCACCTCGATCACGGCGACGGCGAGCGGGCTCTGTTCGAACTGCTGCGCGGCCTTGGAGATGCCGGCGTCGTCATGGCCCTCCGCGATCGCGCGCTCCCGCGCGAGATGGGCGAGCCGGGCGAGCGCGCGCGGCTCCAGCACGACGAAGCGCCACGGCTCGAGCTTGCCGTGATCGGGCACGCGCGCGGCGGCGGCGAGCAGGCGGCGCAGCTCGTCCGCAGTGGGCGCGGGGGCGCCGAGGGTCTTGGCCGGGCGCGAGCGGCGCGTCAGCAGGAAGTCGAGCGCGGCGGGATTGGGCTCTGGCATCGCGGTCTCCGTCTCGGGGCGCGCGCCCTATCTCGGCCGCGGCGGGGCGCGATGCAAGGGCGGCGCGCGTTAACCGTCTGTTCATCCGAATCCTGTTCGATCGGCGCCATGACCCGGACCGCCTTCGCCGAAGCCGCCCTGCCGCTCTTCGACACCGACGAGGCGGAGGCGGCGCCGCCGCCCGCCGGCGGCCGCACGCCGAGCTACCTGCGCGACCACCGCGCGCGGCTGCGCGAGCGCTTCCTCGCCGGCGGGGCGGAGGCGATGCCGGATTACGAACTGCTGGAGCTCGTGCTGTTCCGCGCGATCCCGCGCCGCGACGTGAAGCCGCTCGCCCGCGCGCTGATCGACCGCTTCGGCGATTTCAACGCCGTGCTCTCCGCGCCGGCCGAGCGGCTGACCGAGACGGAGGGCGTGGGGCCGGCCGTCGTCTGCGAGCTCAAGATCGTGGAGGCGGCGGCGCACCGCCTCTCGCGCTCGCGGGTGCTGCGCCGGCAGGTGGTCTCGAGTTGGCAGGCGCTGATCGACTACTGCCACACCACGATGGCGCACCGCGAGACGGAGCAGTTCCGCGTGCTCTACCTCGACCGGAAGAACGTGCTGATCGCCGACGAGGAGCAGGCGCGCGGCACGGTGGATCACGTGCCCGTCTACCCCCGCGAGGTGGTCAAGCGCGCGCTGGAACTGAACGCCTCGGCGCTCATCCTCGTGCACAATCACCCCTCTGGCGATCCCACGCCGTCGGAGGCCGACATCGCCATGACCGAGCAGATCCGCCGCGCGGCCGAGGCGCTGTCGATCACGCTGCACGACCACCTCGTGATCGGCCGCGCGCAGGAGCTCAGCTTCCGCGCCGAGGGGCTTCTCTAGGGCGCTCGGTGGCCCTGACGGGCCGTCTCGCGCGCGCGGGCGACGCGTTGGGGCCGCCGCGGGCCGGGGCGCGCCCGAGCCGCGCCGGGCGCGAGGGGGGGGCGACGCGGCACGGGGGGCCAGCCCCCCCGTCCGGCTGCGCCGGACTCCCCCCGTGATATTTGAACCAAGAAGAAGGTTGTGGCGACGCGTGGCGGCCGGGGTCCGTGCGGTGGGCCCCGGCCGCGGCGTGTGTCAGAGCCGCTCGAGACTCAGCGCCGCCGCGGGCAGGGTCACGCCCGAGCCGGGCACGCCGAGCCGCGCCGGGCGCGAGGGGGGCGACGCGGCACGGGGGGCCAGCCCCCCGTCCGGCTGCGCCGGACTCCCCCCGGGATATTTGGACCAAGAAGAAGGTCGTGGCGACGCGGTGCGGCCGGGGCCCGTGCGATCGGCCCCGGCCGCGGCGCGCGTCAGAGGCGCTCGAGCGCGAGCGCGATGCCCTGCCCGCCGCCGATGCACATGGTCACCAGCGCGTAGCGGCCGCCGATGCGCTCGAGCTCGTGCAGCGCCTTGATGGTGATGATCGCGCCGGTGGCGCCGATGGGATGGCCGAGGGCGATGGCGCCGCCGTTGGGGTTCACCTTGTCCGGGTCGAGGCCGAGCGCGTCGGAGACCGCGAGCGCCTGCGCGGCGAAGGCCTCGTTCGATTCGATTACGTCGAAGTCCCCGACGGAGAGGCCCGTCCGCTCGAGCAGGGAGCGCACCGCCGGGACCGGGCCGATCCCCATGACCTCGGGGCGGACGCCGGCGTGCGCGTAGCCGAGGAGCCGCGCCCGCGGCGTGAGCCCCGCGGCCTTCGCCGCCTCGGCGCGCGCGAGCACCAGCGCCGCGGCGCCGTCGTTGATCCCGCTGGCGTTGCCCGGCGTGACCGTGCCCTCCTTGGCGAAGGCGGGTTTGAGCGCGGCGAGCCCCTCGGCGGTGGTGGAGGGCTTCGGGTGCTCGTCGGTCGTGACCTGCCGCGTCTCGCGCTTCACCTGCACCTCGACGGGCACGATCTGTTCGTCGAAGCGGCCCTCTTCGATGGCGCGGGCGGCGCGGCGCTGGCTTTCCAGCGCGAAGGCGTCCTGCGCGGCGCGGCTCACGCCCTGTTCGGTCGCCACGTTCTCGGCGGTGACGCCCATGTGGCCGGTGCCGAAGGGGCAGTTGAGCGCGCCGAGCATCATGTCGCGGGTCTTCACGTCGCCCATCTTCGCGCCGAAGCGCTGCTCGGGCACGATGTAGGGGGCGCGGCTCATGTTTTCGGCCCCGCCCGCGAGGCCGAAATCCGCGTCGCCCAGCGCCAGCGCCTGCATCACCGAGACGATCGCCTGCGCGCCCGAGCCGCAGAGGCGGTTCACGTTCATCGCCGGCACCGTCTCGGGGACGCCCGCCTCCATCGCCGCGACGCGGGAGAGGTACATGTCCCGCGGCTCGGTGTTGATGACGTGGCCGAAGGCGATGTGGCCCACCTGCTCGCCCGCGACGCCCGCGCGCTCGAGCGCGGCCGCGGCCGCCGTGGCGCCGAGGGTGATCGGGGGCACGCCGGCGAGGGCGCCGCCGAAGGTGCCGATGGCGGTGCGCGCGCCGCTCAGGATGACGATGTCGTTCATGCCGTGTCTCTCTCCCGCGAATCCGTCGCGGCGACCCTAGCCCGCCGCGCGTGATGCGTCACGCTGTCCCGGCGTCAGCCGGTCGGCCCCCGGTCGTCCCAGACGGCGAAGAGGGAGCGCTCGCCCAGACGGTCGAGCCGGGCGAGCACCGCGGCGAGCGCCACGGCGTCGCCGGCCGCCGCGCAGGCGCAGGCGTCGCGCGCGGCGCGCGCGAGCGTCTCCATGCCGAGCTGGTCCGCGATCGCGGCCATGCCGCGCGCCGTCTTGTGCAGGGCGTCATGATCCCCGGCCGCCTGCGCCTCGCCGAGCCGCGCGAGGCGCAGGGCGAGCTCTTCCAGCGCGCGGGTCACCACGACCTCCCCGGCCTCGGGGCCGAGTTCCGCGAAAAGGCGTCTCAGGCGCTCATGGTTCAGCCGCGCGGGTTCCTCCCGCGTCAGCGCGATCGGTCGCTCCGCCACCGTGCTCACCCCGTCGTCGCGCCCCCACGGCGGCGCAGTCTGGGTGCGCACCCTTTCCGGCGGGTTTCCGGCGCCGGGCGGTTCGCCGAAAATACGAGACGAAATCGCCCGGTCGCGCGGGCTCAGCCCTTCTTCAGGCAGCGGGTCCCGAGCGTCTCGGCGATCTGCACGGCGTTGAGCGCCGCGCCCTTGCGCAGGTTGTCGGAGACGCACCAGAGGTTCAGGCCGTTGTCGATGGTCGAATCCTGCCGGATTCGGCTGATGAAGGTGGCGAAATCGCCCACGCATTCGACCGGCGTGATGTAGCCGCCGTCCTCGCGCTTGTCGACGACCATGAGGCCCGGCGCGGCGCGCAGGATGTCGCGCGCCTCGTCCTCGTCGAGATGCTCCTCGAACTCGAGGTTGATCGCCTCGGCGTGGCCGACGAAGACCGGCACGCGCACGCAGGTGGCCGTGACCTTGATCGCGGCGTCCACGATCTTCTTGGTCTCGGCGACCATCTTCCACTCCTCCTTGGTGGAGCCGTCCTCCATGAAGGTGTCGATGTGCGGGATCACGTTGAAGGCGATCTGCTTCTGGAACTTCTTCGGCTCGATCTCCTCGGTCGGGTTGTAGATGGCCTTCGTCTGGTCCCAGAGCTCGTCCATCCCCTCCTTCCCGGCGCCGGAGACGGACTGATAGGTGGAGACGACGACCCGCCTGATCGTCGCGCGGTCGTGCAGCGGCTTGAGCGCGACGACCATCTGCGCGGTCGAGCAGTTGGGGTTGGCGATGATGTTCTTCTTCGCATACCCCTCGACCGCCTCGGCGTTCACCTCCGGCACGACGAGCGGCACGTCCGGGTCGTAGCGGTAGAGCGAGGAGTTGTCGATCACCACGCAGCCGGCCTTCGCGGCCTTGGGCGCGTAGGTCTTGGTGGCGTCCGAGCCGATCGCGAAGAGCGCGATATCCCAGCCGGTGAAGTCGAAGGCCTCGAGGTCCTGCGTCCTGAGCGTCTGCTCGCCGAAGCTCACCTCGGTGCCGAGCGAGCGGCGGCTGGCGAGCGCCGCGATCTCGTCCACCGGAAACTCGCGCTCGGCGAGGATGTTCAGCATCTCGCGGCCCACGTTGCCCGTGGCGCCCACGACGGCGAGTTTGTAGCCCATGGTCCTCGGCTCCTCGTGTTCTGCGCTGCGGCACGGCCGCAGGGTCCGCGTGTCTTACACCAAGGGCGCAGGCGGCGAAAGGGCGGCTCAGTCGAGCCGGTCGCGCACGAAGAGGTAGGGGATCAGTCCCACGATCAGCAGCGCGCCGAACAGGAGAAAGACCGCGGCGTAGGGCGCGACCGCGCTGTCGGCGCCCGCGGCGACGCCCGCGTGCAGCCGGCCGGTCACCATCTGCATCAGCCCGACGCCGCCGATGCTGAAGAGGTTCATCAGCGTCACGCCCCGCCCGGCGAGGTGCATCGGCACGTTGGCCCGCGCATGCGCCATCATCAGCGGATAACCCATGCCGAAGAAGCCCACCGCGGCGAAGAGCGCGAGCGCCGTCCAGTAGCCGGCCAGCGGCGCGGCCCAGAGCGCGAGGCAGGCCGCCGCCCCGAGGAGCGTGCCGCCCGCGACCACCCATTTGCGCGTGCCGAGCCAGCGGTCGAGCGGGCCGTAGGCGAAGGTCCCGGCGATCATGGCGAGCCCCATGATCAGGGTCGCGGTGCCCGCGGTCGTCGCCTGCACCTCCGCCATGTAGGGGCCGATCCAGAGCCCGCGCAGCCCCGCCGCCGGCGCGTAATGCACCAGCATCAGGGGCATGATCAGCCAGAGCGCCGGGATGCGCAGCACGTCGAGCAGGCTGCCCTTGGCGCCGCCCTCGAGGGCCGGCGGGTCCTGCACGAAGGCGACCATCGCCAGCGCGAGCGCCCCGGTCACGCCGCCCAGCGCGAAGAGCGTCGCGCGCCAGCCCACGGCCTCGACCAGAAGCTCGAGGGGCACGGTGCTCGCCAGGTTGCCGATCGAGCCGACGCCGATCATCACCGCGCCGAGCGTGGCGAAGGCCGAGGCGGGAAAGCTCCGCGCGAAGATGAAGTAGCTCCCCATCAGCACGGGCGCGCAGCCCACGCCGATCAGCGCCATCGCCGCCGAAACATGCGCCGGCGTCTGCGCCAGCCCGAAGAGGACCGCGCCGCCCGCGCCGCCGATCAGGAAGAGCGTCGAGGCCGTGCGCCGCGGCCCCAGCCGGTCGAGCGCCCAGCCCACGGGCACCTGCATCGCCGCGAAGGCGAGGAACCAGAGCCCCGAGGCCTGCGCGAGGTCGTCCGGCGTCGCCCCGAGGTCGCGGGCCAGCGGATCGGCGAGAACGGCGAGGAAGGCCCGGAAGAACTGACTGAAGACATACGCCAGTCCGAGAAGCACCAATCCGAGCCGCATGTCCTGTCCCTCCTCCCGTGAGCCGCGGAGGGGTCGCACGGTCCGCGGGTGGCCGCAAGCGCGCGATCGTGCGCGCCCTGTCCATCCGCGCGGGCGTTGCGTCGGCGCGGAAACCTGCCCACACTGGGCCGCGTTGGCGCCGTGACGCACGACAGGCACGGCCCGCCCGTTGCCGGAGGACAGGCCCCGATGACGCTCGACATGGTCTCCCGCTGGACGCCCACGCACGCCGAGTTCGCGGAATTCGCCCGCATCACCGGCGACGACAACCCGATCCACCTCGACGACGGCGTCTACGCCATCGGCGGCTTCCCGCGCCCCGTGGCGCCGGGCATGCTGCTCTACGCGCGGCTCTGGGCGATGCTGCGCGAGGCGCGGCCGATGGCGCGGCCCGAGCTTCACATGCTCGTCTTTCCCAACCCCTGCTACGCCGGCGAGGAGGTGCGCCTCGAGGTCCGGCAGGAGGCCGACGGCGCGCCGATCGTCCTGCGCGCGGTGCGCGCGATCGACGAGAGCGAGCTGATGATCGGCGAACTGGAGGTGCAGTGATGGAGATCGGCGCGAGCGCCCAGCTCACCCGCAGCTTCACCCGCGAGGATGCGGCGGACCTCGCCCGGCTCGCCGGCACGGTCGTGCGCGACAACGTCCCCGAGCCGCTCATCGGCGGGCTGATCGCCTGCCTCCTCGGCACCAAGCTGCCGGGGCACGGCACCAACTGGCTGAAGCAGGACCTTCAGTTTCTCGAGGCGGTGCCGCTCGGCACCGAGCTCACCGCGCGGGTGGAGGTCACGCGGGTGCGGCCGGAGAAGGACCTCGTGGATCTCTGGGCCAGCGTGCGCACGGCCGACGGCACGCTCGTCTGCGAGGGGCGGACGCTGGTGCGCGCCCGCGGGCGCTGAGCGTGCGGGGGTGGCGGGCGGCGGCCGGCCCGCGTAAGACGGCGCCATGAGCGCGAAGGATCAGCCCGTCTACACCCTCCTCGTGGAGGCCGGCCGCAAGCCCGGCGACGGCCTGCCCGAGGGCGCGACCGGCGCGGCGCTTCTCTGCTACGCCGGCGGCGTGGACGAGGCCGAGGCGGTGCGCGAGACGGTGGCGATCCTCAAGCAGGCGGGGCTTTCGGTGCTCGACGTAGAGGGCCACGGCACGCCCGAGGAGCGCCGCGCGCAGGGCCACGAGATCGACGAAGAGGAAGCGGGCCTCATGGCGCGCGCGGCGGAGGAGAACGCGGTGATCGTCGCGCAGGTCACGCCCTTCTTCGACGAGGACGCGCCGGACTGAGCGCCGCCGCCCCGGGGAGTGCCACCCATGCCCACCGATCCCGTCGCGCTGACCGCCGACCTGATCCGCTGCCCCTCGGTCACGCCCGAGGAGGGCGGCGCGCTCGCGCTGCTCTCCGAGCGGCTCTCGGCCGCGGGCTTCGACTGCCGCCGCGCCGACCGCGGGGGCGTCGCCAATCTCTTCGCCCGCTGGGGGCCGAAGGATGCCGCGCGGCGCTTCGGCTTCAACGGGCACACGGACGTGGTGCCCGTGGGCGACGCGGCGACCTGGAGCGTGCCGCCCTTCGGTGCGGCGCGGCGCGACGGCGCGCTCTGGGGGCGCGGCGCGACCGACATGAAATCCGGCGTCGCCGCCTTCGCCGCCGCGGCGATCGACCTCGTGACCGAGACCCCGCCCGAGGACGGCGCCGTGATCCTCGCCATCACCGGCGACGAGGAGGGGCCGGCCGTGGACGGCACCGCGGCGCTCCTCGACTGGATGGAGGCGCAGGGCGAATCGATGTCGGTCTGCCTCGTGGGCGAACCCACGAGCCGGGAGCGGCTGGGCGACACGATCAAGATCGGGCGGCGCGGCTCGCTCTCGGCCTTCTTCACGGTGACCGGCGTGCAGGGCCACGCCGCCTATCCGCACCGCGCGGTGAACCCGCTGCCGGCGATGGCGCGGCTGATGGATCGGCTCGCCTCGGCCACGCTCGACGCGGGCACCGACCATTTCGATCCCTCGACGCTCGCCGTGGTGACCATCGACACCGGCAACCCGGCGACCAACGTGATCCCGGCCGCCTGCAGGGCCACGGTCAACATCCGCTTCAACGACCGCCACACCGGCGCGAGCCTGATCCGCTGGCTCGAGGCCGAGGCGGCGGAGGTCGCGCAGGCCTTCGGCGTCGGCGTGGAGATGGAGACGAAGCTCTCGGGCGAGGCCTTCCTGACGCCGCCGGGGCCGCTCTCGGAGCTGGTGGCGGCGGCGGTGACGGCCGAGACGGGGCTTGCGCCCGAGCTTTCGACCGGCGGCGGGACGTCGGACGCGCGCTTCGTCAAGGATCACTGCCCCGTGGTCGAGTTCGGCCTGACCGGGCGCACGATGCATCAGGTGGACGAGCATGTGCCCGTGGCCGAGGTCGAGGCGCTCTCGCGCATATACGCCCGCCTCCTGCGCGCCTATTTCGCGTGACGCGCTGAGGGAGATTTTTCGTACGAAAAATCTCCGTTCCATGCGGCCCGGGCCGGGCGAATTTTCGTACGAAAATTCGCAGCCCCCGGCGCGGGGCCGCTTTTCGCGGTGACGCGCCCGGCGCCGCGTGCTAGGCGGCGCACATGGCGGATCTGCCCACCAAGGACGACATCCTGCGCTGGATCGAGGACAACCCGACCCTCGCCTCCAAGCGTGACATCGCCAAGGCCTTCGGGCTCAGGGGCGCCGACCGGGTCGAGCTCAAGCGGCTCCTGAAGGAACTCGAGGACGAGGGCCACCTCGAGAAGCGCAAGAAGACCTACCGCGACCCCGAGCGCCTGCCGCCCGTCACCGTGCTGGAGGTCGCCGGCCCCGACGACGCGGGCGATCTCTTCGCCCGCCCGCTCGAGTGGCACGGCGAGGGCGTGGAGCCCCGCGTGCTCGTGGTGCCGCGCGCCTCCGACCCGGCGCTGGGCGCGGGGGACCGCATCCTCGCCAAGCTCGCGCCGGTCAGGGGCGAGGGCCACAACTACGAGGCGCGGCTCATCCGCCGCATCGGCGCGACGCCGCGCCGGGTGCTCGGCGTCTTCCGCAAGGACGCCGAGGGCGGGCGGATCGTGCCCATCGACAAGGGCGACGGCAAGGAGTGGACCGTCGCGCCCGACGCCATGCACGGCGCGAAGGACGGCGAGCTGGTGGAGGCCGAGCACGCCGGGCCCAAGGGCCGGATGGGCCGCCCGCGCGCGCGGGTGGTGGCGCGGCTCGGCGATCCCTCCGGGCCGAAGGCCGTCTCGCTCATCGCGATCCACCAGCACGGCATCCCGCACGACTTCCCCGAGGAGGTGCTGGAGGAGGCCGACCGCATGAAGCCCGCGGGCCTATCGGGGCGCGAGGACCTGCGCGACCTGCCGCTCGTCACCATCGACCCGGAGGACGCGCGCGACCACGACGACGCCGTCTGGGCGCATGCCGACGACGACCCGAAGAACCCGGGCGGGCACGTCGTCTGGGTCGCCATCGCGGATGTCGCGCAGTATGTCCGCCCCGGCTCGGCCCTCGACCGGGAGGCGCGCCGGCGCGGCAACTCCAGCTATTTCCCCGACCGGGTCGTGCCGATGCTGCCCGACCGGCTGTCGGGCGATCTCTGTTCGCTGCACGAGGGCGTGCCGCGCGCGGTGATCGCGGTGCGCATGCAGATCGACGCCGAGGGGCGGCGGATCGGGCATCGCTTCGTGCGCGGGCTGATGCGCTCGGCCGCCTCGCTCACCTACGCGCAGGCGCAGGCCGCCGAGGACGGCGCGCCGGACGCGCAGACCGCGCCGCTCGTCGCGGACGTGATCCATCCGCTCTTCGCCGCCTGGCGCGCGATGGTCGGCGCGCGGGAAGCGCGCCAGCCGCTCGAGCTGGAGCTGCCCGAGCGCAAGGTGGAGCTGTCCGAGGAGGGGCAGGTCGTCGCGGTCCGGTTCCGCGACCGGCTCGACGCGCACAAGCTCGTCGAGGAGTTCATGGTCGCCGCCAACGTCGCCGCCGCCGAGACGCTGACCGCGAAGAAGTCGCCGCTTCTCTTCCGGGTGCACGAGGAGCCGGACCCGATGAAGCTCGACGCGCTGCGCGAGACGGCGCAGGCGGCGGGCCTCACTCTCGCCAAGGGGCAGGTGCTGCACACCGAGCATCTGAACCGCCTTCTGGATCAGGCGGCGGGCTCGGACGAGGCGGAGCTCATCAACATGGCGACGCTCCGCGCGATGACGCAGGCCTATTACTCGCCCGCGAACCTCGGGCACTTCGGCCTCGCGCTGCAGTCCTACGCGCATTTCACCTCGCCGATCCGGCGCTACGCCGACCTGATCGTGCACCGCGCGCTGATCTCGGCGCACGGCTGGGGCGACGACGGCCTCTCGCGCGACGAGGTCGAGCGGCTGGAGCAGACCGCGACCCACATCTCCGAGACCGAGCGCCGCTCGATGGCGGCCGAGCGCGACACCACCGACCGCTACCTCGCCGCCTATCTCTCGGACCGCGTGGGCGCGGAGTTCGCCGGCCGGATCAGCGGCGTGGCGCGCTTCGGCGCCTTCGTGAAGCTCGACGAGACGGGCGCCGACGGGCTGATCCCGATGCGCAACATCGGGCGGGAATACTTCGTCTTCGACGCCAAGCGGCAGGAGTTGATGGGCGCGGACACGGGCACCGTCATCAAGCCGGGCCAGCGCGTCACGGTGCGCCTCGCCGAGGCGGCGCCGGTCACCGGGGGCGTCGCGCTGGAGCTTCTCGAGCTCGAGGACGAGCCGCTGCCCGGCCCCCGCCCCCGCGGCGGCGCGGGCGGGGCGCCGCGCCGCAAGGCGGCGCAGGCCAAGCGCAAGACCGCGAAGGCCAAGGACAAGGTCGAGCGCAAGGGCAAGGCCGCGCAGAGCGCGCGCAAGGTCACGCGCAAGCGGCGGTGAGCCGCCGGCGGGCGACGCCGGGCTTCCCCGACGGCCCGCGCTGCGGTAGCCTGTGCGAAAACCGTCCAACAGGTTCGAGCAGGCCCACGTCATGTTCCGTCACGTCGCCCCCCGCGCCGGTCGCCTCGCTCTCTGCGGGCTTCTCGCGCTCGCCCATGCCGCGCCCGCCGCGGCGGTGGAGCGGTCCCTCCGCCCCGAGCTTCGCCCCGATCCGGTCACCGCGCGCGCGCTGCCTGCCGTGGCGCGGCAGGCGGTGGTGACGGTGCCGGGCCGCTCGCTCCGCCCGCAGGCCCGGCCGGGCGCGCTGCCGCGCGAGGTGCGCGCGGTTCCGGCGCCCGCATCCGACCGGCAGGCGGCCTTCGAAAACTGGCTCGCGGGGTTCCGCGCCCGCGCGCGCGTCGAGGGCATCGCGCCGCGCGTGCTCGACGCGGCGCTCGGCGGGCTGCGCTACGACGCCTCGGTGATCGAGCGTGATCGCAACCAGTCGGAGTTCACGCGCACGCTCTGGGATTATCTCGACAGCGCGGTGTCCGAGAGCCGGGTCGCCAACGGCCGGGAGGCGCTCGCCGAGCATCGCGCGGCGCTCGACCGGATCGAGGCGCGCTACGGCGTCGAGAAGGAGGTCGTCGCGGCGATCTGGGGGCTCGAATCGGCCTACGGCGCCTTCCGGGGCGAGACCGCGGTGATCGAGGCGCTGGCGACGCTCGCCTTCGACGGCCGGCGCGGCGCCTTCTTCGAGGGCGAGCTGATCGCGGCGCTGAAGATCCTGCAGTCGGGCGACACCACGCCCGACCGCATGACCGGAAGCTGGGCGGGCGCGATGGGGCACACGCAGTTCATGCCGTCCTCCTATCTCGCCTACGCGGAGGATTTCACCGGCGACGGGCGGCGCGACATCTGGGGGAGCGATCCGACGGACGCGCTCGCCTCGGCCGCGGCTTATCTCGCGGCGCACGGCTGGACGCCGGGCCAGCCCTGGGGCGTGGAGGTGCGCCTGCCCGAGGGGTTCGACTATCGCCTCGCGGGGCGCGACGTGAAGAAGCGCCCCTCGGACTGGGCGCGGCTCGGCGTGCGCGACATGGACGGGCGCGCGGTGCCCGACCACGGGCGCGCCTCGCTCCTGCTGCCGGCGGGCGCGCGGGGGGCGGCCTTCCTCGTCTTCGACAACTTCGACGTGATCGAGCGCTACAACCCGGCCGACGCCTACGTGATCGCGGTGGGCCATCTGTCGGACCGGCTCGCCGGAGGGCCGCCGATCCGGGGTGACTGGCCGCGCGACGAGCGGGCGCTCACCTTCGACGAGCGCAAGGAGATGCAGCGCCGCCTGACCGCCGCGGGCTTCGACACGCGCGGCATCGACGGGCGGATCGGCCCGCGCACCATCGCCGCGGTGCGCGCGTGGCAGCGGGCGCAGGGGCTCACCCCTGACGGCTACGCGTCGCTCTCGGTCCTGAAGCGGCTGCGCTGACACCGCGCGCCGTCCCAAGATGACCATTGGGCGCGGGCGCCCGGGGCGCTATCTCCACGTCGTGCGGAGCGGACGGAGGACGCCATGGCCCATCGATGGAAAAACGACCTGACCGAGCGTGACGTGACGCCCGAGGGCGCGTGGCTCACGCGGCGCGGGCTGATGGCCGGCGCCGCGGGGGCGGGGCTCATGGCGCTCGCCGGGCGCGGGCAGGCGGCCGAAGGGCCCGAGGGCCTCGAGCCCAACACCTGGGAAGAGATCACCACCTACAACAACTTCTACGAGTTCGGCACCGACAAGGCCGACCCCGCCCGCCACGCAGACGCCATGACGATCGAGCCGTGGTCGGTGCGCATCGACGGGCTGGTGGAGCGGCCGGGCGACTACGCGCTCGAGGACATCCTCTCGCGGATGACGATCGAGGAACGCATCTACCGGTTCCGCTGCGTCGAGGCGTGGTCGCGGGTGGTGCCGTGGAACGGCTTCGAGCTCGCCGATCTACTGGAGGTGGCGGGCGTGCGCCCCGCGGCGCGCTACGTCGCATTCGAGACCTATCTCGACCGCTCCGAGATGCCGGGCACGCGGCTGCCGGTGCTCGACTGGCCCTACGTCGAGGGGCTGCGCCTCGACGAAGCGATGCATCCGCTGACGATCATGGCGACGGGCATCTACGGCCGCGACCTGCCGCCCCAGAACGGCGCGCCGCTGCGCCTCGTGGTGCCGTGGAAATACGGCTTCAAGTCGATCAAGTCGGTGGTGCGGATCACCCTGACCGAGAGCGAGCCGCCGACCGCCTGGAACAAGGCGAACCCGCGCGAGTACGGCTTCTACTCCAACGTGAACCCCGAGGTGGACCACCCCCGTTGGAGCCAGGCGACCGAGCGGCGCATCGGCGCCGGCATCTTCGCCTCGCGCGAGCCGACGCTCATGTTCAACGGCTACGCCGAGGAGGTGGCCGACCTCTACGCCGGCATGGACCTGACCGAGAACTTCTGATGCCCGCCGCGCAGGCGATCAGCGCCGCGGCGCGGCGGGTGCCGCTCTGGCTCGTCTGGAGCGCGGGGCTCGCGCCTGTTCCGTGGCTCATCTGGCAGGCGGCGACCGGCGGCCTCGGCGTAGAGCCGCTGGAGGCGCTCGAACATCGCCTAGGCGAGCTCGGGCTGCAGCTCCTGATCGCGTCGCTCGCGGTGACGCCGCTGCGCCGGCACCTCGGGGTGAACCTGATGCGCTTTCGCCGGGCGCTGGGGCTTCTGGCCTTCACCTACGTCGCGCTGCATCTCGCCGTCTGGCTGGCGCTCGACGTGCAGACCCTCGCGCGGGCGGGGGAGGACATCCTGAAGCGGCCCTACATCACCGTCGGCATGGCGGCCTTCGTGCTGCTGCTGCCGCTGGCGGCGACCTCGACGGACCGGGCGGTGCGCCGACTCGGGGCGCGGTGGCGGCAGCTTCACCGACTCGCCTATCCGGCCGCCGTGCTGGGCGGGCTGCATTACGTGTTGCTCGCCAAGGGGCTGCAGCTCGCGCCGCTGGCCTATCTCGCGGCGATTCTGGCGCTGCTCGCGGCTCGGCTGCGCTGGCCGGCCGCGCGGCGCGCGTGACCGCGACAGGGTCTTGCGCGGGGCTGGGGCCTCTGCACAACTTTGTGTCGCGTGGCGGCGCAAGCCCTGTGGATAACCCCGCCGATGCAGAAAATTGCAGCGAGGGCGAAATTTCCTCTTGCGGGGTCCGGTCGGTATCCGTAGAAGGCGCTTCACCGACGGCGGCGAGGCGCTGATCG
>NZ_QOHR01000123.1 GCF_003385555.1 Rhodosalinus sediminis | reverse complement strand
TTTCCGTTGTTTTCGAGGGTTATGCAGATGGGGCTGAGCACTAGCCCCGGCACCGGGAGCCCCGGAAGCGGTCTCTCGGGGCCGGCATTCTCCGGACCTCATGACTGCGCGAGTTTGGTGAATAGCTTGTATCTATATGAAATCACGATGTTTTCTAAGTAAGCAACCTCAACACTTCGATCCCGGTGGCGCTAGCTGAGGTAGGACAGAGATCGAACTTCCAACGTTGCGGCGTTTGTCCGCGGCGGCCCAGAACCACCAGATCGCGGACCTTTCAGAGGAACATCTGAAAAACCTCGCCCCCT
>NZ_QOHR01000122.1 GCF_003385555.1 Rhodosalinus sediminis | reverse complement strand
CGGAGCGGATCGTCTCGATCCGGTCGAGGTTGTTGGCATAGGTGATCTCCGCCGAGACCACGTTGCCGAGGGCGGACCCGTTGCGGGTGATCGCCCCGTTGAAATGCCCGAAGCGCTTCAGCTCCAGCGCGGCTGGCGTTCCGGCGCTGGTCGTCGTGCCCACCGTCTCGCCCTGCGCCACCAACCGCGCCGTGGCGGTCAGCAGACCCGAGCGCTGCATCTGCCAAGTCAGCTGATCGAGGACGCAGCCAGAGTACATCGCGTAGCGCGGCACTTCTGGCATGCCGGTCTCGATCGACATGCTG
>NZ_QOHR01000121.1 GCF_003385555.1 Rhodosalinus sediminis | reverse complement strand
CGCCATTGTCGCTCGGACCAATGGCGCTCCAATGGCGACCATTCCAGGCTGTCGGGCTCGACGACCCGTTCGATCCGCGGCAGATCCTCGGGCAGGTTGCCGCGGTTGCGCTTGGCCGGAGCCGACTTGCGACGCGGCGCGTCATCGGACGCGGTCTGCTGGTCCCGCCGCTCCTCGACCTCGGCGACGGCCGTCTCGAGATCTTCGAAGGCGAGTTGCCGGTCGTCGGCGTCGAGCTTCTCGGAGCGCTTTCCGTGCACGACATGGTTCAGCTCGGCGACCAGGTGTTCGAGACGTCGGTTGATC
>NZ_QOHR01000120.1 GCF_003385555.1 Rhodosalinus sediminis | reverse complement strand
TGCGACTGCCTCGGGCTCGCGCGGGGCGTCTGGCGCGAGGTCGTCGGCCCCGAGCCGTTCCGAATCCCGCACTACAGCCGGGACTGGGGCGAGACCGGCCCGCGCGAGGTTCTAGCCGAGGGCGCCCGCGCCATGATGATCGAGGTGGAACCGGCGGCAGCCGGTCCAGGCGCGCTGATCCTTTTCTGCATGAAGCCCCGCGCCATCGCGAAGCATGTCGGGATCCTGACCGGGCCCGACAGCTTCCTTCACGCCTACGAGCGGCTCGGCGTGATCGAGGAACCGCTCACTCCATCCTGGCGGCGGCGCA
>NZ_QOHR01000119.1 GCF_003385555.1 Rhodosalinus sediminis | reverse complement strand
GTGGGCGTGACGAAGGACGGGGCGGAGATCTTCACGCTCTCGCCCGCGGGCCGCTTCCACCCCACTTTCGATACGAACTGAGACCGGCCGCACCGCGTGGCGCGCAGGCAGGGCGTCACCGTCGGGCTACGGGCCTCCCGAGCGCTCCGCCTCGGCCGCGCGCCACTCGGCGAGCAGCAGCGGCTCTCCCCGGTGGCTCGTCACGATATCGCCCATCAGCAGCGGCCCGGTCACCCTGCGTCGCGGGGCCGGGCGGTGCGGCGCCTCGCTCTCCGCACGGGCGCGGAAGAAAGCTGCCAGCGGCGTGGCGGCGG
>NZ_QOHR01000118.1 GCF_003385555.1 Rhodosalinus sediminis | reverse complement strand
AAGGGCTACGTCGCGCTGCTCGGCTGGAGCCTCAACGCGATCGACGCGGCGGACCGGTTCGACCGGCGCTACATCGTCGTGGCGCCGCCCTGGGCTACGGACTACTGCGAGGCCAACGGCATCCCCCACATCGCGTGGGATTTCGACCGGCTGAACGAACGCTCCTACGAGCTGGCAACCACGCTCAAGGACGAGGGCGTGGACGTGGCGATCCCGCTCTTCGAGGAGACGGTGGAATGGGCCGGCGCGGTCAACGCCGTGCTGCGCGACAACCCGCGGCTCCTGGGGCAGGCGATGCTCTTCCGCGACAAGTCG
>NZ_QOHR01000117.1 GCF_003385555.1 Rhodosalinus sediminis | reverse complement strand
GCTGCACACGCCGGCCTCGCGCGCGCTGCGCCACATCTTCTTCGCCGAGCGCGCGGCGGCGAAGATCCCCGGGCTGCCTCCGGATCTTGAGCGCCGCGAGGTGCGCAGCCTGGGCATCGTCGGGGTCGGCACGATGGGGGCGGGCATCGCGCTCACCTTCGCGCGGGCCGGCTTCCCGGTGACGCTGATCGAGTCGGACACCGAGGCGCTCGAGCGCGGGCGCGGCCACATCCGCCGCACGCTGGAGACCAGCGTGCAGCGCGGCCGGATGACCGAGGACGAGGCCGAGGCGCAGCTCGCGCGGATGTCGGGCGCCA
>NZ_QOHR01000116.1 GCF_003385555.1 Rhodosalinus sediminis | reverse complement strand
GCAGGGTCTGGATCAACAGCTTGACCCTGACGTGGCCGCCGGCCTGAAGCGTGCCCGCGAGGCCGAGGAATACTGCGCCCGCGAAGAGGAAGGCGCCGAACTCTGCCAGCGAGGGGATCGTCAGCCCCGGCGGCGGCAGGTCCACGAGCCGCGCGGCGCGGTCGATCAGCCGGCCCGCGATCTGCAACAGCACCAGCACCGCGATCAGCCCGAAGGTGACGGCAGCCAGCCACAGCGCCCCGGCGTAGAGGCGGTCGAGTATCCGGCGCATCCCGGCTCTCCGATATTGTCAGGGTGCGGAAGGGCGGGGCCGCACG
>NZ_QOHR01000115.1 GCF_003385555.1 Rhodosalinus sediminis | reverse complement strand
GCCCTTGGCCGAGAGCACGGTGCGCAGGAACCGCCGCCGCCGGCCGCTCGTGACGAGCGCGGGGTAGAGGCCGCGCTCGCCCGCCGCGCGCATTTCCTGCGCAACCCCGTCGCCCAGCCGGTTGAACACGTCCGGTGGCAGCGCCACGTCGAGACCGCCGCCGGCGCCCTCCACCTGATAGCTGGCGAAGGTGTCTTCCCACTCGGGGTCGAGTTGCAGAAGCGGCACGCTCCCGTCCTCGCGCCTGAGCTGCGCGACCAGCTGGAAACCGAGCCGCTGGCGCACCTGCTCGCAGATCGCCTCAGGGCTCGCATGGGT
>NZ_QOHR01000114.1 GCF_003385555.1 Rhodosalinus sediminis | reverse complement strand
GCGATGCGAGGCCGTCCCTGTCGTGAGGCAGGGAGTGCGTTTCGCAATGTGTGCAAAGACTGCGTTTCTCAGATCGCTGGGTGTGGAGGTCCATGCGTCGGGTCAGCGGCGCTGGCCGGAGGAGGTGAAGGGGAGGATCGTCGCCGAGAGCCTGGAGCCCGGCGCGACGGTGAACGCGGTCGCGGCGCGGTACGGCATCCAGCCGAACCAGCTGACGGCCTGGCAGCGCAAGGCGAAGGACGGCGCGCTCGTCCTGCCGGCCCCCGAGCCCGAGGCGGACGACGCCGTCTTCGCGCCGCTCGTGGTATGCGACGCACCGGAG
>NZ_QOHR01000012.1 GCF_003385555.1 Rhodosalinus sediminis | reverse complement strand
GTCCCGTTTGGATGCCGATTGACATGAAGCCCTGGCTCGCCATCGAGCGGCGCAAGGTCAAGAACCGCCGCCCGATCGAAGGGCCTGTGCCCAGCCGCCTCTGGCGCGTCGTGGAGACATGGCGCGACCGGGGCCGGCCCCTCTGGATCGCGCGCCACGCCGCGACCGGCGCGGCAGACACGGGGGCGCTCTTTCCCGGCACGCGCGGCGGGGCGCTCTCGCGTACGACCTTCAACAAGGCGTGGAACCGCGGCATGTCGCGGCTCGGGCTTCCGGGCCTGACGCCGCACACCATGCGCCACGTCGCGGCGACGCTCTACCTCGCCGTACACCCCGGCGGCTACGATGTCGTCGCCGCCTTGCTCTGCGACACGGTCAGGAGCGTCGAGAACTTCTACGTGCGTGGCGAGGGGCGCGCGGCGGCCGAGCTCTTCGCGAGCGTCGTCGAGGAGCTCGCTCCGGGCCTCGATCTCAGGGGGGCGCGGTGATGCCCCGGCCGCCGCAAAGCCGGGCCGCGCGCGCCGCGGCGCTCGGGGTGCGGATGCCGAGCGTTCCACCGGTCGTCGCCGCCCGCGTCGTGGCCACCGCGCGCGAGGCCGATCTCGCGCCGCGCGGCATGCCCGCGGCGCTCGAGCGCTTCTACGCCCGCCTCGCGCAAGAGGGCCGGGCGCCCGAGCAGGCGCAGGCCGAGGACTTCGCGGCCTGCGCGCCGAGCCGCACCGCCTTGCGCAGACTGCTCGCAGCGCTCGGGCGCTTCGCGCCCGAGGTGCCGACGGCGGCGGCGGTCCCGGTCAAGCAGGACTGGGACCGCTGGCTCAACGCGCGCTACAACGCCAAGCCCCGGCGCCCGTGCGCCTCGCGCCGCGAGGCGCTGGCGCCCGAGGACTGGCCGGCGCCCTGGCAGGCGGCCCGCCCGTGCCTCACACGCCGCTGCCGCGTGGGGGAGCGGCGCTACCGGGCGCTCGCGCCGAAGACGCGCGCCTCGGTCGAGCAGGCGGTGGGCCTGCTCGCGCTCGCGCGGGCGCGCGCCGGGATCGAGGCGGAGGGGATCGACGCGGAGCTCGCAGAGGCCTTCCTCGCCTTCCTTCTCGACCGGGTGAACCCGCGCACGGGCGCGCCCATCCGCGCGGCGAGCGTCGCGGACTACGTCGAGCGGGTCACCGTCTTCGGCCAGCGCGCGCAGCTTCTCACGCCCGCAGGAGAGGTCGCCCTCGCAGAGATCGCGAGGGCCTGCCGCGACGAGGCCGAGGAGGAGACCCCGCTCAAGGAGGTGGCGATCCGCCGGTTCCGCGAGGCGCACGGGCTCGACGCCGTGCTCGCGCGCGCGGTCGCCGCGAGCGAACAGGCGGCCGCGCTGCCGGGGCACTCGGCCGAGGCCGCGCGGCTGCGCCGAAAGGCGGTGGTCTTCGCGCTTCTCGTCAACAACGCGGACCGGCAGGGCGACCTGTCCACCTTCCGCATCGGCCGCGAGGTCGTGCGCGGCCACGACGGCTGGTCGCTCGCCCACCGCCAGACGAAAACCGGGCGGTGGAAGGACAACGGCCCGCTCTGGACGCTCGTGAGCCTGCTGCTCGACGCCCATGTCCTCGCGGGCCGGCCGTCCTGGACCATCGATGTGCGCCTCGCCGAGCTCGACGGCTGCAACCTCCTGAGCCTCGCGCCCGAGGGGTTCGGCACCTACTACGCCGCGTCCCTCCTGCGGGAGGAGTTCGGCATCGGGGGTCATTTGATCCGGACGGCGCTCACCGACCTCCTGCGCCGGCATCGCCCCGACGCCGCCTGGGCCGTGCAGCGCCTGCTCGGGCACTCCGTCCGCTGGATGCAGGAGACATACCGCTCGGACTTCGAGGAAGTCGCGAGCGTGGAGCACTACGCCGCCGCCCTCGAGACGCTCCTCGCGCGCACCGATGGCGCGGGGCAGGGGCGCCGCCCTCGGCTGTGAGGCGGGCGCCGGGCGCGCTCTCGCGCGTCGTTGGTGGGCCTCGGCGGGGGAGGGCGCCCGGCCTCGCGGGGGCGCCCTCACCACGCGCCGCCCTCTTCACTTTTTTCATTTCCGGGCCTGCGCCGCGGGACCCATGTCCCGACTGGCCACTGACGGCCGTTCGACACCCTCAACGAAAGGATCCTAACATGTCCAAGACGACCCCCTCCTTCCGCCTCGTTTCCGACCGCCTCATCGACGATATCGTCGGTGAGGCGCTCTTCGAGGTCACTGGCGCTCTGCGCACGGACCGGCTTGCGGTCACTTACACGCCGGGCGTGGCCGGCACGCCGCCCACAATCGACGCGGCGATATGGACCGAGACCGGCGCGGACGCACTCCGCTTTGCGGGGGACCACCAGGCCCGGATCGAGGCGCAGCTCGCGCGCCGCGCCGCCTGATGGCCGGAGCTGGCCACTCGGCGTGAAGCCACGCCCGCACCCGCCGCCGCGCCCTCGGGCCGGCGGCGGTTTTGCGTCCGGTGGAGGCGCAGGTGATAGGGCAGGGGGCAGGCATGGTGTCTCGGGGCTGCCATCCCTCATGAGCAGGGCCACGCCGGGACGACCGTCCGCCCTGTGCCTTCCCCTCGGTCTCTATCCCCTTCGCCAAGGCAGCTGCACGACGCCGACCATGCGCGCGACGTTGGCCGGGACGGATCACTCTTCCCACCCCTTCCCCCATCCCATGCAGTCATTTCTGGGGATTTCTTGATCTCTTCGATTTCTGAGATTTCTCGAGCCGGAGAACTGTTTCAAGGCAGCGCCTTGGAGCGCAAGACGCCCCGCGCGAACGGGGCGCGCGCCGGATGAACGGAGGACGCCGCCGTTGAAGTGGGCGGGTGGCGCCGTTTCGACGGGCCGGCGGACCGAGACAGGGCATGGCGCCGGTGGTTGTCGGCGCCGGAGAAGCGGACCGGCAACGGCCGCGCGTGGTCCGTGGCGGCCCGGCGTCCGGCGGCCCTGACCCGTTCCGTGCGACCGGGGCCCGTCGCGAGCCACAGGGGCGCCGCCGGGGCCGCGCCGATTCCCGTCGCCAGACACCGCAAGCACGCGTTGCTCATGACCGGCCCCGTCCGCGCAGGGTGCGACGCCGTTTGCGATGCGGGCGTCGCGCCCTGCGCGGACGGCTTACACGCCACGCGGACGGGTGATCCCGCAGATTTTTCGGGTCTCGCGTTTCCGCGTCCGGAGCACCGGACCGACGTCCGGCGCGGCGGCCGATCCGGGCCGTCATCGCACCAAGGACGGACCGATGCCGAACGACAACGGAAAGATTCAACTGCCCTGGGAGCTCGCGCTCTGGATCACCCAGCTGCCGCTGCGGCCGACGAGCCTGAAGCTGCTCGTCTCCATGCTGCATCAGCAGGACCTCCGGGACGGATGGCATGACTTCGAAGAGTGGCCGCTGCCATGCTGGGCCACCTTCTCGGCGCTGCGCGCGCGGGTCGGGCCGAAGGGGGCGAACGACGGCCGCGCGCTCCGGCGCCTGCGCGAGGAGCTTCTGGAGGCGGGGATCCTCTCGCACTGCGCGGTCCTGCGCCACGAACGCGCCCATGCGCTCCAATGGAGGGTCGCGCCCGCCATCGCGGCGCAAATGTCCTGCCGCGTGGCGAGCGATTACGTCCTGCTCGACCTCGACGAACTCGGAACGCTGAAGACCCGCGACGAGATCGGGCTTTATATTTACCTGCGCCGCGAATGGGGCAAGCACGCGCCGCAGTTCGATATCGCGCTGGTGCCGGAAACCTGCCGGGCGGACCTGCGCCGCTACCGCCGCGCCCTGCTGACCCTCGCCGATCGTCTCGGCGCGCGCTTCCATATCGCGCTCTGCTACCGCACCGATGCGCCGGTCCCGGACCGTCTCACCGTAAAGATCGAGCACGCGGGCACGCGCTGGTTCGAGGGGGCGCTGGAGAAAGCGCCGCCGGACGCGCAGCGCTGGACCATCGGATCGCTGCGCGAGGAGGGAAGCGACGCGCCAGGGCAGGGGGAATGATGGTCCTGCCCGAGTGTCGCTTAGGCTGCGCCGCAGGCGTCGGGTCTGCGCGTCATCTCGATGAGACGCGCAGCCCCGCCGCCCGCGGGCAACCGCCCGAATCGCGAGCGGCGAGGAGGCACGTGCGACGGGAGTTGGCGCTCGGGCTCCCGTGCAATTGGCACGGCCCGGTTCTGTGGGCACGCATCGGTTTCTTGGCACCCGTTTCCAAGCGGAGAAGCGGCAATGCCATCCCGCCTCCGAGCGGCGCGCGCGTCGGTCGTTGCACGCGCGCGCCGCGTCGGCTGACGCGACGCGGCCAAGGGGTCGGATCGCGGTCAGTTCACCCTGCATGCGTCGGCCTTCGCCCCCTCCCCGCGAGCGGCAGATCGGAGGGGGTGCGCCGATGGGTGACACGCCTGCGCGCTGGCAAAAAAATTGCCGTTCATAAATGAAAATCCGGCAAGTAATTGATTTTTTATAAAATATTAGGTGGGCGCAAATTCACAGATCTTTCTGCCCCTATTTTAACGAACCGACGTCCCGCTCAGTCAGACCGCAAGAAGGGCAAAAACTGATGGCGGAGCAGCAGACTTCGAAGCTTCCCGAACCCGTCGCGCAGGCCGTCGCGTCGATCACGTTCATTCCCGAACGCGAGCTCGCGCGCGCCTTCGGGTTCGGCAAGGTGTCCTGGAAGTTCAGGGACTTTCTCGACCAGGCAGGTATCGAGCCGGTCCCGGGCCGGCCGGGGTTCTACGACCCAAAAATTGTTCGCGCACGCCTTGACGCGATCCAAAACTATAGCGATGCAACGGACGCCCAGATGTCCCTCACTCAGCAAAGGAGAAAGCGCCTTGGCAAAGCCTAAAATCTCAGGGGTGCACATCGTCCGGAAGGAGACCAAGTCGGGCAGGAAAGAATATCACTATGCGTTCCGTGGCGGCCCACGCTTCTGGCACAGTTCGATGGGGCCGGCGACCGGGCCAGCCTATCACAAGGCTTATGCGCGGATCATGGAGAAGCATCAGCGGGTCCATTTCGGCTGTGCGCCGGACTCTGTCTCCGCCGCCATCCGCGCATTTTGCGACTCGATAGCCTTCGCGAAGCTCAAAGACCGGACGCAGAGGGACTACGTCAAATACCTCGACGCCTTCGAGGGAGAGTTCGGCAAGGAACCGATCAAGATGTTCGAAGAGAGCGATTCCCTCATCGAGATCGAAGAGTGGAAGAGTAAGGCCTTCGGGCACTCGGTGCACGCGTATGATTATGCGACCACGGTCGTCACGCGGCTTCTCAACTGGGCGCAGAAGACGGGACGCCTGAGGTTTCACCACCACAACAACGTCGAACGCCATTACAAGGTGGACCGCTCCGGTCACGTGTGGCTGCCGGCGGAAATTCAGGCCCTGCTCGATGTTGCCAAGGAGCGTGAGCGCCGGATCATTCTCACGTGCTCCGAGGGCGGGCTCGCGCCGGTGGACGCCTGCGCGCTTACCCACGGAAACGTGCGCAAGACGCCCAGAGGCCGTCGCCTTTACTTCCACCGCAAGAAAACCAACAACGTCACGAGCTTCCCGGTGACGCCCGCGCTCGCCGAGGTGATCGACACCACGCCGCCGGGTCAGCAGACCCTTCTGGTCTCGCTGAGGGGCAAACGCCTCCAACCGGAGCGCGTCTCGCAGATCGTCAAGGATGTCGTGCGGCGGGCGAATCGCGCGGCGTCGCAGGACGCCTCGAAAACGCCTGTGCGGACGGACCTGCGCCTTTACGACATGCGCGGGACGGCGGCCACCTCGCTTCTGCGGGCAGGGTGTTCCCTCAACGAGATCGCTGTCTGCATGGGTTGGAGCATGCGCACGGCCTCCTCGATGATCGAACGCTACGCGCGGGTCGTGCCCGAGGTCACCGATGAGGTCCTGGACAAGCTCGAGCGCGCGGAGCAAGCGCAGCGTAGACGCCAATTCGACGCCTGAACGGCGGGGCCCGGTGCGCTGCGCGCGCCGGGCCCATCTTCGGATCTTTGGGGCGTCGCGGTGGCGGCGCCCCTTTTGGTGTCCGGGGCAAGACGGGCTTCGGCTGCGGCTCAGTCAAGGTCCGTGAGCCGGACGAGCGCGCAGCCGGGGCGTGGCATCTCCCCGAGGCATTCGACGAGCCCGGCCGCGCGGAGTTCGCTCGCGTGGAACGCGTGGATCGCGGCCACCCCGCCTGCGGCGAGGATCTCCTGCAGAGCGTCGAGCGCGCGGTCGGAAAGATAGGTCTTCATCGTCAGGGCCTCCTGTCTTGGGTGGACAGGAGGTGGATGCGTCTCGCGCATCGCGGAAACGGAAGTTGGAAAATTTTTCTCCTGTGATTTCCCCGCCTTGAGGGCCGCGCGCCAAGACTCCTGAGTGCTGGAACCCGCCTCTGCACGGAGGCAGATGGCCGCTCCGGTTGCCTCGATCGACCTCTGCTTCGTCGAACGGGATCGCCGGCCGCACCGCCAATGACGGCGCCGGCAGGGCGCAGACCCTCGAGACAAAGCCCTCGAAAGCCCCGCCCGGCCCGGGCTGCGCGGCCCTCCTCGTGAGGCCGCGCAGCACCGGCCGCGGCGCTGACGCCGGTTCATGGGGAGCCGGCGCGACCAGAGAAGAAAGGTCCCACAATGCACGACTTCCCACGCCCCGGCGCGCACCTGCGTTTCCTGCACCGCGCGAGCGAGTTCCTCCGGTGGCTCAGGTCGGACGGCGACCGCCTCGTCGCGGCGGCCGATCTGCTCGGCGGCGAGGACTGGCGCCGCCGCGCCGACCGTGTCGTCCGCGCCGCGCGCGAAGGTCACGACCTCGTGGCGCGACAGCCCGACCTTCGGGCGCTGCGCGATCTCCTATTCCTCGAGCACATCGACGGACGCGACACCCCCGAGGCGCGCCGCTTCATCGCGCTGGATCCGGACGATCCGCGTTGCCGCGATGCGCGGCTCTGCGCCGATATCGTCGACGTCGGTGTGCGCGCGCTGGAGGCCCTGCGTCTCGCGGGGATCACGAGCTTCAAGGAGGCCGCCTAATGGACCGGACGACGACCGACCCGCTCACCGCTGCGCGCGAAAAGACGCGGCTCGCTGCGCGCTGGCTCAATCTGCTCGCCTTCAAGCCGGCGCCGGGCGGCCCGAGCGTTTCGCCCTCCATGTCGCACTATCACGACATGCTCGACCCCGAGACGACCGACGCCCGCCGCCTCGGCGCGTGTCTGGCGCTCTTGAAGCCTGTCCTGCGGGCGGTCGACCAGGAGCGGATGAAGGGTGAAGAGGCCTACGCCAATGCGCGGTCGCCCGATCCTTACAAGGCGATCTGGCAGACGACGGAACGCGGCGCCGCGCTCGAAATCATCGGAGCGTTGATCGCGCACGCCATCGAGACCTTCGAGGCCGAGGGGGTCGAGTTCTGAGACGGATAAGCGGGGCCGCGCAAGCGGCCCTGCTGCCCGGCTGGGGGTGCGCTCGCGTGGCTCATGGGGCGCGTATTCATGCACCTGCGTCGCAGGCGTGTGATCGACCCCGCTTCGAAGGCGCAATATTCTTTCCCATCCCTCCCGAAGCTCGCAGGATTTACTCAAATCGCTGATCGACAGCGCTCGCAATAAAGTCGAGGGTGAGGGCAAGTAGTACGCGTGCAAAACGGAGATGCGAAACGTCTTCTGTGCGCCAACCTCCACATCAACCTTTTCGTTCAGGCGATTTAATGTCGGCGTGAAGGTCGCATAAAACGCGCCAACGGGAACGCGTAAAAATGCTCAAAATGATGACCCGCCAAATCTTGCGCACATGCCTTCATATATCTCAAAGTCCTTGCTGAATAAATTCTCGATCTTCCTTTTCTGATCTCTTGGAATTTCAAAAAATGACTTCTGTGACTTGTTGGAATGGACAGCCTCGGCCTCGTCCAGCGGTTGTTGTCCGAGTGCTGTGCGCACATGATTGACTCCGGGCAAGAGGTCTTCGAGTCTGAATATAACGTCGAGTAGGCAGCGCCCGTGATCGTCTACGATGTCGGGCCACATTGCCGCCGTGTGCGTCTGGAAGTGAAGTCCGTAAGGAGAGCTGTTCGCTGGCGACTCTTGGCACTCCTCAATAGCATCGAGGAAGCGGGTGAAATCATACCTAAAGACGCCTCGAAACTTAAGTTGACGAGCCATGGAGAGGCGGAGGCGTAATTGTTGTTTCAGGCGCCGCTTCTTGTTCCAGAGGTAGAAAAACTGGCTTAGGCAGCGATCGTAAGGGTTTCTGGAGAAGGCGACGCGGAGATGTCGGTCAAAATCTTGCGGATAAAGAAATTTTTGAGCAAACAAGCAACGTCTAAATTGGTACTGACCAAGAACGACACGATAGTTGTTGAGTATGTCGTTGTATTCTTCTTCCATCGACTGAATGAAGCAGGCCGGACGTTCCACTCTATCGACCTCAGTATACAACGGATAAAGCATCTTTCGCGTTGAGATGCCTGCGCTCTTCTTGATGTGCAGCCAGAAGAGTTTATCCTTTTTCATGATTTTAAGCTCGACCTCCTGCCCAAGTAACCCTCGTTGAACTTTACCGTCTGGAATGCCTCGTGACAAGGTTCTTCCGCTTGAGGTGGTCGTTACTCAGCCGTCCAAAGTGAGCTCAGTCGAGGAAGCGGGGCGCGTCCCTACCGGCCTATTGCAAATAATTTGGGTTGAAGGCTACCTCTTGCCTGTCACGGCGGCCTCGTCCCTCTGCGCGTCATCCCGGCCCCGGTTGCGCAGCCAGACGGAGGTGTTCAGCGCGAGCGCGTAGGTGCCCCAGATCAGGTATGGCACCATCATCAGCGCGGCGGTCATGTCGAGGCTCCAGAAGGCGACCGTCGTGGCGAGGACCGTCACCCAGAGCGCCGCAATGATCAGGGCCCCGGCCAGCATCCGGTGCAGGCCGAAGAATACGCCGGACCACAGGGTGTTGATCGTGATCTGCAGCCCCCAGAGCCCGAGCGCGAGGTCGTTGTCCGGCACCTCCGCGATGCGCGCCGCGGCAAGGGCGATCAGGACGTAGAGAACCGCCCAGATCACCGGGAACAGCCGATTTGGCGGCGTCCAGGTGGGCTTGTCGAGGCCGCGATACCACGCCCCGGGCCGAAAGAAGACGCCCGCCATCCCCGCCGCGGCGCAGGTCAGCAGAAACACCGGGAACAGGGCCATGCGATATCCTTTCCGAAACGCTCACGCGTCAGGATAGCCGACCCGCGGTGCCGGCCGGAATGCGCTGGATCAATCCGGCGACAGTCTCCGCACCGCCGCGCTGGGCTGGACCGCCACGGTCACGCGTGCCGCCTTGTTTTGGGCCGGCGCGGGCGAAAGTCCTGCGGCCGCCGGCAGATCGACCATCCGTTTCCCAAGTATCTTTTCGCCGCTTGCCCCGGCGGCGTGCGGTCGGCTACGCGCAGAACGATCGGTTCAAAAATCAGGTGATCCATGGCTGAAGCCCGCGGCCGACCTATAGGCTTCGAGGACGGTGAGGCGCTCGACGCGGCGGTCATGTTTTTCTGGACGCACGGCTACGAGGGCGCCTCGGTGGACGCGCTCTGCCGTGAGATGAACATGCCGCGCGCCACCCTCTACGCGCGCTTCGGCGACAAGGAGGGGCTCTTCCGCGCGGCGGTCGCGCGGTATGCCGAGACGCGGGTCGCGCCGGTCCTTTCGGCGCTCTGGGCGGGCGGCGGCCTGCGCGCCGATCTCGAGGCGTTCTACGCCGCAGTGCTCGCGCTTTGCACGGCGAACGAGGCGGCGCCGGGCTGTCTCATCTCCTGTGCGCTGGCGGATGCGGCGGGCGCCAACCCGGCCTTCCGCGAGGAGCTCGCCGAGCGCTTCGCCGCGATGGAGGAGCGCATTACGGCACGGCTCGTCGCGGCCGGCTGGGACGCCCGCGCCGCGACCCCGCCCGAGGTGGCGGCAGGCCTCGCCGCAACGCTCGCGCGGGGCCTCACCCTCGCCGCGCGCGCCGGCACCGCGGAGGCTGAGCTGCGCAAGACCGCCGCCGCGGCGACGCCGGCGATCCTGCGCCTCGCCCCGGAGCACGTCGTCGCTGTCTGCGAGGCGTGAGGGGCGCGGCCTCCTCCACCATCCGGTAGGGCATGACCCGCGCCGCACCGGCCCTCAGAGACCGATCAGCTTGTCCGCGAGCGCCATCCACAACGGAATGGAGAGGATCGCCACCGGCGTTCCGAGCCCCGTCGAGGCGCCGACGTAGGCCGACGGGTTCGCTTCGGGCAGGGCGCCGCGCAGCGTCGGCGGGCCCGAGATATCGGAACTCGACGCCGCCATCACCGCCAGCAGCACTGCGCCGCCGCCCGAGAAGCCCATGAGCTGATGCAAAGCGACCCCGGCCGCGAGCCCCAGCGCGCCGTGGATCAGGGGCGCTGTGAGCCCGAAGAGGACGTAGGCGTGGGCGACCTTGCGCAACTCCGAGAGCCGCGACCAGGCCTCCATCCCCATCGTCAGCATGAGGAGCGAGAGAAGACCGCGGAAGAGCGGCTCGTAGAAGTCCGCGTAGACGACGTCGGGCCGCGCGACGAGGCCGATGGCGAGCCCGAGCAACAGGGCCGAGATCGCCGGGCTGCGCGCCGTCTCCGACAGGATGTCGCGCAGGCCGCCGGGCCCGAGGCCCCCGCCGCCGACCGCGACCGTCGCCGTGCCGTCCGGGCCCGGCGTCGCCGTCCCGCGGGCCGCCGACACCCGCGCGAGCACGATGGCGGTGATGAGCGCCGCCACATCCATGAAGGGGTAGAGGACGCCGATGTAGCCCTCGTAGGCGACGCCTTCGCTGTCGAGCACCGCCATGCCCGCCGCGAGCGTGGAGGCGGACACGGCCCCGAACAGCCCCGCGGTCGCCATGCCGTCCATCCGGCCCACGCCCGGCCAGACGGCCAGCGAGCGCGCGCCGATCAGCACGAGCGCGATGCCGAGGGCGACCGCCGCCGCCGCCGGGGCCGCGAGCGTGACCGGGTCCGCTTCGCGCAGCGAAATCCCCGCGCCGAGCCCCACCTTTAACAGCAGGAGCAGGACGATGAGCTTGTAGACCTGCTCCGGCACCTCGAGCCGGCTGCCGAGCGCCGCGAGAAGCATGCCCCCCATCAGGAATGCCAGCGTCGGTTTCTGCGCCTGAGTGAGCAACGTGCCCGCGATCTCTGCCAGTATGTCCATGTCCCTGCGCCCCGATATTATGCGTCCGGTGCACATGGCGCGTCCCTCGGCAAAAGAAAAATTGATTAAATGTATTAAGTCGTTCTCTTATAAGGAACGGACGTTAAGGTGCCCCCTGGGCAGGCGCACGCGCGAACCGCAGCGCGGCGAAGCAGCGCGTCAGGGTCCGACCGGCGCGACAGCGCTGGGTCCCGCCGCTCGGACGCTTCGATCTCCTCGGCAGGCTCTGAATCTGACCATGGGAAACCAGAAGGTTTCTCCGAACCGGTTATCGACGCCGTCGTCGGGTCCGTCGAGATCCAGGTCGTGCCGTCCGGGGCGGAGGGTAGTCGACTGAGAGCGCGGTCTGTGGAGCACGCGTTCTGCGGTGCGACGCCGTATGCGGACGTTCTTTGTGTTAAGGCGGTATTTTAGGGCAGTATTTCCTTATTTATGCCGGTATATGGCCAAATATCGGAACATTATTCTAAGTCTCGCCTCGGGACACGGCGGACCCGGAGGCGCGAGACATGCAGCATTTTCCGATCTTCGTGGCGCTGGCCGGCCGGCGCGTTGTGCTCTCGGGCGGCGGCGAGGCGGCCTGCGCCAAGCTGCGGCTGCTTCTGAAGACCGAGGCGCATCTGACGGTCTTCGCGCCCGATCCGGCGCCCGACATCGCGGCCTGGGCGGCGGAGGGGCGGTTGCGCCTCCTGCGTCGGGCGATGGAGCCGGGGGACACGACCTGCGCCGCGCTCTTCTACGCCGCCGACGAAGACGTGGCCGAGGACGCCCGCACCTCGGCCATCGCGCGGGCGGACGGGGCGCTGATCAACATCGTCGACAACCTCGGCGACAGTCAGTTCATCACGCCCGCCATCGTGGACCGCGACCCGGTCACGGTGGCGATCGGCACGGAGGGCGCCGCCCCGGTGCTCGCGCGGTCGATCAAGGCCGACCTCGAGGAACGGCTGCCCACGCGGCTCGGCCTGCTGGCACGGGTGGGAAAGCGTTTTCGCTGCATGGCCGCGGCGCTGCCGGCCGGGCGCAAGCGCCGCGATTTCTGGGCGGATTACTATTATGAGGCGGGGCCCCGCGCGGTGGAGGGCGTCGAGACCGGCGACGCCGAGGCGCGGGCGCAGGGCGCGCTCAACGACCTTCTGGCGCGGCATTTGTCGGAGGACGAGGCGCCTGGGCACGTCTTCTTCGTCGGCGCTGGGCCGGGCGATCCGGAGCTTCTGACGCTCAAGGCGCGCAAGCTGCTCGATACCGCCGACGTGGTGATCCACGACCGGCTGATCGCGCCGGAGATCCTCGATCTCGCCCGGCGTGAGGCGCGCATGATCTCCGCCGGGAAGGAGGGCTTCGGCCCGTCGGTGGCGCAGTCCGAGATCAACGACCTGATCCTGCAGCACGTGAAGGCGGGCGCGCAGGTCGTGCGGCTGAAGTCCGGGGATCCGGGGGTCTTCGGTCGCCTCGATGAGGAGATCGAGGCGGTCAGCGCCGCCGGTCAGCCCTACACGGTGGTCCCCGGCATCACCGCCGCGGCCTCCGCCGTCGCCGGGATCGGGCAGAGCCTGACGCAACGCGCGCGCAATGCCTCGGTGCGCCTGCTGACGGGCCACGACATGAAAGGCTTCGCCGATCACGACTGGACGGCGCTCGCGAAGCCGGGCGAGGTCGCGGCGATCTACATGGGCAAGAAGGCTGCGCGCTTCATCCAGGGGCGGTTGATGATGCACGGCGCGGACCCCGCGACGCCGGTCACGGTGGTCGAGAACGCCTCGCGCGCGGATCAGCGGGTGATCGCGACGTCGCTCTCCGGGCTCGCCGCCGAGCTCACCGCGGCGCAGCTCTCCGGCCCCGCGCTCCTCCTCTACGGGCTCGCGCCCCGGGCTGCGGCGGAGGTGATCCCCGAGCTGCCCAGACAGGAGGTGCTCTGATGCCCCGTCCCTTCACCCCGAAGGTCGTCACCGGCAACGCGCTCCTTGAGGGGGACGTCGTCTATCTCGCCGCAGACGGAAGCTGGACGCGCGATCTGGCGCGGGCCGAACTGCTGACCGACGAGGCGGATGCGCAGGTCCGCCTGATCGAGGCGCAGGCGCGCGCGGGCGAGGTGGTCGGCGTCTATCTCGCCGACATGGCGGAGGGTCCGGACGGCCCGGAGCCGACCCATTTCCGCGAGGCGTTCCGGCGCGCCGGACCCTCTGGTTACGTCTTCGCCAAATCCACGAGCTGAGCCCCGCGACGGGAGAGCGACATGTATCGTTACGACGACTTCGACGCGGCCTTCGTGGCCCAGCGCAACCGCCAGTTCCGCGCGCAGGTCGAGCGCCGCATCGACGGGAGCCTGACCGAGGAGGAGTTCAAGCCTCTGCGGCTGATGAACGGGCTCTACCTGCAACTGCACGCCTACATGCTGCGGATCGCGATCCCCTACGGCACGCTGCGGTCCGCGCAGATGCGCCAGCTCGCCCATATCGCCGACACCTGGGACAAGGGCTACGGCCATTTCACGACCCGGCAGAACATTCAGTTCAACTGGCCCCGGTTGCGCGACGTGCCTGATATCCTCGACGCGCTGGCGGAGGTCGAGATGCACGCCGTCCAGACTTCCGGCAACACGATCCGCAACGTGACCGCGGACCACTTCGCCGGCGCGGCCGCGGACGAGGTGGCCGACCCCCGGCCGGTGGCGGAGCTCATCCGGCAGTGGTCGACCGACCACCCCGAGTTCCAGTTTCTGCCGCGCAAATTCAAGATCGCCGTCACCGGAAGCTCGAACGACCGCGCCGTGACGGCGGCGCACGACATCGGCCTGCGGCTCGTCGAAAGGGAGGGCGAGATCGGCTTTCAGGTGCTCGTGGGCGGCGGCCTCGGCCGGACGCCGATGATCGGGAAGGTCATCGCCGAGTTCGTCCCGTCGGAGGATCTGCTGGCCTATCTGGGAGCGGTCGTCTCGGTCTGGAACCTGCTCGGCCGGCGCGACAACAAGTTCAAGAGCAGGATCAAGATCACCGTGCACGAGCACGGCATTGAGGCGATCCGCGATATGGTGGCGGCGCGGTTCGCGGAGATCCGGCCCGGCTTCTCCGGCGTCGATCAGGAGCGGCTGGCGGCGATCACTGCGCAGTTCGCGCCGCCGCCGTTCCGGACCGCCTCGACCGCGTCGTTCGATGCAGCCTACGCGGAGGATCCCGTTTTCCGCGCCTGGGCGGACACGAACCTGTTCCCGCATCGCGCCGAGGGCTATGCCATCGCCCAGATCAGCCTGAAGGCGCACGGCGCGACGCCGGGCGACGCGACCTCGGCGCAGATGCGCGTGATGGCGGATATCGCCGAGCGCTTCGGCCATGATGAGCTGCGCATCTCGCACGAGCAGAACGTGGTGCTGCCCCATGTGCACAAGGCGGACCTGCCGGAGGTGCACGCGATCCTCAGGGCGCACGGCCTGGCGACGGCCAACATCGGTCTGATCTCGGACATCATCGCCTGCCCGGGGCTCGATTACTGCGCGCTGGCCACGGCGCGCTCGATCCCCGTCGCGCAGGAGATCGCGACGCGCTTCGACGCGCTGAAGATCGAGCACGAGATCGGCGACCTGAAGATCAAGATCTCGGGCTGCATCAATGCCTGCGGCCACCACCACGTCGGCCATATCGGCATCCTCGGCCTCGATCGCGCCGGGGTGGAGAACTACCAGATCACGCTCGGCGGGGATCACACGGAGACGGCGAGCCTCGGCGAACGCACCGGCCCTGGCTTCGCCGCCGACGAGATCGTCGGCGCGGTGGAAACCATCGTCGAGACCTACCTGGCCGAGCGCGCCTCGCCCGGGGAGACTTTCATCGAGACCTACCGCCGGGTCGGCATGGCCCCGTTCAAGGCCGCGCTCTACCCGGATACCGCGAAACCCGCCGTGGGAGGCGCGAGCGATGCGGCCTGAGCGGATCGAGCCCGAGACGTCGCCGGCGCGTGATCCGGAGGCGCTGCGCGCGCGGGCGGCGCGGCTGAACGCGCGCGCAAGGCATTTCGACGCGCGGGAGGTGCTGCGGACCGCTCTGGACGATCCCGAGACCGGAGAGATCGCGCTCGTGTCGAGCTTCGGCGCGGAGTCGGTGGTGCTGCTGCATCTCCTTGCGCTGACGGACCCCCGGGTGCCGGTGCTCTTCATCGACACGCGCCTCCTTTTCCCGGAAACGCTGAGCTACCAGCAGGAGGTCGCGGCGCATCTCGGCCTGCGCGACGTCCGCGTGTTGCGGACGGACGCGGCGCGCATCGCGCGCGAGGATCCCGAGGGCGCGCTCAGGACCAGAGACACCGATGCCTGCTGCGCGCTGCGCAAGACGGAGCCGCTGGAACGCGCGCTGTCGGGGTTCGACGGCTGGATCACCGGGCGCAAGCGATATCAGTCGCCGGGGCGCGCGGATCTGCCGTTCTTCGAGGCCGAGGCGGCGCAGGGCCGGATCAAGGTCAATCCGCTCGCCGGCTGGAAGCTCGAGGATGTGCGCGCACACATGGCGCAGCACGACCTGCCGCGCCATCCACTGGTGGCGCAGGGCTACCCCTCCATCGGGTGCTGGCCCTGCACCTCGCAGGTGGCCGAGGGCGAGGACGTGCGGGCCGGGCGCTGGCGCGGAGAGGACAAGGACGAGTGCGGCATCCATTTCCTTAACGGCCGCGCCGTGCGGCAAGGAGCGACCCAATGAGCGTGATCGTCACCGACGCGGGCTTCCGGCCCGACGACTGGCAGGGCGGCTTCGCCACGCTCGGGGAGGGGGGCGCCCCCGGGGTCGATCTGCCCCCCGACACCGACCCGGCGGCGCTGGACCGGCTGCCGGAGGGGGTGGAGATGGTGCGCATCGCCTTCCCGTCCTCGGCCGACGGGCGCGGCTTCACCCTCGCGCGGCTTCTGCGGCTGCGCGGCTATCGCGGCCGGATACGGGCCCATGGCCATGTGATCGCCGACCAGTACGCGATGGCGCGGCGCTGCGGCTTCGACGAGGTGGAGATCGACGCGGCCCTCGCTGCGCGCCAGCCCGAAGAGCAGTGGCGCGCCCGCGCGCGCTGGCAGGCGCATGATTACCAGGCGCGCCTGCGCGGCTGAGGCGCGACGCGTCCCCTTGCAGCGATAGACCCAACAGGCGGCGCGAGCGGCGCCGGAGAGAGGTGCGATGACCCATCAGACTGCCGTGAGCGACGGCCTTCCGAGCCGCCGCTCGACCCATCCCGACGCGCAGACCGTGACGCAGGTGCGCCACTGGACCGATCGGCTGTTTTCGTTCCGCGTGACGCGCCCCGCGAGCCTGCGCTTTCGTGCGGGTGAGTTCGTGATGCTCGGGCTCATGGGCGCACCCGATGCGAGGACCGGCAAGGCCAAGCCGCTCCTGCGCGCCTATTCCATCGCGTCCCCGCCATGGGACGACGAACTGGAATTCTACTCGATCAAGGTGCCGGACGGCCCGCTGACGTCGCGGCTGCAGCATATCGTGCCGGGCGACGGGATCATCCTGCGCCCGAAGCCGGTGGGCACCCTCGTCCACGACGCGCTTCTGCCCGGCAAGCGGCTCTGGCTCTTCGCGACGGGGACCGGCATCGCGCCCTTCGCCTCGCTCCTGCGTGATCCGCAGACCTTCGAGGACTACGACGAGGTGATCCTGACCCACACCTGCCGCGACAGGGGCGAGCTCGCCTATAGCGCGGAGCTTCTCCGGTCGATCCCGGAAAACGCGCTCCTCCTGGAACTGCTCGGCGCGGAGAACCTCGCGAAGCTGCGCTATTACCCGACGACCACGCGCGAGGAGAGCTCGGTCATGGGCCGCATCACGGACCTCATGCGCGCGGGCAAGCTTTTCACGGATCTGGGCGTGCCGCCGCTGTCGCCCGAGCACGACAGGGCGATGGTCTGCGGCAACCTCGCCTTCAACCTCGAGATCAAGGCGCAGCTCGAGGGCTACGGCCTCCGCGAAGGGGCGAACTCGACGCCGGGTCATTACGTCCTGGAGAAGGCGTTTCTCGACTGAGACGCTCCTGCGCGTGTCCGGCGCTGCGGCGGTTGCGTGGCAAGGATACGCGGCTCCGGGGCGCCGTTCAGGCGCCGCGGACGCGGGGTCTCGGTCGAAAATGTCGGACATGCACTCTGAACGGGCGGTCTTGGGCGTCCGGAGCCACGTGACCGCGCGTAACCGTCATGATCAGGGAAACGCGCTGTGCGTCGCTCCGAGCGGCCGGGCAGCGTCACGTATGGAGGGAGGAACCATGCGGGACTTCACGGACGATCTGCGCTTCGCGGTGCTGCCGCAGGTGGGCGACGGCGAGCAGAGGAGCGAATTCGCCGGCACCATGGCGACGCATCCGCTGGTGCATCAGGAACTCGCCTACGCGCCGGAATACACCCTCTACAACCGCCGGCTCACCGCCGTGGCGATGGGCGCGATCCCGCCGGACGAGGCGTACTGGCGCCTGCGCCGCCAAGCGGTCCTGCGCCACACGGGCGAGCTGCCGATCGAGGTGCGCGGCCCGGATGCCGAGCGGCTCCTCGACCGCGTCTTCACGCGCGACGTCTCGAAAGTGCGCGTCGGGCGGTGCAGCTATCAGATCGCGTGTTATGCCGACGGCGGCATGATCCTCGACGGCGTACTGGTGCGCCTCGCCGAGGATCGCTTCTGGTACGGGCAGGCCGACGGCGACCTGACGCACTGGCTGCGCGCGCATGCGCAGGACCTCGACGTCGAGGTGACCGACCCGCAGGTCTGGATCAGCCAGGTGCAGGGGCCTGACTCGCTCCGCGTGCTCGCGGCGGCGGTGGACGGCGCCTACCCGGAGCCCTTCCGCTACTTCGATGCGGCGCGGGTCACCATCGCGGGGCAGGAGGTGGTGATCACCCGCACGGGCTTCACCAACGAGCTCGGCTGGGAGGTCTACCTCGGCCCCGAGATCGATGCCGCGGCCGTGGGCGCACGGCTGCTGGAGGCGGGCGCGCCCTACGGTCTGACGCCTGTCGCCATCGGCGGCGCGCGCCGCATCGAGGCGGGGCTCCTGAACGCGGGCGCGGATTTCGACGGCTCGGTGACGCCCTTCGCCGCCGGGCTCGGCGCCATGGTGAGCGTCAGCAAGGGCGACTACGTCGGCAAGGCCGCACTGGAAGGCGCCGACCGCCGCTGCCGGACGTGGGGCCTGCGCGTGGCGGGCGGCGTCGCGCGGCTCGGTCCCGTGCTCTGGCAGGCGGGCGCGCCGGCGGGCCGCGTCTGCTCCAGCGCGTGGTCGCCCTATCAGGCGTGCGGCGTGGCGATCGTGCGCCTCGAGAACCCGGACCTCGGCCCCGGCACGCGTCTCGAGGTCGCCTGCCGCGACGGCGTGACCCGCGATGCCGAAATCTGCGCGCTGCCGATGTACGACGCCGAGCGCCGCATCCCGCGCGGCGATCTCGTGGACATTCCCGAGCGGCCCTGAGCCTTCGAGCATGAGCAGAGGCGGCTTTGTCGCAACCAAGCCGCCCCTCGCGCCCATCCTGTTCACCCCCTCCTGTACACGTCCTCATACCGCGTGATGTCGTCCTCGCCGAGGTAGGCGCCGGTCTGGACCTCGATGAGGACGACGTCGAGCTTGCCGGGGTTCTCGAGGCGGTGTACGGCGCCGAGGGGGACGTAGACGGACTGGTTCTCGGAGACGAGTTGGGTGGCGTCGTCGATGGTGACCTTCGCGGTGCCTTCGACCACGATCCAGTGTTCGGCGCGGTGGTGGTGGGACTGGAGCGAGAGGGCGGCGCCGGGCTTCACGACGATGCGCTTCACCTGGAAGCGCGGGCCGGTGACGAGGCTCTCGAAGCTGCCCCATGGGCGGTGATCGACGGGGAGCTGCACGGCCTGCGCCGCGCCCTCGGCCTTCAGCGCCGCGACGGCCTCCTTCACGCGCTGCGCCTCGCTCTTCTTCGCCACGAGGACGGCGTCGGGCATGGCCACCGCGACGATGTCCTCGAGCCCGAGGCCCACGATGCGCTGGCCGCCGCTCTCCGCGCGCAGGAGCGTGTCGCGGCAGTCGATCGCCGTGGCGCCGTCACCGGCCACGGTGCCGTCGGCGTCCGGCCCCGCCTCCTGCCAGACGGCGTCCCAGCCGCCGAGGTCGGACCAACGCCCGGCGTAGGACATGACGGCGAGGTCCTCGGCCTTCTCCATCACCGCGTAGTCGATTGAGATGTCCGGAAGCGTGGCCCATGGCTCCGGCGAAAGCCGGGTGAAGCCGAGGTCGGCCTCGGCCCCGGCGAGCGCGGCCGCGACGCCCTCGAGCACCTCCGGCGCGTGGCGCGCGTAGGCGTCGCGCAGCGCGTCCGCGCGGGCGAGGAAGATGCCGGCGTTCCAGAGATGGCGGCCGGAGGCGGCCATCTCGGCGGCGCGCGCGGCGTCGGGCTTCTCGACGAAGCGGGCCAGTGGCTGCGGCGTTTCGGCCCCCGCCTCGGCCTCGGGGGCGAGCTCGAGGTAGCCGTAGCCCGTCTCGGCCCGCGTGGGCGCGATGCCGAAGGTGACGAGCGCGCCCTCGGCCGCGCGCGGCGCGGCGGCGGCGACGGCGGCGCGGAAGGCCTCCGGCTCCGGCATCACGTGGTCCGAGGGCGCGGCGAGGACGAGCGCCTCCGGCTCCCGCTCGGCGAGCCAGAGCGCGGCGGCGAGCACGGCGGGCGCGGTGTTGCGCCCCTCGGGCTCGATCAGCACCGTCTGCGCGGCCTGCTCCACGCCGGCGAGCTGCTCGGTCGCGATGAAGCGGAAGGGCTCGGCGGTGATCACCAGCGGCGCGGCGAAGCCCGGCCCGGAAAGCCGCCGCGCCGAGGCCTGAAAGAGGCTCTCGGGCCCGGTGAGCTGCGCGAACTGCTTCGGGTAGGACTTCCGCGAGAGCGGCCAGAGCCGCGTGCCGGAGCCCCCGGCGAGGAGGACGGGATGGATCGGGGTCATGTGTTCTCCCGTTCAGGCCCGTACCCGGGCCGCGTTCTCCAGATACCAGCGATAGGTCGCCTCGACACCCTCGCGGAGGCCGATCCTCGCGCGCCAGCCCATCGCCGTGAGGCGCGAGACGTCCATCAGCTTGCGCGGCGTGCCGTCGGGCTTCGTCGGATCGGTCTCGATCCGGCCCGTGAAGCCCGTGACCTCGGCCACCATCCGCGCGAGCTCGAGGATCGAGATGTCCTCGCCGGTGCCGACGTTGATGTGGCTGAGCATGGGCTCGGTGTTGGCCTCGTAGGTGGCCCGGTCGAGGTCGAGCACGAAGAGGCTCGCCTCGGCCATGTCGTCGACGTGCAGGAACTCGCGCCGGGGCCTGCCGGTGCCCCAGATGGTCACGCGCTCGGCGCCGGTCTGCGTCGCCTCGTGGAAGCGGCGGATCAGGGCGGGCAGGACATGGCTGTTCTCGGGGTGGAAGTTGTCGCCCGGGCCGTAGAGGTTCGTCGGCATGACGGAGCGATAATCCCGCCCGTATTGCCGGTTGTAGCTCTCGCAGAGCTTGATGCCGGCGATCTTGGCGATGGCGTAGGGCTCGTTCGTGGGCTCGAGCGGGCCCGTCAGCAGCGCGTCCTCCGCCATCGGCTGCGCCGCGTCGCGCGGGTAGATGCAGGACGAGCCGAGCTGCAACAGCCGCTCGACGCCGGCCTCGTGGGCGGCGTGGATCACGTTTGCCGCGATCATCAGGTTCGCGTGGATGAACTCGGCCGGGTAGGTGTTGTTGGCGTGAATGCCGCCGACCTTCGCCGCGGCGAGGATCACGACGTCGGGCCGCTCGGCGGCCATGAAGGCACGCACGGCCGCCTGATCGGTGAGGTCGAGCTCGGCGTGCGTGCGGGTGATCAGATCGAGATCCTCCCCCGCATCCCGCCGCGCCTCCAGCTGCCGCAGGATGGCGCTCCCCACCATGCCGCGGTGGCCGGCGATGTAGATCTTCATGGCCTCAGCCCTCCTGCGCGACGGGGATGTCGTAGCCGTTCTCGCGCAAGAGCGCATGGCGCCGTGCGGTCTCGAGGTCGGCGGCGACCATCTCGGCGCACATCTCGCGGGCGGTGATCTCGGGCGTCCAGCCGAGCTTCGCCTTGGCCTTCGCCGGGTCGCCGAGGAGCGTCTCGACCTCGGCGGGGCGGAAGTAGCGCGGGTCGATGCGCAGGATCACGTCGCCGGGCCGCACGGCCGGGGCGCTGTCGCTGCGCACGCGGGCCACGCGGGCGATCTCCTCGACGCCCTCGCCCTCGAAGGTGAGCTCGATGCCGAGCTCCTCGGCGGCCCAGGTGATGAACCGGCGCACGGAATACTGTTCGCCGGTGGCGATCACGAAATCCTCCGGCGTCTCCTGCTGCAGCATCATCCACTGCATGCGCACGTAGTCCTTCGCGTGGCCCCAGTCGCGCAGCGCGTCGATGTTGCCCATGTAGAGGCAGTCCTGCAGGCCCTGCGCGATATTGGCGAAGCCGCGGGTGATCTTGCGGGTGACGAAGGTCTCGCCCCGCCGCGGGCTCTCGTGATTGAAGAGGAGGCCGTTGCAGGCATACATCCCGTAGGCCTCGCGGTAGTTCACCGTGATCCAGTAGGCGTAGAGCTTCGCCACGGCGTAGGGTGAGCGCGGGTGGAAGGGCGTCGCCTCGGTCTGTGGCACCTCTTGCACGAGGCCGTAGAGCTCCGAGGTCGAGGCTTGGTAGAAGCGCGTGGTCTCATGGAGCCCGAGGAACCGGATGGCCTCCAAGAGCCGCAACGTGCCCATCGCGTCGACGTCGGCGGTGTACTCCGGGCTCTCGAAGCTCACCGCGACATGGCTCTGCGCGCCGAGGTTATAGACTTCATCAGGGCGCACCTCCGCGAGGATCCGCGTGAGGTTGGATGTCGGTGAGATCGCCGTAATGCAGCTGCAACCGCGGGTCGGGATCGTGCGGATCCTGGTAGATGTGATCGATCCGCTCGGTGTTGAAGAGAGAGGCGCGGCGCTTGACTCCGTGCACCTCGTAGCCCTTCGCGAGGAGGAACTCCGCGAGGTAGGAGCCATCCTGCCCGGTGATGCCGGTGATGAGCGCGCGTTTGGTCATATCGTCTCTCTCCGGGCACGAGGGCGTCCCGTCTTTCAGGACAGGGCGCCGCAGCCGGTCCACTTTGCGACAAATCCAGCCGATCACCGGTATGGTCAGCGGAGGGTTTCCAAGTGGTTAACAAGCCGCCGAAGCCGGTGGTGCGTGAGGTCGGCGTGGCCGTGGCCAACCCAAGCGGCTGGCGCGATCGCTTTCTTGCTGGTGGGGCTATGCAGGGCAGGGCGCCTCGGAGGCGGCGCGCGGTGGACTGGCGACCGACCTCAGTGCCGGCGCCAGAGGGCGCGTCCGTTCACGCGTCTCCGGCCGGGCCGCGCCGCACTTCGCCGCCGGAGATGTGGATGCCGCATTCGGTTTTTTCCGCGCCCGGCCAGCGACCGGCGCGGGGGTCTTCGCCCGGGTCCACGGGCATGGTGCAGGGCCAGCAGCCGATCGAAGGGTAGCCCTCGGCGACCAGCGGGTGCTGGGGCAGATCGTACGCGGTGATGTAGTGGGCGACGTCGTCGGCCGTCCAGTGGGCGAGGGGGTTCACCTTGATCCGCGGCGGGGCGTCGGGCGGGCGCTCGACCTCGAAGGGGTCCAGCGTCGCACGCTCTGCGGTCTGGTAGCGCTTGCGCCCGGTGACCCAGCCGTCGAACCTGGCGAGCGCCGCCTGCAGCGGCTCCGTCTTGCGCAGGGCGCAGCAGGCGTCCGGGTCCTCGTGGTAAAGCGTGTCGTCCGGATCGACGGCGCGGATGCGCTCGGGGTCGGGGCGGATGACCTCCAGCCCCGCGAGCCCGAGGCGGTCTGCGAGCATGTCGCGATAGGCCAGCGTCTCGGGAAAGAGCCGCCCGGTATCGACGAGCAGCACCGGGGCGCGCGGGTCGATCCTGGCTGTCATGTGCAGGAGCACCGCCGAGTCCGCGCCGAAGGAGCTGACCACCGCGACGCGTCCCATGGCGTTGAGCGCGTGCGCCATGATGTCCCAGCCGGGGCGGCCGAAAAACCAGCGGTTCAGCATTCTGACGCGCGCGTCGAGCGACATAGGTCTGATCCCGGATGCGAACTTCGATAAGAAGGTAGCTGCCCGCCGCGCGCGCCCCCAATGCGGCTAAGCGCCGCCCATCATCGCACACTGGGCGCGGCGCCGGGCGGACCTGTTTCGGCCGCCGCGGCCCGGCCCGGCACCGCCGCCAGCATGCGCCGCGCTGCATCGCGCGACCCCGGCCAGCGGATCCTCCACAGATCAGGGTCGGTCGACGCGGAGTGATCGAAGTATCAACCCACCTTATTCATCGAAATCGGGGGAGATGGCTGGCGTGCCCGCGAAAGCTCTGTAGAATCAAGTTGCTACACGAAACCCGACAGCAACGTTCGGAGCACGCCACGGGTGGAACGCGACAGCCGGTCGCCACGGGGTTCAACAGGTCCCTGCGCGTCGAGAGCCGGGCCGAGTGGCTGACTGGTGGTTCGGCAGGACCGTGGCCCCCGATGGGGCCGTGGTGCTGCGCGAGGTCCTCGAGCGGAGCGGCATCGTCGAGTGGATGATCCCTCAGCTGACCGATCCGCGGCGCCGGGAGGACGTGGTCCATGACCTCCCCTCGCTGATCCGGACGAGCGTTCTGCTCGCCGCGCAGGGCTGGCGCGACCACGACGACGCGGACGCGCTCAGGGACGATCCCGCCTTCCGGCGGGCGGCCAGTTCGGCCTCCGGGCGCACCCCGCTCGACCGCCCGCATGGCTTGGCCTCGCAGCCCACGCTGTCGCGCTTCACCGCCATCATGGCGGAGCCGTCCAACCGGTCCGAGCTACGCAAGGCGGCCCTCGAGCTCGGCGCCCGGGCCCCGCGCGCTGAGCGGGGCGGCAAGCGGCCCCGGCGGCTGACCCTCGATGTCGACAGCCTTCGCATCGAAGTCCACGGCCACCAGCCCAAGCCCGAGTCGCACGTCAGCGTCGGCGTTCCTTGCTCCGCGCGATCCAGTCGGCGCCGGCATAGGCGACGGCGTGCACGTGAACTTCGCGGCTATCGTCGTCCACTGTGAACGCGACGACCGCTTTTCGGCCGGCGGGAACGGCGCGCAATCCTGGAGCGATCTCGTCGCGACGGCTGCCCTTGTGCGGCAGGTTGGCCAAGGCCTCGATCGTCGCTTCGATTTCCTCCAGCCGGCGCTCTGCCACCGCGGAGCCGGCGTAGTCCATCAGCCATGCCGTTATGGAATCGAGATCCTCGGAAACGGCAGGATGAAATCGGATGCGGTAGCTCACGTCTTACTGGCGGTTCGAAGCCGCGCACGGGCGGCGCTGAAGGCTTTTTCGGCCGAGACATAGTCGGCGCGGGGCGTGCCGAGGCGGGCGCGAAGCTCCTCGGTCATCGCGGCAAGCGCCAGCTCGCGTTCCTCGTCATCCCGCATCATCTGTTCAAGAGCGGCTGCCACAGCCGCGCTCTGCGTCGCGAACACGCCCTCGTCAACCTTCTCGACGAGAAAGCGATGGTGGCGGTCGGTGAAGCTCAGCGTCGTCTTGACGGTCATGTGGACACTCCGAGTATGACTTGGTCATATAGCTTGTCACCTGCACGCCTGCAAGGCTTCCGCGTGGGGAGCCGGGCAGAGCGGCTGACCGCGCGTTCGGCAGTCCGGTGCAACCGACGGGGGCGCGCAAGCCTGCTGAACGGGGCCGTGGTGCTGCGCGAGATCATGGAGCGAAGCGGCATCGTTGAGTGGATGATCCCGCAGCTGACCGATCCGCGGCGCCGGGAGGAAGAAGCGGCCCCGCCGCATCGTGCTCGTCGTCCAGGAGCGCGAAGACAACCTGCTGCTCGACCGCTTCTTCCTCGTAACCTCGCTGGACCATGGCCAGATGAGCCGACAGGAGGTACTCGACCATGACCGCGAGCGCGGCCCCCGCCGAGGGTCATATGGGCGAACTGAAGGACGTCCTCGGCCCCGCGCTCTCATCGACCAACCGGCCGAAGTCGCACTGGCGGGGTCAGAGGCCGCCGAGCGGCTCCGAGGCCGTCGATGCCTTCGCCCCGCACACCAGGTCCGGCTGCTCATCTCGCTCCTGACCTATCAGCTGACGCACATCGCCCGCCGCGCCATGGCGCACATCACCGGGGCGGCTGGAGCTTGCGCCACCCGCGCGATCACGTGCGCCGCGCCGGCTCTCGGCTTGTCCTCTCGGGCGGACGGATGACGCTCGTGCTCTCAAGAAAAGCCACGCCCCTCTGGGCTCTCCTCTGGCCGCGGATCGCCCGGATGCACTGGGCTGGTCCTTGAGCCCGCTCCGGCGGACCGTCTTTCGAGCCACAAGTGAATGCTGCCTGACCACCGGCGTCATCGCGCATGCGAGGTCATTCCCTCCGGAACACGCGTTCGTTGCCACGAGGAGCCAACCCGCAGGCTATGCGTGTATGGCCGCCGTCCACCAGTCGTCCACGCTCCTCGATGCCCCGTCACCCCCTGCGCCGGGCCATCAAACAGGCCCCGAGCAGCGTTCGGCGAATATTGCGGGATCAAAGTCCGCACGTTCAGTATCGCATCGCGGCATGACGAGGGCGTTTTGAGTTGACAGCTTATCGATAGATTAAAAAATATGACCGGCGAGATCATTTTGTGACCTTGTGATAGCTTGCGTTATGCTTCAAATATGTGCATGGGTGCCACAACACAGGGCGCACCGATGCTTTCACACAATATAGGCGTTGACCTGGGAACGGCCAACACGGTCATCGTTACTGCAAGAAAAGGCATCGTGCTTGACGAGCCGTCTGTGGTCGCCTTTCAAAATTCGAAAGGCAAGAGAAACTTCTTGGCCGTGGGCGAAGATGCGAAGCTCATGCTTGGCAAAACCCCGCAAAGCATCGTTGCCAGTCAGCCGTTGAGTGACGGCGTGATCGCGGATTTTGATTACGCCGAAACAATGATAAAACAATTCTTCAAGAAGGCTACGCCCCGAAGCAGGTACTTGAAGCTCAAGACTGTCGTCTGTGTGCCTTTCGGCGCCACTCCTGTCGAAAAAAGAGCTATACAACAGGCGATTAAATCTGCCGGTGCGAGCTCCGCTGGCCTGCTCGAAGAGCCGATGGCCGCTGCTTTGGGTGCGAACCTCCCGGTATTGACGCCAAAAGGATCAATGGTGGTCGATATTGGTGGGGGGACCACTGAGATTGCAGTTGTTGCCCTTGGCGGTATCGTTGAGGCGACGTCTATAAAGACAGGTGGCAATCATTTTGATTCCGCGATTATCCAGAGTGTTAAAAAGAGATTGAATCTGCACATAGGAGGGGCAACAGCTGAGCAAATCAAGCTTGAAATCGGCTCCGCCAACTGCCCATGTCTGGCAGATGATAAGGAACCATTACAGATTTCAGGCGTCGGCAGTACGGATGGAATTCCAAAATCCGAAAGTATTAACCAGAAAAGCTATTCAGTCGCGGTGAAGCCTTTAATTGATAATATCGAGATCGCGATTAGAAATGTTCTCGAGCGAACGCCTCCTGACGTGGCGTCCGATGTTTACGAATATGGTATAACCCTTACGGGCGGCGGCTGTCTCTTGAAAGACTTGGATATCGAGCTGACAAGGCGCCTAAAAATCCGTGTTGTAGTTGCAGAGAACCCGAAATATTGCGTAGCCTATGGTGCAGCTCGTGCCGTCCAGATGGGTAAAAAGTTCGTTCATGCTATAGAGTACGACGTTTAGCGGATACCCGAAAACGCCAGCCGGATGCGCGGCGCCTCGAAGGGGATGACCTCTCCCCCGAGCACAGCGACCGGCTCGATCAGCGCCGTCATCTCGGAGATGCCCAGATCGGGAAACGCGAGGCCCATCGAGTGAAAGCAGGCGAGGCGGCGGCCCGGTTTCGGGTTGAGGCCGGGATGGATGTCGCGACGCCCGAGTTTCAGGTGATGGGCGATGTCCCACTCCGCGCTCGCGCCGTCGATCCGGGTGACGACCCAGCAATGGCCGTCCTCGCAGGTGCCGCCCTTCTCCTCAGGGAAGAAGAAGCCCGTGACGTAGCCCGCCTCGATCCCGGCGGCGCGGAGCGCGGCGATGAAGTAGGTGTTGATGTCCACGCAGGAGCCCTCGACGAGGCCGCAGCCGAGGGCCGGCACGACCTCGAACCCGTCGTTGAAGCGCGCCTCGGGGTGGCCGTAGGTGAAGCGGGCGGCGACGTGGTTCGCCACGGCGCGGGCGCGCTCGAGGCCCGCGCGGTCGCCGGCGATGTCGTCGACCTCCGCGACCAGGTCGTCCGCGTAGCGCGTGAAGCGCGAGGGGTGGGGCGTGAAGATCGCGTCGGGGTAGGCGCCGCAAGAGGGGTCGAAGCGGAAGGTGACGGCGATCTCGTCGCCCTCCGGCGCCAAGCGATAGGCCCGTTGCCCCGTGGTGGCCTCCTCGATCGCGTCCATCCCGGGCGTCGCGACCGGCGCCCATCTGCCGTGCGGGGTCACCAGCCCGCCGGGGATGAGGACGGCCTCGGCGCCCTCGGGCACTCTGGCGGAATAGGTCATCTGCATCGGCGGGGTCTCCACTGGCACGGGCGGTGCCGCGGTCATGTCAGGCTCGCGACGAGCTGGAACAGGACGCCGGCGGCGAAGGCCCCCGCGAGCGAGAGCGCGATATAGAGCGCGAAGACCGGCGGCCGCGCCAGCGCCCAGACCGCCACGGCGGCAGGGATCGAGGTGACCCCGCCCGCGACGAGGAAGGCCATGCCCGCGCCGGGCGCCATCCCCTGTTCCATCAGGCCGCCGACGAGCGGCAGGGCGGCATAGCCGTTGAGATAGGCGGGCACGCCTACCACCGTCGCGGTCAGGATCGGCATGAGCCCCTCGCCGCCGAGCGTGGCGGTCACCGTCTCGGCCGGGATCCAGGCGAGCATCAGGCTTTCGAGGAGGAAGGCGAGCGTCAGCCACTTGGCGAGAAAGAGCGTCGTACTCGTGGCCTCGCGCGCGAACTTCGCCCGCCGCTCGGGCAAGGTCCAGAAGCGCCAGACGACGGGCTTCGGCGCGCGCACCTTGGACCCGCCGCATCCCCCGTCGCCGATGCCGGGGCGCAGCGGATCGGCGAGCGCGGCGGTGCCGGACAGCAGATGCACCACGAGGCCGCCCACCGCGCCGAGGCCGATCGCGGCGAGGGTCTTGGCCACGGCGAACTGCAGATCGAGGACGCCCGAGGTCAGCACGAACATGGACGGGTCCATGATCGGAGAGGCCAGCCAGAAGGCCATGACCGCCGAGAGCGGCACGCCCATCGCCAGAAGCGCGGCGATCAGCGGGATCACCCCGCAGGAGCAGAAGGGCGACAGCCCGCCTGCTGCCGCGCCGAAGACGATCATCAGGAGCGGCGCGCCGGTGAAGGCCTTCGCGATCAGGTTGTCGGCCCCTGTCGCCCCCGCCCAGGCAGCGATGGCGATGGAGAGGACGAGATAGGGCGCCGTTTTCAGAAGCGCGGCGCCCGTGAAGACCGCGCTTTCCCCCGCCTGCGCCGGGGCGAAGACGGCCAGCACGGCGAGGATCAGGGCGGAGACCAGCCAGACCCGCTGCGTCGTCCAGAGGCTCCGGAGCGCGGCGCGCGACCCGGTGGTGGGGAGTGTCGTGTCGGCCATCACCGGACCTCCGGTTTTCTGGTTGTTTCAGGCATGAAAGGGCAGGGCTCGCGCGTCACGCGGCATCCTCCGACGTGTGAAGGGCGACCCCGGAGCAGCACTCCGACGTGAGGAAATCGAGGACCCGATGCATGGCGGGGTAGTCGACGCGGTTCAGCACCTCGCGCCCGTGCTTCTCCTGTACGACGAGGCCCGCGTCCACGAGCGTCGAGAGGTGATGCGCGAGCGTCGAGGGCGCGAGGCCGAGGTGCTCTCCGATGTCGCTCACGCGCAGACCCTCCGCTCCGGCTTTCACCAGAAGCCGGAAGATCGACAGCCGCGCGTCATGACCGAGCGCGGCGAGCGCGCGGGCGTTGGGGCTCGTGATACTCATGGCAGGCATCGTAACCATATTTCTGGTTATGTCGAGTCGCTTTTCGTTCGGGGGGGTGCGGGTAGGCGCTCTCCGGGCATCGGGATCGCGCGTCGCGCCAACGGCGGTCACCTGGCGGGCCAGCCTCGACGAAGCGCCTCCGCGCGGGACACGTTGACAGCCGCATGCTGCGCGACTACGCGAGCCATGTTGCCGGCGTGATGGCGTCACGACGGTCGCATCCTGCTTTCCTGAGTTCCGTCCTGAACGCCCGGACGTGTCTTCCGCAGAGGTCTGCGGGAGCCATCGTTGTGAGGTGACGTCATGAGCCACGCTCCGAACCTGACCCGTGCCGCTGCGCCCGTATGGTCGAGCCCGACCAGCGGCATGATCTTCATGGCGCTCGCCATGCTGCTCCTGCCGATCGGCGACACCTTCGCCAAGCTGCTGACCGGCGTGATGCACCCGGTCGAGGTGACCATGTGGCGGATGCTGGCGCAGGGGCTCTGCCTGCTCCCGGTCGCGGTCCTGCTGCGCGATCGGTTGCGCGGCGCGATGTTCTCGCCGGTCGTCGCGCTCTCGGGTCTCCTGGTGATGATCACGCTCATCAGCCTCGTGACGGCGTTTTCCGTGATGCCCATCGCGACCGCCATCGCGATCTTCTTCGCAGAGCCGCTGATCCTGACGCTGCTGGCCGGCCCGCTTCTGGGCGAGGTGGCGGGGCCGCGCCGCTACGTCGCCGTGTGCGTCGGGCTGGCGGGGGCGCTCATCGTCATCCGGCCGGGGTTTTCCGAGTTCGGCGCCGCGACGCTGCTGCCGCTCGTCGCGGCCACGGCTTATGCGCTCAACATGATCCTGCTCCGCCGCATCTCCGGCACTCGCTCGGCGCTCACGGTGCAATGCGGGGCGACGGTCTACGCCGCGCTCGGCATGGTCATGTTCGCCGCGGGACTGGGGGCCAGTGGTCTCATCGATCTGACGCCGCTGGACCGGCCCGCCTGGACCTGGGGCGCGATCCTCGGCTGCGGCGCCTTCGCGGCAGCGAGCTTCGTGCTGATCGCGGAAGCGTTCCGCCGGGCCGAGGCGACGACGCTGGCCCCGTTCCAGTACCTGGAGATCGTCGGGGCCACGGCGGCCGGTTTCCTCGTCTTCGCGGAGTTCCCCGACGCGCTCACCTGGCTCGGCGTCGCGATCATCCTCGGCTCGGGCGCCTACATCGTCCACCGAGAGCGCCAACGCGACGCCCGCGTCCCGCGCCGCCGGCGCGGCGGACGCTGACGGTCGGGGCGCGGCCCGCGCTCGTCATAAGGCGCCGGCCGGGGGCGGCGTGCTTTGGGACGCGGATCGGTGCGCTGCCTCTTCTCGTGCAACGTTCGCTGTCTCGCTCGCCAGGGCGCTGAACGGGCCTGATCCGGGTCCGGCCGCGTGCCTGCACGGCGACGACGCCAGTCCGACGCGGACGCTGCACGCTTGCCGGTCGGGCGGCACACTTCCTCGCGACTCACCTCAGGTCGGCGGACGGGCAGGGGGCGGTGCCCCGGTCAGGCGATCACCGATTCGGAAAACTCGTGGCGAGAAGGCCACGGTGCGATCGCCCGCGCGCACCGGTGGTCGGCTGTCGGGTGCGGCGCGCGGCGCCGGGCCGAGAAGTGTAAACCGGGGGTGTAAACTTTCGGGCGGGGCGAGCGGCGGGTGCTCGCTAAGTTCTTGATTTTGCTTGGAGGCGAGTACCGGAATCGAACCGGTGTAGACGGATTTGCAATAGAGTTACACTTATGAAATAGCCAATAAAATATGGCTATATTGCGCCCAAAGTGCACCCTGTGTACAATTTTGTGTACAAGGATTATGGCTGTGGATGTGGGTAGAGTAGCTGCTGCGCAGCGTTACGCAGGCACACAATCCGCCATCCGTGTACCTTACTAATGCAGTCAGCTTTACTACAAAAAGTGATGCAACTGTTACTTCAAAGTTTGCTGTAAGCGTAGGGGCGTCAACGAGCAGCACACAGTGCGTTAAGGTGCTTGGCCGCTGTCAGTGTGCATTGTGTGGCTGGAGAGCGGCTGTAGGGCGCTTGCATTGTGAGTGTCCTTTGGTAGTTTGCTTGCAAACAGGCTCAGCGATAGGGTGAGGTAAGATGATTGGAGTTTTGTGGGGGCGAAGCAGCTTAGTGGTTGCTTCCGTATTTGCTACCGTCGCCAGCGCGGCAGCGGAAACGGCTAATAACAGCTGTCCATTTGAGGTCGGTGACTTGCTTTCTCCGCTTACAGGTTCTGATTTAGATGCGGTCCTATCGTCAGTCCCTCTTGAAAAAGGTGATTTTGAAACCACGCAGGAATTTGAAAGCCGTAGGCAGAGCGCTCTTAAAGATTTCATTGATGCGCCAGTTGTAGCCTTCACGCACGGCGATCCAAAATATCCAGATCAAGACTTCACAACGGCCAGGTATGACGCTGATCTAGAGCGTGTGCTATATAATAGATACTTTATTTCTAACGGCTACGGTGACGCAGGGACAGCTTTGCAAAATACTGAGGTGATAGGTCAATATGATTTTTACGAATACATTTCTTTTGATCTTATATTAGAAGAAGAAGTTGTTGGGACGTATGCTGGCGGCAACGCATTGGGTGCGTCCGTTGAGGTTAAAGAGATTGTGCGCCGTACGATCTCCGTAGCGCAATTAACTCCAAGCCGTGGGTCTGGAGGCCCATATTTCCAAGGCTTGATATCAGCTGATATGCCCCATTGGTCTGGCGATGGATTGGAGCCTGATGAGGTGTTGGCATTTGACTTGCCGCTGGACGTAGCTAAAGACGAATATCACTCGTTGAAAACAGTTGTTGCCTTCAGCTTGGAAGAGCCATACCTCGCTTATAATGAGCACTACATTGGTCCAATTATTACAACCCCATTAGACCGTACTATTCTAAGTACAGTAATGATAGGCAACATCTACTGCGCGGCAGTTCTTGACAGCAAAAATACTGTACTCGATGTGGCTGCCGTGGCGAATTACGACTAAGACCAGCTCTTTTGCGCTTGGCTTGAAGTTAATATCCGTCAGCTTTACTGCAGAAAGTGATGTAACTGTTACTTCAAAGTTTGATGTAAGCGCACAGGCGTCAACGAGCAGCACACAGCGGTCTTAGGTGCTTGGCCGCTGTCAATGCTCCAAACAAGCCTTATGACGGGGTAGAAGTTGGGAGCATTGGTGTTGCGCTTGCGTGTTTGAATGCCTGCCGCTTTGAAGGTCTTTTGAAGGTAATCTTTTTTCTGCTCCGCTTCTCGCCACCATAAATATGTATCAACGAAGTTTTCATATAGCTGTTGACGGCTGGCAGCGTGTGTCTGAGTTTGCGCTTCTGCAGCCGATTTCAGTTGCTCTAGCTTGGTGTCCAGTGTGTCAGCCATACCTTGCTCCTTACTTCAAAGTTTGAAGTAGTGGACCGCATCTGACGGTGGATGACAAGTCTTTATAAATAGTTGTGTGAAGTTGGTTATGCTGTGGCCGCTTGGTCTGCTGCGGTTTGAGCTGGTGAAGTACTTATGTTTTTGAGGTGGTGATTTTGCGTATATGGGAGATTTTAGAGGGCAGGAAAAAGCGCAAGCGCAAGCCAAGCACTGCTGACAGAAAAACAGACTGGGAGCGCAACTTGACCCGTATGCGCAGTCGCAAGCGCCGTTTTGACACTGAAAAGCCCGTCAAGCCTGTGCCGCCTGCATAGCGTGCTGTGAAAGAACTGGCTGAATTTAGACGGGCAAGACGCTTGTGCGCAGTAATAGATTTGAGTTGACGGAACGGGGTAGGGGCATAGTGGAAATAGTGTTCGTTTCGTTCGTTTCGTTCTTTCGTCCGTTCAGTAGTTCACCAGCTCAACCGCACTGCGCAGCTTGTTTTCGTTCAAATCAATATAACGCATTGTGGTGTTGAGGTGCTTGTGACGTGCAAGAGCCTGGATGACACGTGCGTTAATGCCCTTGTCAGCCAACTCTGTCACAAACTGCCTGCGACCTGAGTGTGAGCTTGCACCTGCTATACCAGCTGCTTTGTAAAGTGCTTGAAACAGATTGACGATGGTTTGCGCAGTAAAGCTGCCGCCCTTTGCTGAGTATATGAGTGGGGCATTGGGTTGCTGAGTGCGATTTGGGTGCTGTGCAGCATAACGCTTGAGTTGTTGCGCCAGTCTTTTGTTTACGAGCACTGTCGCCGCGTCGTTGCCCTTTGTCTGCGCTGCCCGCAAATGTATCGTGTCACGTACAGCACCCGTGTCGTCAAATACGTCTCCAACCCGCAGTGCCGCGATCTCACACGCACGCAGTCCTGCATAAAACGAAAGCGCTACAGCTGTGTGGTTGCGAGTTGCATAGCGCTTGTGGTCAATTACAGCTGCCAGTCGCTTGCGCTCCTGTTGCGTCAATAGCTTGGCCTGTTTCATAGCGCAGTTCCCCAAAATGTGTTGTTCTCTTACGTATAAATGTAAATTCAAACATTTTTGCGGACGACCTCTTTTTATGTGTGACGCAAGTCATTGTTTTTGTTGGCGATTGGGTCATAATGTTAGGGATTACTTAATCTATAATATTTTGTATCAGCACACATCAGCCACGCAATATTGAGCATTCAAGTAAGCCAGCAGCTGCTGTTCCGTGTTTTTGAGTGCTTGAGCTTGCGCAGTAGTGATCGCTGTTTGACGCTGCTGCGAGCGTATTGAGCGTAGACACTGTATAGCCGCGCTCACGCTGTAATCGCGTCCTGTGTGTTTTTGATAGGCATACCAGTTACTGTTCTTGCCTAAATAATTTCTGCTAAATGCCTCAGCGCAGTGCACCAGCCCTGCGCTCTGTAGTTGTGTGTATGTTGTTTCAAGTAATGTCATTTTCAAATGCCTCTATGTATTTACCGTTGCTGTTTGAGCGAATGTGTTTTGTTTTAGTTATTTGACATAACAAGGATGTGAGCTGGACAAGCCAACCCACATTCCTCATATTCAAATTTTGTACGATTAAGTTAAGAGCGCCGCATTGCCGCTGCTCTTGCCTTTTCTCGCCTCGTAAAGTTTTTTTGTGTGGTTTCTATGTGCTGTGGCAGGGCCAAGCGTGCCTTTAGTAAGTTGGTGTCAGTTGCCTTTGCGTGGAGCTTTCCAAGTGCATCTGTGCGCACAAGATGCTGTGGGCCTGAATTTATGTATGTGAGCCTGTCGTCCAAACTGCCTAAATCTTGCCTGAACTCTTCGTGTTGTGAATAGCCTGTTGCGCCTTTTATTGTGAGTATGGGAGCGATTGAATTGCTGATAGGGCTGGCAGCTGCGTCAAACTTTGATGCCCATATCGCATTCCACGCTACACAAAATTCGTTTGTGTCGATGGGCGATTTTGCAAGTATGTGGATATGGGGATTTGTTGCTGTGTCGCCAAAGTGCCTAAACACAACGCGATCAAAGCGGCGCTGACAGCTACGGGATTTCCCGTATAGTGTGTGATCCAGCGTGTTAAGACAGCTGCGCCATAGTTTTGCAGCAGCGTCAGTTTTGTTGCCATCAAGTAAGTAAAGGCGGCCAAAATTGAGCGTTGCGTAAATGTCCCAATCGTATGCCTCCATCCACGCTTCCCAAGTCCAGTTTACTCGCTTTTGCCACATAACCGCGTTCCTTTCGCAGTTATTTATCCTTTGCTTACAAAGGCAGTTAGAAAATGGTCGTTCTTGTTATGTTCTGGCCGTAGCATTGCGGCAGCTGATATAGAAAAGGAGCTGTTGCTATGTCTCATCTTGCTAAACTTAACCTGAAAACTGTTCATCGCAGCGCACAAAAAGACCCTGTCGTAAAGCGACGTGAAAAGCTCAGTGCTGCTATTGAAGAACAGTTACAGGTGCTGGCTGCTGCTGAGAAGGGGGAGCAATACGGCGTTGCTTCAAAGCGTTGGCAGCAAAATGACGCTGGCGAGCGTGTTCTTGTTGAGCATCAAAAGCGTGTGCGTGCGTGGTTTTTTGCGCAAGATGGCGGGTGGTATGTGCAGTGTAAATATGGGTCTCGCGTTGTGCAGCTTGGCGATAAGGGCAACGCTGTGTTTGTGAAAGACCTGGCCGCTGTTAAGACTGTGCTGGAAGCGTTCTATGCGGCTTGTGCTGGTGGCGAATTTGACGCTGCACTGAGCGAGCTGGCAGTGCGCAAGCGCAAATAGCTTACATCAAAGTTTGAAGTAAGGGCGCTGTTGCAATGCAGCGCCTTTCTTTTTATCCGTTTAGGATTTTCAAAAGTGTGTTGCTGTCGATCAGATCAGCGTTTTTCGCCTCAAGTGCTCGCATTGCAATTTCTTCCGTTACTGCATAGCCGTCACGCTCCACGCCAAGCGCAGCCAAAAGTTCCGTTTCTGTTAGCTTGCCAGCGGTCAACATATCAAACGCAAGTGTGGCGGGACTTGCTTGGGTGTTGGTGGGTTTTTGGCTTTGCTTTTTTGAAGTGCGCCCGCTGTGCAACTCCGCGTTAAGCAAGGGGCTGTATTTGCTATAGTGCTTGTCCAGCATCGTTGTGCTGTTCCCCATTTGCTTGCTGAGAGCGTGTGTGCTGACACCTCGTTCCAAATCTTGCGTAGCGTAAAAATGACGCCAGCTGTAAAGCGTACGCGGTTGTCCGTCTGCGCCTGTTTTAAGATCAAGTTTTTTTAGCAAGGCGTTATAAGCACGGTTAAGGTTAGCAACTGTCGCAGTCTCTCCCTGTCGTGTCGTCCATACCTTTCCTGTGCTTTTGGCCGCTATCAAAGCATCCAGCGTTTCGTAACTTAGGCGAGGGTTGAGTTGACTTTGACGAAACAGAAAATCAGCCACCCTGTCGCGTGCAACAGCTTTTCGTTTGTTGGTCTTGCCGTCCACATTCACTGCGAGAAAACGATCGTCACCTTTTGTGTGCCATTCAATGTTGCGCCATTCCAAGCCAAGCGCCTCAGTGCCGTGTCGTATGCCAGTATTTGCAAGAAATAAGACGTAGTTGCGCAGGGTTTCGCGTGTTGCTGCTGCTTTGGTGTTGGTTGTTTTTTGATGGAAAGTGCGCAGCGCTGTATAAATTGTTTTGTATTCTGCTGCCGTATAGCTGCCCCTGCTTTGCGTGGGCACGCCTTTGTTAAGAAGGGTGGGGCGCATTGACTTGTTGATCCAACCACGCAGTTCAGCTTCGTCCAAAACCCTGTTCAGTGCTGCGTTGTGATTGTTGATGGTGCTTTGCGCTAGCTTTTTGCCAAATTCTTGTTCTCGCCAAGCGTCAAATGCTGTCAGTGCAGCAAGGTCAATTTTTTCAACGTCTGTTTTTTCAAAGTAGGGTATCAGCCACTTGTTGATAGCGGCGATATAATCTTTATACGCCTGCTTGCCCGTACCTGCCGCCACGTCGTCCTGCATACGCTTAACCGCGAATTCAGCTACGTGCTTGAATTTACGGGTATTTGCGGGCAGCTGATTTTTCAATCGCGCCTGCACATCGTAATACATCTCAAGCGCAACTTCCTTCGCTTTTTCCAAGTCATCCGTGCCAGTGCTTTTTACTTGGCGTTGGCCATTTTGCAGCGTTAGGCGAGCATACCAGTTGTTGCTGCCCTTGCGTTTATCCAGCCGCAGTTTTTTGTGTACTTGGATTGTGCTTGTGCCGTAGCTCATCGCACCTTTGCCTGTAAGTGGTTGACTTGGCGAGATTATAGCTGATTTGGGCTGATTTTGCACGTCAAAACTGTGTACGAATTGTGTGCAGAATTTTGGTGACTAAATATTGTGGGTGACTGCTGAAAATGTAGTAAAAACAACAATATATTGTGGAGGCGAGTAGGGGAATCGAACCCCTGTACACGGATTTGCAATCCGCTGCGTAACCACTCCGCCAACTCGCCTTCGCCACATGAGCTAGACCATACGCGCGCGTGCTGCAAGAGCGCAGGCGCCGGCGCGCGCGGCGCAGGGCGCCGCGGCGCGCATTGCCGGCGCATGGGCCGTGTGGCACTATCGATACAAACCACATCCCGAGCACGACAGGCCCGCATGACCGACTTCGCCGCACGCCGCGAAACCATGGTGGACACGCAGATCCGCCCCGCCGACGTCACCAAGTTTCCCGTGATCGACGCCTTCCTCACCGTCCCGCGCGAACTTTTCGTGCCGGAGGAGAAGCGGGAAGCGGCGTACATGGGAGACAACATCGCCCTCGGGGGCGGGCGCGCGATCCTCGAGCCGCGCACGCTCGCCAAGATGCTCGACGCGCTCGACCTGCAGCCCGACGACCTCGTTCTCGATATCGGGAGCGCCTACGGCTACTCGGCCGCCGTGGCCGCGCATCTCGCCGAGGCGGTGGTCGCCGTCGAGGAGGACGAGGGGATGGCGCGCGAGGCGCAGACCCGCCTCGCCGAATACGGCTCGGACAACGTCGCGCTGCACGACGGGCCGCTCGCCGAGGGGGCGGCGCGGCACGGACCTTACGACGCGATCCTCGTGCAGGGCGCGGTGGGCGAGCTGCCGCAGGCCATCGTCGACCAGCTCAAGGAGGACGGGCGCATCGTCTGCCTGTTCGAGGACGGGCGGCTCGGCACGGTGCGGCTCGGCCACAAGGTCGAGGGCGCGGTGAGCTGGCGCTTCGCCTTCAACGCCGGCGCGCCGGTGCTGCCCGGGTTCGAGCGGCGCACGGAGTTCTCGCTCTGAGGGACGGATCGGCACAATGACGAAGAGAACGAAAGAGGCAGGCATGGGACAGTGGAATGCGGTGCGTCGCCGCCTCGCGGGGCTCGCTCTGGCGGCGGCGACGGCGGCGGGCGCGGCCGGGGGCGCCTCGGCGCAGACGCTCGCCGAGGCGCTCTCGGACGCCTACGTCAACAGCGGCCTTCTGGAGCAGAACCGCGCGCTCCTGCGCGCCGCCGACGAGGACGTGGCGCAGGCGGTCGCGGGGCTGCGGCCGGTGCTCGACTGGTCGGTGTCGATGACCCGGCAGTACGGGCGGGCGCGGTCGCAAGTCACCGGCGCCGTCGGCGGCTTCGTCAGCGAACAGGCTTCGGCCGGCGTCGAGCTGCAATGGCTGCTGTACGATTTCGGCCGCTCCCAACTGCAGCGCGAAGCCGCCAAGGAGACGGTGCTCGCCACGCGCGAAGGCCTCGTATCGATCGAACAGCAGGTGCTGCTCGGCGCGGTGCAGGCCTTCATGAACCTGCGCCGGGCGAGCGACACGGTGGACCTGCGCGAGAACAACGTGCGCGTCATCGAGCGTCAGCTTCGCGCGGCGCGCGACCGGTTCGAGGTGGGCGAGGTGACGCGCACCGACGTGGCGCAGGCGGAGGCGGCGCTGGCGGCGGCGCGCGCCAACCTCGCGCGGGCCGAGGGCGACCTCGCGCAGGCGCGCGAAACATACATCCGCGCCGTCGGCAGCGAGCCGGGGCGCCTCGCCGAGCCGGGGGCGGTGCCCCGCACGGTCTCCAGCGCGGAGGCGGCGCGCGAGCGGGCGGTGCGCGACCATCCCGATCTTGGGCAGGCGCAGCGCGAGGTCACCGTCGAGGAGCTGCGCGTCGCGGCCGCGCGCGCTGGGATGAAGCCGCGCGTCACGCTCGGCGGGCGCTACGGCATCACCGATGATTTCGACGAGGAGGAGTCGCTCGGCACCGGGGAGATCAGCCTCAGCGTCGGCGGCCCCATCTACCGGGGCGGCGAGATTTCGTCGCTGGTGCGCCAAGCGCAGGCGCGCCGCGACGCCGCCCGCGGCAACCTGCACGTCGTGCGCAAGCGCCTCGCCGAGGAGGCGGGCGCCGCCTGGTCCCGGCTCCAGGTCGCGCGCGCCGCCCGCGAGGCGAGCCGCCGCCAGATCGAGGCCGCCGAGATCGCCTTCGAGGGCGTGCGCGAGGAGGCGCGCCTCGGCGCGCGCACCACGCTCGACGTCCTCGAGGCGGAGCAGAACCTGCTCGACGCGCGCACCGAGCTCGTCTCCGCGATCACCGACGAATACATCGCGGCCTACTCGCTCTTCGCCGCGACCGGGCGCCTGACGGCGGAGCAGCTCGGCCTTTCGGTGCCGCGCTACGATCCGGCGGCGTATTACAACCTCGCCAAGGACGCGCCCGTGCCCCTCAGCCCGCAGGGTCAGGCGCTGGACCGCGTCCTGCAATCGATCGGGGGCGACTGACGCGCGGGGCCTCCATTGTGCCGCGCGCCCGGACCGCCTAGGGTCCGGGCGAGGCAGCAGCGAAGATCGGTCCCATGTCACAGCCCCGCGACCCGTCCGAGATCGAGGACGTGCTGGCGGCGATCCGCCGTCTCGTCCGCGAGGAGCACGCGCCGGCGCCCTCGACGGCGGCGGCCGACGACCGCGAGAAGCTGTTGCTGACGCCGGCGCTGCGCGTGACGGGGGCCGCGCCCGGCGACGCCGACGTGCCGGAGAGGCCCGAGCGGCGCGACACCGGCGCGGACGACGTCCTCTTCCTGCATCGGCCCGTATGGACGCCGGACGGCCCGGCGCCCCGCGCGGCGGAGGCGCCGGAGGCCGCGTCCGACGACGCCCTCGAGGCCGAGATCGCCCAACTCGAGGCGCTCGCCGGCATGGAGCGCGGGGCGGACACGCGGGCCGACGCCGCCGATGCACCGGGCACAGGGCCGGAGGCCACCCCCGACGGCGCCGCGCCGGTTCAGAGCTCCGACCCCGTCGGGCGCGCGCCGGAGGTCGGGCCCTTGGACGAGGCGGCGCTGCGCGCCATCGTGCGCGACGTCGTGCGGGAGGAACTGCAGGGCGCCGCGGGGGAGCGCGTCGCCCGAACGCTGCAGACCCTCGTCCGCGACGAGATCCGGCGCGCCCTCGCGGAGCGCGACCTGCGCTGACGCCGCACCCCCGACGAAAAAGCGCGCCGCCCCCGGGGGCGGCGCGCTTTTTGCCGGGATCCATGCGCGTCAGGCGGCTTCCGGGCGCTCCCCGGCGGCGTTGCGGCGCTCGCTCTCCTCGCGCGAGAGCGCGACGGAGGTGCGCACCCCGCGCGCCACGAAGGCCATGAGCCCCTCCACGACACGCTCGGTCGGGTCGATCCCGGCGCAGGACAGAACTTCCCGGCCGTCGCGCGACCGGGCCCAGCGCGCGATCTGATCGGGGCCGTTGCCGTACTTGCGGTCGTCGGCGATCGCGTCGTCCAGCGCGGCCAGCACGACGGCGGCGAAGAGCTTGCGGGCGCGCATCCCCTGCTCCGCGCTGAACGCCGTGCCGTCAACGAAATCCTTCATCAGGGTGTCCTTGTTATTCGACTTGCGCCTCGGGCGTGCCGGCGGTTATGGCCGAAACGTCTCGATTCGGATACATCGCGGACGCAAGCCTGTCATGCACTTCACGCATGGCTCGGGGCGCATGCAACACGAAATAGGCCGGGTTGCCAGCCTGCTCCACGCGAGATATAGGAGCGCCCGAGCAACGATCAACCAGTGGCCCAGGTTCCATGCCCCGCATCAACGGTAACGAGATCCGCCCCGGCAACGTGCTCGAGCACAACGGCGGCCTCTGGGCGGCGGTGAAGGTGGATCACGTCAAGCCCGGCAAGGGCGGCGCCTTCGCCCAGGTCGAGCTGCGCAACCTGCGCAACGGCTCCAAGCTGAACGAACGCTTCCGCTCCGCCGACAAGGTGGAGCGCGTGCGCCTCGAACAGCGCGACCAGCAGTTCCTCTACGAAAACGACGGCATGCTCGTCTTCATGGATGCCGACACCTTCGAACAGATCGAGCTTCCGGCCGCGATCCTCGGCGAGCGGCGTCCCTTCCTCAAGGACGGCATGACCATCGAGGTCGAGTTCTACGAGAGCGAGGCGCTGAACGCCACGCTGCCGCAGAAGGTCACCTGCACCGTCGAGGAGACCGAGCCGGTGGTGAAGGGCCAGACGGCGGCCAATTCCTACAAGCCGGCCGTGCTCGACAACGGCGTGCGCCTCATGGTCCCGCCCTTCGTCGGCCCCGGCGAGGCGATCGTCGTCAACACCGAGACGATGGAATACGCCGAACGCGCATGACCGGGCCGCGCTGCGCGCGCGACACTTGGCCCGGGCGCAGCCCCATCATCTTGGCTTAAATACTCCGGGGGTGAATTGGCCGTCAGGCCAAGAGGGGGCAGCGCCCCCTCCGTGTCCCGTCTCAGCCCTCGGGCCGCCAGTGCACCCGCGCCTCGCCGGCCGTCATGCCTTCTCCCGCGCGGTCGTAGCGCAGATGGGCGATCGCGCGGCCGCCGGACTGGGTGAGCAGCGTGCCCGCCGCCTTGCCATCGGCGCTTTCGATCGGCGTGCCCACGGGTGCCGCGCCCTCGACCTCCACCGTGGCGAGGCCCTTCTTCAGCTCCGTCTTGTGGTGCATCCGGGCCGTCACCTCCTGCCCGACGTAGCAGCCTTTGCGGAAGTCCACGCCGTTCAGCCGCTCGAAGCCGGCCTCGAGGATGAAGGTCTCGGGCGTGAGTTCGACGCCGCTCTCGGGCACGCAGGCGGCCACGCGCAGGGCGTCCCAGTCGGTGCCGTCGTCGCCGCCCTCGGCGCCGTAGAGCCGCCAGCCGAGTCGCGGGTCGCGCGGATCGGCGAAGGCGCCCTCGGGCGCGGGGCCGGTGCCGCGGCGCACGTGGAGGTCGGTCTCCTCGATCTCGACCCTGGCGCGGAGCTTGTAGAGCTTCAGCCGCTTCTGGACGTCCGCCGCGAGCGGCGCGGCGAGGTCCATCAGCACCGCGCCGCCGGCCTCGGGCGCGAGGAAGAAATCCGCGATGTACTTGCCCTGCGGCGTGAGGATCGCGGCGTAGACGAGCCCCTCATCGAGCTTCGCCACGTCGTTGGTCACGAGGCCCTGCAGGAAGTCGCGCGCCTCCTCCCCGGAGATCCTGAGCACCGTTCGGTCCGCGCCTGTGGTCGTCATCGCTCCCCCTTTCCGTTGCGCCGAACATAGGCGTCGCGTCGCCGATCCGAAAGGCGGGGTTCGCCCGGCGGCGTCGGCTGCGCTATCCTCATTAGGGCAACCGAGGGAGTGCGCCCATGTCCGAGCGCCCCGTGCGCCGCGTCGAGGACTACACCGGCACCTGCCTGGTCCTCCGCGCGCTCAATCTCTTCTGGATGCTCGTCGCGCTGATGCTGACGCTCGGCTGGCCGGCGGTGCTCGTCACCGCGGTCGCGCTCGACGCCGGGCTGCGGCGGCTGCGCCGCGCGCCCGTCAGGGATTGAGGTAGGGCGTCGGGTCCACGCGCTCGGTCCCGCGGGTGACCTCGAAGTGCAGGAAGGCCGGGTCGCCCGGCGCCACGGCCGCGATCGGGTCGCCGCGCGCGACGGCGTCGCCCTTGGACACCGTGATATCGGCGAGGTTGACGTAGACCGTCAGCAGGTTCTCGGGGTGCTTGATCACCACGATCGCCACGTCCTCGGTGTTCTCGGTCACCGCCGCCACGCGGCCCGAGGCGGCGGCGCGCACCGGTGTGCCTGCGTCGGCGGCGATGGCGATGCCGTTGTTGCGGCCCTTGTCGAAGTCCCGGATGATCGGCCCGTCCACGGGCATGCTCATCCGCGCCTCGGCGGCGCTCTCGGTCTGGCCGATGTCGGGCGCGGGTTCGGGCTCGGGCGCCGCGGCCGCCGTCTCGGTCGCGGGGGCCGGGTCCTCCTGCGGCACCGGGCGCGAGGCGCTCGGCGGCGGCGGGGTGGGGGAGCCGGTGCCGGGCGGCGGCGTCTCGGCCTCCGTCTGCGCCATCCGGGGGCGCGGCGCTTCGAGCGCGACGGGGATCAGCAGATACTGCCCCTCGCGCACGCGGAACTCCGGGCCGAGCCCGTTCCACTCGGCGAGCGCGCGCACCGAGACGTCGTAGAGCCGCGCGATGGAATAGGCCGTCTCGCCGCGCTCGACCTGGTGGCGGATCGGTTCCCGCTCCGCGACTCTCTGTGCCGCGCCATCGGGCTGCGCGCTCCGCTCCGCCGTGTCCGCGGCGTTCTCCTGCGGCGCTGCCGCCTGTTCGCCGGCAGCCCGGGCCGCGGGCAGCGTCTCCGTGTCGACGGCGGAGGCCTCGGCGCTGTCGAGCGCGGGTCCGGCGAGCGCGGCGACGTCGACGCGGCCGCGCTCCGCGTCCGCGGGCTCCGCAACCCGGCGGGGCAGGGCGAGCACCTCGCCCTGCCGGAGGGGCGTGTCCGGGTCGATCCCGTTGTGCCGCGCGAGTTCCCTGGCGGGCAGCCCGACGCGCGCGGCCACCTCGGTCGCCGTGTCGCCGCGCCGCGCGACCGCGACCTGATAGGTCGGATAGGAGATCACGCCGCGCGCATCCGGGGCGGGCCGCTCGGCCACTGCGCGCTGCGCGGCCGAGGCGGTGTTGAGCTCGGGCGGGCGCAGGTCCACGTCCAGCGTGCCGCCGCAGGCGCCGAGCGCGAGACAGGCCGCGCCCGCGAAGAGGGCGCGCCGGGTGGACGGAATGGGCGCAGTCATCGCTCGATATCCCTCGTTGCGCGCCCCTTGTCGCCGGGGCCCCGGGCCTCCGTTGCGTCAGCCGTCGCGCCCGAGCCCCTCGACGAGCGGCACGAAGCGCACCGCGCGCAGTTCGTCGTAGTCGTATCCGCTCTCGCTGCGCGTGACGCGGATGAGGCGCTGCACCGTGTCCGACTGACCCACCGGAACCACCATGATACCGCCGATCTTGAGTTGCGCCAAGAGCGGGCCGGGCGGATCCTCGGCCGCGGCCGTCACGAGAATGCGATCGAAGGGCGCCTGATCCGGCAGGCCGTGGCTACCGTCGCCGAGGACCGCGGTGATGTTGGGCATGTCGAGCGCGCCGAAGAGCTCGCGCGCCTCCCGCACGAGCCGCGCGTGGCGCTCCACCGTGTAGACGCGCCGCGCGAGCTGCGCGAGCACAGCGGCCTGATAGCCCGAGCCGGTGCCGATCTCGAGCACCTTGTCGCGCGGCGCCACGCGGAGCGCCTCGGTCATCAGCCCGACGATCGAGGGCTGGCTGATCGTCTGCCCGCAGGCGATGGGCAGCGGCATGTCGTCGTAGGCACGGTCCTGGAAGTAGTGGCGCACGAAGCGGCCGCGGTCGAGCTTCTCCATCGCCGTGAGCACCCGCGCGTCGGTCACCCCGCGCGAGCGCAGGGCGAAGAGGAGGCGCATGGTGCGCTCGGCGTCGGTCTCCGACCGCTCCCCGTCGGTCATAGCCTCTCCCGGAAGTGGTCGAGCGCGTCGTGCGCGGTCAGATCGGCGCGCATCGGCGTCACCGAGATCCAGCCCTCGAGGTTCACCGCCGCGTCGGTGCCGGGCGCCGAGGGCACCTGCTGATTGACGCCGCGCATCCAGAGAAAGCGCCGCCCCGAGGGCGAAAGATGCGGCTCCGTGCGGAAGGCCGTGCCGCGCCGGAAGCCCTGTTCGGCCACCTTGAGGCCGGCCACTTCGTCGGCCGGGACCGGCGGGAAGTTCACGTTGAAGAAGAGCCCGTAGTCGCGGTCCTCCTCCGGCGTGGCGGCGAGGATGCGGCGCACGGTCTCGGCGCCGTGCCGCTCGGAGGGCTCGAAGCGGTTCTCAAGGTGCGCGATGCGCGGCCCGTAGAACTGCGACAGCGCGATCGCGGGCAGGCCCTGAAGCGCGCCCTCCATCGCGCCGCCGAGCGTGCCGGAATAGAGCGCGTTCTCGGCCGAATTGTTGCCGCGATTGACGCCTGAGAGGACGAGATCCGGCCGCTCGCCGTCGAGCACGTCGTAGATGCCGGCCATGACGCAGTCCGCGGGGCTCCCCTCGGCGGCGTAGCGGCGCTCGCCCATCTCGGCGATCAGCATGGGGTGGGTGTAGCTGATCTTGTGCGCGACGCCCGATTGCTCGAAGGCGGGCGCGACGACCCAGACCTCGCCGCCGGGGCCCGCCAGCTCGGCCGCGATGGCCTCGAGCACCGCCAGTCCCGGCGCGTTGATCCCGTCGTCGTTCGTCACAAGTATGCGCATCGGCCGCCCCGCTGTCCCTCGGCCCTCCTCCTAGAGAAGGGGGCGCGGCGCGGCAAGCGAGCGCGCTCAGTCCGCCGCGGCCAGAAGCCGCCGCGCCTCGGCATGGCGCTCGGCGAGGCCGTCGCGCGCCTCGCCGGGGAAGAAGCGCGCGCGCAGCGCCGTGGGCATGGGCGCGGGCGTCAGGACCTGCACGCGCGGGCCGGTGCGCACCGTCTCCGCCTGCCAGCTCCGCGCGAGGGCGGCCTGCGCCGCCTTGGTCGCGCCGTAACCCCCGAAGAAGGCCTCCCCCGCTTGCGGGTCGTCGAAGAAGAGCGCGCGGCCCTCCGTGCCGAGGAGCGGCGCGAGCGCGGCGATCAGCGCCTGCGTCGCGGTGACGTTGGTGGCGAGCGCCCGCGCGAAGCCCTTCGCGTCGATCGAGGGCGCGGGCGAGAGCGGAGGCGCGTGGATCGCCGTGTGCGCCCAGAGGTCGAGCCGGCCCCAGCGGTCGAAGATCCCGCGCGCGAGGCCTGCCACCGCGTCGGCCTGCGTCAGGTCCATCGGCGCGAGCGTGGCCTGCCCGCCGGCGGCGCGGATGCGGTCGTCGAGCTCCTCGAGCGCGCCCTGCGTGCGGGCGACGGCGAGGACGTGATGCGTCGCGGCGAGGGTCTCGGCGAGCGCGGCGCCGAGCCCCCGCGAGGCGCCCGTCACGAGGGCGAGGGGTCTGTCGTCGGTCATGGCCCGCTCTTTCCACGCCGGGGCGCGGCTGGCAAGCCGGGAGAGGGGGCGCTGCCCCCTCTTGGCCTGCGGCCAATTCACCCCCGGGATATTTCTCCCAAGAAGAAGGGGCCGGGGCCCGGGGTCTGCGCCGGCGATGCGGCCGGAGGGGCGCCCGCGCGGCAGAAAGGGGTTTTCTTTCGGGGCCGGATCGTGGATTTTGCGCGCGACCCAAGGTTCCGAGGAGACTGCACAGTGACACTCGCCCAAGCCGCGCTCGGCCAACGTTCCCTCACCACTCAGGCGCTTCTGGTGCTCACGGGCTCGGCGGCGCTCGGCCTGCTGTCGCAGGTCGAGGTGCCGATGCTGCCGGTGCCGATGTCGCTCCAGACGCTCGGCGTCACGCTGATCGGGCTCACCCTCGGCGCGCGCCTCGCCGCGCTGACCGTGCTCGCCTATCTCGCGCAGGGCGCGGCGGGGCTGCCGGTCTTTTCCGGGGGCGACGCCGGGGCGCATCACCTCGTCGGCCCGACGGCGGGCTTCCTCTGGGGTTTCGTCGCCATGGCCTGGGCGACCGGCTGGCTCGTCGAGCGCGGGCTCGACCGGGGGTTCCTGCGCCTCTTCGCGGCGGCGGCCGTGCCGGCGGCGCTCCTGTACGTTCCCGGCGTGGCGTGGCTGACGCTTTTCGTCGGCATGGACCTCTCCACGGCGATCGCCGCGGGTGCGGCGCCCTTCCTGCTCGGCGACGCGATCAAATGCGCCATCGCGGCGGTGACCGTCTCGGGCGGCTGGAAGGCGCTGGGCGCGCGCCGGCGCTGAGCCGCCGCGCTCGCGACGACGCCCGCGAGGGCGGAGGAGCGGCCCCTGCGGGGGCCGTTTTCGTGTGGGGTCGCCGCCGTCCGGCGGTTACTCGGCGGCCTTCAGGGTGAAGCCCTGCTCGATCATGTCGGAGGGCTCCACCGGGTACTCGCCCGAGAAACAGGCGTCGCAGTATTGCGGCGTGCCCGCGTCGCGGCCCTGCGGCTCGCCCACCGCGCGGTAGAGCCCGTCGAGCGAGATGAAGCGCAGCGAATCGACGGCGAGGTGGCTGCGCATCTCCTCCTCCGACATGCTGGCGGCGAGCAGCTTCTCGCGCTGCGGCGTGTCCACGCCGTAGAAGCAGGGCCAGGAGGTCGGCGGGCTCGCGATGCGGAAGTGCACCTCGGCGGCGCCCGCGTCGAGGATCATCTCCTTGATCTTGCGCGAGGTGGTGCCCCGCACGACCGAGTCGTCCACGAGGATCACGCGCTTGCCGCGGATCAGCGCGCGGTTGACGTTGAGCTTGAGGCGCACGCCCATGTTGCGGATCTGCTCGGTCGGCTCGATGAAGGTGCGGCCCATGTACTGGTTGCGCACGATCCCCATGGCGTAGGGAATGCCCGATTCCTGGCTGAAGCCGATGGCCGCGGGCGTGCCGCTGTCGGGCACGGGGCAGACGAGGTCGGCCTCCACCGGCGCCTCGCGCGCGAGTTCCACGCCGATCTGGCGGCGGGTTTCGTAGACCGAGCGCCCGCCGATGATCGAATCGGGGCGCGAGAAATAGACGTGCTCGAAGATGCAGAAGCGCGGGCGCACGGGCCGGAAGGGGCGCAGGCTCTCGACGCCGTGCTCCTCGGTGATGACGACCATCTCGCCGGGATCGATCTCGCGGACGAGCTCGGCGCCGATGATGTCGAGCGCGCAGGTTTCGGAGCTCAGCACCCAGCCGTCGCCGACGCGGCCGAGCACGAGCGGTCGCACGCCCAGCGGATCGCGCACGCCGATGAGCTTGGTGCGCGTCATCGCCACGATGGAAAACGCGCCCTCCACCCGGCGCAGCGCGTCCTCCATCCGCTCGGGGATGCCCTTCTGCAGGGACCGGGCCATCAGGTGGATGATGCACTCGGTGTCGGAGGACGACTGGAAGATCGAGCCGCGCTCGATCAGCTCGCGGCGCAGCGCCTGCGCGTTGGTGATGTTGCCGTTGTGCGCGATCGCCGCGCCGCCCATCGAGAACTCCCCGAAGAAGGGCTGCACGTCCCGGATCTGCGCCGGGCCCTTGGACCCGGAGGTGGAGTAGCGCACGTGCCCGATGCCGAGGCTGCCGGGCAGCGTCTGCATCACGTCGGCGGAGGTGAAGGTGTCGCGCACGTAGCCGAAGCGCCGGGCGGAGTTGAAGCCGCGCTCGGCGTCGTAGGTGACGATGCCGCCGGCCTCCTGTCCGCGGTGCTGCAGCGCGTGCAGGCCGAGGGCGACGAAGTTGGCCGCGTCGGCGACGCCGAGCACGCCGAAGACGCCGCACTCCTCCCGGAGCTTGTCGTCGTCGAAGGGATGGGCGCGATAGGCGGGGGGCTGGTCGGTCATGCCGACGGGACTCCGGGACTGTGGCGGCGGGTCTGACCCTCACATAAGCGTTCAGGGCCGCGGTGTCATCAAACGATCATGAACGCGGGCGCGCCGTCACGCGTCGGCGTCGCAGACGCCCACGAGCTGTTCATACTGCCCCGTGATCCAGCCGAGCGCGGCGTCCGGGTCGCTCTGTTCGTCGATCTCGGCGGCGAGGCTCGCGAAGATCTGCGCCGAGCGGCTGTCGTCGATCATCTCGATCTGCTGCGCGGCGGCCACCGTCTGATAGAGGAAATAGGCGAGCGCCACGACGAGCACGCCGCGCGCCGCGCCGAAGAGAAAGCCGAGCGCCTGGTCCACCCCGCCGAGGGCGGAGCGCCGCACCGCCGAGGCGAAGACCGGCACGAAGAGCGAGACCACGAGCAGCGCCACCGCGAAGACGCCCGCGAAGGCGGCGATCACCGAAAGCTCGCAGCTGTCGGCGAGGATGGTGCCGAGACCGGGGATTTCCTTGACGAGGGGAGTGGCCTGCGGCGCGAAGACGAAGGCGACCACCGCCGCGGCGGCCCAGCCGCCGATCGCCAGAACCTCGCGCACGAAGCCGCGGGCGTAGGCGAGCAGAGCCGAGACGACGACGACGAGCGCCACGGCGCCGTCGATGATGGTGAACCCCTCCATGCGCGCTGCCCGTTCCCCTGCCGTCCTCTGCCCTCGCCGTGCCGTCCCGCCGCCGGGCGCCTCAGCCGGCGCCGAAGGTCTCGTCCGCCAGGTCGGCCAGCTGGCCCATCCGGGTCAGCGTCAGGCCGCCGGTCGGCGCGCTCTTGCCGCCCTCGGACAGGATGGCCGAGGTGAAACCAAGTTTCCGGGCCTCTTTCAACCTGTTTTCCGTCTGGCTCACCGGGCGCAGCGCGCCGGAGAGGCTGATTTCGCCGAAGACGACCGTCTCGGGGGCGAGCGGCGTGCCCTCGCGCGCCGACAGGAGCGCCGCGGCGACCGCGAGATCGGCGGCCGGTTCGGAGATCTTCAGCCCGCCGGCGACGTTCAGGTAGACGTCGAGCCCGGCGAAGGGGATGCCGCAGCGCGCCTCGAGCACGGCGAGGATCATGGCGAGCCGCCCGCCGTCCCAGCCGACGACGGTGCGCCGCGGCTGCGCCTGCGGCGTCGGCGCGACGAGGGCCTGAAGCTCCACCAGCAGCGGGCGCGAGCCCTCGATGCCGGCGAAGACGACCGAGCCGGGCGCGGGCTGGCCGCGCTCCGACAGGAAGAGCTCCGAAGGGTTGCCGATCTCGGCGAGGCCCGATCCCGTCATCTCGAAGACGCCGATCTCGTCGGTGGCGCCGAAGCGGTTCTTGACCCCGCGCAGGATGCGGAACTGATGCCCGCGCTCGCCCTCGAAGTGGAGCACGGTGTCCACCATGTGCTCGACGACGCGGGGACCGGCGATCTGCCCCTCCTTGGTGACATGGCCGACGAGGATGATTGCCGTGCCGCGCCGCTTGGCGAAGGCGGTGAGCTGATGCGCCACCGCGCGCACCTGTCCCACGGAGCCCGGTGCGCTGTCGGCGGCGTCGGTCCACATGGTCTGGATCGAGTCGATGATGGCGAGGCCGGGCCGCTCGGCCTCCAGCGTGGCGAGGATGTCGGAGAGCGCGGTCTCGGCGCCGAGGCGCACCGGCGCGTCGGCGAGGCCGAGGCGCTTCGCGCGCATCCGCACCTGCGCGGCCGCCTCCTCGCCCGAGATGTAGACGGTCGAGAGCCCGCCGGCCGCGAAGCGCGCCGCCGCCTGCAGGAGCAGGGTGGATTTCCCGATCCCCGGATCGCCCGCGAGCAGCACCGCCGAGGCCGGCACCAGCCCGCCGCCGAGCACCCGGTCGAGCTCCGCGATGCCGGAGGCCGCGCGCGGCGCCGGCGCCTCCTCCGCGTCGAGGGTCGAGAGCGCGATCGCCCGGCCCGCCGAGGGCGCCTTGCCCGGCCCGGCGCGCGCGCCCTCTTCCTCGAGCGTGTTCCAAGCGCCGCAGGCGTCGCAGCGCCCGGCCCACTTCGGATGGGTGGCGCCGCAGGCGGTGCAGACGTAGCGGGGGGCGGATCTGGCCATGCCGCCTTGTCGCCCGCGCGGGGCCGGGCCGCAAGCCCGGCGCGGCGGCCTCAGTCCCGCGCCGGTCCCGCCGGGCGCAGCACGCGCGTGGCGGCGCGGGGCCTCAGCCCCACTGCGCGTAGCCCCAGAGCCCGAGCAATGCGGCGAGCCAGAGAAGGTGCGCCCAGTCGAGCCACGCCCACCGCCGCCCCGGCGCGATCCCGGCCGCGAGCAGGGGCGCCGAGGCGGCGAGCGGCACGGCCATGCCGCCGCCCGCGGTGCGCACCCATCCGGCCGCCTCGACGAGCGGCGCGCCCGGCAGGAGTGCGGCGAGCTTCACCGCCACCGCCGCCGCCGCCACCGCGAGCGCCGCGAGCGCGAGCCGGCGGCAGGCCCCGCGCGCCACCACCGCCCGGAGCGCGGCGAGCACGACGAGCCCCTCGAGGTAGACGGTCTGGCGAAAGCCGATGAAGGCCAGAAGGACGGGATCGGGTTCCAGAAACTCCATCAGCGCACCGCCGCGATGGGGCCGTCCGCACGGCCGTGGATGAATTGCTCGACGTAAGGATCGCCCGAGGCGTCGAGCGCGTCCACCGGCCCGGTCCACTTGATCACGCCGTCGTGCAGCATCGCCACCCTGTCGGCGATCTGGCGCACGCTGCCCATGTCGTGGGTGATGGCGACGGCGGTCGCGCCCATCTCGGTCACGATCTCGCGGATCAGGTCGTCGATCACGCCGGCCATGATCGGGTCGAGGCCGGTCGTCGGCTCGTCGAAGAAGATGATCTCGGGATCGGCGGCGATGGCGCGGGCCAGCCCCACGCGCTTCTGCATGCCGCCCGAGAGCTCGGCCGGGTAGGCGTCGGCCACATCCGGCGAGAGGCCGACGCGGCGGAGCTTTTCCACCGCGATCTCGCGCGCCTCCGCCCGCGGCCGCTTCAGCGCGCCGCGCAGGAGGCGGAAGGCGACGTTCTGCCAGACGGGCAGCGAATCGAAGAGCGCCGCGCCCTGAAAGAGCATCCCGAAGCGCGCGAGGAAGGCGTCGCGGTCGCCCGCGCGCACGTCGCGCCCGTCCACCGTGATCTCGCCCGCGTCGGGGGCGACCAGCCCGAGCACGCATTTCAGAAGCACGGATTTGCCCGTGCCGGACGCGCCGATCACCACCATCGAAGTGCCGCGCGGCACGGAAAGGTCCACGCCCCGCAGCACGCGGGTCTCGCCGAAGGCCTTGGTCACGCCCCTGAGCTCGATCATGCCGCGAAGAAGACCTCCGTCAGGATGTAGTTCGCGGCGAAGATCAGCACGCTCGCCGAGACGACCGCCTGCTTGGTCGCGCGACCCACGCCCTGCGCGCCGCGGCTCGAATGCATGCCGTGATAGCAGCCCATCAGAGCCACGATGAAGCCGAAGGCCGCGCCCTTCACGAGGCCGGAGGCGACGTCCCACGTCTCGAGGAAATTCACCGTGTTCTCGAGATAGGCGGCGCCGTTGAAGTCGAGCCGCGCGACGCCCACCAGCCAGCCGCCCATGACGCCGACCGAATCGCCCACCGCGACGAGCACCGGCACCGCCAGCGTGGCGGCCAGCACGCGCGGCGCGGCGAGGTATTTCATCGGGTCGGTCGAGAGCGTCACCAGCGCGTCGATCTGCTCGGTCACCTTCATGGTGCCGATCTCGGCGGCGATGGAGCTCGCCACGCGCGCGGCGACCATCAGCCCGCCGAGCACCGGGCCGAGCTCGCGCACGATGCCGATGGCGACGATCTGCGGCACCACGGCCTCGGCGTTGAAGCGCGCGCCGCCGGCGTAGATCTGCAGGGCCAGCGCGCCCCCGGTGAAGAGCGCGGTCAGCCCCACCACCGGCAGCGAGAGCCAGCCGATCTGCACCAGAGCCTGCGCGAACTCGCGCGCGTAGAAGGGCGGACGCAGGACGTGGCTCACCGCCGCGAGCGCGAAGAGCGCGACGCGCCCCACCTCGCCGAGCAGGCGCAGCACCGCCCGCCCGAGCGCGCCGAGAGGCGCGAGCGCCCTCATCCGCCGGTGTAGCGCCGCGCGTAGCGGCCCTGTCCGAGCGCGGTCAGGATCTCGTAGCCGATGGTGCCCGCATGGGCGGCAAGGTCGTCCACGCCCTGATGCGCGCCGAGAAGCTCCAGCGTCTCGGGCGGCGCGTCGAGATGCGTGACCTCCACGCCGATCAGGTCCATCGAGATGCGCCCGCGCACGGGGCAGGGGGTCTCGCCGGCGTGGAAGGCCAGATGCGGCCCCATGATCCGGTGCAGCCCGTCGCCGTAGCCCCCCGCGACCGTGGCGATGCGCGCGTCCCGCTCGGCGATCCAGGTCATGCCGTAGCCCACGCTCTCTCCGGCGACGACCTCGCGCGTCTGGATGACCGGCAGGCGCAGGGTGACGACCGGGCGCGCCTCGGCGAAGGGCAGGCCGCCGTAGACGCCGATGCCGGGGCGCGTGAGATCGAAGTGAAAGCCCGGGTCCATCAGCACGCCTCCTGTCGCGGCGAGCGAGCGGGGCGCGTCCACCCCCTCGGTCATCGCGCGGAAGGCGGCGAGCTGGCGGGCGTTCATCGGGTGGTCGGCGTCGTCGGCGCAGGCCAGATGGCTCATCACCAGCCGCGGCGCGGCCAGGCGCGGGCGCACCTCGGCCCAGTCGGCGGGCTCCAGGCCGAGCCGGTTCATCCCCGAATCGAGCTGCACGCCGCAGGGCGCCTCCGGCGCGGCCTCGAGGTGGCGCGCGACCTGTTCGGGGGAGTTCAGGAGCGGCACGAGGTCCGCCGCGCGGATCGTGTCGGCGTCGCCGGCCATGTGCCCGTTGAAGACGAAGATCTCCGGCCCCGCGCCGAGCGCGGCGCGGAGCGCCGCGCCCTCCTCGGCCTCTGCCACGAAGAAGCGCCGCGCGCCCGCGCGCGCGAGCGCGGTCGCCACCGGCGCGAGGCCGAGGCCGTAGGCGTCCGCCTTGACCACCGCGCCGGCCTCGCTGGCCGAGCGGTCCGAGAGGGCGCGCCAGTTGGCCACCAGCGCGTCCAGATCGACGATGAGCTCCGCTTGCGCCATGGCGTCTAATTCGCAGCCCTGCGCCCCGCGTCAAGCCGAATCCGCCCGGCTTGCCGCGCCGCGCGCGCGGGGCTAAGGCCGGGTCATGACGCAGGACCCGACGCAGGAACCGCCCTTCGCCGGCTGGCGCGACGAGCTCGGGGTCTTCGCCCTCGCCGTGCAGTTTCTCACGCGGCTGCCGGTGCCGCGGTATCTTACCTTTTCCGAGGGGCGGCTTCTGCGCGCGACGCGGTATTACCCGGCCGTGGGGCTGATCGTCGGCGCGATCGGGGCGGCGGTGCTGCTCGGCGCGGCGCTGGCGCTGCCGTGGCCGGTCGCGGTGCTTTTGTCGGTGGCGGCGACGGTGGCGGCGACCGGGGCCTTTCACGAGGACGGGCTCGCCGACGCGGCCGACGGGCTGGGCGGCGGGCTGACGCGCGAGCGCGCGCTCGAGATCATGCGCGACAGCCGCGTGGGCACCTACGGGGTGCTCGCGCTGGGCCTCGTTCTGGCGCTCAAGGTGGCGGCGCTCGCCGCGCTCGCGCCGGGGCAGGCGGCGGCGCTGGTCCTTTGCGGGCACGCGATCAGCCGGTACGCCCCGGTGGCGGTGGTCGCGCGGGCCGATTACGCGCGCGAGCAGGGCGCGAAGTTCACCGCTCCCTCGGTCTCTCGTGCGGGCGAGCGCGTCGCGCTCGCCACGGCGGCGCTCGCTGCGCTCGCGCTGGCGCTCGCGCTTGGGCCCGGGGCGGCGCTCGCTGCGCTCGCGCTCGCTGCACTCCTCGCTGCGCTCCTCGCGCGGCGCTTTCTCGCCCGGCTCGGCGGCTACACCGGCGACTGCCTTGGCGCGACGCAGCAAGCGGCGGAGCTCGGCCTCTACCTCGGGGCGCTCGCATGGCTCTGACGCTCCTGCGCCACACGACGCCGGCGGTCGCGCCCGGCACCTGCTACGGGCGCACGGACCTCGCCCTCGCCGAGAGCTTCGAGGCGGAGGCCGAGGCGGCGCTCGCCCGTCTGCCCGAGGTCGCGCATGTCCTGACGAGCCCGCTCACCCGCTGCCGGCGTCTCGCCGAGCGGGTCGCGGCGGCGCGGGGCCTCATGGCCGAGGTCGTGCCGCTCTGGACGGAGATGGATTTCGGCCGCTGGGAGGGGCGTCCCTGGTCCGAGCTGCCACGGGACGAGCTCGACGCCTGGGCGGCGGATTTCTACCACGCGCGCCCGCACGGCGGCGAGAGCGTGGCCGACCTGCGCGACCGGGTGGCGGCGGCGCTGGAGCAGGTGCCCGAGGCGCCGACGCTCGTCGTCACCCACATGGGCGCGATCAAGGCGGCGCTGCATCTCAGCGGGCGCGCCGACGGGTGGGAGCACACGGTGCCCTTCGGCACGGCGGTGCCGCTGCCGTAGCGGAAACCGGACCGCCGACGCCACGGGTCCCGCTTCGGACGGCCTGGCGCCGCCGCGCAGGCGGGCGGCGCGTCGAGAGGCCGTCCCTGCATCACGGCACCGGCCGTGGGCGCGCGCGATATGCGGCCCCTTCGGCGAATGCGCGCGCGGCGTCCGACAACCGGCGCCATCCCGGGCGCGTGCGGCGCCAATCTGTGGGTGGTGTCTCTTCCACGAACTCGCCCGGGCGTTTATCGATGTCGCGATGCAGGACGCGATGACCCTCGCGGATCTGCGCGCCCGTCTCGCCGGGCAGATCCGCCCGCTCGCCCGCCTGATCGCCACGACGGAGGAGCCATGACCCGCTACAACCAGCCGCTCGGCGGCAACGCGATGCCCCGCTTCGGCGGCCCCGTCACCATGATGCGCCTGCCCGCGCAGGACACCGCCGGGGGACTCGACGCCTGTTTCGTCGGCATCCCGATGGACATCGGCACCTCGAACCGGCCCGGCACGCGGCTCGGCCCCCGCCAGATCCGGGACGAAAGCCGGATGCTGCGCCCCTACAACATGGCCACCCGCGCCGCGCCCTTCGAGCGGATGCAGGTGGCCGACATCGGCGACGTGCCCATCAACACCTTCGACCTGAAGAAATCCGTGGGCATCATCGCCGACCACTACCGCGGCATTCTCGCCCACGGCGCGGTGCCGCTGACGCTCGGCGGCGATCACACGCTGACCTGGCCGATCCTGCGCGCGATGAAGGACCGCCATGGCCCCGTCGCGCTGATCCATGTGGACGCGCATGCCGACGTCAACGAGGCGATGTTCGGCGAGGCGGAGGCGCACGGCACCCCCTTCCGCCGCGCGTGGGAGGAGGGCTGCCTGCTCAACGACCGCGTTTTCCAGATCGGGCTGCGCGGCACGGGCTACGCGGCGGAGGATTTCGACTGGGGCCGCGCGCAGGGCTGGACGGTCGTGCAGGCCGAGGAGCTCTGGTACCGCCCCGCGACGCCGCTGATGGAGCAGGTGCGCGAGACCGTGGGCGACGCGCCGGTGTATCTGAGCTTCGACATCGACAGCCTCGACCCGGCCTTCGCGCCCGGCACCGGCACGGTGGAGCCCGGCGGCCTTTCGACCTGGCAGGCGCTGGAGATCGTGCGCGGCTGCGCGGGGCTGAACCTCGTGGGCTGCGATCTGGTCGAGGTCTCGCCGCCCTACGATCCCTCGGGCAACACCGCGCTGATCGCCGCGAACCTCCTTTACGAGATGCTCTGCGTCCTGCCCTGACGCGCGTGCGCGCCCGCCTCCGGGCCGCCCGATGCCCGCGCGCGCCGGGCGGTCAGAGGCCGCGCAGCCCTGCCAGATCGTCGAGGTAGCTCGCCTCCGCCCGCTCCCGCGCGATGCGCGCGCGGTCCAGATCGGCCATGATCAACCCGCTCTCCTCGCCCGGCCCGGCCTGCGCCAGCGTCTCGCCGCGCGGGCCGGCGATGGTCGAAAGCCCGACGTAGGAGAGGCCCGGCTCCGCCCCCGCGCGGTTGCAGTAGCCGAGGAAGATCTGGTTCTCGAGCGCGCGCACCGGGATCACCTGCCGCGCGACCCGGTCGTGGGGCGCCATCAGCGCCGTGGGCGCCACGACGAGATCGACGCCCGCCCGCGCCTCGGCGCGGACGAGTTCGGGAAACTCCACGTCGTAGCAGATCAGCACGCCGACCCGCCAACGGCCCAGCCGGACCCGGCAGGGCGCCGCGCCGGCGAGGAAGGTCGCCTTTTCCCAGTCGCCGAAGAGCGCGCGCTTGTGGTAGCGGCCGAGCTCCGCGCCGTCGGGGCCGAAGACCACGGCCGCGTTGCGCAGCCCCTCGGGCCGGTCGAGGTGGGTACCCATCACGACGGCGAGGCCCGCGGCCCGCGCCGCCGCCCCCACCTGCGCAAGCGCCTCCTCCACGCCGGCGAGGCCGCCCGGCGCGAGGCCGGGGACGTGGTAGCCGGTCAGGAACCCCTCGGGAAAGACGAGCAGATCGGCGCCCCCTCGCGCCGCGGCATCGATCGCCTGCGCCGCCTCGGCGACCGTCGCGCCCAGATCGCCGGGCACGCCCGCCCCCTGTCGGAGCGCCAGCTTCATCGTTCCTCCACCCGGTCCGCGCCGAGCAGCCGCGGCAGGTTGCCGAAGCGCCCGATCAGGCCGAAGACCGCCACCGCGAGCGCCACGAAGAGCACCGCGACCACCGCCATGATCGGCGTGTAGCCGTAGCGCAGGCTGTTGAAGATCTTGATCGGCAGCGTCTCGACCGTGAAGCCCGCGACCATATAGGCGATGATGTACTCGTTGAGCGAGAGCACGAAGGCGAAGGCGTAGCCCGAGACGATGTAGGGCAGGAGCAGCGGCAGGATCACCGTGCGCAGCACCTGTCCCCGCGTCGCGCCCATGGTCCGCGCCGCCTCCACCAGCGCGGGGTCCATCGCGCCGAGCCCGAGCGACAGCGTCACCACCGGCAGCGTCACGAGAAATACTCCGTGCGAGACGATGGTCGCCGTCATCTGCCCGTACATGCCGATGGTGACCCAGAACACGAGGAACCCGAGCGCCGAGATCACCGGCGGCAGCATGAAGGGCGCGACGCCGAGCGTCGAGAGCGCCCGCGCCAGCCACCCCGACCGCGACCAGACATGCAGCGCGAGCGGCAGCGCCACCAGAACGGCGAGCGCGGCCGAGGCCGCGGCGATCACCAGCGAGTTCCGGAGCGGCACCAGCCAGTCGGAGGTGGTGAAGAGCGCCCCGTACCAGCGCAGCGAGGTCTCGGGCGGCGGGAAGAGCAGCGCTTGCTGGGCGTTGAGCGAGACGCCGGCGACCACGACGATCGGCGCCGCCAGCAGCGCGAGGATCGCCAGCACGTAGCCCGTGCGCACCGCGCCGTTCATGCCGCCCCCGCCCGGTCGCGCCCGAGGAGCAGCGTCAGCCCCACGAGCGCCAGCGACACGATCAGAAGCAGCACCGCCATCGCCGCCGCGAAGGGCAGGTTCGACTGAAAGATCGCCTGATCCGTGATGTGCACCGACAGCGTCCAGTGCGCCGGCTGCCCGAGCACCTGCGGCAACAGGTAGACCCCCAGCGTGAACACGAAGACGAGGATGCCCGCCCCCATCAGCGGCGCGCGCAGCATGGGCACGGTGACGGTCCAGAAGGCGCGCATCGGGCTCGCCCCCATGATCCGCGCCGCCTCGCCGAGTTCCGGGTCGAGGCGCGAGACCGGCGGATAGAGCACCAGCACCGCGTAGGGCAGCGCCAGATAGCAGAGCCCCGTCATCAGCGCGAAGAAGCTCGGCGTGTAGGCGCGCGACTCCGCGATCAGCCCGAGCCAGGCGAAGAAGTTGCCGATGCCCGCGGTCTTGGACAAAAGCGTCGAGAGCGAAAAGCCGATGATGACCTCCGAGAGCGAAAGCACCGCCAGCAGCGCCACCAGCACCAGCGTCTGCGCCCGCCGCCCCATCCGCGCTAGGATCACCGTGAAGGGAAAGGCGAGCGCCACGCAGATCGCCGCGGCCCCCGCCGAGAGCGCGACGGAGGTCAGGAGGATCTTGCCGAAGAAGGGCGTGAGAAAGCGCGCGTAGCTCGCGAGCTCGAAGCCCGGCTCGTAGAAGCCGCCGGGCACGCGGTGCGCGACGCTCACCCCCAGCATGATCGCGAAGGGCACGAGGAAAAAGACCGCGAGCCAGGCCGCCGGCAGCGCGGCGAGCCAGCCGGGCGTGGGTTTTTCGGACGGCGCGCTCATGCCGGCAGAACCACGCGCCCGCCCGGCGCGAAGGAAAGGCCGACCTCCTGCCCGACGGCGACCTCCGGCCGCGCGCCCGGGGCGTAGAGCGCCGTGATCTCGCGGTCGCCGTGGTCGATCATGACCTGCACGCTCTCGCCCAGATCGCGCACGAAGCTCACCCTGCCGGGCAGGCCGTCCTCGGCGATGCGGACGTCCTCGGGCCGGACCGAGAGCATCGCCGCCCCCGGGCGCGCCTTCACCCGGTCGGCGGGGTCGAGCGCGATGCGGTGGCCCGAGACGGCGATCTCGCCCTCGCCGAGCTCGCAGGGCAGAAGGTTCGAGGTGCCGATGAAGCCCGCGACGAAGGCGTTGGCCGGGTCGCGGTATACCTCCATCGGCGGGCCCACCTGCTGCACACGGCCCTGATCCATGACGATGACGATGTCGGCCATGGTCAGCGCCTCCTTCTGGTCGTGGGTGACGACCACGGTGGTGACGCCGAGGCGCTGCTGAAGCTGGCGGAGCTCGACCTGCATGTGCTCGCGCAGGTTGGCGTCGAGCGCCGAGAGCGGCTCGTCGAGCAGGAAGAGCCGCGGCGCGATGGCCAGCCCGCGCGCGATCGCCACGCGCTGGCGCTGCCCGCCCGACAGCTGGTGAATGCGCCGCCCGCCCATCCCCTCGAGCTGAACGAGCGCGAGAAGCTCCTCGGCCCGGGCGCGGCACTCGGCTTTGGGTCGGCCGCGGATCGAGAGCGGATAGGCCACGTTCTCGGCCACCGTCAGATGCGGGAAGAGCGCGAGCGACTGGAAGACCATGCCGAAGCGGCGCGCGTGCGCCGGCGTCTCGGTCACGTCCTCGCCGGCCACGAGAAGCCGCCCGGCGCTCGGCGTCTCGAGCCCGGCGAGCAGGCGCAACAGCGTGGTCTTGCCGCAACCCGAGGGGCCGAGCAGGCAGACGAAGCTGCCGTCCGGGATCTCGAGCGAGACGTCGTCCACGGCCGCGACGTCGCCGAAGCGCTTGCTCAGCCCCTGTAGCGATAGATCGGTCATGTGCGTGCCCTGTCGGGCGCCGGCCCCGGAGGGCCGGCGCGGTGTCGCGGTCTCAGCCGGTGACGATCTCCGTCCACTTCTGGTTCACCCAGTCGCCGCGGTCGATGTAGAGGTCGTACTGCGGCAGGATCGGCGCGATGTCCGACGACACCGCGGCGAACTCCGCGTCCGTCAGATCGGTGAGCTCGCGCGGGACCGTGGGCGCGGTGCCGACGAAGCGGGCGAGCTTGGCCTGCACCTCGGGCTGCGCCATGTAGTCGATGAAGACCTGGCTCGGTTCCAGCATCTCCGAGGCGCGCGAGACGACCCAGCTGCCGGAATCGAGCACCGCGCCCTCCTGCGGGAAGGTCGAGCGCACCGGCTTGCCGTCCGCCGCGGCGAGGCCCGTGACGTCGTGGTAGTACTGCCCCATCGGGATCTCGCCGGTCTCCAGCGCCTGCTGGAACTGGCCCTCGTCGCGGTACCAGAGGCGGACGTTGGGTTTCACTTCGGCGAGTTTCTCCATGACCTCGAGGATGCCCTCCTCGGTGGCGAGGATCTCCTTGCCGCCGAAGTGCACCGTCGCCGTGACCTCGAGCAGGAAGGAGTTCGACGCCAGCGCCAGGAGCCCCAGCCGGTTCTCGTTCGCCGGGTCCCAGAGCTCGGCCCAGCTGTCGGGCGCCTCCGGGTAGACGTCGGTGTTGGTCACGAGCGTGATGAACCAGCTCACCGCGCCGGTGCCGTAGGTGCGCCCGTCGTCGTAGGCGTGGACGAAGTGCTCCGGCAGGTTGCCGAGGTTCTCCATCGCGCCGGTGTCGAGCCCGGCCCAGAGGCCCGCGCGCTCGCCGCGGATGCGCGGCACCTGCGCCATCATCGAGACGTCGGCCGGCGCCTGCCCGGCGCGCGCCGCCTGCTGAAGCTGCACGAGCCACGCCTCGCCCGTGGGCTCGGGGATGGATTCGACCTCGATGCCCGTGGCGGCGGTGAAGTCGGGATAGATGTGCTCGCGGAAGCTTTCCTCGAAATAGCCGCCGTAGGTGCCGATCTTGAGCGGCCCGGACTGCGCGCGCAGCACCGAGGGCGCCGCGAGCGTGCCGAGCGCGGCGGCCCCGGTGGAGGCGAGGAACGTGCGTCTTCTTATCATGTCGTGTCTCCCTGTCGTGCGGATGTGCCGCGACAGGCATGATACGCCCCGCGCCGCGAGGCAAGATGCCCTGTCGGGGTTTCTTTGCGCGGGCCGCGCGCTGCACATCTCCTGAGCGGGGGCCGGGCGCCCCCGATGCGGCATCTCGTGCCGGGGAGGAGGGGCGCGCCCGCAGACGAATCGCGATGCGCTGGGCGGCGCCGCGGCGCCTCAGGGATCGCCCCAGGTCCGGCGGTAGCGGTCCCACGTCTTTTCGCCGACGAGGCAGTCGACGCGCGGCGCCCCCGGCGCCTCGGCCTGCCAGAGGCGCGCGGGCGGGCCCGCGATCTCGAGGACCAGCTTGCGCGTCACCGCCTCGGGGAAGGCGGCCCAGCCGCGGACGGGCACGACGAAGGCGCCCGGGCCGCCGACGACGCAGTCCTCGTAGTAGATGTCGAGATCCGCGATGTCCCAGATGGCGAGCTCGTCCTCGGGCGTCATCAGGGGCAGGCCGTTGATGGTGATGCCCTCGGCCACCACCGCGTCGCGCGCGGCGGCGACCGGACCGCCCTGATTGTTCGGCCCGTCGCCCGAGATGTCGATCACCCGCCGCAGCCCGTGAAAGCCGTTGTCCTCGAAGCTCTCGGCCGCATGGAAGAGCGCGCCCGAGATCGAGGTGCGCCGCATCCCCGGCGCGGTGCGCTCGCCGATGCGCGCGGCGAAGCGGGCGGCGTCCTCGGCCCCTTCGATCAGGGTCCAGTCCACGACGCTGCGCTGCGCGGCGGCGCCGGCCCATTCGACGTAGCTCAGTGCGACGCGCCCGATCATGCCGGAGGTGATCGCGGCGACCACCTCGTCGGAGGTGAGCGCCGCCGCGTAGCCGCGCCGCTGCGTCTCGAGCTCGTCGGGCGACATGGAGCGCGAGACGTCCACCGCGAGCACGAGCTCGAGATCGACCTCCAGCCCGTCGGGCTCCCAGGCCGGCGCGGCGAGGGGCAGCAGGGCGAGGCAGGCGGCGAAGCAGGCGCGCATAGGGTCATTACGCAGGGGAAGGTGCGCCCTGTCCAGTCACAAGGCCGGGAGCGGCGGCATCGCCGTTGCCCGATGCGCGCCTGCGCCGGGGGAGCGCGCGACCTTCCGGCGCACCGGGCGACCCGAGGCCCGGCGGTCGCATCCCGCGGCGCCGGTCCGGGGCGTGCGCGGCGCGGCATATCCCCGAACCTGCGGCGATGCGGGGAGGCCGTGCCCCGCCGCGCGCTCGGAGACTCGAAGAGGGAAGGGGGGAGCGCGATCGACCCGCCGGGACTGTCCCCGCGGGCGAGGTGCGCCGTCGCGCCCGCGCCGAGGCGCCGGGCCGGTCTGACGCCCCCGGCCCGGAGGCCGACGCGGCAGCCTGCCCGACAGGTGTCAGGTCCGTGGCAGCGCCGCCTTCCGACCCCAGGGCCGCCGGATCAGAACCCGCCGCCCTCCTGCTGCCAGGGCTTGGCGAGGTTGCCGAAGCGGGTGAACTTGCCCTCGAAGCTGAGCTCGACCGAGCCGATGGGGCCGTGGCGCTGCTTGCCGATGATGACCTCGGCGCGGCCGTGGAGCTTCTCCATCTCCTCCTGCCACTTGGCCATCGCGTCGAGGTCGTGGTCGCCCGGCTTTTCGCGCTCCTTGTAGTATTCCTCGCGGAAGACGAACATCACCACGTCGGCGTCCTGCTCGATCGAGCCCGATTCGCGCAGGTCGGCGAGCTGCGGGCGTTTGTCCTCGCGGCTTTCGACCTGCCGCGAAAGCTGGCTGAGCGCGATCACGGGCACGTCGAGTTCCTTGGCGATGGCCTTCAGGCCTTGCGTGATCTCGCTCACCTCGTTGACGCGGCTGTCCTTCGCCGCGCCCGGGCGGACCAGTTGCAGGTAGTCCACCATGATGAGATCGAGCCCGTACGTCCGCTTCAGCCGCCGCGCCCGCGCGGCGAGCTGCGCGATGGGCAGCGCCGGGGTGTCGTCGATGTAGAGCGGGCAGGCCTCGAGCTCGCGCGCGGCGGCGGCGAAGCGCTGGAACTCCTCCTCGGTCAGGTCGCCCTTGCGCACCCGTTCCGAGGGGATCTCGGAGGCGTCCGAGAGCACGCGGGTGGCGAGCTGTTCGGCGCTCATCTCGAGGCTGAAGAAGCCGACCGCGCCGCCCTCGACCGCGCCCTCGCTCCCGTCGGAGAGCGTGCCGCGCTTGTAGGCGCGCGCGACGTTGAAGGCGACGTTGGTGGCGAGCGACGTCTTGCCCATCGAGGGGCGCCCGGCGAGGATCAGCAGGTCGGACTTGTGCAGGCCGCCGAGCTTCGCGTCGAGGTCCATGAGCCCGGTGGAGATGCCGGCTAGCTGCCCCTTGCGCTTGTGCGCGGCCACCGCGACCTGCACCGCCTCGAGCGAGGCGTTGAGGAAGGACTTGAAGCCGCTGTCGGACTTGCCCTGCTCGGCGAGGCGGTAGAGCGCCTGCTCGGCCTCGACGATCTGCTCGCGCGGCTCGCTGTCGACCTCCATCTTGGCGGCCCGGGCCGAGATGTCGCGCCCGAGCCCGATCAGCTCGCGCCGGATGGCGAGGTCGTAGATGAGCTGCGCGTAGTCCTTCGCCGCGTAGCCCGCGATCGCCGCGCCCGCGAGCCGGGCGAGATAGGCCGGCCCGCCGAGCGCCTCGAGCCCCTCGTCGCCCTCCATGAAGGTCTTGAGCGTGACCGGCGTTGCCAGCGCATTCTTTGAGATGCGCGCCGCCGCGATCTCGAAGATGCGGGCGTGCACCGGATCGTAGAAATGCTGCGGGCCGACGACCGCCGCGACGCGGTCGAAGATGTCGTTGTTGGTCAGGATCGCGCCGAGAAGCTGCTGCTCGGCCTCGACCGAATGCGGCATCGTCTCCGGGGCGTCGATCTCCGCCCCGGCCGGGTTGAACCCCGCGAGCTGATTCATGGCTGGCCCCCTCGTCCTGATGCGGACCGGATAGCCCCGACCGTCCGATCAGGGCAAACTGTATAAGCTGTGGACAGCCTGTGGACGCTTTGCCCGCGCCGATCTTGCGGCGTGTCCCGGCGTGGCGTCAACATCTGGCGTCGCGCGGAGCGGACTGTGCCGCGCGGGACACACCCGCGCCTCAGCCGCCGCGCGCCGCCTGCCAGGCCTGCGGCGCGTCGAGGAAGGCCGCCACCTCGTCGAGCGTCCCGGCGGGAAACGCCGCCTGCGCGCGGGCTTCGGCGAGCACGTCGCGCCAGGTCGTCAGCGACAGGAGCCGCACGCCGGCCTCTGCCAGCTTTGCCTCGCCCTCGGGAAAGATGCCGTAGGCGAAGATCACCGCGGTGTAGGCGCATTCGCCCCCCGCCTCGCGAATCGCCTCGACGAAGGAGAGCTTGGAGCCGCCGTCGGTCGCCAGATCCTCGACCAGCAGCACCCGGTCGCCCTCGTTCACCACGCCCTCGATCCGCGCGTTGCGCCCGTAGCCCTTCGGCTTCTTGCGGATGTAGGCCATAGGCAGGCCGAGCCGCTCGGCGATCAGCGCGGCGAAGGGGATGCCCGCCGTCTCGCCGCCCGCGACGACGTCGAAGCGCTCGAACCCGGCCTCGCGCAGGACCGTGGCGGCGAGGTAATCCATCAGCGCGGTGCGCACCCGCGGGAAGCCGATGAGCCGGCGGCAGTCGATGTAGGTGGGCGAGGGCTTGCCGGAGGCCAGCGTGAAGGGCGCTTCGGCGTTGAAATGCACCGCCTCCACCTCCAGCAGCATGCGGGCGGCGAGGCGGGCGATCTCCTCGGGCGGGGGCGCGGTGGTGATCATCGGGGTCTCCTCGAAGGGCTCGGTCCGCCCTCGCGGGCGTCCTCGCAGCGAGGACGCCCGGCAGGGCGGACGCGCGGTCAGGCGCGGAGGCGCCAGTGCAGGGGAAAGCCGGGGTCGAAGACGGTGACCGGGCCGTCGCCCGTCTCGACGCGGGCGGGCGGGACGGTGGCCTCGCCCTTCTCGAGCGTCACCGTCTCCTCGTTCACGGGCAGCCCGTAGAAGGCCGGGCCGTGGCGGGAGGTGAAGCCCTCGAGCCGGTCGAGCGCGCCCTCGGCCTCGAAGACCTCGGCCAGCACCGGCAGCGCCACCGGCGCCGTGAAGATGCCCGCGCAGCCGCAGGCGGTCTCCTTCTCGGCGTCGACGTGGGGCGCGCTGTCGGTGCCGAGGAAGAAGCGCGGATCGCCCGAGACCGCCGCCTCGCGCAGGGCCTGACGGTGCGTCTCGCGCTTGGCCACGGGCAGGCAGTAGTAATGCGGGCGGATACCCCCGGCGAGCAGGTGATTCCGGTTGATGACGAGATGGTGCACCGTGATCGTCGCGCCGAGATCGCGCTCGGCGCTCTTGACGTAGGTGACGGCGTCGGCGGTGGTCACGTGTTCCATCACCACGCGCAGCCCCGGCGTCGCGCGGCGCATCGGGTCGAGCACCCGCTCGATGAAGACGGCCTCCCGGTCGAAGATGTCGATGTCGGGGTCCGTCACCTCCCCGTGCACGCAGAGCGGCACGCCGGCCTCGGCCATGCGCTCCAGCACGCCGCGCACGCGGCCGAAGTCGCGCACGCCCGAGGCCGAGTTCGTCGTCGCGCCGGCGGGGTAGAGCTTCACCGCCGTCACGAGCCCCTCGGCATGGGCGCGCACCACGTCCTCCGGGTCCGTCTCCTCGGTCAGGTAGAGCGTCATCAGCGGCGTGAAGCGCGCGCCCTCGGGCAGCGCGGCGCGGATGCGGTCGCGGTAGGCGGCGGCCTGCGCCCCGGTCACCACCGGCGGCACGAGGTTGGGCATCACGATGGCCCGGGCGAAGGCCTGCGCGCTCGCCGGCAGAACGCCCGCGAGCGTCGCGCCGTCGCGCAGGTGCAGGTGCCAGTCGTCGGGGCGGCGGATCTCGAGTGTCGTCGTCATGGCCCCGCGCTTATCCCATCCCCGCGCGGCGCGCCAGCGCGACGGACGATTGCCCGCGCCGGGCGCATGCGGCAGACAGCGCGCGCCGAGCGAAGGGAGGGAGCCCCATGCTCTTCACGCTGATCGTCGCGGCGGCTGCGGGGGCCGCCACCCCTTACATCGAGGACCGGGTCACCGAGGCGATGGCCCGCGCGCTGGGCGAGGCGCGGATGCCCGACGCCGCCGGGCGGCGCGTCGCGGCCTTCGCCGCGGCGCTCTTCGCGGCCTCGGTGCTTTTGGTGCTGGTGATGGACGAGGTCTCGCCGGTGCTCGTCGTCCTCGGCGGCGCGATCGGCGTTTTCCAGAACGAGCTCCGCGGCGCGGTCGCCGACCGGCGGCGCTAGACCGTCTCGCCGAGCATCTCCTCCAGCCGCTCCATCCGCCGCGCGAAGCGCGGGGCGTCGCGCCGCGCCGTGACGGTGCGGCAGAGCCGCCAGGCGAGTTTCAGGCGCCCCCGCTCCTCCGCCCGCGCCAGCAGCCGGCGCAGGTAGGGCATGTGATCGCGCCGCGCGCGCAGGTGCTCGTAGAAGAGCTCTCGGTCGAGCACGCTGTCGCCGGCGGCGGCGAGCAACGGCTCGAGAACGCCCATGCCGATCAGGTCGCCCTGGATCGCGCCGCCCATGTTGCGCAGGCGCAGCCGGATCACGTTGTCACCCTGAAAGAGCGCGGCGTGCATCGCGTCGAGCGGCTCGTGCGGGTCGTAGATCAGGAACATCTCGATTGCCGCCTCGACCATCGCGGGCGCGTAGCCGTAGCGCGATCTGAAATCGGTGCGCCGCATCTCGGTGAAGCGGTCGTCCCATTCCGCGCGGTCCGGGTCGAGCGTCGCCTGCGGCTGCACGGCGATCACGCTCGCCCCCGGCGCGGCGACCGAATAGGCGGCGGCGGCGTAGCCGCAGGGCCCCGCGCCGTAGAAGACGACGCGCTCGAAATCCTCGAAGAAGGCCTCGTCCACCAGCCGGTCGACGTAGGCGTAGACCTCCGGATCGCGGAACCACGTGTCGCCCTGCGCCATCAGGCAGAGGTGCGACCAGCCGTGATCGCGCACCATCTGCCAGCCGAGCGGTTCCTCGCGCGCCGAGAGCGCGCGCGTGCCGTCCACCGTCTCGAATGTGACGAGCAGCGTCTCGCCATGGTCGATGTAGCTCGCAAGGTGGCGCGCGCCGAGCACGTCGAAATGACCGTTCTCGACGGTGATTTCGGCCAGCCGGTCCAGCCACTCGGCCCGCTCCAGTCCGGTCAGGGGGTGCGAGTCGAGGTCGGGGGCGTCCTGCATCCCTTGTCTCCGTTCGGGCGGTCCGTGGCGCGCTGCCGCGTCGATAGTAACGCATTTGGGCGAAATTGCGCGGGAAACCGCCTCTTAGTGTGGCGCCCCGCCCGCACGGTCGCGCGCGCGCCGGGCGTGGGTCATGAGCCGCTGCGCCAGCGCGCGCGGCACCGGCCGGGAGGGCGGCGCGGCGATCAGCCGGCCCATGAGGTCGCGGAAGCGGTCCTCCTCCATCAGCGCGGCGAAGCGCGCGTGGCGCCAGGCGACCGCCTCGGCGTGCAGCGCCGCAAGGCGCGGGTCCGCCGCGAGCTCCGCGCGGATCGCCGCCGCGGCCGGGGCGAGGGCGGCGATGCTGGTGTCCTCCTCGGCGCAGAGGTTGCGCTCCACCCAGTAGTCGAGGCCGAGCCGATCCTCGGCGTGCACCGCGCGGCCCCGGTCGGCCTTGAGCACGAAGCTCTCCATCGCGCCGAGGGGATAGTGGTTGAGCTGCGCGAGGCCGAAGTTGGCCCGCCCGAAATCGGAAAAGACCCGCCGCGTCCGGAAGGTCTCGGGCAGCTCGCGCCCGTGCCCGTCGAACCAGCGCGCGGCCGCGACGCGCTCCGGGTCGGGCGCGCGGGGCCGGTGGACGCCGGGTTTCGCGTAGGTGCCGTCGTTGCGGTAGAGCGTCTTGAACATCGCCGCGCGCCACGGCCACCAGATCACCTCGGGCGCGGCGCGGGTGAACTGCTCGGTCACCGGGCGGTCCTTGTAGCCGACCACGCCGCAGTTGCCGAAGAGCCGCCAGGTGAGCGTGATCGCCGTGGCCTCGGGCAGCGCGGCGATGAGCGCCGGCAGCGTCCGGTCGCCGGCGTGGATGTTCACGAACTCGTCGATGTCGAGCGGCAGGATCCAGTCCGCCGCGCGGGTGATCGGCAGGCCGGCCGCCCGGTTCAGCGCGGTGAACTGCACGCCTTGCGCGGCGTGGGGCGGCGGGTTGCGGTGATGCTCCACCCAGCCGAGGTCCGCCAGCCGGTCGAGCAGGGCGTCGGTCCCGTCCTGGCAGTCGTTCGAGAAAACGAGAAAATCGGTGACCCCCGCCGCGCGGTGATGCGCCAGCCAGTCGAGCAGGAACGCCCCCTCGTTGCGCACGGTCAGGATGGCGAGAATGCGCATCACCAGCCCCGGCGGAAGGCGACGGTCTTGCGCTCCGAGGCGCGGGGGAAACAGGTGAGCCCGGCGCGCTGCATCGCGTCGAAGACCGCCTGCACGCCCGCCTGTCCGATCCACTGCGGATGAAGCTCCACCACCGCCGCGCGCAGCCCGGACCAGTCGGCCGCCGGCAGGAGCTCCGCCTCCGCCCCTTCGATGTCGCAGACGAGGACGTCGGGCCGCACCTCCGCCAGCACGTCGCCCACCGCGCGCACCGGCACCGCGACCGTCTCCACCACGCCGCCCGCGGCGTCGCGGTCGAGCGAGGAGGCGAGGAAATCCTCGCGGATGTGGAAGGGTCGCGGCGGCCCGGCTTCCGCGGCCAGAAGCGCGTTCTCGACGGTGGCGGTCGTCACGCCGTTGGCGCGGTGGACCTCCGCGATGAATGGCAGGAGCGCCGGGTTCGCCTCGAAGGCGGTGATCGCGGCGGCCTGCGTCTGCGTGGCGATCAGGGCCGAGATGTCGCCGATCCCGGCGCCCAGCTCGAGCACCCGGTCGCCCGGGCGCACAATGCGCAGCACCGCGTCGCTTTCCTTGCGCTCGTAGGTGCCCGCGCGCAGGTTGCGCCGCGCCCGCCCCCTCACGACGCGCCCGTTCTTCGGGATCCGCACCCCGCGCGAGGTGAGGGTCTCGGTCCCCGCCATCTCAGCTCTCCGTGTCGAGGGCGAGCGACCAGGCCGCGCGCTCCGCGCCGGTCAGCCGCGTCGCCAGCGCCTGCTCGTGGAGCGCGCGGAACTCCGGCGTCGCGCGCAGCGCGGCCGCACGCTCGCGGTGCCAGGCGAGGCCAGCGGCGTGAAGCCGCGCCACCTCCGGATCGGCCATCAGCCGCCCCGCTTCGGCGCGCAGCCGCGGCAGGTTGCGCTGGATCGTCAGGTCGGTCGCGTCGGACCAGTCCATGCGGATCCAGTCGTTGAGCCCGATCTGCCGGTCCACGTGCAGCGCGCGCCCGCGCTGGCGCTTGACGAGGAAGCTCTCGGCCGAGCGCAGCGCGGAGTGGTCGAGCTGCAGGAGGTCGTAGCCCACGCTGCGCTGCGAGCTGCGCCAGCCGCTCTGCGCGACCTCCGCCGTGATGTCCGCGCCCGAGCCGTTGACCCGGCACACGCGGTCCTCGACCCCGGGCGCGCGCTTGTCGGGCCTGTGGCAGGACATCCGCCCATAGGCGCCGATGTCGCGGAACAGCGTCTTGAAGCCCCGGCCCGTGTGCGGCTTGGGGCAGAAGCGTGGCGGGTGACCTGCTCGATCACGAAGCGATCCTCCAGCCGCGCGACGCCCGAGCGCCCGAAGAGCCGCCAGGTCATGGCGACGTTGGTCGCCTCCGGCCCGCGCGCGAGAAAGGCGTCGAGCGTGCCGTCGCCGCAGCGCACGTTCACGAACTCGTCGACGTCGATGTGCATGAGCCACGCCGCGTCGCGCCCGACCGGCTCCGCGCGCGTGGTCGAGCCCGTGCTGCTGCGGCGCGTCGCCCTGCCACGCGCCCTCGGTCCGGTGGCGGACCACGCCCGGCGCGGCGGTGCCGTCCTCGCAGTCGTTGGTGCAGATCAGGACGTCGTCCACCCCGATCGCGCGGTGGTGGGCGACCCACTCGATCAGGCAAGGCCCCTCGGTCCTGACGCAGGTCACCGCGGCTACGCGCATCTCGCCCCTCTCGCGTGGCTCGTCCGGCCGGGCGATGCCCGGCCTGCTCGCCGCGCCTCGCAGCCGATCGTGGCCGAATCATGACGAGCGCGGGGCGCGCGGTCAACGCGGCGCGCTTGACCCGGCGCCCGCCCGCGTGCCCTTCTCCCGGGCGGAGGAGGACCCGCATGACCACACCCGGCTCGATCGACGACGTTCAGGACCTGCTCGCGGGGGAGGGCTACGTCTGCGGCCGCGCCCTCGCCACGGTGGTCTTTCTCGGCCAGCGCCTCGGCCGGCCGCTCTTCCTCGAGGGGGAGGCCGGCGTCGGCAAGACCGAGATCGCCAAGGCGCTCGCCGCCGGGCTCGGCCGGCGGCTGATCCGCCTGCAATGCTACGAGGGGCTCGACGCCGCCTCCGCGGTCTACGAGTGGAACTTCCCCGCGCAGATGGTCGCCATCCGCACCGCCGAGGCGGTGGAGGGCACCGACCGCGCCGCGCTCACCGACGAGCTCTTTTCGGATCGCTTCCTGATCCGCCGCCCGCTGCTCGAGGCGATGTCGCCGCAGGACGGCGGCGCGCCCGTGCTCCTGATCGACGAGCTCGACCGCACCGACGCCCCCTTCGAGGCCTTCCTGCTCGAGGCGCTCTCGGATTTCCAGGTGACGATCCCCGAAATCGGCACCATCCGCGCGCCCGAACCGCCGATCGTCGTGCTCACCTCCAACCGCACGCGCGAGGTGCACGACGCGCTCAAGCGCCGCTGCCTCTACCACTGGGTCGACTATCCGGATTTCGACCGCGAGATGGCGATCCTCGAGGCCCGCGTGCCCGAGGCCGCCGCGGCGCTCTCGCGCGAGGTGGTGGCCTTCGTGCAGCGCCTGCGCACCGAGGATCTCTTCAAGGCGCCCGGCGTGGCGGAGACGATCGACTGGGCGAAGTGCCTCCTCGCACTCGACGTGATCGCGCTCTCGCCGCAGGTGATAGCCGACACGCTCGGCGCGCTCCTCAAGTATCAGGACGACATCGCCCGCCTTCAGGGTTCCGAGGCCGCCCGCCTGCTCGAGGAGGCGCGCGCCGAGGCCGCCCCGGCATGAGCCCCGCGCGCCGCCCCGTGCGCCCGCCGCGCCGGCGCGCGACCGGCGGCCGCGCTCCCGCCACCGGCG
>NZ_QOHR01000113.1 GCF_003385555.1 Rhodosalinus sediminis | reverse complement strand
CCAAAGCCTTCACCCGCCGCCAATCCAGCCCGGCGAAGAGGGCCTCGAACTGCGCCCGGTTCAGCGTCATCACCCCGTCGCGGATGGCCGGCCAGGTGAAGGTCGTCTCCTCGAGGCGCTTGTAGGCCATCACCAGCCCGCTCCCGTCCCAGAACAGGATCTTCAGCCGGTCGGCCCGCTTCGCGCGGAACACGAACACCGTGCCGGTGAACGGGTCTTCCTCCAGCATGGACTGAACCAGTGCGGCCAGCCCGTCATGCCCCTTGCGGAAATCGACCGGTTGCGTCGCGACGAGGATGCGGAGCTGGTGCGTGGGCAGCATC
>NZ_QOHR01000112.1 GCF_003385555.1 Rhodosalinus sediminis | reverse complement strand
TCCTGGATGTAGTCCTCGACCACGGGGCGCGCGACCTCCCAGATGTTCATCCGCGGGTCGAGCGAGCGGGCGACGCCCTCCACCACGACCATGGTGCGCTGCAGCAGGATGAGCTCGGTCCGCGTCTCCATGCCGAACTTTTCGGTCACCTCGAAGAGATACGCGAGGAGCCGCCCCATCGAGATGCGCGTCGCGTCCATGCCGAAGATCGGCTCGCCGACCGAGCGCAGGGCGCGGGCGAACTCGTGCACGTCGCGGTCGGGCGGAACGTAACCGGCCTCGAAGTGCACCTCGGCCACGCGCAGGTAGTCGCGGCGGATGAAGCC
>NZ_QOHR01000111.1 GCF_003385555.1 Rhodosalinus sediminis | reverse complement strand
AGCGGCGTGCCGTCGAACATCAGCCCGACCGGAATCGCCAGCAGCACCGCCAGCACGGTCGAGACCGAGCCGATGATCGACGAGGCGAAGCCCGCGATGTGCCCGAGGGGCTCCATCGCCATCGCGTTGATGTTGCCCACGGTCAGCCCGACCTGGAAGAAGAGCGAGGCCTGCCAGACCACGAAGAGCGCGAAGAACACGGGCTCGGGCGGGGCGGCGAGGCTGACGGCGATCATGGCGCCGGCGATCAGGCATTGCCCGGCGAGCGCCGCGGTGATCAGGAACCGCATGCCGAGCCGCATGACCAGAAGCGCGTTCAGCAGCGTCGCGCTGCCGGCCGC
>NZ_QOHR01000109.1 GCF_003385555.1 Rhodosalinus sediminis | reverse complement strand
TCTCCGGGTCAGCCATGTCGTCGAGCGAGCGAAAGGCGTCGCCATGCCAGCGGTGATTGATCTGGAAACACCCGAGATCGAAGCTCGTCGCGCCGCGCGAGACGTGGTGCGCGACGTAGTCCAGCATGCTGGCGCGGTCCGGGAACCATCGTCCCTCGCCTTCCATGTTCACCGTCCAGGGCCAGGGCGTGAGGATGCCGGCCTGACGCCGGCCGGTTTCCACCCGCGTGATCGCCAGCAGAACCTCGGCCGGAACGCCTTCAGCCGCTGCCGCCGTTCGTGCGGCGCTGTCGCAGCGCGCCGCTTCACTGGCGGCCGGGCCGTACGAACAGCTCAGCAGCCACGCGCAGAGAATCCGGCGCAGAAGCGAGGCGAAGGC
>NZ_QOHR01000108.1 GCF_003385555.1 Rhodosalinus sediminis | reverse complement strand
GGCGCGGCCGCATCCGCACAAAGCACTCGCCGGCGACGAACATCTCGCGCGCGACCATGGCCTGCAGCCCGTAGAAGTCGGTCAGCCCGTCGGCGTCGGCCTCATCCGTCCACGCCAGCCAGAGCCGCTGGACGCGGTCGCGCTGCTCCGCGTCGTCGATCAATGACGAGGGCTTGATGCCGTCGCCCACGAGGTTGGCGGCGAAGGCCTCACAGGCATTTGCGGCGTAGCCGTTGGTGACCACCAGCTCGCGCGCCCGCGCCAGCAGCTTCGGCCCACCCGAGGCGACCAGCGCGTTGACGTTTTCCAGCGGCGGGTTCCAGCCCCGCAGCCGCCGCCGGGACATCGCGCCCTCGAGGCGCGCGCGCAGTCCGGAGGG
>NZ_QOHR01000107.1 GCF_003385555.1 Rhodosalinus sediminis | reverse complement strand
CGCTCGCCGTTCGCCATCAGCGGCGTCACGGCCTCGGCCGGCACGCGGAGGCGCAGCAGCGCGACGCGCACCGCCCGCGCGAAGGTGAGTGCGCGTTCGAGTTTGATTCCGCCTGCGGTCGAGCCCGCGCCGCCGCCCACCACCATCACCGCGAGCAGAAGCGCAAGCAGGGGCGGAGCCGCGTCCACCGGCGCGACGGAAAAACCCGCCGTGGTCACGCCGCTCAGAGTGTTGAGCAGACTGTCGAGCGCCTGGGCCGGGCTGCCGCTCAGCGCCAGATGCAGGAGCGCGGCCAGCCCCGAAGCGCCCAGCGCGAAGGCGAGCATCGCCGCGGCATTGGTGCCGAAGAGCGCGCCGCGCAGCCCGTCGCGGCGCAGCTTCACGTAG
>NZ_QOHR01000106.1 GCF_003385555.1 Rhodosalinus sediminis | reverse complement strand
ATGGCAAAGACGAAGTTCGAACGCAGCAAGCCGCACGTGAACATCGGGACGGTTGGTCACGTGGACCACGGCAAGACGACGCTGACGGCGGCGATCACGAAGTCCTTCGGGGATTTCAAGGCGTACGATCAGATCGACGCGGCGCCGGAGGAGAAGGCCCGCGGCATCACGATCTCGACGGCGCACGTGGAGTACGAGACCGAGAACCGGCACTACGCGCACGTCGACTGCCCGGGTCACGCGGACTACGTGAAGAACATGATCACGGGCGCGGCGCAGATGGACGGCGCGATCCTCGTGGTGAACGCGGCCGACGGCCCGATGCCGCAGACGCGTGAGCACATCCTTCTGGCGCGCCAGGTGGGCGTTCCGGCGATCGTGGTCTGGCTGAACAAGGTCGATCAGG
>NZ_QOHR01000105.1 GCF_003385555.1 Rhodosalinus sediminis | reverse complement strand
GAACGCCTCGAAGATCGGCCAGATGTCGAGCAGCGCGTCGATGGCCGCGGGGCTGGGATCGATCGGGTTGCTGTCGGCATCGCCGATGCCCTCCCAGCCGAGCACAGCCCGTCGCGCCAGCGCCTTGGCGAAGGCAACGGCGCGCTCCTCATCGGAGGCCTCCTCGGGCACCGCCTCGACGGCCGGGTCGCTGCGCGTCGCCACCATCAGCGCGGTGGTCAACGGGCGAAGTTGCACGCGAACGCCAGGGTTAAGGTCATACCAGCGCGGGGCGTTGGTCAGGTCGAGCGTGAGCATCAATACGTCTCCACTTCATTCACGAGGGTGGCGGTGCACATCCGCCCGACCACGCTGTCGCGCGCGGCCTGCCAGTCGAAGGTCGCCTGCACGCCCTGCGGCCCGGAAATCTCGATGCGCGGGCGCGGCAGG
>NZ_QOHR01000011.1 GCF_003385555.1 Rhodosalinus sediminis | reverse complement strand
CGGGTCGCGGGCGCCCGGCCGCGGCGCGGCGTCCGGCCCGGTGAGAGCGCCCGGGTGCGCTCCGACGGCTCTTGCGGCGGGCGCGACGGTCGCGCCGGACCGGGCCGCGGCGCCGACGCGGGCGTTTGCGCGCCGCGGGCCGTCATTGCCCCGGCGGGGTCGCCTGCGCCCTCGGGCCGGAACCCCGGCTGCAGGCACCGGCGCGCGGTGCCGACCGGATCGTTCGAGGATTTGACCGCATGACCAACGCGCTCTGGGACCAGCTCTTCGGCCTGCACGCGGGCCGCGAGACGCCGTTCCTGCACCTGCCGGATGGAACCACGCTCAGCCACGACGCCTTCCTGCGGCTGTCGGCGCGCTTCGCCCACGCGCTGACCGAGGCGGGCCTCGCCCCCGGCGACCGGCTGGCGCTGCAGGTCGAGAAATCGTCCGAGGCGCTCGCCGTCTATGCGGCCTGCGCGGCGGCGGGCGTGATCTTCCTGCCGCTCAACACGGCCTATACGGCCGCGGAGCTCGACTATTTCATCGGCGACTCGGGCGCGAAGCTCTTCCTCTGCGACCCCGCGACGGCGGACACGCTGCGCCCCGTGGCCGAGGGACACGGCGCGCGGCTCGAGACGCTGGGCGCCGATGGCGCGGGCAGCTTCGCCGCGCTGGCACAGGACAGGCCCGAGCATTTCGCCCCCGTCCCCCGGGCCGAGGACGACCTCGCCGCCTTCCTTTACACCTCGGGCACCACGGGGCGGTCGAAGGGCGCGATGCTCACCGCGGGGAACCTGCTCTCGAACGCCGAGGTGCTGACCGAGGCGTGGCGCTTTACGTCGGCCGACGTGCTCCTGCACGCGCTGCCGATCTTTCACACGCACGGGCTCTTCGTGGCGACCAACGTCATGCTGCTTGCGGGCGGGGCGATGATCTTTCACCCGAAGTTCGACGCCGCCGCCGCGGTCCGCGACCTGCCGCGCGCGACCGCGATGATGGGCGTGCCCACCTTCTACACGCGCCTGCTCGACCGAGACGACTTCACGCGGGAGACCTGCGCGGGGATGCGCCTCTTCGTCTCGGGTTCCGCGCCGCTGCTCGCCGAGACGCACCGCCGCTTCGAGGCGCGCACGGGCCACCGCATCCTCGAGCGCTACGGCATGACCGAGACGAACATGATCACCTCCAACCCCTACGAGGGCGAGCGCCGGCCCGGCACCGTGGGCCGCCCCCTGCCGGGGGTGGAGACGCGCATCTGCGACGCCGAGGGCCGCCCCGTGGCCCGGGGCGAGACCGGCGTGATCGAGGTGCGCGGGCCCAACGTCTTCAAGGGCTACTGGCAGATGCCCGAAAAGACGGCCGAGGAGTTCCGCGCCGACGGTTTCTTCATCACCGGCGACCTCGCACGCGAGGACGCGGACGGCTACGTCACCATCGTCGGGCGGGCCAAGGACCTGATCATCTCCGGGGGCTTCAACATCTACCCCAAGGAGATCGAGGAGGCGATCGACGCCCAGCCCGGCGTCGCCGAGAGCGCGGTGATCGGCGTGCCCCACCCCGACTTCGGCGAGACGCCGGTGGCCGTGATCGTGCCGGAGGGCGCGGGCCCCGACCTCGCGCAGATCGAGGCGGCGCTGCGCGACGCGCTGGCCGGCTTCAAGCAGCCGCGCCGGCTGCTCCTCGCCGAGGCCCTGCCCCGCAACACCATGGGCAAGGTGCAGAAGGCCGAGCTGCGCACGCGCCACGCGGACCTCTTCGCGTGAGGCCGCCCCCGGGCAGCCGGGCGCGCCCGGGGCCGATGGGGCGGCGCCGAGGGCGCCGGTCTGGACGCCACGGGCGCGGCCGCCTAGACGGCGGGCCGTGGCGCCGCGCGCGCATTCCCTGTCAGCAGATCGTCCATGTCGGCCATCGAAATCGGTCCCCTCGTCCTCAGCCTGCCGCGGTTCGCGGCGGTGGCCGGGCTCGGCGCCTTCCTCGTCGCGGCGGAGGCGCTGGCGCGTCTGTCCGGCGACAGGCGCCTCGCGGCATGGTCCGGGCCGATCGCCCTCGCCGGGGCGGCGGGCGCGCGGCTGGGTCACGTCCTGCAGAACTGGGAGAGTTTCGCCGCCGATCCCCTGCGCGTGTTCGCCGTCTGGCAGGGCGGCTTCAGCCCCTTGGGCGCGGCGATCGCGGTAACGGCGGCGGCGGCGCTGGCGGTGATCCGTGGCACGCGGCTCGTGCCGCTCGTCGCCGCGCTCTGGGCCGGGGTGGTGGTCTGGCAGGCGATCCTCCTCGATCTTCGCGACACGGAGGAGATGGCCCTCCCGCCGCTCGTCCTGCCCGCGCCGGACGGCCCGCCCGTCGATCTCGCCGCGCTGGCGGAGGACGACCGCCCGGTGGTCCTCAACCTCTGGGCGACGTGGTGCCCGCCCTGCCGGCGCGAGATGCCGCTGCTGATCGAGACCGCCCGCCGGCGCGACGACGTGACGGTGGTTCTCGTCAATCAGGGGGAAAGCGCGGCGCAGGTCCGCGCCTATCTCGCTGCCGAGGGCCTCGCCGCGGACGACGTCGCGCTCGACCAGCGCGAGGCGCTCGCGGCGCACTACGGCACGGTCGGCCTGCCGGCGACGCTCTTCATCGGCGCCGACGGTCTGCTGCGTCACACGCACCTCGGCGAGATATCGCCGGAAATCCTGGTCCGGCGGCTCGACCGGCTGACGACGGCGCGGTGAGCGATGCGCGGGCGGTGCGCAGGGCGCCGCGTCGGCGCTGGCGCGCGGCCTGCACCCGCCCGGGCCGAGCGGCCCCGGTACCTCAGGGCGTTGGCCCCTCCCCCTGCGGCGGCTTGAGGCGCACGGGGCAGCCGGAGACGCAGAGCCAGACCTCGTCCGAGACGCCGGCGACCGCCTGATTGAGGAAGCCCGCGGCGTCGCGGAACTCCCGGGCGAGCCGATTCTCCGGCACGATCCCCGCGCCCACCTCGTTGGTCACGAGCACGACCGGCGCGGCCTGCCGCGGCAGGGCCGCGACGAGGCGCTCCGCGGCGCCCTGCCAGTCCTCGCCCGCGAGCAGCAGGTTGGACAGCCAGACCGTCAGGCAATCCACGAGCCGGGGGCGCGTCCCGTCCGTCGCCTCGAGCGCGCCGACGAGATCGCGCGGCTCGGCGTGGGTCGTCCACTCGGGGCCGCGGCGCGCCTGATGGTGGGCGATCCGCTCGGCCATCTCCGCGTCGAAGGCCTGCGCCGTGGCGATGTAGGTCGCGGTTGGATGGAGCCCGAGCGTCATGCGTTCGGCGAGGGAGCTCTTGCCCGAGCGCGCGCCGCCGGTGATCAGGATCGACTTCGCCATGGCTCTGTGAGATGGCAGGTTCCCGTGTCGAGAGGAAGACCCGATTGAACGGTGCGCCCCAGCTCAATCCGGCCGAGGGCCGACGCTCCGCGACGGTGGCGGGGCACTTCGGCGAATGGGTGCAGGGCCGGCTCGGCCCCGGCGGGCCGCTCGCCCTCGTCACGGTGGCCTGCCCGGCGCTCTGCGTCCGCGCGAGGCGCGCGGGCGACGGGGCCTTCGCGCTGCGGCAGGAGCCGGAAATCCTCGACACGGGTCTGGCGCGGGCGTTTCTCGCCCGCCTCGGCGCGCCGGAGGGGCGTTTCGTGCTGCGGGCCTCGATGCCGGCGGGCGGCGGGGCCGGCGCCTCGACGGCGGCGCTGGTGGCGCTGGCGCGCGCCGCGCGGCGCGACGGCCCGGGGCTGGCGGCGGCCTGCCTCGCCGCGGAGGGCGCGACGGACCCGTTGATGGAGCCTGACCCGCAGTCCGTGCTCTGGGCGCCGCGCGCCGCCCGCGTCCTCGCGCGGCTCGCCCCCCTGCCCCGGGTGGAGATCGTCGGCGGCTTTCTCGGGGCGCCGCAGCGGACGGAGCCCGCGGACCTGAGGTTTCCGGACGTCGCCGACCTCGTCGAGGCGGTGCAGCGCGCCGGGAGCGCCGCCGCGCTCGCCCGGATCGCCACGCGCTCGGCGGAGCGCTGCACCGCGCTGCGCGGCCCGGCCGATGACCCGACGCCGCGGCTGGCCCGCGCGCTCGGCGCGCTCGGGCATCTGCGCGCGCACACCGGATCGGCGCGGGGCCTGATCTTCGCGCCCGGCACGATCCCCGACCACGCCGAGGCCGCCCTGCGCGAGGCGGGCCTGGCACAGGTGCTGCGCTTCGCCGCCGGAGGCCCGGCATGAGCTTCGCGGGCATGATGCTGGTGGCCTGCCTGATCGACGCGGCCGTCGGCTGGCCCGATGCGCTCTACCGGCGCATCGGGCATCCGGTCGTCTGGCTCGGCGCGGCGATCACCGCGCTCGAGCGACGCTGGAACCGCGGCGGCGCCGCGCGGCGCCGGGCGCTGGGCGCGGCGCTCGTCGCGGTGGCGACCGGCGGCGCGGCGCTCGCCGCGCTCGCGCTGCAGGCGNCTGCCCGGGGGCTGGGCGGGGGTGCTCCTCGGCGGCGCGCTCGCCTGGCCGCTCGTCGCGCTGCGCTCCATGCACGCGCATGTCGCGGCCGTCGCCGCGCCGCTCGCCGCGGGCGACACCGCCGCCGCGCGCGACGCCGTGCGGCTGATCGTCGGGCGCGACCCCGCGCGCCTCGACGCGCCCGGCGTCGGGCGCGCGGCGCTCGAGAGCCTCGCCGAGAACACCTCCGACGGGATCGTCGCGCCGGTGGTCTGGGGCATCGTGGCCGGGCTGCCCGGGATCGCGGCCTACAAGGCGATCAACACGCTCGATTCGATGATCGGGCACCGCTCCGCGCGCTACGCGGACTTCGGCATGGCGGCGGCCCGGCTCGACGACGTGGCGAACTGGATTCCCGCGCGGCTGACCGGGCTTCTCTTCGCAGCGACCGCGCCCCGGCCGCGTGCCGCGCTCCGGGCGATGGCCCGCGACGCGCGGCGCCACCGCTCGCCCAACGCGGGCTGGCCCGAGGCGGCGATGGCGGGCGCGCTCGGCCTGCGTCTCTCCGGGCCGCGACTCTACGGCGACACATGGGCCGAGGAGCCGTGGCTGAACGGCGCGGCCCCCGATCCGGCACCCGGCGACCTCGGCCGCGGGCTCGCCCTTTATCGCCGGGCGATGGCCGCGATGCTGGCGGCGCTCGCCGCGCTGGCCCTGCTCTAGGAGGCGATCATGCGCGATCACGGCGGCGATCTCGACCGGGCGCGGGCGGCCCATGGGCCCGGCGACTGGCTCGACCTCTCGACGGGCATCAACGCCGCGCCCTATCCCGTCGGGCCGCTCCCGCCCGACGCGTGGTGCGCGCTGCCCACGCGGGAGACGCTCGCCCGGCTCGAGGCGGCGGCGCGCAGCGCCTACGCCGCCGCACCGGAGGCGCCCTGCGTCGCGCTCGCAGGGGCGCAGGCGGCGATCCAGCTCGTGCCGCGCCTCGCGCCCCCGGGCGCGGCGCGCGTGGTGACGCCGACCTACAACGAGCACGCCGGCGCGCTGGAGGCGCAGGGCTGGCGCGTCGCGCCGGTGGAGACGGCAGAGGATTTGCGCGGCGCGACGCTCGGCGTGGTCGTGAACCCCAACAACCCGGACGGGCGGCGCTGGCCGCCCGAGACGCTGATGGCGGTGGCCCGCGACGTCGGGCTGCTGGTCGTCGACGAAAGCTTCGCCGACACGGCGCCGGAGCTCTCGCTGCTCCCGCGCCTCGGCGCGGCGGGCGGGCGCATCGTGGTCCTGCGCTCCTTCGGCAAGTTCTTCGGGCTCGCGGGCCTGCGCCTCGGCTTCGCGTTGGGCGACGCGGAGGCGGTGGCGCGGCTGCGCGCGCTGGCCGGTCCCTGGGCCGTGAGCGGGCCCGCCGCCGCCGTCGGCACCGCGGCGCTCGGCGACGCGGCGTGGCAGGCGGCGACGCGCGCGCGGCTCGCGGGCGACGCGCAGCGGCTCGACCGGATCGCGGCGCGCGCGGGCTGGCGGGGCGTCGGCGGCACGGCGCTTTTCCGGACGTACGACACGGGCGACGCCGCCGCCGCGCAGGCGCGGCTCGCCACGGCGCGCATCTGGTCGCGCGTCTTTCCCTACTCGGACCGCTGGCTCCGCCTCGGGCTGCCGGGCGACGCCGCGGGCTGGCGGCGGCTGGAGCGCGCGCTCGCGCCCTGAGCCTCAGGCGGCCGCGGCGAGGAGGCCGTCCACGTCGAGATGCGCCTCGAGATGGTCGGCGAGCGCGTCGAGCACCGCCTCCACGCCCGCGTCGTAGCGCGCGCGGCCCGCGACGCCGAACTGCGCGAGCCACGCGGCGCGGAAGCCGTCGTCGCGGAACATCCCGTGCAGGTAGCTGCCCTGAACCCGGCCGCAGGGCGAGACGGCGCCCTCGGGCTCTCCGTCCACATGGGCGAAGGGGCGCGCGCGGTCGGGCCCCTCGGTGCGGCCGATGTGGATCTCGTAGCCGCGGAAGGGCCGGCCGCTCGCCGCGTGGGTGGCCGCGACCCGCGTGAGTTGCTTGTCGGCGCGCATCACCGTCTCGACGTCGAGCATCCCGAGCCCCGCGTCGCGGCCCGGCGCGCCCTCGGCGCCGTCGGGGTCGGCGACCGCGTGGCCGAGCATCTGGTAGCCGCCACAGATGCCCAGCACATGCCCGCCCCGGCGCAGATGCGCGGCGAGGTCCACGTCCCAGCCCTGCGCCCGCAGGAAGGCGAGATCGCCGCGCGTCGCCTTGGTGCCCGGCAGGATCACGACGTCGGCGTCGCCGGGCAGCGCGCGGCCGGGGCCGAGCATCGTGACCCGCACGCCGGGCTCCTGCGCGAGGGGGTCGAGATCGTCGAAGTTCGCGATCCGCGACAGGGCGAGGCAGACGACGTGCAGCCCGCCGTCGCGCTGCGGCGTGCCCATCTCGACGGCGTCCTCGGCCGGCAGGCGCCACGCCTCGGGAAACCACGGCAGCACGCCGAAGCCGCGCCAGCCGGTGTGCCGCGCGATCTCGGCGTAGCCGTCGTCGAAGAGGCGCGGGTCGCCCCGGAACTTGTTGACGAGGAAGCCCCGGATCAGCGCCGCGTCGGCCGGGTCGATCACCGCCTGCGTGCCCACGATCTGCGCGATCACGCCGCCGCGGTCGATGTCGCCGGCCAGCACGACGGGGACGTCGGCGGCGCGCGCGAAGCCCATGTTGGCGATGTCGCGCGGGCGCAGGTTGACCTCGGCCGGGCTGCCCGCGCCCTCGACCACCACCAGATCATGGGCGGCGCGCAGGCGGGCGAAACTCTCGAGCACGGCGTCCATGAGCCGGGGCCGGAGCGCGCCGTAATCCTGCGCGCGCGCCGTCGTCACGCGCCGGCCCTGCACCACCACCTGCGCGCCGGTGTCGGTTTCGGGCTTCAGCAGCACCGGGTTCATGTCGGTGACCGGGTCCAGCCCGCAGGCCAGCGCCTGCAGCGCCTGCGCGCGCCCGATCTCGCCGCCGTCGGCGGTCACGGCGGCGTTGTTCGACATGTTCTGCGGCTTGAAGGGCGCGACCGACAGCCCCCGGCGCCGCGCCGCGCGGCAGAGCCCGGCGACCAGCATCGACTTGCCGACGTTGGAGCCGGTGCCCTGCAGCATGAGCGCGCGGGTCATGCGCTCAGAACTCCACGCCCTCTTGCGCCACGACGCCCAGATCCTTGAACGGGTGCTTGACCAGCGACATCTCCGTGACGAGGTTGGCGACCTCGAGGATTTCGGGCTTCGCGTTGCGGCCGGTGAGGCAGACGTGGGTCATCTCGGGCTTCCGCGACAGTAGGAACTCCGCCACTTCGCCCGCGTCGAGATAGTCGTAGCGCAGCGCGATGTTGATCTCGTCGAGCAGGACGAAGCGGATCTCCGGGTCGAGGATCTGCTCCTGCGCGATGCGCCAGCCGGTCTCGGCCGCCGCGATGTCGCGCTCGCGGTCCTGCGTGTCCCATGTGAAGCCCTCGCCGGAGACGAAGAAGCGGCACTCGTCGGGGAATCGCTCCCGCAGGAAGGTCTTTTCGCCCGTCTGCCAGTTGCCCTTGATGAACTGCACCACGGCGCAGGGCATGCCGTGGGCGATGCAGCGCATGATCATCCCGAAGCCCGAGGACGACTTGCCCTTGCCGTTGCCGGTGTGGACCATGATCAGGCCCTTGCGTTCGGTCTTGGTGGCCATCATCCGCTCGCGCGCGGCCTTGATCCGGCGCATCTTCTCGGCGTGGCGCGCGTTGACGTCGTCCTGCATCGGTGACCTCCCTGCCTGTCCTCCTGCCTCCTAGCCGGAGCGCGCCGCCGCGCCAAGCCGGCGCGTCGACGCGCGACGCGGGGCTTGCACCGCCGCGGCGGGGTGGGTACCGTTTACACGCTTCGGTCCGGGCGCATGCGTCCGGTTAAAAGGGAACGCGGTGCGGCTTCGGCCAAATCCGCGACTGCCCCCGCAACTGTAAGCGGCGAGCGACCCCGGCAGACGCCACTGGACCCTCGGGTCCGGGAAGGCCCGGGAAAGCGACGACCCGCAAGTCAGGAGACCTGCCGAAGCGAACACCCTGTCCGGCCGCGGGGCGCGTGCGGGACTGCGGATGTGCTTTCCGCCGTGGTGTCGTCACTGGGTGAGGAAAGCCTGCCTTTCCCTGCCCGAACTGGAAACGCACGGAGGCGGCCCGCTGGGCCGTCCGAACTGGGACAGTAGGATGAACAGAACGATTTTCGTGGCGGGCCTCGCCACGCTCGCGGCGCAGTCGGCCGCGGGGCAGGAGGCATTCGACCTTGGAACCCTCGTGGTCTCACCGAGCCTCAGCCCGGTGCCCGAGGGCGAAGTCGCCTCGACGCTGGAGGTGCTCACCGGCGACGAGATCCGGGGCCGCGACACCGGCGCGCGCGACACGCTCGCCCGCCTGCGCGGCGTGAGCTATTCGGCCAACGGGGGGCTCGGGACGAGCACGACGCTGCGCATCCGCGGGCTCGGCAACGAGTACATCGGCGTCCGGCTGGACGGGATCGACATCAGCGATCCTTCTAGCGCTCAGTTGTCGTTCAACTTCGGGCAGCTCGTCGGCAGCGGGCTGTCGCGGATCGAGGTATTGAAGGGCTCGCAATCGGCGCTCTACGGCTCCGAGGCGATCGGGGGCGTCGTGAACCTGCAGAGCTGGCGGCCGACGCGCGACGGCGCCTCGGGTGAGGCGCTGCTCGAGGCGGGCAGCTTCGGCACCCTCAAGGGCTCCGCCTCGGCCGGCTTCCGCTCGGAGCGCGGCGAGGTGGCGCTGACGCTCGGGCGCACGGAGACGGACGGGATTTCGGCGAAAGCGGACAACGACGAGAAAGACGGGTTCGATCAGACGCGGATCACCATCTCCGGCCGCTTCGCGGCGACGGAGACGCTGACGTTCGGCGCGAATGTGCTCTGGCGCGACAGCGAAAGCGAGTACGATGGGAGTACTCCCAACGAGACCTTGACCAAGGAGGAGACCGGGGCTCGCGTTTTTGCGGAACTCGTCACGGACCGGGTAACACACACCCTTTCTTTCAGTGAATTCGTCGTTGATCGACAGGACAGCGCGGGGACGGCAGAATTTACCTTAAAAGATTTTGACGGCAAGCGCCGGGAGCTCGTTTACAAGGCTAACGCCGCCCTTGGAGCGAACGCAGAGCTAGATGTCGGGCTATCGCGAACCACCGAGGACGTCGACGTCACAGACCCGCAGCCCTCGGACGAGTTTGAAGGCGACGAGACGACCGTCGCCGCCTTCGCGGAGCTTCGCTGGCGGCCGGCCGAGCCGACCAATGTTTCGGTCGCGCTGCGCCGCGAAGACAGTTCGGAATTCGGCGTCAAGACAACCGGGCGCATTGGCGTCGCTCATCGTCTGCGCGAGGACCTTACCCTGCGAGCGGTTGCAGGTACTGGCTACCGCGCGCCGTCGCTGTTCGAACGGTATAGCCGGTATGCTGACACGACGACGACCCTGAAACCCGAAACGAGCGAGAGCTACGAAATCGGACTGCAAAAGGCGCTTCGCAATGGCGGAGAGGTGAAAGCCACCCTGTTTTACACCGAAATCGATGATCGGATCGGATACGAGGGTGGAGGGTACAACCAAGTGGACGGAACGACCGTCACTCAGGGCCTCGAAATCTCCGGCATTTACGACGTGACGGACCGCGTCACCCTCACCGGCAGCTACACCTACACGGATGCGGAAGAAGAAGGAGAAACCCTCGCGCGCGTCCCCCGCCACGATCTGGTGCTGGGCGCGTCGGCGGACCTTTCCGACAAGTGGTCCGCGACCGGCGAAATCCGGCGCGTCGCCGACGTCGAGGCGAGCTCGTTCGCGCCCGCCGACAACAAGGTCGGCGACTACACTCTCGTCAATCTCGGCGTCGGCTACGACGTCACCGACACCGCCGATCTCTATCTGAGGGTCGAGAATGCGCTGGACGAGGACTACGAGACCGCCGGCGGCTACAACACGCCGGGCCGTGCCGTCTTCGCGGGGCTGCGTGCGTCGTTCTGATCGCGTGAAACACCTGGCCACCGCGGCTGTCGTTGCGGTGGCTGGCACGGCCGCGGAGGCCGAGCCGCCGGCCGCGCTCGCGCCCGAGCGCGTCGTCTCGATCAACCTCTGCACCGATCAGCTGGCGATGATGCTCGCCGCGCCGGGGCAGCTCGTCTCGGTGAGCCACCTCGCCACGGATCCCCGGTCCTCGGCCATGGCGGAGGAGGCCGCGGCCTATCCGGCGAACCATGCGCGGGCCGAGGAAATCTATCTGATGGACCCCGATCTCGTGCTCGCCGGGGCCTACACGGCGAAGGCGACGGTCGGCATGCTGACGCGTATGGGCATCGAGGTGGAGGTCTTTCAGCCCGCCTTCGGCCTCGACGCCGTGCCCGAGCGGATCGCGCAGATGGGCGCGGCGCTCGGCCGCGAGGGGGCGGCGGCGGACCTCGCCGCCTCCTTCGAGGGCCGCCTCGACGCGCTCGCGGCGGATGCGCCCGGCCCCCGCGCCGCGCTCTACGGCGCGAACGGCTACACCTCCGGCGACCGGTCGCTCGCGGGGGAGATCCTCGCGGCCGCCGGCTTCACGAACATCGCCACGGAGTACGGCATGTCGGGCGGCGGGCGGCTGCCGCTGGAGCTTCTGGTGCTGTCCGACCCGGCGCTCGTGATCTCGGGCGAACCCTACCCCGGCGCCTCGCGGGCCGAGGCGATCCTCGACCACCCGCTGGTCGAGGCCTTGCAGGAACGCGTCGAGGGCACGGTGATGCAAGACAGCGCGTGGATCTGCGGCACGCCGCATGTCCTCGGGGTGGTCGAGGAGCTCGCGGATCTGCGGACCCGGGTCGAGGCGCGCTGAGCGGCGGGCCTCGCGCGGAGGCGCCACCCACTGGCGGCGGCGCGCGCATGGCGATGCGGATACGGTGGGACGGACCCTGCGGCCCGCGTGACGGGCCGCAGCGGTTCGACCTGCGCCGCCACCGGATGAGGCGCGACCGCCCCCTTCCGGTGACGCACGGGCCAGCGCACCGGAGCCACGCCGGCGGGCACTGATCCGGCCACCCCGCGGCGGGGCGGCCGGATCGGGATCAGGCGCTCGCGCGGGTGCGCAGGCCGCTTTCGGAGGCGCCGGTGGGCACCAGCGCGCGCATCAGGTCGTCCATGTCGAGAACGCCGATCTGACGGCCCTCCTGCATGACGACGAAGCTCGACGAGGGCTCGCCGCCGGACTTGGCGATCACGTCCTCCAGCGTCTCCTCCGGGCCGATCTCGCCCGTCGGCGTGCCGCGCCCCTCGCTCGGGCCGCGCATCACCGAGCGCACGCGCAGCACCCGCGCGCGGTTGATGTCGGAGATGAAGTCCACGATGTAGTCGTCCGCCGGCTCCAGCAGGATCTTCTGCGGTTCGTCCTGCTGGACGACATAGCCGTCCTTCAGGATCACCAGGTGATCGGCGAGCTTCAGCGCCTCGTCGAGGTCGTGGCTGATGAAGATCACCGTCTTGGCGAGCTCCTCCTGAAGCTCGAGAAGCAGGTCCTGCATGTCGGTGCGGATCAGCGGGTCGAGCGCCGAGAAGGCCTCGTCCATGAGCATGATCGGCGCGTTCGACGCGAGCGCGCGGGCGAGGCCCACGCGCTGCTGCATCCCGCCCGAAAGCTGATGGGGATACTGATCCTCGCTGCCGCCGAGGCCGACGCGCGCGAGCCAGCGCTTGGCGTCGTCCTCGTAGTCACTGCGCTGCTGGCCGCGCACGGTCAGCGCCATCGCGGTGTTCTCGAGAACCGTGCGGTGCGGCAGCAGCGCGAAGTTCTGGAACACCATCGACATCTTGTTGCGCCGCAGTTCGCGCAGCTTCTCCTCGTCGTAGGCGAGGATGTCCTCGCCGTCGACGCGCACCTCGCCCGCGGTGGGATCTATCAGGCGGTTGAGGTGGCGGATCAGCGTGGATTTGCCGGAGCCGGAGAGGCCCATCATCACGGTGATGTCGCCCTCCTTCACCTCCACGTTGATGTCGCTCAGGCCGAGCACGTGCTGATGGTGTTCCATCAGCTCCGCCTTGGTCACGCCCTCGTCGCGGACGAGCGGCAGCATCGCCTCCGGCTGCGCGCCGAAGATCTTGTAGAGATGCTTGATCTCGACCTTGGTGGTCTTGCTTTGGCGATCGTTTCGCATGTCCGCCTCCTCAGGCCTTGTGCGTGGCGTTGATGCGCGCCAGCGACGCCTTGGTCGTCCGGTCGAGGATCACCGCGAGGATCACGATGCCGAGACCGGCCACCAGGCCGACGCCCAGCTCGAGGTTGCGGATGCCGCGCAGCACCAGCACGCCCAGACCGGGGGCCGAGACCAGCGAGGCGATCACCACCATGGCGAGGCTCATCATGATCGTCTGGTTCACGCCGGCCATGATGTTCGGCAGCGCGAGCGGCACCTGCACGCCGAAGAGCTTCTGCCGGTCGGTCATGCCGAAGGCGTCGGCCGCCTCGATCACGCTCTTGTCGACCATGCGGATGCCGAGGTTGGTCAGGCGCACCACCGGCACGATCGCGTAGAGGATGATGGCGATGCCGTAGAGCTTCGGCTCGGTCACGCTGAAGAGGAAGATCAGCGGAATCAGGTAGACGAAGGGCGGCAGCGTCTGCAGCATGTCGAGGATCGGGATCGTCGCGTTCTGCATCGTGTCCGAGCGCGACATGGCGATGCCTATGGGCACCCCGATGATCACGCAGATCGCCGCGCAGACGAAGATGATCGCCAGCGTCTGCATCGCGTAGTCGTAGTGGTCGATGAAGGCGAGCCCGAGGATCGAGACCGCCACGAAGGTCAAAAGCCCCCAGGAGCGCGACACGAACCACGTGATCGCGAGCAGGATCGGGATGACGATCCACCACGGCGTGTTGAGAATGCCGTAGAGCGCCCCGTCCAGCGCCCAGGACAGGGGCTGCGTGATCGGGTCGAGGACGAAGGACAGCGCGTCCTTCACGTCGAGAAATCCGCGTTCCAGCCCGAGCGTCAGCTCCCGCGATTGCGGAAAGGCCGGGCAGGAGTCGTTCAGCGCGTCCATCGACGGGAACGGAAGCTCCCAGATCGTGGGCGCCGCCGCCTCGCCGCCGCTCGACTGCGCGGCCAGGTCGGCCAGCGACGTGGGCGCGCTGCCGCCGGAGGCGCCGCACCAGCCGTCGAGGCCGAGGCTGCTGAAAAGCCAGTCGTAAGTCGCCATTCTTGGTACCTCCCGGCCATCTGGGCGGCCGTCTTCTTATAAGGAAAGGCGAGGCCCGGTGTCCGGACCCCGCCCGTGTGCCCGTCGCGCGAGCTTAGCCCTGATCGAGCAGGCTCGCCAGGTTCGCGCGCGCCTCGTCGTTCAGCCAGCCGGACCACACGTCCTGGTAGTTCTGCAGGAAGTAGGCCGCGACCTCGTCGGCGGAGGCGTTGTTCTCGTCCTGCCAGGCGAGCAGGCCGCTCATCGTGTTCGTCTCGAAGGTCATGTTCGAGAAGAACTCGGTCACCTCGGGGTTGTTCTCCGCGAACTCGGTGGTCACCGAGGTCAGGATCGGCGCCGCCGGGAAGTCCGAGACGCCCGGGTTGTCGGTGTCCGGGTTCTGGTTGCGGCCGTGCACCTCTTCATCGACCTCGCCGAGATCGACGCGGGTCATGTCGTACTTGCCCATCGGCACGGTCGGGCCCCAGTAGTAGCCGAACCAGGGCTCCTGGTCCTCGACCGCCGAGCCCATCGAAGAGGCCAGCGTCTCGCCCGAGCCGTGGTTGAAGACCTCGATGCCGGCGGACTCGATGTCGAGCGCCGCGGTCAGGTTGTCGGAGACCACGCGGCAGCCCCAGCCGTCGGGGCAGTTGTTGAAGCGCCCGCCCACGAGCTCGGGGTTGTTCATGACGCCCTCGATGGTCGTCAGCTCCGGGTGCTCCTCGGCGAGGTAGGTCGGGATCCACCAGCCCTCGACGCCGCCCGGCTCGAGCACGTTGGCGACGCGCTGCATGGTGCCGCCTTCCTCGAGCTTGCGGTAGGCCTCGCCGGCCGAGTTCAGCCAGAGGTTGGTGACCACGTCCGGCTCGCCGTTCTCCGAGACGGAAGTGACGGCCGGGATGGTGTCGGAGGGCACGAGCGCCACGTCGCAGCCATAGCCCTGCTCGAGCAGGAACTGCGCGATCTCGGTGGTCACGTTGGCCGCGGCCCAGTTCATCTGCGCGATGGAGACCTCGCCGCAGCTGTCCTGCGCGTGGGCGGCAGCCGGCATCGCCATGGCCGAGACCAGGGCCAGCTTGGAAAGACGTTTCATGAAGCGACCTCGCTTTCGTTCGCTTGGGTTGGGTTCACGGGCCTGCTGAACGGCAGATCACGACGCCGGGCCGACCCGTCCTCAGGGGTCGGCCGCCGCGGCCCGCCGCCGGCCGGTGTCGTTTTCCAGCCAGCGATGTCGTGTTCGTGCTATGTCATGGCACAAAAATCAACCGTTCGGCCCGAGAAATCCCGGCAGGTTCCAGCTTCCGCAGCGGCAAGCCGCACCGCCTGCAGGCGGCCGGGACAGGCGCGCGGGCCGCCACGGGACCGGCCGGCGACTGATTCGCGCCACGGCCGCGACGGGACGCGCAGGCCGCGCGCGTCCCCTCTCGCCACCCGCCGGAAAATGCGCTAGAGGATAGTTTAGCGCTAAACTATTGCCGCCGACCCGCGGAGGAGACCTGCATGGCGACACGCAGACAGACGAAGAAACCGGCCGCCTCGACCGACGAGCTGAAGCGCCACTACCGCGAGATGCTGCTCATCCGCCGCTTCGAGGAGAAGGCGGGCCAGCTCTACGGCATGGGGCTGATCGGGGGCTTCTGCCATCTCTACATCGGGCAGGAGGCCGTCGTCGTCGGGCTCGAGGCCTGCGCGGAGCAGGGCGACAAGCGCGTCACCGCCTACCGCGATCACGGCCACATGCTCGCCTGCGGCATGGACCCCAAGGGCGTCATGGCCGAGCTCACCGGCCGCGAGGGCGGCTTCTCGCGCGGGAAAGGCGGCTCGATGCACATGTTCTCCCGCGAGAAGGACTTCTACGGCGGCCACGGCATCGTCGGCGCCAACGTGCCGATCGGCGCGGGCCTCGCCTTCTCGGATCGCTACAAGGGCAACGACCGCGTCACCTTCACCTATTTCGGCGACGGCGCGGCGAACCAGGGCCAGGTGGCCGAGACCTACAACATGGCCGAGCTCTGGATGCTGCCGGTGATCTTCGTGATCGAGAACAACCAGTACGCCATGGGCACCAGCGTCAAGCGCGCCACCAAGTCCCCCGACTTCTGGGAGCGCGGCGCCGCCTACGGCATCGCGGGCGAGGCGGTGGACGGCATGGACGTGCTCGCCGTGAAGGCCGCCGGAGAGAAGGCCGTCAAGCACGTGCGCGCGGGCAAGGGGCCCTACATCCTCGAGATGATGACCTACCGCTACCGCGGGCACTCGATGTCGGACCCGGCGAAATACCGCACCCGCGAGGAGGTGCAGAAGATGCGCGAGGAGCGCGACGCCATCGAGCAGGTGCGCGCGCGCCTCGTCGAGGCGGGCGTGGCCGAGGACGACCTCAAGGCGATCGACAAGGAGATCAAGGAGATCGTCAACGAGGCCGCCGATTTCGCCCGCGAGAGCCCGGAGCCCGACGCGTCGGAACTCTGGACCGACATCTACGCCGACGTCACGCCGCAGTCCGCCTGAGGGAGCCCAAGCGCATGAGCACCGAGATCCTGATGCCCGCCCTCTCCCCCACCATGGAGGAGGGCAAGCTCGCCCGCTGGCTGGTCAAGGAGGGCGACACCGTCTCCGCCGGCGACATCCTGGCCGAGATCGAGACCGACAAGGCCACGATGGAATTCGAGGCCGTCGACGAAGGCACGGTCGCCAAGATCCTCGTGGCCGAGGGCACCGACGGCGTGAAGGTCAACACGCCGATCGCCATGCTCGCCGAGGAGGGCGAATCCGCCGCGGACGTGACGGCGCCCGAGGCGACCGCCGCCGCGGCGCCCGAGACGCCGGCCGAGGCGCCCGCGCCCGCCGCGTCCCCTGCTCCGGCCGCTTCCCCCGCGCCCGCCAAGCCGCGCGAGCCCGAGGTGCCCGCCGGCACCGAGATGCGCCGCCAGACCGTGCGCGAGGCGCTGCGCGACGCCATGGCCGAGGAGATGCGCGGCGACGACACGGTCTTCGTCATGGGCGAGGAGGTCGCGGAATACGAGGGCGCCTACAAGATCACGCAGGGGCTGCTCGACGAGTTCGGCGCGCGCCGCGTGATCGACACGCCGATCACCGAGCACGGCTTCGCCGGCCTCGGCGTCGGCGCGGCCTTCGGCGGCCTGCGCCCCATCGTGGAGTTCATGACCTGGAACTTCGCCATGCAGGCGATCGACCAGATCATCAACTCGGCGGCCAAGACGCTCTACATGTCCGGCGGTCAGATGGGCTGCCCCATGGTCTTCCGCGGCCCGAACGGCGCCGCCGCCCGCGTCGCAGCCCAGCACAGCCAGGACTACGCCGCCTGGTACGCGCAGATCCCCGGCCTGAAGGTCGTGCAGCCCTACGCCGCCGACGACGCCAAGGGCCTGCTGAAATCCGCGGTGCGCGATCCCAACCCGGTGATATTCCTCGAGAACGAGATCCTCTACGGCAAGTCCTTCGACGTGCCCGTGCTCGACGACTGGACCGTGCCCTTCGGCAAGGCCCGTATCTGGCGCGAAGGGGGCGACGTGACGATCGTCAGCTTCGGCATCGGCATGACCTACGCGCTGGAGGCCGCCGACCGCCTGGCCGAGGACGGCATCGCCGCGGAGGTGATCGACCTGCGCACGCTGCGCCCGATGGACCGCGAGACGGTGATCGAGAGCGTCAAGAAGACCAACCGCTGCGTCACCGTCGAGGAGGGCTGGCCGCAGGGCTCGGTGGGCAACCACATCTCCGCGGTGCTGATGGAGCACGCCTTCGACTGGCTCGACGCGCCGGTGGTCAACGTCACCGGCAAGGACGTGCCCATGCCCTACGCCGCCAATCTCGAACGCATGGCGCTCGTGACCACCGACGAGGTGGTCGAGGCCGTGCGCAAGGTCACCTATCGCTGAGGGAGCGCGTCGCATGTCCACGGAAATCCTGATGCCCGCCCTCTCGCCGACGATGGAGGAGGGGCGGCTCGCCAAGTGGCTCGTCAAGGAGGGCGACACCGTCGCCGCCGGCGACCTCCTGGCGGAGATCGAGACCGACAAGGCCACCATGGAGTTCGAGGCCGTCGACGAGGGCACCATCGGCAAGCTGCTCGTCGCCGAGGGCACAGACGGCGTGACGGTGAACACGCCGATCGCGCTCCTGCTCGACGAGGGCGAGAGCGCCGCGGACCTCGAGGCCGCCGCGCCCGCCGCGCCGGCGGAGAAGGCCGAGGCCCCTGCCCCGGCGGAGGCGCAGGCCGAAGCCGCGCCCGCGCAGGGCTACGGCCGCGCCCCCGCGCCGCAGGCGAAGGCGGTGCCGGAGGGCACCGCGCCGCCCGCCCCCACCGACGCTGAGGGCAACCGCATCCTCGCCTCGCCGCTCGCGCGCCGCATCGCGGCAGCGAAGGGGCTGGACCTCGCGCAGGTCACGGGCTCCGGCCCGCGCGGGCGCATCGTGCGCGCCGACGTGGAGGCCGCCGCCGAGCGCGCCCCGGCGCAAGCGGCCGCGGCACCGGCGCCGGCCGCAGCCGCGTCCGCCCCCGCGCAGGCGGCGACGGCCATGCCGACCGGCCCCACGGCCGAGCAGGTGAAGAAGATGTACGAGGGCCGCGAGACCGAGGAGATCGCCCTCGACGGCATGCGCCGCACGGTGGCCGAGCGGCTGACCGAGGCCAAGCAGACGATCCCGCATTTCTACCTGCGCCGGTCGGTGACCCTCGACCCGCTGCTCGCGCTCCGCAAGGAGCTCAACGCCAAGCTCGAGGGGCGGGGCGTCAAGCTCTCGGTCAACGACTTCATCATCAAGGCCTGCGCGCTCGCCCTGCAGGAGGTGCCGGACGCCAACGCCGTCTGGGCGGGCGACCGCATCCTGCGCCTCACGCCCTCCGACGTGGCGGTGGCCGTGGCGGTGGAGGGCGGGCTCTTCACCCCCGTCCTTCAGGACGCGCACCAGAAGTCGCTCTCGGCCCTGAGCCAGGAGATGAAGGACCTCGCCGCCCGCGCCCGCGACCGCAAGCTCGCGCCGCACGAATACGTCGGCGGCAGCTTCGCCATCTCGAACCTCGGCATGTACGGGATCGAGACCTTCGACGCCGTCATCAACCCGCCGCACGGGGCGATCCTCGCCGTGGGGGCGGGCGTGACGCAGCCGGTGGTGCAGGACGACGGCACCCTCGGCACCGCGACGGTGATGTCGATGACGCTCTCGGTCGATCACCGGGTGATCGACGGGGCGCTCGGCGCGGAGCTCCTCGCCGCGATCGTGGGGCACCTCGAGAACCCGCTCGCCATGCTGGCGTGAGCCACGGCCGGGCGCGGGGTCAGAAGGTCAGCACCTCGCGCTCGGTCACGATCATGTCGAGGGGCGCGTCGGTCTCTTCCCGCGGGAGCGCCTCGGCCTCCTGCGCGGCATAGGCGAAGCCGATCGCGGTGACCGGCCCGCGCGCGCGCAGCCCGGCGAGCGTGCGGTCGTAGAAGCCTCCGCCGTAGCCCAGCCGCGCGCCCGTCCGGTCGAAGGCGACGAGCGGCACGATCAGCACCTCGGGCTCCATCAGCACCTCCGTCTCCGGCACCGCCGCGCCGAAGGGACCGGGCACCAGCGCACCCTCCGGCGTCCAGCGCGAGAAGACGAGCGGCGCGCCCTTCGCCCGGATCACCGGCACGCCGACGGGGCCGTGGCGCGCCGCCTCGGCCATCGCCGGGCGCGGGTCGATCTCGCTCCGGATGGGCAGGTAGCCGGCGAGCGGGCGGCCGCGATGCGCGGCGAGCACCCCGCTCAACAGCCGCGCGGGCGCGGGCGGATGCGCGGCATGCGCCGCCTTGCGCCGGGCGAAGGCCGCCTGCCGGGCGGCGCGCTTGGCCTCGTTCAGGTCGCTCACAGGATCACCATGCTGGCCAGTCCGAGGAAGGTGAAGAAGCCCACGACATCCGTCACCGTGGTCACGAAGGGCCCGGAGGCGAGCGCCGGGTCGATGCGCAGCCGGTCGAGCAGGATCGGGATCGCGATGCCGCCCAGCGCCGCGGCCACCTGGGTGAGCAGCATCGCCGCCGCGATCACCGCGGCCAGCAGCGGCACGCCGAACCAGACCGCCGCGACGCCCGCCATGACGAGCCCGAAGAGCGCGCCGTTCAGCCCGCCCACGGCGACCTCCCGCGCGGTGACGCGCAGCGCGTTCTGCGCCGTGAGGTCGCGCGTGGCGATGGCGCGCACGGCGACGGTCATGGTCTGCGTGCCCGCGTTGCCGCCCATCGAGGCCACGATCGGCATCAGCACGGCGAGCGCGACCATCTGGTCGATCGTGTCGGCGAAGGCGTCGATGACGACGGAGGCGAAGATCGCCGTCAGCAGGTTCACGAAGAGCCACGTCGCCCGCCCGCGCGCAGCCTGAAGCACGGTGTCGGTGAGCCGCGATTCCTCCGTCACGCCGCCGAGGCGCAGGATGTCTTCCTCGTGTTCCTCGTCGAGCACGCCCATCGCGTCGTCGATGGTGATGACGCCGACCAGCCGCCCGCCCTCGTCCACGACGGGCGCCGAGATCAGGTGATACTGGTTGAAGGCATAGGCCACGTCGGTCTCGCTCTCGGTCGCGGGAAAGATGCGGAAGGCCTCCTCCACCAGATCGGAGAGCGCCGTCCCGCGGGCCGAGGACATGATGCGCCCGAGCGTCACGTTGCCCACGGGCCGCATCGCCGGGTCCACGAGCACGACGTGGTAGAACTGGCTCGGCAGATCCTCGCGCGCGCGCATGTGGTCGATGGCCTGCCCGACGCTCCAGTGCTCGGGCGCCATGACGAGCTCGCGCTGCATCAGGCGGCCGGCGGAATACTCCGGATAGGTGAGCGAGCTCTGCACGGCGAGCCGGTCGGGCGCCGAGAGCGCGCCGAGGACGGCGTGCCGCTGCTCGGTCTCGAGGTCCTCGAGCAGGTCCACCACGTCGTCCGACTCGAGCGCGCGCACCGCCTCGGTGAGCACCTCCGGATGCAGGAGCCCGATCACCTCGGCCCTGAGCCCCTCCTCCAGCTCGGAGAGCACCTCGCCCCCGATCCAGTCACCGGCGAGCTCGACGAAGCGGCGCCGGTCGGCGGGATTGATCTGCTCGATCAGGTCGGCGACGTCGGCGGGGTGCAGCGGCTCCAGCGTGTCCAGAAGCTGCGCGCGGTCCTGCGCGTCGAGCGCGCCGAGCACCGCCGCCACCCTGCGGCGGTCGAGGGTGTAGGCGTCCTCCTCGCCGGTCTCCGGCGCGGCGGCGATCTGATCTGCGTCGTCGGTCATCGGGCGGCCCTCACGCTAACCCGCAGCATAGGACAGCCCCGGCGCCGGCGACAGGGGCCGCGCGCCGTCAGCCGGCCAGACGGTCCAGCGCGGCGCGGTGAAGCTCCGGGTCGCCCGCGGCGAGCACCCGGCCGCCGTCTTGCGCCGGGCCGCCCTGCCAGTCGGTGACGATCCCGCCCGCCGCCTCGATCAGCGCGAGCGGCGCCTGGATGTCGTAGGGAGCGAGCCCCGCCTCGATCACGAGGTCGATCTGCCCCGCGGCGAGCATCGCGTAGGCGTAGCAATCCATGCCGTAGCGGGTCAGGCGCACCTCCCGCGCGACGCGGGCGAAGGCGGTCTGATCGGCGGCGGTGCCCACCTCCGGGTAGGTGGTGGCGAGCGTCGCCTCCGCGAGGGTGGGGCACCGGCGCACGCGCAGCGCGCGGTGCCCGCGCGGCCCGTCGAGCGTCGCCCGGCCGAACCCGCCGCGGAAGCGTTCGCCGGTGTAGGGCTGATCGACCACGCCGTAGAGCGGCCCCTCCGGCCCCGAAAGCGCGATCAGCACACCCCAGGTCGGCGCCCCGCAGAGAAAGGCGCGCGTGCCGTCGATGGGATCGAGCACCCAGGTCAGGCCGGAGCGGCCCGCGCGCGTGCCGAACTCCTCGCCCAGGATGCCGTCCTCCGGGCGCTCGGCGTCGAGGATGTCGCGCATCGCCGCCTCGGCGGCGCGGTCGGCCTCCGTCACCGGGTCGAAGCCGGCCGCGCCCTTGTCGGTCGTGCCGAGCGTCTCGGCCCGGAACCACGGCAGGATCGCCCACCCCGCCGCATCGGCGAGACGATCGACGAGCGCCGCGGCGGCGTCCGGCGCGATCGGCATGTCCGGGCGGGCGGTCGCGGGCTCAGGCAACGTCGCTGAGCACGCGGGCGAGTTCGAACAGGCGGCGGCGCTGATTCTCGGGGATCGCGTAATAGGACCGGACGAGATCGAGCGCCTCCTTGTCGTCGAAGAGGTCCTCCGCCGCGCCGTCGGCGCTCTCCGCCTCGGACCCGTCGCGCGCCGGGAGCCCCTCGAAGAAGAAGCTCACCTGCACCTCGAGCGCATCCGCGATGTCCCAGAGGCGCGAGGCGCTGACGCGGTTGGCGCCCGTCTCGTATTTCTGGATCTGCTGGAACTTGATGCCGACGCGCTCGGCGAGTTGCTGCTGGGTGACACCGAGAAGCCGCCGGCGGCGGCGGATACGCTTGCCCACATGCTCGTCGACGGGATGTGTCATGCTTCACCTATCCTCGCGCAACGCGCTCGACCCGGGACGGGTCACTGCGCCGGAAATTCGATCACTGCAAAATTCGTCCTCGAGCGGCGCCCCGCCCGGGCGGTCACGGCTAACTTCGACAACCGGAGGCATGCATTACTCCCCCGACGCCCCCACGGCAAGCACCACTCGCCTCTCATCGTAAGGAAGGTTAACACAGGACAACCTGAGGTGAAGATCCATCGCGGGCATACACGTGCATGCCGCTGCGTCAACCCTCGCGCCCGCGGCCTGCGCCCTTGTTCCCGCACGCGCATCGTGCACGCTCGACCCCGGAGAGCGGAGGAGACCCATGCGCGCCTATCACGTCGCGGCGCCCGGCGCCCGGGCGGCCCTTCAGACCCTGCCGCGGCCCGAGCCCGCCGCCGGCGAGATCCTCGTGCGGATCAAGGCCTGCGGGCTGAACTTCGCCGATCTTCTCATGCTCGACGGCACCTATCAGGAGACGCCGGAGCCGCCTTTCACCCTCGGCATGGAGGTCGCCGGCACGGTCGAGGCGGCGGGCCCCGGCGTCACGGCGCCCGCGCCCGGCACCCGCGTCGCGGTCTTTTGCGGGCACGGGGGCCTCGCGGAGTACGGGTGCTTTCCCGCCGCGCGCGCCGTGGCGCTGCCCGACGCCATGGACGCGGTGACCGCCGCCGCCTTCCAGGTCGCCTACGGCACGAGCCACGTCGCCCTCGCCCACCGCGCGCGCCTCGCGCCGGGCGAGCGGCTCTTGGTGCTGGGCGCGGCCGGCGGCGTCGGGCTGACCGCGGTCGAGATCGGGCGCGCGATGGGCGCGGAGGTCATCGCCTGCGCCCGCGGCGCGGAGAAGCTCGAGGTCGCGCGGCGCGCGGGCGCCCATCACCTGATCCCGGCCGATCCGGAGCGGCTGCGCGCCGAGGTCCGCGCCCTCGGCGGCGCGGACGTCGTCTACGATCCGGTCGGGGGCGCGCTCTTCGAGGCCGCCTTCCGCGCCTGCCGGCCCGAGGCGCGGCTCCTGCCCATCGGCTTCGCGAGCGGCGAGGTGCCGCGCATCAAGGCGAATCATCTGCTGGTGAAGAACCTGACGGTGATGGGCGTCTACTGGGGCGGCTACATGGCCTTCCGCCCCGAGGTGGTGCGCGAGAGCCTCGCGGAGCTCATGCGCTGGCACGGCGAGGGACGCCTCGCGCCGCACGTCAGCCACGTCCTGCCGCTCGACCGGGTGGAGGAGGGCCTCGCGCTCCTGCGCGAGCGGCGCTCGACCGGCAAGGTGGTGATCCGCCCGGATTGAGGGCGATGCGGCGAAAGGCGGCGCATTGCCCGACCGGAAAACCTTGATTTGCGGGGCGCGGTCCCCAATATGACGTAGGACGGCTGGTGCTCCTGGGGCCGGCCCGTGTCTCGAAACGTGTGTCGAACGCTCTTCCAGGGATGAACAGCAGGGATAAAGTCGGAGGCTGGACGACAGATGGCTGAATACGAAACGATCCGGACGACCGCCGCGGGGGCCCGCAGCGCCGAGATCGATCAGGGCCTGCGCGCCCACATGAACAAGGTCTACGGCACGATGTCCGTGGGCATGCTGATCACGGCCGGCGCGGCCTGGGCGATCTCGGGTCTCGCGACGACGACCGAGACGAGCCAGGCGGTGGCGCAGCTGCCGAACGGCGAATACCTCAACGCGCTCGGCGCGGCGATCTACACCTCGCCGCTGCGCTGGGTCATCATGCTGCTGCCGCTGGCCTTCATCTTCTTCGGCTGGGGGCAACTCCTGCGCAAGGCCTCGGCGGGCATGGTGCAGCTGGGCTTCTTCGCCTTCGCCGCGGCGATCGGCCTGTCGCTGAGCTCGATCTTCCTCGTGTTCACGCCCTACTCGATCGCGCAGACCTTCCTCGTCACCGCGATCGCCTTCGCGGGCCTCTCGCTCTGGGGCTACACGACGAAGAAGGACCTGAGCGGCATGGGCACCTTCCTGCTCATGGGGCTCATCGGGCTGATCGTGGCGATGATCATCAACATCTTCCTCGCCAGCCCGGCGATGATGTTCGCGATCTCGATCATCGGCATCCTGATCTTCGCGGGCCTCACCGCCTTCCACACGCAGGAGATCAAGAGCACCTACGTCGCCCACGCCCAGCACGGCGATCAGGAGTGGCTGGACAAGGCCGCCTACGACGGCGCGCTGGCGCTCTACATCAGCTTCCTGAACATGTTCCAGTTCCTGCTGATGTTCATGGGACAGGAACAGTAACCCGCCCGACCGGGTGAGAGACGAGGGGCCGGCCCGCGGGGTCGGCCCCTTTTTCATGTCGGCCTCGGGTCGCCGCGCATCGTCGCGCCCCTGGGTCGCCAGGGCTTGGAGTGCCTCGCCGCAGGTCGCGCCCCGGAGCGTCCCGCCGCGGATCGGCTGGTCTCGGAGCGCCACGCCTCGGGTCGCACCCTTTTCGGGACCGCCTCGGGCCGCCGCCCCTCAGACCGCCACGTCGAAGAGCCGGCCCACCAGCGCCGTCGCCCCCATCGCCGCGCCGCCCCAGAGGAGCGCGCGCGCCGCGGCGCGACCCGCCGGCGCCCCGCCGAGCCGCGCCCCCGTCAGCCCCAGACCGCCGAGCGCGGCGAGCGACAGCGCCGCCACCGGAAGGACCCCGGCCGGCCCCGCCGGGCCGAGCGCCGCCCCGGCGAGCGGCAGCGCCGCGCCCGTGGCGAAGGCCGCCGCCGAGGCGAGCGCCGCCTGCATCGGTGCCGCCGCGCCTGTCTCGGTCAGGCCCAGTTCCTCGCGCGCATGGGCGTCGAGCGCGTCGTGCGCCGTCATCTCGCGCGCCGCCGCGCGCGCGAGCGGCGGCGAGACGCCGCGCTCCACGAGACCGGAGGTCAGCTCGTCGAGTTCGTAGTCCGGGTCCTCCTCGAGCGCGCGACGCTCCAGCTCGAGATCCGCGCTCTCCGAATCGGACTGCGCGGCGACGGAGACGTATTCGCCCGAGGCCATCGAGAACGCGCCCGCGACCAGCGCCGCGAGCCCGGTGAGAAGCACCACGGGCCGCTCCATCCCCGCGGCGAGAACGCCGGCCAGAAGGCTGGAGGTCGAGACGATCCCGTCGTTCGCGCCGAGCACCGCGGCACGAAGCCAGCCGGTGCGGGTGACGTAGTGTCCTTCCTTCGGCATCCGCGGCCCGCCCCCGGAGGCCCGAAAACGAAAGGCCACGCCGCCGGCGTGGCCCCTCCGTATCGAGCGTCCGGCTCAGATCACTTGATCTTGCCTTCCTTGTACTCGACGTGCTTGCGCGCGACCGGGTCGAACTTCCGGATGGTCATCTTCTCGGTCATCGTGCGCGCGTTCTTCTTGGTGACGTAGAAATGCCCCGTGCCCGCGGTGGAGTTGAGGCGGATCTTGATCGTGGTCGGTTTGGCCATGCTCGCTCTCCTGCACCGGGCGCGCGCGGCACCCGCGGAATGTCTTGAGCCGCCGTCTTACGCGTCGCGGCGCGGCTGTCAAGCGGATGGCGCGGCGCGCGGCCTCAAAGCGTCCAGCCGCAGACGACGAAGCCGTCGCGCGCTGCGCTGTCCCGATGCGCGGCGCAGGGGACGGCGCGACGGGCGGGGCGCCGCGCGCGGCGTCGGACGGCGATTGCGCGGAGGGCCTGTAAGCCGGATCCTGTCCGGGGACGCGCACGCCCCCTGGATGACCATTCGTCTGGGCGCCGGATCGCTCCGGCGCTCACGCTGCCAACCCGGACCTCTCGGGCGGGAGCGGCCCTGCGGGGCGGCGCCCCGCGCGAGGTCCCTATTCGGCATTGCTCCCGGTGGGGCTTGCCGTGCGGGTCCCGTCGCCGGGACCCCGGTGGGCTCTTACCCCACCGTTTCACCCTGACCCGCGCGCGGCGCGGGCGGTCTGTTTTCTGCGGCGCTTTCCGTCGGATCTCTCCGCCCGGGCGTTACCCGGCACCGTCGCTCCCTGGAGTCCGGACTTTCCTCGGCGTGCGACCGCCGCGGCCATCCGGCCCTCCGCGCGCGCCGGATATGGACGCCCGGGCGCCCCCGGTCAATGCCGGGCGCAAGATCCTTGCAAGGATCTTGCACGCGCCTTTCCAAGGCGCGTCGCCCGGCTCATCCCTCGGGCGCGGGCCAGCGCGCGGCGAGCCCGGCGACGAGGGCGCGCTCGGCGGCCGCGACCGGCCCGCTCCCCCACGGCCGCAGCCGCAGCCGCACCGCGGCGAGCACCGCCGCCTCCGGGTCCGCGGCCTCCGCGGGCGCGCGCCAGCCGGCCCGCGCCGCGTCCGCGAGGAAGGCGCCCGGCGGCGCCGGATCGGGCCAGACCGCCCCCCCCGCGCGCGCCAGCCCCCGCCAGTCGAAGCGCGGGCCCGGATCGCGCTTGCGCCCGACGGCCGTGTCCGAATGCCCGATCACGCCCGCGGCGCCGATCTCCCAGCGCGCCATGACGCCCTGCAGGAGCCGCTCCAGCGCCTGCATCTGCGGCGCGGGGAAGGGGTGGTCGCCCCGGTTCTGTAACTCGATCCCGATGGAGGCGGAGTTCACGTCCGCGATCCCGCCCCAGGCCCCGGCGCCGGCGTGCCACGCGCGACGGGCCTCGGCCACGAGTTGCCAGACGGTGCCCTCGGTCCCGATCAGGTAATGCGCCGAAACCTCCGCCGCCGGGTCGCAGAGCCGCGCGAGCGCCGCCTCGGCGCTCTCCATCGCCGTGTAGTGCAGGAGGATCAGCCGCGGCCGGGCGCCGCCCCGGCGCGGCCCGTGGTTGGGCGAGGCGCGCCGGTGCGGATAATCGGGCGTGCCCGCGCTCAGCGGTTCACCGCGGCCCGGAACGGCGCCGGGCTCCAGCCGCAGACGAAGCCGTCCCCGTCCGGGTCGAGGCCGAGGCCGTCGCGCTCCGGCCCGCCCTCGGCGAGGAAGGCCGCCTGCGCACGGTCGGGCGTCGGGTAGCGCGCGCAGTTGCGCTCCGCCCGCGCCACGCTGCCGAAGGGCGAGCGGCGGTAGACCTCCTGCCCGACCGCGTGCTCGGTGGAGAGCGCGAATTCCACGGGCGTCATGCCCTGCCGCGCGCCACGCTCGGGAAGCGGCGCCGGGGGCACCACCCGGTACTGCGCCCGGGCCTCGGCGAGGCGTTCGGCGTCGCCCTCGATCCCGCGCTCCTCGGACACCGCCTCGAAGTCCTGCTCGTTCGACAGGGCCGCGGGATCGCCCGGCGCGCCCGGATCGGCCGGCGCTGCGCCGGGCGCGGCCGCGGCCCCCTCCGGCCCCTCGAGCGCCGCGCGCGCCTGTGCGAGCGCGTCGTCCGCCGCCCCGGTCGCCTCGCCGGCGACGGTGGCCATCGGCGCGCCCCCGCCGCCCGAGGACGCCGGCGCCGACCCGGCGAGCTCCGCGTCCCGCGCGGCGCGGGCCGCCTGATACTCGGTGTAGTCGCTGAAGCCCGGCCCGCTGTCGGGCACCGGCGGCGCGCAGGCCGCGAGCGCGACGCAGGCCGCGAGGATGCCGAGTGCGCGCGATGTCATCCGGTCCGACCCTCTCGGAAACCCTGTCGCGCTTCTCTTACCACCATTTCGCGGGCTTCGCCACGAAGCCTGCGGCACGCTCCAGCACCTCGGCCACGTCGAGGAGCGCGCCCTCCTCCCACGGCCGCCCGACGAGCTGCAGCCCGAGCGGCAGCCCCTGCCGGTCGAGGCCCGCCGGCACGGAGATGCCCGGCAGCCCGGCGAGGTTCACCGGCACGGTGAAGACGTCGTTGAGATACATCTCCACCGGGTCCGCCTGCCCCTTCTCGCCGAGGCCGAAGGCCGCCGAGGGCGTCGCCGGCGTCAGGATCGCGTCGACGCCCTGATCGAACACCTGCTCGAAGTCGCGCTTGATGAGCGTGCGCACCTTGCGCGCGCGGTTGTAATAGGCGTCGTAGAAACCGGCCGAGAGGACATAGGTCCCCACCATCACCCGGCGCTTGACCTCGGCGCCGAAGCCCTCGGCGCGGGTCTTCTCGTACATCTCCACGATGCCGTCGCCCTGCGAGAGCGGCGCGCGATAGCCGTAGCGCACCCCGTCGTACCGCGCGAGGTTCGACGACGCCTCCGCCGGCGCGATCACGTAATAGGCCGGCAGCGCGTATCGCGTGTGCGGCAGCGAGATGTCCACGATCTCGGCGCCCGCGTCGCGCAGCATCTCGGCGCCCCGGTCCCAGAGCGCGAGGATCTCGTCCGGCGTGCCCTCGAGGCGGTACTCGCGCGGGATGCCGATGCGCTTGCCCCGGATGTCGCCCGAGAGCATCGCCTCGAAATCCGGCACCGGCAGATCGGCGGAGGTCGAGTCCTTCGGATCGTGCCCGGCCATCGCCCGCAGCATGATCGCCGCGTCGCGCACCGTCTTGGTCATCGGCCCCGCCTGATCGAGCGAGGAGGCGAAGGCCACGATGCCCAAGCGCGAACAGCGCCCGTAGGTGGGCTTCAGCCCGACGGTCCCGGTGAAGGCCGCCGGCTGGCGGATCGAGCCGCCCGTGTCCGTGCCCGTCGCCGCGAGGCAGAGGTCGGCCGCCACCGCCGCCGCCGAGCCCCCCGAGGAGCCCCCGGGCGTGAGGCTCCGGTCGTCCACCTTCCACGGATTGACGGCGGGTCCGTAGACGCTGGTTTCGTTCGACGAGCCCATGGCGAACTCGTCCATGTTGAGCTTGCCGAGCATCACCGCGCCCGCGTCGCGCAGCTGCGCGCTCACCGTGCTCTCGTAGGGCGAGCGGAAGCCCTCGAGGATGCGCGAGGCCGCCTGGCTCGCCACGCCCTCGGTGCAGAAGAGGTCCTTGATGCCGACCGGGATGCCGCACATCGGCCCCGCGTCGCCACCCGCGCGCGCCGCGTCGGCCGCGCGCGCCCGCTCCAGCGCGAGCTCCGGCGTGACATGCGCGAAGGCGCCGAGCGCGCCCGCGCCCTCCACCGCCGCGAGGCAGGCCTCGGTCAGCGCGACGCTGGTGGTCTCGCCCGCGTCGAGCGCGTCGCGCGCCGCGGAGATCGTCAGGGAGGCGAGCTCGGTCATTCCACCACCTTCGGCACGGCGAAGAAGCCCTCGCGCGCATCGGGCGCGTTCGAAAGCACCGTCTCGGGCATGCCGCCGTCGGTCACCGCGTCCTCGCGGCGCTTCAGCCGCATCGGCGTGACGCTGACCATCGGCTCGACGCCCTCCACGTCCACCTCCGTCAACTGCTCGACGAAGCCGAGGATGCGGTTGAACTCCTCGGCGAGCGCCGGCAGCTCTTCCTCCTCGACGCGGATCCGCGCGAGATGCGCGACATGCGCCGCGGTGCTCGTGTCGATCGACATGGCCTCGGGCCTCCTTGCCTCGGAACGCCGCCGATCTAGCGCCCCCGCCGCCCGCTCGCAACCATGTGCCGGCGGTAGACCTCGATCATCCAGCCGAGCATCGCGCCGTTCAGCACGTGCCACATGAAATGCGTCCCGACCGGCACCACCCCGCAGAGCGGCCCGTCCAGCGTGCGGAAGGCGAGCGAGGCGATCAGCAGCCCCGCCCCGATGGCGAGCCCGCGCGCCACCTCCGGCAGACGCCGCCGAAGCGCCGCCGCATAGCCGAGGATCAGGAGCGGCACCGGCGCGTAGCCCGCCGAACTCCCGAGCCCCGGCACCATCTGGAAAAGCGGCACCAAAGCCGCGGCGTAGGGAAAGAAGGCCGCCACCCCGAGCCCCGACCAGAGCCGCGACAACCCCCAGAAATGCCGGTTCGCCGCGTAGATGTAGATCAGGATGAACAGAAGGATCGGCCCCACGTCCGCGAGCGCCGACCAGACCTGCGCGTGGGTGTGAAAGAGATAGCTCCCCACCCCGATCGCCGCGAGCACCCAGACGAGCGCCGTGGCGAGCGGCAGCCCCGCGCCGCGCACCCGCCACCCCATCACCGCCGCCGCGATCAGAAAGGCGGCGTTGGTGAGCGCGTTGACCGGCTCGGCCCAGTAGCCCGCGTCCAGCCGCTCGCAGTAGCTGTCGATCTCGCGCGTCCAGTCCATGTCCCCTCCCCGGCCGACCCGACATCTAAGCGCCGCGCCCCCCGGGTCCAGCGCCCATCATCTTGGCCCAAATACTCCGGGGGTGCGGGGGCAGCGCCCCCGCCACGGCGGACAGCGCGCGGCCGTCAGGCCGCTCCGCTTTCCCGGGCTGGCCCGCGGCGCGCGCGATGCTAGGCTCCCCGCGCACACCCAAGCGAGGAGGACGCGCATGAAACTCACCTTTCTCGGCCACGCCGGCTTCCGCATCGAGATCGGCGACCAGATCCTGCTGGTGGACCCCTGGGTAACCGGCAACCCGGTGTTTCCCGAGGCGCGCCGCGGCGAGGCGATCGCCGGCGCCACCGCGGTGCTCGTCACCCATGGCCATTTCGACCACGTCAACGACGCGCCCGCGATCGCGAAGGAGCTCGGAATCCCCGTGGTCACGATCTTCGACCTCGCCGGCTGGCTCGAGAAACGCGACGGGGTCGAGACCATGGGCTTCAACAAGGGAGGCACGGTCACGCTCGGCGACGTCGCGGTGACCATGGTCAACGCCACGCATTCCTCGGCGCTCTCCGACGACGACGGCCGCCCGGTCTACACCGGCACCGAGGCCGGCTTCATGATCGCCCACGGCGGGCGCACGATCTACGTCTCGGGCGACACCGACGTGATGGCCGACATGAAGGTCTTCAACGACCTGCACGCGCCCGAGATCGGCATCCTCTGCGCCGGGGGGCATTTCACCATGGACATGGCGCGCGCCGCCTACGCCGCGAAGACCTTCTTCGACTTCAAGACGGTCATCCCCTGCCACTACAAGACGTTCCCCTTCCTCGAGCAATCGGCCGAGAAGCTGATCGCCGAGCTGCCCGGCGTGAACGTGGTGGAGCCGGAGGTGATGCAGCCGATGGAGCTCTGAGCGCGCCCGCGGCGCGGGGAGGCGCCGCGGACGTCGCGGCGCAGGCAGGCGCGGCCGCACGGGCCGCGCGCCGCCCGTCGCCGCGCCGCGTCACTCCGCGGCCGAGATCTCGCCGCTGTCGATCTGTTCCTGCTCGATCGATTCGAAGAGCGCCTTGAAGTTGCCCTCGCCGAAGCCGTCGTCGCCCTTCCTCTGGATGAACTCGAAGAAGATCGGGCCGATCACGGTCTTGGAGAAGATCTGCAGCAGGATCTTCGTCTCGCCCCCGTCCACGACGCCCTCGCCGTCGATCAGGATTCCGTGCGTCTTCATCCGGTCGATCGGCTCTTCGTGGCCCTGCACGCGGGTCTTGCTCAGCTCGTAGTAGGTCTCCGGCGGCGGCGGCATGAAGCGGATGCCGCGCCCGGCGATGGCGTCGGTCGAGTCGTAGATGGTCTCCGTGCCCACCGCGATGTGCTGGATGCCCTCGCCGTTGTACTTCTCCAGGTAGGAGACGATCTGCCCGGTCTCGCCCCGGTCCTCGTTGATCGGGATGCGGATCTTGCCGTCCGGCGAGGTCAGCGCGCGGCTGTAGAGGCCGGTGTACTTGCCCTCGATGTCGAAGAAGCGGATCTCGCGGAAGTTGAAGAGCTTGCCGTAGAACCCGAACCACGTGTCCATGTTGCCGCGGTAGACGTTGTGGGTCAGGTGGTCGAGGTAGTAGAAGCCGACGCCCTCCGGCTTCGACTGCGCGAGCCACTCGAACTCCGCGTTGTAGGGCGAGGTCTCGTAGTAGTCCTCGATGAAGTAGATGAGCGAGCCGCCGATGCCCTTGATCGCGGGGACGTCCATCGTCTTGTCGTCGCCCTCGTACGGCTCCGCGCCCATCTTCACCGCGTGGTCGAAGGCATGCTGCGCGTCCACCACGCGCCAGCCCATCGCGGGCGCGCAGGGGCCGTGCTCTTCCACGAAGCGCGACGCGAAACTGCCGGGCTCGGCGTTGACGATGTAGGTGATGTCGCCCTGCTGCCAGAGCTCGATGCCGGGCTTCGTCTTGTGCCGGCCGACGCGCGCGTAGCCCATCCTCGAGAAGAGATCGCGCAGCGCCGCGGGGTCGGGATGCGCGAACTCCACGAACTCGAAGCCGTCGGTGCCGGCGGGGTTCTCCTCGGTGATCTTCGCTTTCGGCGCGTCGTGCGGGAAGGGTCCCATGGCGCGTCTCCTCCTCTGCGTGTTGCTGAGTCGAGAATACGCCTTTGGGGATGGTGAATCCGCGCATTCTGCGGCATGGTTCGGCCCCGGGATGCGTGGGTCGCGCATTCATCCCCCGGATCACGCGAAGAGGCCGCAGATGCCCGACGAGATCGACCGCCGCCTGCTCGCCGCGCTTCAGGGCGACGCGCATCTCACGGCGCAGGCGCTCGGCGAGATCCTCAACCTCTCGCCGAGCCAGGCCGGACGCCGGCGCCAGCGCCTCGAGGCGGAGGGCTACATCACCCATTACGCCGCGCGCCTCGACGCCGAGACGCTGGGCCTCAAGGTGCAGGCCTTCGTGCAGGTGCAGCTCGGCACGCACGGGCCGACTCAGGCGGCCGAGTTCGCCCGCCTCGTCGAGCTGCGCCCCGAGATCGTCAGCGCATGGACCCTGACGGGGGAGGCGGACTACCTGCTGCGCGTCTACTGCACCGACCTGCGCGCGCTGCACCGGCTCGTCCACGAGGTGCTGCTGCCGCATCCGGCGGTGGCGCGGGTGCAGAGCCAGATCGTGATGGACCAGTTCAAGCGCGACGCGCCGCTGCCCCTCTGACGCCCACGAAAAAGGGCCGCCCCGAAGGACGGCCCGAACGGTGGCGGCCCGCGCGGATCAGGCCGCGCGCGAGACGAGCACCTCGTCGACCTGCTTGGCCGCGGCGACCTCGTCGCTGCCGTCGACGGCGGCGATCTCGCGCGTGAGGCGTTCCAGCGCGGCTTCGTAGAGCTGGCGCTCGGAATAGCTCTGTTCGCGCTGGTCGTCGGCGCGGTGCAGGTCGCGGACCACCTCGGCGATGGCGATCAGGTCGCCCGAGTTGATCTTCTGCTCGTATTCCTGCGCCCGGCGCGACCACATGGCGCGCTTCACCTTGGCCTTGCCCTTGAGGGTGGACATCGCCTTCGACACCACGTCCGGCGTCGAGAGCGAGCGCATGCCGATCTCCGTCGCCTTCGCCGTCGGCACCCGCAGGGTCATCTTGTCCTTCTCGAAGGAGATCACGAAGAGCTCCATCGCGATGCCCGCGATCTCCTGCTCCTCGATGGACACGATCTGCCCCACGCCGTGCGCCGGGTAGACGACGTAATCGTTCGGACGGAATTCGGTTTTCTTGGTCTTCGTCATGCGATCCTTCCTTGGTCGCCGCCCGGAGCCCCGGGCGGCACACGCGATCGGGCGGGCGTCCGCACGCCGGCCCCGTCACTGTCACCATCCGACAGAAAAGCCCGGGCGGCAGCCTCCTTCCCGGGCGTCATGCAGTTCTTGTCATATAAACAACATAGCAGACTTGACGGACCGTTTCCAGCACCCGCTCCGGCGACACAACGAACCGCGTTCGGAAACAGGCACTTGGCCTGTCCTGCCTGCCCCGGAGGCGGGCGAATCGGGGGCGCTCAGCCGCCGTCGCCCGGCGTCTCCGTGAAGTACTTGTCGAGCTTGCCGGTCTCGCCGTCGCGCGCGTCGGCCTCCGGCAGCGGGTCCTTCTTGGTGATGATGACGGGCCACATCTCGGAGTACTTCCGGTTGAACTCCACCCATTTCTCCATGTCGGGCTCGGTGTCCGGCCGGATCGCGTCGGCCGGGCACTCCGGCTCGCAGACGCCGCAGTCGATGCACTCGTCGGGATGGATCACCAGCATGGTCTCGCCCTCGTAGAAGCAGTCGACCGGGCAGACTTCGACGCAGTCGGTGTACTTGCAGGCGATGCAGTTATCGGTGACGACGTAGGTCATGGAGGGGTCCGGATTTTTGTGGCGCACCCGTAGCTAGTCCAGCCGCCCGGATCATTCAAGCGCCCGCCGACGCGCCGCGTCGAGGACGCGACGATCGCGCTTGGTGGGCCGTCCGCCGGGGGCGGGATCGGGCGCTGGCGACGGCGCGGGGGCGGGCTCCGGCGGGGCGAGATCCTCGTAATGCCCTTGCGCCTCGGGCGCGGGGCCGCGCCGCTCGGGCAGGCCCGTGACGCGCACGACGCGCACGCGCCGGCCCTGCGCGAAGGTCAGCACGTCGCCCGCGCCGACGGCGGTGGCGGGCTTCGTCACCCGCGTCCCGTTGACGCGGCACTGGCCGGCGGAGACCTGCTTCGCCGCGAGACCGCGGGTCTTGAAGAAGCGCGCCTGCCAGAGCCACTTGTCGAGGCGCTGGGTCGGGCGGGCCGGGGCCTCGGTCACTCCTTGTCCTTCAGCCCCATGAGCGCGGCGGCGAAGGGGTTGTCGGGGTCGATCCGGTCGCGGCCCTTGCCGCGCTCGGGGCCGGCGGAGAAGGTCTTGGCCTTGTCCTCGCGCGGGGGCTTGGCGCCCTTCGGCCGGCCCTTGCCCTTCGGCTTGCGCGCCTCGCCGCGCGGCGCGCCCTCGGCGCCCTTGCGCGGCTTGCCGCGGCCCTGCTGACCACGGGCGCGACCGGCCCAGGTGAAGGTGTAGAAAACCTCGGTTTCGGGTTGCGCTTCAGTCTCGGGCTGGGCCTCGGCTTCGGGTTGCGCCTCGGTCTGGGGCTGCGCCTCGGTCTCGGCGCCGGCCGTTCCCGGCCCCGCCTCGGCACCGCTCTCCACATCCTCCGTCGCGGGCGCGGGGTGCGTGCCCTCTGCGGCAAGCGCCGACGGTGCGTCGCCATCCGGCGCCGGGGCGCCCGCCCCCTCCCCGGCCGCGTCCTGCGGCGGCTGCGGCGCGGCGGGGGCGACCTCCGGCCCCTCCTCCGCTCCGGCGGTCGGGGCGGCGTCGGCGGGCGCCGGATCGGCGGCGGGCGTCGCCTCGGAGGTCGGCGGGCCGGCCTCCGGCGCGGCGGGGCGCACCTTCGCCCGCTCGCCGCGCTCGGCGCGGTAGCCGAGCCCCTGCATCAGCTCCGCGAACTGCTCGAGCGTCATGCCGGTGATCGAGAGCATGTCGGGCGTCGCCTCGAAGCCGCCGCGCGTGTCCTCGGCGCGCAGCATGTCGGCGAGGCGCTCGAGCATGTCGATGCGGATCGCCCGCGCGCCCGCGGCGCGGTAGCCGGCCATCGCCGCGTAGCCCTTCGGCGCGCCCGGCTCCATCGGCACGGTGACGAGTCCCGGCGGCGGCGCCTCGGGGAAGGTGTCGAGCCCCTGCGCGAGGCTCCAGAGCACGAGGCGCAGCCGCGTCGGCGCGGGCTTCAGCAGGGCGGGCAGGAACACCGTGAACTGCCCGAAGCGCACGCCGTGCTTGCGGAGCGCGCCGCGCGCCTCCTGATCGAGGGCGCGCACCTCCTCGGCCACCTCGCCGCCGCGCGGCAGGACGCCGAAGCCCTCCACGAGGCGGAAGGCGAAGCCCTTCGCGCGGCCGGTCAGCGCCTCGTCGCGGCGCAGCGCCAGGAGCGGCTCGAAGAGCGCGGCCACCTTGCGGTCCATGAAGTGCCCGAGCCGGCGGCGCACCTTCTCGGCGACGTCCGGGCCGGCCTCGTCGTCGACGAAGACCTCGACCCGCGGCTTCAGCGGATCGTCGGAGGCAGTGAGCTTGCCCACCGCCTGCTCGCCCCACATGAGGCCGCCCTGCTCGGTGACGTCGATCTCGGTGTCGGGGGCGTTGTAGAACCGGTCCGCGCGCAGGTGGAAATGCGGCGCGAGCGCCTGCAGCGCGGCGGACTCGATCGTGCGCGCCTCCTGTCCCGCGGCCTGCGTGTCGCGGCGGAAGCGGAAGCCTTCCAGCCGGCCGACGAACTCGCCCTCGACGCGGACCTCTCCGTTGTCGCTCACCTCGGCCAAGAGGGCCTCCTTCTGCTTCAGCCGCCGCTGCAGGACGGACGTGCGCCGATCCACGAAGCGCTGCGTGAGCTTGGCGTGCAGCGCGTCCGACAGCCGGTCTTCTACCGCGCGCGTCTCGTCGCGCCAATGGCTTTCCGCCTCGATCCAGCCGGGGCGCTGCGCGACGTAGGTCCAGGTCCGGATGAAGGAGAGCCGGCGCGACAGCGTGTCGATGTCGCCCTCCGTCCGGTCGATGCGCGCGACCTGCTTGGCGATCCAGTCCTCGGGCACGCGGCCGCGGTCGTGGAGATGGGTGAAGATCGTCTCGAGCATCTCGGCGTGCTCGGCGTGGCTGATGCCGCGGAAGTCGGGGATGCGGCAGACGTCCCAGAGAAGGCGCACCGCCCGCCCGTCCGTCGCCCGCGCGCGCACCTCCGGCTCCGCCGCGAGCATCCGGAGCGCGCGCAGGTCGTCCGCCTCGCGCCCGCGGGTGAGAAGCGGCGCGGGCGGCGCCTCCTCGAGCGAGGCGATCAGCGCCTCGGGCGTGCCGAAGGACAGGCGCGCGTTGCGCCACTGCAGCCGCGAGACCGGCGCGAAGCGGTGGTTGGCGATCGCCTCGGCCACCTCCTCGTCGATGGGCGGGGACTCCCCGGTGGTGCCGAAGGTGCCGTTGGCCATGCCGCGCCCGGCGCGCCCCGCGATCTGGCCGAGCTCGTTCGGCGCGAGCTGGCGCATCTTGCGGCCGTCGAACTTGCGCAGCCCCGCGAAGGCGACGTGATCGATGTCGAGGTTGAGCCCCATCCCGATCGCGTCGGTGGCGACGAGGTAATCCACGTCGCCGTTCTGATAGAGCTCCACCTGCGCGTTGCGCGTGCGCGGGCTCAGCGCGCCCATGACGACGGCCGCGCCGCCCTTCTGCCGGCGAATCAGTTCCGCGATGGCGTAGACGCTCTCGACCGAGAAGGCGACGATCGCCGAGCGCGGGCGCATCCGGCTGATCTTGCGCTGCCCGGTGAAGGCGAGCTCGGACATGCGGTCGCGGCCGAGGAACTGCGCCTCCGGCACCAGCGCGCGGATCGGCCCGCGCATCGTGTCGGCGCCCATGAAGAGCGTCTCGTGCTGGCCCCGCATCCGCAGCAGCCGGTCGGTGAAGACGTGGCCCCGGTCCGGATCGGCGCAGAGCTGCACCTCGTCGATGGCGACGAAATCGGCGCCCATCCCCTCGGGCATCGCCTCGACCGTGCAGACCCAGTATTGCGCGCGCGGCGGCACGATCCGCTCCTCGCCGGTCAGGAGCGCCACGACCGACGGCCCGCGCGCGGCGACGATGCGGTCGTAAACCTCCCGCGCGAGAAGGCGCAGCGGCAGGCCGATCACCCCCGTCCGGTGGCCCAGCATCCGCTCGATGGCGTAATGGGTCTTGCCGGTGTTGGTGGGCCCGAGGACCGCGACGATCCTGCCCTCGCTCGCCATGTGCCCCCCTTGCCCGGTCCGGGCGATGCGCGGCGCCGGCCGCGGCTCAGAGCGCGCGTCCGAGCACCTCCGGCTCGAGCGGCTCCATCGCCTCCCGGACTTGGGCGTTTTCCGGGTAGAGCGCAAGCACCTCCCGGTAGGCGCGCCAGGCGAGCTCCGGCCGGTCGAGCTGCTGCATGACGGCGCCGACGCCCCGGAGCGCCCCGAAATGCCGCGGCTCGAGCGCGAGCGCGCGCTCCAGATCGGCGAGCGCGAGCATGTATTCCCCCTGCCGGTAAAAGGCGAGGCCGCGCGCGGCCCAGCCCTCCGCGAACTCCGGGGCGTGGTCGGTGAGCGCGGTCAGATGCTCGACCGCCTTGGAGAACTCCTCCGCCTCGATCGCCTCCTTGCCGCGGCGCAGGAGGAGATCCATCGCCGCCGAGCCGGATTTCGACCACTCGGCGCGGATCTGCCCGGCGAGGCGCGCCGCCTCGCGCCCCTCGGCGCCCTGCAGCTTCTCGAAGAGCGTGTCGACGCGGTCGCCCTCCGCCGCGGCGGCGAGCGGGAGCGCCACCAATGCGACGAGCGTCGTGACGTTGCGTCTGATTGCGGTGCGAAAGCGTTCCATGACACTACCGAAGGTAACGCAAGACTGCGATATTTCCAGCCGCGAGACGCATCAGCCGGAGGACGACGGATGAGCATGATGGAGAAGGCCGTGTCGGCCATCAACGAGAAGGTGCAGGGCGGTTTCGACGGCTCGGTGAAATTCGTGATCGAGGGCGAGGGGGCGATCCTGCTCGATTCGCAGGGCGCGCGCGTCTCCGACGACGCGGCGGAGGTGACGCTGACCGCCGATCAGGACACCTTCGAGGCGATCCTCGACGGCGATCTCGACCCGACCTCGGCCTTCATGAGCGGCAAGCTTTCCGTGGACGGCGACATGGGCCAGGCGATGAAGCTCGCGGGCGCGCTCTCCTGAGCGCGGCGCGATGACGCCGGCCCCCTTTCTCGACGCGATCACCGAGGCGCCACCCGGCGCGGCGTGGTGGGTGCGCGCCGCCGACGGCCTGCGCCTCAGGGTCGGCGGCTGGCGACCCGCGCGCGCGGCGGGCACGGTGTTGATCTTTCCGGGCCGCACCGAGTACGTCGAGAAATACGGCCGCCCGGCGCGCGATTTCCTCGACGCGGGGCTCGCCGTGCTCGCCGTGGACTGGCGCGGGCAGGGCATGGCGGATCGCCTGCCGCGGGCGCCCTTCGCCGGGCACGTCCGCGCCTTCGCCGACTACCAGCGCGACGTGGCCGCGATGCTGGAGGTCGCCAAGGCGCAGGGCTTTCCCCGGCCCTTCCACCTGCTCGGGCACTCCATGGGCGGCGCCATCGGGCTGCGCGCGCTCACCCGCGGGCTCGACGTGGCCTCGGCCGTCTTCACCGCGCCGATGTGGGGTATCGTCATCGCGCCGCACCTGCGCCCGGCCGCCTGGGCGGTGAGCTGGGCGGGCAAGCGCACGGGCCTCGGCCATCGCGTCGCGCCGGGGGCGGTGCCCGGATGCTACGCCGCGACCGCCCCCTTCGCGGACAACACGCTGACCACCTGCCCCGACGGCTTCGCCTATCTTCAGGGCCAGCTCACCGCGACGCCGGAGCTTCAGGTGGGCGGGCCGAGCCTCGCGTGGCTGCACGAGGCGCTCGTGGAATGCGCCGCGCTCGGCCGGGCGCCCGCGCCCGCGGTGCCCACGCTCGTCTGGCTCGGCACGCGCGAGCGGATCGTCGATCCCGCGCGCATCGCCGCCCGCGCCGAAAGCTGGCCCGCCGCGCGGCTGGCGCGCGTCGAGGGCGCCGAGCACGAGCTTCTGATGGAGCGCCCGGCGCTGCGCGCGCAGGTGGTGGAGGGCACCCTCGCCCACATGCGCGCACACGCGGCCTGACTGGCGCGGCGGCCGGGCGGCGCTATCCTGTCGGGCATGGCGGCCGATCCTGTCCTCACCTTCACCGAGCGCGGCATCTACTGCCCCGCGGGCGGTTTCCACATCGACCCGTGGCGCCCGGTGGACCGCGCGCTCGTCACCCACGGGCACGCCGATCACGCGCGGCCCGGCCACGGCGCCTATCTCGCCACGCCGGCCGCCGGGCCGGTCCTGCGCCACCGCCTCGGCGACATCCGGCTGGAGGCGGCGGACTACGGCGCCGTGCAGCGCATCGGCGACGCGCGGGTGAGCTTTCACCCGGCGGGCCACGTCCCCGGCTCGGCGCAGATCCGCGTCGAGGTGGGCGGCGAGGTCTGGGTGGTCTCGGGCGATTACAAGACCGTGCCCGACGGCCTCTCCGAGCCCTTCGAGCCGGTGCGCTGCCACGTCTTCGTCAGCGAATGCACCTTCGGCCTGCCGGTCTTCGAATGGGCGCCGCAGGCGGCGGTGGCCGCCGAGATCAACGGCTGGTGGGCGGCGAGCGTGGCGGAGGGGCGCACGCCGATGCTCGCCGCCTACGCGCTCGGCAAGGCGCAGCGGCTGCTCACGATGCTCGATCCTTCCATCGGCCCGGTGCTCACCCACGGCGCGGTGGAGGAGACGACGGCGGTGCTGCGCGCGCAGGGGCTGCCCCTGCCCGAGACGATCCGCGTGACGCCCGAGCTCGACCCGAAGGCGCACCCCGGCGCGCTCGTCCTCGCGCCGCCCTCGGCGCTCGGCTCGAAATGGGCGCGGCGCTTCGGCGCGGTCTCCACCGGCCACGCGAGCGGCTGGATGCGCCTGCGCGGGGTGCGCCGGCGGCGGGCGGCGGACCGGGGCTTCGTGATCTCGGACCACGCCGACTGGCCCGGCCTGCTCTCCGCGATCCGGGCGACCGGGGCGGAAAAGGTTTTCGTCACGCATGGTTACACGGAAATCTTCAGCCGGTCGCTGAACGCCGAGGGCTGGGACGCGGCGATCGTGCCCACCGAGTTCGGCGGCGAGACGGAGGACGAGGGCGATGCGGGCTGAGCGGGTGGCGACATCCCGCCGGGGCGGTCACGCGCGTGGCGCGACATGGACGCCGTCACCGCGGGGAATCGCCGTTTATCAGCTCACTACGCGCCATTTCGGACAGAGCACATGAAGGACTTCGCGGCCCTCGTCGCGCGCATCGACCAGACGACGCGCACCTCGGCCAAGACCGAGGCGCTCGCCGACTACTTCGCGCGCGCCTCGGACGACGACCGGCTCTGGACCGTCGCGCTCTTTTCCGGGCGCCGCCCGCGCCGCGCGATCACGACGACCGAGCTGCGCGAATGGGTGGCCGAGCGCGCGGGGCTGCCGCTCTGGCTCGTGGAGGAGAGCTATCCGGTCGTAGGCGACCTCGCCGAAACGATCGCGCTCATCCTGCCGCCGCCTTCGCGCGGGTCGGACCGCAGCCTCGCCGAGTGGATCGCGCTCCTGCGCGGGTTGCGCGACATGCCCCCCGAGGTGCGCAAGGCCGAGGTGCTCGCCGCCTGGGACGCGCTCGACGCCTCCGAGCGCTTCATCTTCAACAAGCTCCTGACGGGCGGCTGGCGGATCGGCGTCAGCCAGAAGCTGATGACCCGCACGCTCGCCCGCGCGACCGGCCGGACAGAGGCCGAGATGGCGCACCGCCTGATGGGCGCCTGGGAGCCCGCGACGACCACCTGGCACGCGCTGATCGAGGCGGAGGACGCGGCGGCCGACCTCTCGCGCCCCTATCCCTTCTGCCTCGCCCATCAGCTCGACGACGGCCCGGAGAGCCTCGGCCGGCCCGAGGACTGGCGCGCGGAGTGGAAGTGGGACGGCATCCGCGGGCAGCTGATCCTGCGCGAGGGGCAGCATTTCGTCTGGTCGCGCGGCGAGGAGCTGATGACCGACCGCTTCCCCGAACTCGCCCGCGCGCGCGACTTTCTCCCGCCCGGCACGGTGATCGACGGCGAACTCCTCGCCTGGCGGGACGGGCCGCTCCCCTTCAACGCGCTGCAGAAGCGGATCGGGCGCAAGACGGTGCCGGCGAAGCTCCTGAAGGAGGCGCCGGTCGCGCTCGCCGCCTACGACCTGCTGGAGGACGCGGGCGAGGACATCCGCGCCCTGCCCTTCGACGCGCGCCGCGCGCGGCTCGCGCAGCGCCTCGCTGAGCTGCCGCCGGAGGCGCCGCTGGTGCTGCCGCCGCTCGTGGCCTTCGCGGACTGGGCGACGCTCGCCGCGACGCGCGCCACGGCGCGCGACCACGCCGCCGAGGGGCTGATGCTCAAGCGCGCCGACAGCCCCTACCACGTCGGGCGCAAGCGCGGGGACTGGTGGAAATGGAAGCTCGATCCGCTGGTGATCGACGCGGTGATGATCTACGCGCAGGCCGGTCACGGACGGCGGGCCAACCTCTTCACCGACTTCACCTTCGCCGTCTGGGACGGCGGCGCCCTCGTGCCCTTCACCAAGGCCTACTCGGGGCTGACCGACGCCGAGTTCCGCCGCATCACCGCCTGGGTGCGCCGGAACACGCAGCAGCGCTTCGGCCCCGTCCGACAGGTGACGCCACACCAGGTCTTCGAGATCGCCTTCGAGGGGCTGCACGAAAGCCCGCGCCACAAGTCGGGCGTCGCGCTGCGCTTCCCGCGGATGAGCCGCTGGCGCGAGGACAAGCCACCCGAGGAGGCCGGCACGCTCGACGAGCTGAAGGCGATGCTCGCCGCCTACGGCTGAGCGCCTTGCGCCGGCCGCCCCGCGGGCCTTATCTCGACCCCGACTGGACAACAGGAGAGACCCCATGCCGGACACCTTCCGCCCCGCCCTCGACGCCGCGACCGATCAGGGCGCCGCGCCGCTGGGCGATCTGCCCGAATGGGACCTCACCGATCTCTACGCCGCGCCCGACGCGCCGGAGGTCGCGCGCGATCTCGACTGGCTGAAGGCGGAGTGCCGCGCCTTCGCCGCCGACTACGAGGGCAAGCTCGCCGGGCTCGACGCCGCAGGGCTCCTGCGCTGCGTGGAGCGCAACGAGGCGATCGAGCGCGTGGCCGGGCGGCTGATGTCCTTCGCGGGGCTGCGCTATTACCAGGACACGACCGACGCGGACCGGGCGAAGTTCCTCTCGGACGTGCAGGAGAAGATCACCGACGACACGACGCCGCTCGTCTTCTTCACGCTGGAGATCAACCGCCTGCCGGAGGATCACCTCGACGCGCTCTTCGCGGAGAACGCGGCGCTCGCGCGCTACAAGCCGGTCTTCGACCGCATCCGCAAGATGAAGCCCTATCAGCTTTCCGACGAGCTGGAAAAGTTCCTGCACGACACGGGCGTGGTCGGCGACGCCTGGGAGCGGCTCTTCGACGAGACGATCGCGGGGCTCACCTTCGAGGTGGACGGCGAGACGCTCGGGCTGGAGGCGACGCTCAACCTGCTGACCGACCGTGACCGCGCGAAGCGCGAGGCGGGCGCGCGCGCGCTGGCCCGGGTCTTCGGCGCGAACATCCGCCTCTTCGCCCGCGTGCACAACACGCAGGCCAAGGAAAAGGAGGTGATCGACCGCTGGCGCGGCATGCCCACGCCGCAGACTGGCCGGCACCTCGCCAACGACGTGGAGCCCGAGGTCGTCGAGGCGCTGCGCGACGCGGTGGTCGCCGCCTATCCGCGGCTCAGCCACCGCTACTACGAGCTCAAGCGCAAGTGGATGGGGCTCGACAAGCTGCAGGTCTGGGACCGCAACGCGCCGCTGCCGATGCAGGCCGACCGCACCGTGCCCTGGACCGAGGCGCGCGAGACGGTGCTGCGGGCCTACGAGGGCTTCTCGCCCGAGCTCGCCACCCTCGCCGAGCCCTTCTTCGACAATGGCTGGATCGACGCGGGCGTCACGCCCGGCAAGGCGCCCGGCGCCTTCGCCCATCCCACGGTGACGGACGCGCACCCCTACATTCTGCTCAACTACCTCGGCAAGCCGCGCGACGTGATGACGCTCGCCCACGAGCTCGGGCACGGCGTGCACCAGCGCCTCGCCGCCGGGCAGGGCGAGATGCTCTCGCGCACGCCGCTCACGCTGGCCGAGACGGCGAGCGTCTTCGGCGAGATGCTGACCTTCCGCCGGATGCTGGCGAACGCCGCCGACGCCAACGAAAAGCGCGTCCTGCTCGCCGGCAAGGTGGAGGACATGCTCAACACGGTCGTGCGGCAGATCGCCTTCTACGATTTCGAGTGCAAGCTCCACGCCGCGCGGCGCGGCGGCGAGCTCACGCCCGACGACATCAACGCGCTCTGGATGAGCGTGCAGGGCGAGAGCCTCGGGCCGGCCTTCGAGTTCATGGAGGGCTACGAGACCTTCTGGGCCTACATCCCGCACTTCGTGCATTCGCCCTTCTACGTCTATGCCTACGCCTTCGGCGACGGGCTGGTGAACGCGCTCTACGCCGCCTACGAGGAGGCGCCGGAGGGCTTCGAGGCGAAGTATTTCGACATGCTCCGCGCGGGCGGCTCGAAGCACCACAGCGCGCTGCTCGCGCCCTTCGGGCTCGACGCGTCGGACCCGGCCTTCTGGGACAAGGGGCTCTCGATGATCGAGCGCTTCATCGACGAGCTCGAGGCGATGGAGGCGTGAGCCCCCGGCTGGGAGATTTTTCGTACGAAAAATCTCTCTCCACGGGCGGCGCGGGGCCGGAAATTTTTCGTACGAAAAATTTCCGGCCCGATCGTTCCCGGGGCGCGCGGCTCAGGCGCGCAGTTTCGCCGTCATCTGCACGAGGCGCGTCGCTTGGTGGGCGACGGCGGCGCGCTTAGGCGCGTCGACCGTGCCCGCGGTGATCGCCGCGCCGTAGGGGTTGCCGCCGGCGTCGAAGACGCTCTGATCCGTGTAGCCCGGCGCGACCACCACGCAGCCCCAGTGCATCGCGGTCGTGTAGAGCGACAGGAGCGTCGTCTCCTGCCCGCCGTGCGGGCTCTGCGTGCTCGTCGTCGCGGTGAAGGTCTTGTCGGCGAGCTTGCCCTCCATCCAGAGCGGGCCGAGCGTGTCGATGAAGGCGCGCATCTGGCTCGCCACCACGCCGAAGCGGGTGGGCGCGGCGAAGAAGTAGCCGTCGGCCCAGTCCATTTCCTCGGCCGTGGCCTCGGGGATGTCGGCCATCGCCTCGAGCTGCGCCTTCCAGGCGTCCTGCGCCTCGACCACCTCGCGCGGCGCGGTCTCGGGCGCGCGGCGCAGGCGCACCTCCGCGCCGGCGGCGCGGGCGGCCTCGGCGGCGGCTTCGGCCACCTGCTGGTTGGCGCCGTAGGTCGAGTAGAAGATGACGGCGATTTTCGGATCTGCCATGGTCTCGCTCCTTCACTGTTATTGGCTCGACCTAAGCGCCCCGCGCCGGCGTGACCACGCGCGGGGATGCGAGAGGGGCTGTGCGGGCGTGCACGGCGCTTGCGTCGGCGCGCGGCGCGCGCGAGGGTCGCGCACATGAGCCACGCTCCCGACGCCACCGAGATCGAGCGCCTCGCCCGCGCGGCGCTCGCCGCCCTGCCCGAGGCCTTCCGCCCCCTGGCGGAGGAGGTGGCGCTGCGGATCGAGGAGTTTCCGAGCGAGCGCCTGCTCGACGAGCTCGGCATCGACGATCCCTTCGAGCTGACGGGGCTCTACGAGGGCGTGCCGCTCACCGAGAAATCGGTGCTCGACCAGCCGCAGGGCCCGGACACGATCCGGCTCTTCCGGCGCCCGATCCTCGACGAATGGGCGCACCGGGGCGACGTCGCGCTCGGGGATCTCGTCCGGCACATCGTCGTCCACGAGCTCGCGCATCACTTCGGCTGGTCGGACGCCGACATCGCGCGCATCGACCGCTGGTGGGAGTAGCGCGGCGCGTACCGGCCCCGGCGTCGCGGCCCTGATCTGCGGGGGCTGCGGAGAGGGGCGACCGGGACAGCCAAGCAGGCGCGGCGGAGATCGCGGGCGCGGCGCTTGCCCCCTTGTCGCGAGTGCATGGCGCGGAGCTCGTGAGCGTCGGGCCGCGACGGCCTGTTCCAGCGCCGCCACGCTGCCACCGCCGCGCGACGTGTCGTGCCGGGGCGCGGCCGACCGGGCCCGCGCGCCTCACATGGCGAAGGACGTGCCGCAGCCGCAGGAACTGGTGGCGTTCGGGTTCTCGATGGTAAAGCGCGCGCCGATCAGCTCCTCGGTGAAGTCGATCACCGCGTTCTCGAGGAAGGGCAGCGAGATCTCGTCCACGATCACCTTCTGGCCCTGCCCCTCGATCACGAGGTCGTCGTCGGCGGGCGCGTCGAGGCGGATGTCGTACTGAAAGCCCGAACAGCCGCCGCCCTCCACCGCGACGCGCAGCGCCTGGCCCTGGTCGGCGGCGCCGATCTCCGCGAGGCGCGCGAAGGCGCGCTCGGTCACCTTCGGAGGAAGCTGCATCGTCTCGGTCCTCGTCCGTCTGCCTGAAACCTCCGCAAAAGATAGGCCCCGCGCCGGTTTCCCGCAAGCCGCCCCCCTGCCCCCGCGCGCCGAAGCCTGTATAGCGGGGCGCGAGACAGGCCGGCGAGGAGGGCCCCGATGCGCGCAGCCTACGCGTCCGATCCCGCGACGAGCCGCGGGCGGCTCACGCCCGAGGAGGAGAGCGCCCTGCGCTCCGCCTTTCAGCGCGACCGCGACCGGATCATCCACGCCTCGGCCTTCCGGCGGCTCAAGCACAAGACGCAGGTCTTCGTCGAGCACGAGGGCGATTACTACCGCACGCGGCTCACCCATTCGCTGGAGGTCGCGCAGGTGGCGCGCACGATCGCGCGGGCGCTCGGCCTCGACTTCGACCTCGCCGAAGCGGTGGCGCTCGCCCACGATCTCGGCCACACGCCCTTCGGCCACGCCGGCGAGGACGCGCTCGACGCGCTGATGGCGCCCTACGGCGGCTTCGACCACAACGCGCAGGCGATCCGCATCGTCACCCGGCTGGAGCGCCACTACGCCGGCTTCGACGGGCTCAACCTGACCTGGGAGACGCTGGAGGGCATCGCCAAGCACAACGGCCCCGTCGCCGGCCCTAAGCTGCCGCCGCTGCCCTACGCGCTCGCCGATTACGACGCGCGCCACGACCTCGAACTCGCCACCCATGCGGGGCTCGAGGCGCAGGTCGCCGCGCTCTCCGACGACATCGCCTACAACCACCACGACCTGCACGACGGGCTGCGCGCGGATCTCTTCACCCTCGACGAGATTGCCGAGCTGCCGCTGGTGGCCGACTGCGTGGCCGAGGTGGACCGGCTCTGGCCCGGGCTCGACGCGCACCGCCGCCGGCACGAGGCGCTGCGGCGCTTCTTCGGCCGTCTCGTCGAGGACGTGGTGGCCGAGACGCGCGCGCGCCTCGCGCAGCTCGCGCCCGCGCAGGCCGCCGACATCCGCCACGCCGGACGCATGATGGTGCGCTTCTCCGATCCCGTGTGGCGCGACATCCGCACGATCCGGCATTTCCTCTTTCACCGCATGTACCGCGCGCCCCGGGTGATGGAGATGCGCGCCGCGGTCATGGACGTCGTGCGCGATCTCTTCCCGCTCTACATGGCCGATCCCGCCCTCCTGCCCGAGCGCTGGCAGGCCGACGTCGCCGCCGCCGGCGGCGAGACCGGGCTCGCCCGGATCGTCGCGGATTACATCGCCGGCATGACCGACCGCTTCGCGCTGCAGCAGCACGAGCGCCTCGTGGGCGGCGCGCGCCCGGCGCTCGCGGTGCCGCGCTGACGCGGGCGGCCGGGCGCCGAAGCGCGCCGACGGATGCTGGCGCGCGCGGGGCGGGGCCGCTATGAGGCGGGCATGACGCTGCCCGCGCTCCAGTTCTCCGAGGATCAGGCCGCCGCCTGGGACCGGCTCTCCGGCTTCCTGGGCGAGGCCGGCGTGGACCTCGCGGGCGGCGCGCTCGGCCCGCCCGGCAAGGCCGCGGGCCGCGTGCTCGCCGTGACGGGCAAGGCCGGCTCGGGCAAGACGCTCCTCCTGGCCGAGCTCTTCCGCGCGCTCGACGCCGCCGGGGTCGAGACGATCTCGGGCGACTGGGAGGGGCGCAAGCGCCGGGACCGGCGCACCCTCGCCGTGCTCGCGCCCACCAACAAGGCCGCGAGCGTGCTGCGCCACCGCGGCGTGCCGGCCACGACGATCCACCGCATCCTCTACACGCCGGTCTACGACCCGCAGTACGAGAAGATCGCCGACTGGCTCGCCGGCAGCGGCGAGCGCCCCGCGATCGAGGGGCTGAGCGAGGAGGCGCTCGACCGCGCCGCGGCCTTCTACGCGCGCCAGGCCTCGATCCCCGGCGCGCTGATGGCGGCGGGGCTCAAGGGCTCGGATTTCATCACCGGCTGGAAACGCCGCGACGAGGAACTCGACGTCGGGCTCGTGGACGAGGCCTCGATGCTCGACGCGCGCCAGCTCGAGGACCTGCAGGAGATCTTCCCCTCCCTCGTCCTCTTCGGCGATCCCGCGCAGCTCGCGCCCGTCAACGCGCCGGGCGGCATGGTCTTCGACCAGCTGCCCGAGGAGCGCCGCCTCGCCCTCGGGCGCGTGCACCGGCAGGCGGCCGACAACCCGATCCTCGACCTCGCCCACGCGCTCGCCGACCCCGACGTCGACTTCGCGGCCTTCGAGGGCCTCGTGCGCGACGCCGCGGCGCGCGACGACCGCGTCGTCTGGTCCGAGCGGGTCGAGGTGGACCTCATGGCCCGCAGCCCGGTGCTCGTCTGGCGCAACGCGACGCGGGTGCGCCTGATCGACGCCTTCCGCCGCGTGCACGAGGCGCCCGAGGACGGGCTCCTGCCCGGCGAGCCGCTCATCTGCGACGGCATCGAACTGCCGCTCAAGCACCGCAAGCGCCGCCTCGACCTCGAGGCGCGCGGGCTCATCAAGGGCGCGCAGACGATCTGGCTCGGCCCCGGCAAGAAACCCGGCTTCTCGCGGCTCCATGTCGTCGGCGCCGAGGACCCGCGCGTCTCGGCCGCCTCGATCGTCAGGATCGAGAAACCGGGCGAGGAGGAGCCCTTCATCCCCTTCGCCGCCGGCATGGGCGCCGTCTTCCTGCACGGCGCGGCGGTGACGATCCACAAGGCGCAGGGCAGCCAGTGGGACACGGTGCAGGTCTTCGCCCCCGACCTCTGGGCCGCCGCGCGCGCCGGGCGCACCGAGGCCGGCCAGCCCCTCTGGAAGCGCCTCGCCTACGTCGCCATCACGCGCGCCGAGGGGCGGCTGATCTGGGTCGTGCGGAACCGCCTCGCCCGGCCCTCCGCACCGCTCGCGACCGACGACCTCGACGCGCGGCCGGCGCCGCTCGGGCTCGAGGGAGAGGGGTAGGAGGGGGGCTGTCTGCCCCCCTCTTGGCCTTCGGCCAATTCACCCCCCGAGAGTATTTGCACCAAGATGATGGACCGGCGCCCTCCCATCATCTTGGCGGAAATACTCCGGGGAGCGCGAGGGGCAGCGCCCCTCGCCGCCGGACGCCCGCGGCATGCGCGGCGTCCCGGCTTGCCGCCATCGTCCCGCAGTCCGCGACTTCGCCTTTGCAACCGTGCGGACCTCCCGGCACAGTCGGGGGCAGTCGCGAAGGGCCCCGTTGAGATCCGGGGCGAGGGAGGAGGACCCCCATGCAGGGCATGATGATGCACCGGCCGCTGGCCATCATCGACATTCTGAAGTTCGCCGCCGAGAGCTACCCCACCGGCGAGATCGTCTCGCGCCGGGTGGAGGGGGACGTGCACCGCTACACCTATCCGGAGGCCTACGCGCGCGCGGGCCAGCTCGCCCATGCGCTCGCCGCGCTCGGCGTGGCCGAGGGCGACCGTGTGGCGACCCTCGCGTGGAACGGCTATCGCCATTTCGAACTCTACTACGCCGTCTCCGGCATGGGCGCGGTCTGTCACACCATCAACCCGCGCCTTCCGGCCGAGCAGCTCGCCTACATCATGCATCACGCGGAGGACCGGCTGCTCTTCGTCGACGCGACCTTCGTGCCGCTCGTGGAGGCGATGGCGGCCGAGCTGCCCGCGGGTCTGCGCGTCGTCGTGATGACCGACCGCGCGCACATGCCCGAAAGCGCGCTCGACCTCTTGTGCTACGAGGAGCTTCTGGAGGGGCGCCCGGAGACCTACGACTGGCCCGAGCTCGACGAGAATACCGCGGCCGGGCTCTGCTACACCTCCGGGACCACCGGCAACCCGAAGGGCGCGCTCTACTCGCACCGTTCGACGGTGCTGCACGCCTTCTCGGTGGCGGTGGCGCTCGGCGAGGCGCTGCGGGAAGGGCGGCGCGTGCTGCCGGTGGTGCCGCTCTTTCACGTCAACGCCTGGGGGCTGCCCTATGCCGCGCCGCTCACCGGCGCGAGCCTCGTCTTTCCGGGCCCCGCGCTCGACGGGGGGTCGCTCTTCGAGCTGATGGAGGCGGAGGGCGTGTATTCCGCCTGGGGCGTGCCGACGGTCTGGCAGGGGCTTCAGGGGGAGATCCGGGCGCGCGGGCGAAACCCGGCGGGCTTCGGGCATGTGGTCGTCGGCGGCTCGGCGGCGCCGCGGGCGATGATCGAGAGCTTCGAGACGAGCGGCGTCACCGTGTGCCACGCCTGGGGCATGACAGAGATGAGCCCGGTGGGCACGCAGGGGCATCTGCCGGCGGGGCATGAGGACGCGCCCTTCGAGCGGCGCATGGACGTCAAGCAGAAGCAGGGCCGGCGCCTCTTCGGCGTGGAGCTCAAGATCGTGGACGAGAACGGCCGGCCGCAGCCCCACGACGGCACCGCCCGGGGCGAGCTCCACGTGCGCGGCAACTCCATCATCTCGGGCTATTACGCCGACCCGGCGGCGACCGAGGCCGCGATGGACGCGGAGGGCTGGTTCGGCACCGGCGACATCGCCACGATCGACGACAAGGGGTTTCTGACGATTCAGGACCGGGCGAAGGACCTCATAAAGTCGGGCGGCGAATGGATCAGCTCGATCGACCTCGAGAACGTGGTGACGAGCCATCCGGACGTGGCCGCCTGCGCGGTGATCGCCGTGCCGCACCCGAAGTGGGACGAGCGCCCGCTGCTGATCGTCGTGCCGGAGGAGGGCAAGCGCCCGCCGAAGGAGGCGCTCGACGCGCTGCTTCTCGAGCATTTCGCGCGCTGGCAGCTGCCGGACGCGGTGGAATACCTCGACGCGCTGCCGCTCACCGCGACGGGCAAGGTCTCGAAGCTGACGCTGCGCGACCGGTTCCGCGACTACGCGCTGCCCGACGCGGGCTGACGGCGCGGCGCATGGGCCGCGCGCGACGCACCCTGTCGCGCGCGGGGCGCATGCGCTACGAGGGGAGGCTGGCGCCGACTGCGCGCGCGAAAGGGAGGCCCGCACCGATGCACTGCGAGACGAGGCGTGACCATGGATGAGACGCTCCGCGAGGGCCCCTACCCGTTCCAGGCGCATCTCGGCTTCGAGATCGCCGACTGGCGCGAGGGCTACGCGCGCGTCGCGCAGCCCGTGGCGGCGCATCTCGCCAACCGGCACGGCGCGCTGCACGGGGGCGTGCACGCGACGCTCCTCGACACGGCGATGGGCTACGCCGGCTGCTGGACGGGCGATCCGGAGCGCCGGCAACTGGCGCTGACGCTCTCGCTCACGGTGAACTACCAAGGCCGCTCGTCGGGCCGGCGCCTCGTCGCGGAGGCGCGCAAGACGGGCGGCGGGCGGCGCATCTTCTACGCCGCGGGCGAGGTGCACGACCAGGACGGCGTGCTTCTGGCCTCGGCCACGGGCGTCTTCCGGTATCTCGATGGCTGAGCGGCTGCTGCGCGGGCGGCTCCTGAGCTTCCGCCGGCGCCCCGAGGGGCCGGAGGACGCGGGCGCGCTCGATTACGAGGCCGACGGCGGGCTCCTGCTCCGGGGCGGGCGCATCGCCGCCGCGGGCGATTTCGCCGCGGTGCGGAGTGCGGCGCCCGAGGCGGAGGTCATCGACCACCGCCCGCACCTGATCCTGCCGGGCTTCGTCGATCCGCACATCCATTTCCCGCAGCTTCAGGTGGTCGCCTCCTGGGGCGCGGAGCTGCTCGACTGGCTGGAGCGCTACACCTTCCCGGCCGAGGCCGCCTTCGCCGACCCGGCGCACGCCCGCGCGATGGCCGGGCCCTTCCTCGACCGGCTGGTGGAGCACGGGACGACCACCGCCGCGGTCTATTGCTCCGCACACGCGGCCTCGGCCGAGGCGCTCTTCCAAGAGGCCGCGCGGCGGGACATGCGCCTCGTCGCAGGCAAGGTGATGATGGACCGCAACTGCCCCGAGGGCGTGCGCGACACGGCGCAGGCGGCCTACGACGACAGCGCGGCGCTCATCGCGCGCTGGCACGGGCGCGGGCGGCTCGGCTACGCGATCTCGCCGCGCTTCTCGGTGACCTCCTCGGCCGAACAACTGGCCGCGGCGGGCGCGCTCGCGGCCGAGCACCCCGGCTGCCACCGGCAGACGCATATCGCGGAAAACCACGCCGAGATCGCGGCGGTCGCGCGCCTCTTCCCCGAGGCGCGCGATTATCTCGACACCTACGACCGGGCGGGGCTTCTGGGTCCGCAGATGCTCTTCGGGCACTGCCTGCACCTCTCCGCGCGCGAGGTGGCACGCATCGCCGAGAGCGAAAGCCGCGCGGTCTTCTGCCCGACGTCGAACCTCTTTCTGGGCTCGGGTCTCTTCGACCGGCAGGGGCTCCAGGGCGCAGGCGTGACCACGGCGATCGCCACGGACATCGGCGGCGGCACGAGCTGGTCGATGCTCGACACGCTCGCCGAGGGCTACAAGGCGCTCGCGCTGCGCGGCGAGCGGCTGCATCCCTTCGAGGCGTTCCACTGGGCGACGCGCGGCAACGCGGAGGCCATGGGCCTCGCCGACCGGATCGGGCGGCTCGCGCCGGACTACGAGGCCGACCTCGTGGTGCTCGACGCACGCGCCACGCCGGCGATGCGGCTCAGGATGGACCGCGCCGAGACGCTCGCCGAGGAGCTCTTCGTGCTGCAGGTGATGGGCGGGCGCGACGCGGTCGCCGCGACCTACGTCGCCGGCCGCCCGCAGGACACCGCCCGGGGCTGAGCGCCAAGACGTTTCGCAAACGTCTTGGCCGCGGCGAGGGCGCGGCCCTCCCCGTCGAAGGCGCGCAGGCTGCCGGGCTCGGGCGCGACGGTCAGGCGCTCGCCCTCGCGCACCTCCGCCGCGCCGTGCAGCCGCAGGACGACCGGGTGGTCGTGGCCCTCGGCGATCAGGTGCACGAGCATGTCGGCGCCGAGCGCCTCGATCAGGCCCGCCTGCCCCGTGAGGCCGCCCGTGCGCGCGGGCGCCAGCGCCTCGGGCCGCACGCCGAGCCATTCGGTGCCCGCGGGCAGGCGCGCGCCCGCGGCGAGCGCACGGCCCGCCGGGCTCTCGGCGGGCAGGATGTTCATCGGCGGCGTGCCGATGAACTCGGCGACGAAGCGGCTCGCGGGCCGGGCGTAGAGGTCCATCGGCGTGCCGATCTGCTCGATCCGGCCGCCGTTCATCAGCACGATCCGGTCGGCGAGCGACATCGCCTCCACCTGGTCGTGGGTGACGTAGATGAAGGTCGCGCCGAGGCGGCGGTGCAGCGACTTGATCTCGGTGCGCAGCTCCGAGCGGAGCTTGGCGTCAAGGTTCGAGAGCGGCTCGTCGAAGAGGAAGGCCTTCGGGTCGCGCACGATGGCGCGGCCCATGGCGACGCGCTGGCGCTGCCCGCCCGACAGCTGGCGCGGCTTGCGGTCGAGGTAGGCCTCGAGCTGCAGCGTCCGCGCGGCCTCCGCGATGCGGCGCGCGATCTCGTCCTTCGGCGTGCCCTGGTTCTTCAGCCCGTAGGCCATGTTGGCGCGCACGCTCATGTGCGGGTAGAGCGCGTAGTTCTGAAACACCATGGCGATGTCGCGCTCGCCCGGCTCGAGCCGGTTGACCACCGCGCCGCCGATCCGCACCTCGCCGTCGCTCACGGTCTCGAGCCCGGCGATCATGCGCAGGATCGTGGACTTGCCGCAGCCCGAGGGGCCGACGAGCACGATGAACTCGCCGTCGGCGATGGAGAGGTCCACGCCTTCGACGGCGCGCACGCCGCCCTGATAGCTCTTGCCCAGGCCCTCGAGGTCAACTGTCGCCATGGTCTCACTTCTCGCTTTCGACGAGGCCCTTCACGAAGAGCCGCTGCATGGCCAGCACCACCACCACCGGCGGGATCAGCGCGAGCATCGCGGTCCCCATGATGTAGTGCCAGACCGGCAGCGACTCGCCCGAGTTGGCCATGCGCTGAATTCCCATGACGACGGTGTAGAGGTTTTCCTCCGTCGTCACGATGAGCGGCCAGAGATACTGGTTCCAGCCGTAGATGAAGAGGATGATGAAGAGCGCCGCGATGTTCGTCCGCGAGAGCGGCAGCAGGATGTCGCGGAAGAACTTCAGCGGCCCCGCCCCGTCGATGCGCGCGGCCTCCACCAGCTCGTCCGGGATCGTCAGGAAGAACTGCCGGAAGAGGAAGGTCGCCGTCGCCGAGGCGATGAGCGGGATGATCAGCCCGTGATAGGTGTTGAGCATGTCGAGCCGGGTGATCACGTCGAAGGTGGGCAGGATGCGCACCTCCACCGGCAGCATGAGCGTGATGAAGATCATCCAGAAGAAGCCCATGCGGAACGGGAAGCGGAAATAAACGATCGCATAGGCCGCGATGAGCGAGATGGCGATCTTTCCGATGGTGATGCCGAGCGCCATGATCAGGCTGTTGAGCATCATCAGCCCCACGGGCACGCCGCCCGCCTCCGGCAGGCCGGTGGTCAGCAGGTCGCGGTAGTTCTGCCAGCCCTGATCGCCGAACCAGAGCGGGATCGGCGCCTTCGAGAGCGCCTCCGGCCCGTGGGTCGAGGCGACGAGCGCCATCCAGACCGGAAAGCAGAGGAAGACCACGCCCGCGATCAGCACCGCATGCGTGACGAAGGTGGCTAGGGGGCGGTTCTCGACCATCAGTAATTCACCCGGCGTTCGACGTAGCGGAACTGGATCACCGTGAGCCCGATCACGAGCGCCATCAGGATCACCGACTGCGCGGCGGAGCTGCCGTAGTCCTGCCCCACGAAGCCCGTCTGATAGACGCGGAAGACGAGGATGGAGGTCGAATCCGACGGCCCCCCGCTCGTCGTGGCGTGGATCAGCGCGAAGGTCTCGAAGAAGGCGTAGACGAAGTTGATCACCAGCAGGAAGAAGGTCGTCGGCGACAGGAGCGGAAAGGTGATCGTCCAGAAGCGCCGCCACGGCCCGGCGCGGTCGATCGCCGCCGCCTCCATCATGGATTTCGGGATCGACTGCAGGCCCGCGAGGAAGAAGAGGAAATTGTAGCTGATCTGCTTCCAGGCCGCGGCGACGATCACCATCAGAAGCGCCTGATCGCCGTTCTGGTAGTGGTTCCAGTCGTAGCCCAGGAGATCGAGCCAGTAGGCCACGATCCCGAGCGAGGGGTTCATCAGGAAGAACCAGATCACCCCGGCGAGCGCCGGCGCCACCGCGTAGGGCCAGATGATGAGCGTGCGGTAGAGCGTCGTCGCCTGCAGCACCCGGTTCGCGGCCACCGCGAGGGCGAGCGCGATCGACATGGCGAGCGCGGTGACGCCCACGCCGAAGATCAGCGTCGTGCGGAAGCTCTTGAGATAGCCCGCGTCGGCGAAGAGGCGCGCGTAATTCTCGAAGGCCACGAACTCGCGCGCGAAGCCGAAGGCGTCCTCGATGAAGAAGGAGCTCTCGATTGCGCGCAGCGCCGGCCAGAAGAAGAAGATCAGCGTGACCGCGATCTGCGGCGCGAGCAGCGCATAGGGCAGCCACCTGGACCGGAAGACGACGCGCTTCATGAGGGCTCCGCGAAAGGATGGCCCGGCCCCGCGCGGGGGCCGGGCCGGGACGTGTCACGAGATCAGCTGTTGGACGCTTCGAAGCGGCGCAGAAGGTCGTTGCCGCGCTCGACCGCGGCGTCGAGCGCCTCCTCGGCCGACTTGTCGCCGGACCAGACCGCCTCGAGCTCCTCGTTGATGATGTCGCGGATCTGCACGAAGTTGCCGAAACGCAGGCCCTTGGAGTTGGGCGTCGGCTCGTTCAGCGACAGCTGCTTGATCGCGGTGTCGGTGCCCGGCGCCTCCTCGTAGAAGCCCTGCTCCTGGCTGAGTTCGTAGGCGGCGGTGGTGATCGGGACGTAGCCCGTTTCCTGATGCCACATCGCCTGCTGCTCGGGCTCGGAGAGGAAGGAGAAGAACTCCGCCGTGCAGGTGTACTCGGGGCTCTCGTGGCCCTGCAGCACCCAGAGCGTCGCGCCGCCGATGATCGAGTTCTGCGGTTCCTCGGCGAGGTCGGTGTCGAGCGGCAGCATGGCCTGACCGAACTCGAAGTCCTCGATGTCGGAGGCGAAGCCGCCGTAGTAGGCCGAGGAGTTGATCCACATCGCGGTATCGCCGTTCACGAACATGGACCGCGAGTCGCCCCGGCGCCCGCCGTACGAGAAGAGGCCCTCCTCGCCCATCTCGGCGATGCGCGCGATGTGGGTCTCGACGGCGTCGTTGTTGAAGGTGAACTCGGCCTCGAGCCCGGCGAAGCCGTTCTCCTCGGTGCCGAGCGGCAGGTCGTGCCAGGCCGAGAAGGTCTCGATCTGCGTCCAGCTCTGCCAGCCGAAGCCGAAGGGCGCTTCGACGCCGTTCGCCTTGAGCGCGCGCGCGGCCTCGACCACTTCGTCCCAGGTGGTCGGCACCTCGACGCCGGCCTCCTCGAAGGCGGTGGCGTTGTACCACATCACCGGGGTCGAGCTGTTGAAGGGCAGCGAGAGCAGGTTGCCGTCGGTGTCGGTGTAATACGAGATCACCGCCGGCAGGTAATCGCTCTCGTCGAAGGCGACGCCCGCGTCCTCCATCAGCTGGTGGACCGGGTAGACGGCGCCGTTGTCCTCCGCGGCCATCATGGTGGCGGTGCCCACCTCGAAGACCTGCACGATGTGCGGCTGCTCGCCGGCGCGGAAGGCGGCGATCGCCTGCGTCATCGTCTCGGTGTAGTTGCCCTTGTAGATCGAGTTGATCTGGCAGGCATCCTGCCGGGCGTTGAACTCCTCGGCGAAGCCGTCGGTGATCTCGCCCAGCTGGCCGCCCATCGCGTGCCAGAAGTTCACCTGCGTGCGCTCCTGCGCGACGACCGGTGTGACGGCCGTGCTGCTCATCAGAGCGGCCGCGAGAATCGTCTTGGTCTGCATGCGTCTCTCCCTCGGCCCGCGGCGCCGCGGGCATCTGCGGTTCAGCGTCGCGCCGTCGGGCGCGGTCCGTAACGCGGCGCCTAGCCCTCCTCCATGACAGTCGGATGAACGTTATATGACGGGCGAACGAAAGCGCGCGAGCATGACTTTACGATAATCGCGCAAACCCGCGCCGTCAGTCGCGCAGCTCGTCCGGCGCCACGCCCCAGAGACCGGCCTTGCGCGCCCAGCCCCGGTAGCCGCCCGCCGTCAGCCGGCACCAGTCGGGGCGGCAGGCGCCGAGGCGCGCGATCACGCCCGCCTCGAGCTCCGCGATCGCCGGTGCGCCCTCCTCGGGCCGGGCGCGGAGCGCGACGCGCTCTTCCTCGACCACGACGGTGCGCACGCCGGACAGGAGCGAGTAATGCACCCAGCCGCCCGCGCCGTCGCGGTCCTGCACGCGCCGCCAGTGCCCGTGCTCGGCCGTGATCCGCAGCGGCAGGTTGCGGCGCACGAAGACCCAGTCGATGCGATGCGTCAGCGACGGCCCGCGCCGCACGTTGGCCTCCGACGCCTTGAGCGAGACGTAGCGCGGCAGGGGCAGATTGGTGACCGGGCCCCGCTCCTCGGCCGCGGCCGCGGCGGCGGTCGCGAGGGCCAGCGCCAGCCCGGCCCGGCACAGGATGCGGCGGAAGAAGGTCACTGTCTCGACAGCCTCGGATGCGCTTTCGTCGGGCGGGGTTCTTGTGCCCCGGCCTCTCGCGCGGCACTGTGCCACCACCGCCCCGGAGAGGGAAGCAGGAGGAGGACCCACATGGCACCCGAGCGCCCGACTGTGGTCGTGACGCGACGCCTGCCCGCGCAGGTGGAAGCCCGCATGGGCGAGCTCTTCGACGTGCGCCTGCGCCAGGACGACACGCCGATGAGCCGCGAGGCGCTCGCCGCCGCGATGCGCGAGGCCGACGTCCTCGTGCCCACCATCACCGACCGCATCGACGCGGGCCTCATCGGGCAGGCGGGCGAGCGGCTGCGGCTGATCGCCAACTACGGCGCCGGGGTCGATCACATCGACGTCGAGACGGCGCGCTCGCGCGGCGTCCTCGTCTCGAACACGCCCGGCGTCGTGACCGAGGACACCGCCGACATGACCATGGCGCTGATCCTCGCCGTCACGCGCCGCATCCCCGAGGGCCTCGCCACCATGCAGGCGGGCGAATGGGACGGCTGGGCGCCCACCGCATTTCTCGGCGGGCGGCTCGCCGGGCGCCGCCTCGGCATCCTCGGGATGGGCCGCATCGGTCAGGCGGTGGCGCGCCGCGCCGCGGCCTTCGACTGCGAGGTGCACTACCACAACCGCCGCCGCCTGCGCCCCGAAACCGAGGCCGACCTCGGCGCGCGCTACTGGGAGAGCCTCGACCAGATGCTCGCGCGGGTGGACATCCTCTCGATCAACTGCCCGCACACGCCCTCGACCTTCCATCTCGTCAACGCGCGCCGGCTGAAGCTGATGAAGCCCGAAGCGGTGATCGTGAACACCTCGCGCGGGGAGGTGATCGACGAGAACGCGCTGACCCGGATGCTGCGCGCGGGCGAACTCGCCGGCGCGGGGCTCGACGTCTACGAGCGCGGCACCGACGTGAACCCGCGCCTGCGCGAGTTNGAAGAACGTGGTCCTTCTGCCGCATATGGGCTCGGCCACCCGCGAGGGACGCATCGAGATGGGCGAGAAGGTGATCCTCAACGTCAAGACCTTCGCAGACGGCCACCGCCCGCCCGATCAGGTGGTGCCGGCGATGCTCTGACCCGGCGACCCGACCCGTCACCTGTCGTCCGGGCCGTAGGGTGCGTGCTCTGCACGCACCCGCCACAGAGGCGCACCGGGCGGGAGAGCCCCGGACGCTCGCGCCCCGACTGGCGGGGCAGCAGGCGACAGCGGAGAGAGGGGTTGCNGGCGCGGGGCTCGACGTCTACGAGCGCGGCACCGACGTGAACCCGCGCCTGCGCGAGTTGCGCAACGTCGTCCTCCTGCCGCACATGGGCTCGGCCACCCGCGAGGGCCGCCTCGAGATGGGCGAGAAGGTGATCCTGAACGTCAAGACCTTCGCCGACGGCCACCGCCCGCCGGATCAGGTCGTCCCCGCGATGCTCTGACACCCGCGCCCCGGCGGGCGCCGAGGAGGCGGCGGTGGACCGAAGCTTCGACATCTTTCTCGCCGCGCCGCCCGGCCTCGAGCCGGTCCTCGCGGAGGAGGCGCGCGCCGCCGGCCTGCCGCTGCCCGAGGTGCAGCCGGGCGGCGTCGCCCTGCGCGGTGGCTGGGCGGAGGTGCAGCGCGCCAACCTGGAGCTGCGCGGCGCGAGCCGGGTGCTGGCGCGGATCGGGGGCTTTCCGGTCTTTCACCTCGCGCAGCTCGACAAGCGCGCGCGGAAGATCGACTGGCGCGCCGTCTTCCGCACCGATGTTCCGGTGAAGGTGGAGACCGTCTGCCGCCGCTCGAAGGTCTACCACGACCGCGCGGCCGCCGCACGCATCGCCGGCGCGCTGGAAGCGGCGGGCGTGCCCCTCGGCGACGGCGGCGTCCGCCTCTCCGCCCGGATCGAGGCCAATTTCTGCACGCTGAGCGTGGACACCTCCGGCGCGCCGCTCCACCGGCGCGGCCACAAGCAGGCCGTCGGCAAGGCGCCCCTGCGCGAGACGATGGCGGCGCTCTTCCTGCGCGCCTGCGGCTTCGCCGGCGCCGAGCCCGTCGTCGACCCGATGTGCGGCTCCGGCACCTTCGTGATCGAGGCGGCGGAGATGGCGACGGGCCGCGCGCCGGGCCGCGGGCGCGCCTTCGCCTTCGAACGGCTCGCCGGCTTCGACGCCGAGGGCTGGGCCGCGCTGAAGGCGGCGCAGCGCCCGGGCGAGACGGAGCTGCGGTTTCACGGCTCCGACCGCGACGCGGGGGCGGTGCGCATGGCCACGGAGAACGCCGCGCGCGCCGGGGTCGAGGGCGTCGCCCGCTTCGCGCGGCAGGCGGTGAGCGATCTCGCCCTCCCCGCGGGGCCGCCCGGGCTCGTCATGGTGAACCCGCCCTACGGCGGGCGCGTGGGCGAGGCGAAGGCGCTCTTCGCCCTCTACGGCGCGCTCGGCACGGTCCTGCGGGAGCGCTTCGCCGGCTGGCGCGTCGGGCTCGTCACCTCCGACGCGGCGCTCGCGCGGGCCACGGGCCTGTCGCTGGACCCCGGCCCGCCGGTGCCGCACGGCGGGCTGAAGGTCCACCTCTACCAGAGCGGGCCGCTCTGAGCGGGGCAAGGGCCTTGCAAGGCCCTTGCCCGGGCCGCCGCGGCGCGGCGGCCCGGGGCCAAGCGGCTTCGAAGCCGCTTGGCCCCCCGATCAGCTGACGTCCTTGTAGCTGACCTCCTTGCGGTCCTCGCCGAGCCGGCCGCGGCGCACGATCAGGCGGTTGAGCGCGTTGACATAGGCCTTGGCGGAGGCGAGCACCGTGTCGGTATCGGCCGACTGCCCGGTGGCGATGTTGCCCTCCTCCTCCAGCCGCACGCTGACGGTGGCCTGCGCGTCGGTGCCTTCCGTCACCGCGTGCACCTGGTAGAGCTCGAGGCGCGCGTCGTTGGGCCAGATCTCGCGCACCGCCTTGAAGGTGGCGTCCACCGGGCCGTCGCCCGTCGCGGTCGCCTGCCGCGTCTCGCCGCCCACGGTCATCGCGAGCTCGGCCTCGGCGGGCGCGCCGGTGCCGCAGACCACGCGCAGGGACTGCACGACGAGGTGGTCGTTCGCCGCGTCCTCGCCCGCGCGCATCAGCGCGATGATGTCCTCGTCGTAGACTTCCTTCTTGCGGTCGGCGAGTTCCTTGAAGCGCACGAAGACGTCGCCGAGCTGGTTCTCGGCGAGCTTGTAGCCGAGCTCCTCGAGCTTGGCGCGCAGCGCGGCGCGGCCCGAGTGCTTGCCGAGCACGAGGCTCGTCGCGGCGAGGCCCACGTCCTCGGGGCGCATGATCTCGAAGGTCTCGGCGTTCTTGAGCATCCCGTCCTGGTGGATGCCCGATTCGTGCGCGAAGGCGTTCTTGCCGACGATCGCCTTGTTGTACTGCACCGGGAAGCCCGAGACCGTGGCGACCTTGCGCGAGATGTTCATGATCTTCGTGCTGTCGACGCGCGTCGTCCACGGCATGATGTCGCCGCGCACCTTCAGCGCCATCACCACCTCCTCGAGCGCGGTGTTGCCCGCCCGCTCGCCGAGGCCGTTGATCGTGCACTCGATCTGGCGCGCGCCGCCGGCCACGGCGGCGAGCGCGTTCGCCGTCGCCATGCCGAGGTCGTTGTGGCAGTGCGTGGCGAAGACGATCTCGTCCGCGCCGGGCACCTCGGCGATCAGCCGGCGGATCAGGTCGGCCGATTCGACCGGCGCCGTGTAGCCCACGGTGTCGGGGATGTTGATCGTCGTGGCGCCGGCCTTGATCGCGATCTCGACCACGCGCTTGAGGTAATCCCACTCGGTCCGCGTCGCGTCCATCGGCGACCACTGCACGTTGTCGCAGAGGTTGCGCGCGTGGCTCACCGTCTCGTGGATGCGCTCGGCCATCTCGTCCTGCGTGAGGTTCGGGATGGCGCGGTGCAGCGGCGAGGTGCCGATGAAGGTATGTATGCGGGGGCGCGCGGCGTGGCGCACCGCCTCCCAGCAGCGGTCGATGTCGCCGGGATTGGCGCGGGCGAGGCCGCAGATCACCGAGTCCTGCGAGCGCTCGGCGATCTCCTTCACGGCGCGGAAATCGCCCTCGGAGGCGACGGGGAAGCCCGCCTCGATGATGTCGACGCCCATCTCGTCGAGAAGCCCGGCGATCTCCAGCTTCTCGGCGTGGGACATGGTGGCGCCGGGCGACTGTTCGCCGTCGCGCAGGGTCGTGTCGAAGATCAGGACGCGGTCCTGTTCGGTCGTGTCGGTCATGGCTCTGGGTCTCTCTCGTGGTCCTTAGCTCGTCCGGCGCGGCGGGGTCACCTCTGAGCGCTCGCGCCGACCGGCACGCTCAGAGGCGGCTAAGGAGCAGCAGAAGGCCGAGCGCCGGCGCGAGGGGCGCGCGTGCGGTGGTCCCGGTGTGGCCTTCGATATGCATGCCGTCCTTGTACCCGGTCCGGGCGCCGGGGAAAACCCCCGGCGTGGCGCCGGGGGCGCGTTGACCGGCCGGAGCGGCGGCTTAATTCGCCCGGAATGATCGATGCACTGGTGATCGGGGCCTCGGGCGGCATCGGCCGCGCCGTCGCCCGGGAAATGAAAGCGCGCGGCGGCAACGTCACGACGCTGTCGCGCGCCGAGGACGGGCTCGACGTGACCGACCCTGACGCGGTGCGCCGCGTCATGGGCGCGCTCGAGGGGCCGTTCCAGACGATCTTCGTCTCGGTCGGTATCCTCGCGCCCGAGGGCGGCGCGCCGGAGAAGCAGCTCTCCGCCATCGACCCGGAGGAGATGCGCCGCGTCTTCGCCGTCAACACCATCGGCGTCGCGCATGTGCTGTCCTGGCTGCCGGGCCTCCTGCCCCGGCGCGGGCGCTCGGTCACCGGGGTGCTGACGGCGCGCGTGGGCTCCATCGGCGACAACCGAATGGGCGGCTGGTATTCCTACCGCGCCTCCAAGGCCGCGCTGAACCAGATCGTGCACGGCGCGGCGGTGGAGCTCGGCCGCTCGCGCCGCGACGCGATCGTGGCCGCGCTGCACCCCGGCACGGTGGACACGCCCTTTACCGAGGGCTTCGATCCGCCGCACGGCAAGGACGCGCCGGAGGAAAGCGCGCGCAACCTCTGCGACGTGATGGAGCGGCTCACGCCCGAGCAATCGGGCGGCTTCTACGACTACGCTGGGCGGGAGATCCCGTGGTGAGCCGGCTGATCCTCGTGCTCGGGGACCAGCTTTCCGACGACATGGCGGCGCTGCAGGCGGGCGACCCGGCGCGCGACGTGGTGGTCATGGCCGAGGTGCGGGACGAGGCGGCCTACGTCCGCCACCACCCGAAGAAGATCGCCTTCGTCTTCGCCGCCATGCGCAAGTTCGCCGAGCGCCTGCGCGCGGCCGGGTGGGAGGTGCGCTACACCGCCCTCGACGATCCCGCGAACGCCGGCAGCATCTGCGGCGAACTGCTCCGCCGGGCCGAGGAGACCGGCGCGGCGGAGGTGATCGCCACCGAGCCCGGCGAGTGGCGCCTGATCGAGGCGCTGCGCAACTGCCCGCTCAAGCTGCGCATGCTGGAGGACGACCGCTTTCTCGCCAGCCACGCGCGCTTCGACCGCTGGGCCGAGGGGCGCAAGGCGCTCCGGATGGAGTATTTCTACCGCGAGATGCGCCGCGAGACGGGCCTCCTGATAGAGGGGCGCGAGCCCGCCGGCGGCAAGTGGAACTTCGACCACGAGAACCGCAAGCCCGCGCCCGACGAGGTGACGACCGACGGCCCGCTGCGCTTCGCGCCGGACGCGACCGTCGAGGCGGTGCTCGATCTGGTCGAGCGGGAGTTTCCGTCGAACTTCGGGCGCGCGCGCCCCTTCTGGTTCGCCACCGACCGGGATCAGGCGCGCGCGGCGCTCGATCACTTCGTGGTCGACGCCCTGCCCCGCTTCGGCGACTATCAGGACGCGATGCTCGACGGGGACCGCTTCCTCTATCACGCGGTGATCTCGCTCTACCTGAACGCCGGGCTCCTCGCCCCGCGCGAGGTCTGCGAGGCGGCGGAGGCCGCCTGGCGCGCGGGTCACGCGCCGATCAACGCGGTGGAGGGCTTCATCCGCCAGATCCTCGGCTGGCGGGAATACGTGCGCGGCATCTACTTCCGCGAGGGGCCGGATTACGTGCGCCGAAACGCACTCGGACAGGACCGCGCCCTGCCCGCCTTCTACTGGGGCGCCGAGACGCGGATGCGCTGCGTGGCGAAGGCGGTGGAGCAGACGCGAGACGAGGCCTACGCCCACCACATCCAGCGGCTGATGGTGACGGGGAACTTCGCGCTGCTGGCCGGCGTCGATCCGCACGAGGTGCACGAATGGTACCTCGCCGTTTACGCCGACGCCTATGAATGGGTCGAGGCGCCCAACGTCATCGGCATGAGCCAGTTCGCCGACGGCGGCATCATCGCCTCGAAACCCTACGTGAGCTCGGGCGCCTACATCAGCCGCATGTCGGACCACTGCGGCGCCTGCGCCTATTCGGTGACGAAGAAGACGGGGCCGGGGGCCTGCCCCTTCAACCTGCTCTTCTGGCACTTCCTCGACCGCCACCGCGACCGCTTCGCGGGCAACCCGCGCATGGCCCAGATGTATCGCACATGGGACCGGATGGACGCGGACCGGCGCGCGACGGTGCTCCGCGAGGCGCAGGATTTCCTCGACCGCATGGAGGCGGGCGAGACGGTTTAGCCGGCGGGCGGCGCGCGCCGCCCGCCGCGCGGGCCTCAGGGCTTGATGTAGGTGTAGCCCTCGGCCTGCAGATGCGCGAGATGCGCGACGCCGGAGGGCACGATGTCCTCCTCCCAGACGTCGTAGAGATCGGCATCGGGGTCGATCTCGCGCCCGCGGAGCGTGTTGGCGCAGACGTGGAAGCTCACGCCCTGCGACTTGAGCGAGGCGACGGTGGTCTGCAGCCGGTCGTCGGCGTTCGCCGCCTTCAGGAGCCCCACGCCGTCGCCGTGCAGCATGACGCGCGTGACGAGGTTCTCGGCGCCCACGGCGTTGATGTGGTTCTGGATGTTGCGCATCGCGCCGCGATAGGCGCGGTGCTCCTCGCCGCCGGTGTAGTTCACGTGATAGACCACCTTCTGCGGGGCGTAGCCCTCGGCGGCCGCGCCGCCGGCCATGAGCGTCGCCGCGGCGAGCGCGAGCGCGGCGCCGCGCAGGCGCCCGAGCAGGGTCGTGATACGGGTCATCGATCGTCCTCCCTTGGTGATGTGGCCGGAGCGGGCTCCGGCGGGTCTGAGCCTAGAGCGCGCTGCGACAAAGCGCCGCTCCGGCGGCTCCTCTGTTTCGCCCGGGGATCGCCCCGGGGAATTCCCGAGGGTCGGCCCTGGCCGGGCAGATGCGTGCATGCTGGCCTCCTGTGCTGTCGCGCCCCGCCAGATCGGCGCCGGAGGCGGCGAAGGCAAACCCGGCCCCGCCCGCGCGGCCCCGCGCCGGGCGGACGCCGTCGCGGATCGCGCGCAGGGCCGGGAACGCCCGTCCGGCACGGCGCACGTGCGCGGACCGTCGGCCCGAGGCGCCGGGCACGGGGAAAACGGCAGGTCTTATTTCGGGCGCCGTGCCTCCCGTCGCGACCGCCGGGCCATGCGCCCCGGTCCCGTCACCGCGCCGCGGGCGGTCTTCCCCCTGCGGCCGCGCGCGCCCTGCCCAAGCGGGCCGCGACGCGATTAGGTGGCAGAAGACGCCGTCGCCGCCCCCCGCGCTCGAAGGGTGGCCACCAGTTGCGCGGAATTGCGGGCGTCGAACTTTTTCAGGAGGTTGGAGCGGTGGAACTCCACCGTCTTGGGGCTGATGCCCAGCGCCTGCGCGATCTCCTTGGTGGAGCCGCCCTCGGCGATGCGGTCGAGCACCTGCCGCTCCCGCCGGGTGAGCCCCGCCATCGGGTCCGCGCCGGCCTCCGGCGGCGCCGGCGCGACGCGGCGGACGGGCCGCCCGCGCCAGAGCGCCGCGAGCGCGAGGAGCGCGGCGAGCGCCGCCGTCCCGGCGATCCACGCGCGGCCCGGCGGGGCGTCCGGTGGCGGCGGGGCCGCGAAGCCCGCGTGCAGCACCCGCGCGTCGCGGTAGCTGACCGGCGCGCTCCACCGCACGGCGAGCTCCGGCCCGGCCGAGAGCAGCGCCACCGCCACCCGGTCGCGCAGCGCCCGCTCGGTGCCGGCCATGGCGAGGAAGGGCCACTCGGGATAGAGCCTTGTGCTGACCGCGTCCGGATAGGTGTAGGTGACATTGGCGTTGAGCACGCGGAGCGCGCCCTCGGGCACCGCGCCCTCGGCCTCCATCCGCTCCAGAAGGCCGCTGCGCACGATGCCGAGATCTGCCTCGCCTTGGAGCACGGCCTCGACGATGCGGTCCTGCGGGAAGCCGAGGAAGGCGAGCTCGGCGAAGTCGCGCGCCGGATCGACGCCGCGCTCGGTGAGCGCCCGCCACGCGAGGCGGTAGCCCCCGAAAGCGCGCGGATCGACGGCCGCGGCGCGCGCGCCGGCGGTGTCCTCCAGCGTCTCGAGAGGGCTGTCGGCGCGGACAACGAGCGCGCTGCCGAACTCGGTCGCGCGGCGTCCGTCGGAGAGACGCCGCAGGCGCGTGGCGATCGGGCTCAGCCGGTGCTCCCGGTCGAGGGCGACGTAGTGGCCCGGGTTGGTGATCAGGAAATGCAGCCCGCCCCGGTCGATGAGCGGGCCCGCCGAACTCAGCGTGACGGGGACGAGGCGCACGGACCGGCCCGGCAGCCGCGCCTCGAGATAGGCCGCGAGCGGGTCCCAGGCCGCCGCCTCCCGGCCCCAGCCGCGGTGCGCGAGCACGCCGATGCGCACCTCGGCCGGGCGCTGCACGCCCGCACCGAACTCGGGCGTCTGCGCGGAAAGCGGCCACGCGACGAGCGCCGCGCAGAGCGCCGGCAGGATCCGCCGCGGCCGGCTTCCCGTCCGGGCGCGGCGGGTCTGCGTCGCCTCGTTCAGTCGGCCGCGGCCTCCTCCCGGGTCAGGGCGCCGTTGACCCATTCGCCGCTCTCCTCCTCCCCGCTGGCGTAGCGCATGGTGCCCTCGCCCTGCCGGCGCCCGTCCACGAAGGCGCCCTCGTAGACGTCGTAGCCGGTGATCTCTCCCGCGTCGTCGCGGCGCGGGTAGCGGGCGACGCCCTCGCCCTCGATGCGGCCCTCGGTCCACGCGCCCTCGTAGACGAAGCCGTCCGGCATCTCGATGCGACCCTCGCCGTGGCGCTCGCCGTCGACGAACCGGCCCACGTAAACGGTACCGTCGGGATAGGTCGCGGTGCCCTGCCCGTGGCGCTGGCCGTCCCGCCATTCGCCCTCGTAGCGGTAGCCGTCGGGGTAGGTCATCACCCCCTGCCCGTGATTGCGGGCGTTCTCGAACTCGCCCTCGTAGACGAGGCCGTCGGGATAGGTCGCGCGCCCCTCGCCCTGAATGACGCCGTCGACCCAGTCGCCCTCGTAGGTGGAACCGTCGGGATAGGTGATCTTCCCCTCGCCATGCGCGAGGCCGTCGCGGAACGCGCCTGTGTAGACCGAGCCGTCGGGATAGGTGACCTCGCCCTCGCCCTCGATCTCGCCGGCGACCCAGGAGCCCTCGTAGCGGTAGCCGTCGGCGCCGATGAAGGTGCCCTGCCCGTGGCGCTTGTCGTCCTCGAAAGCCCCCTCGTAGACGTCGCCGTTGGCGTAGGTGACCTTACCCTGCCCGGAGCGGCGGCCGTCGGCGAGCTCGCCCTCGTAGACGTCGCCGTTGGGCTGCGTGAGCGTGCCCTCGCCGTGGATCTGCCCGTCCTTCCAGAGGCCCTCGTAGATCAGGCCGTCGGGCATGGTGAGCGTGCCCATCCCCTCGCGCGTGCCGCGCACGACGGCGCCCTCGTAGACGGCGCCGTCGGGATAGGTGATCGTCGCCTGCCCCTCCTTGACGCCGTTCACCCAGTCGCCCTCGTAGACGTAGCCGTTGGGCGCGGTCATGGTGCCGCGACCGTGATGCTCGGCGTTGCGGAAGGCGCCCTCGTAGCGGGTGCCGTCGGCGTAGATCGCGACGCCCTGCCCGGTGATCTCGCCCTCGACCCAGGTGCCCTCGTAGGTGGAGCCGTCGGCGAAGGTGATCTTTCCCACGCCGTCGGGCTTGCCCTTGGCGAAGCTGCCCTCGTAGACCGAGCCGTTCGGAAAGCGCGCGACGCCCTCGCCGCGGATCTCGCCGTCGACCCATTCGCCGGTGTATTCGTAGCCGTTCGGCAGGCGATAGGTGCCCTGCCCGTGCTGCAGCCCGTCGCGGAAGGTGCCCTCGTAGACGCCGCCGTCGTCGTACTGTTTGGTGCGGACGGCGTCGCCGCCGCTCTCCTGCGCCGCGGCGAGGCCCGCGGTCAGGACCACGCCCGCCACGAGCGCCGCAAGGCGCCTGCTCGTCTCGCTCATGATCGGATTCCGCTCTGCGCGCATGGATCTGCCCTCAAGATGAGCGTAATGGAGCGCCGGTACCGAGACAACGCCTTTCCCCGCGACCGGCTTTCCCTCGGCAGCCGATCTGCTAGATGGGGCGTCGAGTTGCAGGAGCCCCGCACCGCGATGACCGACCGCTTTCGCCTCACGCTCGCGCAGTTGAACCCGGTGATGGGCGATATCGAAGGCAACGCCGCCCGCGCGCGCGAGGCGTGGGCGCAGGGGCGCACCGCCGGCGCGGACATGGTCGCGCTGCCGGAGATGTTCCTGATCGGCTACAATCCGCAGGACCTGGTGCTGCGCCCGGCCTTCCAGGCCGACGCGATGCGCGCGATCGAGGCGCTCGCGCAGGACTGCGCCGAGGGTCCGGCGCTCGGCATCGGCGGGCTCTGGCGCGAGGGCGCGCAGCTCCACAACGCGTGGTTCGTCCTGCAGGGGGGGCGGATCGCGGCGGTGATGCTCAAGCACCACCTGCCGAACTACCTCGTCTTCGACGAGAAGCGCACCTTCGCCTCCGGGCCCGTCTCGGGGCCCTATGCCGTGGGCCCCGTCCGCATCGGCACGCCGGTCTGCGAGGATGCGTGGTTTCCCGACGTGGCCGAGACGCAGGCCGAGACGGGCGCCGAGATGCTGCTGGTCCCCAACGGCTCGCCCTACTACCGCGACAAGATGGAGGTGCGGCTCAACCACATGGTCGCCCGCGTGGTCGAGACCGAGCTGCCGCTCGTCTATCTCAACATGGTGGGCGGGCAGGACGATCAGGTTTTCGACGGGGCGAGCTTCGTGCTCAACCCCGGCGGCGAGCTCGTCGTGCAGCTCCCGGTGATGGAGGAGGCGCTCGCGCACGTCGATTTCGAGCGCGGGGCCGAGGGCTGGCGCGCGCGTCCCGGCACGCGGGCGCAGATCCCCGACGCGCTCGAACAGGACTATCACGCGATGGTCGTCGCGCTCCGCGACTACATGCGCAAGTCGGGCTTCGAAAAGGCGCTCGTCGGGCTGTCGGGCGGGATCGACAGCGCGATGGTCGCGGTCGTGGCCGCCGACGCGCTCGGGCCCGGGAACCTGCGCTGCGTGATGCTCCCCTCGGAATACACCTCGCCCGACTCGCTCGAGGACGCGGCCAGCGTCGCCGGGGCGCTCGGCACCCGGCTCGACGAGCTGCCGATCTCGGGCCCGCGCGCAGCGGTGACCGAGGCGCTCGCGCCGCTCTTCGGCGACCTGCCCCCCGACGTCACCGAGGAGAACGTGCAGTCGCGCCTGCGCGGGCTGTTGCTGATGGCGCTCTCGAACAAGTTCGGCGAGATGCTGCTGACCACCGGCAACAAGTCCGAGGTCGCGGTGGGCTACGCCACGATCTACGGCGACATGTCCGGCGGCTACAATCCGCTCAAGGATCTCTACAAGACCCGCGTCTTCGCCGCCGCGCGCTGGCGCAACGCGAACCACCGCGACTGGATGAAGGGGCCCGCGGGCGCGGTGATCCCGTCGCGCATCATCTCCAAGCCGCCCTCGGCCGAGCTGCGCGCCGACCAGCGCGACAGCGACTCGCTGCCCGATTACGAACACCTCGACGCGATGCTCGAAATCCTCGTGGACCGCGACGGCTCCATCGAGGACTGCGTCGCCGCGGGCTTCGACCGGGCCGAGGCCGCGCGGATCGAGCACCTGATCTACGTCAGCGAATACAAGCGCTTTCAGTCGGCGCCGGGCACGCGGCTCTCGAAGCGGGCCTTCTGGCTCGACCGGCGCTATCCCATCGTCAACCGGTGGCGCGACGCCGCGTCCGAGAGCGGAGGAGCCTGACATGCGGATCGCCACCTTCAACATCAACGGCATCAAGGCCCGCCACCAGGCGCTCTGCGACTGGCTCGACGAGGCGGGGCCGGAGGTCGTGCTCCTGCAGGAGCTCAAGTCGCAGGACGAGGCGGTCCCGCGCGAGCTCTTCGAGGAGCGCGGCTACCGCGTCGAGACGCACGGGCAGAAGAGCTTCAACGGCGTCGCCATCCTCTCGCGCCTGCCGCTCGAGGACGTGACCCGCGGCCTGCCCGGCGACGAGAGCGACGATCAGGCGCGCTGGATCGAGGGCACGGTGATCGGCGAGACGGCGGCGGTGCGCGTGGTCAGCCTCTACCTGCCCAACGGCAACCCGGCGCCGGGGCCGAAATACGACTACAAGCTCGCCTGGATGGAGCGGATGAAGGCCCGCGCGGCGGAGCTTCTGACGCTGGAGGAGCCCGTGGTGCTCGGCGGCGACTACAACGTGATCCCGCAGGACGAGGACGCCGCGAAGCCCGAGGCGTGGAGCGACGACGCCCTCGCCCTGCCCGGGACGCGCGCGGCCTTCCGGCGGCTCCTGCACCTCGGCTACACCGAGGCCTTCCGCGCCCGGGTGCAGGGCGGCGGGCATTATTCCTTCTGGGACTACCAGGGCAACGCCTGGGGCCGGAACAACGGCATCCGCATCGACCACCACCTGCTCTCGCCCGAGGCGGCGGACCGGCTGACCGGCGCCGGCATCGAGGCGGCGCTGCGCGGGCGCGAGAAGCCCTCCGACCACGTGCCCGTCTGGATCGACCTCGACGCCTGAACGCCGCGGCGCGGGCGGTGGCGCCCGTTCTGGACGGGGCCGGCCCTATCGCGGCGATCCCCGGCGGTGCGCCCGGCGGCGGGCCGGATCAAGGGGGGCTGTCTGCCCCCCTCTTGGCCTTCGGCCAATTCACCCCCCGAGGATATTTTCGCCAAGAAGAAGGTCCGGGGCGGCCGGGGGCGGCCGGGGGCTCTCGTGGCCGCGCGGCGCGGGCGGTTGCGCCCGTGCCGGACGGGGCCGAGCGTCTCGCGGCGATCCCCGGCGGTGCGCCGGGCGGCGGGCCGGGTCAGGGGGGCTGTCTGCCCCCCTCTTGGCCTTCGGCCAATTCACCCCCCGAGAGTATTTGAGCCAAGATGATGGGCCGGGTGCTCAGCCGGCGTTAACGCGGTCGAGGCGCATCTCGCTCGGGGCGGCCATGTCCTGTGCCCGACAGGTGGCCTCGTCCTCCTCCGGCGTGGCGAGGAAAGGGCGGCCGAGGCGGTCGGGTGCTCTCGTGGCCGCGCGGCGCGCGGGGTGGCGCGACCCGGGGCGCTGAGGCGAGCGCTGTCTGCCACTTCGGCGCGCGCCGGGCCTCACGCCGTGGGGCTTTCCGGCGAGCGGACGGGGCGCGGCCGATGCGGCCTCCGGTTAGCCCTCCCGGGTGACGTCGTGGCCGTAGAGCCAGTCGAAGCCCGCGAGGAGCGCGCCCGGCGCGAGGCGCCCCGCGAGGCCCAGCGCCGCGTGCCCGGCGAGGCGGACCGGTCCCGGCCGCAGGTGGTATTTCCAGGCGTTCCGGCTGGCGGTCTCGACGGTCCGCGCCGCGCGCGCGCGGCGGCGCGCCTGGTAAGCGGCGAGGCCGGCGTCCCGCGTCTCCGCCCGCGCCACGGCGTCGGCGAGCACCCAGGCGTCCTCCAGCGCGAGATTGGCGCCCTGCGCGAGGAAGGGCAGCGTGGGATGCGCGGCGTCCCCGAGGATCGCGACCCCGGCGCCGTGCCAGCGCGCGGCGACCGGGTGGCGGAAGAGCCCCCAGAGGTGCACGTCCTCCACCGCCCCGAGCAGGCGCGGCACGTCGCCCCCGAAGGCCGCGAAGGCGGCGCGCAGGTTGGCCGGATCGTCGCGGTGGTGCCAGCCCTCCTCGGCCCAGCTGCGGCGCTCCTCGACCGCGACGACGTTGACGAGCGCGCCGCCGCGCAGCGGATAGCTGACGAGGTGGCGCCCCGGCCCCATGTGCACCCAGGCCTCCGGCGGGTGGTCCGCCGGGCCGGGCACCAGCGCGCGCCAGGCGACCTGCCCGGTGAAGCGCGGGGCGGCGGCGCCGTTCAGCGCGGGCCGCAGGCGCGAGTGCAGCCCGTCCGCGCCGATCACCAGGTCCGCCTCGAGGCGCGCGCCCTGCGCGGTGACGAGCGCGGGGCGCGCGCCTTGCGCGACCTCCGCGACCTGCTGCAGGAGGCGCAGCTGCACGCCGACCGCGCGCACCGCCGCGGCGAGCGCGTCGATCAGATCGGCGCGGTGCAGGAACAGGTAGCGCCGACCGGGCGCGTGGCGCGCGAGGTCCAGCCGCGTGACCTCCGCTCCGTCCTCGTGGCGGCGCAGGCTGACGGCGCGGGCGGCGACGCCGCGCGCCGCGACCGCCTCGCCGAGGCCCAGCGCGTCGAGCACGGCGAAGCCGTTGGGGCTGATCTGCAGGCCCGCGCCCACCTCGGCGATCTCGCCGGCCTGCTCGAGCAGGGTGACCGAGGCGCCGCGCCGGGCGAAGGCGAGCGCGGCGGAGAGGCCGGCGACCCCGCCGCCCGCGACGAGAACCTCGAAGCCGTCGAGCTGCATCGTTTCTCCATGAGCCGTCGGACCGGGCGCCGGAGCGCGTGGCCCGGCGCCCTCGATCCGGCCGCGGGCGGCGCGGGGTCAGTCGTCGCGGTGCACCTTCTCGCGGCGCTCGTGCTTTTCCTGCGCCTCGAGGCTCATGGTGGCGATCGGCCGCGCGTCGAGGCGCTTGAGGCTGATCGGGTCGCCCGTGACCTCGCAGTAGCCGTATTCGCCCTCCTCGATCCGGCGCAGCGCGGCGTCGATCTTGGCGACGAGCTTGCGCTGCCGGTCGCGGGTCCGGAGCTCGATCGCGCGGTCGGTCTCCTCGCTGGCGCGGTCGGCGACGTCGGGGATGTTGCGGCTGTTGTCCTGCAATCCCTCGAGGGTTTCCCGGCTTTCGGCGAGCAGCTCGGCCTTCCAGGCGAGCAGCTTGCGGCGGAAGTACTCGAGCTGACGCTCGTTCATGAAAGGCTCGTCTTCGGCGGGACGGTAATCTTCCGGCAGAAAGGTCTCGGCTTTCATCGTGTTCCCCTTTTCGGGACCGGGCTCGAGCTGGAAACGGTCGTCCTGCATTTCGCTCATCCGGCCACCCCCGCCGCTCGCTTAGCCGAACAGCGGCTTGTTGTCACGCGAGGAAAGCGCTTGCGCCGCATGCGGGAGGCCGCCGCCCGCCGCGACGCCGGCGATTCGCGCAAGCCGCCAGGGCGCCGCGCGCGCCCGCCGCGGCGCGGCGAAAGCCGTTGCCGCCGCGGACGGGGATGTTACCCTCCGCCCGACCCCGCAGACGAAGAGGACCCCATGCGTTTCACCGGCACCGAGAGCTACGTCGCGACCGAGGACCTGACGGTGGCGGTCAACGCCGCGGTGACGCTGGAGCGGCCGCTCCTCGTCAAGGGCGAGCCGGGCACCGGCAAGACCGAGCTCGCGCGGCAGGTGGCCGGCGCGCTCGGGCTGCCGATCATCGAGTGGTCGATCAAGTCCACGACCCGCGCGCAGCAGGGGCTTTACGAATACGACGCCGTCTCGCGCCTGCGCGACAGCCAGCTCGGCGACGACCGGGTCAACGACGTGAGCAACTACATCCGCAAGGGCAAGCTCTGGGAGGCCTTCACCGCCGAGACGCGGACGGTGCTGCTGATCGACGAGATCGACAAGGCCGACATCGAGTTCCCGAACGACCTCCTGCAGGAGCTCGACCGGATGGAGTTCTTCGTCTACGAGACCGGCGAGACCGTGCGCGCCACGCAGCGCCCGATCGTCATCATCACCTCCAACAACGAGAAGGAGCTGCCCGACGCCTTCCTGCGGCGCTGCTTCTTCCACTACATCCGCTTCCCCGACCCGGAGACTATGAAGCGCATCGTCGAGGTGCATTTCCCGGGCATCAAGCAGGACCTGCTCGCCACGGCGCTGACGCAGTTCTACGAGCTGCGCGAGCAGCAGGGGCTGAAGAAGAAACCCTCGACCTCCGAGGTGCTCGACTGGCTGAAGCTCCTCCTGGCCGAGGATCTCTCGCCTGAGGATCTCAAGCGTGACGGGGCGAGCGCGCTGCCGAAGCTGCACGGCGCGCTTCTGAAGAACGAGCAGGACGTGCATCTCTTCGAACGCCTCGCCTTCATGGCGCGCCGTCAGCGCTAGCGTGGCGATTTTTCGTACGAAAAATCGCCCGCGGGGCGCGGCGCGCGGCCCGCGGGTTTTTCGTACGAAAAACCCGCGGGCCCCTGCCCTGCGGCTCTGCGCGGCGCTCGTGGCGCTCGCGGGGCTGGCGGGGTGCGCGGGCGCGCCCGCGCCGCCTTCGGCGCAGCGTCTCGCCACCGGGGCCGCCGGGGCGCCGCCGGCACGCGGTGCCTCCGTCCGCCCGATGCCGCCGCCGGCGCGTGCCAACGCCGACATCGCGCGGGATGTCCTCGATCTCGCCTTCCGGCTGGAAAGCGGCCGGCGGCTGCCGGTGCTCACCCGGTTCGAGGCGCCGATCACCCTGCGCCTGACGGGTCGGCCGACGCCGGGGCTCGCGGCCGATCTCGACCGTCTGCTCGCGCGGCTGCGCGCGGAGGCGGGGCTCGACATCCGCCGCGTCGCCGCGGGGCGCGCCGCCGTCACGGTGGAGGCGGTGCCCCGCGCGCGCATCCGCCGCGTCCTGCCGCAGGCGGCCTGCTTCGTCGTGCCCGAGGTCTCGAGCCTCTCGGACTACCGCGCCGCACGACGCCGCGGCGGCGTGACCCGCTGGGCCGATCTGGCGCGGCGGACGCGCGTCGCGGTCTTCGTGCCGATGGACACGAGCCCGCAGGAGACGCGCGACTGCCTGCACGAGGAGCTCGCGCAGGCCCTCGGGCCGCTCAACGATCTCTACCGCCTGCCCGACAGCGTGTTCAACGACGACAACATGCACACGGTGCTGACCGGCTTCGACATGCTGGTCCTGCGCGCGCATTACGCCCCCGAGCTCGCCAACGGCATGTCGCGGGCCGAGGTGGCGGCCCGCCTGCCGGCGATCCTCGCGCGGCTCAATCCGGCGGGCGAGGCGGTGGCCCCGGCCCCGCTGCCGCCCACGCCCGCCCCCTGGGTCGAGGCGATAAAGACCGCGCTCGGGCCGGGGGCGCGGCCCGCCGCGCGCCGCGCGGCGGCCGCGCGGGCGGTGCGGATCGCCGAGGCGGAGGGCTGGCGCGACCACCGCCTCGCCTTCGCGTATTTCGCGCTGGGGCGCGTCGCGCAGGCCGGCGCGCCGGGCGAGGCGCGCGCCGCGTTCCGGCGGGCCGACCGGATCTACGCCGCCTCCACGGGCACGGCGCTCCACCGCGCCTTCGTCGGCGCGCAGCTGGCCGCCTACGCGCTGGCCGACGGCGACCCGGACCGCGTGCGCGCGATCGCTGCCGCGCATCTGCCGGTGGCCGCGCGCCACGGGAACGCGATGCTCGAGGCGACGCTGCTGATGCTGCGCGCGCAGGCACTCGAGATGCAGGGGCGGCGCGCGGAGGCGCGGGCGGCGCGGCTGGACAGCCTCGACCGGGCGCGCTACGGATTCGGCCCCGATGGGGCGGTGCGCGCCAAGCTGCGCGAGATCGCCGCCCTCGACCCCTCGGCTTCCGGAGGCTGACCGCATGATCGTCCTTCTCGGCGCCCTTCTGGGCATCACCCTCGGCGTCGTCACCGCCCGCCGGCGCAAGGGGACGGGCGCGGACGTCCTGCATTACGGCGCGGTCTACGGCATCGCCTTCACGCTCCTCGGGCTGGTGGCGACCATCGCGATCGACCGGCTCTCGGGGTAGCGCGATGTTCCTGCCCTTCTTCGACGCGCTGCGGCGGACGGGGGTGCCGGTCTCGCTCCGGGAGTATCTCGCCTTTCTCGAGGCGATGCGCGCAGATCTCGTCACCTACGACGTGGACGGCTTCTATTACCTCGCCCGCGCGGCGATGGTGAAGGACGAGCGCAACCTCGACAAGTTCGACCGCGCCTTCGCCGAGGCGTTCTCCGGGCTCGAACATCTGAGCGTGGGCGAGATGCTGGAGCAGGCCGAAATCCCGCGCGACTGGCTCGAGAAGATGGCCGAAAAGCACCTCTCCGAGGCGGAGAAGGCCGAGATCGAGTCGATGGGCGGTTTCGACAAGCTGATGGAGACGCTGCGCGAACGGCTGAAGGAACAGGAAAAGCGCCACCAGGGCGGCTCGAAGTGGATCGGCACCGCCGGCACCTCGCCCTTCGGCGCCTACGGCTACAACCCGGAAGGCGTGCGCATCGGGCAGGACGAAAGCCGCCACCGCCGCGCGGTGAAGGTCTGGGACAAGCGGGAGTTCCGCAACCTCGACGACTCGGTCGAGCTCGGCACGCGCAACATCAAGCTCGCGCTCAAGCGGCTGCGGCAATGGGCGCGCGACGGCGCGCACGAGGAGCTCGACCTCGACGGCACGATCCGCTCCACCGCCGAGCAGGGCTATCTCGACGTCAAGACGAGGCCGGAGCGACGCAACGCCGTCAAGGTGCTCCTGTTTCTCGACGTGGGCGGCAGCATGGACCCGCACATCCGCGTGGTCGAGGAGCTCTTCTCCGCGGCGCGGGCGGAGTTCAAGCACCTCGAATATTACTACTTCCACAACTGCCTCTACGAGGGCGTCTGGCGCGACAACCGCCGGCGGTGGGACGAGGTCACGCCCACCTGGGAGGTGCTGCACACCTACGGATCGGACTACAAGTGCATCTTCGTGGGCGACGCGAGCATGTCGCCCTACGAGATCGCCTTTCCGGGCGGCGCGAACGAACACTGGAACGCCGAGGCGGGGCAGGTCTGGCTCGAACGCGCGCGGGATCAGTGGCCCGACAACCTCTGGATCAACCCGGTGCGCGAGCGGCACTGGCGCTACACGCAGTCGATCCAGATGATCCGCGAGATCTTCGCGGACCGCATGGTGCCGATGACGCTCGAGGGGCTCGAACGCGGCATGCGCGAGCTGGTGCGCTAGCGCGGCCGCGCGGCGCCCGGGCGATGCGGCCGGGGCGGCGCGCCCCGTGCGGCGGGGCATGAACGACGCGGGCGGGGGCGCCGCTCGAGACGAGGGAGACGTGATGCGCGGCGCGCTGCGCCATCTCTGGACCCGGCACCGCCCCGCGCTCGTGGGGCTCGTCGTCGCGCTCGCGGTCGTGGCCTTCTTCGTCGCGCGCTTCGTGGCCTTCTCGCTCTACTGGGCGGACCCGGACCACCGCCGCCAGCCGCCGCAGGCCTGGATGACGCCGCGCTACATCTCCCTCGCCTGGGACATTCCCCCGGGCGAGGTCATGCGCGCCCTCGGCGTGGCCGACCGCCCCGACCGGCGGCCGACGCTGGCCGAGATCGCGCGGCGCCGCGAGGTGCCGGTGGAGGTGGTCCTCGACGAGGTGCGCCGGCTCATCGACGCGCAGGCCCCCGAATGACCGACTGGCTTCCCGGCCTCGTGGCGGACTGGGGCGTGGCGGTGATCGCGCTCACGACGTTCCTCAGCTGCCTCGCCCTGCCCGTCCCGGCCTCCATGGTGATGCTGACCGGGGGCGCCTTCACGGCGACCGGCGATCTGGCGCTCTGGGCGGTGGCCGGGGGCGCGCTCGCCGGCGCGGTGCTCGGCGATCAGGCGGGCTATTCGCTCGGCTGGCGGGGCGGCGCGGCGCTCGCGCCCCGCATCGCCGCGAGGCCGCGCCGGGCCGCCGCGCTCGCCCGCGCGCGCGGGCTGGTCGAGGAGCGCGGCGGCGCGGGCGTGTTCCTCAGCCGCTGGCTCGTCAGCCCCCTCGGCCCATGGGTCAACCTCGTGGCCGGCGCGGCCGAGATGAACCGCGCGCGCTTCACGCTCTGGGCCGTGGCGGGCGAATGCGTCTGGGTGGCGCTCTACGTCGGGCTCGGCCGGGCCTTCGCCGAATACATCGACGCCGTCGCCGAGATCGCCGCCGACGTCTCGGGCATCCTCGCCGGCACGGTGGTCGCGCTCGGCCTCGCGCTCTGGCTGCGCGCGGCGCTCCGCCGGGAACGCCGCCGCCGCAAGTGAGCCTCAGCCGAGCGCGCAGTAGACCTCCGCCCGCTCGCCGCGCCGGGCCGCCGCCACCGGCGCGTCCGGATAGACCTCCCAGGTCGGCGCCTCGGGCCGCAGCCCGCGCCGCCCGACGCGGGCCATCGCGGCGGCCTCGTGCGCGCCGAGCAGCGCGCATGGCCCCGCATGGGTGAAGTGCAGCGCCCGCCCGCCCGGCGTCCAGCCGGCGGCGACCCCCTCGCCCGCGCGCGCCGCGTCGGCCTCGGAGACGAAGACGCCGGCCCGGAAATGGACGAGCGCCGGATCGTCGCCCTCGAAGACCGTGAGCGGCGGGCCGGCCGGCGCGATGCCGTGGCGCTCCATGAAGGCCCTCACCTCGGCGAAGGCCCCGGCCATGGCGTCGGCGACATCGGCCGGGTCCATGCCGCAGATGCGGGCGGCGTAGAGATACGGCCGCGGTTCGGTCTCGGTGACGTGGTAGTCGGACATGACGACGCTCCCCCCTTTTGATGCGACTCACGCCTGCGACACTCGCGGGGGACGGCGGCGCGCACATTGACGGGCGTTATCGCCGACGCGCCGCGCCGAGGCCGCCGGCGATACATTGCCGACCGGCGCGCGGCGCCCCATATTTCCCCCATGATCAAGATCACGCCGATCCTGCTCGCGGTGCTCTACGCGCTGGTGATTTACCGCTTCTCCATGTGGCGGACGAAACGCGAGCTCGACGCGCGCTCGACCGAGCTCGCCGATGCGCGGCTCAAGCGGCTGACCGACCGCATGGCCGAGGCGCTCGGCGTCGATCGAATCCGGGTGCACATCTACGAGATCGACCCGGTGAACGGGCTCGCCGCGCCGGACGGGCGCATCTTCGTCACTCGCGGCTTCTACCGGAAGTACCAGAGCGGCGAGGTCTCGGCCGAGGAGATGGCGAGCGTGATCGCGCACGAACTCGGCCATGTCGCGCTCGGCCACGCCCGGCGGCGGATGATCGACTTTTCCGGGCAGAACGCGCTGCGCACGGCCCTCGCCATGGTGCTGTCGCGCTTTCTGCCGGGCATCGGCGTCTGGATCGCCAACGGGGTGACGACGCTTCTGTCCGCGCGGCTCTCGCGCGGCGATGAATACGAAGCCGACGCCTACGCCGCGGCGCTCCTGACGAAGGCCGGCATCGGCGTCGCCCCGCAGAAATCGATGTTCGAGAAGCTCGAGAAGCTGACCGAGGCGCGCGCGGGCGTCATGCCCGCCTGGCTGATGAGCCACCCGAAGACCGCCGACCGCATCGCCGCGCTCGAGCGCCTCGAGGCGCGCTGGCAGCGACTCGACACGCCGCGCTGAGGCGCGCGAATCGTGGCCGCGGCGGCGCGCCCCGTCCCCTGCGCGCCCGACCCCCGGATGTCGCCGGGACACGCGGGCGGTATGCGATTGCATGCCGAAATCGGCGCGACCGTCCGTCGTTCTTGACAGGTGTCGCCGTCCCCTGACGGTGCCTTGACGGCAGGCCGGCGGCGATTTTTACAGCCTGCGCCTCTCTCTGCAAAATCGTTGACACGAAAAACATGCCTTATCAGGTATTTGTTTTCTCATTTTCCATAAATGATACAGTGCCGCCGGGACAGCAGGGCGACATGCGCCCTGCGAGGCGATGCAGAGGAGGCTCGCATGAGGGACAGCGACGAAACCGGGGTGACCACGCATCCGCCGTCTGCGGAGACG
>NZ_QOHR01000104.1 GCF_003385555.1 Rhodosalinus sediminis | reverse complement strand
GACGGCGCGGCCCGGCGCGCCGATCTCGCCGCGCGGCTGGAGCGGGCGGAGGCCGCGCGCACCGCGATGGAGGAGGCCGCCGCGGCGGCGCGCCACGGCCCGGACGCGGCGGCGCTCCAGCGGCTCGAGGATCTCGCTGGGGCGCTGCGCACCGCCGAAGCCCGGCGCGACGGCGCCGCGCCGCAGCTCGTCATGCACTACGCGCCGGGGCGGTCGGACGGCGTGCGGCTCTCGGGCACGGCGCTGCCGGAGGGAACCGCGGTGCCGATCCCCAAGGGCGCGGAGCTCGCGCTCGACGGGCTCGGCACGCTGACGGTCCACCCCGGCACGGGCCCGCGCGCCGCCGCCGAGACCGAGCGCGCCGCGGCCGACCTCGCCCGGGCGCTGGAGGCCGCGGGGGCCGAGACCCTCGAGGCCGCGCGCGCCGCCGCCGCGGCCCG
>NZ_QOHR01000103.1 GCF_003385555.1 Rhodosalinus sediminis | reverse complement strand
ATCGAGTTCATCCATGTGTCAGGCCTTGCTTTCGCGGCATCCTGGCGCCGCTGGCCGGTATGGTCGTACGAGGAGCGGGTCCAAATCACACACCTGATCTCGGGCGATCGATGGACGGCACTGGGTCTCCCGCTCCCGACCTTCTCGGATCCTTTCCCCTTACCTTCGAAGACGTCCCCGCTCTCCGGACGTCCTGCCTGACGTGTCGTGATCCTGCCCTGGATTGGTGGACACCCATGATAGGCTTTTCGAGCTAACGGAAGGAGTGTCCGATGGAGAAGAAGAAGCGCCGGTATTTTCCGGACGAGTTCAAGCGGCAGGCCGCGGAGCGCGTCGAGACGAGCGGGCTGTCGATCATGGATGTCGCAGCGGAACTCGGCGTCCACGAGACGCAGCTGCGTCGCTGGATAAGGCAGTTCGGCAAGTCGGGGACGGGCTGTGAACCGGCATGGAAAAAGGAC
>NZ_QOHR01000102.1 GCF_003385555.1 Rhodosalinus sediminis | reverse complement strand
GCCGGTCGATCTGCCGGTCGAGGGCGCCGCGAGTCTGAAGGCGGCCGTGATCCCGGTGGTGCTGCATTATTCCACGGCCGACCCGCTGGCCTGATCCAACCGACCACAGGAGAACACGATGGCACGAGCCCAGGGGGCGCGGGCGCTGATGGCGCTTGCGTTCGAAACGACCTATGGAACGCCGCCCGCGAGCGGCTTCACCCGCATGCCCTTCGCCAGCACGTCGCTCGGCGCAGAGCAGCCGCTGCTGAACTCCGAGCTTCTCGGCTACGGCCGCGATCCTCTGGCGCCGATCAAGGATGCTGTGACGGCCGACGGCGATGTCGTTGTCCCGCTCGACGCCGAGGCCTTGGGCTTCTGGCTGAAGGCGGCGTTTGGCGCGCCCACGACCACGGGCGCGGAGGCGCCGTACAGCCACGAGTTCCAGTCGGGGTCCTGGACGCTGCCCAGCATGTCGATCGAGACCGGC
>NZ_QOHR01000100.1 GCF_003385555.1 Rhodosalinus sediminis | reverse complement strand
CAGGCCGCGCATATTTCAAGCTTGAAGCTTTTGCCCAAGAGGGATTCGCTTTCCGGATAACGCCCCGCGCGAGGGCCTGCGATACTTGCGGCGGGCGCCGCGGACGCCCCCACATCAGGAGGGAAACACGATGCAACAGGGAATCACTCCGGCCGCCGAGGGCCTCGAAGGCAAGAGCTGGAACGTCGTCGGCCACACCTACACGCNGGGAATCACTCCGGCCGCCGAGGGCCTCGAAGGCAAGAGCTGGAACGTCGTCGGCCACACCTACACGCCCAAGCTTCTGAGCCCCAACGCCTTCATCTGGCATGCGCATATCCCGGACGGCACCTTCGTGCCGCCGCACATCCACCCCACGCAGGACGAATGGATCGTGATGCTGGAGGGCCACCTCGAGGTCGAGTTCGGCGGCGACGTGCACAAGGCGGGGCCTGGCGACACGATCCGCATGCCGATGGGCATCGCGCACGGCATCTTCAACC
>NZ_QOHR01000099.1 GCF_003385555.1 Rhodosalinus sediminis | reverse complement strand
GCGCACCCATGATACTTTCCGCCCAAAGGCCCACGCATAAAGAGGCCACACGGGGGCATGCAGCATCTCAAGCCACAGTCGAAACACGGCAAGGTCATGGCCGTGTCGATGATGAAGGACGAGGCCCCCTTCCTGCTGGAATGGTTCGCCCATCACCTCGCCGTGGGGTTCACCGACATCCTCGTATATACCAACGACTGCTCGGACGGCACCGACCACATGCTGACCCGCCTTGAGGAGCTCGGCCTGGGTTACCACCGCCGCAACGAGATCCCCGAGGGCGTGAAACCCCAGCCCTCGGCTCTCAAACATGCGCAGAAGGAGCCGAGGGTCGCCGAGGCCGACTGGCTGCTGGTCCTCGACGCCGACGAGTTCCTCGCTGTCAACCATCCCTCGGGTCATCTCGAGGGGATGCTCGGCGACGCGGTGGAGCTGGGCGCCAACGGCATCGTCATCACTTGGCGCATCTTCGGCTCGGGCGGCG
>NZ_QOHR01000098.1 GCF_003385555.1 Rhodosalinus sediminis | reverse complement strand
CACCAAGGCCAAGGGCCGTGACGGCGACGACGCGCTGCTCGGCGACGAGGAGAACAACTGGCTCGGCGGCGATGCCGGCAACGACTTCCTCGCCGGCGAAGGCGGCAACGACGAGCTCTACGGCGGCGCCGGCTTCGACATGATCCTGGGCGACGGCCGGCTGGCCAATGCACTTCCCGACCATGTTCCCGGAGACGACCACATCGAGACCGACGGCGGCGTCGCCTTCGGCAACCAGGGCAACGACACGATGGCGGGCGGTACCGGCTTCGATCTGCTCGGCGGCAACGATGGCGACGACCTCATCAACGCAGGTGGCGGCAACGACATCGTCGCCGGCGGTGATGGCGACGACTTCATCATCGACACCTGGGGCCATGACTGGCTCTTCGGCATGGGTGGCGCCGACTTCATCAATGGCGGCACCGGCAACGACTCGATCTCCGGCGGCCTCGGCAACGACGACCTGTTCGGCGGCGAGGGCGACGACTAC
>NZ_QOHR01000097.1 GCF_003385555.1 Rhodosalinus sediminis | reverse complement strand
GTCGTCGTCGTCCACGAGCAGGATGTTCCTGAGCTGCGCCATGCTGTCTCCTCCTGTTTCGCCCCGAGATGCGGAGGCCGCGCGCCGCTGGCAAGATTTGCTGCACTCCTTTCACGCCCATGTGTTGCGCGGGGCGGAATTGTTTCACGCGCGGGGGGCCTTACATCGGAAGGCGCATCTCTCTATGGGACGGCCATGAGCTTCGCCCCCGACCTGACCGAGCTTCTCGCCCGCGCGCGGGCCGATCTGCGCATGGGCGTGGGCGTCGTGCTCACCGGCGCGGGGGCGAGCGTGCTGGTCATGGCGGCCGAGACGCTGGCCGCCGCGCGGCTGGAGGCGGCGCGCGCCATGGGCGGCGAGACCGCGCTCACGATCACCGCGCGCCGCGCCGCGACGCTCAAGGCGCGGGTCTACGACGGCGACCTGGCGCGCGTGGCGCTGCCGGGCGACGCCGACCTGCGCTGGGTCCGGGCGGTGGCCGACCCGGCGGGCGACCTGACGCATCCGATGAAGGGG
>NZ_QOHR01000096.1 GCF_003385555.1 Rhodosalinus sediminis | reverse complement strand
GGTCGCGGGCCGGTTCGAGCGGCGCCACGCGCGCAACATCGCGGCCTATCTCGAGGGCTGCCCGCGGGTGCTCGAGATCGGGGCCGGTATCGGCTTCCTGCCCATCCGCGTGGTCCGTATTTCAGACGGCGTGACCGTCATGGCGCAGGAGGCGCGCAGCGAACTCGTCGGGTTGGGCCGCCAGATCGCGCGCCGCGCCGGAGTCGACGACTCCGCCCGCCTGAAATGGTCCGACGGCCCGCTGCGCCTGCCCACCGACACGGGGGCCGAGGCCGGGGGCCTCGCCGCCTTCCTGCGCGATTTCCGGCCCGTCGCCCTGCGGCTCGCCCGGCCCGCCGACGTGCCGCCCGAAATGCTGGCCGCCCAGGACCTCGGCACCGTGCGGCGCGTCGTGGTGCCCTTCGTGACCGAGGACCAGGCCGGCGAATGGCGCGCGGGCTACGGCCCGGTCCTCGCCCGGAAGGGCTTCGTCGAGGATGTCGAGCGCGCTGGCGGCGGCAGCCTGAAATTCGACCTGAAGGAGGCGTGACGCC
>NZ_QOHR01000010.1 GCF_003385555.1 Rhodosalinus sediminis | reverse complement strand
CGGCGTCGCGGATCACCGGCACTATCAGGCCGTGCTCGGTGTCCACGGCGATGCCGATATGGACGTAGTCCTTCAGGATGAGCCGCGTGGCGTCCGGTGAGAGCGAGGCGTTGAAGAGCGGAAAGCGCCGCAGCGTCCGCGCCAGCGCGGCGACGTGAAAGGCGAGCGCGGTGAGCTTGACGCCCCGCGCCTCGGCCTCGGGTTTCCAGGCGGCGCGCAACGCCTCGATCCGCGAGACGTCGGCGCGGTCGTGGTGCGTCACCGCCGGGATCAGCGCCTGCGCGGCGGCGAGGTTCCTGGCCGCGACCTGCGCGACGCGGCTCATGGGGCGTTCCGTGACCGGGCCGTGGGCGGCGTGGTCGACCTCCCAGTACGCCGTGTCGCCCGGTGCGGCGGGGGCCGCCGCGGGGGGGTCGAGGTCCTCCGGCCCGAGGGTGGTGCGCCCGAGGCGGCGGGCCTGCGCGTCGAGGTCGACGCCCTTCTCCGCCGCGCGGCGCCGGGTCGAGGGGCTCGCTGCGATGTCGCTCATGGCTGCCTCACCAGTCCGCCGAGATGTATTGCGTTTCCATGAACTCCAGCATCCCCTCGTGGCCGCCCTCGCGGCCGAGGCCGGATTGCTTGGTGCCGCCGAAGGGCGCCGCCGGGTCCGAGACGAGCCCGCGGTTGAGCCCCACCATGCCGTAATCGAGCCGCTCGCAGACCTGCAGCGCACGCCTGAAGTCGCCGGAGAAGACGTAGGCCACCAGCCCGTACTCGGTGGCGTTGGCGCGCCGGATCGCGTCCTCGGTGTCGGAAAAGCTCTGGATCGCGGCGACGGGGCCGAAGATCTCGTCGTGCACGCAGTCCGCGCTCTCCGGCACGTTCGAGATCACCGTCGGCGGGTAGAAGAAGCCCGGACCCTCGGGCACCACCCCGCCGCAGTCGATCCGCGCGCCCTTCGACGCGGCATCGGCGACGAAGGCGNCGGAAAAGCTCTGGATCGCGGCGACGGGGCCGAAGATCTCGTCGTGCACGCAGTCCGCGCTCTCCGGCACGTTCGAGATCACCGTCGGCGGGTAGAAGAAGCCCGGACCCTCGGGCACCACCCCGCCGCAGTCGATCCGCGCGCCCTTCGACGCGGCATCGGCGACGAACTCCGCCACCTTGTCGCGCGTCGCGGCGTTGACCAATGGTCCCACGTCCACCGAGGGGTCGGTGCCGTCGCCCACCTTCAGCGCCGCCATGCGCGCGGCGAGCCGCGCGGTGAAGTCCTCGGCGAGGCTCTCGTGGACGTAGATGCGGTTGGCCGCCGTGCAGGCCTCGCCGAGGTTGCGCATCTTGGCGAGCATCGTGCCCTCGATCGCGGTCTCCATGTCGGCATCATCGAGCACCAGCACCGGCGCGTTGCCGCCGAGCTCCATCGCGGGCTTCAGCACCTGATCGGCGGCCGACCTCAGNCGAGCTCCATCGCGGGCTTCAGCACCTGGTCGGCGGCCGACTTCAGCAGCTTGCGCCCCACGCCCGTGGAGCCGGTGAAGCTGACGACGCGCACCCGCGGGTCGTGCAGCATGTGATCGACCAGCGCGCCGGTCCGCGTCGAGGGCAGCACGTTGACGAGGCCCGGGGGCACGCCCGCCTCTTCCAGAAGCGGCATCAGCGCGAGCATGGTGAGCGGCGTCTCGGAGGCGGGCTTGATCACCACGCCGCAGCCCGCGGCGAGCGCCGGCGCGATCTTCCGCGTGCCCATGGCGGCGGGGTAGTTCCACGGCGTGACCAGCACGGCGAGGCCCGCGGGCTTCTGCTGAACGAGGATGCGCGCGCCGGAGGCGGGCGCGCGGGTGACCATCCCGTCGGCGCGCACCGCTTCCTCCGCGAACCAGCGGAAGAACTCGGCGGCGTAGGCCGCCTCGCCGCGGGCGTCGGCCCCGGCCTTGCCGTTCTCCAGCGTGATCAGATGCGCGAAGTGGTCGAGCCGCGCGGTCATCAGCTCCCAAGCCTTGCGCAGCACCTCGGCGCGCGCGCGCGGCGGGCGCGCGGCCCAGTCGGCCATGGCGCGTTCGGCGGCGTCGAGGGCGGCGTCGGCATCCGCGATATCGGCCGAGGCGACGGAGGCGAGCACCGCCTCCGTGGCCGGGTTGATCACGTCGAAGCGCGCGTCGGTCGGGCGCCAGGCGCCGTCGATATAGAGATCGGTGTGGTCCATGCGAGGAACTCCCTTGGTCAGAGCAGGTGGCGGAGCGGCTGCTCCACCCGGCCCGCGAAGTCGGTGAGACAGCGGATCGCCGCCCCGGCGTCGAGCGCGCCCGCCGCGCATTCCAGCGTGATCGAGAGGGCCGGGCCGGCGTCGGTCCGGGCGCCCGTATCGGGNCGCATTCCAGCGTGATCGAGAGGGCCGGACCGGCGTCGGGGGCGGCGCCCGTATCGGGGCCCGCGCCCGTGCCCGCGCCCGACCCGGCGCCCGCCGCGAGGATCGTCAGCACCGGCGCGGCCTCCGCGCCGAGGGCGACGCTGGCGAGCGGCGTGCCGCGCAGGTCGCGCACGACGAGCGCGGGCGGCGTCTCGGGCGGCGTCTCGGGCGCGGCCTCGGCCACCGCCGAGAGCGCGCGGCCCGGCGGCACCGTGAAGACCTGCGTGGCGCCCATCCGCTCCACGGCGACGGTGACGCGTTCGCCCGCGCCGAGGCTCGCCCCCGCGAGCCCGGCGAGCACCGCCCCGGGGGCGAGCCCCTCGGCCTCCGCCGCCCAGGCCGCGAAGGCGGCGAGCCCGTCGGTCACCGTGGCGGTCAGCCGCCGCGGCGGCGCGGCGAGTGCTGCGTCGGGCGCTGCATCGGGCGCCGCCGGCATGGCGCGCAGCACGTCGAGATCGGCGACGTGATAGGGCTGCGGATGGCCCGCCGCCGCGAGGCGGGCGAGGTCGAGCCCCTCCTCCGCCGCGCGCCGCCGCGCCTTCGGCGAGGCGAGGATGCGCCCGCCGGCCGCCTGCGGCGCCGCGGGGGCGGCCGGCGCGGTGCCGGGCGCAGACCGTGCCGCGGGGGCGGCGGTTGCGGAGGCGCTCCCATTTGCAGGGGCGGCCTGCGCACCAGGCTGCGCCGCCGGGGCGGCTGCACCGGATGCGCCCCCGGCCGCCGTCGTGTCGCCGGCCGCCGGGGCCGCCGCCGGCGCCGCGCCCTCGGTCACCGAGCGCGCCACCGGGGCGGCGGGCTCGGTCTCCGACAGGAGGGCGACGGGCTCGCCCACGGGCACCTCCTCGCCCGCCTGCGCGAGCGTCGCGGCGAGCCAGCCCGCGCGACCCGCTTCCACCTCCATGGTGCTCTTGTCGGTCTCCACCTCGAAGAGCACGTCCTCGGCCGCGACCCGCTCGCCCGGCGCCTTGAGCCAGCTCACGAGGAGGCCCGCGTCCTGCGCCATGCCGAGCTGCGGCATGGTCACCGGGTGGCCCTCGGGCAGCGCCGCGCCGGCCTCGGGCGCGCCGGCGTCCGGCGCGCTCTCTTCCTGCGCCTCCGACGCGCTCTGTCCATGCGCCGCTGGCGCGGGCGCGGCCGTCTCCACCTCTCCGGCGTCCGCGACGATGCGCGCGATCACCGCGCCAACCGGCACCTCCGCGCCGTCGCCGTAGGCCACGGCCGAGAGATACCCCTCCACCGGCGCCTCGACCTCCATCACCGCCTTGTCGGTCTCCACCTCGAAGAGCGCCTCGCCCGCGGCGACCGCGTCGCCCGGCGCCTTCGCCCAGGACACGATCTTGCCCGCGTCCTGCGCCATGCCGAGCTGGGGCATGGTCACGTCATGCGGCATGGATGAGCTCCCCGGCGCAGAGCCGGCGCGCGGTCTCCACCACGCCCCCGGGCGTCGGCACCGTCAGATCCTCCAGCGCCGGGCTGAAGGGCACCGGCACATCCATCGCGCCCATCCGCACCACCGGCGCGTCGAGATGGTAGAAGGCCTTCTCGGTCAGGCGGCTCGCGATCTCGGCGGTCACCCCGTAGCTCTGATGCCCCTCGTCGATCACGATGGCGCGCGAGGTCCGCTTCACGCTCTCCAGAAGCGTCGCCTCGTCGAGCGGCACCAGCGTGCGCGGATCGACGACCTCCGCCTCGATCCCCTCATGGGCGAGCGTCCCGGCCGCCGCCTCGGCCACCTGCACCATCGACGAGGTCGCGATCAGCGTGACGTCGCGGCCCGGCCGCTTGATATGCGCCGCGCCGAAGGGGATCAGGTATTCCGCCTCCGGCACCGGGGCCTTGTCCTGATACATGAGCTTGTCCTCGAAGATCACGACCGGGTTCTCGTCCCGGATCGCGGTCTTCATCAGCCCCTTCGCCTCGTAGGCCGAGGAGGGCATCGCCACCTTCAGCCCCGGGATATGCGCCACCAGCGCCTGCAACGACTGCGAGTGCTGCGCCGCCGAGCGCCGCGTCGCGCCGAGGTTCGTGCGCAGCACCATCGGCACCGTGAGCTTGCCGCCCGACATGTAGTGCTGCTTGGCCGCCTGATTGCAGAGCTGGTCCATCACCAGATAGAGGAAATCCCCGAACATCAGGTCGACGACCGGCCGCGCGCCGGTCATCGCCGCGCCCACGGCGAGGCCCACGAACCCCGGCTCGCTGATCGGCGTGTCGAGCACGCGCTCGGGCCCGAACTCCTCCACGAGCCCGGACAGCACCTTGAACGGCGTGCCCGCCTCGGCCACGTCCTCGCCCATCAGGAAAACGCGCGGGTCGCGGCGCATCTCCTCGGCGATCGCCTCGTTCACGGCCCGCGACAGGGTGATCTCGCGCATCGCTCTCTCCTCAGTCCGCGAAGACATGCATGTCGACCTCGTGGGCCGGCGGGTAGGCGGCGGCCTCGGCGTAGGCCACCGCCGCGGCGGCGTCCTCCGCGATCTCCGCGGTCATCGCCTCGAGCTCCGCCTCCGCGGCGATCCCCTCGGCGACGAGCCAGCCGCGGAAGCGCAGGATCGGGTCGCGGTTCTCCTTCCAGTCGCGCTCCTCCTCCTTCGAGCGGTAGTACTCCCGGTTGATGTCGCCCACGTGGTGGCCGTGGTAGCGGTAGGTCTCGAGCTCGACGAAGAAGGGCCCCTCGCCCCGGCGCGCGCGCGCCACCAGATCGCGCGCCAGCGCGTTCACGGCGAGCACGTCCTGCCCGTCCACCCGGTGCGCCTCGATCCCGAAGGCCTCCGCGCGCGCGGTGATCGAGCCGGCGGCGATCTCCTCGGTCTTCGTGTACTCCGAATAGCCGTTGTTCTCGCAGGCGTAGATGACCGGCAGCTTCCACAGCGCGGCCATGTTCATCACCTCGTACCAGAGCCCCTGCGCGGTGGCCCCGTCGCCGAAGAAGCACACCGTCACGTCGTCCGACCCCGCGAGCTTCGCGCGCAGCGCCGAGCCCGTGGCGATCCCCATCGAGCCGCCGACGATCGCGTTCGCGCCGAGGTTGCCGTGGCTCTGGTCGGCGATGTGCATCGAGCCGCCCTTGCCCCGGCAATACCCCTCCGCCTTGCCCAGAAGCTCGCAGAACATCTCCCGGAACTCGGCCCCCTTGGCCACGCAGTGCCCGTGCCCGCGATGCGTCGAGGTGATCCGGTCACTGTCCGTCAGCGCCTCGCAGATGCCCACCGCGACCGCCTCCTCGCCCGAGTACATATGCGTCAGACCCGGCATCTTCGCCGAAAGATAAAGCTGGTTCGCATTGTCCTCGAACGTCCGGATCCGCACCATCTGACGGTACATCCGCAAATAATCCTCCGAATTCGTCCTCGCGTCGGTCATCCGTCCTCCCGCGCGGGCCACGCCGCGGTCCTGTCTTCTTCTTGGTGAAAATATCCTCGGGGGGTGCGGGGGGCAGACAGCCCCCCGCCTCCGCCTCGGGTCATACTTCGCAGGGCGTGCTTGCACGCACCTCAATACCGGTTGGCGATCGGCAGCTCCTCGGCCGGGAAGAGGCTGATCACCTCGCAGCCGGTCTCGGTGACCACGACCTCCTCCTCGATCCGCGCGGCGGAGTAGCCGTCGGCGGCCGGGCAGTAGGTCTCGAGGGCGAAGACCATGCCGGTCTGGATCTCCATCGGGTGGTCGAGGCTGACCGCGCGGGAGATGATCGGGCGCTCGTGCAGCGCGAGGCCGAGGCCGTGGCCGAACTGGAGCCCGAAGGCGGCGTCCTCGTTCGGGAAGCCGAACTCCTCCGCCTTGGGCCAGGCCTGCGCGACGACGTCGGTGGTGACACCGGGCCGGATCAGGTCGATCGAGGCGTCGATCCACTCCCGCGCCTTGACGTAGGCGTCGTGCTGCGCGCTCGTCGCGCGGCCGATGTTGAAGGTCCGGTAGTAGCAGGTCCGGTAGCCCTGGTAGGACTGCAGGATGTCGAAGAAGGCCTGATCGCCGGGGCGGAAGTAGCGGTCGGTGAAGTTGTGCGGATGCGGGTTGCAGCGCTCGCCCGAGATCGCGTTGATCGCCTCGACGTCGTCGGAGCCCATCTCGTAGAGCATCTTGTTCGAGAGCGCGACGATGTCGTTCTCGCGCACCCCCGGTTTCAACTCCTCGTAGATCATGTGGTAGACGCCGTCGACCATCGAGGCCGCCTGCGTCAGGAGCTGGATCTCGTCCCAGTTCTTGATCTCGCGCGCGGCGAGCATGATCTGCTGGCCGTCCACGACGTGCAGGCCCTCCTCCTGCAGGGCGTGGAACATCGCGGTCTCGGCGTAGTCCACGCCCACCGGCATGTCGGCCATCCCGGCGTCGCGAATGAGCCCCGCGATCTGCTTGGCATACTTCCGCATGAGCCCGAACTCGGGCGGGATGGTGCCGCGCATCCCCACGACGCCCGCGAGGCAGTGGTCGGGCTCCAGCCAGTCGGAATACTTCTGGTGGTGCACCGCGGCCGAGCCGAAATCCCAGACGTACGGGCTGTCGTCGCCCGTCAGCAGGCAGAAGCGGCACATCTTGTCGCGCTCCCACTCGCCGATCTTGGTCGCCGAGACGTAGCGGATGTTGTTGACGTCGAAGAGCAGGAGCGTGCCGGCGTTCGACGCGGCCAGCGCCTGCCGCGTCCGGGCGAGGCGGTAACGGCGCAGCCGGTCGTGGTCGATGCGGCGCTCGAAATCGACCGAGGTGTGGCCCCAGGCGGGGATGCGGCCCTCCCAGCGCCAGTTGGGGTCGAGGTCCTGCGGCGTCAGAAGGTTGGGCTTGAGCGCGTGGGTCATCGGGTGTCCTCCGTGGGGTGCGTGCCCGGCACGCACCGCTTGCGGGGTTACGGGCGTGCGGGCTTTCGGGCGTCCGGGGACCGCGCGCGCCGCGCGGCCCCCGGGGGCGTCGGATGCGCGCCGCGCCCGCGGGTCGGGCGGCGGCGCGCGCTGTCAGGTCACTGGATGCACCAGCCCCCGTCGACATGGATCATCTGGCCGGTCATGTAGTCGCTGTCGGAACTCGCCAGGAACGAGGCCGTGCCGGTGATGTCGTCGGGATAGGAGACGCGCTTGATCTGGAGCTGGTCGCGCACGATGTCGTCGTAGGCCTGCCCCTCGCGCTCCTTGAAGCCGATATCGACGAGGTCCTTGTCGAGCTGCTCCCAGAGCGGGGTGACGACGACGCCCGGCGCGTAGCCGTTCACCGTGATGTTGTGCTCGGCCAGCGCCACCGCCCCGCAGTGCGTCAGCGCGAGGCAGCCGTATTTCGAGGTGCAGTAGACCGTCACGTCCACCAGCGGCTTGCGCGAGGCGATGGAGCCCACGTTGATCAGCTTGTAGGGCCCGCCCTCCTTGCCCTGGGCGATCATCTGCTTGGCCGTCTCCTGCATGCCGAGCCACATCGCCTTGGTGTTGACGTTCATGATCATGTCCCAGTTGTCTTCGTCGATATCCATGAAGAACCGGGGCTTGTTCAGGCCGGCGTTGAAGAGGCCGACGTTGATGGAGCCGAAGGCCTCGACCGTGGCGGCGACGGCGCGGGCGTTGTCCTCGCGCTTGGTGACGTCCATCCCGACGGCGATCGCCTTGCCGTTGCCGCGCGCGGCGATCTCGTCGGCGACCGCCTGCGCCGCCGCCTCGTCGAGGTCGCCGAGCGCGACATTGGCGCCCTGCGCGGCGAAGGCCTCGGCGTTCGCCGCGCCCATGCCACGCGCGGCGCCGGTGATCAGGATGTTCTTGCCGGTCAGGCGGTTCGGGTCCATCGTGTCCTCCCTAGTGAAGCGGTGTCTCGAGAATTTCCTCCGCGCGGGCCTGAAGCCGGGCGAGCGCCTCCTCCGGCGCCGCGAGCCCGCGGAGCATGTCGTGCAGCTCGGTCCCGCAGAGCGTGATGATGTCGGAGATCCGCGGCAGCGGCGGGCGCGGCCAGAACTGCAGCTCGTCGCGCCACGACATCTGGTCGACGAGCTCGAAGATCGGCGACAGCCGGCGCACCTCCGGGTCGGCGCCGACCGAGTAGCGCGGCGCCGTGCGGCTGCCGTTCTGCGCGTAGAGCTTCTGCGCCTCGGGCGAGGTGAAGGTGACGAGCGCCTCCACCGCCTCCGGCACCCGCTCCTCGGCGAGGTTGGCGGGCACGCAGAGCGCGTAGCCCCCCACCGGCGCGATCGGCGCGCCCTCCGGCCCGTGCGGATGCGGCAGGTAACCCGTGTTGCCGAAGGCCGGACAGGTCGCGTCGAGCTCGAAATAGGGCGCGAGCAGCGTGTAGCCGTAGGCCATCGTCACGCGGCCCGCCGCATAGGGGCGCACGCGCTCGTACCACGACATCGACAGGATGTCGGGCGGCGAATACGCCAGAAGCTGCATGAGGTACTCGGCGGCGGCACGCGCGCGCGGCGTGTCGAGCCGCGGCCGCCACGGCCCGTCGGCCAGCCGGTCCGCGTCGAAGCCGCCCGCCACCGGCGGCAGGTCCACGATCGGCTGACCGAAGGCCGCGCAGGTCATCATGAAGGTGTGGCCCAGCGCCGTGCCCCGCGCCGCGTTCCAGGCGACGCCGTAGCGCCCGGCGCGCGGCGCGTGAAAGCGACGCGCGGCCTCGATCACCTGATCCGTCGTCTCGGGCGGCTCCAGCCCCTCCCGCGCGAAGAGGTCCTTGCGGTAGAACATCAGCTCCGGCGTGGTCTGGCTCGGCACGCCGTAGGGCACCCCGTCCCAGTGCGTCGCGCGCCAGCCGGCGGTGTGGAAGTCGCCGGGGTCGAGGCGGGCGACGTCCATGACCTCGGTCAGCGGCGCGATCACGCCGCGCGCGGCGAATTCGCCGATCCACGGCAGGTCGACCGCGATCAGGTCGTACCGGCTCTTCTTGCGCTCGGCGTTGCGCAGCGCCTCCTGGCGCAGCCGGTCGATCGAGAAGGCGCGCTGCGCGATATTGGTGCCGACGATCTGCTCGAACTGGCGCTTGAGCGTGTCCATGACCATGAAGGTCGGGTCGCCGTGCACGAGGATGCGCAGCCCGCCGGCGAGCTTCAGCGGCGCGGGATGCACCTGCGGCGGCGGGATCATCGCGCGGCCGGGCTGGTAGGAGCCGCCGAAGAAATAATCCTCCGGCGTCTCTTCGCGGGCGAAGTTCGACCGCGCGATGCGGGCGACGCGGCCGGCGATCTGGCTGAACCGGTCGAGGAGCGCGGCGCTCGGGTGGAGCGAGAAGCTCTTGCCCGTCCGCGTGCGCGGGCGCTGCTCGACGAGGCCGGCGGCCTGAATGTCGCCGAGCTTGCGCATGGCGGTGGCGTAGGGCACGCCCGAGGCCGCGACCATCGAGGAGGCCGAGACGAGCCGCCCCTCCAAGTGCGCCCGCAGGAGATGCAGAAGCATGTTCAGGTGCGGGTTGACCGTCGTCGGCTCGAGCGAGGTGTCGATCTCCTCGCAGAGCTCGCCGAGAAACGCGACGACCTGCGCCAGTTCCGCATCCGGCGCTGCGACCACCGGCGAGCCCGCGCCCTGTCCGGATCGGATGGTTTCTGTGGCCGTCTGCGTCATAGGTGCGGTCGCGGGTCCGTCGTAGAGGGGCCTTCCGGCCCGGTCGGGTCGGCGCGGCATGGCGTCGTCTCCATGGAATGTCCGATTTGGGAGCGCCCAACATAGGCCAAATTATCCATATCGGATACATTGATGTCCGATATGGATGGAAAGAGGTGGTTCCGCCGGGGCGGAAATCCCGCTCGATACGGACAGATTGCACCGGGTGATTCCCGGGTCGGGAGGACCGCGGCAATCGGACGATCACAAGAGGGAGGAGACCATGACCCCTGCGACCAGACTTTCGCTCGCCTGCTCGACCGCGCTCATGGCGCTCGGCGGCGCAGCGGCCGCGCAGAGCTACACCATCGGCATCACGCAGAACAACGTGGGCGTGGACAGCTACCAGACGACCTATGAACAGGCCTTCATCGCCGCGGCCGAGGCGAACCCGGATGTGGACGTCGTCGTGCTCGACGCCGGCGGCGACGTGGCCCGCCAGATCGCGCAGATCCAGGACCTCGTGCAGCAGGACGTCGACGCCATGATTATCTGGCCCACCAACGGCCAGGCGGTGATCCCGGCCGTGCGCGAGGCCTACCGCGCCGAGATCCCGGTGATCATCACCAACTCCAACATCGCCGAAGAGGGCTTCGACTTCGTGCGCTCCTTCTCCGGGCCCGACAACATCACGCAGGGCCAGCGCGCCGCCGAGATCATGTGCGACCGCTTCAAGGAGAAGGGCATCGAAGACGAGGCGCAGATCGTCGAGGTCACCGGCCAGCCGGGCTACACCACGGCGATCGAACGCTCCGAGGGCTTCCAGCAGCGCCTGCCCGAGGTCTGCCCGAACGTCACGCTGCTCGACAGCCAGCCGGGCAACTGGAACCGCGAGGACGCGCAGCAGGTGATGGAAGCCTTCCTCGTGCAGTACGACGACATCGACGGCGTCTACTCGGGCGACGACAACATGGGCGTCGGCGCGCTCAACGCCGCGCTCGCCGCGGACCGGGCCGGGGACATCACCTTCGTCGGCGCCACCAACTTCGCGGTGGGCTACGACGCGATGGAGCGCGGCGAATACTGGGGCTCGATCTACCAGTCGCCGGTGGACGACGCGGAGGCCGCGCTGCAGACCGCGATCGACGTGCTCGAGGGCGAGGACGTGCCGTTCCTCAACTACTTCGACACACCGAAGATCACGCAGGAGAACATGGACGAGTTCGACCGTCCGGTGTTCTGAACGCGCGCGCGCCGGGGCCGGTCGATGCAGCCGGCCCCGCGCCTCGCGGTCGGGGCGCCATCGGCCGGCGCGCGTGACCGGCCCGCGGGCGATGCGACCGACGCGGGCCCCATCCATGCGCGTGCCGCGCGGCGGAGAGACGTGATATACCCGTGACGAAAGCCGGGGCCCGGGCCGATGTCGGCCGGGCGCCCGGGTCAGGTGACGGAGAACCGCCCGGCCAGCATCCCGACGCGCGCCCGGGGCGGCATCGGCGGGACGTCACGGCGGGGCGTAACTGGCAGAACGAGCGCCCGGCTGCGCGGCGACAGGGCCGGATCGCCGTGACCGACGGCGGCCCGGCGCCGTTCCGGGAGCCGCGCCGCGGAGGGGGCGGCGCGCGCGGAAGACGCGGTCCGAGAGGGGAGGACGGACAATGGCCGACACGGCTTTGAAATCGACGGCGATGAAGTCGGTGGGCGGACTGCTGGCGCGGCAGGGAATCCTCGTCGCCTTCGTCGTCTTCATGGTGGGTTTCGCGCTCTGGAACCCGCGCTTCATCGACATCGACAACGTCTTCGGCGTGATCCGCTCCTCGGCCATCCTCGGGGTCATGGCGCTCGGCGTGACCTTCGTGGTGATCGGCGGCAACCTCGACCTGTCGGTGGGTTCGATGCTGTCTTTCTCGGCGATCGTGGTGCTCGACCTGCACGAAAATCCCGCCTTCGGCCCCGCGCTCGCCATTCCGGCGATGTACGCGATGACTCTCGCCCTCGGCGCGCTGAACGGCTTTCTGATCGGCTACCTGAGGCTCAACTCGCTGATCGTGACGCTGGGGATGCTCTCGGCGATCCACGGGCTGACGCTCACCTATTCCGGCGGGCAGAACATGGACATCGCCAACCAGTCCGAGACGTGGTTCGGCGTCTTCGGGCGCGGCTCGGCGCTCGGTATCCCCGTCCCGGTGCTGATCTTCGCGGGCCTCGCCGCCCTGCTCGGCATGATCCTCGCCAAGACGCCCTTCGGGCGGAAGGTCTACGCCGTGGGCGGCAACGGCACCGCGGCGACCTTCTCAGGCATCCCGCGGGCGCGCGTCGTCTTCGCCACCTACCTGATCTCGGCCTTCTGCGTGGCCACCGCCGGCCTCATCCAGGCGAGCCGCACGATGGGCGCGCAGAACACCGTGGGCCAGGGGCTGGAGCTCGAGGTGCTGGCGGCGGTCATCCTCGGCGGGGCCTCGCTGCTGGGCGGGTCGGGCACGATCTTCAAGACGGTGATCGGGGTGCTGATCCTCGGCTTCATCCAGAACGGACTGCTTCTGGCGGGGCTCGAGTTCTACGTCCAGTTCGTCGTCACCTGGATCATTATCATCCTCGCGGTCTGGCTGGACATCGCCACCAAGCGCGGGAAGCTCTGGTCGCCGATCGCCTGAGGAGAGACGGATGCGAGACGAACGACTGAAGACCCTTCTCAAGGGCGGCGCCATCTGGGGCTTCATCCTGCTGGAGCTCGTCTTCTTCGAGGTCGCGGGGCGCATCTGGTCGCTCTCGGGCAACGCCTTCGTCGATCTCGACAACATGCTGCTGCTTCTCAAGCAGGCGGCGCCCATCGGGATCATCGCGGTCGGCATGACGGTGGTGATGATCAACGGCAACATCGACCTGTCGGTCGGCGCGACCTATGCGCTCGCCGGGATCGTGATGCTCGACTCGATGAGTTGGCCGTTCATGGAGGCGCTCGGCGCGGGGGCGATCCCGCTCGCCTGGGGCTTCGCGCTTCTGACCGGCGCGCTCCTCGGGCTGATCAACGGGCTGATCGTCTGGAAAACGGGGGTGGACGCCTTCATCGTGACGCTGGGCGCGATGCTCGGCTTCCGCGGGCTCGTCTTCATGTACAACGGCGAGCAGCCGACCTATCATCTCGACTGGACCATGGTGGACATCGCCGAGGCGGAGATCCTCGGGCTGCAGACGCCGGCGCTCGTGTTCCTCGCCGTGGTGCTGGGCGTCTGGCTGCTGATGACGCGCACGGTGCACGGGCGCAACGCCTACGCCATCGGCGACAACCGCGATGCGGCGGTCAACGCGGGGCTGCGCGTGGGGCCGCACATCCTGATCAACTTCGTGCTGATCGGCGTCCTCGCCGCGCTCTCGGCGGTCGCCTTCTACTCGGGCAGCGGCTCGGTGAACCCCAACGACGGGATGCTCTTCGAGCTCTGGGCGATCACGGCGGTGGTGCTCGGCGGCACGAAGCTCACCGGCGGGCGCGGCTCGATCATCGGCACGCTCGGCGGCGTGCTGGCGATCCAGCTTCTGCGCATGGGGCTCGGCCACATCGGCGCGCAGACCGAGACCGTGAACCTCGTCATCGGCACGATCCTGATCGCGGTGCTGTTCCTCGACCGGCAACTCAACCGCAAGGGCGCAGAGGAGTTGAAGATATGACCCAACACACCCCCGCCCTGCGCCTCGAGGGCATCGTCAAGACCTTCCCGGGCGTGCGCGCCCTCGACGGGGTGAGCTTTTCGGTCCTGCCGGGCGAGGTGCACGCGCTGATGGGCGAGAACGGCGCGGGCAAGTCCACGCTGATGAAGGTGCTCGGCGGCATCTATCAGCCCGACGCGGGCCGCATCTTCATCGAGGAGCGCGAGACGGTCATGCGCGGCCCGCTCGAGGCGAAGGCCGAGGGCGTGATGTTCATCCACCAGGAACTCAGCCTCGCCGAGGAGCTCTCGGTCGCCGAGAACGTCTACCTCGGGGAGCTGCCGCGCAAGCGCTTCGGGCGCGTGGACTGGGCGACGCTCTACGCGCGTACCGACGCGATCCTGCAAAAGCTCAAGGTGCGCTTCGACGCGCGCACGCGGGTCGGCGAGCTCTCGATCGCCAATCAGCAGATGGTCGAGATCGCCCGCGCGCTCACCGTGAACGCCAAGGCGGTGATCTTCGACGAGCCGACGGCCTCGCTCACCGACGCGGAAAAGGTCGTGCTCTTCGACGTGATCGCGGACCTGCGCGCGCAGGGCGTCGGCATCGTCTACATCTCGCACCGGATGGAGGAGATCTTCCGCATCACCGACCGCATCTCGATCCTGCGCGACGGCGCCTATCGCGGCACGCTCGAGACCGCGGCGACCGACGAGGACGAGATCACGCGCATGATGATCGGCCGTTCCCTCGATCTGAGCCGCAACGCGGCCGCGCCGGACCTCGGCCCCGTCGCGCTGCGCGCCGAGGGGCTCTCCTGCGGGCATCTCTTCGAGGACGCCACCTTCGAGGTGCGCGAGGGCGAGGTGCTGGGCTTCTACGGCCTCGTCGGCGCGGGCCGCACCGAGATCGCCGAGACGCTCTTCGGCCTGCGCACCCCCACCGCCGGGCGCATCCTCCTGAAGGGCGATGAGATCAGCCTCGGCTCGCCGGTCGAGGCGATCGCGCGCGGCATCTCGCTCGTGCCCGAAAGCCGCAAGGAACAGGGCCTCGTCCTCGGCATGAACTGCCGCGACAACATCACCCTGCCGCAGGTGGACGACCTGACCGCCGGGCCCTTCGTCTCGGACGGGGCGGAAATCTCGATCTACGACCAGTACCGCGACCGCCTCGCGATCAAGAGCCCGAGCTGGCGCACGCCGGTCGGCAACCTCTCGGGCGGCAACCAGCAGAAGATCGTGATCGGCAAGTGGCTCTCGATGCGCCCCGAGGTGCTGATCGTGGACGAGCCGACGCGCGGGATCGATGTCGGGTCCAAGTCGGAGATCCACAACCTCCTGCGCGAACTGGCGAAACAGGGCTACGCGGTGATCGTGATCTCCTCGGAGATGCCGGAGGTGCTGCACGTCTCCGACCGGATCGTGGCGATGTATCACGGTCGCATCATGCGCGAGTTCACCGCCGCCGAGGTCACCGAGGACGGCCTGATTCAGGCGATCTCGGGCCTGACCGGCGACGCCGCCTGATCCGCGCGGGTGCCCTCCCCTCGCCGCCTGCGTGGCGGCCTGCGTGGCGGCCCGGCGCCCGACGCGCCCGCGGCCCGTCGGACCACCACGCTTGACCGCCCCCGGCTGGGCGCGGCGCGGCTCTCCCCGGCCCGGGCCCAGATCACACACGGCGACCTCGGCGCGCTGGACCCGGCCGACGCCAAGTATCGCCGCCGGGACGCGCGGCCCGGCGGGCCGCCGGGGCCGCCCGGCCCGCAGCGCCCGCGCCCGCGTCAGCCCGCCCTCGCGCCGGGCCCCGTCGGGCGCTCGCCCTCCTCCGCGAGACAGGCCGCCAGCACGACCTCCTGCACCGTGGCGCTGTAGGTCTCGCGCGTCACGTTCCGCCGGCGATACTTGGCGCGTTTCACGTACCAGTCCTGCAGAAGCGGCTTGATCAGCGCGGGCAGGAGCGGGGAGGCGTCGGCGCGGAAACACCCGGTCTCGACGCCGCGCGCGATCACCTCGCCGAAGAGCCGTTCGGTCAGTTCCTCGCTGTCGATGGCGATGCGGCGCTCGGCGGGGGGGAAGTTCTTGGCCTCCATGAAGGCGAAGGTGAACCACGGCAGCAGGTTCTCGGTCAGCGCGAGATGCGCGTCGATCATCCAGCGCAGATGGGCGACCGGGTCGGTGGTCACCGTCTCGGGCGGATCGGAGAGCACGCGCTCGACGACGTCGGTGACCTCGACGAGGATCATCTTCAGCAGCGTCGTCTTGCTGTCGAAGTAGGCGTAGAGACCGCCCGTCGAGAGGCCCGAGGCGCGCGACAGGTCGCGCAGGCTCATCGCCTGGAACCCGCCGCTGTTCGAGAGGTCGAGCGCCGCCTCGAGGATGCGCTGGAGCCGGGGCACGGCGAGCTCCGGGTTGCGCACCGACACGGTATCGCGGTGCCGCGCGAGGATGGAGCGGCAAAGATCCCCCGTCGTCACCGACGCGGCGTCGCCTGCACCGGCCGCAGGCTGCTGTTCGACACTCGGACGTCCCATCGCGACGGCCTCTTTCGTTGTATCCCGGATATTGCGCTTGCCACACTCCGGCGGCCATTGTAAGAAAAATCTAACGAGCGTTCGATAGATAGGCGGGGAGGCCCAGCGAACGTGCAGACCACAGGCATGCAATGGCCCGGCCTCGACGGCCGGCGCGCGCTGGTCACCGGCGCGTCTTCGGGGCTCGGCGCGCATTTCGCGCGGCTTCTGGCGGCGCAGGGCGTCCGGGTGACGGCGGCCGCGCGGCGCGCCGACAAGGTCGCGGCGCTCTGCGAGGCGATCGCGGCGGAGGGCGGCGCGGCCGAGGCGCTCGCCCTCGACGTCACCGATGCGCAGGCGGTCGCGGCGGCGCTCGACGGGGCGGCCTTCGACATCGTGATCAACAACGCGGGAGTCGCGGCTTCGGCCCCGGCCCTGGATCACGACGCGGCCACCATCGACCGGGTCATCGACACCAACCTCAAGGGCGCGTTCCACGTCGCGCGCGCCGCCGCCGCCGCGATGGCGGCCGCCGGCCGGCCGGGCGTGATCGTCAACGTGGCCTCCATCCTCGGGCTGCGCGTCGCCGGTCACGTGTCGGCCTACGCCGCCTCCAAGGCCGGGCTCGTGCAGCTGACCCGTGCGCTCGCCGTGGAATGGGCGCGCCACGACATCCGCGTCAACGCGCTCTGCCCCGGCTACATCGAGACCGAGATCAACCGGGAGTTCTTCGCCAGCGACGCGGGCCAGGCCCTGATCCGACGCGTCCCGCAGCGCCGTCTCGGGCAGCCCGAGGATCTCGACGGTCCGCTGCTGCTCATGGTGTCGGACCTCGGCCGGTCGATGACCGGCACCGAACTCGTCGTCGACGGCGGCCACGCCGCCGCCCCGATCTGAAGGACGCCCCGATGGATTTCACCATTTCGCCCCGCATCGAGGACTATCGCGCGCGCGTCGCGCGGTTCGTCGCCGACGAGATCATGCCGGTCGAAGAGCGCGCGGAAGCGTGGGACGCGCACGAGAACATCGCGCTCGATTGGCTCGAGGCGCTGCGCGAGAAGGCGCGGGACGAGGGGCTCTGGTGCCTGCAGCTCGCGCCCGAGACCGGCGGACAGGGGCTCGGCAGGGTCGGCATGGCCGTGACCTACGAGGAGATGAACCGCTCGATCTTCGGCCCGCCGGTGTTCAACTCCGCCGCGCCCGACGACGGCAACATGATGGTGCTCGAGAAGGCGGCGACGCCCGAGCAGCGCGACCGCTGGCTCGCCCCGATCGTCGCCGGCGCGGTGCGCTCCTCCTTCGCGATGACCGAGCCGCACCCCGGCGGCGGCTCCGATCCGGGCATGATGCTGACCACGGCGCGCAAGACGGACAATGGCTACGTGATCCGCGGGCGCAAATGGTTCATCACCGGGGCCGAGGACGCGGATCATTTCATCCTCGTCGCGCGCACCTCGGACGACCCGCGCCGCGGGCTGACCGCCTTCCTGCACCACCGCGACGATCCTGGCTGGCGCATCGACCGGCGCATCCCGATCATGGGGCCGGAAGAACACGGCGGGCATTGCGAACTCGTCTACGCGGACATGGAGCTGCCCGCCGACCGGGTCCTCATGGGCGAGGGGATGGGGCTCAAGATCACGCAGATGCGCCTCGGCCCCGCGCGGCTGACGCACTGCATGCGCTGGCTGGGGCTCGCCAAGCGCTGCGCCGAGATCGGCCGCGAGTACGCCGCCAACCGCCACGGGTTCGGCGTCCGCCTCTCGGACCGCGAGAGCATCCAGATCAAGCTCGGCGACCTCGCGATGGGGATCGAGACCGGCAGGCTCCTCGTGATGAAGGCGGCCTGGGCGCTCGATCAGGGCAGCTTCGCCAAAAAGGAGGTCTCCATGGCGAAGATCCACGTCGCCAACCTCCTGCACAAGGCGGCCGACGTCGCCATCCAGATCAACGGCGCGCGCGGCTACTCGCAGGACACCGTGCTGGAGTGGATCTACCGCTACGCCCGCCAGGCGCGCCTCGTCGATGGCGCCGACGAGGTCCACCAGATGGTGCTGAACCGCCACCTGGCCGAGGAGGGCCGCGACTTTTGGCGTTGGGAGGCGCCCGGCGGCTGACCGGGCCGCATGCGAAGGGGGAGGAGCAGATGAGGATCGAGCCGGGCCTTGCGCTGTCACGGGCATGGAGGAGACTGCGTCGTCCGGCGGCTGCCGCCGTGCGCAGTGCCGTGACGACCTGTCTGCGCCCGCTTACGCCCGCCACTGCTGCCCCCGAGGGCCGTGCGTGTCCGGGGATCGCGGGCCGGGACGCAGGGCGGCGGTCGCTGGCGCGGGAGGCGCGGACGGCATGAGCGACGCCACGGCGAGCGACATCGACGCGGACGCGCTGGCGCGCTGGCTCTCCGCGCGCCGGCCCGGCCCCGCCGCGCCGCACCTCGTGCGGATCGGCGGGGGCCAGTCCAACCCGACCTGGTTCGTGGACTGGGGCGAGGCGCGCTTCGTGCTGCGCAAGAAACCAGCCGGCCCGATCCTGCCCGGCGCGCATGCCGTCGAGCGCGAGTTCCGGGTGCTCGACGCGCTCCGCGACACCGGCGTGCCCGTGCCGCGGGTGCGCTGGCTCGAAGAGGACCCGGCGGTGCTGGGCACGCCGTTCTACGTCATGGACCGGCTCGAGGGGCGCGTCTTCGACGACGCCCGCCTGCCCGGCGTGACGCCCGGGGAGCGCCGGGAGATGTACCTCGACATGGCGCGGACGCTGGCGCGGCTGCACGCCGTGCGCCCCGACGCGGTGGGCCTCGAGGATTACGGCAAGCCCGGCAACTACTTCGCCCGCCAGATCGCGCGCTGGACGAAACAGTACGAGGCGTCCACCGGGCCGCGGATCGCGGCGCTCGACCGGCTGGTGGACTGGCTGCCGCGCCACATGCCCGAGGACGACGGCGCCGTCGCCATCGCGCACGGCGATTTCCGGATCGGCAACCTGATGTTCCATCCCACCGAGCCGCGCGTGATCGGCGTGCTCGACTGGGAGCTCTCCACGCTCGGCCACCCGCTGGCCGACCTCGGCTTCTGCGTGATCCCGTGGCACAGTGCGCCGGAGGAATACGGCGGGCTGCTGGGCACCGACTGGGCGGCGGCCGGCATCCCCGCGCCCGAGACCTTCGTCGCCGAGTACCACGCCCACGCGCGCCCCACGGCGGAGCTGCGGCCGTTCCACATCGCCTTCGCGCTCTTCCGCTTCTCGGTGATCTTCGTCGGCATCGCCGATCGCGCGCGGGCGGGCTCCGCCGCCTCGGCGGAGGCGGCAACCCTCGCGCCGCTCGCGGAGCGCTTCGCCATCCGCGCCACGGAAGTGATCGACGCCGAAGCCGCGACCGGGGAGGCCGGGCCATGATCGTGCTGCGGGCCATCCACGCGCTGAACCGCGCCATCGGCAGGGCGGTCAGCTTCCTGATCCGGGCGGGGATCGTCGTGCTCTGCGAAGAGGTCGTCGCGCGCGACGCCTTCGGCGAGCCCACGATCCGGGCGGACGGCTGAAGGCAACGCATCTCGGCGCGTATTTCGCGCTCTTGTGCGCCTGCACGCTGATCCGGCAGGATCACGTGCGCGTCGATCTCCTGCCTCCACGGGTGAACCGGCTCGAGGCCGCGGCGCAGGCCGGCTTCGCGGCCTGCGCCCTCGACATCCGCGGCTTCGGCCTGTCGCGCCCGGACACTGCGGACGCGGACACACCCTATGCCACCGGCGCCGACGCGATCGCCGACATCGCGGACGCGGGCGCATGGATCTCGGCTTGCCACGGCGGCGCGCGGATCGGCCTCGTCGGCCGGTCCCGGGGCAGGGTGACCGCGGCGCGCTACGCCCTCGGCCCGGGACGCGGGCGCGTCGCGGCTCTCGCGCTCCACGCCCCGATCTTCGGGACGTACAGCGCCGCGTCGCACGCCGTCTTCGCCGACCCGGACAACCCGGCGCGACCACGCCCGCGCGGTGTCTTCCGGGAGGTGACGCCGCAGGCCGTGCGCGCGCGTTGGGATGCCCGGATGCCGGCGGGGGCTCTCTGGCGGGAGGAAGCCGTCCTCGATGCGCTGGTCGGCGCCTCGATCGCGGACGACACGCCGGGGGCGCGCGCCTTCCGTGTGCCGAACGGCGCGCTGCTCGACCTCTGGGAATGCTTCAACGCCCGCCCCCTCTACGATCCCGCGGACCTCGCCTGCCCCACGCTGCTGGTCCGGGGTGCGGCGGACCCGACCTCGACGCGGGCGGATGCGCTCGCGCTCTTCGACAGACTCGGCGCGGCCGACCGCAGCCACGTCGAGATCGCCGGGGGCACGCATTTCCTGAACGCCGAACTCCGGGCCGACACGCTCTTCGAAGCGGTGCACGGGGTCCTGCGCCCGCGGGTGAGGGGCTGCTGAACGCGCCGCGCGTCGCGTCGCCGGGTGCGGCCCGGCAGCCGCCCGAGCGCCGGCGGGGGTTTCACACCCCCGCACCCCCGTGGGATATTTGACCCAAGAAGAAGGGACGGACGCGGGGGTCGGGCGTGCGGCCCTACTCCGCCGCCACCTTGCGCGCGTCGAGCATGGGGCGGAGGTAGCGGCCGGTGTGGCTGCGCTCGACGCGGGCGATCTCCTCGGGCGTGCCCTCGGCCACGATCTCGCCGCCGCCGTCGCCGCCCTCGGGGCCGATGTCGACGATGTGGTCGGCGGTCTTGATGACGTCGAGGTTGTGCTCGATCACCACGACGGTGTTGCCGGCCTCCACCAGAGAGTGCAGCACCTCGAGGAGTTTCCTGACGTCCTCGAAGTGCAGGCCGGTCGTCGGCTCGTCGAGGATGTAGAGGGTGCGGCCCGTCGACCGCTTGGCGAGCTCGCGCGAGAGCTTGACGCGCTGCGCCTCGCCGCCGGAGAGGGTCGTCGCCTGCTGGCCGACCCGGATGTAGCCGAGGCCCACCTCGCAGAGGGCGTCCATCTTCTCGCGGATGACGGGCACCGCCTTGAAGAATTCCTGCGCGTCCTCGACCGTCATGTCGAGCACGTCGGCGATGGACCGGCCCTTGTACTTGATCTCCAGCGTCTCGCGGTTGTAGCGCGCGCCCTTGCAGGTCTCGCAGGTGACGTAGACGTCCGGCAGGAAGTGCATCTCGATCTTGATGACGCCGTCGCCCTGGCAGGCCTCGCAGCGCCCGCCCTTCACGTTGAACGAGAAGCGCCCGGGCTTGTAGCCGCGCGCCTTCGCCTCCGGCAGGCCGGCGAACCAGTCGCGGATGGGCGTGAAGGCGCCGGTATAGGTCGCCGGGTTCGAGCGCGGCGTGCGCCCGATCGGGCGCTGGTCGATGTCGATGACCTTGTCGAGATGCTCGAGCCCCTTGATCGTCTCGCAGGGCGCGGGGGTCTGGCGCGCGCCGTTGAGCCGCATGGAGGCGGTCTTGAAGAGGGTCTCGATGGTGAGCGTCGACTTGCCCCCGCCCGAGACGCCGGTGACGCAGACGAACTTGCCGAGCGGCAGGTCCACGGTCACGTCCTTGAGGTTGTTGCCGTGGGCGTTAACCACGGTGAGCGCCTTGCCGTTGCCCGCGCGGCGCGTGGCCGGGACCGGGATCTCGCGCGTGCCGGCGAGGTACTGCCCGGTGACGGAGGCCGGGTCGGCGGCGATCTCCTCGGGCGTGCCGCGCGCGACGACCTGTCCGCCGTGCACGCCCGCGCCGGGGCCGATGTCGAGGACGTAATCGGCCTCGCGGATGGCCTCCTCGTCGTGCTCGACGACGATCACCGTGTTGCCCTGATCGCGCAGGTTCTTGAGCGTGGTCAGCAGCCGGTCGTTGTCGCGCTGGTGCAGGCCGATGGAGGGCTCGTCGAGGACGTAGAGCACGCCCGTCAGCCCGGAGCCGATCTGGCTCGCCAGGCGGATGCGCTGGCTCTCGCCACCCGAGAGGGTGCCGGCGGCGCGCGAGAGCGTCAGATACTCCAGCCCGACGTTGTTGAGGAAGCCCAGCCGCTCGCGGATTTCCTTGAGGATGGGGCGGGCGATTTCCTTCTTCTGGGGGCCGAGGTGCTCCGGCGCCGCCTCGACCCAGGCGTAGGCCTCGCGGATCGAGGTCTCGACCACCTCGCCGATGTGCTGCCCGCCGATCTTCACCGCGAGCGCCTCGTCGCGCAGGCGGTGGCCGCCGCAGGCCTTGCAGGGGCGGTCGTTCTGGTAGCGCTCGAACTCCTCCCGGATCCAGGCGCTGTCGGTCTCGCGGTAGCGCCGCTCCATGTTGGGGATCACCCCCTCGAAGCTGCGCGTCACCTGATAGACGCGCCCTCCTTCGTCGTAGCGGAAGGGGATCTCCTCCTCGCCGGAGCCGTAGAGGAACACCTGCTGCACATGTCCCGGCAGGTCCTTCCAGCGCGCGTTGCGGTCGAAGCCGTAGTGCCGCGCGAGCGCCTCGATCGTCTGGGTGATGTAGGGCGACTTGCCCTTGCGCCACGGCGCGAGCGCCCCGTCGTCGAGGCGCAGGTCCGCGTCCGGCACCACCAGCGCCGGGTCGAAGACGAGCTCCACCCCGAGCCCGTCGCAGGAGGGGCAGGCGCCGAAGGGCGCGTTGAAGGAAAAGAGCCGCGGCTCGATCTCGGGGATGGTGAAGCCCGAGACCGGGCAGGCGAAGTTCTCGGAAAAGGTGATGCGCTCCGGCTCGGGTTCGGGCTCGCCCTCGCGCGGGGCGGTATCGAGCACGGCGATGCCGTTGGCGAGGTCGAGCGCCGTGCGGAAACTGTCGGCGAGCCGCGTCTCCATCCCCTCGCGCACGACGATGCGGTCCACGACCACGTCGATGTCGTGGCGGTATTTCTTGTCGAGGGTCGGGGGATCGTCGAGCTCGTGGAACCGGCCGTCCACCTTCACCCGCTGGAAGCCCTGCTTGCGAAGCTCCAGCATCTCCTTGCGGTATTCGCCCTTCCGGTCGCGCACGATGGGGGCGAGGAGATAGGCGCGCGTGCCCTCCTCCATGCGCATGACGGCGTCGACCATGTCCTGTACCTGCTGCGCCTCGATGGGCTGACCTGTGGCGGGCGAGTAGGGCGTGCCCGCGCGGGCGAAGAGCAGGCGCAGGTAGTCGTAGATCTCGGTCACCGTGCCGACGGTGGAGCGGGGGTTCTTGCTCGTCGTCTTCTGCTCGATGGAGATCGCGGGGGAGAGGCCCGAGATCTGATCGACGTCGGGCTTTTCCATCATGTCGAGGAACTGCCGCGCGTAGGCCGAGAGCGATTCGACGTAGCGGCGCTGTCCCTCGGCGTAGATCGTGTCGAAGGCGAGGCTCGACTTGCCCGAGCCCGACAGCCCCGTGATCACCACGAGCTGATCGCGGGGGATGTCCACGTCGACGCCGGCAAGATTGTGCTCGCGCGCACCGCGCACCTGGATGGACTTCAACTCGGCCATCGGACACCCCCTGAACTCGGGGCAGAGATAGGGGAGCGGGCGCGCTTCGCCAATCGAAAAGTCGGAACATTCGCCGAACGCGGCCCGGCCCTGCGACCGCTTGCCCGTCCGGCGGGGCTTTGACCGAGCGCGCGGCGGCGCGTAGCCTGCGGCCGAGAGACAGGATCGGCGGCATGACGGCAGGGCACGGCACGCTCGCCCTCGTGGGCGACATCGGGGCGACGACGGCGCGGCTGGCGCTCGCGCGCGACGGCATGCCGGTGCCCGGCACCGCCGCGCGGCTGGCCACCGCCGATCACGCGAGCGCCGAGGCGCTGCTCGCCGCCTATCTGGCCACGCAGCGCGCCGCGCCGCGCCGGGCCTGCCTCGCCGTCGCGGGGGCGGTGCGGGACGGCAGCGCATGGATGCGCAACCGGGGCTGGCAGATCGAGGCGGAGGCGCTCGCCGCCGCGCTCGGGCTGCAACACGTGCACCTGATGAATGACCTTCAGGCGCAGGGCCTCGCCCTCGACCGGCTGAGCGCGGCGGCGCAGGACCGGCTTCTGACCGGGACGCCGGAGCCCAGGGCGGCGCGGCTGGTGATCGGGCTCGGTACCGGGGTGAACTGCGCGCCGGTGCACCGCGTGCCGGGCGCGGCGGCCCCCTTCGTCCCGGCAACCGAGGGCGGCGCGGCCGCCCTGCCCGTCCACGACGCCGAGAGCCTCGCGCTCGCCGAGCGGCTGCGCGCCGAGGCCGGCGGCGCCACGGTGGAGGGGGCGCTCTCGGGCCGCGGCCTCGCGCGGCTCTGGCGCTTCGCGGGCGGGCACGGGCGGCTCGCGCCCCCCGACGTGCTGACCGAGGCCGCCGCGGGCGAGCAGCACGCCGCCGAGGCGGTCGCCCTCTACGCGCGGCTTCTCGGCCACGCGGCGCGGGACATGTCCCTCGCGCATCTCGCGCTCGGGGGCGTCTGGCTGGCCGGGGGGCTCGCGCGGGCCATAGCGCCGCATCTGCGGCACAATGGCTTCGAGGCCGCCTTCCGCGCCGATCCGCTCACCGCCGGGATCCCGGTGCAGGTGATCGCCGACGACGCCGCCGCCGTGCTCGGCTGCGCGGAGGTCGCGCAGGAGGGGTAGCGCCGGGCCTTACGGAGAGGGCCGCTTGCGCAGAGGGGCGGCGGCGCGACCGAGGCCGCGTCGCGCTCCCACTCACGTCGCCGACCGCACGCGCTCACGCGCCGGAGCGCGACACGGCCGGCCCGCCGCCGGCGCTCAGCCGGCCGCGGCCACGGCGCGGCGGGTCATCACGCCCACCAGATGCGCGCGGTACTCGGGCGAGCCGTGCAGGTCGCCGATCATGCCCTCGGCCGGCACGGACAGTCCCTGCACCGCCTCGGGCGTGAAGTCGGACGCGAGCGCCGCCTCCGCCTCGCTCCAGCGAAAGACGCCCTCCTCCGAGGCGCCGGTGACGGCGACGCGCACGCCGTCCGCGAATTTCGCCACGAAGACGCCCACCAGCGCGAAGCGCGAAGCGGGCTGCTCGAACTTCTCGTAATGCGCCTTTTCGGGCACGGGGAAGCGGACCTCGGTGATGATCTCGCCCTCCTCGAGGGCGGTCATGAACATCCCCTCGAAGTAGTCGTCGGCCGCGATCTCGCGGGTGTTGGTGACGATCGTCGCACCGGAGGCGAGCGCCGCCGCCGGGTAGCAGGCCGAGGGGTCGTTGTTGGCGAGGCTCCCGCCGATGGTGCCGCGGTTGCGCACCGCCGGGTCGCCGATGTTGGCCGCGAGCGCGGCGAGGGCCGGGTACTCCGGCACGCCGGCCGCGACCTCGGCATGCGTCGTGCCGCCGCCGATGCAGATACGGCCCGCGTCGTCGCGGCAGATGCCGCGGATCTCGTCCACGCCCCGCAGGCTCACCAGCTTCGAGGGCGCGGCGAGGCGCTGCTTGAGCGAGGGGATCAGCGTCTGCCCCCCGCCGAGGGGCATCGCCTCCTCGGTCTGAAGCGCCGTGACCGCCTCGTTCAGACTGGTCGGTTTTTCGAAATCGAACGCATACATCGTGCTCGTCCTCCGCGCGGGGGCGCGCCCCGCCCTTGTAATCCCGGTCCGCGGGGCGGCGCCGCGCGCGCCGCCCCTGCGCGTCAGCCCTGCATCGCCGCCCAGACGCGCGACGGCGTCAGCGGCATGTCGATGTGATCGACCTTGTGCCCGCCGGAGTGCAGCGCGTCGATCACCGCGTTGACGATCGTCGGCGGCGAGCCGATGGCCCCCGCCTCGCCGCAGCCCTTCACGCCGAGCGGATTGTGCGTGCAGGGCGTCTGACAGGAGTGATCGACCGTGTAGAAGGGCACGTCGTCGGCGCGCGGCATGGCGTAGTCCATGTAGCTCGCCGAGACGAGCTGCCCGTTCTCGTCGTAGGCGCAGTTCTCCAGCAGCGCCTGCCCGATCCCCTGCGCGAGCCCGCCGTGCACCTGCCCGTCCACGATCATCGGGTTGATGACGTTGCCGAAATCGTCGGCGGCGGCGAAACGCTCGATCGTGACCTTGCCGGTCTCGGGGTCCACCTCGACCTCGCAGGCGTAGGCCCCCGCCGGATAGGTGAAGTTCGCCGGATCGTAGAAGGCCGTCTCCTCCAGCCCGGGCTCCACGTCCTCGAGCGGATAGTTGTGCGGCACGTAGGCCGCGAGCGTCACGTCGCCCCAGGCCACCTCCTTGTCGGTGCCCGCGACGGTGAACTTGCCGTCCCTGAGCTCGATGTCGGCCTCGGCGGCCTCGAGCAGATGCGCGGCGATCTTCTTGGCCTTGGCGACGACCTTCTCGGTGGCGCGCACCATGGCCGAGCCGCAGACGGCGAGCGAGCGCGAGCCGTAGGTACCCATGCCGAAGGGGATCTTCGAGGTGTCGCCGTGCACGATCTCGACCTGATCCTCGCCGATGCCGAGCATCTCCGAGATCACCTGCGGAAAGGCGGTCTCGTGCCCCTGCCCGTGGCTGTGCGCGCCGACCATCACGCTGATCGAGCCCGTGGCGTTCACCCGCACGGTCGCCGCGTCGTAGAGCCCGGCGCGCGCGCCGAGCTGGCCCACGAGGTTCGAGGGCGCAATGCCGCAGGCCTCGATGTAGGCATTCACGCCGAGCCCGCGCAGCTTGCCCCGCGCCTCGCTCTCCTTGCGCCGCGCGGCGAAGCCCTTGATGTCGGCGATCTCCTCGAGCTTGTCCATCGTCGCGTTGTAGTCGCCGGTGTCGTATTCCACCGCGACCGGGGTGGCGTAGGGAAACTCGGTGACGAAGTTCTGCCGCCGGAGCGCGATGGGATCGACGCCGAGCTCGCGCGCCGCCTTGTCGATGACCCGCTCGAGCTGGAACGTCGCCTCGGGCCGGCCGGCGCCGCGGTAGGCGTCCACCGGCACGGTGTTGGTGAAGACCGCCTTCACGTTCACGTAGATGTTGGGCGTCTTGTAGTTGCCCGCCATCAGCGTGCCGTGCAGCCAGGTCGGCACCGAGGGCGCGAAGGTCGAGAGATAGGCGCCCATGTTGGCGTGGGTCTCGGTGCGGAGCGCAGTGAAGTTGTTGTCGGCATCCAGCGCGAGCTCGATCTTCGTGACGTGATCGCGCCCGTGGGCGTCCGACATGAAGGCCTCGGACCGGGTGGAGGTCCATTTTACGGGCCGCCCGAGCTGGCGCGCGGCGAAGGTGCAGAAGGCCTCCTCGGCGTAGTGGAAGATCTTCGAGCCGAAGCCGCCGCCCACGTCCGGCGCCACCACCCGCAGCTTGTGCTCGGGGATGCCGAGGACGAAGGCCCCCATCAGGAGGCGGATGACATGCGGGTTCTGGCTGGTGGTGTAGAGCGTCGACTGATCGTCGGCGCGGCTGTAGTCGCCCACCGCGACGCGCGGCTCCATCGGGTTGGCCACCAGCCGGTTGTTGACGAGCTCCAGCGTGGTGACATGCGCCGCCTCGCGGATCGCCGCGTCGACCGTCTCGCGGTTCTCCTCGACAAAGCCCCAGTCGTAGCAGAGGTTGCCGTCGAGATCGTCGTGCACCTTCGGCGCGTCGGGGGCGAGCGCGGCCTTCATGTCCACGACCGCCGGAAGCTCCGCGATGTCGAACTCGATCGCCTCGGCGGCGTCGCGCGCGCGCTCGCGGCTGTCGGCGACCACGGCGGCGAGGATCTCGCCCACGTAGCGCACCTTGCCCTGCGCGATCACCGGATGCGCGGGCTCCTGCATGGGCTGGCCGTGGCGGTCGGTGACCTGCCAGCCGCAGGGCAGCCCGCCCACCCCCTCGAAGTCCTTGCCGGTGAAGACGCGCTTGACGCCCGGCATCGCCTCGGCCGCGCCGGTGTCGATGTGCCGGATCTCGCCGTGCGCGACGTCCGAGCGCAGGAAATGCACGTAAAGCTGTCGCGGCAGGTTGATGTCGTCGGTGTAGTTGCCGGTCCCGGTCAGGAACCGCACGTCCTCGCGCCGCTTGCTGGCGGCGCCGATGCCGTGATCCTTGGGCATTGTCTCGTCCTCCCTGGGTCGGGCCGCGCTCCTCCCCGCGACCCTGCCTCCTTCACGCCTCTCCGGGCGGCGCTCACTCGGCGGCGATACGCTCCGCATCCTGCCCGCTGGCGGCGAGCACCGCCTTGACGATGTTGTGATACCCCGTGCAGCGGCAGATGTTGCCCTCGAGGTAGTCGCGGATCTCCGCTTCGCTCGGGCGCGGGGTCTCGTCCAGCAGCGCGGCGGCGGACATCACCATGCCCGGCGTGCAGAAGCCGCACTGCAGCCCGTGGTGATCCTGAAATGCCTGCTGCACCACGTTGAGCGAGCCGTCGGCATTCGCCATCCCCTCGATCGTGCGCACCTCCGCGCCCTCGGCCTCCAGCGCGAACATGGTACAGGCCTTCACCGCCCTGCCGTCGACGTGCACGACGCAGGCGCCGCACTGCGAGGTGTCGCAGCCCACGTGCGTGCCGGTGAGGCCGAGCTCCTCGCGCAGGAACTCCACGAGCAGCGTGCGGCCCTCCGCCTCGCCCTCGGCCGCCTCGCCGTTCACCGTCATGCTGACCTTGGTCATCCAGTCCTCCCTACCGTCGCATGTCGCCGGCGCCCGTCAGGCCCCGGCCTCGCCCTTCACCAGCCGCTTGAACCAGCCCTTCTTGCCGCCCGTGCCCTCGGCCGCCTCGGCCTCCTCCGGGTCGGCCGGCCCCTCGATCGCCTCCTGGAAGCGCTCGAAGAACTGATCGGCCATCTTCTTGGCGAAGCCGTCGATCACGCGCGAGCCGAGCTGCGCGAGCTTGCCGCCGACCTTCGCCTCCACCTCGTAGGAGAGCCGCGTGCCATCCTCGGTCGGCTCGAGCGTCACGTCGGCGCCGCCCTTGGCGAAACCCGCCGCGCCGCCCTTGCCCTCCCCGGCGAGGTGCAGGCTCTCGAGGTGCTGCATGTCCGAGATCGTCACCGTGCCCTTGAAGGTCGCCTTCACCGGGCCGACCTTCTGCGTGACGCTCGCCTGGAAGCCCTCCTCGGCGTCGCCCTCGAGCTCCTTGCACCCGGGCACCGAGGCCTTCAGAACCTCCGCGCTCAGAAGCGCCGCCCAGACGGTCTCGCGGTCGGCGCGGATCTCCCGGCTGCCCGTCATGTGCATCGCGTCGTCTCTCCCTGCTGCGCCGCGCGCGGCCGGCGCGGCCCGCTCTTCGGTGAAGTCGTAGCGCAGAAGGCGCGCCCGCGTCAGCCCTTTTCCGTCGCCGCACCGCAGCGCGGGCCCGGCAGGGCGCCCCGCCCATCATCTTGGCGGAAATACTCCGGGGGAGTCGCGCCGGCAGGCGCGGCGGGGGCAGAGCCCCCGTTCCGCCGGCTCGGCCGGGCACCGGCGCTCAGCCCAGCGCGGCGGCCGCGGCGCGGGCGATCACGCGCTCCTCGTCGGTCGGGATCACCAGCACGCCGACGTCGCCGCCCGCGTCGATGCGCGCCGCGCCGGCCTCGTTCGCCGCCGCGTCGAGCGCGACGCCGAGCCAACTCATCGGCGCGCAGACCTCGCGGCGCACGCGCGCCGAGTTCTCGCCGATGCCTCCTGTGAAAACAATGCCGTCGAGCCCCTCCATCGCCGCGGCCATCGCGCCGATCTCGCGCCGGATGCGGAAGGTGAAATAGGCGATCGCCTCGTCGGCGCGCGGATCGTCCGAGGCCTCGAGCGTGCGCATGTCGTTCGAGATACCCGACAGGCCGAGGAGCCCCGAGCGCTTGTAGAGCATCCCCGTCACCTCGGCCGCCGACATGCCCTCCTGCTCGATCAGGTGGAGCACCACGCCGGGGTCGAGCTGGCCGACCCGCGTGCCCATCGGCAGCCCGTCGAGCGCGGTGAAGCCCATGGTGGAGGCGACCGAGCGGCCCTGAACCATGCCGCAGATGGACGCGCCGTTGCCCAGATGCGCGACCGCGACGCGGCCCGCGTGCAGCGCGGGGTGCGCCCGCGCGAGCTCGCCCGCGATGTAGTCGTAGCTCAGCCCGTGGAAGCCGTAGCGCCGCACGCCGCGGTCGTAGAGTTCGCGCGGGAGGCCGAAGACGTCGTTGACGAAGGGGTGATGGCGGTGAAAGGCCGTGTCGAAGCAGGCGACCTGCACCGCCTCGGGAAAGGCCGCGCGCGCTGCCCGCACCCCGGCGAGGTTGTGCGGCTGATGAAGCGGCGCGAAAGGCTCGAGCTCGGCGAGCCGGGCGAGCACGGCGTCGTCGAGGCGCACCGGCGCGTCGTGATCCTGCCCGCCGTGGACGACGCGATGGCCCACGGCGGCGATGCCGGCCTCGGGGAAATGCTCGCGCAGCATCGCGAGCGCGGCGTCGAGCGCGCCTGCGTGATCGGCTCCGCCCTCCCCCAGATCGCGGGTGCCGAGCGTCGCGCCCGCACCGTCCTCGAGGGTGAGCGCCGCCGCGCCGCCGATGCGCTCCACCGCGCCCGTCGCGCGGACCTCGGGCTCGGCCGCGGCGGTGAAGAGCCCGATCTTGAGCGAGGAACTGCCTGCGTTCAGCGTCAGCACATGGTCGGTCATTCGGCGCCCCCCGTCAGCCTGCGGTGATGCAGCGCCGCCACCGCGCAGGAGGCGAGCCGCGCCATCTCGTCGTCGGCGCGGCTGGTGAGCACGATGGGCGCGCTCGCCCCCGCCACGACGCCCGCCGCCTCCGCATGGGCGATGAAGGTCAGCTGCTTGGCGATCATGTTGCCCGCGTCGAGATTGGGCGCGATGAGCACCTCCGCGCGGCCCGCGACGTCCGATTCGCCGAGCCCCTTGGTCCGCGCCGCGCCCATGTCCACCGCGTTGTCCATGGCGAGCGGCCCCTCGACGTAGCCGCCGGTGATCTGCCCGCGGTCGGCCATCTTCGACAGGAGCGCCGCGTCCATCGAGGAGGGCAGCGCCGGGTTCACCGTCTCGATCGCCGAGAGCACCGCGACGCGCGGCGGCTCGATCCCGATGGCGCGCGCCACCTCGATCGCGTTCTGCACGATGTCCGTCTTGCAATCGAGATCGGGCGAGATGTTGATCGCCGCGTCCGAGACCAGCAGCGGATGCGGCAGCCCCGGCACGTCCATCACGAAGACATGGGTGAAGCGCCGCCCGGCGCGCAGGCCCTGCTCCTTGTCGAGCGCCGCGCGCAGCAGCACGTCGGTGTGCAGATGCCCCTTCATCAGCCCGCCCGCGCGCCCCTCGCGGACGAGCGCGACCGCGCGGCGCGCGGCGGCGGCGTGGTCGGCCTCGTCGTGGATCTCGAAGCCGGAGATGTCCTCGCCGGCGGCCTCGGCCACGGCCTCGATCCTCCCGCGCGCGCCCACGAGGATCGGCGTGATCAGCCCCCGCCGCGCGGCGAGCGCGGCACCGCCGAGGGCGTTCTCCTCCTCCGGTGCGACGACGGCCATGGGCAGGGGCGGCAGGTCGTCGGCCTGCCGCATCAGCGCCTCGAAATGGCGATGACGCTGCACGATCAGCCCCGGCAGGTCCTTGTCGTCGTAGGAGAGCTTCTCGCGCGGGGCCTCGACCACCGCCTCGCCGCGCATCACGAGCGCGTCGTCGGCCACGCGCCGCACCTCGGTCTCGAGCGTCACGGTGCCGTCGTCGGCGTTCTTGGCCGTCACGGTGACCCGGCTCAGAAGCTCGTCGCCGGCCTCCGCGCGGTCACGGAATTCCAGCGTCTGGTGGCGATAGAGCGTCCCCGCCCCCGGCAGCAGGTTGCCGAGCACCGCCGAGACGAGCGCGCCCACGAACATCGAGGGCACGACCGGCTCGCGCGGGCCGGGGCCGTCCGGGTCCTGAATGTGCATCGGGTTGTGGTTGCCCGAGACATTGGCGAAGATCAGTAGGTCGTCGAGCGTGCAGAGCCGCGTGAGCTCCGCGCTGTCGCCGATCTCCAGGTCGTCGAAGGTCTTGTTCTCGAGGTGCATCCCGGTCTCCGCATCCGTCGTGCTGCCCTGCAGCATGGGACATGACGCCGGGGATAGAAACCCCGTGTCACGCGCGGATGACGGGGCCGCTCAATCCTCCGCCCCGCGGCCCCGGAAGCCCGTGGCGACGACGAATTTCTCGGCGCTGTCGGCGCGCGAGGCGGGCGGCTTGACGTTGGCGACCTTGTCGAAGCGGCGCTTGAGCTCCGCCTGCAGCCCGTCCTCCGCGCCCCCGGCGAGGACCTTGGCCACGAATGTGCCCCCCTCCTCCAGCACGTCGAAGGCGAGCGCGGCGGCGGCCTCGCAGAGCGCGACGATGCGCAGGTGGTCGGTCTGCCGATGGCCCGAAGAGGCGGCGGCCATGTCCGACATCACCACGTCCGCGCGGCCGCCGAGCCAGCCCTTGATCGCATCGTCGGCCCCCTCCTCCATGAAGTCGAGGCGATGCACCTCGGCCCCCGGGATCGGCTCGACCTCCTGCAGATCGACGGCGAGCACGCGGCCCTCGGCCTTGCCCGGCTTCTCGCCGAGGGCGTTGACGCGCGCGACGGCGACCTGGCTCCAGCCGCCGGGCGCGCAGCCCAGATCGACCACCCGCGCCCCGGGCACGAGGAAGCGGTACTTGTCGTCGAGCTCGAGGATCTTGAAAGCGGCGCGGCCGCGGTAGCCCTCGGCCCGGGCGCGCTTGACGTAAGGGTCGTTGAGCTGGCGCTGTAGCCAGCGCGTGGACGACGGCTTGCGCCCGCGCGCGGTGCGCACCTTGACCTTGAGATCGCGCTGCCCGCGCCCCGAGTTTCCGGCTTTCTTCGGCATCTCTTCCCTCACCCATCGCGGGAGATTTTTCGTACGAAAAATCTCCACGCTGCGCCACGCGGCCGGGTGCGAATTTTCGTACGAAAATTCGCGGCCTCTGACGAGCACCCCTCCGGCGCGCGTCAGACCGGCGAATCCTCCAGCACCCCGTCGGCCGACATCTGCGCGTAGAGAAGCCCCTCGCGCAGCCCGCGGTCGGCCACCGACAGCCGGTCCGTCGGCCAGAGCCGGAGAAGCGCCTGCAGGATCGCCGCGCCGGACATGATGAGCGCCTGCCGGTCCTGCCCGATGCGCGGATCGCGCCGCCGGCCCACCGGCCCCATCGCGAGGTAGTCGCGGATCACCCGGTCGATCTGGTCGGAGGTCATGCGCAGCCCGTCGACCTTCGTGCGGTCGTAGCGCCTGAGGCCGAGGTGGCTCGCCGCGACGGTGGTGACCGTGCCGGAGGTGCCGATCACCTGGAACCCGGCGCGGGTCTGTTCGTCCTTGTAGGGCGCGAATTCGGCGAGGTTTTCCTCGAAGAACCAGCTCATCAACGCGTAGCGCGCCGCGTCGTCCTCGACGTCGCGGAACTGGTCGCGCAGCGTCGCCACGCCGAGCGGCACGCTGATCCAGTCCACGACCTTGGCCGCCGGAAAGGGGCTTTCGGGCGGGTGGAAGCCCGCGTGCAGCCGCATGATGGCGCGCGGGCGCTCCCGGTTGGGCACCGACGAGAGGTCGATCCAGACGAGCTCGGTCGAGCCGCCGCCGATGTCGACGACGAGGAGCTGCTCGGTCTTGGTGGAGACGAGCGGCGCGCAGGAGATCACGGCGAGGCGCGCCTCCTCCTCGGGCTCGATGATCTCGAGCGTGAGGCCCGTCTCGCGCTGGATGCGGCGCAGGAACTCCGGGCCGTTCTGCGCGCGCCGGCAGGCCTCCGTCGCGACGAGGCGCATGCGGCGCACGTCGTGGCGGCGGATCTTCTGCTGGCAGATTCGCAGCGCCTGCAGCGTGCGCCGCTGCGACGCGCGGCCGAGCGCGCCCGTCCGCTCCAGCCCTTCGCCGAGCTGGACGGTCTTCGAGAAGCTGTCCACCACATGGAACTGCCCGCCCTTCGGCTGGGCGATCAGCATGCGGCAACTGTTCGTGCCCAGATCGAGCGCAGCATAGAGCTCCGCCGGATCGGGCGGTCGGGGCGCGGGGCTTTCGACCGGGACCGGGAACGCGCCCGCACCGTCGGGACGCCTGGGCGCCATGTCTCACGCCCTCCGGATACAAAGTTGTCATGAAGATACGTGCGCGGGGCGGATCGAACAAGGTGCCGCGCATCTTTTCGGCCCGAGTCGCTCGGCGACGCACAGGAGTCGAAATCAGACCGGGCCGCGCCCGGTCCGTGACGTAGAGAGGTGACGAGATGGGAGGAGAATCACCGCGATGCCCGAGGTGACAATCGTTTACTGGCGCGACATTCCCGCGCAGGTCATCGTCGGCAAGGGCCGGCGCGGCGCGAAGCGCGCCCTGCCCGAGCGCTTCGAGCAGGCGATCGACCGCGCGGCGATGAAGATCGGCGCGCGCGACAGCGACGCCTATCTCGCCGAGTGGCGCAAGGCGCCCCCCTACCCCGCCGAGGGCGACCCGGCGGAGGTCGCCGACGCCGAGGCCGCGCGCCTCGAGGCGACCTACGATCCGGCCCGGCTCAGGGCGCTCATCGACAACGACGGATGGGCCTGACGGCCCGATGCCATGGAAGGAGGCCCTGATGGCGATTCTCAACTTCCCGAAGCGCGGCGCAGGGGCGCCGGGGCCCCGGAACCCCGAGATCGAGGCGATGCTCGCGGGCTTCTCCATCGAGGTGATGCCGCGCACCGCCGCGCGCGTGGAGGATTTCCGCGCCCTGCTGCCCGCGGGCACGCGCGTCTACATCGCGCACATCGAGGGCACGCCCATCGCCGACATGGTCGCCACCGCCGCGCGGCTGCGCGCCGAGGGCTTCGAGCCGATGCCGCATTTCCCCGCGCGCATCATCCCCGACCGCGCCACGCTCGCGGACTGGATCGCGCGCTATCAGGGCGAGGCCGGCGTGCGCGAGGCGCTGGTGCTCGCCGGCGGCGTCGCCACGCCGCACGGGGCCTTCGACTCCTCCATGCAACTCCTCGAGACCGGGCTCTTCGACGCGCACGGCTTCGGCCGGCTGCACGTCGCGGGCCACCCGGAGGGCAACCGCGACATCGACCCCGGGGGCGGCACCCGCGAGGTGGACGCGGCGCTGCGCTGGAAGCAGGCCTTCGCCGACCGGACGGACGCCGAGATGGCGATCGTCACGCAGTTCGCCTTCGAGGCCGGCCCGATGGTGGCCTGGGCCGAGCGGCTCGCGGCCGAGGGCATCCGCATGCCCGTCCACCTCGGCATCGCGGGGCCGGCGAAGCTGCAGACGCTCATCAAGTTCGCCGTCGCCTGCGGCGTCGGCCCCTCCCTCAAGGTGCTGCAGCGCCGGGCGATGGACGTCTCGAAGCTCGTCAAGCCCTTCGAGCCGACCGAGCTGGTGGCCGATCTCGCCGCGCGCCGCGCCGCCGGGCAGGCGACCAACATCGAGGCGCTGCACCTCTTCCCGCTCGGCGGCATCCAGGCCGCCGCCGACTGGCTCGCCGCCCATGGCGGCGCCGCGGCCCGCCCGGCCGCCCGCGCCGCCGTCTGACCCCGGAAAGGACCCACATGACCCGCACCCTCGTCGCCTCCAAGTCGAAGACCGTGACCATCGGCTTCGACGAGCCCTTCTGCGTCATCGGCGAGCGCATCAATCCCACGGGCCGCAAGAAGCTCGCCGCCGAGCTCGAGGCGGGCGACTTCTCCACCGTCGAGAAGGACGCGCTGGAGCAGGTCGCCTGCGGGGCCATGGTGCTCGACGTCAACGCGGGCGTCGTCTACAATTCCAACCCCAACCCGAACGAGACCGAGCCGCCCCTGATGCGGCGCATGATCGAACTGGTGCAGGGGCTCGTCGACGTGCCGCTCTGCATCGACAGCTCCGTCCCGGCCGCGCTCGAGACCGGGCTCTCGGTGGCCGAGGGGCGCCCGCTCGTGAACTCCGTCACCGGCGAGGAGGAACGGCTCGAGGCGATCCTGCCGCTGGTGAAGAAATACGACGTGCCCGTGGTGGCGATCTCCAACGACGACACCGGGATCAGCGAGGACCCGGAGGTGCGCTTCGCCGTGGCGAAGAAGATCGTCGAGCGCGCGGCCGACCACGGCATCCCGGCGCACGACATCGTCGTCGATCCGCTGGTCATGCCGGTGGGCGCGATGGCGACCGCCGGGCGGCAGGTCTTCACGCTGGTGCGTCGCCTGCGCGAGGAACTCGGCGTCAACACCACCTGCGGCGCCTCCAACATCTCCTTCGGGCTGCCCCACCGCCACGGGATCAACGCCGCCTTCCTGCCGATGGCGATCACCGCCGGCATGACGAGCGCGATCATGAACCCGGTGCGCCAGGTCGAGATGGAGGCGATCAAGGCCGCCAACTTCCTGATGAACAACGACCCCAACGGCGGCGAGTGGATCCGCTTCGCCAAGGTGCTCGACGTGGTGGCCGAGGGCACGCCCTTCCCCGACGCCGCGCGCGCGGCGCAGGCCGCGGGCGGCCGCGGCGGCGGCCGGCGCGGCGGACGCCGCCGCAGCGCCTGAGATCGGGCCGGGCGCCCGGGCCGGCGCGGAGCATCGCCCCCTGCGACAGGATATCGTATTCCAAATCTCATATACATCTATAAGGTGGCCAGCAGGAAACGCGCCCCTAATCCGAAAGGACGTCACATGATCCGCAAGACCCTCGCCGCGGCCGCCGCCGCCGCGACGCTCGCCGCTCCGGCCGCCGCCGAGATGGAGGAGACCCTGGTGACCGTCGTCACCTCGCCCGAGCCGCAGACCCAGCTGATGAGCATGGTGCTCACCATGCAGGCCGTGCAGAAGGGCGTCGACGCGCGCATCCTGCTCTGCGGCCCGGCCGGCGACATGGCCCTCGCCGAGGCGCCCGAGAGCGCCACCGCCCCGCAGCCGCCGCGCGACATGAGCCCGCAGGGCCTGCTGAAGGCCGCGATCGAGAACGGCGCCACGGCGGAGGTCTGCGCGATCTACCTGCCCGGGCGCGGCGAAGGGCCCGAGGTGCTGATGGACGGCGTCGGCGTCGCAGAGCCCCCGGCGATGGCCGACGCGCTCCTCGCCGACGACGCGGCGGTCTGGTCCTTCTGACCCGCCCCGTCGCCATGCCGCCCCGCCGCGGCGTCCCGCCCTTCTTCTTGGATCGAAATATCCTCGGGGGGTGAGGCCCGGCAGGGCCGAGGGGGGCAGACAGCCCCCCTCCCGCAGCGGCCGTAACCGGCGCCCTCAGTAATGCAGCGCCCGGTCGTGCGCCGCGAGCACCGATTCGTGCATCGTCTCGCTCAGCGTCGGATGCGGGAAGACCGTCTGCATGAGCTCCGCCTCCGTCGTCTCCAGCGTGCGGCCGACGACATAGCCCTGGATGAGCTCGGTGACCTCGGCGCCCACCATGTGCGCGCCCAGAAGCTCGCCCGTCTCCGCGTCGAAGAGCGTCTTGACCAGCCCCTCCGGCTCGCCGAGCGCGATGGCCTTGCCGTTGCCGATGAAGGGGAAGCGGCCGACGCGCACCGCGCGGCCCTGCTCCGCCGCCTGCTCCTCGGTCAGCCCGATGGAGGCCACCTGCGGGTGGCAATAGGTGCAGCCGGCGATCTGGTCCGGCGTCACCGGGTGCGGGTCGCCCCCGGCGATGAGCTCGGCCACCGTCACGCCCTCGTGGCTGGCCTTGTGGGCGAGCCACGGCGCGCCGGCGATGTCGCCGATCGCGTAGAGCCCCGGCACGCCGGTCCGCCCCATGGCGTCCACCTTCACCTGCCCGCGCTCCACGGTCACCCCGGCCTCTTCCAGCCCGAGCCCCTCGGTATTGCCCACGATGCCCACGGCGGAGATCACCGTGTCGAAATCGCGCGTCTCGGTCGCGCCGCCCTGTTCGATCTCGGCCGTCACCCGGTCCGCGTGGCGCGCGAGCGACTTGACCGTCGCGCCGGTGCGGATCTCCATGCCCTGCTTCTCGAAGGCCTTGCGGGCGAAGGCGCTGATCTCGGCGTCCTCGACCGGCAGCACGCGGTCCTGCACCTCGACCACCGTCGCCTGCGCACCCATGGTGTGATAGAAGCTCGCGAATTCCATGCCGATCGCGCCCGACCCGATCACCAGCAGCCGCGCGGGCATGTGCGGCGGCTTCAGCGCGTGGCGATAGGTCCAGACGCGCGCGCCGTCGGCCTCGAGCCCCGGCAGCTCGCGCGCGCGGGCGCCGGTGGCGAGCACGATGTGCGGCGCCTCGAGCACCTCCTCGCCCGCCTCGGTCGCCACCGCGACACGGCCCCCGCCGGCGAGGCGCCCGTCCCCGCGCACCACGGTGACCTTGTTCTTCTTCATCAGGTGATCGACGCCGGAGGCGAGTTGCCCCGCGACCTTGCGCGAACGGTCGATCACCTTGTCGAAGTCGAAATCGAGCCCTTCCGCCGAGAGGCCGAAGTCACCGGCGCGGTGCATCTGGTGATAGAGCTCGGAGGTCCGCAGCAGCGCCTTCGTCGGGATGCAGCCCCAGTTGAGGCAGATGCCGCCTATGTGCTCGCGCTCGACGATGGCCGCCGACAGCCCGAGCTGCGCAGCCCTGATGGCGCAGACGTAGCCCCCCGGCCCCGCGCCGATAACGATAACATCGAAAGACTTGCCCGCCATGTCGCCTCCTGCCGCGTGCGTCCCGGGGACGCTATGCGAAACGCCCCGCGGGAACAATGGCGGGCGGGCTCAGGCGGCGACCTCTTCGAGCCCGCGCACCACCGCGCCGTAGCCGCCCTCGTCGAGGAAGCTCCGCTCCGGGGTGGTGTCGGTCCGGCCGAGCGCCGCGTTGCGGTAGGGGAAGCGCCCGAAGCGGCGGATCACCTCGCGGTGCGCGCGCGCGTGGCGCAGCGTCTCGGCGCCCGTCTCGGGCATCCGCTCGCAGATCAGCCGCACCGAGCGGTCCTGATCGCAGAGGTTTTCCGAATGCATCAGCGGCAGGTAGAAGAACTGCCGCGCCGGCTCGTCGATGCGCAGGTCCCAGCCCCGCTGGATCGCAGACTTCGCCGCGGCGAGCGCGGCCATGTCCGTCTCGAAGGCGCGCGGCTCGCCGCGGAACATGTTCCGCGGGAACTGGTCGGTGAGGATGATGTAGGCGAGCGCGCCCGAGGGATAGGTGAGCCAGAGCGCGAAGCGGCCCTCCGTCGCGCCATCCCACATCCCGAGAAATCGCTCGCGGATGCGGGCGTCGAGGTCGGGGTCGACCTTGTACCATCCCTCCGGCCCCACCTCGTCGAGCCAGAAACCGAGGACCTCCTCCGCGCCGGTCATCCCGTTCTCCCTTGCGTCACGGCTGATTTACACGGTGTCCAGTAAAGGCCCCCGAGCGCCGCGGCTCAACCGTGACCTTTTCACGAATTGCGACAGTTCCGACGCCCCGCTCACGCGCCCGGCTCCGGATTGTCCTGCTCTTCCAGCGCCGTATCGATCGCGTATTCCTGCGCGAGTTCCACGGCGACCGGCGTGACCGTCGGCCCGAGCGGCGCATAGCTGCCCGTTTCTTCGGCAGCCGGCGCCGGACGGCGCGTCATGCGCCAGGCGGCATAGGCCGAGAGCGCGGCGAAGAAGCCCGCGATCGTGGCGAAGAAACCGGCGGGGCCGATCACCTGCATCACCCAGCCCGCCACCAGCGGCCCGACGATGGCGCCCACGCCGTTGACGAAGACGAGCCCGCTCGAGGCCGCGGCCATGTCGTCGGGCTCGAGGAAGTCGTTGGTGTAGGCGATGAGCAGCGAATAGAGCGGGTTGGCCACCGCGCCGATCGTGAAGGCCGCCGCCAGCAAAAGCTCGGTGCGCACGCCGCCGAGCAGGAGGCCGAGCACCGCGCCCCCGGTGCCCAGCGCCGCCAGCGCGAGGATCAGCACCCGGCGGTCCATCCGGTCGGACAGCCAGCCGAGCGGATACTGCAGCACCAGCGCGCCCACGAAGAAGGCCGAGACGAAGACCGAGATCTGGCGCACCGAAAGCCCCGACTCGGCGCCGTAGACCGCCGACATGCCGAACTGCGCGGAAAACACCGTGCCGAGCAGCAGCATCCCCACGAGACCCAGCGGCGAGGCGCGGTAGAGATCGCCGAGCGTCATCCGCTTCGCCGTGCCGAAGGCCGGCGCCGGCGAGACCGACAGCAGGATCGGCGCGAAGGAGATGGAGACCAGCACCGCCGGGATCACGAAGAGGACGAAGCCCGAGGGGTCCGCCACCACCAGAAGCGCCTGCCCGAGGATCAGCCCGATCATCTGCACCAGCACGTAGATGGCCAGCGTCTGGCCCCGCGTCTCGTTGGTGGAGGTGTTGTTGAGCCAGCTTTCCGCGGTCACGTAGACGCCCGAGAAGCAGAAGCCGATGATCAGCCGCCCGATGGACCAGGCCCAGGGGTCGGTGATGACCGGAAAGAGGATCACCACCGCCGAGACCATCGAGGCGAGCGCGGAGAAGACGCGCACGTGCCCCACCCGCGCGATCATCCCCGGCGCCATGCGCGAGCCGCCGAGGAAGCCGCCGAAGTAGGCCGCCATGACGATCGACATCTCGAAGGCCGAGAACCCCTCGATCTCGCCGCGCACGCCGAGGAGCGTGCCCTGCAGCCCGTTGCCGATCATCAGCAGAAGAAGCCCGAGCAGGAGCGCCCAGGCGCTGTTGAGCACGCTCAGCATGATGTCTCCGTCTCCGCGCGGCCTGCGCGCGCCGATCCTGCCACCGGGCGCGCGGGTCCGCGCGTCAAGACGCGACCTGCCGGGTGGGTTCCCGCGACGCGGCGCGCGTCACGCCGGCACCAGGAGCGAGGCGTCGCCGTAGGAGAAGAAGCGATACCGCTCCGCGATCGCGTGGGCGTAGATCCGCTCGATCCGCGCGCGCCCCATGAAGGCGGCGACCAGCATCATCAGCGTGGATTTCGGCAGGTGGAAATTCGTCATCAGCGCGTCGGCGACGCGGAACTCGAAGCCCGGGTAGATGAAGATGTCCGTATCGCCCGACCAGGGCACGACCTCGCCCGACCGCCCCGCGGTCTCCAGAAGGCGCAGCGCCGTGGTCCCCACCGGAATGATCCGCCCGCCCGCGCGGCGGGTCTCGGCGATCTCGGCCGCGGCGGCCTCGCTCACCTCGCCCCATTCGGCGTGCATCCGGTGCTCGGTCACGTCGTCCACCTTCACCGGCAGGAAGGTGCCCGCGCCGACGTGGAGCGTGACGTGGGTCATGCCGATCCCGGCGGCGCGGAGCGCGTCGAGCAGCGTCTCGTCGAAATGCAGGCTCGCCGTGGGCGCGGCGACGGCGCCGGGGCGGCGGGCCCAGACGGTCTGATAGTCCTCGGCGTCCTGCGCGTCCGCCGCGCGGCGGCGCTCGATGTAGGGCGGCAGCGGCATGGCGCCGGCGCGCGCGAGCGCCTCGTCGAAATCCTTGCCCGTGAGGTCGAAGGCGAGAAGCGCCTTTTCCTCCTCTCGCCCCTCCATCCGCGCCGAGAGTTCGTCGGAGAAGCGGATCACCTCGTCGGCCGCGAGCTTCTTCATCGGCTTGACGAGCGCGGTCCAGAGCCCGCCCGCCCGCGGCTCGAGGAGGGTCACCTCGATCCGCGCCTCCGAAGGGCCCGCATCGCCGTGGCGCTGCCGCGTGCCGCTCAGCCGCGCGGGGATCACCTTAGTGTCGTTGAGCACCAGCCGGTCGCCGGGGCGCAGGAACTCGGGCAGGTCGCGCGCCACGGCGTCGGTGATCCGATCGCCCTCGGCCACGAGGAGCCGGGCGGAGGAGCGGGGCCGCGCCGGCCGCGTCGCGATCAGCTCCTCGGGCAGATCGAAGTCGAACTCGGAGAGTTTCATCGCGGCCATCGTCCTGCTGAATCACCCTCGCCGGGCTCGGCCGGAAGATTTCCCCGAACATGCCCGGGGTCAAGGCCGCGCGCGGGCCGATCGGGCGCCCCGGCGCGCGCGCCCGGCCCCGGTCGCGCCGGAGCCCGGTGGCGTCGGTGACGGCGCGTCCGTCGAGCGACGCAGGTTCGAGCGGCCCGGGGCGCGACCGGGTCGCCGCCGCCTCCCGCCTTTCCTCCGTGTGGAATGTCTCTATTATCGCGCGTTGACGCGACATCATCCGAGGAGCCCTCCATGAGCGACACCACCGCGCCCGATTTCACGCTGCCCGTCACCGGCGGGGGCGAGGTCACCCTGTCCGCCCTGCGCCCGGCGCCCGTGGTGCTGTTCTTCTATCCCCGCGACGACACCTCCGGCTGCACGAAGGAATCGATCGCCTTTTCGGGGCTGAAGGCGGAGTTCGACGCGCTCGGCGTGCAGGTCTTCGGCATCTCCAAGGACAGCCTGAAGAGCCACGACAAATTCGCCGAGAAACACGCGCTGACGGTGCCGCTCCTGTCGGACGAGGGCTCGGACGTGGCCGAGCGCTACGGCGTCTGGGCCGAGAAGAAGATGTACGGCAAGACCTTCTGGGGCATCGAGCGCTCCACCTTCCTGATCGACGGCGAGGGCCGCATCGCGCGCGAGTGGCGCAAGGTGAAGGTGCCCGGCCACGCCGAGGAGGTGCTCGAGGCGGCGAAGGCGCTGTGATGCGCCCGCTCGCCGACTGCGCGGCCGAGGTGCTCTCCACCGCCGACGCGGCCGAGAAGACCCGGCTGTCGCGCGCACACGCCGCCGACTGGTTCGCCGCGCGCGCCGCGGGCGAGGTGCCGCCGGTGGGGCGCGCGGATCCGCCCCTGCGGCCCGCGCGCCCCGACCGGCCCGAGCTTCTCGACCCGCGCGAGGTGCCCAAGCGCAAGCCCGGCTCCGCCGAGGGGCGGACGGCCATGCTGCACGCCGTCGCGCACATCGAGCTCAACGCGGTGGACCTGCACTGGGACGTGATCGCGCGCTTCGCGCACATCCCGATGCCGGCGGGCTTCTACGACGACTGGGTGCAGGCCGCCGACGAGGAATCGAAGCACTTCGGGTTGCTGTCGGACTGCCTCGCCGCGCGGGGGGCGCACTACGGCGCCCTGCCCGCCCATGCCGGCATGTGGCGCGCCGCCGAGGACACGGCCGAGGACATCATGGGCCGCCTCGCCGTGGTGCCCATGGTGCTCGAGGCGCGCGGGCTCGACGTGACGCCGGACATGATCGCGCTCTTCCGCCGCCACGACGAGACCGACGCCGTCGCCGCGCTCGAGACGATCTACGCCGAGGAGGTGAGCCACGTCGCCTACGGCTCCAAGTGGTTCCACTTCCTCTGCGGGCGCCACGAGGAGGACCCGAAAGAGACCTTCCACGCCCTCGTGCGGCGCTACTTCAAGGGCGGGCTGAAGCCGCCCTTCAACACCGAGAAACGCGCCGAGGCGGGCCTGCCGCCGGATTTCTACTGGCCGCTCGCCGAGGAGGCGCGCTGAGGCGGCGGCGGGACGCGAATCGGCGGATTTCCGCCAGTTCGGCGCGGTCCGCCATGATGTCGGCCAGATTCAATTAACAAAAAGTTGCCCATCGCGCGGGCAGACGCTAACCAACCGGGCAAGGCGTCGGTTTGGGGAGACCGAACGCCGCGATTGAGACAGGCTCGAGGGGCAGGCTTCGTGCGAACGCAGCTGGCGACACGACTTCATGCGCGGCTTGAGCGCGTTTTTCCAGAGCGACGGCTCTTTCTGAAATCCGACGACGACATGCGTTTCATCCGGCTCCGGCCGGGGACGCAGGCGCTGGCGACGCTCGGCGGAACGCTCGTGGTGGGCTGGACGATCCTCGCCACCGCGATCCTGATGATGGACGCGATCGGCGGCGGCAACTTCCGCGAGCAGGCGCGCCGCGACATGGAGACCTACGAGGCGCGGCTGAACGAGCTCGCCGCCGAGCGCGACACGCGCGCCTCCGAGGCCGCGGCGGCGCAGGCGCGCTTCGACGCGGCGCTGCGCGAGGTCTCGGAGATGCAGTCGGCGCTCCTCGCGGCGGAGACGCGCCAGCGCGAGCTCGCCTCGGGCCTCGAGGTCATGCGCACGCGCCTGCACGAGACGCAGCGCGCCCGCGACGCTGCCGAGACGCGCCTCGCCACGCTCGAACGCGCGATCGAGCGCGGCGACGCCGCGACGGGCGGCGGCGACGGCGCGGAGGCGACGGTCGCCTTCCTGACCCGCGCGCTCGCGGAGACGGCGGCGGAGCGCGACGCGCTCGCGACGCAGGCCGAGGACGCCGAACTGGCCGCCGACCGCATCGCGCAGGAGCTTCGCCTCGTGCAGGACCGCAACGAGACGATCTTCCGCGAACTCGAGGAGGCGATGCTCGTCTCCGTGGAGCCGCTCGACCGGATGTTCGAGAAGGCCGGCCTCGACGCGGACGACCTGCTCGACGAGGTGCGGCGCGGCTACTCGGGCCTCGGCGGACCGGGGCTGCCGGCGGCGATCTCGACGCGCGGCGGCCCGACGCCGCCCGAGGCCGAGCGCGCCGGGCGCATCCTCGAGCGCCTCGACGAGATCAACCTCTACCGCATCGCCGCCGAGAAGGCGCCCTTCGCCCTGCCGCTCGAGGGCAACTTCCGCTTCACCAGCGGCTTCGGCATGCGCTGGGGCCGGATGCACAAGGGCACCGATTTCGCCGCGGCGCACGGCTCCCCGATCTACGCCACCGCCGACGGCGTGGTGACGCACGCCGGCTGGATGTCGGGCTACGGCCGGGTGGTGAAGATCCGCCACGCCTTCGGCATCGAGACGCGCTACGCGCACATGTCCCGCCTGCGCGTGCGCGAGGGGCAAAGGGTCTCGCGCGGGGATCGCATCGGTGATATGGGGAACAGTGGACGCTCTACCGGCACGCATCTGCACTACGAGGTCCGCGTCGACGGCAAGGCCGTGAACCCCATGACCTACATCAAGGCTGCGAGAGATGTTTTCTAAGAGCAAGATCAACGAGCCGGGCCCGAAGGCCGCGGAGTCGTCGCCCGCGCCCGCGCCGGAAAGCGCGCCCGCGCCCCGCTCCGCCGAGTCCTCCGGCGCGGCGCAGAAGCCCAAGCCGTCGCCCTCGGTGCTCTCGTCCGATCTGCACATCACCGGCAACATCAAGACGACCGGCGACGTTCAGGTCGAGGGCACGGTCGAGGGCGACATCCGCGCCCATCTCCTGACCGTGGGCGAATCCGCCACCATCAAGGGCGAAGTCACCGCCGACGACGTGGTGATCAACGGCCGGATCGTCGGCCGCGTGCGCGGCCTCAAGGTGCGGCTGACCTCCACCGCGCGGGTCGAGGGCGACATCATCCACAAGACCATCGCCATCGAATCCGGCGCCCATTTCGAGGGCTCCGTGCAGCGTCAGGACGACCCGCTCGCCACCGGCGAGGGGGCGAAGCCCGCGCAGGGCGGCGGCCAGGCGCAGGGCGGCGGCCAAGCGCAGGGCGGGGGCCAGGCGAAGGCCAAGCCCGCGCAGCAGCAGCAAGGCGGCGGGCAGCAGCAAGGCGGCGGTCAGGGCCAGAAGCAGGGCGCGTCGTCCTGAGCCCCCGGGCGCGCGCCCGACGGGTCGCGCGCCGCGCCGCTCCTTGACAGGGGTGCGCCGCCCGCTGCCGCGTCAGCGTGTCAGCGCGCGCAGCCTGACGCCGGGCGATAGCTCCGCACTGAGGCGCGGCTAGGTGGCCGGTCGCACATCTGCCCTCGCGTGTGGGCGGGCCTCTCTCCCGTGAGCTTCGCCGACCCAGCACGGCCTGACGGAAGGCAAGCGCACAGCTTCGACGCGCCCGCAGTCGCGTCTAGCCCCTCCCCTGCACCACTGCGCGCGCGTCACCCGTTGCCGCATCGCCACCGGGCACCTCCCCTTGCCGAACAGGGCACGTGTCCGAACCGGGGCCGCCCGCGCGCCGGCTCACGCCTCCAGCTCGGCGTCCCAGTAGAGGAAATCCATCCAGCTTTCGTGCAGGTGGTTGGGCGGGAACTTGCGCCCGAGGTTGCGCAGCTCCTCAGCGCCCGGTCGCCGGGGCGGCGTGCGCAGGCGCATGCCCGACTGCCGCAGGCTCTTGGAGCCCTTGCGCAGGTTGCACTTGGCGCAGGCGGCGACGACGTTCTCCCAGCTCGTCACGCCTCCGGCCGCGCGCGGCACCACGTGATCGAAGGTCAGATCGCCCGTCGCGCCGCAGTACTGGCAGGTGAATTCGTCCCTCAGAAAAAGATTGAAGCGCGTGAAGGCCACGCGCTTCCGGGGTTTGACGAATTCCTTGAGGACGACGACCGAGGGTATTCGGATCTCGGTCGAGGGGCTGTGCACCGTCTCCTCGTATTCGGCGACGATGCGCACCCGGTTGAGCCAGACCGCCTTGACCGCCTCCTGCCAGGGCCAGAGCGACAGCGGATAGTAGGAAAGCGGGCGGTAATCCGCGTTGAGCACGAGCGACGGGTGCCGTCGGAGCGCCGCCGGCTCCCTCACGAAGCTCGTTCTGAAATCGCCGTCCATCGCGTCCCGCGCCTCCGCCCAGTCGGCGGCGCGGCGTCCGGCCCGGCCGGTCCGTCGCCCCGCCGCATGCGTCAACTATATCTCGCGTTACCCCGAGGGCAAGCCCCGCAAGATCCGGTGTCGGTCACAGGACCTAGCGCCGCCGTGTAACGTGCCCGTGACGCCGCGCTGACAGGCGCTGCCCGCTTTGCTAGGCTCGATATCATGCACGACGACACCCTCCCCCCGGCGCCGGCCGCCCGCGGCGTTCTGGAGGCCGCGGTCTACGCCCGCGACCTCGACGCGGCGGAGGCCTTCTACGGCGGCACGCTCGGGCTCGCGCGGATCCAGCGGGTGGGCGCGCGCCATGTCTTCTTCCGCGCCGGCGCGCAGGTCGTCCTCGTCTTCAACCCCGACGAGACCGTGAAACCGCCCGGCAATCCGCGGATACCGGTGCCACCACACGGCGCCGAGGGGCCCGGGCACTTCTGCCTCGCCGCGCCCGCGGAGGAGATCGCGGCGTGGCGCGCGCGGCTCGAGGCGGCCGGCGTCGAGATCGAGGCCGATTTCCACTGGCCGAACGGCGCGCGCTCGATCTATGTCCGCGACCCGGCCGGCAACTCGATCGAGATCGCGGAACCGTGGCTCTGGGACACGCTCGGCTGAGCCACCGGCCGGGCGTGCAGTCCGGCCGGGGTGGGAGGGGGGCGCTGCCCCCCTCGGCGGCGGGGCCGCCTCACCCCCCGGAGTATTTGCGCCAAGATGATGGGGCCGCCAGCTTGACCGGCGCGCGGGGGCGTGGTCTGAGCGGGGCGGGGCAGCAGCGGGCCGGGATGATACGGGCGCTTTACGACTGGACGATCTCCATGGCGGAGCATCCGCGGGCGCTCTGGGTGCTCGCGGCGATGTCCTTCGCGGAGAGCTCGGTCTTTCCGATCCCGCCGGACGTCCTGATGATCCCGATGATCCTCGCCGCGCCGCACCGGGCCTGGGCGATCGCGGGGGTCGCGCTCGTCGCCTCGGTGCTCGGCGGGCTCGCGGGCTACGCGATCGGCGCGCTCGCCTACGAGTCGCTCGGGCGTCCGGTGCTCGAGGCGCTCGGCAAGAAGGAGGCGATGGCCGCCTTCAACGCGACGTTCAACGGCGTGGGCTTCTGGGCGGTGCTCGCCGCCGGGGTGACGCCCTTTCCGTACAAGGTCATCACGATCATGTCGGGCTGGACGGGGCTGTCGATGGGCACCTTCCTCGTGACCTCGGTGCTGGCGCGGGGGCTCAGGTTCTTTCTGGTGGCGGCGCTCCTGCGGGTCTACGGGGCGCCGATCCGGACCTTCATCGAGCGTCGGCTCGGGCTGATGTTCGTCCTGTTCGTCGCGCTCCTGATCGGGGGCTTCGCCGTGTTGAGGGTGATGTGACGCGCAACCGTTTGATCCTCGCCGCCGCGGGCGGCTCCGCGCTCCTGCTGGCGCTGGCCTTCGGCTTTCAGCACCTCGGCGGGCTGCCGCCCTGCGCGCTCTGCCTCTGGCAGCGCTGGCCGCATGCGGCGGCGGTGGCGATCGGCGCGCTCGCGCTCGCCGTGCCGGGCGCGCTGCCGGCGCTCTTCGGGGCCGCGGCGGCGGCGGCGACGGGGGGCATCGGGCTCTACCACGCGGGCGTCGAGCGCGGGCTCTGGGCGGGGCCGGAAAGCTGCTCGGGCGGGGCGCCCGTCGGCGATCTCTCGGTCGAGGAGCTGACGGCGCAGATCATGGCGGCGCCGGTCGTGCGCTGCGACGAGGTGGCCTGGGCCTTCGCCGGGCTCAGCATGGCGGAGTGGAACGCGCTCCTGTCCTTCGCGCTCGCCGGGCTCTGGATCGCGGCGGCGCTGCGCGCGTGGAAGGTGTGAGCGCGGGTCACGTTCCCTTGCACGCCTCGCGGGGCGAGATTAAGTCTTCCCCGAAGCGCGACACAGAGGAGGCGGCTGCCCAGATGCCCATCGAGGCGCAAGAGATTGAGACGCTGATCCGCGCGGCCTTTCCCGACGCGAAGGTGACCATCACGGATCTCGCCGGCGACGGGAACCACTACGCCGCCGAGGTGATCGACGAGAGCTTTCGCGGCAAGAACCGCGTGCAGCAGCAACGCGCCGTCTATGCCGCGCTCAAGGAGAAGATGGCCGGATCGCAGGGCGATCTGCACGCGCTCGCGCTGACCACCAAGGCGCCCGAGTGAGGCGGATTGCTCGATTGGCTGCCATGGGTGATCGTCGCCGGATTCGCCACCATCTTCCTCGCCGCCGGCGTGCACGAGTGGCGCCGCCGCCGCGCGCTGGACGCGCCGGAGGACCCGCGCGACGCCTTCACCTTCGACACGGAGGCGCCGAGCTACGAGGAGCCGCCGGCGGAGACGGATGACGACGGGCCGGCGGAGGACGCTTCCGCGGCTCAGGATGCAGGGACGGGCGAGGCGCCCGAGGACACGAAAGGCGAGAGGCGACCATGAGCGACGCCAAGACCCAGATCGACGAGACGGTGAACGCCAACGACGTGGTGCTTTACATGAAGGGCACGAAATCCATGCCGCAGTGCGGCTTCTCCAGCCGCGTCGCCGGCGTGCTAAACTACATGGGCGTCGAGTTCACCGACGTGAACGTGCTCGCCGACGAGGACATCCGGCAGGGCATCAAGGACTACTCCGACTGGCCGACCATCCCGCAGCTCTACGTGAAGGGCGAATTCGTCGGCGGCTGCGACATCATCACGGAGATGACGCTCTCAGGCGAGCTGGATCAGCTCTTCGACCAGAAGGGCGTGAATTACGACAAGCAGGCCGCCGAGAAGATCCGCGAGGCCAACGCCTGAGGCTCAGGCCGGCGCGCCGCGCCAGCGCGCCCAGTCCTCGGGCGTGTCGAGGTCCGTGACCGCGCGCCGCCCCGGCAGCGCGAGGCGGTGCAGCCGGTTCGCGTGCCGTGCGAGCAGGTCGCGCCCGCCGCGGTCGCCGCTGACCTCGGCGAGCTCGCCTAAGAGGTCGGCCGGAAAGATCACCGGGTGGCCGGGCGTGCCATCCGCCGCCGTGGCCTGCCAAATGCCGGGCGCATCGCGGAAGGCGTCGATCAGCGTCCGCAGGTCGGGCGCGTCGATTTCCGGCATGTCGGCCGGGAGGATCATCACGCCAGACATGCGCTCCGGCAGCGCCGCGAGGGCGGCGCGCAGGCTCGCCGCCATGCCTTCGGACGGGTCGGGCACCTGCACCCATTTTACGTCGAGCCCCGCGATGGCGGCGTGCCGGGGTCCCTCCGCCCCGGGCAGGGCGACGCAAACGCAGCGCGTGACCGCCCGCGCCCGCGTCGCGATCAGGGACAATAGCGGGACGCCGCCCACCGGCTCCAGCAGCTTGTCGCGCCCGCGCATACGCGAAGAGGCGCCGGCGGCGGGGATCAGGATCCCGATCTCGTTCATCATCTCCCCGACCACGTGACGCGCCGCAGGGTATCGCGCCCCGTCCGCGCGGTTCAAGGCGCGCTCACCCGCGCAGGCGCGCGCCCTCCGGGTCGAAGAGCGGCGTCTCGAGCATCCGCGCCGGGCGCATCTCGCCGAGGATCTCGATCTCCACCTCGAGCCCCGGCGCGGCCGCCTCAGTCGGGATCAGGCCGAGCGCGACCGCCGTGTCGGCGTGGTGCGAATAGCCGCCCGAGGTGCAGAAGCCCTTGACCTCACCCCCGATCCAGATCGGCTCGTAACCGTGCACGTCGGCGTCGAGCGTATCGACCGCGAAGGGGCGGAGCGTGCGCGCCGCGCCCTCGGCGCGCTCGCGCTCGGCGGCGGCGCGGCCGACGAAATCGACATTCTTCTTCCACGAGATGAAGCGATCCAGCCCCGTCTCCCCCGGCGTGTAGTCGGGCGAATACTCCGCCCCCCAGGCGCCGAAGAAGCGGTCGAGGCGCAGCGACATCATCGCGCGCATGCCGAAGGGCGTCATCCCGTGCGGGCGCCCGGCCTCCCAGAGCGCGGTCCAGAGCGCGCGCTGCGCCATCGGATCGCAGAAGATCTCGTAGCCGAGATCGCCGGTGAAGCTCACCCGCTGCACGAGGCAGTCCACCATGCCGATCGTCACCCGCCGCACGTCCAGAAAACGCATGCCCGAGACGTCGGCGCGCGTCGCGGCCTGTAACACGTCGCGCGCCTTCGGCCCCGCGATCTGAAAGCCGGTGACGCGGTCCGAGACGTTCTCGACCGTCACGCCCTCCTCGAGGTTGTCGAGGAACCAGCGCATGTGGAAGGCCTGCGCGCCGTAGCTCGCGGTCAGGTGGAACTGCCCCTCCTCCACGCAGGAGACGGTGAAATCGCCCCAGAGCCGCCCCTTGGGCGAGAGCATCGGCGTCAGCGCCAACCGCCCCGGCGCCGGGATGCGGCCGGCCATGATCCGGTCGAGCCAGGCGCGCGCCGCAGGCCCCGTGACGCGGTACTTGCCGAAGTTGTGCGTCTCGTTGATGCCGACGGCGCCGCGCACCGCCTGCACCTCGCGCCGCGTCGCCGCCCAGGCGTTGGAGCGGCGGAAGCTCGGCGTCTCGAAGCGCGGCTCGTCGCCTTCCGCGAAGTAGTTGACGACCTCGAGCCCGTACTGGTGCCCCCAGACCGCGCCCATCGCGTCGAAGGTGTCGTACATCGGGGTCTGCCGGAAGGGGCGCGCGGCGGGCAGTTCCTCGTTCGGGTAAGCGACCGAGAAGCGCTTCTGATAGTTCTCGACGACCTTGGGCCGGGTGTAGCCCGGCGTGATCCAGTCGCCGTAGCGCGCCACGTCCATGGCGAAGGTGTCGCGCTCGCACTCGCCCTCGACCATCCACTGCGCGAGCATCAGCCCCACGCCGCCGCCCTGCGAAAACCCCGCCATGACGCCCACGGCGGCCCAGTAGTTGCGCACGTCCGGCACCGGCCCGACGAGCGGGTTGCCGTCGGGGGCGAAGGTGAAGGGGCCGTGGATGACGCTCTTGACGCCGGCGCGCTCCAGCACCGGGAAGCGGCGGTAGGCGAACTCGATGCTGTCGGAGATCTTGTCGAGATCGTCGGGTAGAAGCTCATGCCCGAAGTCCCACGGCGTGCCGTCCACCGCCCAGGGCTTCGCGCGCTGCTCGTAGAAGCCGATGCAGAGCCCGCGGCCCTCCTGGCGCAGGTAGCTTTCGCCCGCCGGGTCCATGACGTGCGGATGTTCCTGATCACGCTCGTAGATCTCGGGCACCTCGTCGGTGACGACGTACTGGTGCTCCATCGGGTGGAGCGGGAAGTAGATCCCCGCCATCTCCCCCACCTCGCGCGCCCAGAGCCCGGCGGCGTTGACGACGTGCTCGGCGTGGATCGTGCCCCGGTCGGTCACCACGTCCCATGTGCCGTCGGCGCGCTGGTTGGTCTCGCGCACCATGCAGTGCGTGACCACCTCCGCGCCCGCCATGCGCGCGGCCTTGGCGTAGGCGTGGGTGGTGCCCGAGGGGTCGAGATGCCCGTCGAGCGGGTCGTAGAGCCCGCCGACGATCCCCTCGGTGTTGGTGATGGGCGCGATCCGCCGGATCTCCTCGGGGCCGACGATGTGGGTGTCGAGGCCCATGTAGCGGTGCTTCGCCCGCTCGGCGAGCAGCATGTCGAAGCGATCCCGGTCCTCGGCGAGCGTCACGCCGCCCACGTGATGCAGCCCGCAGGAGAGCCCCGTGATCTCCTCGAGCTCCTTGTAGAGCCGGATGGTGTAGCCCTGCAGCGCCGCCATGTTGGTGTCGCCGTTGAGCGTATGAAAGCCCCCCGCCGCGTGCCATGTCGAGCCGGAGGTGAGCTCCGAACGCTCGATCAGCATGACGTCGGTCCAGCCGAGCTTCGTCAGGTGGTAAAGCACGCTCGCGCCGACGACGCCGCCGCCGATCACCGCGACCCGGGTGGTGGTCTGCATGGGATGCCTCCGACAGGTTCATCGGGCACCCTCGGCCGCGCCGGGCGGGCTGACAAGTCCGCCCGCGACACCGGATGTCGTTTCCGTGCCGCGCGCCGCGCCCGTGGCGCGCGCCGCCTTCGCCACCGGCGCGCCGGCCCTTCCCCTCGCGCGGGAACGGGCGTATCGGCGGGCGGGGAGGCGCGGCGCATGGCGGAAAACCTGAGGGGCATCCTGTTGATGGTGGGGGCGATGGCCGCCTTCGCGATCGAGGACATGTTCGTGAAATGGATGGGCGCCACGATGCCGCCCGGGCAGATCCTGATGATGCTCGGCGCGGGCGGCGCGGCGGGCTTCGCCCTGCTCGCGCTGGCGCGGCGCGAGCCCCTCGTCTCGCCGGTCTTCTTCTCGCGCGCGGTCGTGCTGCGCAACCTCGGCGAGCTCACGGGCACCTTCGGCTTCGTCACCGCGATCGTGCTGACGCCGCTCTCCTCGGCCTCGGCGATCCTGCAGGCGATGCCGCTCGCCGTGACGCTGGGCGCGGCGCTCGTCTTCCGCGAGCCGGTGGGCTGGCGGCGCTGGAGCGCGATCGGCGCGGGCTTCCTCGGCGTGCTGATCGTGATCCGGCCGGGCACCGCGGCCTTCGAGCCCGCCTCGCTCTTCGCGCTTCTGGGCGTCGCGGGGCTCGCCACGCGGGATCTGGCGACGCGGGCGGTGCCGCGCGCGACCACCTCGGTCGTGCTCTCGGCCTGGGGCTTTTCCATGCTGATCCCGACGGGGGCGGCGCTGCTCGCGCTGACGGGCGGCGCGGCGGTGCCGTCGGGCGCGACGCTCGGCATGCTCGCGGGGGCGGTGCTGCTCGGCGTGGCGGGGTACTGGTCGCTCACGCAGGCGATGCGCATGGGCGAGGTCGCGGCGATCACGCCCTTCCGCTATTCGCGCCTCGTCTTCGCGCTCGTCATCGGTGTGCTCGTCTTCGGCGAGCGGCCCGACGCCTGGACGCTCGCGGGCGCGGCGCTGATCGTGGGCTCGGGGCTCTACACGCTCTGGCGCGAGGCGCGGCTCGGCCGGCGGCGCGCCGCGAGGGCCGCGCCCGCGAGCCCGGGCGCCGCGCCGCGCTGAGCGGAATCCGCGCCCGCGCCCTTCCGGTTCCGCCGCCGCGCCGTTATGACGCCCGCGGCATCGCTACAGGAAACGGGAGGCCGAGGCGCCATGACCACCATCATCGACATCCACGCACGCGAGATCCTCGACAGCCGGGGCAACCCCACGGTTGAGGTCGACGTGACGCTGGAGGACGGCACGATGGGGCGCGCCGCGGTCCCCTCCGGCGCCTCCACCGGCGCGCACGAAGCGGTGGAGCGGCGCGACGGCGACACGGGCCGCTACCTCGGCAAGGGCGTGCTGGAGGCCGTGGCCGCCGTCAACGGCGAGATCGCGGAGGCGCTCGTCGGCCTCGACGCGACCGAGCAGGTGGAGATCGACGAGACGATGATCGAGCTCGACGGCACGCCCAACAAGGGCCGCCTCGGCGCCAACGCGATCCTCGGCGTCTCGCTCGCCGTGGCGAAGGCGGCGGCCGAGAGCGCGGCGCTGCCGCTCTTCCGCTACGTGGGCGGCGCGCAGGCGCGGGTGCTGCCGGTGCCGATGATGAACATCGTCAACGGGGGCGAGCACGCCGACAACCCGATCGACGTGCAGGAATTCATGATCATGCCGGTCGCCGCCGAAACCATGCGCGAGGGCATCCGCATGGGCGCCGAGGTCTTCCACACCCTGAAGAAGGAACTCTCCGCCGCCGGGCTCGCCACCGGCGTGGGCGACGAGGGCGGCTTCGCGCCGAACCTGAGCTCCACGCGCGAAGCCCTCGATTTCATTCTGAAGTCCATCGAGAAGGCGGGCTACCGCCCCGGCGATGACATCCAGCTCGCGCTCGACTGCGCCTCGACGGAATACTTCAGGGACGGCGCATATGTTCTTTCCGGTGAGGGCAAAACCCTCAGCCCCGCGGAAAATGTCGACTGGCTCGCGTCGCTCTGCGCCGATTACCCGATCCTCTCGATCGAGGACGGCTGCGCCGAGGACGACTGGGAGGGCTGGCGTCTCCTGACCGAGCGCCTCGGCGGGGCGGTGCAGCTCGTCGGCGATGACCTTTTCGTCACGAACCCCGAGCGCCTCGCCCAGGGGATCGCGCGCGGCTGCGGCAACTCGATGCTGGTGAAGGTGAACCAGATCGGCACGCTGACCGAGACGCTCGCCGCCGTCGAGATGGCGCATCGCGCGGGCATGACGAACGTCATGTCCCACCGCTCGGGCGAGACCGAGGACGCCACCATCGCCGATCTCGCCGTGGCCACGAACTGCGGGCAGATCAAGACGGGCTCGCTCGCGCGGTCGGACCGGCTCGCCAAGTACAACCAGCTCCTGCGCATCGAGGAGATGCTGGGCACCGCGGCGCGCTACGCCGGGCGCGACGTGCTCCGGGGCTGATGGACCGGGCGCGCTTCGCCGAATGCGTCGGCGGGGCGCTCCTGCACGTCACGCCGGAGGTCAATCTGCCGGGCATCCGGGCCGCGGGTCTGCGCCGGGCCGAGAGCCTGATCGCGGCGGCCGGCCTCTCGCCCGGCGCGCACCGGCTGCGCGCCGGCCCCGTCCGCCTCGAGACGGCGCAGGGCCCCGCCACGCTCACGCATCAGCGGCCCCTGCGCGCGGGCCGCGGCAAGGACTTCCTCGACGGTCACACGCTGGAGAGCTGGGCGGCCGTGCTCGACGCGCGGCTCTTCTTCTGGCCCGCGGCGCGCGGCGCGGCCTTCGCGCGGAGCCTGCCCGACGCGGCCGTCATCCGGCTGGACGCGGGCGCGTTCCACGACGCCTTCGCGCCGGACATCTGGCTCTCGCCCATCAATTCGGGAAACGCCACCCGCCGCCCGGCCCGGCGCGGCGACTGGCTTTACGTATCCGTCAGCGCCGGCGAGGCGGCGTTTCGGCACAACCGCGCGGCGCCGGGGCGCGGCGGCACGCGATCGCGCGAAACCGTCGCGGAAATCTCGCTCCGCCGGGACATTCCCGCGGACCTTCTCGCCACCCTCCGAACGGGGTGAGCCCCCGCGGCCGGGCCGCGGGGGCGCCGCCGTTACGGACAGGGCGCGCGGTAATAGGTGCCGTCGCCCCGGGCGTAGGCGCACATGCCGGTCGCCTGGTTCTGCGCGACGACCGTGCCCGCGGCCGCGCCGGCGAGCGCGGAGATAACGCGCCAGTCGTCGTCGGCCCCGAAGATTTCGGCCGCGATCAACCCGCCGGCCGCCCCGCCGGCGGCCCCGGCGACGGTGCGTTGCTGCGTCGTCAGGTTCTCGCAGGCGCCCAGCGCCATCACCGCGGCGCCCAGCGCGCCCATCAGCCAAACCCGCATCGTGAAACCTCCTCGTTCCGAATGTCCCGTTCCTTGGTCCATGCCGCGAGGGCACGGGTGCAATGATAAAACACAACTCGGTCCACAGCGTTCCAGCACGTTTTCGTGACGTCGGCGGAGGACCGCCGCCCGGCGTCCCCGCGACGCGCGCGACCCGGGCGACGCGCCGTCTGGCCTCCCGCCGCGCGGCGGGTTAGCCTCGCCCCGCCACCGACGACCGCGAGGCGCCCATGCCCGATCCCGCCGATCCCGACCGGATCATCGAGACCCTCGACCTCGCGCCGCACCCCGAGGGCGGGTGGTTCCGCGAGACCTGGCGCGCCGAGGCGGCCGAGGGCGCGCGCCCGGCGGGGACCTGCATCTGGTTCCTGCTGAAGGCGGGCGAGCGCAGCCACTGGCACCGGGTGGACGCCGACGAGATCTGGCATTTTTACGCGGGCACGCCGGCCACGCTCTCGATCGCCGAGACGGCGGACGGCCCGGCGCGCGATCACCGGCTCGGGCCGGACGTGCTCGCGGCCGAGCGGCCGCAGATCCGGGTGCCCGCGCACCACTGGCAGGCGACGGCGGCGGGCGCGGGCTGGGCGCTCATGGGCTGCACGGTCTCGCCCGGCTTTCGCTTCGAGGGCTTCGAGCTCGCCCCGCCGGGCTTCGACATCCCGCGGGGCTGAGGCTTGCGCCCCCGGCGCCGCCGGGCTAGCGACGGGGCCATGACGCTGCGCTATCACACGCCCCTCTCGCCGGAGGAGCAGACCGCCGCCGGCCTGCCCGCCCCCTGGCCCTTCGCCATCGCGGACCGCGTGCGCTGGGGCGAGCTCGATCAGCTCGGCCACGTGAACAACGCCGCCTACATGGTCTGGTTCGAGACGGCGCGCATCCGCTACTTTGCCGAACGCGGCGTCGTCGGGCCGGAGGCGGGGCATGTCACCGTGATCCGGCGGGGCGAGATCGACTGGCTCGCCGAGATGCGGGGCGAGCCGGATTACGTCGTGACCGTCCGCTGCACGGAGATTCGCCGCACCTCCTTCACGCTGGAGAGCGAGCTCTGGTCCGAGGGCCGCTGCACCGCGCGCTTTCGCTGCGTGATCGTGCTGATCGCGGCGGATCGCTCGGGCAAGGTGGCGCTGCCGGAGGCGCTGCGCCGGCGCTTCATCGAGGCGGACGGCGCGACGGAGGGCTGAGGCGCGCCGCCCGCGACGACGGCCCGCACGGGCCTGAGGAGCGGCCCGCTCACGCCCCCCGCAGGAAGGCCGCCAGCGCCAGCGTGGAGCCGGAGGCCGCCACCTCCTCCCCGCGCAGCGCCGGCTCCAAACTCCCGGCGAGCTCCTTGCCGAGTTCCACGCCCCACTGGTCGAAGGAATTGATCCCGAGGATCACCCCCTCGACGAAGACCCGGTGCTCGTAGAGCGCGACGATCCGGCCCAGCATCTCCGGCGTGAGCTTCGGATAGGCGAGCGTCACCGACGGCCGGTCGCCCGGAAAGACGCGCTGGCGCGCCTGCCGCTCCAGTTCCTCGCCCGCGAAGCGATCCGCGAGCATCGCCCGCGCCTCCGAGAGGCTCCGCCCGCGCATCAGCGCCTCCGCCTGCGCGAGGCAGTTCGCCACGAGCAGCCGGTGGTGATGGGCGAGATCGGGCGCATGCCCCTCGGCGGCGACGAGGAACTCGCAGGGCACGACCTGCGTGCCCTGGTGGACGAGCTGCATGAAGGAGTGCTGCGCGTTGGTCCCGGGCTCGCCCCAGACGACCGGCGCCGTGGGCCGCGCGGGCGCCTCGCCCGCCGCCGTCACCCCCTTGCCGTTCGATTCCATCTCGAGTTGCTGCAGGTAGGCGGGCAGCCGCGTGAGGCGCTGGTCATAGGGCAGCACCGCCCGCGTCGCGTGCCCGCAGACCTGCGCGTGCCAGATCCCGGTCAGCGCCAGCGTCAGCGGGAGGTTCGCGTCGGGCGGCGCCTCGAGGAAATGCCGGTCCATCCAGTGCCCGCCGGCGAGCATCTCGCGGAACCGCTCCGGCCCGATGGCGATCATCAGCGACAGCCCGATCGGCCCCCACATCGAGTAACGCCCGCCCACCCAGTCGGCGAAGGGAAAGACCCGCTCGCCGGGGATGCCGAAGGCGGCGGTGCGCTCGGCGGCGGTGGAGAGCGCGGCGAACTGCACCCCCGGCTCGGCGACCGCCCGGCGCATCCAGGCGCGCGCGGTCTCGGCGTTGGTCATGGTCTCGACGGTGGTGAAGGTCTTGGAGGCGACGATCACCAGGGTCCGCGCCGGATCGAGGCCCGCGAGCGTGTCGGCGATGTCGGCGCCGTCCACGTTGGCCACGAAATGGCAGCGCGGCCCGTCGGCGTAAGGCGAAAGCGCGCGCACCGCCATCGCCGGGCCGAGGTCCGAGCCCCCGATGCCGATGTTGACGACGTCGGTGTAGGCGCCCCCCTGCCCCCGCGCGCGGCCCGCGCGCACGTCGCGGGCGAAGGCCTCCATCCGCCGCAGCGTCGCGTGCACCTCCGGCAGCACGTTGCGGCCGCCGACCTCGATCGGCCCCGCGTCCTCGGGCGCGCGGAGCGCGGTGTGCAGCGCCGCGCGCCCCTCGGTCGGGTTGACCACCGCGCCCGCCATCATCGCGCGCGCCCGGTCCGCGACGTCGGCCTCCGCGGCCAGATCGAGGAGCGCGGCGCGCACGGGCGCGTCGATCGCCGTCTTGGAATAGTCGAGGAGCATGCCCCCCGCGCGCACCGAGAAGCGCGCCGCGCGCTCGGGGTCGGCCTCGAAGAGCGCCGCGATGCGCCGGCCCTCGCGCGCGGCGCGCAGCGCGTCGAGCCGCGCCCAGCTCTCCGCCGCCGCGCTCATGGCGCCCAGTGCACCGTGAGCCCGCCGAGCACCGCGCGCACCGGCGCCTCGGCCTCCGAGCGGCGCTGCGCGCGCTCCAGCACCGCGCGCTTGGTCTCGCCCACGATCGCGAGGTGCTTGGAGAGCGCGCCGTCGAGCACCGGCCGCGTCAGCGTGAGCCGCGGCTCCTCGGCCTCGGGCGGGCGGAGCGCCATGACCGGCGCCGCATCCTCGGCCAGCGCGGCGGCGAGCCCCTCGGTCCCCGGAAAGAGCGAGGCGACATGCCCGTCGTCGCCCATGCCGAGCAGCAGCACGGAGATCGGCAGATGCGGCGCGATCGCCTCGGTCACGCGGGCGACGGCCTCCTCCGGCGTGTCGGTCGGCTGATACATCGGCAGGAGCGTCGCCGCAGCGGCGCGCTCCACCAGCAGCCGCTCGCGCACCAGCCGGGTGTTGGAGCGGGGGTGATCGGGCCGCACCCAGCGCTCGTCGGTCAAGAGCACGTCCACCGAGGCCCAGTCGATCCGCGCGGCGCAGAGCGCGTCGAAGACCGGCCCCGGCGTCGATCCGCCCGGCACCGCGAAGAGCACCCGCTCCGACCGCGCGAGCGCGGCGCGCAGGGCGCCCGCGAGCTTGTTGGCGAGGTCGATCGCCATCAGCTCCCGGTCGGCATACTCGACGAAGTCCATCGCTTCCTCCCGCGGCCCGGTCCCCAATTCCTGCCCGCGCGGGGCGGCGCGGGCAAGCCCCGGGGCGCTCAGCCCGCGATCTCGCGCCAGAGGCGCTGGTCCCGCGCCATCATGCGCTCCGCGCCGCGCGGCCCGTCGGAGCCGGCGGGATAGACCTCGGGCCGCTCGCCGGCGGCCTCGAAGCCCGCGATCGCGGCGTCCGTCCAGGCCCAGGCCGCCTCCACCTCGTCGCCGCGCATGAAGAGCGTCTGATTGCCACGGATCACGTCCATGATCAGCCGCTCGTAGGCGTCGGCGATGAGCTCCGCCTCCGGCCCCAGCGTCTCGGCGAAGGTCATGTCGAGCGGCACGTCCAGAAGCCGCATGCCGCCGGGCCCGGGCTCCTTGATCGTCATCCAGAGCTTCATCCCCTCGTTCGGCTGAAGCTGGATGGCGAGGATGTTGCGGTGCGCGCCCGCGTCGATGCCGAAGATCGAATGCGGCGTGTCCTTGAAGACCACCGCGATCTCGGAGGAGCGCGCCGAGAGCCGCTTGCCCGTGCGCAGGTAGAAGGGCGTGCCGACCCAGCGCCAGTTGCCGACCTCGGCGCGCAGGGCGACGAAGGTCTCCGTCCCGCTCGCCGGCGCGCCCACGTCGTCGACATAGGCCGCCTGCCCCTGCCCCGCGCCGTACTGCCCGCGCACCAGCCAGCGCGGCGGCTCGAGCGCGCGGATCACCTTGAGCTTCTCGTCGCGCACCGCGCCCGGCTCGAAGCGCGCGGGCGGCTCCATCGCGGTCAGGCAGAGAAGCTGCATCAGGTGGTTCTGCACCATGTCGCGCATGGCGCCCGCGTGGTCGTAGTACTCGGCGCGGCCCGCGACGCCGACCTGCTCGGCCACGGTGATCTGGATGTGATCGACGTATTGCGCGTTCCAGAGCGGCTCGAAGAGCATGTTGCCGAAGCGCACCGCCATCAGGTTCTGCACCGTCTCCTTCCCGAGGTAATGGTCGATCCGGTAGATCTGATCCTCGGAGAACTGCGCGGCGAGCGCGGCGTTGAGCGCACGCGCGGAGGCGAGATCGTGGCCGAAGGGCTTCTCGACCACCACGCGCGTCTCGCCGTCGGCGAGGCCGTGGGCGCGCACCCGCTCGGCGAGCGGGGCGAAGAGCGCGGGCGCGACCGAGAAATAGACCGCCCGCACCTCCGGCGCGCCGCAAGCGGCGCGCAGCTCGGGCCAGCCGGCCTCGCCGGTCGCGTCGAGCGTGACGTAGGCGAGCCGCTCGAGAAAGGCGTCGAGGCCCTCCGCCGGGCCGATCGCCTCGGCCACCATGCGCCGCCAGCCGTCGGTGTCGAGCTCGGTGCGCGCGGCGCCGATGACCCGCGCGCCCTCGGGCATCTGCCCGGCGCGGAAGCGGCGCCAGAGCGCGGGCAGGATCTTCTTGCGCGCCAGATCGCCGGTGGCGCCGAAGACGATGAGCTCGAAGGGCTCGACGGGAATGACGCGGGAGACCATGCCCCCGGTATAGCGAAGCGCGCCGGGCGGGGACAGGGCCAAGGCGCTTGCAAGCGCCTTGGCCAAGGGCCTTGCAAGGCCCTTGGCGCGGGGGCCGGCGCGGGGCGCGGCGTCTGCCCGCATTGGCGCGATGGCGCGCGACGCGGGGCGTTTGCTCGCCGCGCTGGATCGGAGGCAGCACGCGCCGCGGGTCGCGCAGCCCCGCCGCCCCCCCGCTCAGACCGGGCGCGAGAGGGTGCCGCCGCCCACCGCGGCGCGCACGCCGGTCGTGCCGGGGGCGGAGGTCGGCAGCCCGCGCGCGACGCGCACGGCGAGATGGGCGAAGGCCTGCGCCTCGAGCATGTCGCCGTCGAGGCCCGCCGCCTCGACCGGCGCGACGGGGCAGTCGAGCGCGGCGGCGAGCATCTCCATCATCACCGGGTTGTGCCGCCCGCCCCCGGTGACGAGCAGCCGCTCGGGCGGCGCCGGGCAATGCTCCATCCCGCGCATCACGGAGGCGGCCACCGCCGCCGTCAGCGTCGCCGCCGCGTCGGCGTCGGACATCCCGGCGACCAGCCCCGAGAGGAAGCCGAAATCGCCCCGGTCGAGGGACTTGGGCGGCATCCGGTCGAAGTAATGCGCCGCCATCACCCGCTCGAGCGCGCCCTCGGCCACGCGCCCCCGCGCGGCGAGCGCGCCGCCCGTGTCGCACCGCGCCCCGCGGCGCGCCTGCATCAGGTCGTCGAGCGGCGCGTTCGCGGGCCCCGTGTCGAAGGCGAGCAGCGCGCCCGTCTCCTCGGGCGCGGCGCAGGCGGGGTCGATCCACGTCAGGTTGCCGACACCGCCGAGGTTGAGAAAGGCGAGCGGGCGCGTCGCGCCCAGCCATTTCGCCAGCGCGAAGTGGTAGAAGGGCGCGAGCGGCGCGCCCTCGCCGCCAAGGCGCACGTCGGCGGAGCGGAAATCCCAGACCACCGGCCGCCCGAGCGCGGTGGCGAGCGCCGCGCCGTCGCCGATCTGATGCGTGCCGCGGCCCCTCGGGTCATGCGCGAGGGTCTGGCCGTGAAAGCCCACGATCGCGGCCTCGGGAAACTCGGCCAGCAGGACCGCGTGGGCGTGCTGCACCACGCGGGGCGCGTCGCCGAGGGCGTCGCCCGGCCATTTGCCCAGCGCCGCGCGCAGCGCCGCGCGCTCGGGTCCGGAATACTCGCGGTAGCCCGTCCGCCCGAAGCCCGAGATGCGCTCTCCGTCGGTACGCAGGAGCGCGGCGTCCACCCCGTCGAGCGAGGTGCCCGACATCGCGCCGAGCGCCCGGACCGGTCCGTCGATCATCGCCCTTCCCCTCCGCGGCTCCCGCCAGTATAGACGCGCCGCGCAGCAGGCAAGAGCGCGGGGGCCGATGACCGAGCGACCGAAATCCGACTTCATGCAGGTGATGGCCGAGCGCGGCTTCCTGCACGGCTGCACCGACGCCGAGGCGCTCGACGCCGCGCTCGCCGCCGGGCCGGTGACCGCCTACATCGGCTTCGACGCCACGGCGCGCTCGCTGCACGTGGGCTCGCTCATCCAGATCATGATGCTGCGCTGGCTGCAGAAGACGGGCCACCGCCCGATCACGCTCATGGGCGGGGGCACGACGAAGGTGGGCGACCCGTCCTTCCGCGCCGACGAGCGCCCGCTGCTCACGCCCGAGCAGATCGCCGAGAACATCGAGGGCATCCGGCGCGTCTTCGCCGCCTACGTCGCCTACGGCGCGGGCGAGACCGACGCGCTCATGGTCGACAACGCCGAGTGGCTCGACGGGCTCAACTACCTCGCCTTCCTGCGCGACGTGGGCCGGCATTTCAGCGTGAACCGGATGCTCTCCTTCGAAAGCGTGAAATCCCGCCTCGACCGGGAGCAGTCGCTCAGCTTCCTCGAGTTCAACTACATGATCCTGCAGGCCTACGACTTCGTGGAGCTCTGGCGCCGCTACGGCTGCCGGCTGCAGATGGGCGGCTCGGACCAGTGGGGCAACATCGTCAACGGCGTGGACCTCGCCCGGCGCACCGATCAGGTGGAGCTCTTCGGGCTGACCTCGCCGCTGCTGACGACGGCCGACGGGCGCAAGATGGGCAAGACCGCCGACGGCGCGGTCTGGCTCGACGCCGAGCTCACCTCGCCCTACGCCTTCTGGCAGTTCTGGCGCAACACGATGGACGCCGACGTTGGCCGCTTCCTCAAGCTCTACACCGAGCTTCCGGTGGAGGAATGCGACCGCCTCGGCGCCTTGGGCGGCGCGGAGATCAACGCGGCGAAGATCCGGCTCGCCAACGAGGTCACGACGCTCCTGCACGGAGCCGAGGCCGCCGCCGCGGCGGAGGCCACGGCGCGCGAGGTCTTCGAGCGGGGCGGCACGGGCGAGGACCTGCCGCGGCTCGAGCTCGGCGCGGAGGAGATCGCCGACGGCATCTCGGTCGCGCAGCTCTTCGTGCGCGCGGGCCTCGCCAAGTCCGGCAAGGAGGCGAAGCGGCTCATCGCGGAGGGCGGCGCACGCCTCGACGACGCGCCGCTCGACGATCCGGGGCGGATGCTCGACCGCGCCGCGCTGGCGAGCCCGGTGAAGCTCTCGGCCGGCAAGAAGCGCCACGCGCTGGTGACGCTGGCGGAGTAGGCGTGGGCCGAACGGGCGCGCTCAGGGGTGGCCGGCGACCACGGTGAGCCGGACGGTGCCCGGCTGTGGGGCCTTTGCAGCGCGTGCCGATCACGGAAAGCGCAACGGCACGGCCCGGGTGCAGGGTGGCGCCGGCGCGACCTGCACGCGGGGCGCGTGGTCTGCCATACGAAGGGTGGCGGGCTCGGCGCCTCGCCCGGCGGCGGGTCTGCCACCTCGCCCGAGCAGGCCGACACCCGCACCGCGCCCGGCCCGGGCGGCCCGCGGGCTCAGGCGTCACGTCCCTGCAAACGCGGCATGGGTCGCGGCATCGCGCACGGGAGCGCGCCGCGTCAGCGACCCCGGCGACCGGCATGCCCCCGGCCCCGGCGCTCTCGCCCGCCGCCCCGATTGACCCGGCCCCGCGGCTGCGTCACACCGCGGCCATGCTGCGGATCGAGGACATTTCCTATTCGGTCGAGGGCCGGCCGCTCTTCGAGCAGGCCTCGGCGACCATTCCGGCCGGTCACAAGGTGGGCCTCGTCGGGCGCAACGGGACCGGCAAGACCACCCTCTTCCGGCTGATCCGGGGCGAGCTGTCGCTCGACGGGGGCGAGATCGCGCTGCCGCCGCGCGCGCGCATCGGCGGCGTCGCGCAGGAGGCGCCGGCCTCCGACGTCTCGCTCCTCGACACGGTGCTCGCCGCCGACACCGAGCGCGCGGGGCTGCTGGCCGAGGCGGAGACGGCGCGCGACCCCGACCGCATCGCCGAGATCCAGACGCGGCTCGCCGACATCGACGCCTGGTCGGCCGAGGGGCGCGCGGCGGCGATCCTCTCGGGGCTCGGCTTCACCGAGGCGGAACAGGCGATGCCCTGCGCGGCCTTCTCGGGTGGCTGGCGGATGCGCGTGGCGCTCGCCGGCGTCCTCTTCGCGCAGCCCGACCTGCTGCTGCTGGACGAGCCGACGAACTACCTCGACCTCGAGGGGGCGCTCTGGCTCGAGGGGTATCTGCAGCGCTACCCGCACACGGTGCTGCTGATCTCGCACGACCGGGAGCTTCTGAACCGGGCGGTGGGCCACATCCTCCACCTCGAGGAGCGCAAGCTCACCCTCTGGACCGGGGGCTACGACGCCTTCGCCCGCGGCCGCGCGGAGCGCCGCGCCGCGCAGGCGGCGGAGGCGAAGAAACAGGAGGCGCGGCGCGCCCACCTGCAGAGCTACGTGGACCGCTTCCGCTACAAGGCCGACAAGGCGCGCCAAGCGCAGGCGCGGCTCAAGATGCTGGCCAAGATGGAGCCCATCGCCGCGCCGGAGGAGGCCACCGCGCAGCGCTTCACCTTTCCCGAGCCGGACCAGCTCTCGCCGCCGATCCTGCGGCTCGAGGGCGCGGCGGCCGGCTACGACGGACGCGCGGTGCTGAAGCGTCTCGACCTGCGCATCGATCAGGACGACCGCATCGCGCTTCTGGGCCGCAACGGACAGGGCAAGTCCACGCTCGCCAAGGTGCTCGCCGACCGGCTGGCGCTTATGGAGGGGCGGCGCATCGCGGCGCCGAAGCTGCGCATCGGCTATTTCGCGCAGCACCAGCTCGACGAGCTGCGCGCCGACGAGACGCCGCTCGCGCATCTCGCGCGGCTGCGCCCCGGGGAGGCGCCGCCGCGCCACCGCGCGCGGCTCGCGGGCTTCGGGCTGCACGCCGCGCAGGCCGACACCGAGGTCGCGCGCCTCTCGGGCGGGCAGAAGGCGCGGCTCGCGCTGCTGATCGCCACGCTCGACGCGCCGCACCTGCTGATCCTCGACGAGCCGACGAACCACCTCGACATCGAGAGCCGCGAGGCGCTCGTGGAGGCGCTGACGGCCTACTCGGGCGCGGTGATCCTCGTGGCGCACGACTTCCACCTGCTGAGCCTCGTGGCCGACCGTCTCTGGCGCGTCGCGGACGGCACGGTCGCGCCCTACGAGGGCGATCTGGAGCGGTACCGCACCGAGCTTTCGCAGCCCGAGCGGACCGCGCCGCGCAAGCCCGTCAAGCCGAAGCCCGGGCCGTCGAAGGAGCGCCTCACCGAGCTGCGCTCGGAGGCGCGGCGCTGCGAGGACCGGGTCGAGAAACTGACCGAGATGCGCGAGAAGCTGGCGAAGAAGCTCGCCGATCCCGCCCTCTACGCGCCCGAGCGCGCCGACGAGGCCGCGGTCTGGCAGCGCAAGTACGCCGAGGTCATGGAGGGGCTCGAGCGCGCCGAGGCGCTCTGGGTCCGCGCGATGGAGCGGCTGGAGGCGGCGCAGGACGCCTGAGCCGCTTGCGCCCCGCCCCCACGCGCGCGAGAGTGCGGGCGTGGATATCGCCTTTCTCGTCACCGCCTTCGCGACGCTCTTCGTCGTGATCGATCCCGTCGGGCTCACGCCGATGTTCGTCGCGCTGACCGCCGGACAGCCGGCGGCGGAGCGGCGCGCGGTCGCGGCGAGGGCCTGCCTGATCTCGATCGCGATCCTCGCGCTCTTCGCGGCTTTCGGCGAGGCGGTGCTGGGCTTCGTCGGCATCTCGATGCCCGCCTTCCGCATCGCGGGCGGCATCCTTTTGTTCCTCACCGCGCTCGACATGCTCTTCGAGCGGCGCACGCAGCGGCGCGAGGACCAGACGGTGGAGGACCGCCCCGACCCCTCGGTCTTTCCGCTGGCGATCCCGCTGATCGCGGGGCCGGGGGCGATCGCCTCGATGATCCTGCTCACCGGCGCGCGGCCGGGGCTCGCCGGGCTCGCGGCGGTCTGCGGGGTGATGCTGGCGGTGGTCGCGCTCGCCTTCGTGCTCTTTCTCGCCGCGCCGCTGATCGAGCGCGCGCTCGGGCGCGTCGGCGTCAACGTGGTCACGCGGCTGCTCGGCATGCTGCTCGCCGCGCTCTCGGTGCAGTTCGTGATCGACGGCGTGCGCGAGATCGGCGTGATCGGGGCGTGAAACCGCCGCGCGCCGCCCCTAGATAGAGGGCGACGGAGGGCCGCGCATGACCGGAGACCAGATCGCACAGCTGACCTACCTGCTGCTGCTCGGGGCGGCGGTGGCGTTCTGGCTGTTCCTGCAGGCGCGCGGCGGCCTCGGGCGCATGATGCAGTACGCCGCCGTCTGGGGGCTGATCTTTCTCGGCGTGATCGCGGCCGTCGGGCTTTGGGGCGACATCCGCCAGACCGTCGCGCCGCGCCAGACGCTCGCGCTCGAGGAGGGGCGGATCACCGTGCCGCGGGCGGCCGACGGGCACTACTACATGACGCTCGAGGTCAACGGCACGCCCACGCGCTTCGTCGTGGACACCGGCGCGAGCCAGGTTGTGCTGACGCAGGCCGCGGCCGAGCGCGCAGGGATCGACACCGACTCCCTCGCCTATTTCGGCCGCGCGATGACGGCGAACGGCGAGGTGGCGACCGCGCCCGTGCGGCTGGAGCGGCTCGGCTCCGGCCCGCTCGCCGCGCCGGGTTTCCGCGCCTGGGTCAACAGCGGCGAGATGCCCTCGTCGCTTCTCGGCATGAGCTACCTGAATCGCTTCGAGCGCATCGAGATCGCCGGCGGCGAGCTGGTGCTGGTGCGGTAAGGCGCGCGCTGCCGGACAATCCGCGCGACGGCCTCCTGCGCCCCGGGTAGCCTAATCTCCGAGCGCCACGCCGCCGCGCCAGACCCGGCGGAGCGCGAAGGCATCGTCGAGGTGGACCAGATCGGCCTTCGCACCGGGGGCGAGGCGCCCCGCCTCCAGCCCCGCGACGCGCGCGGGCGCGGAGGTCGCCATGGCGAGCGCGGTCTCCGGCGCGGCGCCCGCGGCGATCATCCCGCGCACCGCACGGGCGAGGTCGAGGTCGGCGCCCGCGAGCGTGCCGTCGTCGAGCGTCAGCCGCCCGCCGTCCCGGCGCACGGTCCGCCCGCCGAGGGCGAAGCTCTCCGCCTCCGTCCCCGCGAGGGCCATGGCGTCGGAGACGAGGAAAAGCGCCCCCGGCCCCGCCTTCGCCCTGAGCGCCACGCCCAGCATCCGCGGGTTAACGTGGTGGCCGTCCGCAATGATCCCGGCGTCCACCCCGCCCGCGGCCAGCGCCGCCCCGGCGAGACCGGGCGCGCGGTGCCCCATCGGCGCCATGGCGTTGAAGAGATGGGTGACGACCCGCGCCCCGGCGGAAAAGGCGCGCTCCGCCGTCCCGGCGTCGCAGCCCGTGTGGCCGAGCGCCACCACCGCGCCCGCCTCGGCGAGCGCGCGGATCTGCGCCATCCCGGCCGCCTCGGGCGCGAGGGTGACCATCAGGCACGGCAGCGTCCCCGCCGCGGTCGCCAGCCGGTCGAGATCGGCGCCGGTCATGGGCCGCAGATGCGCGGGATCGTGCGCGCCGGCCTTCGCCGGGTCGAGGTGCGGCCCCTCGAGGTGCAGCCCGGCGATCCCCGGCACGCCCGCCGCCCCCGCCTCGGCCACCGCGGCGATCGCGGCTTCGGTCGCCGCCTCGGTGTCGGAGATCAGCGTGGGCAGGATCGTCGTGGCGCCCCGGCGCGCGTGCGCCTCGGCGATACGGGCGAGGTCCGCGGGCCCGTCCGCCTCGGAAAGCATCAGCCCGCCGCCGCCGTTGACCTGCAGATCCACGAAGCCCGGCGCGAGAAGCCCGCCGCCCAGCCGCTCGCGCGGGACGCCGGGGGCGAGCGTCGCCTCGGGCTCCACGGCCACGACGCGCCCCGCCTCGACGCAGACGGCATGGCCGCCGAGGATCCGCTCGCCGTCGAAGACCCGCGCGCCGGTGAACGCCCTGGGCGCCACGGCTCAGCTCATGCCCAGCGCGGCCTTGTACATCTCGAGCACCGCCTCTTCCTCGGCGATGTCGTCGGGCTCGCGCTTGCGCAGGGCGATCACCTTGCGCATCACCTTGGTGTCGTAGCCGCGGGCCTTCGCCTCGGCCATGACCTCCTTCTGGCGCTCGGCGATGTCCTTCTTCTCGGCGTCGAGCTGTTCGAACTGTTCGATGAACTGGCGCAGCTCCTCGCCGGCGACTTGGCCGCCGGCGCCCGCGCCGTGCTGGAAGGTGTCGGTCATGGGGGTCTCCGCCTCTGCTCGCGGGGTGTGACTAGCCCCCGGTCCCCCGTCCCGCAAGGGGTTGCCCGGCGCCGGGGGATCGTCTAGCGCGAGCGCGGTTCTCGACGGGAGGCAGGCATGGCGGCACTGGTCTGGATCGGCGCGGGGCTCTCGCTCCTCGGCCTCGCCGGAGTGATCCGAAGCATCTTCACCGTGCTCGGGGCCCGGCGGCGCCAGCTCTCGGACGAAGAGCTGCGCGAGGTGATGCGCCGCGCGCTGCCCTGGAACCTCGGGGCGCTCTTCGTCTCGGTGATCGGGCTGATGACGGTCTCGGTCGGCCTCGCGCTGGGCTGACGGCCGGGGCGCGCGCGGTCGGACCCGCACGCTCACACCGGCACGCTCAGACGGGCACGTTGTCGAAACCGTCGTCCTCTTCGCCGGTGCCCTCGTCGCCGCCGAGGTCGGCGTTGGCCTCGCGCAGCTTGCGCAGCGCGGCCTCCAGATGCGCCTGAAGCTCGGCGCGGTCCGCGCCCTCGGCCGCCTCGATCTCGGCCTCGATCTCCTCGATCCGGGCCTCGAGCGTCTCGATCTCGTCGCGGTCCATGGTCGCCTCCTCGCTCAGTGGTTGGCCGCGCAGGCCGCGCAGAACGGCGTGGCGGGCAGAAGATCAAGCCGCTCGGGGGCGATCTCGGTTCCACATTCGACGCAATATCCGTACTCGCCGCGGCGGATGCGGTCGAGCGCGGCGCGGATGCGGCGCACCTCGGTCCGGCTCTGCTCGCCCAGCGCCTCGAGGACCTCGTCGTCCTCCTGCTCGACGGCGGCCTCCTCCCAGTCCTTGGACGCGGGCTGATCGAGCTCGGCCTCGATCGCGTGCATGCGGCTGTCGAGTTCGGCCAGGCGGGCCATCAGCGCCTCGCGGCGCGCGTCGAGCGTGGTCATGCGGGCCTCCTCCGTCCCGTTCGCGATTGTGACGTCAGCGTGACATCCGGGCGATCACGAAGCCTTGATGCAGGTCAACACGAAAAGAGGGCGATCGATACATGATTTTCGTTGAAACGTATTCCAGAAATCGTATATGTCGGACCAAACGGAGGACGAGCCCATGAAACCCCACGTCAAAGCCTTCTTCGACGACGCCACCAACACCATCTCCTACGTCGTGCGCGACCCGAACGGCTCGGCCGCGGCGATCATCGACAGCGTGCTGGACTTCGACTACGCCTCCGGCCGGACGGACACGCGCTCGGCCGACGCGGTGATCGACTACGTGCGCGCCGAGGGCCTCGATCCCGTCTGGATCCTCGAGACGCACGTGCACGCCGATCACCTCTCGGCGGCGCCCTACCTGCAGGAAAAGCTCGGCGGGCAGATCGGCATCGGCGCCAACATCATGACCGTGCAGGACACCTTCGGGAAGGTGTTCAACGAGGGCACCGAGTTCCAGCGCGACGGCTCGCAGTTCGACCGCCTCTTCGAGGAGGGCGACAGCTTCCACATCGGGCAGCTGCGCGGCGACGTGCTGCACACGCCGGGCCACACGCCGGCCTGCCTGACCTACGTGATCGGCGACGCGGCCTTCGTGGGCGACACGCTCTTCATGCCCGACTTCGGCACGGCGCGCTGCGACTTCCCCGGCGGCTCGTCCGAGCAGATGTACGACTCGGTGCAGAAGATCCTCGCCCTGCCGGACGAGACGCGCATCTTCGTCGGCCACGACTACAAGGCGCCGGGCCGCGAGGACTACGCCTGGGAGAGCACGGTGGGCGAGCAGAAGGCGAAGAACATCCACGTCGGCGCCGGCAAGACGAAGGACGAGTTCGTCGAGATGCGCGACACGCGCGACGCGACGCTCTACATGCCGAAGCTCATCATCCCCTCGCTGCAGGTGAACATGCGCGCGGGCCAGATGCCGCCGGCCGACGAGCAGGGCGACGTCTTTCTCAAGGTGCCGGTCGACAAGATCTGACCGGCGCCGCGCCGCGCGCCCGGGGCGCGAACGGCCGGGCGGGCGGCGCCTTCACGACGACCAAGCAGGGAACATCTCGACAATGGAACAGGACTGGATCTGGGGCCTGATCGGCGGCCTGCTGATCGGCTCGGGAGGGGCGGTGTATCTGCTCGCCAACGGGCGCATCATGGGCGCGAGCGGCATCCTCGGCGGGCTGATCGACGGCTCGGGCAAATCGACCTGGCGCGAGCGCGCGGCGTTCCTCGCCGGGGTCTTTCTGCTGCCGATCGCGCTTCTGCCGCTCTACGGCACGATCGACACGAACGTGACCTCGAACTGGACCGTGCTGATCGCGGCGGGGCTTCTCGTGGGCTTCGGCACGCGGATCGCAAACGGCTGCACCTCGGGCCACGGGGTCTGCGGCATCTCGCGGCTGTCGCTGCGCGGGCTCGCGGCGACCGGTTTCTACATCGTGGCGGGCGGCGTCTCGGTGCTCGTTTTCCGGCATCTCCTGGGGGTGATCTGACATGCGCAATCTCTTCGCATTCGTGGCCGGCGGCCTCTTCGGCGCGGGGCTCTTCGTCTCGGGCATGACCGACACCGCGAAGGTGCAGGGCTGGCTCGACATCTTCGGCGACTGGGACCCGACGCTGGCCTTCGTCATGGGCGGCGCGATCATCCCGATGGCGATCGCCTGGCGGATCGTCGCGCGCCGCGCGACCCCGGTGCTCGGCGGCACCTTCCCGCCCCCGCCGCCGGTGCGGCTCGATTCGCGGCTCGCCCTCGGGTCCATCATGTTCGGCGCGGGCTGGGGCCTCGCCGGGCTCTGCCCCGGACCCTCGGTCGCCTCGCTGAGTTATGGGGGCGTGGAACACTGGGTCTTTTTCGCCGCGATGATCGGCGGCATGCTGGCCGCGCCGCCGGTGCTGGCGCGGATGCAGCGCCCCGTCGCGGCCGAGTGAAGGAGAACGTCATGGAGATGCGCGAGATCACCGAGCGCTACGCCGTCGCGCCGCAGATCGACCCGGCCGACGCGCCGGAGATCGCCGCCGCGGGCGTGAAGCTCGTCATCTGCAACCGCCCGGACGAGGAGGTACCCCCCTCCCACCAGGCGGCGGAGGTGGAGAAGGCGGTGCGCGCCGCCGGCATGGAGTTCGCCGCGCTGCCGCTCACGCATCAGACGATGACGCCCGAGAACGTGGCGAAACAGGCCGGGCTCGTGGACGCGGCCGAAGGCAAGGTGCTCGCCTATTGCGCCTCGGGTACGCGGTGCTCGGTGGTCTGGGCGCTCGGCCAGGCGGGCGACCGTCCTACGGACGAGATCCTCTCGATGACGGCGCGGGCGGGCTACATGCTCGACGGTCTGCGCCCGACGCTCGAGGCGATGGCGCGCGGCTGACGCGCCGCGGCCTGCGCCGGGATCGGCGCAGGCCCCACACAGCGCGCGAGCGGCATCGCGCCGGCCCCACCACGCCGCCCGCGCTTACTGCGCGGCCAGCGCCACCGCGGCGGGCAGCCGCACCCGGAAGGCCGCGCCGCCCTGCCCCGGCAGATAGGCGATGGTGCCGCCGAGACGCGCCATGATCTCGCGGCAGATGGCGAGGCCGAGCCCCGCGCCGCCCGCGCCCTGCTCGCCGATGCGCGCGAACTTCTCGAAGACGAGCTCCTGCTGGTCGGTCGGGATACCGCGGCCGTTGTCGATGAAATCCACCGTCACCCAGCCGCCCGCGACCCCGGTGCGGATCGTGAGCTCGGGCGCCTCGGCCTCGCAGTACTTGCGGACGTTGGAGACGAGGTTGATGAAGACCTGGCTCAGCCGGTCGAGGTCGGTCGAGAGCGGCACGCGCTCGCTCGCCGGGTCGCGGCGCACTGTCAGCGCGGGGCGCTCGCCGCCCGCCGCCGCCGTCGCCACGGCATGATCGATCACGTCGCCGAGCGTGCCGTCGCGGATGTTCAGGCTGACCTGCCCGTTCTCCAGCACGCTGAGGTCCAGAAGATCGTCGAGCAGCCGCGTCAGCCGGATCGCCTCGTCGTGGATGATCCCGGCGTAGCGCGCCTGCGCCGCGCCGTCCTGCGCGCCGTCCTGCGCGCCGTCCTGCGCGCCGTCCTCGCCCCCGTCCTGCGCGCCGTCCTCGCCCATATCGCGCAGGATCTCGCTGAAGGCGCGGATGGAGGTCATCGGCGTGCGCAACTCGTGGCTGATCTGGCTGAGGAAGGCGTCCTTCTGCACCGAGAGCTGCGTGAGCTTCTCGTTCGCGGCGCGCAGTTGGCGCGCGGTGCGGGTGAGCTCCGCCTGCTGCGCCTCGAGGCGGGCGGAATACTCCATCATCTGCGCGGTCTCGTCGGCCACGGCGAGGAGATCCTGCACCGAGACCTCCGTGCCACCGGCCATCTGCGCGATCATGGCGTGCGCCGCCGCCGCCCCGATGGAGCCGGCGAGCTCACGTTCGAGCGCGTCGAGGAACTCGGGCGTCGCCTCGGGCAGGTAGCCGTCGAGGCCCTGGCGCGCCGCCTCGCGGCGAAAGAGCGCCTGCGCCTCCGCCGGGCCGAGGATGCGCTGCGCCATCATCATCAGGTCCTCGCTCTGCACCGCGCCGCCCTGCCAGCTGCGCGCGCCGCCCGGCGCGCCGAGCGCGCTGACGAACTGCGCGCCCTGCAGCCGCTCGAGCGGGCCGGGGAAGCTCGCCAGAGAGACGGCGAGGAAGAGCACCGTGTTGATCGAGAGGCTCCAGAGCACCGAGTGGATCAGCGGATCGAGCCCCTCGATCCCGAAGAGGCCGTAGGGCCTCAGCCAGGCGATTCCGAAGGGCCCCTCGGCCATCAGCGCGGCGGGCAGCACCACGTCCGGCCCGAAGCTCGGCAGGAAGAGCGTGTAGAGCCAGAGCGCGAAGCCGGCGGCGATGCCCGCGAGCGCGCCCATGCGCGTCGCGCCGCGCCAGAAGAGCCCGCCGATCATCGCCGGCAGCACCTGCACGATCCCGGCGAAGGCGATGAGCCCGATCGCGGCGAGCGCCGCGCCGCCCCCCGAGAGGCGGTAGTAGAGGTAGCCGAGGAACACCACGCCCGCGATCGAAAGTCGCCGGGCGAGCAGCACGACATGGCGCACGTCGCCCGAGACGGTCGCCCCGCCCCGCCCGAGGCGCAGCCAGATCGGCATGACAATGTGGTTCGAGACCATGGTCGAAAGCGCGATGGCCGCGACGATCACCATCGAGGTCGCAGCCGAGAAGCCGCCGAGAAAGGCGAGGAGCGCCAGCGCCTCCTGCCCGAAGGCGAGCGGCACCGTCAGCACGAAAAGATCCGGGTTGGCCCCCGCCGGCAGCGCCTCGAGCCCGACAACGGCGATCGGCACGACGAAGAGGCTGATGAGAAAGACGTAGAGCGGAAAGGCCCAGGAGGCGGTGCGCAGGTGGCGCTCGTCCTCGAGCTCGACCACCATCACCTGAAACATCCGGGGCAGGCAGAGGAAGGCCGCCGCGGCGAGGAACGTCAGCCCCGCCCAGCGCGCCCCGTCGATGCGCCAGGCGGCGAGTTCGGGGCTGGCCTGGATGCGCTCCACGATGCCGCCCGCCCCGCCGGCGAGGCCCCAGACGACGAAGGCGCCCACGGCGAGCAGCGCGAAGAGCTTCACCACCGCCTCGACGGCGATCGCCATGACGACGCCGTGGTGGCGCTCGTTCGCGTCGAGGTTGCGCGTGCCGAAGATCACCGTGAACACGGCGAGGCCCACGGCGACCCAGGTCGCGGTGACCGAGGGCGCGGCGGGCGCGGGCGCGGCCGGATCGGTCTGCGCGAAGGCCGCGACCGCGAGCGTCACCGACTGCAGCTGCAGCGCGATGTAGGGCGTGGTGCCCACCACCGCGAGCACGGTGACCGCGGCGGCGAGCAGGTTGGACTTGCCGTAGCGCGAGCTGATGAGATCGGCGATGGAGGTGATGCGCTGCGTCCGGCCGATGTGGACGAGCCGGTTCAGCCCCCACCACCAGCCCACCATGACCAGCGTCGGGCCGAGGTAGATCGTCAGGAACTCGAGCCCCGAGCGCGCCGCGTAGCCGACCGCGCCATAGAAGGTCCAAGCGGTGCAGTAGATCGAAAGCGACAGCGTGTAGACCCAGGGGCTGCGCAGCCACGCCGTGCGCCCCGCCGCCGCGGCGCGCTCGGCCGCGAAGGCGACGGCGAAGAGAAAGACGACGTAGCCGAGGCAGATCGCCGCGAGGAGGTTGAGCGAGACCATCGCGCCCGCGCTCCGCCGGTCAGTCGCCGCCCGGCGCGGGCCCCGGACGGCCCGGCCCGGCCGCCTCCGCGCCGGCCTCGGCCCGCGCGAAGCGCCGCGCGATGAGGAAGGCCCCGAGGATCAGCCCCGCCCAGACCGCGAAGATGAAGAGAAGCGTCCCGGCGGTGCCGACGCGCGCCGTCTCCTCGCCGCGCCAGAGGAGCGGCAGCCCGAAGAGCGCCGCGCCGAGCACGGGCAGCAGCCGCGCCGCGTCCTTCAGCCGGCGCGAGCGATAGGCATCGCGCGAGACGAAGACGCGCCGGAGCGGCGCGCTCATGGCCCGGCCATCTCGCGCACGGCGGCGAGCACGTCGGCGTTGGAAAAGGGCTTCGTCATGTAGCGCGAGGCGCCGGCGCGCTCGGCGCACTCCCGGTCCTTGGCCTGCCCGCGCGCGGTCAGCATCAGCACCGGCAGCGCGGCGAGGCCGTCCTCGGCGCGCAGCTCGCGCAGCACCTCGAAGCCCGAGCGCCCGGGCAGCATCACGTCGAGGATCACCAGATCGGGGCGCTGCGCGCGCACCGCCTCCACCGCCGTGGCGCCGTCGGCATGGGTGTCCACCCGCCAGCCGTCGCGGTGCAGGATGAAGCGGATCGCCTCCACGATGTTCGGCTCATCCTCGATGACGAGGACCTGCTTGGCCATGGCGGCTGTCTCCTCCCCTGCGGAGCCTCCCAACCCCGCATTCTCCGTGGGGATGTTAACACCATTCCCGGCGGAAAAGTCAAAAGCCCGACGAGAGGACCGAGGGCTCGCGCCGGGCGGGGCAGCCGGCGCGCGGACAGATCCGGCAGGTCACCCCGACGGCGAGCGGTTCGGGCGCCGTAGCGCCCTCCGCCTCCGGCAGCACGAGCATCTGCGCCTGCATGAGCGGCGGGGCGTCCGGATCGGGTACCGCGGCCGGCCCCGCCACGGCGAGGGCGCGCACCGGCCGCGCCTCGCCGCCGGCCTGCACGAGGCGCCGCGCGACGGGCTGGCCGGGCCGGCCCAGCGCCTCGAAGAGCGGCCAGAGCGCGCAGGCCCCGCCGAAGGGCGGCAGGGGGAACTCGTCGAGCGGCTTGCGGAAGGTGAGCGCGCCGGCCGCGTCGCAGACCACGAGGCCCGCGGGGGTCGGGAGCATGTCCGCCGGCATCGCGGCGAGGCGGCGCATCGCGCGGGACAGATCCGACCCCGTCGCCCGCGCGAGCGCGACCGGATCGGGGCCGTGCTCGGCCACCACGCGGGCGGCGCGGTCGAGCGGGATCGCCGCGGCGTCCTCGGCGTAGCCCCGGAGCAGCCGCGCGGCGATCTGCCGCGCCGCCTCGGAGGTCAGCCGCTCGGGGTCGATCAGCGCGTCCGGGTCGGCCTCCGGCCCCTCGAGCTCGGCGAAATGGAAGCCGCGCGCGGCGAAGAAGGCTTCGATCTCCTCCTGCGGCGAGGTGAGCGAGCGCCGCGCGTCGGCGGCGCTATCGAGATAGGTGACCAGCGCCTGCGCCCCCTCGGCCAGCCGCCGGCTGTCCTCGTCGAGGTTGCGGTGGAAGCGGTCCTGCCACTCGGGCTCCAGCGCCTCCGTCCCGGCGAGGATCGCCGCCGTGGAGCGGATCGCGGTGACCGTCGAGAGCACCTCGTGCAGCGAGGCGGCGAGATGCGGGTCGTGGGCGAGGCGGTCGGTCAGCGTCTCGACCGTATCCTCGAGCGCGTCGATGCGCCGCCCGGCCTCGGCCAGCAGCTCCGCCCAGCCGGGGAAGCGGCCCGCGAACTCCTCCACCCGCTCCAGCTCCACGCGGGTGGCGGGATGCGCCGCGGCGACCTCGCGCAGGCGGGCGAGGAGCGCGGCCTCGGCACCCTCGGAAAGGAGCGAGGGCTCCACCTCCAGCGCCTCGGCGATCCGCACGAGGAGCTTGCCGCCGATTCTGCGGCGGTTGTGCTCGATCAGGTTGAGATAGGAGGCCGAGATCCCCGCGCGCCGCGCGAGGTCGGCCTGCCGGAGCCCGGCGAGCGTGCGGCGTTCGCGGATGCGGCTGCCGATGAGCGTGTCGCGCGACATTGCCGAAAATCCTTGACGTTCAGGCACTTTCTGCGGCGCCGAATAAAGTATTTACAGTGCATACCATAGCATTGTGGATTTGTTGACAAAAAAATGCTGCGGCGAAAGCTGCTTGTTGCGCATTTTACTTCGCCTCCCGCATACTTCCCTTTGCACATGGTGCGCCCCGCGGCCGGAGAGGAGCCGTCCGCCGGGGTCAATCTCGGGAGGTTTACATGACCAAATTCGACATCACGCGCCGCGGCGTGTTGAAGACCGGTGCCATCGCGGGCGCCGGCGTGGCCCTGCCCACGATCTTTACCAAGCGCGCGCACGCCTACACGAACGAGCCCACCGGCGACACGGTGACGCTCGGCTTCAACGTGCCGCAGTCGGGCCCCTACGCCGACGAGGGCGCCGACGAGCTGCGCGCCTACCGCCTCGCGGTCGAGCACCTGAACGGCGAAGGCGACGGCGGGATGCTGAACACCTTCACCTACGGCAGCGGCGCCAAGACCGAGCTTTCGGGCAACGGCATCCTCGGCAAGAAGGTCGAATACGTCACGGGCGACACGCAGACGAAGTCCGACGCGGCGCGCGCCTCGGCGCGCTCGATGATCGAGAAGGACGGCGCGGTGATGATCACCGGCGGCTCCTCCTCGGGCGTCGCGGTGGCGGTGCAGGCGCTCTGCCAGGAGGCGGGCGTGATCTTCATGTCCGGTCTCACGCACTCCAACGACACCACCGGCAAGGACCGCCGCGCCAACGGCTTCCGCCACTTCTTCAACTCCTACATGTCGGGCGCCGCGCTCGCGCCGGTGCTGGCCAACGCCTACGGCACCGACCGCAAGGCCTATCACCTGACCGCGGACTACAACTGGGGCTACACCACCGAGCAGGCGATCCGCGAATCCACCGAGGATATCGGCTGGGAGACGGTTAACGCGGTCAAGACGCCGCTCGGCGCCGGCGACTTCTCCTCCTACATCACGCCGGTGCTGCAGTCGGGCGCCGACGTGCTGGTGCTGAACCACTACGGCGGCGACATGGTGAACTCGCTCACCAACGCGGTGCAGTTCGGGCTGCGCGAGGCGCAGGCCAACGGCAAGGACTTCCAGATCGTCGTGCCGCTCTTCTCGCGTCTGATGGCGCGCGGCGCGGGCGAGAACATCAAGGGCATCTTCGGCTCGACCAACTGGCACTGGTCGCTCTCCGACGAGGCGAGCCAGACCTTCACCCGCTCCTTCGGCGAGAAATACGGCTTCCCGCCGAGCCAGGCCGCGCACACCTGCTACGTGCAGACGCTCCTCTACGCGGACGCGGTCCAGCGCGCGGGCAGCTTCGAGCCCTGCGCGGTGGTCGAGGCGCTGGAGGACTTCGAGTTCGACGGCCTCGGCAACGGCCCGACCCTCTACCGCGGCGCGGATCACCAGGCGTTCAAGGACGTGCTGGTGGTGAAGGGCAAGGAGAACCCGGAGAGCGAGTTCGACCTTCTCGAGATCGTCGAGATCACGCCGGTCGATCAGGTCACCTATGCGCCGGATCACCCGCAGTTCGCGGGCGGCTCGCTCGGCAGCTGCAACAACGGGGCCTGATCGCCCCCGACCCACGCGCGCCGTCCCCGGACCGGGGGCGGCGCCTGTCAACGTAGCGGAGGCGCGGGTATGGACGCGATTATCCTGCAGATCCTGAACGGGCTCGACAAGGGCTCGGCCTATGCGCTCATCGCGCTGGGACTGACGCTCATCTTCGGCACGCTCGGGGTGGTCAACTTCGCCCACGGCGCGCTCTTCATGCTCGGCGCGTTCGTCGCCGTCACGCTGAACAAGATCCTGACGCTCTCCTTCACCACGGTGGACGAGACGCGCACCGATTTCCTCGGCAACCCCGCCAAGATCGAGACGCCCTACGTCGAGGCCTGGTTCGGCCCGGAGGTGGGCGGCTGGATGATCGAGTGGTCGGTGCCGCTCGCCATCCTGGTCGCCATCCCGGTCATGGCGCTGATCGGCCTCGTGATGGAACGCGGGCTGATCAAGCACTTCTACAAGCGCCCGCACGCCGACCAGATCCTCGTGACCTTCGGCCTCGCCATCGTGCTGCAGGAGATCGTGAAGTTCTACTACGGTGCGAACCCGATCCCGACGCCCGCGCCCGAGGCCTTCAAGGGCTCCTTCGACTTCGGCGCGCTGCTGGGCTTCGACCCGATGACGATCATCTATCCCTACTGGCGGCTGGTCTATTTCCTCTTCGCCATGGTGGTGATCGGCGCGGTCTTCGCCTTCCTGCAGTTCACGACCTTCGGCATGGTGGTGCGCGCCGGCATGGCCGACCGCGAGACGGTGGGGCTTCTCGGCATCAACATCGACCGCCGCTTCACGATCATGTTCGCCATCGCGGCGATCGTCGCGGGGCTGGCGGGCGTGATGTACACGCCGATCCTGTCGCCCAACTACCACATGGGGATGGATTTCCTCGTGCTGAGCTTCGTGGTGGTCGTCGTGGGCGGCATGGGCAGCCTGCCCGGCGCGGTGCTCTCGGGCTTCCTGCTCGGCATCCTGCAGAGCTTCGCCTCGATGTCGCAGGTGACTTCCGTGCTTCCCGGCATCAACCAGATCATCATCTATCTGGTCGCCATCATCGTTCTGCTCACCCGCCCCCGCGGCCTCATGGGCCGCAAGGGCGTGATGGAGGAGTGAGCCTATGTTCGGACTCGACCGCAAGGACCTGACGCTGTTTCTCGTCGTCGTCGCGCTGGCGCTCTTCGCGCCCTTCCTGCTCAACCCGTTCCCGTCGGACTCCGGTCTCGCGCAGTTCAACGCGGGCTATCCCGACCTGATGCAGCGCTTCGTGATCTTCGGGATCTTCGCCATCGGCTTCAACATCCTCTTCGGGCTCACGGGCTACCTGAGCTTCGGGCACGCCGCCTTCCTCGGCGTGGGCTCCTATGCAGGGGTCTGGATGATGAAGCTGCTGACGATGAACGTGATCCCCGCGATCATCATCTCGGTCATCTTCGCCGGGCTCCTGTCGGCTCTGATCGGCTGGATCTCGCTGCGCCGCTCGGGGATCTACTTCTCGATCCTGACGCTCGCCTTCGCGCAGATGTGCTACGCGCTCGCCTACTCGGTGCTCACGCCGATCACCGGGGGCGAGACGGGGCTGCAGCTCAACCTCGACGATCCGCGCATCATCGGCGCGAGCCAGACGGCGGAGGGCAACATCCCCGTGCCGCATCTCTTCGGGCTGGAGATGAACCAGACCTGGCAGCTCGGCATGGGCGGATGGGAGTTCACCTTCTCCGCGGGCTACTACCTCGCGGCGGTGGTGATGCTCGTCTCCTTCTATCTCGCCATCCGGCTCTTCCGCTCGCCCTTCGGCATGATGCTGCGCGCGGTGAAGTCGAACCAGCAGCGGATGAACTACACCGGCCTCAACTCCCGGCCCTACACCCTCGCGGCCTTCGTGATCTCGGGGATGTACGCGGGGCTCGCCGGCGGGCTGATGGTGGCGATGGACCCGCTCGCGGGGGCCGAGCGCATGATCTGGACCGCCTCGGGCGAGGTGGTGCTGATGACCATTCTCGGCGGCGCCGGCACGCTGATCGGGCCGGTCCTCGGCGCGGGCCTCATCAAGTATCTCGAGAACATCCTCTCGAAGATCAACAAGGGCGTGCTCGAGCAGTGGTTCGCCGTCATGCCGGACGGGATCGACACCTTCCTCGTGACGATCGTCTATCCCTTCATCGGCAAGGGCTGGCACCTCACGCTCGGCATCATCTTCATGCTGGTGGTGATCTTCCTGCCCGGCGGGCTCGTGGAAGGCGCGCAGCGCATCGGCAAGCTCTTCCGCCGCACGCGGAAGCCAGCCGCCACGGACGACCCCGAGCATCACCCGAAGCCCCAACCCCACGTGGGCGAATGAGGAGGGCCTGAGATGGGCATTCTCGAAGTCAAGGACGTCAACAAGAACTTCGGCGGGCTCAAGGCGCTCTCCGACGTGAACCTCTCGGTGCGCGAGAACTCGGTGCACGCGATCATCGGGCCCAACGGGGCGGGCAAGTCCACGCTGCTCAACTGCCTCGTCGGCAAGCTGATCCCCGACACCGGCTCGGTGATGTTCGACGGGCAGAGCGTGCTCGGCCGCAAGCCGCACGAGATCAACCAGATGGGAATTTCCCGCGTCTTCCAGACGCCCGAGATCTTCGGCGATCTCACCGTGTTCGAGAACGTCATGATCCCCTGCTTCGCCTCGCGCGACGGCGCCTTCCGCATGCACGCCTACGAGCACACGCGGCACGAGACCGACATCGTCAGCATGGCCGAACAGATGCTCGCCGACGTCAAGATGCTGGAAAAGCGCGACATCCACGCCGCCTCGCTCTCGCGCGGGGACAAGCGCCGGCTGGAGATGGCGATGTGCCTCGTGCAGCGCCCGCGCCTTCTGCTCCTCGACGAGCCGACGGCGGGCATGAGCCGGGCGGACACCAACAACACCATCGAGCTCCTGCGCGAGATCCGCGACAAGCGCGACATCACCATGGCGATCATCGAGCACGACATGCACGTGGTCTTCAGCCTCGCCGAGCGGATCACCGTGCTCGCCCAGGGCACGCCGCTCGTCGAGGACACGCCCGAGAACATCAAGGGCCACCCCAAGGTGCAGGAAGCCTATCTCGGCGAAGCGGCGTAGGGAGGCCGAGCCATGAACGTCAAACCGGATTTCTCGAAGAACGCCAACATGGCCGAGACGGCGCCCGCCTTCCTCTCGGTCTGGGACATGCACGCCTACTACGGCGAGAGCTACATCGTGCAGGGCATCGACTTCAACGTGCACGAGGGCGAGATCCTCGCGCTCCTCGGGCGCAACGGCGCGGGCAAGACGACGACGCTGCGCGCGCTCGCGCGGCTCGACGACCCCCAGGTCACCCACGGCGAGATCTGGCTCGACCACCAGCCGCTCCACCAGATGAAGGCGCACGAGGCGGCGACGAAGGGCGGCCTCGGCCTCGTGCCCGAGGACCGGCGCATCATCTCGGGCCTCACGGTGGAGGAGAACCTCAAGCTCGCGCAGATCGCGCCGCCCGTCGGCTGGTCGCTCGAGCGGCTCTACGAGCTCTTCCCGCGCCTCGGCGAACGGCGCAAGCAGGACGGCGTGACCCTCTCGGGCGGCGAGCAGCAGATGCTCGCGATCGCCCGGGCGCTCGCGCGCGACATCAAGGTGCTGCTGCTCGACGAGCCCTACGAGGGGCTCGCGCCGGTCATCGTGGACGAGATCGAGAAGACCCTGCACACCGTCAAGGCGCAGGGCATGACGACGATCCTCGTCGAGCAGAACGCGGTGCGCGCGCTGCAACTCGCGGACCGGGCGGTGATTCTTGACACCGGTGCGATCGTGTTCGACGGTAGCGCCGCGGAGGTGCTCGGCGACGAGCAGCTTCGCGCCGAGTATCTGGCCATCTAGGCGCGGTCCCGCGGCTGGAGGCCGGGTCGCCCGCCCCCTTTCTGGCTGCTTGCGGGGGCGGGTTCGAGGCCCCGGACCACGAGGGAGGAGTGCCATGACCACCACGCATCCGCCGTCTGCGGAGACG
>NZ_QOHR01000001.1 GCF_003385555.1 Rhodosalinus sediminis | reverse complement strand
TTTTCAGATGTTCCACAACTCCAGCGCCGTCCGCGCATGGCGAGACCCTTGCTGTGCGCGATCTACAGCCGGGGGGTAAATCACCCCATGAGAGCTGTAGGAATACAGTACCCCCCACCTCCTCGGCGACCTCGTCGAACCTGTCTAGCCAGACCCTGCACAATGTCGTGCTAGAGCTGGAAGACCATGGCTTGATGCCGACCACGTCGATGCGGAATGGGCTTGGCGGTCTTGCTGCAGCCTTGCAGGATATGGCCGAACACCGTCTCTCCTCTCATCACCACCTGTTCAGCCTCGACCCGGGTGTCGGCAAGACCACCATGGTCAAGCACTTCCTCGACCAGCTCATCAGGTCTGACCACCATGAAGGGGTCTCCGCCGTCGTCTTCCTGTCGCGGTTGGACGAGGTGGGGAAGCGGATCCGCGACTTGCAGGGATTGGGTCTCCGCGATCATGTCGGTGTCTTTGTCGGCAAGGAGGCAGGGGAACAGCGCTTCACCAAGCTAGGCTGCGTCGAACCTCACAAGGCAAGGGTCCTCATCACGACCCAGCAGATGCTCACACAGCGCTGTCGTGGCCGTCGCTTCGCCAAGACCTCCGCCTTCCACTATCAGGGGGCTCCACGGCCTGTCCGTATCTGGGACGAGAGCTTCATGCCGGGCGAGGAGTTCTCGATGTCATCCGACGACCTTGCCAGTCTACTTGTCCCTGCTCGGGATCGTAGCGAAGCTCTTGCCACTGCAGTGGACGACCTGCGGGACGTGCTGAGGGATGCCACGGTCAACAAGCGCCTGCATGTGTCCGCCATGAGCGGGCTTAGCGCTCAGGAAGCACAAGCTGCGCTGTACGGTATCTCCGTGGACACGAACCAAGCCGAGAACGTCCAGACGGCTGCTCGCAACCTCCGGGATATCGCCGAGATGTCACCGCTGGTCCATCACGACAGTCGCAATGATGGGGTCAAGATCATGCTCGACTACCGAGACACGATCCCGTCCGATCTGGCCCCCATGGTAATCCTCGATGCGTCTGGCCGGTGCCGTCACACCTACAAGCTGATGGAGGCAAAGCGAGGCAACCTCATATGCCACGACGCGGTTACCAAGGACTACAGCAATCTGGAGATCGGGGTCTGGGCCATTGGCGGCGGGAGAAGTTCCTTCGCACAGGACAGCGAGAGCGAGCGGCATCGAGGGATCGCACAGACCATCAGTAAGCGGCCTGACGAGGAATGGCTGGTTATCCACCACAAGGACCGAGAGAGAGCGCAGCCATTCAGGGACCAACTCCGCGACTTCCTGTCGGATGAGGTCCTCTCCAGGGTCAGCTTCCTGCACTGGGGCGACCACCACGGTACGAACGACTACGCTCACATCGAGAATGTTGTCCTCGCCGGCACCTTCTTCCTGCCCGACAAGGTCTACGAGGGCCGTGCCCGGCTGGCCGCCGGTCTGTGCGACGAGGATAAGCTCCACCCGAACGTCAAGCAGGTGGTGAAGGAAGGCGAGCACATGCACGGCATCCTGCAGGCCCTGTGCCGGGCGTCGGTGCGCGGTGTGGATGCCGAGGGGCGCTGCCGTCCCTGCCGAGCCTACGTCATTGCCAGCAACCAGTCAGGGATCGCGAAGCTCCTGCCCGATCTCTTCCCCGGCTGCACGGTGAGCGCGTGGGAGCCGTTCCCGCAGCAGATGACGAGCAATGTCGAAAAGGTGATCGATCTGATCGACTGGCTTCTGAAGCATGAGGCGGACCTTTGGGACTTCATACCGTTCTCGTGGCTTCGCGATGAACTCGACTTCAAGGACAAGGCCAACTTCAGGAAGACCGTGCTGAAGAGAGACTGCTTCTCGTCCGCGATAGCTGAGCGGGGTCTGGAAGTCGCGGAAGCTCAGGTGGACGGGCGCATCCAGAAGGGCTTGCGCTTTATCTTCCCCGATGACGACGACTGCGCGACCTGATAGGAGTCACGTATCTCAGCGGCCTACCAATAGTGCGATAGCGCTGCGTTCCCCCCGTGCCCTGCGACGGGGGGCACCCCCTGCCAGGCAACGGCGCAGACATCCGCGTCATCGACATCGACGGCACCGCGTAGTTCCCGGCGAAAGACGTGTGCGACCTGCTGGGCATCTCCCAGCCCGGTGTGGTCGCCAAGCGCAGGCTCGACCCGGAGGACCGTCGCCACGTCTTCCAGACCGAGCTGTCAAAGGTGACTTCAAATCACGTTAGCTTCCCCAACCGTGGGATGCTCTGCGTCAACGAGACCGGCATCTACGACCTGATCGGTGCAAGCCGGAAGCCTGCAGCCCGCGCGTTCCGCAAATGGGTCAACGGCACCGTCCTGCCCGCCATCCGCAAGGACGGCGGCTACGTCCGAGGCGAAGAGAACTTCGAGACCGAGGAAGACATCATGGCCCTGTCGCTCCGTGCGATGGAGATGCCTAGGAAGAAGCGGCAAGAGAGGAAGAAGAAGCACCAGCTCGGCAGCATGCCCCGCATGGTGACCGCGTCTCACCGCCGACGAGCCGACCCTCGCACCGTAGTACCAACCGTAGTACCAGCCGCGCCTGTTGACCGGGACTCTCGGCCCCTGCTACCCAGCCCATGCTGATTGCAGGGCGACCAAGGGTGCCTGTGACGGGAACACAACCCACGAGATGGCCGATCTCCTGGGCACCATTTCATCGACAGGTCGGCATCGGTCCCTGCGCAGGGCCGCGCCCGCGGCGTTTGGGTCAGTCGCGCAGCGCCATCAGCCGCTCGAGCTCCGCCAGCGCGCCGGGTGCGTCCCCGAAGACGAGGTCGATGTCCGCGAGCGCGCGGAGGCGCTCGGCGTCCATGTCCTCGGCGGGGGCGACCCCGACGAGCGCCTGCGGCACGACGAGGCGCAGCGCGACCACGAGGCGCGCCAGGGCGTCGAGGCGCTGTTCGGTGCTCAGCGAAAGCCCGACGACATGCGGCTGCGTCCGCTCGGCATACGCCACGAGCGCGTCGTGGTCGGCGCCGATCTGCAGATCGATGCTCCAGCCCGCGTCGCGGAAGAGATCGGCCGCGACGGTAATGCCGAGGCCGTGCGCTTCGCCCGGTACCGTGGCGAAGAGCGCCGCGCGCAGCGGCCCCGCGTCGACGGGCGCCGACGTCTTACGGAGCGCGCGCATCACGGCGTAGAGATGCCCCGTCCCGGCCGTCACCTCGACGAAGGACAGGCGATCCGCGTCCCAGTCCGCCCCGAGGCGCCGGGCGGCCGCGGCCACGTAGCCGAGCGACACGCCGGCGCGGGTCATCCCCTCGGCGCGGCGCGCCTCGATGAAGGCGAGCGCGGCCTCCGGCCCGGGCTCCACCAGCGCCGCGCAGAAGGCAGCGACGCTCTCGTCGCTCACCTGCGCCGCCTCGGACCCGGCGGTCTGTTGCGGGAGTTCGGCGAGGCGCTGGACGATGTCGCGCGCCAGCGTCTCTACCGCCGCGGGGGCGAGCGCGTCGCGCTTGAGCCGAAACACGGAGGCCGCGCGGGAGAAGGTCTCGGTATCGAACGCCATGTCGCGCCCCTCCGCACATGTTCAGTGCCGAAAGTGTACCGCGATATACATCTTAATCAACCTCAGCGCGATCCGGCACCGCCACGCATCCCGGGCGTTCCACGCGGCCTGCGCGCACCGGCTGCGGTCGGCGTAACGTCATCCGCGTCGCACTGCATGCGCTCGCTTTATCGCTTGGGGGAGGCTCCGGCCGCGTCCGGGACGCGGGCTCGGGAGCCGGAGTTTATGGTGCGGTCGAGAAGACTCGAACTTCCACGGGTTTTACCCCACAGCGACCTCAACGCTGCGCGTCTACCAATTCCGCCACGACCGCACGTCGCTGGTAGTGACGGCGATATAGACGAGGAAACGCCGGGGGTTCAAGGGGGGGATCGGCGGATTTCCTCCGCGCGGGCGGCCTGCCGTCGCGGCGGCCCTCCGCGGCGCTTTGACAGGCTCCGGTCCGCGCCCTAGAGACCGCGCATGGTGGAATGGATCGCCTCCGAGGGGCTCGTCCCCTACCCCGACGCCGTGAGCGAGATGGAGGCGCGCGCCGCCGCCATCGCCGAGGGCCGCGCGGACGAGGCGATCTGGCTCCTGGAGCATCCGCCGCTCTACACGGCCGGCACCTCGGCGCGGGCGGAGGACCTGCGCGCGCCGGACCGCTTTCCCGTCTTCGAGACGCGCCGCGGCGGCCAGTACACCTATCACGGGCCGGGCCAGCGGGTCGTCTACGTGATGCTGAACCTCGACCGCCGGGGACGGGACGTGCGCCGATTCGTGGCCGCGCTGGAGCGCTGGACGATCGCCGCGCTCGCCGAGTTCGGCGTGCGGGGCGAGATCCGCGAGGGCCGCGTGGGCGTCTGGGTCGCCCGCCCCGAGAAGCCCCCCCTGCCCGACGGCACCCCGCGCGAGGACAAGATCGCCGCCATCGGCATCCGCCTTCGCCGCTGGGTGAGCTTTCACGGCCTCGCGATCAACGTGGACCCGGATCTCGCGCACTTCGACGGCATCGTGCCCTGCGGCATCGCGGACCACGGGGTCACGAGCCTCGTGGACCTCGGCCTGCCGGTAGAGATGGGCGATCTCGACGTGGCGCTCCGGCGCACTTTCGACAGCGCGCTCGGCTGATCGGGGACCGCGGCGCGCGCGAGAGTATACCGCGGCATTTTTTCCCATGTCCGGGCACGACGGAACGTTGCCCCGCGGGCCGAGGCATTCTAGAACGTGAATGGAAAGAAACACGGGCCGTGCACCTTCCGGACGCGAGCCCGGTCGCCAACACGAGGAGAGACATGGCAGACGCCGCCATTTCCAGCCACGCCCACGAGGACCACCGCGGGTTCTTCACCCGGTGGTTCATGTCCACCAACCACAAGGACATCGGCATCCTGTATCTCATCACCGCCGCGGTGGTGGGATTCGTCGCCGTCGCCTTCACCGTCTACATGCGGATGGAGCTTATGGAGCCCGGGGTGCAGTACATGTGCCTCGAGGGCGCGCGCCTGACCGCCGCGGCCGAGGGCTCCTGCACGCCGAACGGCCACCTCTGGAACGTCCTGATCACCTACCACGGCATCCTGATGATGTTCTTCGTGGTGATCCCGGCGCTCTTCGGCGGCTTCGGCAACTACTTCATGCCGCTGCAGATCGGCGCGCCGGACATGGCGTTCCCGCGGATGAACAACCTTTCCTACTGGCTCTACGTGGCCGGCACGGCGCTCGCCTTCGCGTCGCTCTTCGCGCCGGGCGGCAACGGGCAGCTGGGCTCCGGCATCGGCTGGGTGATGTATCCGCCGCTCTCGACGACCGAGATGGGCATGTCCACCGACCTCGCGATCTTCGCGATCCACGTGGTCGGCGCCTCCTCGATCATCGGCTCGATCAACATCATCACCACCTTCCTGAACATGCGCGCGCCGGGCATGTCGCTCTTCAAGGTGCCGCTCTTCGCGTGGTCGATCTTCATCACCGCGTGGATGCTGCTGCTGTCGCTCCCCGTGCTCGCGGGCGCGATCACCATGCTGCTCACCGACCGGAACTTCGGGACGACCTTCTTCGACCCGTCGGGCGGCGGCGACCCGGTGCTCTACCAGCACATCTTCTGGTTCTTCGGCCACCCCGAGGTCTACATCCTCATCCTGCCGGCCTTCGGTGTGATCAGCCACATCGTCGCGACCTTCTCGCGGAAGCCGATCTTCGGCTACCTGCCGATGGTCTGGGCGATGATCGCCATCGGCGCGCTCGGCTTCGTGGTCTGGGCGCACCACATGTACACCGTCGGCATGAGCGTGACGCAGCAGAGCTACTTCATGCTGGCCACGATGGTCATCGCGGTGCCCACCGGCATCAAGGTGTTCAGCTGGATCGCCACGATGTGGGGCGGCTCGATCGAGTTCAAGACGCCGATGCTCTGGGCCTTCGGTTTCCTGTTCCTCTTCACGCTCGGCGGCGTGACGGGCATCGTGCTCAGCCAGGCGGGCGTGGACCGTGCCTATCACGACACCTACTACGTCGTGGCGCACTTCCACTACGTCATGAGCCTCGGCGCCATCTTCGGCATCTTCGCCGCGATCTACTTCTGGTTCGGCAAGATGACCGGCCGGCAGTATCCGGAGTGGGCCGGCAAGCTCCACTTCTGGACCTTCTTCATCGGCGCCAACCTGACGTTCTTCCCGCAGCACTTCCTCGGCCGGCAGGGCATGCCGCGGCGCTACATCGACTACCCGGAGGCCTTCGCGCTCTGGAACTACGTCAGCTCGATCGGCGCCTTCATCGCCTTCGCCAGCTTCGTGTTCTTCCTGGTGTTCATCACCTACTCCGTCTTCCGCGGCGCGCGGATCACCGAGGCGAACTACTGGAACGAATACGCCGACACGCTGGAGTGGACGCTGCCCTCGCCGCCGCCGGAGCACACCTTCGAGGAGCTCCCGAAGCGCGAGGACTGGGATCGCAGCCCCGCCCACTGACGCGGCCTGCGCCACGACACGAGGGGGAGGCAGGCCGCGCGCTTGCCTCCTTTTTCTTTGCGGGTATCTTCACGCCATGCCCTACGCTTGGACCGAAAGCGAGGATCCGCGCGCCGGCGCCGAGCTGCGGCTCTGGCCGCACCGCTCGCTGCCCCTGCCCGGCTTCGCGGCCGTCATCCTCGGCATGTTCGCCTTCGCCTGCCTGCCCATGCTGGCGGTGATCGGGACGGCCGTCCTCTGGGGCGTGCTGCCCTTCGCGCTGATCGCGCTCGCCGGGCTCTGGATCGCGCTCCGGCGCAGCTACCGCGACGGCGAGATCCTCGAGGAACTGCGCCTGACCGAGGACGACATCCGCCTCACCCGGCGCGAGCCGCGCGGCGCGGTGCAGGAATGGCACAGCAACCCCTACTGGACGCGCGTCGAACTGCACGAGGCCGGCGGCCCCGTGCCCTATTACGTCACCCTGCGCGGCGGCGGCCGGCAGGTGGAGATCGGCGCCTTCCTCTCGGAGGACGAGCGCAAGGCGCTCTACGGCGACCTGCGCGCGCGGCTCGCCGCGACCTCGGCGCTCTAGCCGAGCCGCGCCTTCACCTTCGCGCCGACGGCGCCGAAGTCCATCTGTCCGGTGTAGCGCGCCTTGAGCGCGCCCATGACCTTGCCCATGTCGCGGATCGAGCTCGCGCCGACCTCCGCGACCGCGGCATCGATCGCCTTCTCCACTTCCGCCTCCGAAAGCTTGCGCGGCAGGAACTCCTCGATCACCGCGATCTCGTCCTGCTCCGCCTCCGCGAGATCGAGGCGCCCGGCCTCCTCGTAGGCGCGCACGCTCTCGCGGCGCTGCTTGACCATCTTCGAGAGGATCTCGAGCACCTCGGCCTCGTGCACCGCGTCCTCGCCGTCCTCGGCGCGCTTGGCGATCTCGCGGTCGCGGATCGCGGCGTTGATGAGGCGCAGCGTCGCCAGACGCTCGCTCTCCTTGTCCCGCATCGCCTGTTTCAACGCGGCATTGATGCGCTGGCGCAGTTCCATCGCTCGCTCCTGCTCCTGCAGACGTGGAAGCCCCGCACATTATCCGAGGGGCTGTGCGGCCGCAACTCCGCGCGGCACTTTCTAGATCCTTGTTTTCATTACATTTCACCATCCGGCACACGGGGCGGCGCGCCCTTGACCGGCTCCCGCCCAACCCATAGGTAACCGCTGATCCAGCGGAGTCACGCCATGTCCCAGAGCCCCTCGTCCCGCCCGACCGCCTGTCTCGCCCTCGCGGACGGCACGGTGTTCTACGGGCGCGGCTTCGGCGCCACGGGGCAGACCGTGGCCGAGCTCTGCTTCAACACGGCGATGACCGGCTATCAGGAGATCATGACCGATCCCTCCTACGCCGGGCAGGTCGTCACCTTCACCTTCCCGCACATCGGCAACGTCGGCGTCACCCCCGAGGACGACGAGACCGCCGATCCGGTGGCTGCCGGCATGGTCGTGAAATGGGACCCGACCGCGCCCTCCAACTGGCGGGCGGCGGGGACGCTGACCGACTGGCTCGCCCGGCGCGGGCGCATCGCCATCGGCGGCGTGGACACGCGGCGCCTGACCCGGGCGATCCGCCAGCAGGGCGCGCCGCATGTCGCGCTCGCCCACGACCCCGAGGGAAACTTCGACATCGCCGCGCTGGTCGAGGCCGCGCGCGCCTTTCCCGGGCTCGAGGGGCGCGACCTCGCGCGGGACGTCACCTGCGCGCAGTCCTACCGCTGGGACGAGATGCGCTGGCGCTGGCCGGAGGGCTACCGCCCGCAGGACGAGGCCCGCCACCGCGTCGTCGCGGTGGACTATGGCGCCAAGCGCAACATCCTGCGCTGCCTCGCCTCGGCCGGCTGCGAGGTGACGGTCCTGCCCGCCACCGCCACCGCTGAGGAGGTGCTGGCGCATGATCCGGACGGCGTCTTCCTGTCGAACGGGCCGGGCGATCCGGCGGCGACGGGCGACTACGCCGTGCCGATGATCCGCGAGGTGCTGGAGCGCGATCTTCCGGTCTTCGGCATCTGCCTCGGGCACCAGATGCTCGCCCTCGCGCTCGGCGCGCGGACAGTCAAGATGAACCACGGCCACCACGGCGCGAACCACCCGGTGAAGGATCTCGAGACCGGCAAGGTCGAGATCACCTCGATGAACCACGGCTTCGCGGTCGACGGTCAGACCCTGCCCGAGGGCGTGGCCGAGACGCATGTCTCGCTCTTCGACGGCTCGAACTGCGGCATTCGCGTCGCGGGGCGCCCGGTCTATTCGGTGCAGTATCACCCGGAGGCGAGCCCGGGGCCGCAGGACAGCTATTACCTCTTCGAGCGATTCGCCGCCGACATGGCCGCCCGCAAGGCGGCCCCGGCCGGGTGAGCGCAGCCGTCCCGCGGCCCCACCGGCGTTAACCGCGCGTTAACCAAGCCCGTGCCCCCCTGTGCCGACGCGCGGGGCAAGGGACACACGGGGCGCGACGGTGACGGTTCAGACGCTTGAGGCGACGCACGCCACACGGGTGACGGCCCATTACGGCCAGCCGCTCGGGCGCATCCTCTGCGATCTGGGGCTGATCACGGCCGAGGACCTGCTCGCCGCGCTCGGGCGGCAGGCGCGCACCGGCGCGCCGCTCGGGCGCATCTGTCTCGCCGAGGGGATGATCACCGAGGGCGAGCTGCGCGACGCGCTCGCCGCGCAATTCGGGGTGGAGGCCTGCGACGCCGCGCGCAGCCCGCCGGACCCGAGCCTGTCGGACGCGCTCGACCCGGCCTATTGCCTCGCCGAGGGGCTCCTGCCGTGGCGGCGCGACGGGCAGATCACCGTCGTCGCGACCAGCCGGCCGCAGGATTTCGCCGCCCGCCTGCCCGAGATCGCGGGCACGCTGGCACCGGTGCGGATGGCGGTGGCCTCGGCTGGCGACATAGAAGAAGCCATCGCCACCCGCCACGGGGCGGCGCTCGCCGCGCGCGCCGAGACCCGCGTGGCGGACGGCGAGAGCTGCCGGCACTGGTCGCGCCCCACGCCGGAGCAGCGCGCGGTCACCCTCGCGCTGGTGCTCTCCGCCGCCGGGCTGCTGCTGCTCGCGCCCGGAATCTTTTTCGGCGCACTCTTTCTCTGGGCGCTGGTGTCCTTGGCGCTCGCCACGGGCATGAAAGCGATGGCGCTCGCCGCGCGCCTCCTGCCCCGTCCCGCCCGCACGCCGCCGCGGCTGCCCGAGCGGCCGCCCGTCATCTCGATCCTCGTGCCGCTGCTGGACGAGGGCGACATCCTGCCCGCGCTGGTCGGCCGGCTGCAGGCGCTCGACTATCCGCGCGCGCTGCTCGACGTCGTGCTCATACTGGAGGAGACCGACGAAGGCACGCGCCGCGTGCTCGACACGATGACGCTGCCGCCGTGGATCCGGGTGGTGGAGGTGCCCGACAGCCGGCTGCGCACCAAGCCGCGCGCGATGAACTACGCGCTCGACTTCTGCCGGGGCGAGATCATCGGCATCTACGACGCCGAGGACGCGCCGGAGCGCGATCAGCTCATCCGCGTGGCCGCCCGCTTCGCGGAGGCGCCGGACGACGTCGCCTGCCTGCAGGGGATGCTCGACTACTACAACCCGCATTCCACCTGGCTCGCGCGGTGCTTCACCATCGAATACGCGACATGGTTCCGCGTCGTCCTGCCCGGGCTCGCCCGGCTGGGGCTCGTCGTGCCGCTCGGGGGCACGACGCTCTTCTTTCGCCGCGACGTGCTGGAGGCGCTCGGCGGCTGGGACGCGCACAACGTGACCGAGGATTGCGACCTCGGCCTGCGCCTCGCCCGTCACGGCTGGCGCACCGAGATCCTCGAGACGGTGACGCAGGAGGAGGCGAACAATCGGCTCCTGCCGTGGATCCGGCAACGCTCGCGCTGGCTCAAGGGCTTCATGATCACCTACGCGGTGCACATGCGCCGGCCGCTGCAGCTTTTCCGGCAGCTCGGGGCGCGCCGCTTCTGGGGCGTGCAGCTCCTGTTGCTGACGGCGACGACGCAGTTTGTGCTCGCGCCGCTTCTCTGGAGCTTCTGGGCGGTACCGCTCGGCCTGCCGCACCCGCTCGAGGGGGCGCTCGGCCGCGAGACGCTGATCCGAGCGGGCCTCGGCTTTCTGCTCACCGAGGCCGTAGCCGTGACCATCGCGATCGTCGCGGTGCGCTCGACCGCGCACAGGGGTCTGCTGCCCTGGGTGCCGACGACGCACCTTTACTTCCCGATCGGCGCCTTCGCCTCCTACAAGGCGATCGTCGAGCTCATGCGCGCGCCCTTTTACTGGGACAAGACCGCGCACGGCCATTCGCTCGACGCGGAGCGCGCCCCGCGCGGCGCCGAGGCGCGCGGCCTGCGCCGCCCCCGCCCCTAGGACAGCTCGCCTAGGCCTCGTCCACCGCTTCGACCGAATCGAGCTTCAGACGCGTGACGAAGGCCACGGAGATATGGTCGCGCAGCGCGCGATAGGCGTCCTGCTCGTCGCGCCGGGCTATGGCGTCCACGATGGCCGCGTGCTCCTCCAGCGCCTTCACGCCGCGCCCCTCGGCGGCGAGCGACGTCGTCGCCATGAGCGCCATCGACCGGTGCACGAGGTCGAGCTGCTGCACGAGGTAGCGGTTGTGCGACGCCAGATGGATCATCTTGTGAAACCGCCGGTTCGCCCGCGCGAGCGCGCCCGGATCGTCGAGCAGCGCCCGGTCCTCCGCGACCATGTCGCGCAGCACCTGAATCTCCTCCTCGGTGGCGTGGCGCGCCGCGAGGCTCGCCGCGAGGCCCTCGAGCTCGCAGCGCACGACGTAGAGCTCGGCCATCTGGTTGTGATCGAGCGAGGCGACGATCAGCGAGCGCCCGTCGCGCGTCAGGAGCGACTGCGTCTCGAGACGCTGCAGCGCCTCCCGGATCGGCGTGCGCGAGACGCCGAACCGCTCGGCGAGCTCGGATTCCACCAGCCGGTCGCCGGGCTTGTAGATGCCGCTGTCGATGGCCTCGAGGATCAGGGTATAGGCATCCTTCTGCGCGGCCTTGGGCATCGTGTGGGGCTGAGAGGTCATGGGCGGCTCTTTCCTCGGAACGCGCGGAGCCTATCGCCGCCGCGCGCGGGCAACAAGCGCGGCATTGCCGCAGCGCGGCGGCTGGCCTAGCTTCGCGGGATGGTCAGGCAGCATTTCGATCACGTCGCCCACTGGGTCTTCGATCTCGACAACACGCTATACCCGCCCGAGGTGCGGCTCTTCGACCAGATCGAGGGGCGCATGACGTCCTTCGTGATGGAGGCGCTGGGCGTCGACCGGGCCGAGGCGGGGCGCCTGCGCCACCGCTACTGGCAGGAGTACGGCACCACCCTCGCCGGGCTGATGGAGGTGCACGGCATCCCGCCCGAGCGTTACCTGCGGGAGGTGCACGAGATCGACTTCTCCGTGCTGCCGCCCGCGCCCGATCTCGCCGCGCGCCTCGCGGAGCTTCCGGGGCGGCGCATCGTCTACACCAACGGCTCCGCCCCCTACGCCGAGCGGGTGCTCGCGGCACGCGGGCTCGAGGGGCTCTTCGACGCGGTCTTCGGTGTCGAACACGCCGGTTTCGAGCCGAAGCCGCGGCGCACCGCCTTCGAGCGGGTCTTCGCCGCCGCCGGCGTCGAGACCCCGCGCGCCGCCATGTTCGAGGACGATCCGCGCAACCTCGCCGCGCCGCACGCGATGGGGATGCGCACCGTCCACGTCGCCCCCGAGCGTCACGCGGCCGAGCACATCCATCACCACACCGACGACCTCACGGGGTTCCTCGCGCAGGTGATCTGAGCCGCGGCGCCGCGCAGCTGCGACAATCGGTCCGCTTATAGAATGCCGTCGTATACATATTTTCGCCCTGCACATTACAGGAGCGGAATATGAGCGTCACCGAACGACCCCAGCGGCCCTCCCCCGCGCGGCGGGCCTTCTACGCGGTCCCAGTGATCGGCTGGATCGCGCGCGATCTTGCCGAGGGCGGATCGGACAACATCTACTATCTTCTCGTCGCGGTGCTGAGCCTCTGGGCGATCGCCGTGATGACCTGGGGGCTGCCCGCGCTCACGCTGACCGCCGTCGCGCTGGTGCCGGCGATCATGGCGACGCTGGTGCTGCTGACGATCGGGCGCTGACACGGCGGCCGCGGCGTTTCGGCCTTGGCCGTCCCCCCCTGCCCGCGCTACGTCCCGTGGTGAAAGGAGCGCGCCCATGACAGCCCTGCATCACGACATCCTGGTGGCCGGCGGCGGGATCGCCGGCCTGACCGCCGCCGCGGCCTTCGGCGCCGCGGGCTTTTCGGTGCTCTGCGTCGATCCCGCGCCCCCCGTCACCGAGCGCGAGGCCGAGGGTGCGGACCTGCGCACCACCGCCTTCCTGCAGCCGGCGCGCGCGCTTCTGGAGCGCGCGGGGCTCTGGACGCGGCTCGAGGCGCACGCCATGCCGCTTCAGACCATGCGGATCATGGACATCAGCGGCGAGATGGAGCGCGACCGGACGCGGCGCGAGTTCGACTCCGCCGACATCTCGGACGCGCCCTTCGGCTGGAACCTGCCCAACTGGCTCCTGCGCCGCGAGATGGCGGCCCGGCTGGAGGAGATGCCGGGCGTTTCCTTCCGCCCCGGCGTCGCGGCCAAGACGCTGTTCACGCGGCGGGGCGAGGCGCGCGTGCGCCTCTCGGACGGGGACGAAGCGCGGGTGCGGCTCGTGCTGGCCGCCGACGGGCGCAACTCGCCGATGCGCCGCCAGGCGGGCATCGCCGCGCGCACGCTGCGTTTCGGGCAGAAGGCGCTCGCCTTCGCCGTCACCCATCCCGTCCCGCACGGGAACGTCTCGACCGAGATCCACCTGAAGGGCGGGCCCTTCACGCTGGTGCCCCTGCCCGACCACGAGGGCCGGCCCTCCTCCGCCGTGGTCTGGATGGAGGACGGGCGCGAGGCCCTGCGGCTGCGCGATCTGCCGGTCGAGGCGCTGGAGGCGACGATGACGGCGCGCTCGGGCGGGCTGCTGGGCCCGCTCACGCTCGCCTCGCAGGTCACGCTCTGGCCGATCATCAGCCAGGTCGCCGACCGCTTCGCGGGCGAGCGCGTCGCGCTCGTGGCCGAGGCCGCGCATGTGGTGCCGCCGATCGGCGCGCAGGGGCTCAACATGTCGCTCGCCGATCTCGCCGCGCTTCTGGAGCTCGCCGAGGCGCGGCCCGAGGGCCTGGGAGACGCGGAGATGCTCGCCGCCTACGACCGCAAGCGCGCGCTCGACGTGCGGATGCGGGTGGCCGGCGTCTCGATGCTCAACGGCGTCTCGATGCTCGGCGGGCCGCCCTTCGCGGCGCTGCGCGCGCGCGGGATCGGGGCGCTGCACGACATCGCGCCCGTGCGGCGGGGGCTGATGCGCCTCGGCCTCGGCGCGGGGAACGTGCCGGGGGCCTGAGGGGCACGGCGGGGGCGCTCCTCGGCCCTGACGGGCCTCCTCGCGCGCGACAGCGCCGCCGGGCCCGTGCAAGCCGATCCTTGACGCAGCGCGGGCGGAGCGAGCCGCGCCCGCCCGGGCGCGACGCGCGGCGTCAGGCGAGCGCCGCGTCGAGCGCGGGCGCGAGCCGGGCGAGGGTGCCGTCCACGTCGCGCAGCTTGTCGAGGCCGAAGAGACCGAGGCGGAAGGTCGAGAAGCCCTCGGGCTCGTCCACCCGGAGCGGCACGCCGGCCGCGATCTGGGTGCCCTGCGCGAGGAAGGCGCGGCCCGACTGCACCTCCGGGTCGTCGGTGTAGCCCACGACGACGCCCGGCGCGCCGTAGCCCTCCGCGGCGACGGAGACGACGCCCTTTTCGGCGAGTTTCGCCCGCACGGCCGCGCCCAGCCGCCACTGGGCCTCGCGCGCGGCCTCGAAGCCGAAGTCCTGCGTCTCGAGCATCGCGTCGCGGAAGGCGCGGAGCGAATCCGTGGGCATCGTCGCGTGATAGGCGTGCCCGCCGTTCTCGTAGGCGCGCATGACATTGGTCCAGGTCGCGAGGTTCAGCGCGAAGCTGTCGGACTCCGTCGCCTCCAGCCGGTCGAGCGCGATCGACGACATCATCACGAGCCCGGCCGAGGGCGTGGAGGACCAGCCCTTCTGCGGCGCGGAGATCAGCACGTCGACTCCCGTGGCGGCCATGTCCACCCAGGCCGCGCCGGAGGCGATGCAGTCGAGCACCATGAGCGCGCCCACCTCGTGCGCGGCCTCGGCCATCGCGGTGATGTAGGCGTCGGGCAGGATCAGCCCGGCGGAGGTCTCGACATGCGGCGCGAAGACCACCGCGGGGCGCTCGGCGCGGATGCGGTCGACCACCTCCTCGATGGGCGCGGGGGTGAAGGGCGACTGCGCGGCGTTGCCGGTGCGGCGCGCCTTCATCACGGTGGCCTCGCCGGCGATGCCGCCGGTCTCGAGGATCTGGCTCCAGCGGTAGGAGAACCAGCCGTTGCGCACGACGAGCACGCGCGCGTCGCGGGCGAACTGGCGCGCCACGGCCTCCATGGCGTAGCTGCCGCCGCCGGGGACGATGGCCACGCCCTCGGCCGCGTAGACCTGCCGCAGCATCGCGGAGAGATCGCGCATGACCTGCTGGAAGTTGGCGGACATGTGGTTGAGCGAGCGGTCGGTGAAGACGACCGAGAACTCGGCGAGGCCGCCGGGATCGACGGTGTCGTGAAGCGCGGGCATGGGCGGGCTCCCTTGGCTGTTCGGTCTTTGCCTAGCGGGCGGCGGGCGGCTTGCCAAGCCGCCCGCCCGCGGGAGGGGGGCTGTCCGCCCCCCTCTTGGCCTGCGGCCAATTCACCCCCCGAGGATATTTGACCCAAGAAGAAGGGGCGCGGCCGCGCCGCCCGGACACGGACGGAGCATGGACGGGACACCGGGTTGCACGCCCCAGTATTTCGGTTATTCTCGAAATATGGAAGATGTGATTCCCGCACGACTCTCGGCGCTGGCCCATCCGCACCGGCTGGAGATCTTCCGGCTGTTGATGCGCCGCCATCCCGGCCGCGTCGCGGCCGGCGAGATCGCCGTGGCCCTCGGCCTCAAGCCCTCGACGCTCTCGGCCCATCTGAGCGCGCTCATGCAGGCAGGGCTCGTGACGCAGGCGCGGCACGGCACCTCGCGGCGCTACGGCGTGGCGCTCGACACGGTGCGGGACACCTTCGACTACCTGCTTCTCGACTGTTGCCGCGGGCGGCCCGACGTCTGCGCCCCTCTCGCTCTCGCCTCGCAAGGACCCATTCCAATGTCAGACCACAGGTACCGGGTGCTCTTCATCTGCACCGGCAACTCCGCCCGTTCGATCTTCGCCGAGGCGATCCTGCGCGCCGAGGCGGGCGACCGCTTCGAGGTGCACTCCGCCGGAACCCGCCCCTTCAGCACGCTCAATCCCTTCGCCGTCGACCTGCTGGAGGCGAAGGGGCACGACACCTCCGTCCTGCGCGCCAAGACGGTCGCGGAGTTCCAGCGGCCGGAGGCGCTGGGCTTCGACTTCGTCTTCACCGTCTGCGACCGGGCCGCGAACGAGGAGTGCCCCGTCTGGGAGGGCCAGCCGGTGAGCGCGCACTGGGGCACGCCGGACCCGGTGAAGGCCGAGGGCACGGACGCGGAGCGCGCGCTCGCCTTTCAGCACGCCTACGGCACGCTCCGGAACCGCATCCGCGCCTTCGCGGCGCTGCCCTTCGACACGCTCGACCGCATTTCGCTCCAGCACGCCGTGGACGAGATCGGCCGCGCCGACGAAAGCGCGCCGGCATGACCGTCTATGCGCTGAACGGCCTCGGGCGCGTCGGCAAGCTCGCCCTGCGCCCGCTGTTGGAGCGCGGTGCCGAGATCGCCTGGATCAACGACGCGACGGGCGATCCGGCGATGCACGCGCATCTTCTGGAGTTCGACACAGTGCACGGGCGCTGGGACGCGGCCTTCGCCGCCGACGACGACAGCGTCACCATCGACGGCACCCGCCTGCCCTTCGTGGGCACCGGCGATCCCGCGGCGCTGCCGCTCGAGGGCGTCGACGTGGTGATCGACTGCACCGGCGTCTTCAAGTCGGCCGCGGCGCTCGCGCCCTATTTCGCGGCGGGCGTGAAAAAGGTCGTCGTCTCGGCCCCGGTGAAGGACGCGGAGGCGGTGAACATCGTCCACGGCGTCAACGACGCGGCCTACGACCCCGCGCGCCACCGGATCGTGACGGCGGCCTCCTGCACGACGAACTGCCTCGCCCCGGTGGTCAAGGTGATCCACGCGGCGCTCGGCATCCGCCACGGGTCGATCACCACGATCCACGACGTCACCAACACCCAGACCATCGTGGACCGCCCGGCGAAGGACCTGCGCCGCGCGCGCTCGGCGCTCAATTCGCTGATCCCGACGAGCACCGGCAGCGCGACGGCCATCGCCGCGATCTTTCCCGAGCTCGAGGGCCGGCTGAACGGCCACGCGGTGCGCGTACCGATGCTCAACGCCTCGCTCACGGACTGCGTCTTCGAGGTGATGCGCGAGACCACGGCCGAGGAGGTCAACGCGCTCTTGCGGGACGCCGCGGACGGGCCGCTCGCCGGCGTCCTCGGTTACGAGGACCGCCCCCTCGTCTCGGCGGATTACGTGAACGACACGCGCTCCGCCATCGTGGACGGACCCTCGACCATGGTGGTGAACGGCACGCAGGTGAAGCTCTACGCCTGGTACGACAACGAGATGGGCTACGCCCACCGCCTCGTGGACGTGGCCCTCATGGTCGGGGCGTCGGCGTGAGCGCCCGGCCCGAGGGGCTGGCGGCCTATGTCGCCGTCACGGCGGCCTACTGGGCCTTCATGCTCACCGACGGCGCGCTGCGGATGCTGGTGCTGCTGCACTTCCACACGCTCGGCTTCTCGCCCGTCCAGCTCGCCTATCTCTTCGTCCTCTACGAGATCGCGGGGATGGTCACGAATCTCTCGGCGGGCTGGATCGCGGCGCGCTTCGGGCTGACCTCGACGCTCTACGCGGGGCTCGCGATCCAGGTGGCGGCGCTGCTGGCGCTCGCGCGGCTCGATCCCGGCTGGGCGGTGGGGCTTTCGGTGGCCTACGTGATGGTCGTGCAGGGCGCCTCCGGCGTGGCGAAGGACCTCGCCAAGATGTCCTCGAAATCCGCCGTCAAGCTCCTCGCCCCGACCGAGGGCGGCGGGCTCTTTCGCTGGGTCGCCGTGCTGACGGGCTCGAAGAACGCGGTGAAGGGGCTGGGATTCCTGCTCGGCGCGGCCTTGCTGGCCACGGTGGGCTTCGTCTGGGCCGTGCTCGGCATGGCCGCGGTGCTCGCCGCGATCCTCGTGGCGGTGCTCCTGTTCATGCCGCCGGGGCTGCCCAAGGGGAAGAAGGGCGTGCCGTTCGCGGAGGTCTTTTCCGACAGCGCCAACGTCAACTGGCTCTCGGCGGCGCGGGTCGCGCTCTTCGGCGCGCGGGACGTGTGGTTCGTCGTGGGGCTTCCGGTCTATTTCTACGCGGTGCTCTCCGACGGCACCGAGGCGGGCGACCGCGCGGCCTTCTTCACGGTGGGCAGCTTCATGGCGGTCTGGATCATCCTCTACGGCGGCGTGCAAGCTTGGGCGCCGCGGCTGCTCTCCGCGGCCACCCGGCCCGAGGCGGAGCTGATCGCGGCCGCGCGCCGCTGGGCGGGGGCGCTCGCCGTGGTCCCGGCGCTCCTCGCCGCGCTGGCGCTCGCCGCGGGCGGACCGGCGCCCTGGCTCACCGCGGCGCTGATCGCGGGGCTTCTCGTCTTCGGGGCGATCTTCGCGGTGAACTCGTCGCTCCACTCCTACCTGATCCTCGCCTTCACGCAGGAGGCGCGGGTGACGATGGACGTAGGCTTTTATTACATGGCGAACGCGGGCGGGCGGCTCCTCGGCACGGTGCTCTCGGGGGCGACCTATCAGGCTGGGGGCCTGCCGCTGATGCTCGGCACCGCCGCCGTGCTCGTCGGCCTCTCGGCGCTCGCCGCCGCGCGGCTGCGCCCGGTGGGCGTCGCGGCCGGGGCCGGTTGAGGGGCCGGCTGGGCCGAGCGAGGTCTCCCGCCCGTCGATCCTGCGCATCTTGATCCGGCGCGGAGCGGCACGGCGCGGTCTCGGCGCAGGGGCCGGGAGGCCGGCGCGCGCCGCATCTTGACGCGCCCTGTTTTCGGGCACGCGCGCGCCCCTCTCCATCGCGCCCGCACGATATGGCGGGCGCGGCGCGTCAGGCTTTGTCTGCGCGGGCCGTTCTGCGCTATCGTCCCGGCGCGCGCGGCGGTCTCGGCGACGAGGCCACCGCGGGGCAGGCAGGCAGAACCGTCGCCGCATCGCCGCGGCGGGGCGCATCGGCCGCGCCGCGCCGCGAAACGCGGCCACGGCAGGACAGTCCCGGCGAGGCCGGGGCGCAACACGAAGGGACAGACGCCTTGATGGAAGTTATCGTTCAGTCGCCGTTCGCGGAAATCGCTGCGCTTCTCGTGCTGGCGGCGGTGATCGGCTTCCTCGGGATCATCCTGCGCCAGCCGCTGATCGTCAGCTTCATCGCGGTCGGCCTGATCGCGGGGCCCTCGGTGCTGGACCTCGTGCGCTCGGACGAGGAGATCAGCCTGCTGTCCGAGCTCGGCATCGCCGTGCTTCTGTTTCTCGTCGGCATCAAGCTCGACGTGAAGCTGATCCGGTCGCTCGGGGCGGTGTCGCTGCTGACCGGCCTCGGCCAGGTCGCCTTCACCTCGATCTTCGGCTACCTGATCGGGCTGGCGCTCGGGCTCGGGCACGTCACGAGCCTCTATGTCGCCGTCGCGCTCACCTTCTCGTCGACGATCATCATCGTGAAGCTCCTGTCGGACAAGCGCGAGATCGACGCGCTGCACGGGCAGATCGCGCTCGGCTTCCTGATCGTGCAGGATCTCGTCGTCGTGTTGTCGATGATCGTGCTCTCGGCCATCGGCATCGGCGCGGGCGGCGACGGGGGGCACGGCGGCGGGTCGGTTCCGCTGGTCCTCGCCTCCGGCGTGGCGATGGTGGCACTCGTGGTGCTCTTCGTGCGCTACGTGGCCAATCCGCTGACCGAGCGGCTGGCGCATGCGCCCGAGCTCCTCGTGATCTTCGCCATCGCCATGGCGGCGATGTTCGCGGCGGCGGGCGACATCGTCGGGCTCGGCAAGGAGGTGGGCGGGCTGCTGGCCGGTGTCGCGCTCGCCTCGACGCCCTACCGGGAGACGATCGCGGCGCGGCTGGCGCCGCTGCGCGACTTCCTGCTCCTGTTCTTCTTCATCGCGCTCGGCTCGGCGCTCGACCTGTCGCTCCTCGGCGCGCATATCGGCGGGGCGGCCGCGTTTTCGCTCTTCGTGCTGATCGGCAACCCGCTCATCGTGCTCGCGATCATGGGGGCGATGGGCTACCGTAAGCGCACGGGCTTCCTCGCCGGCCTGACCGTGGCGCAGATCAGCGAGTTCTCGCTGATCTTCATCGCCATGGGCGTCTCGCTCGGCCATGTGCAGGAAGAGGCGCTGGGCCTCGTGACCATGGTCGGCCTCGTGACCATCGCCGCCTCGACCTACATGATCACCTATTCGCACAAGCTCTACGCCGTCTTCGAGCCGCTCCTCGGCGTGTTCGAGCGCAAGGGCACGCCGCGCGAACCCTCCGAGACGGGGGCGCACCGCGAGGACGGTTACGAGGTGATCGTCTTCGGGCTGGGGCGCTTCGGCACGGCCATCGGTATGCGCCTGAAGAAGCGGGGCATCCGGGTGCTCGGGGTCGACTTCAACCCGGGCGCGGTGCGGCGCTGGCGCGAACTGGGCCTCGAGACCGAGTTCGGGGACGCGACCGACCCCGAATTCGTGGCGGACCTGCCGCTGGGCCGGGCGCAATGGATCGTCTCGACCGTGCCCATTCACCCGACCGGCCTCAGCCACGAGGACACGCGGGCGACGCTGATCCAGCTCACGCGCATGTCGGGCTTCGCCGGGCGCGTCGCGGTCGCCTCCCATCACGCCCGCGACACCGAGGAACTCTTCGCCTCCGGGGCGGACATGGTGCTGGAGCCGTTCCAGGACGCCGCCGACCGGGCCGTCGAGCTTCTCTGCGGCGCGCCCGAGGAGGAGCGCACGGAAATCCCGACCATCGAAGCCGAGGACAAGCAGGCCTCCTGAGCGCGATGACGCAGCCCGACGGACGGACCGCCCCGATGACCGAAACCCGTTTGCCCGCACATCCCCACGCGATGACGCCGGAGGCGGCGCTGGAGGCGCTCGCCTCCCGTCCGGGCGGCCTCGACGCGGCGGAGGCCGCGCGCCGGCACGCCGAGCACGGCGCTAACCGCCTGCCCGAGCCGCCGAAGCGCAGCCCGATCCTGCGGTTCCTGTCGCACTTCCACAACGTGCTGATCTATGTGCTGATCGCCTCGGCGCTCGTCACGGCGGCGCTGCAGCACTGGGTCGACACGGGCATCATCCTCGCCGTCGTCGTCGTCAACGCGGTGATCGGCTACATTCAGGAAGGCCGCGCCGAGCAGGCCATGGACGCCATCCGCGGCATGCTCGCCCCGCGTTCCTCCGTGCTGCGCGACGGCCGCCGGATCAGCCTCGACGCGGCCGAGCTGGTGCCCGGCGACGTCGTGCTGATCGAGGCCGGGGACCGCGTGCCCGCCGACCTGCGGCTGATCGAGGCGCGCGGGCTCTCGGCCGAAGAGGCCATCCTCACCGGCGAATCCGTCCCCGTCGACAAGGGCACGGCGCCGGCGGCGGAGGACGCGGCGCTGGGCGACCGCTCCTCGATGCTGTTCTCGGGCACGCTGGTGGCCGCCGGGGCCGGCCGCGGCGTCGTCGCCGCCACCGGCGCGGAGACGCAGATCGGCCGGATCAGCGGCATGCTCGGCCGGGTCGAGACGCTGACCACGCCGCTCGTCGCCCAGATGGACCGCTTCGCGCGCTGGCTCACGGTCTTCATCCTGATCGGGGCGGCCTCTCTCCTCGTCTACGGCTATTTCGTCGGCCACCTGCCCTTCGGCGAGCTCTTCATGGCGGTGGTCGGCCTCTCGGTCGCGGCCATTCCCGAGGGGCTGCCGGCGGTGCTGACGATCACGCTGGCCGTGGGCGTGCAGGCGATGGCGCGGCGCAACGCCATCGTCCGCCGCCTGCCCGCGATCGAGACGCTGGGCTCGGTCTCGGTGATCTGCTCGGACAAGACGGGCACCCTCACCCGGAACGAGATGATGGCGGCGACGCTGGCGGCCGCCGAGGACGTCTATTCGGTCGGCGGCGACGGCTACGCGCCCGAGGGCGCCGTGCGCTGGCGCGACGCCGACGCGCATCCCGACGCGCACGCGGTGCTCGCGGAATTCGCCCGCGCCGCCGGCCTCTGCAACGACGCGACCCTGCACGCCCACGAGTCCGGCTGGCGGGTCGAGGGCGATCCGATGGAGGGCGCGCTCATGGCGCTCGCCGGCAAGATCACCGGCGAGGGGGGCGATCCCCTCCGGCAGTGGACCCGCACCGACGTCATCCCCTTCGATTCCGCGCATCGCTACATGGCGACGCTCCACCACGACCACGAGGGCCGCGCCTGCATCCACGTGAAGGGCGCCCCCGAGGCGGTGCTGGCGCTCTGCGCCGACCAGCGGGCGGCGCACGGCGGGTCCGAACCGCTCGACGCCGAGCGCTGGCATCAAAGGGTCGAAGAGCTCGCCGCCGAGGGGCAGCGGGTGATCGCCGTGGCCGCGCGGTCCGTGCCGCAGGAGCACACGGTGCTCAACACCTCGGACGTCGAGGGGCGGCTGACACTGATCGGGCTGATCGGGCTGATCGACCCGCCGCGCGCGGAGGCGATCGAGGCCGTCGCGGACTGCCACGCCGCCGGCATCCGCGTGAAGATGATCACCGGGGACCACGCCGCGACGGCACGCGCCATCGCGGGGCGGATCGGCCTGCGCAACCGCGACCGCGTGCTCACCGGCGCGGACCTCGAGGCGATGGACGACGCCGCCCTCGCCGAGGCGGCGGTGCAGACCGACATCTTCGCCCGGACCTCCCCGGCGCACAAGCTGCGCCTCGTCACCGCGCTTCAGGCGCGGGGGCTCACCGTGGCGATGACCGGCGACGGCGTGAACGACGCGCCCGCGCTCAAGCGCGCGGACGCCGGCGTGGCGATGGGCCTGAAGGGCAGCGCGGCGGCGAAGGAGGCGGCGGAGCTCGTCCTCGCCGACGACAATTTCGCCTCGATCGCCGCGGCCGTGCGCGAGGGCCGCACCGTCTACGACAACATCAAGAAGGTGATCAGCTGGACCCTGCCCACCAACGGCGGCGAGGCGATGACGATCGTGCTGGCGCTCGCGCTCGGCATGGCGCTGCCGATCACGCCGGTGCAGATCCTCTGGACCAACATGATCACCGCGGTCACCCTCGGAATCGCGCTCGCCTTCGAGCCGACGGAAGCGAGGACCATGCGCCGCCCGCCCCGGCCGCGCGACGAGCCGCTGCTGACGGGCGCGCTGATCTGGCACATCATGCTCGTCTCGACGCTGTTCCTCGCCGGGATCTACGGCATCTTCGTCTACGCGCTGGACAAGGGGTATTCCCTCGCCCTCGCGCAGACCATGGCGCTGAACACGCTGGTGGTGCTCAAGATCTTCCACCTCTTCTTCATCCGCAACATCCACGGCACCTCGCTGACATGGGCCGCGGTCCGCGGCACCCGGATCGTGTGGATCTGCATCGCGGCGGTGACCGTGGCGCAGTTCGCCATCACCTATGTGCCCCCGCTGCAGGCGCTCTTCGGGACCGAGGGCGTGCCGCTCCTCGACGGGGTGTTGATCATCGCCATCGGCGCCGTCTTCTTCGGGCTGATCGAGACCGAGAAGCAGATGCGCCTCGCCGTCCGCGCGACCGACCGTCCCGCGACGGGCGCAGGCTGAGCGCGGGGGATGGGATCGGGCAGCCGGCGCCGTCGCGCGCGCCAGCGGTGGCCGGGGCACCGTCGCGGCGTCCTCAGGGCGCGCGCAGCACCGCGCCGGGGTTCATGATGCCCGCCGGGTCGAGCGCGGCCTTGATCGCGCGCATCGCGGCGAGTTTCGCGGGGTCGCCATAACGCTCCAGGTCCGGCACCTTGAGCCGGCCGACGCCGTGCTCGGCCGCGACGGAGCCCTCGAGGGCGTGGACGATGTCGTGCACGCAACGCTTGATCGCGTCGCGCTGGTGCTCGTGGTCGGCGCGGCTGCGCCCGAGCACCGGAAAGACGTTGTAATGCAGGTTGCCGTCGCCCACGTGCCCGAAGCAGTTGACGCGGAAGCTCCCGATCTCGGCGAGGGCAGCGCCGGCGCGGGCGATGAACTCCGGGATCGCGGCGAGCGGCACCGAGATGTCGTGGCTGGAGATCGCGCCGATCAGGCGGTTCGCCTCCGGGATGCGCTCGCGCACCGCCCAGACCGCGGCGCGCTGCGTCTCCGACTGCGCGATCAGCCCGTCGTGGGCGAGCCCGGCCTCCGCCACCTCGGCGAAGAGGTCCTCGAGCGCCCCGGCCGGGTCGAGCCCGGCGGCGAGACCCACCTCGATCAGTACCGTCCACTCCGGCGGCTCGGACCAGGGCAGGCGCGTCTCCGGCAGCGTCTCGGCGAGGAACTCCATCCCCTGCCGGTGCATGAGCTCGAAGGCCGAGATCCCCTCGCCCAGACGGTCGCGCGCGCGCGCCAGCAGGTCGAGCGCGGCGGAGGGGTCGCGCACCGCGAAAAGCGCCGTCCCCTCCCCCGCCGGGCGCGGGTGGAGCGCGAGCGTCGCCGCGGTGATCACGCCCAGCGTCCCCTCCGCCCCGATCAGGAGATCGCGCAGGTCGTAGCCGGTGTTGTCCTTCCTGAGCCGCGTCAGCCCGTGCCAGAGGCGCCCGTCGGGCAACACCGCCTCCACCCCGAGGCAGAGCGCGCGGGCGTTGCCGTAGCGCAGCGTGTTGATCCCGCCGGCGTTGGTGGCGAGCAGCCCGCCGATGCGCGCCGTCCCCTCGGAGGCGAGCGAGAGCGGAAAGAGCCGCCCGGCCCCCTCGGCCGCCGCCCGGATGTCGGCGAGCACCGCGCCCGCTTCGACGGTGAGCACGTTCTCGCGCGCGTCGACGCCGCGGATCGCGGTCATCCGGTCGAGCGAGAGGATCACGGGCCGCGGCCCCTCCGTCGCGATCTGTCCGCCGACGAGGCCCGTGCCGCCGCCGTAGGGCACCACCGGCACGCGCGCCTCGGCGCAGGTGCGCACGATCTCGGCCACCTCCTCTGCCGTGACGGGGCGGGCGAGCACGCCGCCCTGCCCCTGCCAGCGCCCGCGCGGCTCCTCCAGATGCGCGGCCCCCGGCGCGCCGATCCGCCCCGCGGGCAGGCGGGCGGCCAGTCGCTCGGCGAAGGCGGCGTCCGCCTCGGAGAGCCGGAGCGCGCCGTCCATCAGTCGCGCAGCCGCCGCGGTTGCAGGAAGACCACCGTCGGCCGCTCCGGCAGGTCGGCGAGGCTCACGTCGATGAAGGGTGCGTTGCGGTCGACGATGGCGAAGTCGTCGGCCATCCCGTCGCGGAAGGTGCCGAGCGAGCGCCCCGAGAACCAGTGCATCGGCAGGACGACGGAGGCGCGCAGGCGCTTGAGCACCGCGATCATGTCGTCGAGCGCCATGGTGTAGCCGCCGTCCACCGGCGCCATGACCACGTCGAGGCGCCCGAGCGCGGCGAATTGCGCCTCGGTCGGCATGTGGTGCAGGTGCCCGAGATGCCCGATGCAGAGCCCCGCCACCTCGAAGACGAAGATCGAGTTGCCGCGCGGCTCGTCCCGGCCGTTGAAGCCGCCACGGATGTCGGTGGAGACGTTGCGCACGAGCATCTCGCCGAGGTCGAGGTGATGCTCGATCCCGGCGCCGAACTCCTCGCCCCAGCCGCGCAGGACATGCGGGATCGCCGGGTCGGGGTTGGCCGTCCAGTGCGTCGAATGGGCGTGGTTCATGGTGACCACGTCCGGGATCAGGTCGGTGTTGCCGATGAAGCCGGTGTAATCGGTCACCGCCGTCAGCCCGCCGGGCGTGCGGATCAGAAAGGAGGCGTGCCCGAGAAAGCGCAGGCGCACGGTGTAGTCGGGCAGCGCCTCCCGGTGGCTCGGCTGCGTGGAGGCGCGCCAGAGCCGCGCGGCCGGTGGCGAAGCGGTCTGGGCGGAGGCGCGGCGATACTCGATCCCCGGCGCCGCGTCGGCGATGGCGATGCAGTGGCTGGGGCGGCGCTCCGCCGCGTCCTGAGCGGCGGCGGGCAGGGCAAGGCACACGGCGAGCGCGGCGGCGAGCAGTCGAATCATGGTCCGGCACCTCCTCGATACCGGGAAGATAGGACATCCGGACGCCGCGTCAGCCCCGGCATGCGCGCATCGGCCCCGTGCGGGGCCTCTTCGCTCGGGGCCGCGCGCTCAGCCGGCATCGGTGCGCCCCCGCCGGTCGGCGCGCAGCGCCGCGTAGAGGACATGCGTCCGCCAGCGCCCCGCGATCTGCAGGTAGCTCTGCGCGACGCCCTCGTACTTGAAGCCGACCTTTTCCAAGAGCCCGCGCGAGGCGGTGTTCTCGGGCAGGCAAGCGGCCTCGAGCCGCGAGAGGTCGAGCTTCGTCCAGGCGTGGTGCACGACCGCCTCCAGCGCCTCGCGCATGTAGCCCTGCCGCGCGTAGGGCGCGCCGATCCAGTAGCCGAGCGTGCTCGACTGCGCGGGGCCGCGGCGGATGTTGTCGAGCGTGACGGCCCCGATCAGGCACTGATCCTCGCGCCGGATCAGGAAGAGCGGCACCGCCGTGCCCTGCCCGATCGCCCGGCCCGCCCAGTAGACGCGGTTGGTGAAGGCCTTGCGCGTCAGGTGATCCTCGGCCCAGGCGGGCTCCCACGGGACGAGGAACGCGCGCGAGCGATCGCGCAGCGCCGTCCAGTCGCGGAAATCGGCGTGGCTCGGCGGGCGGAGCGTCATGCGCTCGGTCTCCAGCCGGAGCTTCCGCCCTGGCCGGAACATCACGCCGCCCGGCGCGCCTGCAGCGCCGCGAAGGCGGGCGCGCGCTCCAGCGGCCCGTAAAGGGCGAGCGCCATGGGCGCCTGACCGGCGATGCGGGCGCCCGCCGCGCGCAGCTCGTCGCGGGTCACCGCGTCGATGCGCGCCGCCGTCTCGCTCACGCCGGGGACCTCGCCATAGACCTGCACCATCCGGGCGAGGCGTTCGGCCCGGTTCGACGGGCTTTCGAGCCCCATGAGGAGCCCCGCCTTCATCTGCGCGCGGGCGCGAGCGATCTCGGCCTCGGTCAGGTCGTCGGCGGCGCGGGCGAGCTCGTCGAAGGTGAGCGCCGTCAGATCGCCGAGCGCGTCCCCCCCGGTGCCGGCGTAGATCGTCAGGCAGCCGGTGTCGGCATGCGCGCCCGCTTGCGCGAAGATCGTGTAGCAGAGGCCTCGCTTTTCGCGGATTTCCTGGAACAGCCGGCTCGACATGCCGCCGCCCAAAGCCACGGACCAGACCTGCGCCGCGTAGAGGAGCGGGTCGTGGTAAGAGGGCGCCTCGAAGGCGAGCGCCATGTGCGCCTGCTCCAGCGGCTTGTCGCGCCGGATCTCGCCGCCCCGGAAGACGGCGGGCGCAGGCGCCGGCGCGGGCCGCGGGGCGAGGTGGCCGAAGTGCCGCTCGGCGAGGCGCATCAGCGCGTCGTGGTCCACGTCGCCCGCGGCGGCGAGGATCATCTGCCCCGGCGCGTAGTGCTCCTCGACGAAGCGCGCGAGATCCGTGCGGCCGAAGCGCTCCACCCGCTCGGCCGGGCCGAGGATCGGACGGCCGAAGGGCTGACCCGGATAGGCGGCCTCCTGCAGCCAGTCGAAGACGATGTCGTCCGGCGTGTCCAGCGCCTGCCCGATCTCCTGCAGGATCACGCCGCGCTCGACCTCGATCTCCTCGGGCGCGAAGGCGGGGGCGAGCAGGATGTCCGCGATCACGTCCAGCGCGAGCGGCACGTCCTCGCCCAGCACGCGGGCGTAATAGGCCGTCGCGTCGCGCGAGGTGTAGGCGTTCATGTAGCCGCCCACGTCCTCGATCGCCTCGGCGATCTCGAGCGCGCTGCGCCGCTCGGTGCCCTTGAACGCCATGTGCTCGAGAAAATGCGCGACGCCGCACTCGCTCTCCCGTTCGTCGCGGCCGCCGGCGCAGACCCAGACTCCGACCGCGGCGGAGGCGAGGCCGGGCATGTGTTCGGTCACGACCCGGAGGCCGTTCGGCAGGGTGTCGAGGCGGGTGGTGGGCACGGTCAACGGCGAAGGCGCTCCCTGATGAGATCCTGAATGGCGGCGAGGTCGTCGGGCACGGTCGTCGCCCGCTCCGGCCGCTCATAGAGGTTCGCCATGCTGGGGGGAAGGGCCGGGCGGACGCCGGTCGCCGCCTCCACCGCGTCGGGAAACTTCGCCGGATGGGCGGTGGCGAGCGTGACCATCGGCACGTCCCGCGCGCGCGCCGCTTCGGCCACATGCACGCCGACGGCGCTGTGCGGGCAGAGAAGCTCGCCCGTGGCCTCGAGCGTGCGGGCGATCGTGGCGCGCGTCTCCTCCTCCGAGGCGCGGCCGGAGGCGAAGACCTCGCGCAGGCGGGCGAGCGCGCCCTGGCTAAGCGCGAAGCCGCCCCGGGCCTTCTGCTCCTCCATGAGCTGCGCGACCGCCGCGCCGTCGCGGTCGTAGACGTCGAAGAGCGCGCGCTCGAAGTTCGAGCTCACCTGAATGTCCATCGAGGGGCTGATGGAGGGCACGACCCCCTCCACCTCGTAGCGGCCGGTGGTCAGGCAACGGTGCAGGATGTCGTTCTGGTTGGTGGCCACCACGAGCTTGTCGATCGGAAGCCCCATGCGCTTCGCCACGTAACCCGCGAAGACGTCGCCGAAATTGCCGGTGGGCACGGTGAAGCTAACGGGGCGGTGCGGCGCGCCGAGGCTCGCCGCGGCGGTGACGTAATAGACCGTCTGCGCGAGCACCCGCGCCCAGTTGATCGAGTTCACCGCGGCGAGCCCCACCGCGTCGCGGAAGGCGTGGTCGTTGAACATGTCCTTCACGCGGGCCTGCGCCGCGTCGAAGTCCCCCTCGATGGCGAGCGCGTGGACGTTCGCCTCTTGCGGGGTGGTCATCTGCCGGCGCTGCACCTCCGAGACGCGGCCCTCGGGGAAGAGGATGAAGACGTCCACGTTGTCGAGCCCGCGGAACGCCTCGATCGCGGCGGAGCCGGTGTCGCCGCTCGTGGCCCCGACGATGCAGATGCGCTCCCCCCGCCGCGCGAGCGCGGCCTGGAAGAGCTGCCCGATGAGCTGCATCGCGAAGTCCTTGAAGGCGAGCGTCGGGCCGTGGAAGAGCTCCAGCAGGAAGTGGTTCGGCGCCAGCTGCTTGAGCGGCGCGCGCGCCTCGTGGCGAAAGCCCGCGTAGGCGCGTTCGATCATGTCGGACAGCGCCGCCTCGCCGAAGGCCTCGCCCGTGAAGGGCGCGATCACGCGCAGCGCGGCCTCCTCGTAAGGCGCCCCCGCGAGCGCGGCGATCTCCGCCGGCGCCATTTCGGGGATGCGCTCGGGGACGTAGAGCCCGCCGTCGCGGGCCAGACCGGCGAGCATCGTCGCCTCGAAGTCGAGCGCGGGCGCCTGCCCGCGGGTGGAAACGTAGTGCATCAGGCGGTCCTTCGCGCGGTGCGCCACAAGAGATACCCCGTCATCGCCACCCAGACGACGGCGAGCCCGAACCAGGTGACGGCGTATTCGAGGTGATCGTTCGGAATCCCGCTGGTGTCCACCGGCAAGGGCGTGATTCCGGGCGCGGGCGGGTTTTCCTGCCGCACGATCAGGAGGAGCGGCTCGGTGCCGAGCGCCTCCGCCATCGGGCCGAGATCGCGGGCGTACCAGTAGTTATCCGCCGGGTCGTTCTCGGGCGTGGAGGAATTGCGATCGTCGGGCCAGTGCAGGTTGCCGGTCACAGTAGCGGCGCCGGTGCGGCGATCGGCCGCCTTCGCGGCGTTGGGAACGAACCCCCGGTCGAGCAGGACGCGCCGCCCCGCCTCCGTCTCGAAGGGCGCGACGATGCGGAAGCCCGCCCCCTCGGCCTTGGTGGAGACGAGGACGTGCAGTTCCCGCTCGCCGATGGTGCCCTCGGCCCGCACCGGCAGGTAGCGATCCGCCTCCGGGTCCGGGTCGGCGGGCAGCGCGACCGGCTCGGCGGCGATGCGCGCCTCGATGTCGGCGAGCAGCGCCTCCTTCCAGGCGAGGCGCTGGACCTGCCACACGCCGAGCGCGATAAGCACCGCCGCCCCCGCGATGCCGATGACGAGCGGTCCGATGAAGCGTCGCATGACCCCTCCCATACGAAGGGCGCGCGGCCGGACCGCGCGCCCCGAACCCCTAGCTGCGTGTCGCGGCTCAGCCGCCCCAGACGTAGATCACGGCGAAGAGGAAGAGCCAGACGACGTCCACGAAGTGCCAGTACCAGATCGCGGCCTCGAAGCCGACGTGCTTTTCCTGCGTGAAGTGCCCCTTCATCAGGCGGATCAGGCAGACGAACAGGAAGATCGTCCCGATGATGACGTGCGCCCCGTGGAAGCCCGTCGCCATGTAGAAGTTCGCGCCGTAGATGTTGCCGGCGAAGCCGAAGGCGGCGTGCGTGTACTCGTAGCCCTGCAGGAAGGTGAAGATCACGCCGAGCACGATGGCGATGATCAGGCCGCGCTTCACGTCCTCGCGGTTGTTCTCCTCGACGAGGGCGTGGTGCGCCCAGGTCGCCGCGGCGCCCGAGCAGAGCAGGATCAGCGTGTTGATCAGCGGCAGGTGCCAGGGATCGAAGGTCTCGATCCCCGCGGGGGGCCACTGCCCGTCGACCGCCGGGCTCATGCCGCCGGGGTCCATCGGGTAGAGCGCGTGCTTGAAGAAGCTCCAGAACCATGCCGCGAAGAACATCACCTCGGACATGATGAAGAGGATGAAGCCGTAGCGCAGGCCGATACGCACCACCGGCGTGTGGTCGCCCGCGCGGCTCTCGGACACGACGTCGGCCCACCAGCCGAACATCGTGTAGGCCACGCCGACGAGCCCGATCAGGAAGACCCACGGCCCGCTGTTGTGCATCCAGAGCACCGAGCCGAAGAGCATCACGAAGGTCGAGACCGCCCCGAGGAAGGGCCAGATCGACGGGCTCAGAATGTGGTAATCGTGGTTCTTGGCGTGTGCCATCGCTTTCCCCTGGGACCTTTTGGCGTCAGTTCGGTTTGGTTGCGGCGCGGGCGCCGGTGTCGAGCGCGGCCTGCTCCGTCGTCTCGGCGGGCAGGTCCGTCTCGTAGAAGGTGTAGCTGAGCGTGATGGTGTGGATGTACTTCGCGTCGCGATCCTCGACGATGTCGGGATCGACGTAGAAGGTCACCGGCATCTCCACCCGCTCGCCGGGTTCGAGCACCTGCTGCTCGAAGCAGAAGCAGTCGATCTTGGTGAAGAAGCCGCCCGCGTCGAAGGGCGCGACGTTGTAGCTCGCCGTGCCGGCGACGGGCCGGTCGGTCGGGTTGTAGGCCTCGTAGAAGACGAGCCCCGTCTCGCCGATGCGCAGCTCCACCTCGCGCTGCATCGGCTCGAACTCCCACGGCATGTCGCGCTCGAGCGAGCCGTCGAAGCGCACGGTGATCGTCTCGTCGAGGATCTCGTCGGAGCCCGCCTCGGCGGTGCTCGTCTCGCCGCCGTAGCCGGTCACGCGGCAGAACCAGTCGTAGAGCGGCACCGACGCCCAGGCCATGCCGCCCATGAAGAGAACCACGCCCAGCGCCTGCGCGACCGTGCGGGTCTTGCCCGTGGGAAAGAGCGTCATGTCCCCTCCTGATGCGGCGGTGCGAAGCTGCCGTCGGAAATCTTGGCCACCGTCAGGCCGAACATCACGGCGATGAAGGCCACCAGCAGGAGCGCGACCCCGAGGTTGCGCCCGCGCCGCCGGCGATGGATCTCGTGCGTCCTTGCGATACTCATCAGAAGCCTCCCGCGGCCCCGATCCGGTCGATCCCGGCCTCGGCCAGGATCGCGCCGAAATGGGCGAAGAGATAGATCAGCGAAAGTTTGAAGAAGCGTTTCTCGACGCGGTAGTCGTCCGCCTCGGCCATGCGCTCGTCGCGGCGCCAGATCGCCCAGGCGCCCTTGAGGAAGAGCGCGTTGAGCACGATCGCCACGGCGAGATAGACCGGCCCGCCGACCGAGGTCAGCCCCGTGCCCACCGCCAGCGCGGCCAGAAGCACCGTGTAGATCAGCACCTGCGCCCGCGTCGCCGGCCGGCCGTGCGTCACCGTCAGCATCGGCACGCCCGCGTCGTCGTAGTCCGACCGCATGAAGAGCGCGAGCGCCCAGAAATGCGGCGGCGTCCACATGAAGATCAGCGCCACCATCAGCCACGGCTCGAGCGCGAGCGAGCCGGTCGCCGCGGCCCAGCCGATGAGCGGCGGAAAGGCCCCCGCGAGGCCGCCGATGACGATGTTCTGCGGCGTCGTGCGCTTCAGCCACATGGTGTAGACGACCACGTAGAAGAAGATCGTGAAGGCGAGCCACGCGGCGGCGAGCCAGTTCGTGGCGAGCCCCAGCATCACCACCGAGAAGCCGGAGAGCGCGAGGCCCACGGCCAGCGCCTCCTCCGGCGCGACGCGCCCCGAGGGCACGGGGCGGCGGCGGGTGCGCCGCATCACCGCGTCGATGTCGGCGTCCCACCACATGTTGAGCGCGCCCGAGGCGCCGCCGCCCACCGCGATGAAGAGGATGGCGGCGAAGCCCACCATCGGATGCACGGGCGCCGGCGCTGCCAGCAGGCCGACGAGGGCGGTGAAGACGACCAGCGTCATGACCCGCGGCTTGAGCAGCGCGACGTAGTCGCCGAAGTCGGCCTCGCCCGTCGCCGCGCGCTCGCTGTGAAGGCTCGTGTCGGTCATCGGATGTTCCAAATCCTGGACGGAGCGCGCCCGCCGGCGGCCGGGCCGCCGCGGGCACGTCCGGTCATTCGGCCGAGGCCACCTGCACGGCGGAGGGCGCTTCGGCGTATTCCGCCTGCGCGTTGTCGAGCCAGGTGTCGTATTTCTCCTGGCTGACCACCTTCACCGTGATCGGCATGTAGGCGTGGTCCTTGCCGCAGAGCTCGGAGCACTGGCCGAAGTAGACGCCCTCCTTCTCGGGCGTGAAGTGCAGCTCGGCGAGGCGACCGGGCACCGCGTCCTGCTTCACGCCGAAGGCCGGGATCGTCCAGGAGTGGATCACGTCCGCCGCGGTCACCTGCATCACCACGGTCTTGCCCACCGGCACGACCACCGCGGTGTCCGTGGCGAGGAGGTATTCGTCCTCGTTGTAGCCGTACTCCTCCAGCTCGTCCTTGGCGAGCATGAAGCTGTCGAAGCCGAAGCCCTCGTCGACGTACTCGTAGCCCCAGAACCACTGGTAGCCGGTCGCCTTGATCGTGACGTCGGCCTCCGGGATCACCTGCTGCTTGAAGAGCACCGGCAGCGAGAAGGCGCCGATGAAGACGAGGATGATCACCGGCACCACGGTCCAGGCCACCTCGATCGGCGTGTTGTGCGTGAAGCGCGCCGGCTCGGGATTGGCGCGCTTGTTGAAGCGCACGATCACGTAAAGCAGAAGGCCGAGCACGAAGAGCGTGATCGCGGTGATGATCACGAGGAGCATCCCGTCGAGCCACTGCAGGTCACGCGCGAGCTCGCTCGCGGCGGGCTGGAACCCGGTGCCGCCGTCCTTGGGGCTGCCGATGATCTCGAGCCCCTCGGTGGCGGACTGCGCCGTGGCGGCGGTTGCGGTCAGGCTGGCCCCGAGGCCGGCAAGAATCGTCTTGATGGTCATGCATCTACCCGGTTGGCTGCCGGAGCGCTTACCCGCCGGACACCACGGTATACATGACCGGCGTGCAGGCCCCGTTGTCATCTGCGCGTGTCTAACCATATTCCTCGACCGAGGGGAAGAAAATATCATGCGGCGAACAGCCGCCTTTTCCCGCGTCACCCGCAGCCCCGGAGAGCCGCCATGTCCACCGCCCCCTTCCGCCCGTTCGACACGCGCCTCGACCGCGACCGCGCGCTCGCCGTCCTGACCGCCGCCACCGCGGGCGCCGACGACGGCGAGCTCTTCCTCGAGCGCAGCCGGTCCGAAAGCCTGACCTTCGACGACGGGCGCCTGCGCAACGCCTCCTACGACGCCTCCGAGGGCTTCGGCCTGCGCGCCGTGCGCGGCGAGGTCACGGGCTACGCCCATTCGACCGAGATCAGCGAGGCGGCGCTCGCCCGCGCGGCCGAGACCGCGCGCCTCGCCGTGGCCGAGGGCGGCGGCACGCTGGCCGAGGCGCCCGCGCCCACCAACCGCCGGCTCTACGCCGATCTCGACCCGATCGCGGGGGCCGAGTTCCCGGTCAAGGTCGAGACGCTGCGCGCCATCGACGCCTACGCCCGCGAGGCCGATCCGCGCGTGGTGCAGGTCACCGCCTCGCTCTCGGCGGCCTGCCGCGAGATCGCGATCCTGCGCTCCGACGGCAGCCTCGTCTCCGACACGCAGCCGATGGTGCGCCTCAACGTCTCCGTGATCGTCGAGGAGGACGGCCGCCGCGAGGCGGGCGCCGCCGGCGGCGGCGGGCGCGTCGGCCTCGACGGGCTGCTCGCGGAGGACGACTGGAAGGCGCGGACCGACGAGGCGATCCGCATCGCCCGCGTCAACCTCCGCGCCGAGCCCGCGCCGGCGGGCGTCATGGACATCGTGCTCGGCTCCGGCTGGCCCGGCATCCTCCTGCACGAGGCCGTGGGCCACGGCCTCGAGGGCGACTTCAACCGCAAGGGCAGCTCCGCCTTCGCCGGGCTCATGGGGCAGCAGGTGGCGGCACGGGGCGTGACGGTCGTGGACGACGGCACCCTGCCCGACCGCCGCGGCTCGATCACGGTGGACGACGAGGGCACGCCGAGCGCGCGCAACGTGCTGATCGAGGACGGGGTCCTCGTCGGCTACCTGCAGGACCGGCAGAACGCGCGCCTGATGGACGTCGCGCCCACCGGCAACGGCCGACGCCAGAGCTTCGCGCACGCGCCGATGCCGCGCATGACCAACACGATCATGGAAGGCGGCGACGCCGACCCGGACGACCTCGTCGCCGAGCTGAAGGACGGCATCTACGCCGTGGGCTTCGGCGGCGGGCAGGTGGACATCACCAACGGCAAGTTCGTCTTTTCCTGCACCGAGGCCTACCGCGTGCAGGACGGCAAGGTGGGCGCGCCGGTCAAGGGCGCGACGCTCATCGGCGACGGCGCCACCGCGCTCCGAAACGTCCGCGGGCTCGGCCGCGACATGGCGCTCGATCCCGGCATGGGCACCTGCGGCAAGGACGGCCAATGGGTGCCCGTGGGCGTCGGCCAGCCGAGCGTCCTGATCGGCGGCCTGACCGTGGGCGGCGCGCAGACGGGGTGAGCGGGCTCGCCGGGCGGGCGCTGGCGGCGGGGACCTGTCCGGCGCCAGCGCCCGCCGGACGCGCGGCCGCTCTGGCTCGGCACTCTGGTCGAGCAGCGCCCGCAAACGGCAAGTTACATCGCCTGACACGGGTTTTCCCTGCTGGCCTCGCCCGACCTGTCCCGGGCGGGGTTGCTCGTCGGTATCCCGGTGTCGGTGCTCGAGCTGCGCACGGGCTGTGCCGGCTGGGCGATGGCGCCCGGCACGGGCGCGGCGCAGGCCGCGGCCGCCAGCCTTTTGACAGGCCTCGACCCCGACATTGTGCTGCCGGGCGCGTTGCGGATCGCTGGCATCTACTGGCTGGTGCTGCGCGGGACCGTGGGACCGGCCCGCCGTAGGCCGGAGAGCTCTGATGCCCGCGTCACGGTTTACGTGTCTTTAACCCTCGAGGGGCTACAAGCGATTCTGCAAGGCGGCGGGGTCGCGGATGACCGGAACGGCAGATTCTTCCACTCACCCCCCACTCCCACCCACCCCGGAAGACGATCCGGTGGCGTGGCTCCGCCTCTTGCGCTCCCGCCGGGTGGGCCCGGCCACCTTTCACCGCCTCATGGGCGAACACGGCTCCGCCGAGGCGGCGCTCGCCGCGCTGCCCGAGGTCGCCCGCGCCGCCGGGGTGGAGGACTACCGCCCCTGCCCCGCCGGCGTGGCCGAGGCCGAACTCGCGGCCGGACGCGCGGCCGGCGCGCGCCTTCTCCTGCACGGCCGGCCCGGCTACCCGGCCGCGCTGCTGGACCTGCCCGACGCGCCGCCGGCGCTCTGGGCGCTGGGCGATCCCGGCCTCCTCGCGCGGCCTGCGCTCGCGCTCGTCGGCGCGCGCAACGCCTCCTCGCTCGGGCTGCGCATGGCGCGCGCGCTGGCGCGCGATCTCGGCGCCGCCGGGAAGGTGATAGTCTCCGGCCTCGCCCGCGGGGTGGACGCCGCCGCGCACGAAGCCGCGCTGGAGCATGGCACCATAGCGGTGATGGCCGGCGGCGTGGACGTGCTCTACCCGTCGGAGAACGCGGCGCTCGCCCGCCGGATCGACGACGCGGGCCTGCGCCTCTCGGAGCAGCCTATGGGCGCCGTGCCCCGCGCCCGGCACTTCCCCGCGCGCAACCGAATCATCGCGGGCCTCGCCCGCGCCGTCGTCGTGGTGGAGGCCGCGGCGCGCTCGGGCAGCCTGATCACCGCGCGCACCGCGCTCGATCAGGGGCGCGACGTGCTCGCCGTGCCCGGCCACCCCTTCGACGCCCGCGCCGCCGGCTGCAACGCGCTGATCCGCGACGGCGCGCCGCTCGTGCGCGGCGCGGAGGACGTGCTCGAGACGCTCGCGCCCACGGCGGAGCCCGGCCTGCCGCTCGGAACGTCGGACGGCGCGACCGGTCTGCACCCCGGGTCCCGTCCCTCCGACGGGCCGACCGATACGGGGGGCCGCGGCGCCGCCCGAAGCACCGCCTCCGGCACGGCGGCGAGCGCGACCGCGCCGCCCGGCACGCCGACCACGCCGCCGCAGGACCCGGGCCGTGCGCCGGCGCCCTCGCCGCCCCGTGCGCCGGAGCGCGGGCAGCCGCAGGCCGGGGGCGCCTCCCGCCGCGCCCCTGAACAAGAGCGGGCCACACGCGCCGAAGGCGACCCGCCGGGCGAACCCGGAAAGGCGACCGGCGATCGCCAGCCCGGCGACGCGGCCCCGCCGACGGCGGCGCTCCACGCGCGGATCCTCGCCCGGCTCGGGCCCTCGCCGCTCGCCGAGGATCAGCTGATCCGCGATCTCGGCGCCGGGGCGGAGGCCGTCGCGCCCGCGCTTCTCGACCTCGAGCTCGACGGGCGGATCACCCGCCAGCCGGGCGGCCTTCTGGCGCTCGCATGACGCCCGAACGCGCCCCCCTTCGCCCCGGCCCCGCGACTGGCCGTTTGACAACCGGACCTTGCGCTCCATCCTCGCGCGGACCATATCCCGCCGCGTCCGCCGCCAAGGAAAGCGCCCCTCATGCCCGTCGTCGTCGTCGAGTCCCCGGCCAAGGCCAAGACCATCAACAAGTATCTGGGCTCGGATTACACGGTGCTCGCCTCCTACGGCCATGTCCGCGACCTGCCGCCCAAGGACGGCTCGGTCGATCCCGACCACGGCTTCGAGATGAAATGGGAGGTGGCCAGCGACAGCCAGAAGCACGTCCGCGCCATCGCCGAGGCGCTGAAGGACGACCCGGAACTCATTCTCGCCACCGACCCCGACCGCGAGGGGGAGGCGATCTCCTGGCACCTCGAGGAGGCGCTCAGGAAGCGCCGCGCGCTCAAGAAGGACACGCCGGTCAAGCGCGTCGTCTTCAACGCGATCACCAAGTCCGCCGTGACCGAGGCGATGGAGAACCCGCGCGACGTCGACGACGCGCTGGTGGAAGCCTACCTCGCCCGCCGCGCGCTCGACTACCTCGTGGGCTTCAAGCTGAGCCCGGTGCTCTGGCGCAAGCTCCCCGGCGCGAAATCGGCCGGGCGCGTGCAGTCGGTCTGCCTGCGCCTGATCGTCGAGCGCGAGATGGAGATCGAGGCCTTCCGCCCCCGCGAATACTGGAGCGTGACCGCCGCGCTCGCCACGCCGCGCGGGCAGACCTACGAGGCGCGGCTGACGGTCCTCGGCGGAAAGAAGCTCGACAAGTTCGACATCGCCACCACCGAGGAGGCGGAGCTCGCCGTGCAGGCGGTGCGCTCGCGCGATCTGACCGTCACCTCGGTCGAGGCCAAGCCGGCGAGCCGGAAGCCCGCGCCGCCCTTCATGACCTCTACCCTCCAGCAGGAGGCCAGCCGCAAGTTCGGCATGGGCGCGAAGCAGACGATGAGCGCCGCGCAGCGCCTCTACGAGGCCGGGCACATCACCTACATGCGGACCGACGGCATCGACATGGCGCCGGAGGCCGTGCACGCCGCGCGCGACGCGATCCGCGACCGCTACGGCGCGGACTACGTCCCCGACTCGCCGCGCATGTACAAGAACAAGGCGAAGAACGCGCAGGAAGCGCACGAGTGCATCCGCCCCACCGACATGACGAAGGACGCGGGCGCGCTCAAGCTTTCCGACCCCGACCAGAAGAAGCTCTACGACCTGATCTGGAAGCGCACCCTCGCCTGTCAGATGGAGGCCGCGCGCCTCGAGCGCACCACCGTCGAGATCGGCAGCGCGGACGGACAGGTGGGCCTGCGCGCCACGGGGCAGGTCGTGCTCTTCGACGGCTTCATGAAGGTCTACGAGGAGGGCCGCGACGAGCCCGCGGGCGACGACGACGACAAGCGCCTGCCCCAGATCGCCGAAGGCGAGGCGGCCGAGAAGCGTACCGTCACGCCCGAGCAGCACTTCACCCAGCCGCCGCCGCGCTACACCGAGGCGACGCTGGTCAAGAAGATGGAGGAGCTCGGCATCGGGCGGCCCTCCACCTACGCCTCCGTCCTCTCCACGATCCAGGACCGCGGCTACGTCCGCAAGGAGAAGAACCGCCTCTTTCCCGAGGACAAGGGGCGGCTGGTGACGGCCTTCCTCGTCAACTACTTTCGCAAGTACGTGGGCTACGACTTCACCGCCGAGCTCGAGGAGGAGCTCGACGACGTCAGCGCCGGGGAACGGAACTGGAAGGACGTGCTCGACCGCTTCTGGCGCGACTTCTCCGCCCATCTCGCCGAGACGGCCGATCTGCGCATCTCGGAGGTGCTCGACCAGATCGACGCGGTGCTCGCGCCGCATCTCTACCCCCCGCGCGAGGACGGCGGCGACCCGCGCCTCTGCCCCAACTGCGGGACGGGGCGGCTCTCGATGCGCACCTCGCGGGCGGGCGGCGCCTTCATCGGCTGCTCGAACTACCCCGAGTGCCGCTTCACCCGCCCCTTCGGCCCGCCGGGCATGGAGGACGACGAGATCGGCCCCGACGGCAAGCTCCTGGGCTACGACGGCGACGACGCGATCACGCTGCGCAAGGGCCGCTTCGGCCCTTACGTCCAGCGCGGCGAGGCGACGGAGGAAATCCCGAAGCCCCCGCGCGCCTCGCTCCCCAAGGGCTGGGCGCCCGAGGAGATCGACCTCGAGAAGGCCTTGATGCTGCTCTCCCTCCCGCGCGAGATCGGCCCGCACCCCGAGGACGGCGAGCCGATCGAGGCGGGCATCGGCCGCTACGGCCCCTACGTGCGCCACGGGCGGACCTACGCCAACCTCGAGAGCGTGGACGAGGTCTTCGTCGTCGGGCAGAACCGCGCGGTCGAGCTCCTCGCGCAGAAGAAGGCGCGCGGCGGGCGCGGCGCGGCGGCCAAGCCGCTGAAGGAACTGGGCGAGCATCCCGAGAAGGGCGGCGCGGTCAACGTGATGGACGGCCGCTACGGTCCTTACGTCAAGTGGGAGAAGGTGAACGCCACCCTGCCGCAGGGCACCGACCCGCAGGAGGTCACGCTCGAGACCGCCGTGCAGCTCGTCGACGAGAAGGCAGCGAAGAAGGGCGGCGGCAGGAAGAAGGCGCCGGCGAAGTCGGGCGCCGCCAAGGGCGGCACGAAGAGCGGGACCGCCAAGAGCGGCGCCAAGACGGCCGCGAAATCCGGGACCAAGGCCAAGTCGACCTCCGCGGCGAAGGGAAAGACCGCCGCCGGGAAATAGGCCCGCGTTGACTTCGCCGCGCCGCGGCGCCACAACGTGCCCCGACCGGCAAGAGGAGGAGAGCGCGGCATGAAGAAGGTCTACGCCAGCGCCGAGGCGGCGCTCGACGGCCTGCTGCACGACGGGATGTTCATCGCCGCGGGGGGCTTCGGGCTCTGCGGCATTCCGGAGCTTCTGATCGGCGCGATCCGCGAGGCGGGGGTGAAGGACCTGACCTTCGCCTCGAACAACGCGGGCGTCGACGATTTCGGGATCGGGCTTCTTCTGCAGACGCGGCAGGTGAAGAAGATGATCTCGTCCTACGTGGGCGAGAACGACACCTTCATGCAGCAGTATCTCTCTGGCGAGCTGGAGCTCGAGTTCAACCCGCAGGGCACGCTCGCCGAGCGCATGCGCGCCGGCGGCGCGGGCATCGCGGGCTTCTACACCAAGACGGGCTACGGCACGAAGATCGGCGAGGGCAAGGAGGTCAAGGAGTTCGGCGGCGAGCCCTACATCCTCGAGCGCGGCATCTTCGCCGATCTCTCCATCGTCAAGGCGTGGAAGGCCGACACCACCGGCAACGCGATCTTCCGCAAGACCGCGCGCAACTTCAATCCGCCGGCGGCGATGTGCGGGCGCACCTGCGTGATGGAGGTCGAGGAGATCGTCGAGCCGGGCGAGCTCGACCCCGATCACATCCACCTGCCGGGCATCTACGTGCACCGCCTGATCCAGGGCGCGCACGAGAAGCGCATCGAGCAGCGGACCGTCCGCAAGAAGGAGGAGGCGTGATGCCCTGGGACCGCGATCAGATGGCCGCGCGCGCCGCGCAGGAGCTCGAGGACGGGATGTACGTCAACCTCGGCATCGGCATCCCGACGCTGGTGTCGAATCACATCCCCGAGGGGGTCGAGGTCACGCTGCAGTCCGAGAACGGGATGCTCGGCATGGGCCCCTTCCCCGTCGAGGGGGAGGAGGACCCGGACCTCATCAACGCCGGCAAGCAGACGGTGACCGAGCTGCCGCACACCTCCTATTTCGACAGCGCCACCAGCTTCGGCATGATCCGCGGCGGCAAGATCGCCATGGCGATCCTCGGCGCGATGGAGGTGAGCGAGGAGGGCGACCTCGCCAACTGGATGATCCCCGGCAAGCTCGTGAAGGGCATGGGCGGCGCGATGGACCTCGTCGCCGGGGTCGGCCGCGTCGTGGTGGTGATGGACCACACCAACAAGGCGGGCGACCCGAAGCTTCTGAAGGACTGCACCCTGCCGCTGACGGGCAAGGGCGTGGTGGACCGGATCATCACCAACCTCGGCGTGCTCGACGTCGCCCACAAGGGCCTGCACATCGTCGAGACGGCCCCCGGCGTCACCCGCGAAGAGATCGTCGCCAAGACCGAGGCGGCGATCGTCTGAGCCTCAGGCGTCGCCGGTGACGAAGACGCAGCCGTCCGCGAGCCGCGCGGGCGGCCGCCGGCAGAGCCCGCGCGCGACGCGGTAGGCGGCCAAGACCTTCGGCACATAGGCGCGCGTCTCCGCGAAGGGCGGCACGCCCGCGTGGTCGCGCACCGCGCCCTCGCCCGCGTTGTAGCCGGCGAGCAGGAGGATCGGGTCCCCGCCGAAGTGCGCCATCAGCCAGTCGAGATAGGCGACGCCGCCGCGGATGTTCTGGGCGGCGTCGAAGCTGTCGGCGACGCCGAATCGCGCCGCCGTCGCCGGCATGAGCTGCATGAGCCCCTCGGCGCCGGCCCGGCTGACGGCGGCGGGCGCCCCGCCCGATTCGACCGCCATGACGGCGAGCGCCAGCGCCGGCGAGACCCGCGTGCCCGCCGTGGCGCCGAGAATCGCCGGCCCGTGGGCGCGCACGAGGTCCTGCAGCGCGGCGAGGCGCGGCGCCGCGACCTCCCCCGTGTCCAGCGCGGCGAGCGCGGGGGCGAGGCGCCCGGGCGCGGCGTCCTCCGCCGCGGGCGAGACGGCGCGCCAGAACCAGGCGTAGGGCGCCGGCGCCGCCGGCTCGACCGCAGCGGGCGGCGCGGCCCGAACGCCGGGCTTGCCGCCGCGCTGGCGGGCGATGTCCTCGGGCGTGATCTGCACGGTGATGCGCGGGCCGTCGCCCTCGGGCGGGCCGATCCACTTCGCCGTGGCGCCCGCCTCCTCCGCGACCGCGGGCAGGGCCGCGAGGCAGAGCACGGGGAGCGACGCGAGTCGTGCCGGAGGCCCTGAACGATCGCGCCCGCGCGCCCGGATCTGTCGCCGGGGCCGACACATTGCAGGATCGAGCGCGCCACATCCGCGCGCCCGACGCGTGGCGATGCCGGGCAGGGCGAAAAATATGTCACGCGATATCAGCATCTTACACGGTAAACCCGAACGTCATTAATAGAAGCTGAAATCGCTTCATTCGCGCCAAAATCGTGCCCCATTCCGCTGGCTAATTACAAGCATGCCGAGACGGGACGGGCCGGAGAGAGAGGCCGGCGCACCACGGACCGGAGCGGTGAGACTGAGCAAACTCGAGTACGGAGACAGAACCATGATGAAGTTCCTCAACGCCTTCCGCAACGACGAAGACGGCGCGGTCACGGTCGACTGGGTCGTGCTGACCGCCGCCGTGGTGGGCCTGGCGATCGCTGCCTTCACGCAAATCAACAACGGCGCCGAGAGCCTCGCGACGAACGCTAGCAATGCGATGGGCAACGCGAGCGTCGCCAGCCCGTCGACGGGCGACGGCTCGGCAGGCTCCGGAACCGGCGGCCTCTGATAATCACTCTGGCGGCAGCTCGTGCAGCCATTCGACGCCACGACGGGCCGGGACACCGCTCCCGGCCCGTTTTTCTTACCGGGGACGCACGGTGAGGATCGGTCCCATGAAACAGATCTTTCGGCGCTTCCTCCGTCGCGACGATGGCGTCGTGACCGTGGACTGGGTTGTCCTGACGGCAGCGATCATCGGCCTGTCCATCAGCGTCATCGTGATCTTCAAGGCAGAAGTGAGCACCAGTGCGCGATATATCGACAACGAGACGACGCGCCCGGAGCCGCTCGAGTTCTGAGGTGGTCGCCTAGGCGCAACTGCCTACACTACGCCTCCGGCGCATGAGGTCGCCCCAGCGGCGGCACACCCCCTCCCTCAAAAAACCACATTCCCCCGTCACGCTGCGCGCGACGCAATCCGCCGCCCGGCGCGGCGCCTGACGCGAGGTGTTCGACATGCGTATCGTATTCGGCCTGGTCCTTCTGGTGGGCATCGCGCTCGCGGGGGGCGCGGTCTACATGGCCAAGAACTACATCGACCGCTACGAGGCGGCGCTCGCCGCCGAGCGCGCGCAGCAGCCCGAAGCGATCCCGCTCACGACCGTCTATGTCGCCGCCGACCGGCTGGAGTACGGCGACGCGCTCACCGAGAAGAGCGTGCAGGCGATCCGCTGGCCCGAGGAGGCGGTGCCGGAGGGCGCCTTCCGCGCCAAGGCGGAGGATCTCTTCAGCGACGCAGGCCGCCGCCTCGTCCTGCGCACCATGGAAAAACACGAGCCGATCCTCGCCGGCAAGGTCACCGAACCGGGCGCGCCCGGCGGGCTGACGACGCGGCTCGCGCCGGGGATGCGCGCCTTCGCGATCGGCGTGGACGTGGCCTCGGGCGTCTCGGGCTTCCTGCGGCCGGGTGACCGGGTGGACGTCTACTGGACCGGGCGCGCCAACGGGCAGGGCGAGATCACCAAGCTCATCCAGACGGGCATCGAGCTCGTCGCCGTGGATCAGGAAGCCGACAGCAGCGACGTCTCGGGCACGACCATCGCGCGCACGGTGACGGTCGCCGCGACGCCGCAGCAGGTCGCGGCGCTGGCGCAGGCGCAATCGACGGGCCGGCTCTCACTCTCGCTCGTGGGGGCGAACGACGACACCGTCTCCCAGGCGGTGCAGGTCGATCAGATGGGGCTCCTCGGGATCGAGCCGCCACCCGAGGCGCCGACGGCCGCGCCCGAGGAGGACGAGGAATGCACCATCCGCACCCGCCGCGGCAGCGAGGTGGTCAACATCGAGATCCCCTGCACGAATTGAGACCCGACGCCGGCGACGGGGGCGGCGCCCCTGTTGCCAGTTGTCCACATCAAGCGTGCCGCGAAAGGCATTGATTCTTGATTAAAGTGCGACGTTACCCCAAAGTTGACGCAAAGCGGGCGTGAGACCCGCCATCATCCGTGATCGAGAGGCAGGTCGCATGACATTCGAGCGCGTGGTCCGCGCCGCCCTGCTCGCGCTCGCCGCGAGCCTGACGCAACTCCCCGCCGCCATGGCGAGCGATGTGCGCGTCGTGACGGCCGGCACGGCCAAATCCCTGAACGTGGCGATGAACCGGGCGGTCGTCGTCGAGAGCGAAACGCCCTTCGCCGAACTCTCCATCGCCAACCCAGAGATCGCCGACATCTCGTCGCTCTCGGACCGCACGATCTACGTGCTCGGCCGGTCGCCGGGCATCACGACGCTGACGCTGCTCGACGCCAACGGGCATCTCATCACCAACGTCGATGTGCGCGTCGCCGCCGACATCACCGAGTTCAAGGAGCGTCTGCGCCAGATCCTGCCGGGCGAGAACATCGAGGTGCGCACCGCGAACGACGGGATCGTGCTCTCGGGCACGGCCTCCTCCACGCAAAAAATGCAGCGCGCCCTCGATCTCGCGGAGCGCTACGCGCCGGAGCGGGTGTCGAACCTGATGAGCGTGGCGGGCGTGCAGCAGGTGATGCTCAAGGTTCGCTTCGCCGAGATGCGGCGCTCCGTTTCGAAGTCGCTCGGCACGTCGCTCGCCCTCGGCGGCTCTGCGCTCGATGGCGACCTAGGGGTGCAGTCGGGCACCAATGCCGGCGTGACCGGCGGCGCGCAGCAATCCCTCCTGACCGGGGCGCTGCCCGGCGCCAGCGAAAACGAGGGGGCGCTTCTCCTCGGCTTCGACGTCGGCGCGGTCGAGGTGGGCGTGCTGCTCGAAGCGCTGGAGTCCAAGGGCATGGTGCGCACCCTCGCCGAGCCGAACCTGACCGCGCTGTCCGGCCAGGAGGCGAACTTCCTCGCGGGCGGCGAGTACCCGGTGCCGAGCTCGCAGGAGGGCGGCACCATCTCGGTGGATTACCGCCCCTTCGGCGTCGAGCTCGGCTTCGTGCCGCGCGTGGTCGACGAGGACCTGATCAACCTCGAACTGCAAGCCGCGGTTTCGTCCATCGATTCGGCGAACGGCGTTCAGGTCGGCGAGGGGTTCACCATCGACGCCTTCAGCCGCCGCGAGGCGTCCACCACCGTCGAACTGCGCGACGGGGAGAGCTTCGCCATCGCGGGCCTTCTGCAGGACGATTTCCGCGATCTCTCGGGCCAGGTGCCGTGGCTCGGCGACATTCCGGTGCTCGGCGCGCTCTTCCGCAGCGCGGAGTACCAGCGCGCGCAGTCCGAGCTCGTCATCATCGTGACACCGCACCTCGTGACGCCCACGCGGGGCGACGCGCTGGCGCTGCCCACGGACCGCGTACGGCCGCCGACCGAGCGGGACCTGTTCCTGCGCGGGCGCGTGTCGCGCCCCGCGAACGGCGGCGCGGGAGAGGTCGCGCGGCAGGACTTCCCGGGCTCCTACGGCTACGTGCTGGACTGAGGGACAGGAGAGAAACGATGCAAAGGCCCCGCGCTTCCCTCGCCTGTCTCGGCCTCGCCGCCGGGCTGCTCGCCGCCTGCGCGCCGGGCCAGCGCACCGCCTTCGACGCGGAGGCCGGCGCCATCGCCGACGCGCACGGCAACTTCGGCGCGGCGACGATGCACAACACGCAGTGCATGACCGGCGAGAAGGACTGCACGACCGCGCTCGCCGAGCGCTTCGCCGACGCGGTCGAGACCACGGTGAACTTCGACTTCGACAGCGCGCGGCTCGGGCCGGAGGCCCGCGCGACGCTGGCGCGGCAGGCGGACTTCATCCGGCAGTTCCCAGAGTTGCGCTTCCGGGTCTACGGTCACACCGACCTCGTCGGGACGGAGGCCTACAACCAGCGCCTCGGCCTGCGCCGGGCGCGCGCGGTGGTGGATTTCTTCGTCCGGCAGGGCATCTCGCGCGACCGGCTGGAGGCCGTCGTCTCCTTCGGCGAACGCCAGCCGCTGATCGTCACCGAGGGCCGCGAGCGGCGCAACCGGCGCACGGTGACCGAGGTGAACGGCTTCTACGAGCGTCACCCGACGGTGCTCGACGGGCGCTACGCCGAGGTCATCTACCGCGAATACGTCGCGAGCGCGCAGCCGCAGAGCGACTTCGAGGCCGGCGCGGGCGGCGGCGGCGCAGGCGGCGGACAGTGATCGGCGTCTGCGGCGATCGTCGCCGCAGACCAAATAATACGATCTTTCAGCCCTAATCTCGCCCAACTCTTCCACGATGGTCTCGGCACGGGACGGCGCGGCACCGCCTGCGTGACGCACGCCCCCGGATGGCCGCCCGCAGCGCGGCGGCCCAAGGACAGGACGTGAGGCGATGACGAGTACGGCGAGCCTGCAACCCGATCCCGCTCCGATCGTGGCCTGCACGATCAGCCGGGACGTTCAGGACTTCGATCTGCTGATCGAGGACATGGAGGCCGCGCTCGGCGAGAGCTGGGGCGATCTCGGCTTCGCGGAGGCGCTGACCTTCTTCAACCAGCCCGAGGCGAACCGCCTCGAGTTCGTCGCCCTGGCGATCGACGGCGAGGACGAGGACAACCTCGCCATCATGGGCGAGGTGATCGCCGCCGCCGCCGCCAAGGGCATCAAGGTGATCCTGATCGCCGAGGACGTGACGCCGGCCGCGCTGCATCAGCTCCTGCGTCAGGGCGCCGACGAATTCGTCCCCTACCCCCTGCCCGAAGGGGAGCTGATGGCGGCGATCAAGCGGCTGCGCCAGCCGGCGACGCCGAAACCTGCGGCCGAGGCGTCGAAGCTCTCGGAGGGCGGCGACGGCGTGATCCTCGCGGTGCAGGGCCTCGCCGGCGGCGTCGGCACGAGCACGCTGGCCGTCAACCTCGCCTGGGAACTGGCGACCGTCGCCAAGGAGAACGCGCCGCGGGTCTGCCTGCTCGATCTGGACCTGCAGCGCGGGGCGGCGGCGACCTATCTCGACCTGCCCCGCCGCGATGCGGTCTTCGAGATGCTGAACGACACCGAGGCGATGGACGAGGAGGTCTTCGCGCAGGCGCTCGTCACCCACGAGGAGACGCTGCAGGTGCTGACCGCGCCGGCCGATCTCGTGCCGCTCGACATCGTGACACCCCAGGACATCGAGCGCGTGCTCGACATGGCCGCGCGGCACTTCGATTTCGTCGTCGTGGACATGCCCGGCGCGGTCGTCCAGTGGACCGAGACGGTGCTGACCGCGGCGCATGTCTATTTCGCGCTCGTCGAGCTCGAGATGCGCTCGGCGCAGAACACGCTGCGCCTCAAGCAGGCGCTGCAGGCGGAGGACCTGCCCTTCGAGAAGCTGCGGTTCGCGCTCAACCGGGCGCCGCGCTTCACCGACCTGAACGGCAAGGCGCGGGTCAAGCGCATGGCCGAATCGCTCGGCATCTCGATCGAGCTGCATCTGTCCGACGGCGGCCGGCAGGTCGCGCAAGCGGGCGATCACGGCACGCCGCTCGCGCGGTCCGCGCCCAAGAATCCCCTGCGCCGCGACGTCGCCAAGCTGGCGCAGTCGCTCTTCGACCTCGGCCGCGACGCCACGGAAGCCGCCTGAGGAGGAACCGGATGTTCTCGCGCTACAAAAAACAGACCGCGACCGCCGCGAAGCCCGCCCCCGAGCCGGACGCCGCCGCGCCGGCGCCGGAGGCGCGCCAGAGCGACGAACCCGCCGTCCGGCGGCGGCCGGCGCCGCGCCGCGCCGCGCAGGCCGCGCCCGCGGACAAGGAGAAGAAGCGCAAGGAACGCCTCGCCGAGATCAAGCTGGAGCTGCACCGCGCGCTTCTCGAGAACCTCAACCTCGCCGCGCTGGAGCACGCGAGCGAGGCGGACCTGCGCGCCGAGATCAACGACATCGCCTCGGAGGCGCTGCAGGAGAAGGGCATCGTCCTCAACCGCGAGGACCGCACCACCCTCAACCAGGAGCTCTACGACGAGGTGCGCGGCCTCGGCCCGCTGGAGACGCTCCTGCAGGACGACAGCGTCAACGACATCCTCGTGAACGGCCCGCAGCAGATCTTCGTGGAGCGCAACGGCCAGCTCGAGCTGTCCGACGTCACCTTCAAGGACGAGCGCCACCTGCTGCGCATCATCGACAAGATCGTGAGCGCGGTGGGCCGGCGCGTGGACGAATCGAATCCCTACGTCGACGCGCGCCTCGCCGACGGCTCGCGCTTCAACGCCATGGTGCCGCCGATCGCGGTGGACGGCTCGCTCGTCTCGATCCGCAAGTTCAAGAAGGAAAAGCTCGGCATCGACGACCTGATCCGCTTCGACGCCTTCACCGAGGAGATGGCCGCCTACCTGCAGGCCGCCGTCGCCTGCCGGCTGAACGTGATCGTCTCGGGCGGCACGGGCTCGGGCAAGACGACGACGCTCAACGCCCTGTCGAGCTTCATCGGCGACGACGAGCGCATCCTGACGATCGAGGACACGGCCGAGCTTCAGCTTCAGCAGACCCACGTCGGCCGCATGGAAAGCCGCCCCCCCAACGTGGAAGGCAAGGGCGCGGTGACGCAGCGCGACTGCCTGAAGAACGCGCTCCGGATGCGCCCCGACAGAATTATCGTCGGCGAGACCCGTGGCGAGGAGGTCATCGACATGCTGCAGGCCATGAACACCGGCCACGACGGCTCGATGACGACGATCCACGCCAACAACGCGCGCGACGCGGTCTCGCGCCTCGAGAACATGATCGCCATGGCCGGCATCGAGATGCCGCTCAAGGCGGTGCGCAGCCAGATCGCGAGCGCGGTGAACCTGATCGTGCAGGCGAGCCGCCTGCAGGACGGCTCCCGCCGGATGGTCTCGATCACCGAGGTCACCGGCATGGAGGGCGAGGTGATCTCCATGCAGGAGGTCTTCCGCTATCAGCGGATGGGCCTCGCCCCCGACGGCAAGATCATCGGCCATTTCACCGCGACCGGCGTGCGCAGCCACTACGCCGAGCGCTTCCGGCAGTGGGGCTACGACCTGCCGCCGACCCTCTTCGATCCCGTCGCCGCGGAGTGAGAGCATGAGCATTTCGGCCGAACCGCTGATCTACGGGGCGATCTTCGTCGCCGTGCTCTTCCTCGTGGAGGGCCTCTATCTCACCGTCTTCGGCAAATCGATCAGCCTGAACAGCCGCGTCAACCGGCGCCTCGAGATGCTGCAGGGCGGCACGCGGCGCGAGGAGGTGCTCGAGACGCTGCGCAAGGAGATGGACCAGCACATGCGCTCGCGGTCCATCCCGCTCTATTCGCTGCTCGCCGACAAGGCGCAGAAGGCGGCGCTGGCCTTCACGCCCAATCAGCTGATCCTCGTGATGGCGGCGCTCTCGCTCATGGCCTTCATCGGGCTGTCGGTGGCCACGGACACCGGCCCGGTCGTGCGCCTCGTCACCGCCGTCGCCATGGGGGTGGGCGGCGTCTATTTCTGGGTGAATTCCAAGGCCAAGAAGCGCCTCGCCCTGATCGAGGAGCAACTGCCCGACGCGATCGAGCTCATGGTGCGCTCGCTCCGGGTGGGGCATCCCTTCTCCTCGGCGCTGTCCGTCGTCTCGAAGGAGATCAAGGACCCGCTCGCCACCGAGTTCGGCGTGATCGCGGACGAATCGGCCTACGGGCGCGACGTGGGCGAGGCGCTCAAGCACATGGCCGAGCGGCTCGACATGCAGGACCTGCGCTTCCTTGCCGTTTCGGTCACCATCCAGCAGCAGTCGGGCGGCAACCTCGCCGAGATCCTCGCCGGCCTCGCGCGGGTCATCCGGGCGCGCTTCCGCCTCTTCCGACGCGTCAAGGCCATCACCGCCGAGGCGCAGTGGTCGGGCAAGTTCCTCTCGGGCTTCCCGATCGTGGCGCTGATCGCGATCAACCTGCTCGATCCGACGTATTACGACCCGGTGATGGATCACCCGTGGTTCGTGCCCGCCTGTTTCGTCGTCGGCATCTTTCTCGTGGCGAACATGCTCGTCATGCGCGCCCTCGTGAACATCAAGGTCTGAGGAGCTCCACCTTGGATACGCTTTTCGCGCTGCTCACGGACATGTTCGGCCCGCTCGGGCCGGCCATCGCGCTCGGCGCCGTGGGGCTTCTGTTCGTGCTGGGCACGCTGCCCTTCCTCCTCGGCGCGAAGAAGGACCCGATGGACAAGCTCAAGGAGGAAGCCGCGGGCACCCGACGGCGCGCGGCCGAGGGGGCGGGGCAGGCCGACCTCCGGCAGCGCGCGCGCGCCGAGCGGCTCAAGAAATACGCCACCTTCCTCGAGCCGCAGGACGAGCAGGAGCTCTCCGACATGCGGCTGCGGATGCTGCAGGCGGGCTACCGCACCCGCGAGGCGGTGCGCATCTTCCACTTCGCGCAGATGGCGCTCGGCCTCGTCGGGCTGGGGATCGGGCTGTTCTACGCGCTCGCCGTCGTGGGCACCGACAACCTCTCGACCCAGCAGCAGGTGGGCTTCATCCTCGGCCCCGGCGCGGCGGGCTATTTCCTGCCCAAGTACTGGATCAGCCGGCGCATCCAGGAACGGCAGGAGGAGATCACCCAATCCTTCCCCGACGCGCTCGACATGCTGCTCGTCTGCGTCGAGGCGGGGCAGTCGCTCAATCAGGCGATCCTGCGCGTCGCGACCGAGTTGCGCGCCTCGGCCCCCTCGCTCGCCGACGAACTCGAGATCGTCAGCCACGAGATGAAGGCGGGCAAGGACAAGACCGCGGTGCTCAACGACATGGCCGAACGCTGCGGCGTGCAGGACGTGTCGAGCTTCGTCACCGTCCTCATCCAGAGCCAGACCTTCGGCACCTCGATCGCCGAGGCGCTGCGCGTCTACGCCGGAGAGATGCGCGACAAGCGCGTGATGCGCGCCGAGGAAGCCGCCAACAAGCTCCCGACCAAGATGACGCTGACCACCATGATGTTGACCGTGCCGCCGCTCCTGCTCATCCTGCTGGGGCCGTCGCTCGTCGATATCGCCAAGCTGGGCGAGATGTAGCGCGGCAGAGGCCCGACGATCACCCGGGAGAGACAGAGCATGACCATCGCGCGCGCGGTCCGGGCGGCGCTCTTGGCGCTGGTCCTCGCCGCCTGCGGCACCGCCGACGCGCCCGAGCGGACCTTCGCGCCCGCGCTCGATCCCGCGGGCGACGCGGTCGACGGCATGGTGGTGGGCCATCGCCTGATGCGCGCCGGCGAATACGATCTCGCGCTCGACGCCTTCCGCCGCGCGGGCGCGGAGCGCGGGCTCACGCCGGAGGTGCTGAGCGCCATGGGCACTGCGAACATCGCGCTCGGCCGGCTCAACCAGGCGGAGACGCTGCTGCGGCGCGTCACCGACCGCGGCGAAGCCTGGCCCGAGGTCTGGAACAATCTCGGCGTGGTGCTCATGGAGCGGGGCGAGACGGCTGAGGCGGCGCAGGTGTTCCGGCGGGCCTACGCCCTCGACGACGGCGAAAGCGACGCGATCCGTGACAATCTGCGCCTCGCTCTCGAAAAAGTCGAAAATTCGACGTATGATCCGGGCCAAGAACAAGACTACAAGCTGGTGCGCCGCGGCTCGGGCAGCTACCTGATCCGCCGCGTTCCCTGAGAGGCAGAGCAGCGAGGAGCGCCGGTCCGATGCGCCATCCCTTCACCGTGGCCCTCTGCGCGGCCGCTCTCGGCGCGCTGGCGGGGTGCGACGCGCCCTCCGGCGGCAACGAGGTCGATCGCGCGCTGGCCGATATCGACGTCGTGGACGAGACCAACCTGAGCGACGTCATGCTGAGCGCCGCCGACCCCGCCGAGGCGGTGCGCTACTTCCAGCGCGCGGCGCAACAGAACCCCGACCGCCTCGACCTGAAGCGCGGTCTCGCCAAGTCGCTCGTGCGCGCGGGCCGCACCACCGAGGCGGTGCCCGCATGGGAGCGCGTGACCGCGGACGAGGGGGCCACCCACGCCGACGGCGTCGCCTTCGCCGACGCGCTGATCCGCGCGGGCGACTGGGCGCGCGCCGAGGAGGTGCTCGACGCGATCCCGCCGACGCATGAGACCTTCCGCCGCTACCGGCTGGAGGCGATGGTCGCCGACGCCAACGAGGAGTGGGAGACCGCCGACAGCTTCTACGAGACCGCCGTGGGCCTGACCACGCAGCCCGCCGGCGTGCTGAACAACTGGGGCTACTCCAAGCTCACGCGCGGCGCCCCGGCGGAAGCCGAGCGCCTCTTCGCGCAGGCGATCCGGCAGGACCCGGAGCTTTTCACCGCCAAGAACAACCTCGTCCTCGCCCGCGGCGCGCAGGGCAAGTACACGCTGCCGGTGATCCCGATGACGCAGACCGAGCGCGCGCAGCTCCTGCACACGCTCGGCCTGTCCGCGGTCAAGCGGGGCGACGTGGCCACCGGAGAGGGGCTCTTCCGCGACGCGCTGGAGACGCATCCGCAGTACTACGAGCCCGCGGCGCGCAGCCTCGCCGCGCTCGAGGACTGAGGGCATGGAAATCGCGGCCAGCGCGGCGCTCTGGTTCCTGCCCTTCGCGGCGCCGATCTGCCTTTACGTGGCGTGGTCCGATCTCGCCACTATGAAGATCCCGAACAAGGCCAACCTCGCGCTGGCGGGGGTCTTTTTGGTGGTCGGGCTCTGGGCGCTGCCGCTCGCCGAGTATCCCTGGCGGCTGGCGCAGCTGGCTGGCGTCCTCGTGGTCGGCATCCTGTTGAACGCGGGCGGCCTGCTCGGCGCGGGGGACGCGAAGTTCCTCGCCGCGGCGGCGCCCTTCGTCGCGCCGGGCGACGCGCTCGCCGTGACGGTGCTTTTCGCCGGGGTCCTGCTCGCCGCCTATGTCTCCCATCGCCTCGCGCGGGCGACGCCGCTCGGCGCGCTCGCCCCGGACTGGGAAAGCTGGCAACGCACGAAGGACTTTCCGATGGGCTTCGCGCTGGGGCCGACGCTGCTGGCGTATCTGGCGCTCGGCGCGGTGCACGGCGCCTGAGCGGCGCGCCCCGGAATCGCCACATTCCCGCCCCGCGCACGATCGACGGCGCTGGCACCCCTGCCCCGACGCCCCCGGGACACAGGGAGAGACGACATGAACATGGAAGCGCCGCCCGCCGTCACGGCGCCGCCCCCGCCGCGCAGCCTCGAGGAGATGCAGCTGCCGACGGTGATGATGCGGGACATCCTGCTCAAGACCATGTTCCGCAAGAACCTCGACCTCGTCAGCGAGCTGGCGCGCGCCGTCTGCCTGCCGGTGAACGTCACGCAGGATCTCGTCGATCTCGCGCGCGGCCAGAAGCTCCTCGAGGCGACCGGCACGCTGTCGGCCACCGCGGCGCAGGAAATGGGCTATCAGCTGACCGACGCGGGCCGCGCGCGCGTCCACGATGCGCTCGCGCAGTCGGAATACTACGGCGCGATGCCCGTGCCGCTCGCGGTCTACCGCGAGCAGGTGGCGCGCCAGTCCATCCGCAACATCCGGATCACGCGAAGCGAACTCACGCAGGCCATGGGGCATCTGGTGCTGCCCGAGGACCTGCTCGACCATCTCGGCCCGGCGGTCGGCGCGGGCCGCTCGATCCTGATGTACGGCCCGCCCGGCAACGGCAAGAGCTCCATCTCCAACGGCATCCGCGACGCGCTCGGCGACAGGATCTACGTCCCCCGCGCGATCGAATACGGCGGGCAGGTCATCACCGTCTACGATCCCATCGTGCACAGCGCCGCCGAGGAGGAGGTGGACGACCCCCGCGCGCTCCGCCGGCGGCGCACCTTCGACACCCGTTACGTGCGCTGCGAGCGGCCCACCGTCATCACCGGCGGCGAGCTGACGCTCGATATGCTCGACCTCGTCTACAACCCGACCGCGCGCACTTATCAGGCGCCGCTGCAACTGAAGGCGACAGGCGGCATCTTCATCGTCGACGACCTCGGCCGTCAGAAGGAGCCGCCGCAGGCGCTCGTCAACCGCTGGATCGTCCCGCTGGAGGAGCAGAAGGACATCCTCGCCCTGCAGTCGGGCGAGAAGTTCGAGGTGCCCTTCGACACGCTCGTCATCTTCTCGACCAATTTCCACCCGAACGAGATCTTCGACCAGGCCGCGCTCCGGCGCATCTTCTTCAAGATCAAGGTGGACGGCCCCACTCAGGAGAACTTCCTGAGGATCTTCGCGCTCGTCGCGCGCAAGAAGGGGCTGCCGCTCGACGAGGCGGCGCTCGTCTACCTGCTGAAGGAGAAATACCCGGCGATCGGCAACGTCTACGCCAATTATCAGCCCGTCTTCCTGATCGATCAGATCCTCTCGATCTGCGACTTCGAGGGCCTTCCCTACCAAATGACGCCCGAGTTGATCGACCGCGCCTGGGCCAACATGTTCGTGCGGGACGAGACCATCGCGAAGTGACGGGGCAGCGGCCCCTCCCCTACGGCGCCGGCTCTGCTACATCCGGCGCATGACCGAGCTGCCCCCGCCCATCGCCCAGTGGTTCGCCGCCCGCGGCTGGGAGATCCACCCCCATCAGGTGGAGATGCTCGAGCGCGCGGGCGAGCCGGCGCTCCTGCTCGTCGCGCCCACCGGGGGCGGCAAGACGCTCGCCGGGTTCCTGCCGACGCTGGCGGAGCTCGCCGACGGCGCGCACGCGGGCCTGCACACGCTCTACGTCTCGCCGCTGAAGGCGCTCGCGGCCGACATCCGGCGCAACCTGACCCGGCCCATCGAGGAGATGGGCCTGCCCGTCCGCGTCGAGGACCGCACCGGCGACACCTCCTACACGAAAAAGCGCCGACAGCGCGCCGACCCGCCGCATATCCTGCTGACGACGCCGGAAAGCCTCGCGCTGCTGACGAGCTACGAGGACGCGCCGCGCATCTTCGCCGGGCTCCGCCGCGTGATCGTGGACGAGGCGCATGCCCTCGCCGAATCGAAGCGCGGCGACCAGCTGATGCTGGCGCTCGCACGCCTCGAGAGCCTCGCGCCGGGGCTGCGCCGCGTCGGGCTCTCGGCCACGGTCGAGGACCCGCCGGCCCTCGCACGGTTCCTCGCGCGCTCGGATGCCCCCGCGCAGGTGGTAGAGGCCGACCCCGGCCCCGACCCGGACATCCGCATGCTGCGCACACGCGCGGCGCCCCCCTGGGCCGGCGGCGGCGGGGCCTACGCGATCCCGGAGGTGCTCGAGGCGGTGCGCGCCCATCGCACCACGCTCATCTTCCACAACACCCGCGCGCAGGCGGAGATCTTCTTTCACAGCCTCTGGCTCGCCAACGACGACGGCCTGCCCATCGGCATCCACCACGGCAGTCTCGACCGCGCGCAGCGCGAGAAGGTCGAGGCGGCGATGACCGCCGGCCAGCTCCGCGCGGTGGTCTGCACCGGCTCGCTCGACCTCGGCATCGACTGGGGCGACGTGGACCTCGTGATCCAGGTGGGCGCGCCGAAGAACGTCAAGCGGCTGGTGCAGCGGATCGGGCGGGCGAACCACCGCTACAACGCGCCGTCGAAGGCGCTCGTGGTGCCCGCCAACCGCTTCGAGGTGGTCGAATGCGAGGCCGCGCTGCAGGCGGTGCGCGCGCACGATCTCGACGGGGAGCCGCGCGGGCCCGGGCCGCTCGACGTGCTCTGCCAGCAGATCCTGATCGCCGCCTGCGCGGGGCCCTTCGAGGCCGACGCGCTCTACGACGAGGTGCGCTGCGCCGGGCCTTACGCCGGTCTCGCGCGCGCGGATTTCGACGCCTGCCTCGCGTTCGCGGCGACGGGGGGCTACGCGCTCAAGGCCTACGACCGCTGGCAGCGGCTGAAACAGGACGCGGCGGGCCGCTGGCACCTGCGCGACCCGCGCGCGGCGCAACGCATCCGCATGAACATCGGCACGATCCAGGACACCGACACGCTCAAGGTGCGCATGCGCGGCCGCGGGCCGATGCTGGGCGAGGTGGAGGAAGCCTTCGCCGCCTCGCTCAGCCCCGGCGACACCTTCCTGATCGGCGGACGGATCGTGCGCTACGACGCCCTGCGCGAGCTGACGGTGGAGGTCTCGCCCTCGGGCCGCAAGACGCCGAAGATCGCCGTCTTCAACGGCACGAAATTCGCCACCTCCACCCAGCTCTCGGCGCGCATCCTGGCGCTCTTCGAACAGGACGCCTGGCCCGAGCTGCCCGCGCACACCGCCGACTGGCTGGCGCTCCAGCGCACGGTCTCGCGCCTGCCGGCGCCCGACCGGCTCCTGATCGAGACCTTTCCCCACGAGGGGCGCCAGCACCTCGTCGCCTACGGCTTCGCGGGGCGGAACGGGCAGCAGACGCTGGGCCTCCTGCTGACGAAGCGGATGGAGGAGATGGGCCTCGACCCGCTCGGCTTCGTCTCGACCGACTACGCCACGCTGATCTGGGGGCTGGAGGCGGTGCCCGACCCCGCGCCCCTCTTCGACATCGCGGCGCTCGAGGCCGGGCTCGAGCGCTGGCTCGCCGCCAACGCGGTGATGAAGCGGACCTTCCGCGCCTCGGCGACCATCGCCGGGCTGATCGAGCGCAACACGCCGCAGGCGAGGAAATCCGGGAAACAGGCGACCTTTTCCTCGGACATCCTCTACGACACGCTGCGCAAGTACGACCCCGACCACCTAATGCTGCGCATCACCCGCGACGAGGCGATGCGCGGGCTGGTGGATTTCGACCGCGTCCGGGAGATGTGCGCGCGCGTCGCGGGGCGGATCGACCACATGGCGCTCGACCGCGTGACGCCGCTCGCCGCGCCGCTCTTCCTCGAGCCCGGGCGCGTGCCGGTCGAGGGCGCGGGACGCGAACGCCTCGCCGAGGACGCCGCCGCGGCGCTCATGGCCGAAGCGGGCCTGCCCGCCTGAACCCGCGATTTTTCGGACGAAAAATCGCCGGCCCGGGCGCGCCGCGGGGAAAAATCTTCGGAGGAAGATTTTTCGCCCCCTTGCCAGCGGCGCGCGCCCGGGGCACGGAACGTTGCATGAACGGCCACGCCTTCTCCCTCGCCGGCGCGGAGCTCTGCGCCCTGCCCTCGGGCGCGCTCTGGTGGGCCGCGCGGCGGCTGCTCTGCGTCGCGGACCTCCACCTCGGCAAGGCCGAGCGCCACGCGCGCCGCGGCGGCGCCGCCCTGCCTCCCTACGAGACCGAAGAGACGCTCGCCCGCCTCGACGCCGATCTCGCCGCCACCGGCGCCGAGACGGTCGTCTGCCTCGGCGACAGCTTCGACGACGACGCCGCCGCCCGCGCCCTGCCCGAGGCCGCGCGCACCGCCGTCGCGCGGCTTCAGGTCGGGCGGCGCTGGATCTGGGTCGCGGGCAACCACGATCCGGGGCCGACGGACCTCGGCGGCACGCATCTCGCCGAGGCGGCGATCGGCCCGCTCACCTTCCGCCACATCGCGGCGCCCGGGGCGACGGCGGAAATCTCCGGGCATTACCACCCCAAGGCGCGGCTGCGCACCGCCGCGGGCCGCGTGGCGCGCAAGGCCTTCCTGATCGACGGCGACCGGGCGATCCTGCCTGCCTACGGGACCTATACCGGCGGGCTCTGCTGCGAGGACCCGGCGCTCACGGCGCTCATGCGCCCCGAGGCGATCGCCGTGCTGACGGGCCGGCGCGCGCTCGCCGTGCCGATGCACCCGCGCCGCACCGCCCGCGCCTGACAGCACCCCGCAAAGGCCGCGATTGCGCCCGGCCGCGGCGCGGGGCAGGCTCGCACGGCGCGACAGCCGGAGGGCGCCCATGGACGAAACCGCACGCCTGTCCGAGGCCCACGCCCGGGCCATCCGCGAGAGCTTCGCGGCGCAGAGCCTGATGGCGACCTTCGGCGCCGGGATGACCGCGCTCGCCCCCGGCCGCGCGGTGATCGAGGCGCCGATCCTGCCCGCCGCGCGCCAGCAGCACGGCTACGCCCACGCCGGGCTGACCTTCGCGCTCGGCGACAGCGCCGCGGGCTACGCCGCGCTCACGCTGCTTCCCGAGGGGAGCGAGGTGCTCACTGCCGAGATCAAGATCAACCTGCTCGCCCCCGGCGCGGGCGACCGGCTGATCGCCACGGGCCGCGTGGTGAAGCCCGGCCGCCGCCTCGTCGTCGTCACCGCCGAGGTCGAGGCGGAGGCCGACGGCACCCGCCGGCCCATCGCGCTCCTGCAGGGCACGATGGTCCCGGCCCCGCCGGCGCGCTAGCGCCGCGACCGCCGCCCCTGCGAGGCCCCTGCCCGACCGCCCGCGCTCAGGCCGTCAGCCCCTCCGCCGCCGGCAGCCCGGCGGCCCGGCAGGTCGCCGTCAGCGTGTTGGCGAGCAGGCAGGCGATGGTCATCGGCCCCACCCCGCCCGGCACCGGCGTGATCGCGCCCGCCACCGCCGCGCAGCTCTCGAAATCGCAATCGCCGACGAGGCGCGTCTTGCCGGCCTCCGGGTCCTCGATCCGGTTGATGCCGACGTCGATCACCGTCGCCCCGGGGCGGAGCCAGTCGCCCGTCACCATGCGCGGCCGGCCCACGGCGGCGATCACGATCTCGGCGCGGCGCACGACCGCCTCGATGTCGCGGGTGCGCGAATGGGCGATCGTCACCGTCGCGCTGTCGCGCAGGAGAAGCTGCGCCATCGGCTTGCCCACGATGTTGGAGCGCCCGATCACCACCGCCTCGCGCCCCGACAGGCTGCCCAGCCGGTCGCGCAGCAGCATCAGGCAGCCAAGCGGCGTGCAGGGCACGAGCGCCGCCTGCCCCGTCGCCAGCCGCCCGACGTTCGAGACGTGAAAGCCGTCCACGTCCTTGTCCGGGTCGATCGCGGCGATCACCTTCTCGGCGTCGATGTGATCGGGCAGCGGCAACTGCACGAGAATCCCGTGCACCGCCGGATCGGCGTTCAGCCGCCCGACGAGATCGAGAAGCTCCGCCTCCGGCGTCTCCGCCGGCAGGCGATGCTCGAAGCTCTCCATCCCCGCCTCGAGCGTCTGCTTGTGCTTGTTGCGCACGTAGACCTGGCTCGCCGGGTCCTCCCCCACGAGCACCACGGCTAGGCCGGGCGTGATCCCGTGGTCACGCTTCAGCACCGCGACCTGCTCCGCCACCTCGCCGCGCAGCCGCGCCGCGAAGGCCTTGCCGTCGATGATCTCCGCCGTCATGTCGTCCCTCTTTCTCGGCGCATGCCTGCCCGTCAATCGATGGTGCGTGCAAGAACGCACCCAACGTCAGCTCTGCCGCCGGGCCTTCCTCTTGCCGAAAATACCCCCGCCGGAGGCCCGCCCGGCCGGGGCTCGACGCCCCGGCCGGGCGGTTTCGCTCAGAACAGCCCCTCGACGTCGCCCGCCTCGTTGAGGCGGATCGTCTCCGCCGCCGGCGCGGAGGGCAGGCCGGGCATGGTCATGATCTCGCCGCAGATCGCCACGACGAAGCCCGCGCCGGCCGAGAGGCGCACCTCGCGCACCGGGATCGAGAAGCCGGTGGGCGCGCCGCGCGCCGTCGGGTCGGTGGTGAAGCTGTACTGCGTCTTGGCCATGCAGACGGGCAGATGGCCGAAGCCCGCGGCCTCCCACTCCTCGAGTTGCTTGATCACCTTGGCGTCGGCGACGATGCCGTCGGCGCGGTAGATGCGCGTCGCGATGGTCTCGATCTTCTCAAGGAGCCCCATCTCGTCGGGGTAGAGCGGCGAGAAGGCGCTGCCTTCCCCCTCGGCGAGGGCGACGACGCGCTCGGCGAGCGCCTCGGTCCCGGCCGAGCCCTCGGCCCAGTGCTTGCAGAGCACCGCCTCCGAACCTTGCCCGGCGACATAGTCGGTGACTGCCGCGATCTCGGCCTCGGTGTCGCCGGCGAAGTGGTTGATCGCCACCACCACCGGCACGCCGAAGCTCTTCACGTTCTCGATGTGGCGGCCGAGGTTGGCGCAGCCCGCCTGCACCGCCGCGACGTTCTCCGCGCCGAGGTCGCCCTTGGCGACGCCGCCGTTCATCTTCATCGCGCGGACGGTGGCGACGATCACCACCGCGTCCGGTGAAATGCCCGCCTTGCGGCACTTGATATCCATGAACTTCTCGGCGCCGAGGTCCGCGCCGAAGCCCGCCTCGGTCACCACGTAGTCGGCGAGCTTCAGCGCCGTCCTGGTCGCCATGACGGAGTTGCAGCCGTGCGCGATGTTGGCGAAGGGGCCGCCGTGCACGAAGGCCGGGTTGTTCTCCAGCGTCTGCACGAGGTTGGGCTGGATTGCGTCCTTCAGGAGCACCGCCATCGCCCCGTCCGCGCCGATGTCGCGGCAGGTGATCGGCGCCTTGTCGCGGGTATAGGCCACGATGATGTCGCCGAGCCGACGCTCCAGATCGGCGAGGTCGGAGGCGAGGCAGAGGATCGCCATGACCTCGGAGGCGACGGTGATGTCGAAGCCCGTCTGGCGCGGGAAGCCGTTGGGCACGCCGCCGAGGCTCGTGACGATGTCGCGCAGCGCGCGGTCGTTCATGTCCATCACCCGGCGCCAGACGACGCGGCGCTGATCGATGCCGAGCGCGTTGCCCCAGTAGATGTGATTGTCGATCATCGCCGAGAGCAGGTTGTGCGCGCTGGTGATGGCGTGGAAATCGCCGGTGAAGTGGAGGTTCATCTCCTCCATCGGCACCACCTGCGCGTAGCCGCCGCCGGCCGCGCCGCCCTTCATGCCGAAGCAGGGCCCGAGGCTCGCCTCGCGGATGCAGATCGCGGCCTTCTTCCCGATCCGGTTCAGCCCGTCGCCGAGGCCCACCGTCGTCGTCGTCTTGCCCTCGCCCGCCGGCGTCGGGTTGATCGCGGTGACGAGGATCAGCTTGCCGTCGGGCCGGTCGGCGAGACCGTCGATGAAGGGCTGGCTCACCTTGGCCTTGTCGTGGCCGTAGGGCAGCAGATCGTCGGCCCCGATGCCGAGCTTCGCGCCGATTTCCTGGATCGGGCGCTTGGCGGCCTCGCGGGCGATCTCGATGTCGGATTTGTGGCTCATGTCCGTCCCTTGCGGTTTGGCGGCGTCTGCGGGCGCGTTTCCCTCTCGCCTATACCGCGCGTGCGGAGGAGGCCAACGCGTGTTTCCGACATTTCCCGCCGCTGTTGCGGCGGTGTGTCGCGGGGCGCGTCCGGCGCGACGGCGCTGGCGCTTCGCCGTGCTGCCGACCCCTCCGAGCGCATGGCCGCGACGCTCCGGCCCGCGATTGCGTGACCGTCCGGGCGCCCGACAGAAAAACGCCCCCGAAGCGCGGGCTTCGGGGGCGGTCGCTGTCGCATGGCCGGGTCAGGTCGGCTCCGGCTCCATGTCCGGGCCCGGCTCGGTCGGCGGCTTGCGCTTCGGCCGGGTCTTCGGGATCGCGGTGACCGAGGGCGCGCTGCCAGACGAGGGCTTGTCGTCCTCGTCCTCCCCGAGATGCGGGGGCTCGCCGCGAATCACGCGCTTGATCTGCTCGCCGGTGAGCGTCTCGTATTCGAGGAGCCCCTCGGCGAGGCGCTGCCAGTCCTCCTTGCGCTCCATCAGGATCGAATAGGCGCGCTCATAGGCGTCGGAGACGATGCGCTTCACCTCGTCCTCGATGAGCTCCTTAGTATGCGCCGAGACCGACAGACCCGCGGTGTTGCCCGAGTAGCCCTCGTGCGCCTCGGCGTAGTCGATGTTGCCCACCTTCTCGGACATGCCCCAGCGCAGGACCATGGCGCGCGCCAGCGCGCTCGCCTGCTGGATGTCGCCGGCCGGACCGTTTGAGACCATCTCCTCGCCGTAGTGGATGATCTCGGCCGCCTTGCCGGCCATCGTCATGGCGAGCTTCTCCTCGCACTCGGACTTGTGCCAGTTCAGGCGGTCGATCTCGGGCAGCGAGACAACCATGCCGAGCGCGCCGCCCCGCGGGATGATCGTCGCCTTGTAGACGGGATCGCACTGCGGCAGCGTCAGGCCGACGATGGCGTGCCCGGCCTCGTGGTAGGCGGTCTTTTCCTTCTGCTCGGGCGTGAGCACCATCGAGCGTCGCTCGGCGCCCATCATCACCTTGTCCTTCGCGTTCTCGAAGTCCTCCATGGTGACGAAGCGCCGGCCCACGCGCGCCGCCATCAGCGCGGCCTCGTTGACGAGGTTCGACAGGTCGGCGCCCGAGAAGCCGGGCGTCCCGCGCGCGATGATGCGCAGGTCCACGTCCGGGCCGAGCGGCGTCTTGCGCGCGTGCACGCCGAGGATCTTCTCGCGGCCCTTGATGTCGGGGTTGGGCACCGTCACCTCGCGGTCGAAGCGGCCGGGCCGCAGGAGCGCCGGGTCGAGCACGTCCTTGCGGTTGGTGGCGGCGACGATGATGACGCCCTCGTTGCTCTCGAAGCCGTCCATCTCCACCAAGAGCTGGTTCAGCGTCTGCTCGCGCTCGTCGTTGCCGCCGCCGTACCCGGCGCCGCGCGAGCGGCCGACCGCGTCGATCTCGTCGATGAAGACGATGCAGGGCGCGTTCTTCTTGGCCTGCTCGAACATGTCGCGCACGCGGCTCGCGCCGACGCCCACGAACATCTCGACGAAGTCGGAACCCGAGATGGTGAAGAACGGCACGCCCGCCTCGCCCGCGACGGCGCGCGCGAGCAGCGTCTTGCCGGTGCCCGGCGGGCCGACGAGGAGCGCGCCCTTCGGGATCTTGCCGCCGAGGCGCGAGAACTTCTGCGGGTTGCGCAGGAACTCGACGATCTCCTCGAGGTCGTCCTTCGCCTCGTCGATGCCGGCCACGTCGTCGAAGGTGACGCGGCCGTGCTTCTCGGTCAGCATCTTGGCCTTCGACTTGCCGAAGCCCATGGCGCCGCCGCGGCCGCCGCCCTGCATCCGGTTCATGAAGTAGATCCAGACGCCGATCAGCAGAAGGAACGGCAGGAGCGACAGAAGGAAGGTCTGGAAGCCCGACTGTTCCTGCACCTCGGCGCGAATCTCGACGCCGTTCTCCATCAGGAGCTCGGTCACCTGCGCGTCCTCGGGCTTGACGGAGACGTACTCGTTGCCGTCGTTGCCGCGGAAGCGGATGCGCTCGCCGTCGATGGTGACGGCGTTCAAGTTGTCGTTCTCGACCGACTCGACGAACTCCGTGTAGCTCATCTCGCGGCTCTGCAGCGTCGAGTTGCCGCCGGAGAAGAGGTTGAAGAGCGCCAGGATCAGGAGGAACAGAACCACCCAGAAGGCGATGTTGCGTGCGTTGCCCAAGGGAACACTCCTGTAAATGTCACGGCCATGCCTAGCACGGCACGGTTACATGTAACATAGAAATCGCCGCCCCGGGTTCAATGCGCGCCCAGCCGCGCGGCGAGGTCGCAGGCGCCGAGGACGGGCTCCGCCCGCCAGCCCGCCGCCGCGGCGGCCTCCGGCGCCGCCACGGGCGCGGCGACCAGATCGGCGCCGTCGCGCACTGCCGGGCTCGCCTCCAGCACCGCGGCCGGCAGCCCGGTGGCCGGCCAGCCCGGGCATTCGGCAAGGCCCTCCGGCCCGAGCGTGCCGACGGCCGCATCGGCCCGCGGCCCGGTGACGCGCCAGCGGCGGTCCCAGATCGCGCCGGGACGCGCGGTGAGATCCGCCACCACCGCGGCCTCGCGCGCGATCCAGAGGCGCCCCTCCACGCTCACCGCGCGGCAGCCATGGAGCGTGCCGGTGCCCGCCTCGGCGAGCGCCTCCAGCGCGTCGAGGCGCGGGCGATAGGCCCGCCCGCCGATGAGCGCGATCGCCCCCGCGATCACGCGCAGGCGCGTCTCCTCCGGCGCCGCGGCGAGCGCCGCGCGGTCGAGCGCCACCGCCCCCGCGGTCACCTCCGCCGCCCGCGCGGCCAGATCCTGCGCCGCCGCGGCGAGCGCGGCGCGCGCGCGGCGCATGCTCCGGGCGGTGCGCGCGAGGCGCGGCGCGTCCAGCCCGAGCGGCGCGCAGGCCGCGAGGATCGCGCGCGCCCGCACCCGGGCGAAGCGTTCGTCGGCGTTCGACGGGTCGTCAGCCCAGGGGATGTCGCGCCGGCGCAGCCAGGCGCGCAGCTCGTCCCGGCGCACCTCAAGCAGCGGGCGCAGCCAGAGCGTGCCGCGATCCCGCGCGGCCTCCGCCATACCGGATAGCCCGTCCACCCCCGAGCCGCGGGCCAGGCGCATCAGCACCGTCTCGGCCTGATCGTCGAGCGTGTGGCCGAGCGCGACGGCGCCGACCCCGCGCTCGCCCGCCCAGTCGGCGATAAGCGCGCGCCGCGCCTGCCGCGCCGCGTCCTGCAGGTTGCCGCGCCCGTCCCATCCGGCCCAGGCCCGCGTCTCGTGCGGGACGCCGAGCGCGGCGCAGGCCTGCGCGGCGAGCGCGGCCTCGGCGGCCGCCTCCGGGCGGAGCCCGTGATCGACGGTGATCGCCGCGAGCGCCACGCCGCGCGCCGCGGTCCAAGTCTGGCAGAGATGGAGGAGCGCCATGCTGTCGCCGCCGCCCGAGACGGCGACGCCCAGCCGCTCCGGGACCTCCGGCAGGAGCCGGTCGAGCGCGGCGGCCGCCCGCCGGTCGAGCGTCACGGGCAGGAAAGCCCCTCGCGCCGCGCCGCGGCCTCCCCGGCGAAGGGCGAGTCGGGGAAGCGCACGCCGACGTCCGCGAGGATCGGGCAGGCCGCCTCCGTCTGGCCCAGCGCGGCGAGCGCGTCGCCGAGGCGGTAGAGCGTCTCGTCGGCCACCTCTGCGTCCGGGTGGGCGGAAAACCCGTCGAGCCAGACGCGCGCCGCCGCGCGGGTGTCGCCCTCCGCCGCGAGCGCCCGGCCGAGCCCGAGCGCCGCGCGCGGCGCGAGCGGGCTGCCGGGATAGTCCTCGCGGAAGGTGCGGAAAAGCGCCGCGGCGCGCCCCGCCTCCCCCGCCTCGAGCGCGGCCGTGGCCGCCTCGAAATCGGCCTCCTCGCCCACGGCGAGCTGGGGCGCGTCGGCCTCGGGCGCCGGGTCGGGGGCCGGCGCGTCGACCTCGCCGCCGAGCGTCGTCGTCTCCTCGAGCGCGGAGACGTCGCCGCCCTCGAGCTCGACGAGGCGGAACTCGAGATCGCCGATGCGCTGCGTGCCGTCCTCCACGATGCGCTCGACGCGGTGCTCGAGCTCTTCGGTGCGGGCGGTCAGGCGCTGCAGCGCGCCCTCGATCGCGTCCACCCGGTCGAGCATCGGCCCGCCCGCGCTCGGCGTGACGTCGGGGCCGCCGGTGGTCGAGAGCTCGCGCTTCAGGCGCTGGATCTCGATGTAGAGGACGTTCAGATCCTGGCGCACGTCGGCGAGCGTGCGCTCCCGCGCCGTGGGCTCGGTCTGCGCCGCGAGCGGCGCGGCCAGCCCGAGGACCAGCGCCACCGAGAGCCACGCCGCCGCGCGCCGCATCGCCTCAGACCCCCGCGCCGAGCGCCAGCACGGTCACCGCGCGGCGGTTCTGCGAATAGCAGCTCTCGTCCGAGCAGAGCGCGACCGGACGCTCCTTGCCGTAGCTCACCGTGGTGATCCGGTTCGGCGCCACGCCCCGGCTCACGAGGTAGTCGCGCACGGCGTTCGCCCGGCGGTCGCCCAGCGCGATGTTGTATTCGCGCGTGCCGCGCTCGTCGGCGTGGCCCTCGATCGTCGCGGCGAAATCAGCGTTGGTCATCAGCCATTCGGCCTGTTCGTCGAGCACGCGGCGCGCCTCGGTCGACAGGGTGGACTGATCCACCGCGAAGAAGACGCGGTCGCCCACGGCCTCCTGGAAGAAGGCCTCGCTCGTCGGGTCCGAGACGCTGCCGGCGGTCGCGCCCGCCCCGGCGCCCGTCATGCCGTCGCCGCCCATGCCGGCGCCGGTCCCCGCGCCGAAGCGCTGATCCGCGCACCCCGCGAGCGCGAGCGCCCCCGCGATCAGCGCCACCTTGCCAAGTCCTGTCATGCCCGCTCTCTCCTGCCCGGTCTCTGCTGCCTGGTCTCTGCTGCCTGGTCTCTGTTGCCCAGCCTCTGCTGCCCTCGCGCGCCCTTGTGCCGGGCGCGTGGCGTCCAAGTGATACCACAGCGCGCCGCGCGCGCGAAAGCCGCCTCAGTCCTGCAACGGGCCCCACGACGGGTCCGAGGCGCCCGCGGGCGTCGGCACCCGCTTCAGGTTGCGCCCCGAGACGTCCACCGAATAGATCGCCGAGGTGCCTCGTTCGCCTTGCGTCTCGCGGCTGAACATCAGGACCCGGCCGTTCGGCGCCCAGGTCGGGCTCTCGTCGAGGAAGCTCGCCGTCAGGAGCCGCTCGTCCGAGCCGTCGGTGCGCATCACGCCGATGTGAAAGCGCCCGCCCGCCTGCTTGGTGAAGGCGATGCGGTCGCCGCGCGGCGACCAGACCGGCGTGCCGTAGCGCCCCTGCCCGAAGCTGATCCGCCGCGGCCGCCCGCCGCCGGCCTCCATCACGTAGAGCTGCTGTCCGCCGGAGCGGTCGCTCTCGAAGACGATGCGCGCGCCGTCGGGCGAATAGCTCGGCGCGGTCTCGATCGAGGGCGCGCGCGTCAGCCGCTCGGTGCGCCCGCTCGCGATGTCGAGGCGCCAGAGGTCGGTGTTGCCGCCCGCAGCCTGCGAATAGAGCACCTGTCGCCCGTCCGGGCTGAACCGCGGGGAAAAGGCCGTCGCGCCCGGCTCGGTCGGCAGCGCGCGCCGCGTGACGGATCCCACGTCGAGCAGGTAGATGCGCGGCCGGCCCGTCTCGTAGCTGGTGTAGAGAAGGCGGTCGCCGGTGGGCGAGAAGCGCGGCGCGAGCACGAGGGAGTCGCCGCCCGTCAGGTAGCGCAGGTTCTCGCCGTCGTAGTCCATCACGGCGAGGCGCTTCTGCCGCTCGCCCTTCGGCCCCGTCTCCGAGACGAAGGCCACCCGGCTGTCGAAATAGCCGCCCTCGCCGGTGATCCGGGAATAGACGGCGTCGGCCACCTTGTGGGCCATGCGCCGCCAGCTTTCCGTGGTGCCCTGAAAGCGCAGCCCCTGCCCGAGCTCCGCGCCGGCGAAGACATCCCAGACGCGGAACTTCACCTCGATCCGGTCGCCCCGCACCGCCACGGCCCCGGTGACGAGCGCCTGCGCGTTCACCGCGCGCCAGTCGGCGAAGGCCACCGGCGAGGCGAAGCTGGTGATCGTGGCGATATGCGCCTCCTGCGGGATCTCGCGGAAGAGCCCCGTGCCGGTCAGATCGGCCGCGACGACGCGGGCGATCCGGCGCGCCCAGTCCCCCGCGCCGGGCGTCTCGGCGACGAAGTCGGGCACAGCGACCGGCATGGGCTCGATCACGCCCTCGGTGATCTCGATGCGCAGCGGCCCCTCGCCCTGCGCCGCGAGCGGCCGCGCAAGCCCCGCCGCCGGCAGCGCCGCCAGCCACCGCAGCAGATGTCGCCGATGCATCATCGCCTTCTCCCTTTCGCCGCCCGCGCCGGGCCGCGCTTCCAGTCAAGCCGCGCGCCGCGCCCGGCGCAAGGCCGGGTCATCGCATCCGGGACGGATCGAAGACCATTTCGATCGTCTCCCAGCGCGCGTATTTCTCCTCCGGCAGATCGAAGCCGTCCCGCCCGCAGCGCAGCACCGCGCGGCGCGCGGCCTGATAGGCGGTCTCGACCGCGCGCCCCGATCCGCCCTCGGCCGAGATCAGGCGCAGCGAGCCGTCGACCACCGTGCCGTCGGGGTTCATCTCCATGCCCACGGTCACCGTCACGTCGGCCGCGCGGCTGCCCACGTCCACGACCCAGCAGCGCTCGACCGCGACGCGCAGCGCCTCGCGCTCGCCGCGGCTGAGCGGCGGGGCATCCGGGGTCTCGCCGCCGCCGCCGCGCGTGGCCTCGGCGAGCAGCTCGTCCACCGCCGCGCGGGTCGCGTCGCTCTCGGCGGGTTCGGCGGGGGGCTCCGGCGCGGCCTCGGCCGTCTCGGTCTCCGGCTCCGGTTCGGGCGCCGGTTCGGGCCGCGGCGCCGGCCGCGCCGGGGGGCGCAGCGAGGCACGCGGCGCGCCCGAGGGCGCCTCCTCGGCCTCGGTGACGATCTCGGGGGCGGCCTCCTCCGGCGCGGCGGGCGGCTCCTGCGGCGCGGGCGGCGCGTCCGGGGCCGGCGCGGCCTGCGGCGTGGCGTCGGGCGCGCTCTCGGCCTGCGGAGGCGCGGGCGGCGCCGGGGTCGGGGCGACACGGTCGGCCGGGCGCGGCGCGGGGCGCGGGGTCTCCTCCGGCAGGAGCGTCGCAGCCTCGGAGGGCGGCGAGAGCTCGGGCGCCGGGTCGGGCTCGGCCACCTCGGGCGCCGGGGTCGGCGGCGCGGGCGGCACCGGCGTGGCGTCCGGCGCGGGGTCGCGCGCGGCCTCGGGCGGCGCGGGCCGCTCGGGCGGCGTCTCGGCGGCCGGGGCCTCCGGCGTGGCGGTTTCGGGCGCGGGCGCCTCGGGCTGCGCCACGCCGGGCGCGGCCTCGGGCGAGGGATCGGGCGCCACGAGCGCCGCGTATTCCTCGCCCGTCATCAGCGTCACCTCCGCCACCTCCATCGGCAGCGGCTCGGACTCGAAGGCGCCGCCGATAAAGGCCCAGCCGAGGAGCAGGATGTGCCCGGCGCCGGAGATGTAATGCCCGACATGCACGCGCGGCCCCTCACTCCTCCGCGCCGAGGCGCGGCCCGCCGCTCTCGGTCACGAGCCCGATGCGGTCGAAGCCCCCGGCGTTCAGCGCGCCCATCACCTCCATCACGCGGGCGTAGGGCACGCCCCCGTCGGCGCGCAGGTAGATCTGCGGGCTCGCCCGCTCCTCGGCGATGGCGCGCAGCCGCGGGATGAGCTCACCGGCCGGCACCTCGGTCGTCTGGATCGCCACCGTGCCCTCGCCGGTGATGCTCACGGTCAGCGGCTCCTCCTCGGCGACGGGGAGCGACCGCGCCGCGCTCTCGGGCAGGTCCACGGGCACGCCCACCGTCATCAGCGGCGCGGCCACCATGAAGATGATCAGGAGCACCAGCATCACGTCGACGAAGGGCGTGACGTTGATCTCGGCCATCGGCACCGCGCGGCGGCGCCGGCCGCGTCCGCGGCGCGGCTGCTCGGCCTTCTGGGTGACGCCCGCGCCCATCGCCTCAGCCGTCCAGCTGGCGGCTGAGGATGGTGGCGAACTCGTCGGTGAAGGCCTCGTAGCCCGCCACGATGCGGTCCGCGTCCGCCGAGAGCTTGTTGTAGAAGATCACCGCCGGGATCGCCGCCAGCAGGCCGAGCCCGGTCGCCAGCAGCGCCTCCGCGATGCCCGGCGCGACCACGGCGAGGTTGGTGTTGCCCGCCTCGGCGATCTGGATGAAGGCGTGCATGATGCCCCAGACCGTGCCGAAGAGCCCGATGAAGGGTGAGGTCGATCCCACCGTCGCCAGCAGCGGCAGCCCCTTCTGAAGCTCCTCGGATTCCCGCGCGATGGCCACGTCCATGCTGCGCTCGATGCGCGACTGCACGCCGGCGATCAGCCCGCCGTCGCCCGTGTGGCTCCTTTGCCATTCGCCCATGCCGGCGGCGAAGACGCGTTCGGCGCGCCCCGCGGGATCGGGCCCGAGCGACGCGTAGAGCTCGTCGAGCGGCTCGCCCGACCAGAAGGCGGCGTCGAAGCGGCGCGCCTCGGCGCGCGCGGCGCGGTAGGCGATCAGTTTCTGGATGATGATCGCCCAGGCCCAGAAGGACGCGAGGACGAGCACGACCATCACGAGCTTCACCGTGAGCGTCGCGCGTGCGAAGAGCCCCCACATGGAGAAATCCATCTCCTGCGCGAGCGCCAGAGCTTCCGTTTCCATTCCGCCTGCTCGTTCTGTTCTTGCGGAGCGGCCCCGCCGCCCCGGCCTGCCCGGACCGCCCTCGCACGCCCCTCGCGCGCGGCGCGGCTTCTTTGAGGTCACCAATACCCGATTTGGCGCGCCGACGCCAACACAACCGCGTGTGACCGGCCCCGGCATCCGCGATTTGTCGCCGGCGTCCGGCCGGCTCCTCACGCCCTGACGGGCGCGCGTCGCGGCGCGCGGCCCCGGCCGGACGGCTAGCCCGCGAGCGCGCGCAGCACCTCGGGCAGGCGCACGGGCCGCCCCTCCGGCCCGATCGCGACGAGCTCCACCTCCGCGTCGAAGAGAACGACCCCCTCGCGCAGCACCCGCTGTCGGAGGGTCATCCGCGCGGGGCGCACCGAGACCACCTCGGTCTCGACGTCGAGCAGATCGTCGAAGCGCGCGGGGCTCAGGTACTCCGCCGTGATCCGCCGCACGGCGAAGACGGTGCCCGCGCCCTCCTTCATCGCGCGCTGGTCGAGACCCAGCGCGCGCACCCACTCGCTCCGCGCGCGCTCGATGAACTTCAGGTAGTTGGCGTAATAGACGATGCCGCCGAAGTCGGTGTCCTCGTAGTAGACGCGGCACTGGAAGCGGTGGGTCATGGGCGCGCTCCTTTCGCGCGCGATCCTGCGCGGAGCGCGCCGGCGGCGCAACGCCGGTGCCGGTGCATCCGGGATCGATCGCCCGAGGCCGGTCGCCCGGATCGAGCCTCGCCGTGCGACGGCACCGCACAACCGCCCCGGCTGGACGCCGGGCGGGACCATGCGTAAAGGGGCGGGCGACGCGCGAGGACGACCCGGGAGGAGGACAGAGATGAGCTACGCCGAGGAGTATGCGCGGTGGCAGGCGGACCCCGAGGGCTGGTGGCTGGAGGCCGCCCGCGGGATCGACTGGGACCGCTTCCCCGAGACCGCGCTGGATGCGTCGAACGCGCCGCTCTACGAGTGGTTTCCCGACGGCATGGTCAACACCTGCTGGAACGCGGTGGACCGCCACGTCGAGGCCGGGCGCGGCGGGCAGGTGGCGATCATCCACGACAGCCCGGTCACCGGCGTCGTGCACAAGATCACCTACGACGAGCTGAGAAACCGCGTCGCGCGGCTCGCGGGGGCGCTTCGGGCCAAGGGCGTCGGGAAGGGCGACCGCGTGGTGATCTACATGCCCATGGTGCCCGAGGCGCTGGAGGCGATGCTGGCCTGCGCGCGGCTCGGCGCGATCCACTCGGTGGTCTTCGGCGGCTTCGCGAGCCACGAGCTCGCCGTGCGCATCGACGACGCCAAGCCCAAGTGCGTGATCGCCGCCTCCTGCGGGATCGAGCCGGGGCGCGTGGTGCATTACAAGCCGCTTCTCGACGGCGCGCTCGCAGAGGCCGCGCATCAGCCCGAGTTCTGCGTGATCTTCCAGCGCGAAGAGGAGGTGGCGCGGCTGGAGCCCGGCCGCGACGTGGGCTGGCACGCCTTCCAGTACGGCGCCGAGCCCGCGGACTGCGTGCCCGTGGAGGCGACGCACCCGGCCTACATCCTCTACACCTCCGGCACGACGGGCCAGCCCAAGGGCGTGGTGCGCCCCACCGGCGGGCATCTGGTCGCGCTCAACTGGACGATGAAGAACATCTACGGCGTCGAGCCGGGCGAGGTGTTCTGGGCGGCCTCCGACGTGGGCTGGGTCGTGGGGCACTCCTACATCGCCTACGCGCCGCTCATCCACGGCAACACGACGATCGTCTTCGAGGGCAAGCCGGTGGGCACGCCGGACGCCGGCACCTTCTGGCGCGTGATCCAGGAGCACAAGGTCGCGGCCTTCTTCACCGCGCCCACCGCCTTCCGCGCGATCAAGCGGGAGGACCCGGAGGGCAGCCACGTCGGCCGCTACGACATGTCGAGCCTGCGCACCCTCTTCCTCGCCGGAGAGCGCGCGGACCCCGACACCATCGCGTGGGCGAAGGCGCAGCTCGGCGTGCCGGTGATCGACCACTGGTGGCAGACGGAGACCGGCTGGACCATCACCGGCGTGCCCGTGGGCCTCGGCGGCGCGGAGCCGCGCATGGGCTCCTCGGGCGTGCCGATGCCCGGCTACGACGTCCGCATCCTCGACGAGGGCGGGCACCCGGTCGGGCCCGACACGCTGGGCGCCGTGGCGATCCGGCTGCCGCTGCCGCCGGGCACGCTGCCGACGCTTTGGAACGCCGAGGACCGCTTCCGCAAGAGCTACCTCGCGCATTTCCCCGGCTACTACGAGACCGGCGACGCGGGGATGATGGACGCGGACGGCTACCTCTACATCATGGCGCGCACCGACGACGTCATCAACGTGGCCGGTCATCGCCTCTCCACCGGCGGCATGGAGGAGGTGCTCGCCGCGCATCCCGATGTCGCCGAATGCGCGGTGATCGGCGTGGCCGACGACCTCAAGGGCCAGCTGCCGATGGGGTTCCTCTGCCTGACGAAGGGCGTGACCCGATCCGAGGCGGAGATCGTGCGCGAATGCGTGGCGCTCGTGCGCGACCAGATCGGCCCGGTGGCGGCCTTCAAGCACGCCGTCGTCGTGGACCGGCTGCCCAAGACGCGCTCGGGGAAGATCCTGCGCGGCACGATGGTCAAGATCGCCGACGGCGAGGCGGTCAAGACGCCGGCCACCATCGACGATCCCGCGATCCTCGACGAGATCCGCGCCGCCTGCCGCCGCCTCGGCTACGCGGGCGGCTGAGCGGGGAAAGGCGCGTGCGACGCGCCTTGGCCGCGATCCCGCGGATCGCGGCGCCCGCCCGGCGGGCGGGCCAAGGGCCTTGCAAGGCCCTTGGCGGCGGCCGCCGGCGCCCTTACCTCCGATGTATGCACCACGGGAGCTTTCCATGCGCCACCTCCTCGCGCTCTGTTTCGCGCTCGCAGCCCTGCCCGCCATGGCCCAGACGGTGATCGAGGATTTCGCGCCGCCCGCGGGCGAGTGGCGCTTCTTCACCGATCAGGTGATGGGCGGCGTCTCGACGGGCGAGGCGACCATCGTTCAGGGCGAGCGGACGGCGCTGCGCCTCACCGGCGAGGTCAGCACCGAGAACCGCGGCGGCTTCATCCAGGCGCGGCGCGATCTGCCCGAGGGCCTGCCCGAGGGGACGGAGGCGCTCGCCATCACCGTGCGCGGCGACGGGCAGCGCTATTTCCTGCACCTGCGCACGAGCGGGACGATCCTGCCGTGGCAGTATTACCAGGCGGCCTTCGACACGACCGGGGACTGGCAGGAGCTGCGCGTGCCGCTGTCGGCCTTCACGCCCTCCGGCGGGCTCCTGCGGGACGCGGTGCGTCCAGGCGCCGTGCGCTCCATCGCGCTGGTCGCCTACGGGCGCGATCACACGGCCGCCGTGGACCTCGCGTGGATCGCCGTCGAGTGAGCCGGCTTGCAGGCGCCGCGGCGCGCCCCCTAGCTTGGGAATAGGGCAAGCGCTGGGCGAAGCGGACCGCCACGGCCGGCGCGGCCCCCGCGACGCGGGCCGCGCCACCACAACGACGCCGCCGCCCAGCGTGGCGACCACATATGCCCCGATGGCTCGCCCCACCGCCCGACACGGGCGCGCCACGGCTCCGCACTCTGAAAGGGACGCGCCATGACCGGGACCGACGCTGACGAACCATGGCGCCTCTCCGCCGCCGAGACGGCCGAGGCGATCCGCACGGGCCGCCTGACGGCGCGCGCCGCGACGGAGGCCGCGCTCGCGCGGATGGAGGCGGTCAACCCGCGGCTGAACGCCGTGGTCGAGAGCCTCGCCGAGGCGGCGCGCGCCCGCGCCGACGCGCTCGACGCGGGCGGGGTGACCGGGCCGCTCCACGGCGTGCCGGTGACGGTCAAGGTCAACGTGGACCAGAAGGGCTGCGCCACCACCAACGGCGTCACGGCCTACGCCGAGCTGATCGCGCCCGACGACGCGCCGGTGGTCGCGAACCTCCTGAAGGCGGGGGCGGTGCCGATCGGGCGCACGAACACGCCCGAGTATTCCTTCCGCGCGGACACGGACAATCCGCTCCACGGGCGCACGCACAACCCCTGGGGCGATCATGTCTCGCCCGGGGGCTCCTCGGGCGGCGCGGGCGCGGCGGTGATGGCCGGGATCGGCGCACTCGCGCACGGCAACGACATCGGCGGCAGCCTGCGCTTCCCCGCCGCGGCCAACGGGGCGGTGACCGTCAAGCCCGGCCTCGGCCGGGTGCCTGCCTACAACCCGTCGCAGAAGGCCGAGCGGGGGATGCTCGCGCAGTCCATGTCGGTGCAGGGCCTTCTCGCGCGCAGCGCCGCGGATCTCGCGCTCGCGATGCCGGGCCTGATCGCGCCCGACCCGCGCGACCCGTTCCACGTGCCCCTGCCCTGGGCGGCCCCCCCGCTCGACGCGCCGCTGCGCGTGGCCTTCACGAAGGACTGCTTCGGCTTTGCCCTCCACCCGGAGGTCTCCGCGGCGCTGGACACGGCGGCGGAGGCGCTGGCCGCGGCGGGCTACGCCGTCGAGGAGATCACGCCGCCCGCCATGCCCGAGGCCGCGCGCGTGGGCTACCGCGCGCTGATGGGCGAGACGAAGGCGCTGCTCTCCGAGGAGTTCGCGCGCAACGGCTCGCCCGCCTTCCGCGCGCTCTTCGAGGAATACTTCCGCCAGTATCCGCCCTACGAGGGCGCCGAGCTTCTCGCGGCCATGGCCGAGCGCAGCGCCTTCGCCCGCGCCTGGTCGGTCTTTCAGGAGACCTATCCGCTCGCGCTCACGCCCTTCCTCGCGCATCCCTTCTTCGCGCCCGACCGCGACCTCGAAGGGGCCGAGGGCATGACCGAGGCGCTTGGCTCCGCGCTCTGGTCCTTCGCGATGAACTTCCTCGGACTGCCCGCCGGCAACGTGCCCGCCCGGCTCGCGGAGCTGCCGCAGGGGCCGCAGCCCATCGGCGTGCAGATCGTCGGCCGGCGCTGGCGCGAGGACCTCGTCGTGGACGCCATGGCTGCGATCGAGGCGCGCGTGGGGCCCATGGCGCCGCGGCTCTGGGCGCGCATGGGCTGAACGGGGGCGATTTTTCGTACGAAAAATCGCCGCGCGGGGCCGGCGCGGCAGGGCGCGCGCGGAGACAGGGCGCGGCGGGGGAGATTTTTCGTACGAAAAATCTCCCTTTCGTCAGACGAACTGCTCCTGAATGAGCCGTTCCTCCAGCCCGTGGCCCGGATCGAAGAGGAGCCGGTGCGCGATCGCGGGCTCCGAGCGCACGTCGACGCGGACCACGTCGTGCGCGGCGCGCGAATCCGCATCCGCCATCACCGGGCGCTTCTCGTGGTCGAGCACGTCGAAGCGCACCGTCGCCGTCTTGGGCAGGAGCGCGCCGCGCCAGCGCCGCGGCCGGAAGGGCGCGATCGCCGTCAGCGCGAGGACGTCACAGCCGATGGGCAGGATCGGGCCGTGCGCCGAGTAGTTGTAGGCCGTCGAGCCCGCCGGCGTCGCCACGAGCGCGCCGTCGCAGACGAGCTCCTCCATCCTCAGCTTGCCGTCCACCGTGATCCGGAGCTTCGCGGCCTGCGGCCCGGCGCGCAGGATCGAGACCTCGTTGATGGCGAGCGCCTCCTGCACCGTGCCGTCCGCGGCCTCGGCGCGCATGGCGAGCGGGTTGATGACCGTCTCTTCCGCAGCCGCGATCCGCGCGGGCAGGTCATCCTCGGAATACGCGTTCATCAGGAAGCCCACGGTGCCCCGGTTCATCCCGTAGACCGGCGCCGAGAGGTGCGACGTCCGGTGCAGCGTGCCCAGCATGAAGCCGTCGCCGCCGAGGGCGACGATGACGTCGGCGGTCTCCTCGGGCGCGTCGCCGTAGCGCGCTTTGAGGCGGTCGCGCGCCTCCTGCGCCACGTCCCAGTCCGAAGCGGTGAAGGCGATCCGGAGGCTCATGCGGGTCCCTCGCGCGGCGCGTCGTGCGGCGCGAGACAAGCACGGATCGGCGCCGCGCACCAGTGCGCGCCGCGTCCAGAGGACGCCCTGCCGCTTTCCGGCCTTTTACCGTGGCCCCCTTTCCGGTATGTCCGGGCCGACCCCGACAGAGGAGGACCGCGCATGAACGCCCCGCACCGCGACGACGGCTTCTTCACCGAAAGCCTCGAAAGCCGCGACGCCGAACTCTTCGACGCCATCCGCGGCGAGCTCGGCCGCCAGCGCGACGAGATCGAGCTGATCGCCTCCGAGAACATCGTCTCCGCCGCCGTGATGGAGGCGCAGGGCTCGGTGATGACCAACAAGTACGCCGAGGGCTACCCCGGCCGGCGCTACTACGGCGGCTGCCAGTGGGTGGACGTCGCCGAGGAGCTCGCGATCGAGCGCGCGACGAAGCTCTTCGGCTGCGGCTTCGCCAACGTGCAGCCCAACTCCGGCAGCCAGGCGAACCAGGCGGTCTCGCTCGCGCTGCTGAAGCCCGGCGACACCATCCTCGGCATGAGCCTCGACGCCGGCGGGCACCTGACCCACGGCGCGGCGCCGAACCAGTCGGGCAAGTGGTTCAACGCCGTGCAATACGGCGTGAGGCGCGACACCCTCGACGTGGACTACGACGAGATCGCGCGGCTCGCCGAGGAGCACAAGCCGGCGATGATCATCGCCGGCGGCTCGGCCATTCCGCGCCAGCTCGACTTCGCGCGCTTCCGCGAGATCGCCGACAGCGTGGGCGCTTGGCTGCTCGCCGATGTCGCGCATTTCGCCGGGCTGATCGCGGCGGGCGTCTATCCCTCGCCCTTCCCGCACGTCCATGTCGCCACGACGACCACGCACAAGACGCTGCGCGGCCCGCGCGGCGGCATGATCCTGACCGACGACGCGGCGCTGGCGAAGAAGTTCAACTCCGCCATCTTCCCCGGCATCCAGGGCGGACCGCTGATGCACGTCATCGCGGCCAAGGCCGTCGCCTTCGGCGAGGCGCTGCGCCCGGAGTTCAAGACCTACCAGAAGCAGGTGATCGCCAACGCCAAGGCGCTCGGCGAATCGCTCGTCGAGGGGGGGCTGGACCTCGTGACCGGCGGCACCGACAGCCACGTGCTGCTCGTCGATCTGCGGCCAAAGGGCGTGAAGGGCAACGCCACCGAAAAGGCGCTCGGCCGCGCGCACATCACCTGCAACAAGAACGGCATCCCCTTCGACACCGAGAAGCCTATGGTGACCTCCGGCATCCGCCTCGGCTCGCCGGCCGGCACCACGCGCGGCTTCGGCGAGCCGGAGTTCCGGCAGGTGGGCCGCTGGATCACCGAGGTGGTCGACGGCCTCGCCACCAACGGCGAGGAGGGCAACGGCGCGGTCGAGGAGAAGGTCAAGGGCGAGGTCGCCGAGCTCTGCGGCCGCTTCCCGCTCTACCCGCAGCTCTGAGCCGCGGCGCGCGGCGCGCCCGCCCGGGCGCGTCCCGCGACGACCGACCGGACGGGAGGGGGTCGCGCCTGCGAGGCTGGCAAACCGGAGCGTGGCGCGCTAGGGACGCGCCATGCTCGCCCTGACCCGCCACGGCACGCCCACCGACCGCCCGCCGCTCGTCATCGCGCACGGGCTCTTCGGCTCGGGCCGCAACTGGGGCGTGATCGCCAAGCGCCTCTCCGACACGCGCGAGGTGATCGCTGTGGACATGCGCAACCACAGCGAAAGCCCCCGCACCGAACGCCACGACTACCCCGGCATGGCCGCCGACCTGGCCGAGGTGATCGCGGCGGAGAGGCGGGACTGCGACCTGCTGGGTCATTCGATGGGCGGCAAGGCGGCGATGGTCCTCGCGCTCACCGCGCCCGCGGGCCTGCGCCGGCTCGTCGTGGCCGACATCGCGCCCGTCGCCTACGCGCATTCGCAGGCGCCCGCGCTCGAAGCGATGTGCGCGCTCGACCTCTCCGGGATCGACAGCCGGGCGGAGGCGACCGCCGCCCTCGCGCAGCATTTGGGCGGGGAGGACGCGCAGGGCCTCGCCGCCTTTCTCGCGCAGTCGCTCGACGCCAAGGCGCGGCGCTGGCGGCTCCACCTCGACGCCCTCGCGCGGGACATGGACGCGATCCTCGGCTTTCCGGAGGTCACGGGCCCCTTCGACGGCCCGGCGCTCTTCCTCGCGGGGGCCGAGAGCGACTATATCCGCCCCGAGCACCGCGCGCGGATCAAGGTGCTCTTCCCCGCCGCGCGCATGGCGAAGATCCCGGGCGCGGGGCACTGGCTGCACGCCGACAAGCCGCGCGAGTTCGAGGCGGCGGTGCGCGCCTTCCTCGAGGCGTGACTCACCCCAGCGTCCGCAGCGCGCCCTCGAGCCAGGGAAGCTGCGCGCGCGCCGGGCCCACCACCTGCGTCTCCACGAGATCGCGGATCGTGCGCGCGATGTCCTCGGGCACCGGGCTCGCCCAGTCGGCCCCGGCGAAAAGCGAGATCGTGCGCGACAGCGGCGCGAAGGGCAGCGGGTGCGCCGCGATCCGGTCGTGCAGCCGCGCCGCGCGCATGTAGCCCAAAGGCGTCGTGATCGCCCAGCCCGCGCCGCGCGCCACCAGCGCCATCAGCGCCTGATGCGCGCCGATCTCGAAGCGCTCGGGATACTCGGCCCCTTCGCTGCGCAGATGCGCCTCGATCGTGCGGCCGATGAGCTGCGTGCGGTCGTAGCGCAGGAACGGCAGCCGCCCGAGCGCCGCCTGCCCCTCCTGCGGGCCGCGCGGCGTGACGAGGATGAAGGGATCGCGCACCAGCGGCCGCTCGGCGAGGCCCTCGGGCGGGGTGCCCGGGCGCGCCGCGACGCCGAGATCGAGGCGGCGCTCGGCCACCGCCTGCGTGATCTCGTGGCTCGGCGCGGTGACCATCCGGAAGCGGCAGCGCGCCATGTTCTCGGCGAGGATCGTGGCGAGGCGCGGCGTCAGGTCGCTGTCGAAATCGTCGATCAGCCCGAGCGCCAGCGTCGTGAGCCCCGAGAGATCCATCATCGTGATCTCGGACTGCGCGAGGCGCAGTTGCGAGAGCACCTCGCGCGCCCGCGGCAGGAAATGCCGCCCCGCCGGCGTCAGCTGCATCGGCCGGCGCGCGTGATCCACGAGCGCGGTGCCGAGCGCCGCCTCGAGGTTGCGCAACTGCTGCGAGACGGCGGGGGCGGAGAGCCCCGTGCGCGCCGCCGCCTCGGCGACGGAGCCGGTCGCGGCGAGCGCCTCGAACACCTCGAGCCCGCGCAGGGTGACGCCCTTGAACCCCATCGCCTCCTCCCGGCGGGCGCGCCGCCCGGTCAGCGCAGCCGCGCGCAGCTGCGCTCCACCTCATCGGCGAAGGCGGTGTAGCGATCCCAGAAGCGCCGGTCGGCCGGCCTGTCGGATTGCCGGATGTCCTGCGCGCGCTGCGGATTGTCGTAGAAGCTCGCCGCGAGGCGCCGGTCGCCCCGGTCGAGCTCCCGGTCGGCCACCGCCTGCACGCAGCCGCAGAGCGCCGGATTGGCCCCGGCGCGCCCCGAATCGATGCAGGCGTTCTGCAACCGCCCCGCCCCGCAGGCCGCGAGCGTCAGCATCACCCCGCCCGCCAGGACCGCACGCCCCGCTCCGCTCATGCCGCCTCTCCGGATTGGCCCCTCCGGACGCCCCGCGCCCGTGTCCTCGTCACCATGCCCGCGCGCGGGCCGGGTTTCAACTGGGGGGTGGTGGGGGCACAGCCGTTGTCGCAGCTTCACAAAGGGTCGCGCCGCAGGCGGGATAGCCGCCGCCGCCGCGGCCGGCGCAGGGCGCGGGCCCGGCACGCACCCTGCGGCCGCTCACACATCCAGCTCTTCCACGAACCGCGCGTTCTCGGAGATGTACTGGAACCGCAGTTCCGGTTTCTTGCCCATAAGACGCTCGACGAGGTCGCCGGTCTCGCCCGGTTCGTCGTCGTCGATGGTCACCCGGATCAGCCGGCGGGAGGCCGGGTCCATCGTGGTCTCTTTCAGGTCCTTGGCGTCCATCTCGCCAAGGCCCTTGAAGCGGCTGACCTCGATCCTGCCCTTGCCGCCGAGGCCCGTCTGCATCCACGCCTCCCGCTCCGCGTCGTCGAGGGCGTAGACGCGCTTCGCGCCCTGCGTCAGCCGGTAGAGCGGCGGGCAGGCGAGATAGAGGTGCCCGTGGTCGATCAGCGGGCGCATCTGGCTGAAGAAGAAGGTCATCAGCAGCGAGGCGATATGCGCGCCGTCCACGTCGGCGTCGGTCATGATGATGACCTTCTCGTAGCGCAGGTCGTCGAGGCGGAACTTCGTGCCGAGCCCCACGCCCAGCGCCTGGGAGAGGTCGTTGATCTCGGCGTTCTGCCCGAGCTTGGAGGAGGCCGCGCCGAGCACGTTCAGGATCTTGCCCCGGAGCGGCAGGAGCGCCTGCGTGCGCCGCTCGCGCGCCGCCTTGGCCGAGCCGCCCGCGCTGTCGCCCTCGACGATGAAGAGCTCCGTGCCCTCGCGCGCGTTCGCCGTGCAGTCCACGAGCTTGCCCGGCAGGCGCAGCTTGCGCGTGGCGGACTTGCGCGCGGTCTCCTTCTCCTGCTTGCGGCGCTGGCGCTCCTCGGCGCGCAGCACGAGGAAATCGAGAATCGCGCCCGCGCTCTTCGGATCGGCGGCGAGCCAGTTGTCGAAGTGGTCGCGCACGGCGCCTTCCACCAGCTTCGCCGCCTCGGCGGTGGCAAGGCGGTCCTTGGTCTGGCCCACGAACTCCGGCTCGCGGATGAAGCAGGAGACGAGCGCGCAGCCCCCGCCCATGAGATCCTCGCGGGTGATCTGCGCGGCCTTCTTGTTGTTCGCGAGCTCGCCGTAGGCGCGGATGCCCTTCAGGATCGCCGCCCAGAAGCCCTGTTCGTGCGTGCCGCCCTCGGGCGTGGGCACGGTGTTGCAGTAGCTCTGCACGAAACCGTCGCGCGCGGGCGTCCAGTTGATCGCCCATTCGACCTTGCCGGGGCGGCCGAAGCGTTCCTCGAAATCGACCTTGCCGGCGAAGGGGCGCTCGGAATAGGTCGTCGCGCCCTCGAGGCGCTCGGCGAGGTAGTCGGCGAGCCCGCCCGGGAAGCGGAAGGTCGCCTCGGCCGGGGTCTCGCCGTCGTCCACGTTTGATTTCCAGCGGATCTCGACGCCGGAGAAGAGATAGGCCTTCGACCGCGCGAGGGCGAAGAGGCGCGCGGGCTTGAAGCGCGCGGCGCCGAAGATCTCGGCGTCGGGGTGAAAGGTGACGGTGGTGCCGCGCCGGTTGGGCGCCGCGCCGACCTCCTCAACCGGGCCCTGCGGCTTGCCGCGGGCGAAGCGCTGTTCGTGCAGCACCTTGTTGCGCGCCACCTGCACGGTCATCGTGTCCGAAAGCGCGTTGACGACCGAGGCGCCGACGCCGTGCAGGCCGCCGCTCGTCTGATAGGCCTTGCCCGAGAACTTGCCGCCCGCATGAAGCGTGCAGAGGATCACCTCGAGCGCGGACTTCTCGGGAAACTTCGGGTGCGGATCGACGGGGATGCCCCGACCGTTGTCGCGGATGGTGAGCGCGCCATCGGCGTGCAGCTCCATCTCGATGCGGCTCGCGTGGCCGGCGACGGCCTCGTCCATCGCGTTGTCGAGCACCTCGGCGGCCATGTGATGGAGCGCGCGCTCGTCGGTGCCGCCGATGTACATGCCGGGGCGCTTGCGCACCGGCTCCAGCCCCTCGAGCACCTCGATCGAGGAAGCGTCGTAGTCGCCGTGTCCCTGCTGAGAGAGAAGATCGTCTGCCATGCCTGCCCGGCCCTTCTGTTTGGTCCACCATTAGACCAGCAACCGCGCCGCCCGGAAAGGGGCTGCGCACGGGTCCGCCACGCGGCGGGCGGCGGAGCGCCGCCGACCGCGCGGCGCGCCGCGCTTGCGGCGGGCGCGGGCGGCGCCTAGCTTTCCGCGCATGCTGCGCCCTGCCCTGACCGCGACGGCCCTCGCGCTCGCGCCCGTCCCCGGCGCCGCGCATCCGCACATGTTCGTCGATACGGCGGTGACGCTCGAGGCGGACGCGGAGGGGCGGATCACCGCGGTCGAGGTCACCTGGACCTACGACGAGTTCTCGACGCTGATGATCCTCGAGGACATGGGGCTCGACCCCGACGGCGACGCCGAGCTCACCGAGGCGGAGCTCGCGGAGCTGCGCGGTTTCGACCTCGAGATCTGGCCCGAGGATTTCGAGGGCGACATCTACCTCCGCCGCGGCGAGGCGACCGCCGATATCGGCCTGCCCGAGGCCACGGGCATCGCCGTCGAGAACGCGCGCATCGTGGCGAGCCACCGCCGCCCGGTCGCCCCCGTCCCGGCCGCGGGCACGGTGCTGGAGGCCTACGACCCGACCTTCTTCGTGGACTACACCCTGACCCAAGTCACCCCGCCCGAGGGCTGCCGCGCCGAGATCGAGCCGGCGGACGAGGCCGCCGCCGACCGCAAGGTGGCCGAGATGGCCGGCGCGGTGGACGAGATGACCTTCGAGGTGCTGGAGGTCGGCCATCTCTACGCCGACGGGGCCCGGATCGCATGCGCGCCCTCCTCCTGATCGGGCTCGCCGCCGTCGGCCTCGCGGCGGGCTGGCTCTGGCTGCTCGGCGGCGCCGAGGAGGTCGCGCGCCGCGCCGCCGAGGGCCAGCAGGCCGCGCAGCGCGCGATGGCCGCGCCCCTGCGCGCGCTGCGCGCGGGCGAGCCCGGCGCGCTCGCCGCGCTCGTGGGCGTCACCTTCGCCTACGGCTTCTTCCACGCGGCCGGGCCCGGGCACGGCAAGCTCCTGCTCGGGGGCTACGCGGCGGGCACCCGGGTGCCGGCGGCGCGGCTCTCGGCGCTCGCGCTCGCTTCGAGCCTCGCGCAGGGGGCGAGCGCCGTGGCGCTCGTCTACGGCGGGGTCTGGGCGCTCGGGCTGACTCGGGCGCAGCTGACCGGGACCGCAGAGTCCTGGCTCGCGCCGCTCTCCTACGCCGCCGTCGGCGCGATCGGCGCGTGGCTTGTCCTGCGCGGCGCGCGCCGCCTCATGCGGCTGCGGGCGGAGGCGGCCTGTTGCGGGCACGCCCACGGGCCGGGCCCCGAGGCCGCCGCGCGGGTCACCGGCTGGCGCGACGCGGCAGCGCTGATCGGGGCGGTGGCGCTGCGCCCCTGCACCGGGGCGCTCTTTCTGCTGGTGCTGACCTGGCGGATGGACCTCGTCTGGCAGGGGATCGCGGGGGTCATGGCGATGGCCCTCGGCACGGCGAGCGTGACCGTCGCGGTGGCCCTCGCCGCGCTCACCGCGCGCGAGGGCGCGCTGGCGCAGCTCTCGGAGAGCCGCACGCTCGCCCGCGCCGCGCCGCTTCTCGAGGTGGGCGCGGGCGCGGTCATCGCGGCGCTCTCGTGGCAGATGGCGCTGCGGCTCGTCTGAGGCGCCTTGCGGGCGGCGGGGGCGGTGCGTAAGCCGCGGCCATGGCCGCGCCCCGGATGACCTATCCCCGCCACCTCCGCGCGATCCTCGTGCTGGGCCTGCCGCTCGTCGGCGGGCATCTGGCGCAGTTCGCCATCCATCTCACCGACACGGTGATGATGGGCTGGCACTCGGTCGAGGGGCTCGCGGCGCTGACGCTGGCGACGGCGCTCTGGTTCATGCTCTGGATCATGGGATCGGGCATCGCCTGGGCGGTGATGCCCCTCGTCGCCTCGGCCGAGGCGGAGGCGGACGAGACGGCGATCCGCCGCGTCACGCGCATGGGGCTCTGGCTCTCGACGCTCTTCGCGCTCGCCTGCCTGCCGCTGGTGTGGTTCTCGGCGCCGGTTATGCGCGCGCTCGGGCAGACGCCGGAGCTCTCGGCGGCGGCCGAGACCTACCTGCGCATCGCGGGGCCGGGGCTCCTGCCCGCGCTTCTCGTGATGGTGCTGAAGTCCTATCTCGCCGCGCTCGGGCGCACGCAGGTCGTGCTCTGGATCACCGTCGCCGCGGCGGTGGCCAACGCCGGGTTCAACTACGCGCTGATCTTCGGCAACTGGGGCGCGCCCGAGCTGGGCCTGCGCGGCGCGGCGGTGGCGAGCGTCTCGACCAATGCGCTCGCACTTCTCTTCTCGGCGGCCTACGCCGCGGTCGTGCTGCCCGGGCACCGGCTCTTCGCGCGGCTCTGGCGGCCGGACTGGGACGCCTTCCGCGAGGTGGCGCGCATGGGCGCGACGATCGGGGTGACGAATCTCGCCGAGGTGGCGCTTTTTTCCTTCTCCTCGGTGATGATGGGCTGGCTCGGGACCATCCCGCTCGCCGCGCACGGCATCGCGCTGCAGGTCACCTCGGCCTTCTTCATGATGCACATGGGGCTCTCGAACGCGGCGACGATCCGGGCGGGCAACGCCTACGGGCTCGGCGACGCCGAGCACCTGACCCGCGGCGCGCGCGCCGTCCTCGCGCTGAGCGCGCTCGCGGCAGGGGTGACGATCCTGTTGTTCCTGACGGCGCCGGGGCCGCTCTACGCGCTCTTCCTCGACCCGGAGGAGCCCGCGCGGGCCGAGATCATGGCGCTCGGCGCGACGCTCCTCGCCATCGCCGCGCTCTTTCAGCTGGTGGACGCCGCGCAGGTCATGGCGCTCGGCCTTTTGCGCGGGGTGCGCGACACCACGGTGCCGATGGTCATGGCCTCGGTCAGCTACTGGGGCGTCGGCATCCCCGGCGCGCTCGTGATGGGCTTCGTCCTCGACTGGGGCGGCGCGGGGGTGTGGCTGGGCATGACGCTGGGCCTCGCCTGCGCGGGGGTGCTGATGATGGCGCGCTTCTGGGGCCGCGCGGTGCCGCGCCTGCGTGCGCGCGTGGCGCGCGCCTAGTCCTCGCGCGCGGCGCGCTCGGCCTTCTTGCGCACGAGCACGGTGCGCAGGTCGTGCATCGCCAGCAGCAGGCCGTCCGTCACCTCCTCCAGTTCGGCGTCGGTCGCGCGGCTCTGCGCCCATTGCGCGGCGAGGTTGATCCGGTCGAGCGTGCGGCGGATGTCGTCCATCTCGCGCGCGGCGAGCACCGCGCGGCGTTCCTCCATCCAGTCGCGGATGGCGGCGTGGTCCGCGTCGTCGAGCGTGCGGTCGCCCTGCGGCCGGATCTGGCCGTTGCGGACATTGACCACCGCGATCGGGTCCATCTCGAGGCGGCTGTGCCGGTTGGCGCCGTCCACGCGAAAGACGAGCGCGCCGGTCTCGCGCACGCGGAAGTAATAGGCCGGCAGGTCGCTCATGCCCGCATGCCCCCGACGAAGGCGGCGATGCGCGCGCAGGCGTCCTCCAGCACCGCGTCGGAGGTGGCGTAGCTCACCCGGAAATGCGGCGAGAGGCCGAAGGCCGCGCCGAAGACCGCCGCGACCCCCTGCTCCTCCAGAAGCGCGTCGGTGAAATCCTGATCGCTGCCGATCCGCCGGCCGCCGGCGGTGGTGCGCCCGATGAGCCCCGCGATCGAGGGATAGACGTAGAAGGCGCCCTCCGGCACCGGGCACGCGACGCCGGGAATCGCGTTCAGCCGCTCGACCACCAGATCGCGCCGCCGGCGGTAGGCGGCGCGCGCCTCGGCGAGGAAGTCCTGCGGCCCCTCGAGCGCGGCGACCGCCGCCCACTGGCTGAGCGCCGCCGGGCAGGTGGTGCTCTGCGACTGAAGCTTGCCCATCGCCGCGATCAGCTCCGCCGGCCCGCCCGCGTAGCCGATGCGCCAGCCGGTCATCGCGTAGGCCTTGGAGACGCCGTTGAGCGTCAGCGTGCGGTCGCGCAGGCGCGGCGCGACCTCCGCGGGCGTGGCGAAGGTGAAGCCCTCGTAGGCGATGTGCTCGTAGATGTCGTCGGCGAGGACGAGCACTTGCTCGTGGCGCAGGAGCACCTCGGCCAGCGCAGCGAGCTCGGCGCGGCCGTAGCCCGCGCCCGAGGGATTGCCGGGCGAGTTCAGCAGCACCCATCGCGTGCGCGGCGTGATCGCGGCCTCGAGCGCCGCGGGCGCGAGCTTGAAGCCCGCGGCCATCTCCGTCTCGACGATCACCGGCTCGGCCCCGGCGAGGCGCACGATGTCGGGGTAGCTGACCCAGTAGGGCGCGGGGATCACCACCTCGTCGCCGGGGTTCAGCGTCGCCATCAGCGCGTTGAAGATCACCTGCTTGCCGCCCGATCCGACGGTGATCTCCTCCCGGGCGTAGTCGAGCCCGTTCTCGCGGCGGAACTTCGCCGCGATGGCCGCCTTGAGCTCGGGGATGCCGTCGGGGGCGGTATATTTCGTTTTCCCCCCTTCGAGTGCCGCAATCGCCGCGTCCTTGACGTGGCGCGGCGTGTCAAAGTCGGGTTCGCCGGCGCTGAGCGAGATCACGTCGCGCCCGGCGGCGATCAACTCCCGCGCGCGCTGGCTCGCGGCGACGGTGGGAGAGGGGCGCACGCGGGCGAGGGACGCGGAAAGAGGGATCATGCGGCACCGGTTTGAAGGCGGACAGCCCATGTCATAGGCTGCCGGCGAACGACGGATCAAGCGGCCCCGGCCGCGGAAGGGAGAGACGGATGAACGAGGATCTTCAGGAGGCCGTCAACTGGTACGGCCCCGAGGTCGCCACATTCGGCGACCGGCTCGCCGCGGCGCGCGAGCGCGCGGCGATGACCCAGGCGCAGCTGGCGCGCCGGCTGGGCGTGAAGCTCTCGACGCTGCGCGGCTGGGAGGACGACCTGAGCGAGCCGCGCGCCAACCGGCTCTCGATGATGGCCGGCATCCTGAACGTCTCGATCATGTGGCTGCTGACCGGCGAGGGCGACGGCCTCGACGGGCCGGAGGACACCGCGGAGGTGCCCGCCGAGGTCGGCCGCATCCTCGCCTCCATGCGCGAGCTGCGCACCGAGCTCAAGTCGGCCTCCGACCGCCTCGCCCGGCTGGAAAAGCAGCTGCGCGTGCAGCTCAGGGAGACCGGCCAGTGAGCCCGGAGGACCGCGACACCCGGCTGCGCCGCCTCGCCATGCGCTCGATGCGGCGCGGCACCAAGGAGATGGACGTCATCCTCATGCGCTACTTCGAGGCCGAGGGCGCGTCGCTCGACGCCGCCGCGCTCGACCAATACGAGGCGCTGCTCGAGGAGGGCGACACCGACCTCTACGCCTGGATCTCCGGCCAGACGCCGCCGCCCGAGCGCCACGCAGAGGCCGTCGCCGCCATCCAGGCCCTGCTTCCGAGTACGGAATAGAGCGGATTTTACGCGACCACGGCGCGATTTAACCGCTTGTTCGGTATTCCGCGCGAGGGTGTCGTCGTCCACCGAGGCGGAGGCGACGACATGAACATGAACACGCCCCTTCCGGCCGGGGCCGAGCGCGGGGTGATGGCCGGGTATCTCGATGCGCTCTCGCTCGTCGAGCGGCTGCACCGGCTGCTGCTCGACGTCATCAAGGACGAGTTCGAGCGCGTCGGCGTGCTCGAGGTGAACGCGGTGCAGGCGCTTTTGCTCTTCAACATCGGCGACAACGAGGTCACCGCCGGAGAGCTCAAGAGCCGCGGCTACTACCAGGGCTCGAACGTCAGCTACAACCTCAAGAAACTGGTCGAGGGCGGCTTCATGCACCACAAGCGCTGCGAGATCGACCGCCGCGCCGTGCGCGTGCGCCTGACGCCCCGAGGGCAGGAGATCCGCCGCACCGTCGCCGCGCTCTTCGCGCGCCACGCAGAGGGGCTCGTCTCGGCGCAGGTGCTCGACCTCGACGCGCTCGACGAGATGACGCACACGCTGCGCCGGCTCGAACGCTACTGGAGCGACCAGATCCGCTACATCTACTGAGGGACATGGCCGGCCCGCGGGAGGGGGGCTGTCTGCCCCCCTCTTGGCCTTCGGCCAATTCACCCCCCGAGGATATTTGGACCAAGAAGAAGGGGCCGGTCGCGGCTTTGCACGGACGTTGCGCCGGACGGTCCGTCCGGCGGGGGCGCGGTGCGCGTCCGGAGCGTGGGGCGTCGCGCAGGGCATCGCCAGCGACGTTCGTGCGGGACGGCGCGCTGGCCGCCGGCGGGGACAGGACCGGCGAATCGTCCGTGCGCCTTGCACCGCCTCGCCAGGCGCGGGCGTGACGGCGGTCGGGTGCGCGACAGTCTCATGGGGCGCACGGCATCGGCCCTGCGTCTCTCGACCTGCACGACGGCCTCGTGCCGGTCGGCGACCTCGCCGCGGCGCCGCCGCGCGACACGGAGGGAAGCCGGCCGCCGGCAGGGGCGCGCCGGGGTTCAGAAGCGTTCCAGCAGCCGCTCGAGATACTCGCGTTCGACCTCGGGGCGTGCGGCCTCGCCGCTGCGGCGGCGGAGCTCCTCGAGCAGGTTCTGCGCGCGCCGGCGCACGTCCTCGCCCTGCAGGAGGTTCTCCTCGGTCCCGAGCTGGCCGCCCTGCCCCGTGCTGCGCCCGAGCGGGTCGCGCGGCTCGCCCGACGGGTCGCCCTCGGCCATGCCCTGCTGGCCCTGGCCCTGCCGCTGCTCCTGCGCGAGCGCCTCGCCCATGTTGCGCATGCCCTCGCGGAGCGCGTCCATCGCCTCGGCCTGCCGGTCGATCGCTTCGGCCAGGTCGCCGTCCCGCAGCGCGCGTTCGGCGCCTTCCATCGCGCCCTCGGCGCGGTCAAGCGCCTCCTCGGCCGCCTCGCCCTCTTCGCCGCCGAGACCGGGCATGCCCTGGCGCTGGCGGCGCAGCTCGTCGCGGAGCGCGCGCTGGCGCTCCTCGAGCGAGTCGCCGAGACCCTCGCCCTCGCCCGGCTCGACCTGCTGCTGGCCCCGGCCCGGTTGGCCGGGGCGGCCCTGCTGCCCCTGTCCGGGCTGGCCGGGCCGCGCCTGCTGACCCTGTTGCCCTTGCTGGCCCTGTTGCCCGCGCTGGCCCTGCTGGCCGGGGTTGAACTGCTCCTGCAACTCGCGGAACGCCTCGTCCGAGAGGCCCTGCTGATCGCGCAGCGTCTCGGCGAGGCCCTCCATCGCCTGCTGCCCGGGCGAGGGCTGACCCTGCCCCTGGGTGACGCGCATGTTCTCCATCATCTGCTGAAGCTGGCGCAGCGCCTCCTGCGCCTCGGCCATGCGGCCCTGCTCCATCAGTTCCTGGATGCGGTCCATCATCTCCTGCAGGTCGTTCTGCGTCATCTCCATGCCGGGCGACTGTTGCGCCTGCTGGTTCTGCTGGCCCTGCTCGCCCTCCTGCATCTGGCGCCGCGCCAGTTCGCGCAGGTAGTCGTCCGTCGCCTCGCGCAGCTCCTGCATGAGCTCCGCGATCTCGGCGTCCGAGGCGCCGTTGCGCATCGCCTCCTCGAGCCGGTCCTGCGCGCGGCGCAGTCGCTCCAGCGCGTCGGCGAGGTCGCCCTCCTCGAGCTCCACGGCGAGATCCCAGAGCGCCTCGGCGATGTCGTCGCGCTGGTCCTTGGTCAGGCCGTGGCGCGCGTAGGTCTCGAGCCGTTCGAGCGTCACGCGCAGGCGCAGCGCCGAGGTCTCGGAGCGGAACACATCGTCCGGCAGGTGCGAGACCGCGCGCAGCACCTGCGACACGCGGCGGGCGTTCGCGCGCGACCAGAGGAGATCGCGGCGCTGCTCGGCCACGGAGGCGGCGAGCGGGTCGAAGAAGCGCCGCCCCGGCAGCGTGATGGTCCGCGGCTCGGAGCGCCCGGTCTGCCCCGCGGCATCCTCCACCGTGAGGCGCACCTCGACCGGCAGGTTCGCCCAGGGGTGCTTGGAGAAATCCTCGACCAGCGTCTGCTCGAACTCCGCCCGGTCGCCCGAGATCGGCAGCGGCAGGGGGACTTCGATCGCCGGGCGCGCCTCCGGCTCGGTGGCGAGGCCGTAGCGCCGGTCCACCTCCGCGAGGTCGAGCGCGAGCCGCGCTTCGCCGCCCGTCACGCCGTAGTCGTCCCCGGCCGAGAACGGCAGCTGCATCTCGCCCTGCGCGGTCGCCTCCGGCGCGCCCTCGAGCGCCACCCGCGGCGGCTGATCCGGGCGCAGCGCGATCTGCCAGGCGCGCCCGCCCGGCCCCTCGACAGCGAGGCGACCGTCGCCCGTCACCTCGAACACCTGGCTGGGCGACGCGGCGGGCTTTTCCGGCGCGGGCCGGTCCGACACCGTCTCGCGCACGGAAAGCGCGCCGACCTCGCCGTAGAGGCGGAGCGTCACCTGGCTGCCCTCGGCGACGGAAAGCTGCTCCGCCGTGATGTCGTTGAGATAGACGGCCGGCAGGCGCGTGTAGGCCGGCGGCTCGACCCAGCCCTCCCAGGCGGGGCCGCCGGCGAGCGCCTGCGCCTGCCCCGGCGCCATTTCAGCGACCGAGCCGATGCGCAGCACCGAGCCGAAAAGCAGCGCCACCGCCAGCGCGAGGAGCGCGACGTAGCGCAGCGCGAAGGGGTCGCGCCGTGCGACGTTCAGGTCGGGCCGCGGCGCGCGGGCCTCTGCGGCGCGGGCGGCCATGCGCGCCCGATGCGCGCGCCAGACGGCGGCGGAGGCCGCGTCCGTGGCGCCCACCGCCTGCGCGTCGAGCACCGAGGAGATCGGCCGCCCCGGCATCGTCGCGTCGAGCCGCGCCATCGCCTCCACCCGGCCGGGCCAGCGGAAGCGGCGCAGCCCGTGCCGGAGCGCCCAGAGCGCGGCGAGGCCGGTGACCGCGCCGGCGGCCCAGACGCCCTCCACGGCGACCGCGTCCTGCACGCCGAGCATCAGGAGCGCGAGCGCCGCCGCCACGATCGACCAGAGCGGCCAGAAGGCGCGCGCCGCGCGCTCCGCCGCCATGCCGAGCCGGGTCAGGCGCAGCGGGCGGCCGAGCCGCGTCAGGATATCGGTGTCGCCGCTCTCTCGCTCGTCCATCGCGCCTCGGCTCTCCCGCAGCCGCCCAGGGGGTCGGGCCGACCGGCGCGCGTCACGCCGCTACAGCCATTCTGGAATGGTATCGCGCGCGAGCATTTCGTCAAAGGTCGGCCGCGCGCGTATGACGGCGACGTGATCGCCGCTCACCAGCACCTCGGGGATCAGCGGGCGGGTGTTGTACTCCCCCGCCATGACCGCGCCGTAGGCGCCGGCGGAGCGGAAGGCGACCAGATCGCCCTCGTCCAGCGGCGGCAGCGGGCGGCCGCGCGCGAAGGTGTCGCCCGTCTCGCAGACGGGGCCGACCACGTCGACGGGCGCGCGCGCGGCCTCCGCCGGCGCCTCGGTCACCGGCACGATGTCGTGCCAGGCGTCGTACATCGCGGGCCGGATCAGATCGTTCATCGCCGCGTCGAGGATCAGGAAATCGCGCCCCTCGCCCTCCTTGGCGTAGATCACGGCAGAGACCAGGAGCCCCGCGTTCCCCGCGATCAGGCGGCCCGGCTCGATCTCGATCTCGCAGCCCAGATGCCCGACCGTGCGCCGGATGAGCGCGCCGTAATCGGCCGGCAGCGGCGGCACCTCGTTCGAGCGCGCGTAGGGAATGCCGAGCCCGCCGCCGAGGTCGAGCCGCCGGATGTCGTGCCCGTCCCCGCGCAGGGTCTCCGTCAGCTCCGCGACCTTGGTATAGGCCGCCTCGAAGGGCGCGAGCTCGGTGAGCTGGCTGCCGATGTGCACGTCGATGCCCACGACCTCGAGCCCCGGCAGGCGCGCGGCCTCGGCGTAGACCTCGCGCGCCCGCGCGATCGGCACGCCGAACTTGTTCTCCGCCTTGCCGGTGGCGATCTTGGCGTGGGTTTTCGCGTCCACGTCCGGGTTCACCCGCACGCTGATCGGCGCCGTCACGCCGAGCGCCACGGCCACCTGCGAGAGCGCGCGCATCTCCGGCTCGCTTTCCACGTTGAGCTGGCGCACGCCCCCCTCGAGCGCGAGGCGCATCTCCTCGCGCGTCTTGCCCACGCCGGAAAAAACGATCCGCTCGCCCGGCACGCCCGCGGCGCGCGCCCGGCGGTATTCCCCGCCCGAGACCACGTCCATGCCCGCGCCCATTTCGCCCAGAAGCTTCAGCAGCGCGAGGTTCGAGGCCGCCTTGACCGCGAAGCACACTAGGTGCGGCCCCCAGGCCAGCGCCTCGTCGAAGAGCCGGTAATGCCGCGCGAGCGTCGCGGCCGAGTAGACATAGAAGGGCGTGCCCACCTGCGCCGCGATCCCGGCGACCGGCACCTCCTCGGCGAAGAGGCGCCCCTCCCGATAGACGAAATGATCCATCCGCGTCTCCCGGGGCGCGGCGCGCCCCTGCTTCTTCTTGGCGAAAATATCCCCGCCGGAGGCCCGCCGCGCCAGCGGCGGACCGCGACGGCTCAGCCCGTGCTGGCGGCGGCGGCCCCGGCGAAGCGCGCGCGGAAATAGAGGTAGAGCGGCAGCCCGCAGCTCACCCCGATGCCGAAGATCGTCGGGATCGCCAAGAGCGAGAGCCAGTCGCGCCGCCCGACCGCGTCCACGAGGATCCAGAGCGTGAGCGTCACCGCCGCGACGGTCAGGTCCCAGACGAGGCCCGAGGTCGCCGCGTTGGCGTGCCACGCCTCCACCATGCCCGCGAGGTCGAAGCCGTTGGCGCGGAACCACGACAGGAACCAGTACATCGGATGCACCGTCCCCCAGAGCGCGAGGGCGAGCCAGAGATACTTGAGCCGCCCCATCTCACCAGGCTCCCGTCAGGCCGAAGCGCGCCTCGCCGGAGAGCGTCACGCCGGAGCGCGTCTCCGCCCCCGGCCGCTCGGGCGCGCCGTCCGCGCCGCAGGCGGCGAGCGCCGCGAGCGCCGCGAGTGCAAGTCCCAGTCTCATCCCAGCCGCTCCTTCCAGGCCGCCACCTGCTCGCGCACGCGGGCGGGCGCCGTGCCGCCGTAGCTGGTGCGCGAGGCCACCGAATTGTGCACGCCCAGCACGTCGAAGACATCCGCGCGGATGCTCTCGTGCACCGCCTGCATCTCGGCGAGCGAGAGGTCGGGCAGGTCGCAGCCCTTCGCCTCCGCCGCCGCGACGAGGCGGCCCGTGACGTGATGCGCCTCCCGGAAGGGTAGCCCGAGCTCGCGCACGAGCCAGTCCGCGAGGTCGGTCGCCGTCGAGAAGCCGGTCGCGGCCGCCGCCTCGAGCGCCGGGGCGTTCGCCTCCATGTCGCGCACCATCCCCTCCATCGCGGCGAGCGAGAGCATGAGCGCGTCGGCGGCGTCGAAGACCTGCTCCTTGTCCTCCTGCATGTCCTTGGAATAGGCGAGCGGCAGCCCCTTCATCACCGTGAAGAGCGCCATCGTCGCGCCGAGGATGCGGCCGATCTTGGCGCGGATGAGCTCGGCCGCGTCGGGGTTCTTCTTCTGCGGCATGATCGACGACCCGGTCGAGAAGCGATCCGAGAGCCGCACGAAGCGGAACTGCGCCGAGGCCCAGATCACCAGCTCCTCGGACAGCCGCGAAAGGTGCATCGCGCAGATCGAGGCGGCCGAGAGGAACTCCAGCGCGAAGTCGCGGTCGCTGACCGCGTCCAGCGAATTGGCCGTCGGCCGGTCGAAGCCGAGCTCGCGCGCCGTCATCTCCCGGTCGATGGGAAAGCCCGTCCCGGCGAGCGCCGCGGCGCCGAGCGGGCACTCGTTCAGCCGGCGCCGCGCGTCGGCGAGCCGCCCGCGGTCGCGCGCGAACATCTCGACGTAGGCCAGCATGTGGTGGCCCCATGTCACCGGCTGCGCGGTCTGCAGATGGGTGAACCCCGGCATCACGAGGTCCGCGCCCGCCTCCGCCTGCGCCACGAGCGCGCGCTGGAGCGCGGCGAGGCCGGCGTCGGCCGCGTCGATCTGGTCGCGCACCCAGAGGCGGAAATCGGTCGCCACCTGGTCGTTGCGCGAGCGCGCGGTATGGAGCCGCCCGGCCGCCTCGCCCACGATCTCCTTCAGCCGCGCCTCGACGTTCATGTGGATGTCCTCGAGCGCGGGGGAGAATGCGAAGTCGCCCCCCTCGATCTCTGACAAGACCGTGAGCAGCCCTTCCCGGATCGCCTCGGCGTCGCTATGGCTCAGGATGCCCGTGGCGGCGAGCATCGCCGCATGGGCGCGCGAGCCCGCGATGTCCTGCGCCGCGAGCCGCTGGTCGAAGCCGATGGAGGCGTTGATCGCCTCCATGACGGCGTCCGGTCCGGCGGCGAAGCGGCCGCCCCACATCGCGTTGGAGGTCTGGTCAGTCATGGCGTCCCGCCCGGAGGAATGATGCGGTATCTGAAGTCCATCGCCCTTTATACGGCCCTCGCGCTCGGCGCAAACGCCGCGGCGGCCGCCGACACGCAGGCGCTCGCCGCGCTCGCCGAGGGCGACATGAAGAAGCTCGCCTGGCACGAGACGCCGAAGCCCGCCGGAGAGGCCGCCTTCGAGACGGTCGACGGCGGCGAGCTCACGCTGGACGCCTACGCGGGCAAGCACGTGGTGCTGAATTTCTGGGCGACGTGGTGCGCCCCCTGCCGCGAGGAGATGCCCTATCTCTCCGAGCTTCAGGAAGAGTTCGGCGGCGAGTCCTTCGAGGTGGTCACCGTCGCCACCGGGCGCAACGCGGTGCCCGGCATGCGCGCCTTCTTCGAGGAGATCGGCGTGGACAACCTCCCGCTCCACCGCGACCCGCGTCAGGCGCTCGCCCGCGAGATGGGCATCTTCGGCCTGCCGATCACGGTGATCCTGTCGCCCGAGGGCGAGGAGATCGCGCGCCTGCGCGGCGACGCCGAATGGGCCTCGGACAGCGCGAAGGCCATCGTCGCGGCGCTGATCGGCGCGGAGGGCTGAGCGCACAGCAAAAGACCCCCGGCGCCGCCGCCGGGGGTCTCGTGTCACCGTCAGGCGTGCCGGATCAGTTCGGCAGCACTTCGCTCGACGGGCGCGGCGTCTCCGCCGTCTCCGCGGGCAGCATCGGGTAGGTGATCTCCGGCACCTCGCCCGTAAGCGCGCCGAGGAAGGCGGTGAGTTCGTCGATCTCCTGCTCGCTCAGGTCGGCGCCGAGCTGCGAGCTCGCCATGATGTCCACGGCGGTGCGCAGGTCCCAGACCACGCCGGAGTGGAAATAGGGCGCCGTCTCCGTGATGTTGCGCAGCGGCGAGGCGCGGAAGACGTATTCGTCCACCGCCGTCTCGGTCACCTGGTAGCGGCCCTTGTCGCCCTCGGGCAGGATTTCCGCGCCCGGCTTCTCGACGAGGCCGAAGGGATAGTAGCCGTTGCCGCCGAGGTTCACGCCGTTGTGGCAGCTCGCGCAGCCCGCCTCGAGGAAGGTCTCGAGGCCAGCGACTTGCTCCTCGGTCATGGCGGCGTCGTTGCCGTTCAGCCAGGCGTCGAAGGGCGCGGGCGTGATGAGCGTCGCCTCGAAGGCCTCGATCGCCTTGGCGAAGTTGTCGAAGGTGACCGGGTCGTCCTCACCGGGGAAGGACTCCTCGAACCACTCGACGTATTCCGGCATCGAGTTCAGCGTCTTGAGCACGTTGTCCGGCGTGTTCGCCATCTCGACGCCCGCCTGCACCGGGCCCTTCGCCTGCTCGGCGAGGTCGGCGGCGCGGCCGTCCCAGAACTGCGCCTCGTTGAAGACGGCGTTGAACACCGTGGGCGAATTGCGCGGGCCGGTCTGCCAGCCGTGGCCGACCGAGGTCGGCATGTTGTCGTCGCCGCCCGTGCCCACGTTGTGGCAGGAGTTGCAGGAGAACACGCCCGAGGCGGACATGCGCGGGTCGAAGAAGAGCGCCTTGCCCAGATCGACCTTCTCGGGGGTGACGATGTTGTCCTCGAGCGCCGGAACGGTCGCGGGCACGGGGCTGAACATGTCCAGCGCCCAGTCGCGAAGTTCGTCCTGCGCCATGGCGGGGCTGGCCAGCGCGAAAGCGGCGGCGCTTCCGGCCAACGTGGCTGTAAGGGATTTCATGCGGGCCTCCTTGGTCCGTAGATCGCACGTTTCCCCGCGACACTCGCGCGGGCGCGCGCCCGATTCCTTGACCTGTATCAAGCCCCGGGCACATCGCTGCCATGCGGCAGGCGAATGGCGCGGCGGGCCGGCCCGGCGGGCGACTGTCAGGACAACTTGACAACCCGGGGCGTCCGGACCGACACTCGGCCCGCGATACAGGAGCCGCGCATGACCCTGCCCCCCTCCGACCTCGACCTGCCCGAGGGGATCTCCGCGCCGGCGCTCGGCGGCGCCGCGCGGCCCGGGCTCTGCACCGACTGCGGCGTCTCGCGCATAGGCGACGGGCGCGCCTGCGGGCGGGCGTGTCAGTTCATCCGGCCCGATTACCCCACGCTCGAGGCGAAGGCCCACGGCCGCGCCGCCGACCCGGAGCACGGCGAGGAGGCCTTCTTCGGCGTCGCGCGCGCGATGTGGCGCGCGCGCCTCGACCCGCCCGCCGAGGGGGCGCAATGGACCGGCCTCACCACCGCGCTCGCCGCAGAGCTCCTGCGGACCGGCACCGTGGACGCCGTTCTCGCCGTCGCGCCGCATCCCGACGACCGCTGGAAGCCGCAGCCGGTGATCGTCACCGACCCCGACGCGATGGCGCGCTGCCGCGGCATGCGGATGGGCTACGCGCCGACGCTCGCGCTGCTGGAGCCCGCGCGCGCCGCCGGGCACCGGCGCATCGCGCTCGTCGGCATCCCCTGCCAGGTCTACGCCCTGCGCGCGCTGGAGGAGGAGCTGGGCTTCGACCGCATCCACGTCATCGGCACGCCCTGTTCCGACAACACGACGACCGAGAACTTCCACCACTTCCTCGCCCGGCTGGACGACCGGCCCGAGACGATCAGCTACCTGGAGTTCCGCGCCGACTACCGGGTGGAGCTGCGCTTCGACGACGGCCGCAAGCCGCGCTTCATCCCCTTCCTGAAGCTGCCGCTCTCGGACCTGCCGGCGGATTTCTTCCCGATGACCTGCAAGACCTGCGTGGACTACACCAACCGCCTCGCCGACGTGACGGTGGGCTACATGGCCGGCGACGGCGAGCAATGGGTGATCGCGCGCAACGCCCGCGGCGAGGAGATGCTTTCGGCCCTCGGCGACCGGCTGACGACCGCGCCGCTCACCGACAAGGGCAAGCGCGAGGCCGCCGTGAAGGGCTTCATGGCCAACACCGAGCGCGCGGCGGGCGGGCTACCGCTGCGCCGGATGCCCGACTGGCTGCGCCCGCTGGTGGCGTGGCTCCAGCCGCGGACGGGGCCGCGCGGGCTGGAGTTCGCACGCGCGCGGGTCGAGATGAAGGCGATCGAGACGGTGCTGCACCTGCGCCGCGCGCATCCCGCGAAGATGAAGAACATGGTGCCCGCCCACGTCTGGCGCCTCGCCGCGCGCTACGGCCTCACGCCCGAAGCCGGAGAGGACGGGCGCGACGGGTCGGGGTGACGGGCGCCGCGTACGTGACGGGCGGCGCCTGACGCGCCGTCCGGTGCGTGACGCGCGGTGCGGTGTGTCGTGACGGGCGGGTGCGCTGCGTAACGGCGGTGTGGTGCGTCGGCGGTGTGGTGCGTTATGGGCGGCGCTGTGGCTAACGAACGATTCGGTGCCTGACAGGCGGGGCGGTGCGTGACCGTCGGTACAGGCCGTGACGGGCGGGGCGGTGCGTGACCGTCGGCGCAGGCCGTGACGCGCGGGTGCGCTGCGTGACGGGCGGTTCGTGCGCGGACGCACTACGCGCCGCACGCCCCCCTCATCCGCAGGGTACGAGCACGCCCCCCCTACCCCGCAAGGAGCGACTCCGCCGCCGCGCGCGCCTCGGCGGTGATGCGGTCGCCTGCGAGCATCCGGGCGAGTTCCTCCACCCGTCCCGCGGCGTCGAGGGCCGCGATGTCGGTCAGCGTCACGCCGTCGGCCACCCGCTTGCTCACCCGCCAGTGATGCGCGCCGAGGGCGGCGACCTGCGGCGAATGGGTCACCACCAGCACCTGCCCCCCGTCGGCGAGCGCCTTCAGCCTCCGGCCCACGGCGTCGGCGGTCGCGCCGCCCACGCCCCGGTCGATCTCGTCGAAGATCATCGTCACGCCCCGGTCGGGCGCGGCGATGCAGACCTTGAGCGCGAGCAGGAAGCGGCTGAGCTCGCCCCCCGACGCGATGCGGTCGAGCGGGCCGGCCGGCGCGCCGGGGTTGGTCGCGACCATGAACTGCACCGTGTCGCGCCCCTCCGGCCCCGGCTCGGCCGCCTCGAGGCGCGTCTCGAAGACGGCGCGCTCCATCCGCAGCGGCGCGAGCTCGGCGGTCACCGCGGCGTCGAGGCGCCCGGCCGCCTCCCGCCGCGCGGCGGTGAGCGCCTCGGCGGCCGTGTCGTAGGCGGCCTCGGCCGCCTGCACCTCGGCGCGGAGGCCGGCGATCTCGCCCTCCCCGGCGTCGAGCGCCTCGAGCCGGGCGCGCAGGCGTTCGGCGAGGTCGGGCAGCTCGTCGGGCAGCACCTGATGCTTCCGCGCGAGGCCGCGGATGGCGAAGAGCCGCTCCTCCACCTGTTCGAGTTCCAGAGGGTCGAAGGCGAGCGCCTGAAGCACCTCCTCGACGCCCGAGACCGCCTCGCCGAGCTCGACCATCGCGCGCGAGAGCGCGGCGAGCGGCTCCTCGAGGCGCCCCTCGGTCGTCTCGACGGCGCCCTCGAGCCAGCGCAGCGCGTCGCCCATCGCGCCCTCGGCGCCCTGCGGGCCGAGCGCCGTCTGCGCGCGCGCCACGTCCTCGCGCACGCGCTCGGCACCCTGCATCATCCGGCGGCGCGCGTCGAGCGCCTCCTCCTCGCCGGGCTCGGGCGCGAGCTCGTCGAGCTCGCCGGCGGCGTGGCGGAGGTAGTCCTCCTCCGCGCGGGCCTCGGCGAGCGCGGCCTCGGCCTCCTCCAGGCGCTTGCGCGCCGCGCGCCGCTCGCCCCAGGCGGCGCGGACGGCGGCGACCTGATCCTCGAGCCCGCCGAAGGCGTCCAGCAAGCCGCGGTGCGCGCGCGGATCGAGCAGGCCGCGGTCGTCCTGCTGGCCGTGAAGCTCCACCAGCGTGTCCGAGAGCCGGCGCAGGATCTCGCCCGAGACGCGGCGGTCGTTCACCCAGGCGGTCTTGGTCCCGCCGCGCCGGTTCGCCCGGCGCAGGAGGAGCGCGTCCTCCTCGTCCGGCAGCCCCGCCTCGGCGAGCACGGCATGGGCTGGGTGGTCTGGCGTGAGCGCGAACTCGGCCACGACCTCGCCCTGATCGGCGCCCTCGCGGACGAGCTCCGCGCGGCCCCGCCAGCCGAGCACGAAGCCGAGGCAGTCGAGCAGGATCGACTTGCCCGCCCCCGTCTCGCCGGTGAGCACGTTGAGCCCCGGCCGGGCGCGCAGCTCCAGCCGGTCGATGATCAGCATGTCCCGGATGTCGAGGGCACGCAGCATGCAGGCTACGCCCCGCGTCTCACAGCCATTCGCCCCGGATCACCTGCCGGTAGATGGCCGCGAGCCAGTTGTCGCCGCGCGCCTCCGGCTCCAGCCCCTCGCCGGTGAGCAGCGCGTAGCTGTCTTCGTACCAGTCGGAGCCCTGGTAGTTGTAGCCGAGGATCGCGCCGGCGGTCTGCGCCTCTTCGGTGAGCCCGAGCGAGAGATAGGCCTCGACCAGCCGGTGCAGCGCCTCCGGCGTGTGGGTCGTGGTCTGGAAATCCTCGACCACCACGCGGAAGCGGTTGGCGGCGGCGGCGTAATGGCCGCGCTTCAGGTAGTAGCGGCCGACCTCCATCTCCTTGCCGGCGAGATGGTCGAAGGCGAGCTCGAACTTCAGGATCGCGGAGCGCGCGTACTCGCTTTCGGGGTAGCGCTCGATCACCTCGCGCAGCGCCTGCAGCGCCTGAAAGGTCAGGCCCTGGTCGCGGCCGACGTCCTCGATCTGGTCGTAGTAGCTGAGCGCGAGGAGATACTGCGCGTAGGGCGCGTCCTCGGTCGCCGGGTAGACGTCGAGATAGCGCTGCGCCGCGGCGCGCGCCTCCTCGTAGTTGCCCTCCTCGTGCCAGGCGAAGGCCTGCATGACGAGCGCGCGCGGCGCCCATTCGGAGTAGGGATAGAGTCGCTCCACCTCGGCGAAATACTCGGCGGCGCTCTCGTTGCGGTCGTTGGCCAGCTCGAACTCCGCGCGCTCGTAGATCTGCTGGGCGCTGAAGGACTCGATGGGCGCGTCCTCTCCGAAGCCCCCGCGCAGCCGGTCGCCGCATCCCGCGAGCAGCGCCGCCGCGCAGACCGCGGCGATCGTCCCTCTCAGCGCCTTCGTGCCGGTCATCCGCACTCCACCCCCTACGCGCGGCGCGGCCCTCGCCCGCCGCCGCTTCGCGCCGGTCCTAGCACAGTTGATTGCGGGGCAAAACGCCTTTGCGCCGATCCCGGCCCGGCGTCAGGCGACGGCCGGCATTTCCGCGAGATCCGCGCCGATGCCGGGCAGCCGGGCCGCGCGCGCGGCGTCGCAGGTCACGCCCCGCACCGCGCCCGGCGTCGCGAAAAGCTTGCGGAGCAGGCGGTTGGTCAGCGCGTGGCCCGCCCGGTGGCCGGTGTAGCGGCCGAGAATCGGCCCGCCCGCGAGCGCGAGGTCGCCCACCGCGTCGAGCATCTTGTGGCGCACCGCCTCGTCGGCGCGGCGCAGCCCGCCGGGCGAGAGGACGCAGGCCCCGTCCACCACCACCGCGTTGTCGAAGGAGCCGCCGAGGGCGAGGCCGCTGGCGCGCATCGCCTCCACGTCCTGCTGGCGGCAGAAGGTGCGCGCGTCGCAGAGCTCGCGCACGAAGGCGCCGTTGCCGAGGTCGAGCGTCAGGTCCTGCCGCCCGATGGCCGCGTCCGGAAAATCAATGTGGAACGCCATCTCGACCCCCTCGGCGGGGGCGAGCGCGGCCCAGCCGGCCTCCGTCTCGACGCGCACCTCGCGCAGGATCTCGAGCGCCTGCACCGGCGCGGGCAACCGGCGCGCGCCGCAGGCGAGCAGCGCCCGCACGAAGGGCGCGGCCGAGCCGTCGAGGATCGGCACCTCCGGCCCGTCGATCTCGATCAGGGCGTCGTGGATGCCGGTGCCGGCGAGCGCCGCCATGACGTGCTCCACCGTCGAGACGCTCACGCCCGCCGCGTTGACGAGACGCGTGCAGAGCGGCGACATCTCGACCGCGTCCCAGCGCGCCGGGATCAGCGGGTCGCCGCGCACGACGTCGGTGCGCCGAAATCGGATGCCCTGCCCGGCGGCGGCCGGGCGCACGACCATGCGCGCCGCGCGGCCCGTGTGCAGGCCGACGCCCTCGAAGCGCAGGTCGCTCTTCACTGTCCTTTGCACGATCGCCCCTCGCTCGTCGCCCCGGCGCGGACGGCCCGATCTCAATCGTCGGGCGTTTCACCCGCCGCCGCTTACCGGTTAACCCGGGGCCCGCGGCGGCCTCAACTCACGGATTGCGACGGTCTGCAACAGGCGGACACCCGCCGTCACGGGCCCGATCCACCCGGTTTTCGAAAGAAAAGGGGCCGCGCGGCGGCGGCCCCTTCGAACCAGGTGGCGGCGTGGCGCGCTCAGTTCGCCTGACGCCGCAGGAACGCCGGGATCTCGATGCGCTCCTGATCCGGGTCCGCCTCGTCGTCGTGATCGTAGGACGGGCTTTCCGCACCGCCGAGCGTCGGCGGCGTGCGCCGCTGCGCGGCGGGCTGCGCCTTCTGCCCGCCCTCATGTCCGGTCATCCGGTTGATCAGCGAATTAATGCCGAAGCGCGACTTGTCGGCCTGCGTATCCTCGACCTCGCGCGCGGCCTCGCCCGCGGGGCGCGGCGCGCGGCGCACCGCCTGCTCGAGGCGGGCGCGGGCCTCCGGCGACGGCGTCCCCGGCGCCTGCGCGGCGGCGGGGTTCTCCGGGGCCGGCTCCGGCTCGGCGCGCGCGGCCGGCGCCTCCGGCTCGGCGCGGCGCGGCTGATAGGCGGGCGGCGGCAGGTCGTCCTCGACCGGCGGCTCGGCGTCCTCGGCCTGCGCGAAGAGCGGGCCGTCTTCGGCCGCCGGGGCGACCTCGGTGGGGGCCGGCGCCTCGTAGCGCTCCTGCGGCTCGGGCTGCACCTCGGGCTCCGGCGCCGCCGCGGGCTCCTCGCGCTCGAGCGGGCGCGAGAGCGAGCGGCGCGGCGCGGGCACCTCCTGTTGCTCGGCGCTCACGTCGATCCCGGTGGCCACGACCGAGACGCGCATCACGCCGGCCATTTCCGTGTCCAGCGTCGAGCCCACGATGATGTTGGCGTCGGGGTCCACCTCCTCGCGGATGCGGTTGGCGGCCTCGTCGAGCTCGAAGAGCGTCAGGTCGTGCGACCCGGTGATGTTGATGAGCACGCCCTTGGCGCCGCGCAGGCTGATCTCGTCGAGGAGCGGGTTGGCGATCGCCTTCTCGGCGGCCTGGATCGCGCGATCCTCGCCGTCGGCCTCGCCGGTGCCCATCATGGCCTTGCCCATCTCGTCCATCACCGCGCGCACGTCGGCGAAGTCGAGGTTGATGAGGCCCGGCCGCACCATGAGGTCGGTCACCCCCTTCACGCCCTGATAGAGCACGTCGTCGGCGAGCGAGAAGGCCTCGGTGAAGGTCGTCTTCTCGTTGGCGAGGCGGAAGAGGTTCTGGTTCGGGATGATGATGAGCGTATCGACCACCTTCTGGAGGGCCTCGACGCCCTCCTCGGCCTGGCGCATCCGCTTGCCGCCCTCGAACTGGAAGGGCTTGGTCACGACGCCCACGGTCAGCACGCCGAGCTCGCGCGCGGCCTGCGCGATGATCGGGGCCGAGCCGGTGCCGGTGCCGCCGCCCATGCCGGCGGTGATGAAGCACATGTGCGCGCCGGCGAGGTGATCGACGATCTGCTCGATCGATTCCTCGGCGGCCTTGGCGCCGACGCTGGCGCGCGCGCCCGCGCCCAGCCCCTCGGTCACCTTGATGCCGAGCTGGATCCGGTGCTCCGCGCGCGTCTGCTGCAGCGCCTGCGCGTCGGTGTTGGCCACGACGAAATCGACGCCGCCGAGCTCCTTGTCGATCATGTTGTTGACGGCGTTGCCCCCGGCGCCGCCGACCCCGAAGACCGTGATCCGGGGCTTCAGCTCGTCCTGCCCGGGCAGGGAAAGGTTGAGTGTCATCGCTCTGTCCGCCTGTCGTTCTCCGGACCCGTTGCGCGAGCCCTCTGTCTGCCTGTCGGGGTCGATCCTACCGACTCGTCGCCATTACGTCACGCGAAAATGCGTCGAAAGCGGCCAAATATGGCGCGTGTCCAGCCTCTTTTCGCGGTATTTTGCCGAGATGCGGACATCTGGGGGTCACCAGTTCTCCCGCAACCAGCGCACCGCGCGGCGCAGGCTGCGCGCCGGGTAGCTCTCGGCCGGCATCTCGAAGTCCCACCACTCGTCCTGCGGATGCGCCGCGAAGAGGCAGAGGCCCACCGCCGCGGAAAACCCCGGCCCGGTGACCGACTGCGGCAGACCGTGCACGCGCATCGGTCGGCCGAGCCGCACCCGCTGGCCGAGGATGCGGGAGGCCAGCCCGTCGAGGCCGGGGATCTGGCTCGCCGCGCCGGTGAGCACGATCTGCTGGCTCTGCAGGTGCTCGAAGCCGGCGGCGTCGAGGCGGGCGCGCACCTCCTCGAGGATCTCCTCCACCCGCGGGCGGATGATGCCGATGAGCTCCGCCCGGCTCACCGTGCGGCGGTCGTGCTCCCAATCGCCGGTGTCGCCGCCGATCTCGATCATCTCGCGGTCGTCCATGCCGGTGGCCACGACCCCGCCGTGAAAGGTCTTGATGCGCTCGGCGACCGAGGTCGGCACCGACAGCCCCATCGAGATGTCGCCGGTGACGTGGTCGCCGCCCATGCGCACCGAATCGGCGTAGATCATGTGCTTCTTGATGAAGATCGACACCCCGGTGGAGCCGCCGCCCATATCGATGCAGGCCGCGCCGAGCTCCTGCTCGTCCTCGACGAGCGCCGAGATGCCCGCGCAATAGGCTGAGGAGGCGAGACCCGCGAGCTCCATGTCGCAGCGCTTGATCGCCTGGGCGAGGTTCTGCACCGCCTGCGCGTCGACCGTCAGCATGTGCATGTCCGCGGCGAGGGCGTTGCCGATCTGGCCGCGCGGGTCGGAGAGCCCCGTGCGGTGATCCAGCGCGAAGTTCACCGGCTGCGCGTGCAGCACCTCGCGCCCGGCGCCGTAGTCCGGCACCTCGCAGGCGGCGAGCACGCGGGCGACGTCGTGCTCGCTCACGGTCTGCTCGGCGACCTCCACCTCGCCGGCGAGGCCGTAGGACCGCGGCTCGGCGCCCGAGAAGCTGGCGATGACGTGATCGACGCGGATCTGCGCCATGTTCTGCGCGGTCTTGAGCACCGTGCGGATGGCGAGCTCGGTCTCCTGCATCGCGGCGATCTCGCCGAAGCGCACCCCGCGCGAGCGCGTCGTCGCCGCGCCGATCACCCGGAATCCCGCCTGCCCTGCGAGCGGGCCCACGCCGTCGGAGTCGAGACGCGGGTCCGCCCCGTCGAAGCGCAGCACGAGGCACGCGATCTTGGAGGTGCCCACGTCGAGGATCGCCACGACGCCGCGCTGCATCGCCGCCTTGCGCATCGCGCGCATCGCGCGCTGGGATTGATAGAGCTCGTTCATTCCGCCTCAGTCCTCTCCCCATTCGATCCGCCGGATGCGGTGCATCTCTTCCATCGCCGCGGGCGCGAGCCGCAGCGTCGGCCGCCCGGCGAGGCGCATGTCCACCGCCGTCACGTCCCGCGCGAGCAGATCCTGAGCCCCGTCCATCGCGATCACGCGATCGAGCGCCCGGCGCGGGCGTTCGGCCGGCAGCATGATCCGCTGCCCGCGGTCGAGCACGAGATCCCAGCGCCGCTCGCCCACGCGGACGAGCCCGCGCACGCGTGGCGCGATGGGCCGCGCCGCCGACAGGAGCGCGCGGGCCTCGGCAACGTGCGCATTTGCGCCTTCGCCGGCGATCAGCGGCAGATCGGGGCGGTCCGTCCGCGCCGCGATCCGGCGCACGGCGTGCCCCTCGGCGTCGAGCAGGTGCAGACCCTCGGCGCTGCGCCAGACGAGGGCGGGCACGCGCTCGGTCACTTCCAGCTGCAGCACGCCGCCGGGCCGGATGCGCAGGCTCACCGACTCGACCGGCGCGAGTGCGGCGACCGTCTCGCGCAGGGCGTCGAGGTCCAGATCGAAGCTCGTCGTCGGCAGGTCGAGCGCGAGCGTCGCGCGGATCTCCTCGGCGAGATCGGCGCTCGCCCCGTCGATCGCCATGAGCTCCACCCGGAACTCCGGCCGGCTCTCGATCGCCGCGCGCGCCTCGGCGACGTAGCCGAGGAGATGCGCGCGCCGCTCCGCATCGCCGAGCCAGAGCGCGCCCGCCGCGACGACCGCCGCCGCCGGAAGCCCCGCGCGCAGCGTCAGCCGGAAGGCCGGCGTCAGCATCAGCCGCTGCATCCGGTAGGCCCAGCGCGAGGGCGCCGGATCGCGCCGCGGATCGGACGGGCGCCTCAGCGGCCACATGACGCGTCCTCCACCATCCAGCGGCAGAGCGCCCCGAAGGACATCCCCGCCGCGCGCGCCTGCTCGGGCGAGAGCGAGGTGGGCGTCATGCCGGGCTGCGTGTTGAGCTCGAGCACCACGAGCCCCTCGGCGCCCCGGCGTTCATCCCAGCGGAAGTCCGTGCGGCTCACGCCCCGGCAGCCGAGCGCGGCATGCGCGCGGATCGCGTAGTCCTCGCAGAGCGCGGCGATCTCGGCCGGGATCTCGGCCGGCAGGACGTGGCGCGAGCCGCCGGGGGTGTATTTGGCGGCGTAGTCGTACCACCCCTCGGTCACGATGTCGGTGACGCCGAGCGCGCACGCCGCGTCCTGCACCGGGCCGGGGCCGAGCACGGTCGTCGTGAGTTCGCGCCCCGGCGCGAAGGCCTCGACCATGACCTCGGCCGGCATCTCGGGGCCGAGCGCGGGCGGCGCCGCCGCCTCGGCCGCCACCATGTAGACGCCGACGGAGGAGCCCTCGGCGTTGGGCTTGACGACGTAAGGGGGCGGCAGGACGTGGCCCGCCTCGGCCTCGGCCCGGGGCACGATCCGGCTTTCGGCGATGGGCAGCCCCTCGGCGGCGAAGGCCGCCTTGGAGCGCTGCTTGTCCATGGCGAGCGCGGAGGCCAGCACGCCGGAATGGGTGTAGGGCAGGCCCAGCCACTCGAGCATGCCCTGCACGCAGCCGTCCTCGCCCCAGCGGCCGTGCAGGGCGTTCAGCACGACGTCGGGCGCCGCCTCGGCCAGCCGGTCGGGCAGGTCGTGGCCCGCGTCGATCTCGACCACGTCGAAGCCTTCGCCCCGGAGCGCGGCGGCGCACTCGCGCCCCGAGGAGAGCGACACCTCCCGCTCGGCCGAAAGACCGCCCATCAGAACCGCCACTCTGGGGTGTGTCCTGCCCGACATCCCCGCGTTCGCCTCGCACTGCCCCTCGGGTCCGCGCCCGAATTGTCATACCCCGCGCGGCGGACGCCGGCCGGGTCTCTTTGGTCGTGGTGTGCGGCGGACTGCCGTCTGCCTCAGTCGCGCCTGCCTCGATCGGGCCGGGCTTCTGCGTCGTCCCGGCTCTCGTCAGGGGCCGGTTGACCGACCCTCATCACTTCCCATTCTAGCTCTATTCCGCTTGCGTGGAAAACCCTTTTTCGGACGCGCTCGCCCAGCGCCTCCAGCTCCGCGGCCGTCGCGCCACCGGCGTTGACGAGGAAGTTGGCGTGTTTTTCCGAGATCATCGCGCCGCCGAGGCGCGCGCCGCGCATCCCCGCCGCCTCGATCAGCGTCCAGGCCTTGAGCTCGTGCGTGTCGTCGGCGCGCCCCGTGGAGGAGAACCCCGCCGGGTTGCGGAAGGTGGAGCCGGCGGTGCGCTCCTTCGTGGGTTGCGTCGCGTCGCGGCGGGCGAGCTGATCCGCCATCCGGTCGCGCAGCGCCTCCGGATCGCCCGCGGGGGCGGCGAAGACCGCCTCGGTCAGCACCCAGCCCGCGGGCAGGTCCGTCTCGCGGTAGCGGAAGGCCAGATCGCCGGGCGTGAGGCGGACCACCTCGCCCGCGCGGGTGACGGCGGTCGCCTCGATCAGGCGATCGGCGACATAGGTGCCGTAACAGCCCGCGTTCATGCGCACGGCGCCGCCCACGGCGCCCGGGATCGTGCGCAGGAAGGTCAGATCGCGCCCCGCCTCCGCCGCGCGCTTCGCCACATGCGCGTCGAGCGCCGCGGCGCCCGCGATCACGCGCTCGCCCTCCACCCGGACGTGATTGAACCCCCGCCCGAGCCGGATCACCACGCCCCGCAGGCCGCCGTCGCGCACGATCAGGTTGGAGCCGACCCCCATCGGAAAGACCGGCACCCCGGGGTCGAGCCCGCGCAGGAAATCCGCCAGATCGTCAAGGTCCGCCGGCTGAAACACCCACTCCGCCGGCCCGCCCACCCGCAGCCAGGTGAGCTCCGAGAGCGGCTTCGCCGGCGTCAGGCGGCCGCGCACCTCAGGAAGCCGCATCGCCGCCTCCGCCGATCCGGCGCATCAGATACGCCACCGGCCAGCGCAGCACGCTCATGCCGGCGGCGAGCGTCAGCAGGCCGATCCAGGGCCCGGTCTCGTAAGCCATGAAGCCCACGAGCGGGAGGCCCGTGGCGATCAGCGCCACGGCGCGGCGGCGGTGGCGGTCGCGCGAGGGGATCATCGCGGCGACATTGGCCATCACGGCCCAGAGGCAGAAGAGCGTGAGGGAGAGCGTCACGCGCCCCGCCCCGCCTCAGGCCGCGCCGCGGGCGAGCCGCTCGGGCAGCGCGCGCGCCCAGCCGCTGATCGTGCCCGCGCCGAGGCAGACCACCATGTCGCCGGGCCGCGCCACCTCGCGCACGAGCGCCTCGAGCCCCTCCGGCCCCGTGACGGCGCGCGCGCCGCGGTGGCCGTGACGCACGAGCCCGGCCACCAGATCGTCGCGCTCGGCGCCCGGGACCGGGTCCTCGCCGGCGGCGTAGACCTCGGCGATGGCGGCGACGTCGGCCTCGTGGAAGGCGCCGCAGAACTCCTCGAAGAGCGAGGAGAGACGCGAGTAGCGGTGCGGCTGGTGCACGGCGATCACGCGGCCCTCGCAGGCCTGCCGCGCGGCGCGCAGCACCGCGGCGATCTCGACGGGATGGTGGCCGTAGTCGTCGATGATGGTGACGCCGTCCACCTCGCCCACGCGGGTGAAGCGGCGGTTGACGCCCTGAAAACTCTCGAGCGCCTCGCGGATCGCCACCCGCGGCAGGCCGAGGTGACGCGCCACCGCCACGGCGGCGAGCGCGTTGGACACGTTGTGCTCGCCCGGCATGGGCAGGGTGCAGCCCTCGATCGTGCGCCCCTCCGCCTGCAACGCAACGTCGAAGGTCGCGACGCCGCGCTCGTAGCGCAGGTTCACCGCGCGCACGTCGGCTTGCGCGTTGAAGCCGTAGGTCAGGATGCGCCGGTCGGTGACGCGGCCCACCAGCGCCTGCACCTCCGGGTGGTCGGTGCAGCAGACAGCGAGCCCGTAGAAGGGGATGTTGCCCACGAAATCGTCGAAGCCACGCTTCAGCGTCTCGAAATCGCGCCAGTGATCGAGATGCTCGGGGTCGATGTTGGTGACGACCGCGATGGTCGCGGGCAGGCGGGTGAAGGTGCCGTCGCTCTCGTCGGCCTCGACGACCATCCACTCCCCGTCGCCCGGCCGCGCGTTGGAGCCGTAGGCGTGGATCACGCCGCCGTTGATCACCGTGGGGTCGAGCCCGCCCGCGTCCAGAAGCGTGGCGACCAGCGTCGTCGTCGTCGTCTTGCCGTGCGTGCCCGCGACCGCGACGTTGGACTTGAGCCGCATCAGCTCGGCGAGCATCTCGGCCCGGCGCACCACCGGCAGGCCGCGCGCGCGGGCGGCGTCGAGCTCGGGATTGCCCGGCTTGATCGCCGAGGAGATCACCACGACCTCCGCCCCGTCGAGGTTCTCCGCGTCCTGGCCGAGGAACACCCGCGCGCCGAGCGCTTCGAGCCGCCGCGTGATGTCGGAGGCCTTCCGGTCGGAGCCCTGCACCCGGTAGCCGTGGTTCAACAGCACCTCGGCGATGCCCGACATGCCGATGCCGCCGATGCCGACGAAATGGATCGGCCCGATGTCGTTGGGAAGTTTCGTCGCCGCGTTCATGCCCCGCCCTCCGTGATGCGCCCCTCTGCCAGCCGTTCGACCATGCGCGCAAGCCGCTCCGTGGCATCGGGCACGGCGCAGCCCTGCGCGGCGGCGGCCATCCGCTGGGCGCCCTCGGGGTGGCGGAGCACGGCGGCGATCTGCTCGGCGAGGCTCTCGGCGGTGAGTTTGGACTCCGGGATGCGGATCGCGGCGCCCGCCTCCGTCAGCCCGCGCGCGTTCGCCGTCTGATGGTCGCCCGCCGCGCTCGCCAGCGGGATCAGGATCGCCGGGCGCCCGATGGTGGCGATATCGGCGATGGAGGAGGCGCCCGCGCGGCTGACGACCAGCTGCGCCTCGCTCATGCGGCGGGGCACGTCGCGGAAGAAGGGCGCCACCTCCGCCGCGATGCCGTGCTCGGCGTAGAAGGCCGCGACGCGCGCGCGGTCCTCCTCGCGCGCCTGATGGGCGACGCGCAGGTTGGCGCGCAGCGCCGCCGGCAGCCGCGCCACCGCGCCCGGCACCGTGTCCGAGAGGATGCGCGCCCCCTGGCTGCCGCCGATCACCAGAAGCGACATGGGGTAATCGCCCGGCGGGATGTAGGGCGCGCCCGCCCGCTCCGCGACCGAGGCGCGCACCGGGTTGCCGGTGTGCACCGCCTCCACTCCCGCGGGCAGCTCCGTGGGCCAGGTCCCGCAGGCGACCGCCTCGACCCGCGGCGCGAACCGCCGGTTCACCTCGCCCGGCACGCCGTTCTGTTCATGCACGAGCCGCGGAAGGCGCAAAAGCTCGGCCGCCACCAACGCCGGGATCGTCGGATAGCCGCCGAAGCCCGCCACCACGTCCGGCCGGTCGCGCCGCATCCGCGCCCAGGCGCCCGCGACGCCGCCCGCGATGCGCAGCGGCACGCCCAGCTTCGCGAGCGCGCCGCCGCGCGCGAAGGTGGCCGAAGCGATACGCTCGACCCGGACGGAATGCGGAAAGCCACCGGTGTAGCGCGCCCCGCGCGGGTCGGTCGTCAGCGTCACCTGCCAGCCGCGCGCGAGCATCGCCTCGGCGAGCGCCTGCGCGGGGAACATGTGCCCGCCGGTGCCGCCGGCGGCCATCAGGAGATGCGGCGCGGCGCCGCTCACCACCGCCGCCGCCCGCGCAGGATGTCGCCGATCTCGCCCTGCGGGCGCGTGCGCGTGAAGGCCAGCAGCATCCCCATCGCGATGCCCGTGGCGATCAGCGACGAGCCCCCGTAGCTCACGAAGGGCAGCGTCATGCCCTTCGCCGGCAGGAGGCGCACGGCGACGCCCATGTTGATCATCGCCTGCACGCCGAACATCGCGGCGAGCCCCGCCCCCGCGAGCCGCACGAAGGGATCGCGCTCCCGCGTGAGGCGCAGGAGCGAGCGCACGACGATCCCCGCATAGAGCGCGATCAGCGCGAGCACGAGGACGAGGCCGTATTCCTCCGCCGCCACGGCGACGATGAAATCGGTGTGCGCGTCGGGCAGCCACCATTTCACCTGCCCCTCGCCGACGCCGACCCCGAAGAAGCCGCCCTCTCGGATGGCGTTCGTGGCGTAGCCGAGCTGCGTGGTCGGGTCGAGCTCGGGCGAGAGGAAGCCGTCGATGCGCCGCGCGAAATGCTCCGAGCTCGAATAGGCGACCGAGCCCGCCATCACCACGGCGCCCGCCACCGCGAAGAGAATGGCGAGCGGCGCGCCGGCCACGAAATAGACGACGCCCCAGCCGAAGAGAACGAGCGCCGCCTGCCCGAAGTCGGGCTGCAGCGCCAGCATCGCCACGATCGCCACCGTCAGCGCGAAGGACCAGGTCCGGCCCGGCGGCCCGTTGATCTCCTGGCTCGCCGCGATGAACCAGGCGGCGACGACGACGAAGACCGGCTTCAGGAATTCCGAGGGCTGCAGCGCCGCGAAGCCCAGCGAATACCAGCGCACCGCCCCCTTGCCGAAGTCGGTGCCGAGCACCGGCAGCAGCGCCAGCGCCACGAAGGCCCCGACGAAGCCCAGCGCCGCGAGCCGCCGCACCGCCGTCGGGCTCAGCATCGAGACGACGAGCATCGCGCAGAGCGCAACGGCGCCGAAGACCGCCTGCCGCTCGACGTAGTGGAAGTGCCCGAAGCCGTTGCGCTCGGCGAGCGGCGGGGAGGCCGCGAACCCCAGAAGGATGCCGAGCGCGAAAAGGATCAGGACGCAGGAAATCGTACATTTGTCCACGGTGCGCCACCACCGCGGAAGGATGGGCTCGGCGGTCCGCGCGGGAACCGAGCCATAGATCATGTCCGTCATGAGCCTGCCGCTCGCTGCCTCGTCGCGGCTCCTTTTTCGCGGAGCCTTGCGAGGAGCCTATCCGAATTCCGCGCCCCGCGCCAGCCGTCCGGCGCGCGGGCGGGCTCAGCCGGCGCCGAGCCGCGCACGCAGTTCGGCCACGAAATCCTCGCCCCGGCGCTCGAAGCTGTCGTATTGATCGAAACTCGCCGCCGCCGGGGCGAGCAGCACCGTCTCGCCGGGCTGCGCGTCCTCCACCGCGCGGGCGACGGCGTGCGCCATGGTGGTGCAGACCTCCGCCTCCACGCCCCCGAGCTTGAGCGCGAAACCCTGCGCCTCGCGCCCGATGACGTAGGCGCGCGCGACATGGGGCAGGTACGGCGCGAGCGCCTCGAGCCCGCCCTCCTTCTCCAGCCCGCCGCAGATCCAGCGGATGCGCGGGAAGGCGGCGAGCGCGCGCGCCGCCGAGGCGGCGTTCGTCGCCTTGGAATCGTTGACGAAGGTCACGCCGCCCGCCTCGGCCACCACCTGGCTGCGGTGCGGCAGCCCCCGGAAACTGTGCAGCGCCCGCTCGATCAGCTTCGGCCCCAGCCCGAGCGCGCGCGCCGCCGCATAGGCCGCGCAGCCGTTCTGGTGGTTGTGCGCGCCCGGCAGCCCCTTGACGCCGCGCAGGTCGATCGCGGCCACCTGCCGCCCGCGCCGCCACTCGGTCAGGAACCCCTTGCGCGCGAAGACGCTCCAGCCCGCGCCGCCGATCTTTCCCGCCGCCGAGACGCGGATCACCCGGTCGTCCGAGGGCGCCTCGGCCAGTTGCCCGGCGAGGAAGCGCCCCTCCGGCTCGTCCACGCCGATCACCGCGCGGTCCGGCCCGCCCTCGGCGAAAAGCCGCCGCTTGGCCGCGAAATAGCCCCCCAGCCCGCCGTGCCGGTCGAGATGGTCGGGCGTGAGATTGGTGAAGACCGCGACGTCCGGCGTCAGCGCGCGGGCGAGCTCCGTCTGGTAGGACGAGAGCTCCAGCACGATCACCTCCCCCTCGCCCGGCGGGTCCAGATCGAGCACCCCCCGCCCGATGTTGCCGGCGAGCTGCGCGGGCCGGCCCGCGTCGCGCAGCACGTGATGCAGGAGCGCCGAGGTCGTGGATTTCCCGTTCGACCCGGTGATCGCCACCACCTGCGGCGGCGCGTCGAAGCGCACCCAGTCCCCGGCCCCGAGCGCCGCGAAGAAGAGCCCCACGTCGTTGTCCACCGGCACGCCCGCCGCCTGCGCCGCCGCCACCGCCGGGTGCGGCGCGGGATAGAGATGCGGGATGCCCGGCGACAGGATCAGCCGCGCGACCCCCTCGAAGGCGCCCGCGCGCGACAGGTCGTGCAGCGCGAAGCCCTCCGCCTCGGCCGCCGCGCGCGCCTCGGGCCGGTCGTCCCAGAGAACCGGCGCGGCCCCGCCGGCGGCGAGGCTCCGCGCCGCCGAGAGCCCCGAGCGCCCGAGGCCCAGAACCGCCACCCGCTGGCCCGCGAAGCCGCCGACCGGGATCATCCGCCCGCCTCCATGCCGCGCCGCGCGGGGCCGGCCGGTCCCCCGCTTCTTCTTGGGTCCAAATATCCCGGGGGAGTCGCGCGCCCCGCGCGCGACGGGGGCAGCGCCCCCCGGGCCACGCCGGCCATGCGCGCGCCCGCCCGCATCAGCGCACCTTGAGCGTGGCCAGCCCGATCACCGCGAGAATGAGCGAGATGATCCAGAAGCGGATCACGATGGTGGGCTCGGCCCAGCCCTTCTTCTCGTAGTGGTGATGGATCGGCGCCATGAGAAAGACCCGTTTCCCGGTGCGCTTGAAATAGAGCACCTGCACGATCACCGAAAGCGCCTCGACCACGAAGAGCCCGCCGACGATGGCCAGCACGATCTCGTGCTTGGTCGCCACCGCGATGGCGCCGAGCGCGCCGCCGAGGGCCAGGCTCCCCGTATCGCCCATGAAGACCGCCGCGGGCGGCGCGTTGTACCAGAGAAACCCGAGCCCGCCGCCGAAGAGCCCGGCGGTGAAGATCAGGATCTCGCCCGTGCCGGGAACGTAATGCACGTCGAGATACTCGGTGAAATCCACCCGGCCCACCGCGTAGGCGATCACGCCGAGCGTGCCGGCCGCGATCATCGCCGGCATGATGGCCAGCCCGTCGAGCCCGTCGGTCAGGTTCACCGCGTTCGCCGCACCGACGATCACGATCATCGCGAAGGGCACGAAGAGCACGCCGAGATTGACGAGCGTGTCCTTGAAGATCGGCAGGGCGAGCTGGTTGGTGAGCTCGGGCGGATGCAGATGCGCGGCCCAGACCGCCGCGACGGCCGCGATCAGGAAGCCGAGCGCGAGGCGCAGCTTGCCGGGCACGCCCTTGACGTTCTGCCGCGCCACCTTGGCGTAGTCGTCGGCGAAGCCGATCGCGCCGAAGGCGAGCGTCACGAAGAGCACGATCCAGACGAAGGCGTTGTCGAGCCGCGCCCAGAGCAGCGTCGAGGTGACGAGCGCGCCCACGATCAGCAGCCCGCCCATGGTTGGCGTGCCGACCTTCGTCGCATGGGTCTCCGGCCCGTCGGAGCGGATCGGCTGCCCCTTGCCCTGACTGCGGCGCAGCACGTTGATGAGCGGCGGGCCGAAGAGAAAACCGAAGAGAAGCGCCGTCAGGAAGGCCCCGCCGGCGCGGAAGGTGATGTAGCGAAAGAGGTTGAAGGCGTCGCCGCCGTCGCTCAGGAGCGTGAGCCAGTAGAGCATTCAGTCGTCCCCCGAGCCGGATCGCGGGGCGGCATGCCCCAGTTTCCGCACCGCGTCAACGACGGCGCCGAGCCCGGTCGAGAGCGAGCCCTTGACCATCACCACGTCGCCCGCGTCGAGATCGCGGCGCACGCCCGCGGCCATTTTCTCGGCGGTGCCGGTGTGGCGCCCGCGCCGTCCGGGCGGGAGCGCCGCGTACAGGTGCCCGGCGAGATCGCCCACCGTGTGCACCACGTCGATGCGCGCCATCGCCGGGTGGTCGGCGAGCGCGGCGTGCAGCGCCGCCGCCTCCGGGCCGAGCTCCTTCATGTCGCCGATGTAGGCGACGCGCCGGCCGGCGGCCTTGCGTCCGATCACGTCGCGCACCGCCGCGCCCGCCAGCACCTCGAGCGCGGCGCCCATCGAGGCGGGATTGGCGTTGTAGGCCTCGTCGATGAGTTCGATCACGACGTCGCGCTCCACCGGGTCGAGGCGGATCGCTTCGCGCGCGCCGCGCCCCGCGACCGGCGACCAGCGCCCCAGATCGCCGACCGCCAGCGCCCGGTCGAGGCCGAGCGCCCGCGCCGCGGCGAGCACGGCGAGCCCGTTGAGCGCGAAATGCCACCCCGGCGCCGCGATCTTGTAGAGCAGCGGCGTGCGCCAGGCCCGCGCCTCGGCGACGGTGGTGGTGTCGCGCACCGTCGCGCGCAGGAGCCGGTGATGGTTGCGCGGCGCCTCGCCGAAGGTGACGACCCGCGCCGCACCGGCCCGGCGCGCGGCCTCTTCGAGCATCGGCGAGACGTCGAGATCGCCGTGCACGACCGCCGTACCGCCGGGCGCGAGCCCCGCGACGATGGATGCCTTCTCGGCGGCGATCCCCTCGATCGAGCCGAAGGCCTCCAGGTGGGCGGGCGCGACGGTGGTGACGAGCGCCACGTCGGGCCGCGCCTGCGCCGAGAGCGGCGCGATCTCGCCCGGCGCGTTCATGCCGATCTCGATCACCGCGAAGTCGGTCTCCGCCGGCATCCGGGCGAGCGTCAGCGGCACGCCCCAGTGGTTGTTGTAGCTCGCCTCGGAGGCGTGGGTTCGCCCCTGCCCCGCGCAGACCCGGCGCAGCATCTCCTTGGTGGAGGTCTTGCCGACCGAGCCGGTGACCGCGACGACCCGGGCCCGCGTGCGCGCCCGCGCGGCACGGCCCAGCGCCTCGAGACCCACCTGCACGTCGTCCACGATCAGGAGCGGCGCCTCCGGGCCGACGCCCTCGGGCACGCGGGCGACCATGGCGGCGGCCGCACCCTTCGCCAGCGCGTCGGCGACGAAATCGTGCCCGTCGCGCGCCGCGGTGAGCGCCACGAAGAGATCCCCGGGCGCGAGGGTGCGCGTATCGATCGAGACGCCCGTCGCCGCCCAGTCGGTCGTGGCGCGGCCGGCGGTGGCGCGCGCGGCCTCGGCGGCGGTCCAGAGGCTCATGCGGTGCGCCCCTCGAGCGCGGCGACGGCGAGGCTCGCCTGCTCGGCGTCGTCGAAGGGATAGGTGACCCCCGCGATCTCCTGCCCCGTCTCGTGGCCCTTGCCCGCGATCAGCAGCGCGTCGCCGGGGCCGAGCGCGGCGACCGCGCGCAGGATCGCCTCGGCCCGGTCGCCCACCTCCTCGGCGTCCGGCGCGCCCTCCATGACCTCGGCGCGGATCGTGGCCGGGTCCTCGCTGCGGGGGTTGTCGTCGGTGACGATCACGTGGTCGGCCTCGGCCATGGCCGCCGCGCCCATCAGCGGGCGCTTGGCGGCGTCGCGGTCGCCGCCCGCGCCGATCACCGCGACGAGCCGGCCCATGACGTGCGGGCGCAGCGCGCGCAGCGCGGTGGCGACGGCGTCGGGCGTGTGCGCGTAATCGACGTAGACGCCCGCGCCGTTGGTGCGCGCCGCGGCGAGCTGCATCCGCCCGCGCACCGTCTCGAGCGCGGGCAGCGCGGCCATGACCCGACCCGGCGCGTCGCCGCAGGCGATGGCGAGCCCGGCGGCGAGCGCGGCGTTCCACGCCTGAAAATCGCCGACGAGCCCCAGCTTGGCCTGATAGGCCGCACCGCCCCACGACAGGCGCAGTTCCTGGCCCTGCGGGTCGCAGCGCTGCGCGACGAGGCGCAGGTCGGCCTCCGGCCCGCGGCCGACGCCGATCACCCGCTGCCCGCGCGCCCGCGCGATGGCGGCCATGTCGAAGCCGCGCTCGGCGTCGAGGTTGACGACCGCCGCGCCCTCCTCGCCCAGCACGCGGGCGAAGAGCCCGGCTTTGGCGTCGAAATAGGCGTCGAGGTCCGGGTGGTAGTCGAGGTGGTCCTGGCTGAAGCTCGAGAAGCCCGCCGCCGTCAGCACCACGCCGTCGAGCCGGCGCTGGTCGAGCCCGTGGCTCGAGGCCTCCATCGCCGCGTGGGTGACGCCCGCCGCGGCGGCCTCCGCGAGCACGCGGTGCAGCGTGATCGGCTCCGGCGTGGTGTGGCGCAGCGGCGTCTCCCACGCCCCCTCGACGCCCGTCGTGCCGAGGTTCACCGCCCGGTGGCCGAGCGCGATCCAGATCTGGCGCAGGAAGCTTGCCACCGAGGTCTTGCCGTTGGTGCCAGTCACCGCCGCCATGACGCGCGGCTGCGCCCCGGACCAGAGCGCCGCGGCGCGCGCGAGCGCCGCGCGCGGCTCGTCCGACACGATCAGCGCCGCTCCCGCCGCCGCGACCGCCTCGCCGCAGAGCGCCGCGCCCTCGGCATCCGTGAGCACCGCCACCGCGCCGCGCTCCAGCGCCTGAGGCACGAAACCCGCGCCATGCGCGCGCACGCCCGGCAAGGCGGCGAAAAGATGGCCCGGCGCCGCCGCGCGGCTGTCCACGGAGAGCCCGGTGATCCCGGCCGGCGCGCCGCCGCGCGCCGCGAGCCCCAGGTCTGTGAGGGTCTTGGTCCCGCTCACGGCTGCGCCTTTCGCTGGTTGAGACGTTCCGGCCCCGCGCCGGCTCAGTTCGCCGTCAGCGTTACACCGGTCACGGGCGCGGGTTCAATCTCCGGCCGGAGCCCGAGGAGCGGCGCGGCCCGCCGGATGAGCTCGGCGGCCACCGGCACCGCCGTCCAGCCGGCCGAGCGGCGCACCTCCTCGCCGCTCGTCTCCACCGGCTCGTCGAGGGTGACGACGAGCGCGTACTCCGGCGCGTCGGCGGGAAAGACGGCGGCGAAGGTGGCGATCACCCGGTCCTCGTAGTAGCCGCCCGTCGGGTCGGGCTTGTCGGCGGTACCGGTCTTGCCGGCGACGCGGTAGCCCTCGACCTCCGCCATGCTCGCCGTGCCGTCGGTGACCACCCGGCGCAGCATGTCGCGCGCCGCCGCCGCGACCTCCGGCGCCATGACCTGCGGCCCCTCCTGCGGCGCGTCCTGCTTCAGGAGCGTCGGCACCACCTGTCGCCCGCCGTTGGCGATGGTGGCGTAAGCGGCGGCGAGGTGCAGCGGCGTGACCGAGATGCCGTGCCCGTAGGAGACGGTCACCGTCGCCACGTCGCCCCAGCGCTCGGGCAGGAGCGGCACGCCGCCCCGCGCCTCCGGCATCTCGAGGGGCACGGGCTCGGTCAGGCCGAGGCGCTCGAGAAAGGCGCGCTGGTCCGCCGCCCCGATCTCCAGCGCGAGGCGCGCGGTGCCGCGGTTGGAGCTGTTGACGACGATCCCCTCGACCGTCTGCTCGCCGTAGTTCTTGCCGCGGAACTCGCGGATCGCGAAGCCGCCGATCCGCATCGGCCCCGATGTGTCGATCACCGTCTCGTCGTCGGCGACGCCGAGCTCGAGCGCCTGCGCGGCGGTGAAGATCTTGAAGGTCGAGCCGAGCTCATAGACCCCCTGCACCGCACGGTTGAAGAGCGGGCTCTCGCCCGGATCGGAGCCCGCCGCCGCGGCGGGGCGGTCGTTCGGGTCGAAATCGGGCAGGCTGGCGAGGCTGACGATCTCGCCCGTCTCCACGTCCATCAGCACCGCCGCCGCGCCCTTGGCGTCGAAGAGGCGCATCGCGCCGTCGAGCACCCGCTCGGTCGCCGCCTGCACCGTCAGATCGAGCGAGAGGGCGAGCGGCGCGCCACCCCGCGCGGGATCGCGCAGCCGGTCGTCGAAGGTCTTTTCCACCCCGGCGCGGCCCACGACCTCCGCCGCGTGGACGCCTTCGCGCCCGAAGCCCGCGCCGCCGAGGACATGCGCCGCGAGCGCGCCGTTCGGGTAGAGCCGCATCTCGCGCGGGCCGAAGAGCAGCCCCGGCTCGCCGATGTCGTGCACCGCCTGTTTCTGCTCGGGGCTGATGCGCCGCTTGACCCAGAGGAACTTGCGCGCGCCGGTGAAGTCCGCGACGAGGCGCTCTTCGTCGAGATCGGGGAAGATCTCGGCGAGGGCGCGCGCCGCGCGCTCGGGCTCGATCATGTCCTGCGGATGGGCGTAGAGGCTGTGCGTCTCCATGTTCGTGGCGAGCACGCGGCCCCGGCGGTCGGTGATGTCGGCGCGCTGCGCGAGGATCGCGGCCGAGGAGGCGCGCACGCGCGGCTCCTCCGGCTCGGAGGCGGCGAGGTCAGCCATGCGCGCGCCGATCACCCCGAAGGCGCAGAGAAAGCCGACGCCCAGCACCATGAGCCGAATCTCGGCGCGCTGGCGCAGCCGGTCGCGCTGTTCCTCGTGGCGCAGGCGGATGTTCTCGCGCTCGATGGCGTCCGGGCTCTCGCCGCGGGCGCGCGCCTCGAGGATGCGGGCGAGCGGGCGGAGCGGCCGGCGGATCATCGCGCGGCCTCCTGCGACGAAAGCTCCACCGCCCCGACGAGGCCCGGCACCGGGCGCTCGGCCGCCGGATAGGCGACCTGGTCGATGCGGCCGAACTGCTCGGGCCGGAAGGGCAGCAGGCCGAGCTGGTCGAAGCTCATCTCGGCGAGCGCCATCAGCCGGTCGGGCCGGTTGAGATAGGCCCATTCGGCGCGTAGCACCCCGAGGCGGGCGCGCGCCGCGGCGATCTCCTCCTGCAGGCGCTCGGTCTCGGCGATGGCCTGCTGGGTGCGGTAGTTCTCGCGGTAAGCCCAGAAGGCGAGCCCGATCACAGCGAGCGCGGTCAGCACGAAGATCACGGTGCGCATGTCGCTATTCCCCTGAGACTTTCGGCAATCCGATCTCCTCCGCGGCGATCGGCCCGGCCGGCGCCGCCGTCCGCCGCGCCACGCGCAGCTTCGCCGAGCGCGCGCGCGGGTTGGCGGCGATCTCGGCCGCGTCGGGGCCGATGGCCTTCTTGGTGACGATCTCGAAGCGCGGCGCCTCGGCCTCCACCTCCGGGGCGAAGCGGTTGGGCCGCCCGCCCTGCCCCGCGCGGCGCTGCATGAAGCGCTTCACGATCCGGTCCTCAATGGAATGGAAGGTCACCACCGCGAGCGCGCCGCCCGGCGCGAGCGCGCGCTCGGCGGCCATGAGCCCCTCGTGCAGCTCGCCGAGCTCGTCGTTGACCGCGATGCGCAGCGCCTGGAAGCTGCGCGTCGCCGGGTGCGCCTGCCCCGGCTTCGGGCGCGGCAGGCAGCGCTCCACGATCTCGACGAGTTGCCCGGTGCGCGTGATCGGCGCGGCGCTGCGCGCCTTGACGATGGCGCGCGCGATGCGCCGGCTCGCGCGCTCCTCGCCGTAGGCGTAGAGGATGTCGGCGAGCCGCGCCTCCGGCGTCTCGTTGACGAGATCGGCGGCCGAGGGGCCCGCGCCGCTCATCCGCATGTCGAGCGGCCCGTCCGCCTGAAACGAGAAACCCCGCTCGGGCCGGTCGAGCTGCATCGAGGACACGCCGAGGTCGAGCACCACGCCCTGCAGCTCGGTGGCGTGGCGGTCGAGCTCCGAAAAGACGCCCTGCACCAGCCGCAGCTTGTCGCCCCAGGCCGCGCCCCACTCCGCCGCGAGCTCGAGCGCCAGCGGATCGCGGTCGAGGCCGATGACCTGATCGGCGCCGGCCTCCAGCAGCCCGCGCGCGTAGCCGCCCGCGCCGAGCGTCCCGTCGAGCCAGCGGCCCGTGACCGGCGCCACCGACGCGAGGAGCGGCGCGAGCAGCACGGGCGTATGCGGCGCGGCGCCTGCCACGCCTCACGCCTCCGGGTCCGGCACGTCGTCGAGCAGCGCGAGCGGGTCGTCGGCCTGATCCATCTCCTCGAGCACGGCCTCAATGCGCGCCTGCTTGTCGGCGTATTTCTCGGGCGACCAGATCTCGAAATGGTCGAGCTCGGCGACGAAGCGCGCCTCTCCCTCGATGGCGAAGGGCGCGCGCAGCGCCTGGCCGAGGACGATGCGGCCGTTGTCGTCGAGCGTCAGCTCGACCACGTTGCGCACGTAGAGCTCGGTCAGCGGCTCGCGCCGCGGGTCCTTGCGCGGCAGGCTGCGGATGCGCGCGCCGAGGGCGTTCATCTCGTCGATGGTGAAACACTCGAGACGCCGGCCGCTGCGGTCGCCGTAGGCCACAGCGACGCGGGGCGGCTGACCGGGGCTGCAATCGGGGTCGCCGGCCTCCAGCACACGGCGGAAGCCGGCCGGGATCGAGACCCGGCCCTTGCTGTCCACCTTGTGGAGGCTCTCGCCCCGGAAGGTGACGCCCACGGTCCTGTTACCTCCGCTCGTTCACCCGGGCGCCGAAAACGAAACGGCGGACCGGGCTGCTGCCAACGCCCGATCCGCCGCCCTCGTCCCGTCGCCGGGCTGTCCGGGCGCAGCGTCACCTGGGGGGATGTCTGCTGCCTGCGCCCCGGAACTCGTCAGTCCTGATGAAGGGGTGTTGCCTGTATGAAACCCGCGGCCCTTTTGGGTCTCTGCGGTGGATCGCTCTCACTGCCTCGTTCTGTCCCTCATCACGGGTATAGTGTTGCCATGGCCCTGCGTGGAAATCAATGCCTTTTTGTGGGACCGCATGGGCCGAGGGCGCTGCGGGGAGAAGGACGCCCGCGTCGGGCGCCCCGCGCGGTGACGCGAGGGCAGATCTTGCGCCGCGGCGCGCGCCCGGCGGCATATCTGCGCCATCCGGTCGCACGCGGGCGATGTTGCGCGCACGCAACACAGGCGGCGAAGCGCCTCGCGATCCTTCGAGACTGTCCGATTTTCGATGAGTCCCGCCGACTCGCGGCGCGAGTCGCCGCCCCGCGCCCATCCGGTGGCACGCGCGCCCATGGGACGGGCACCAAGGCGCGCGCCGGCCGCGCGAGCGCTGCCAGCCACATTGCGGCCGGCCCAATCACGTTCACGGAGTGCCGCCGCACGCATCAAAGGGGCGGCGCGAGCGCCGAAAAAATAGGTCAGCACTGCATATGCGTTCGCCGCATGGCAGCATTGACCAGCCAGCCATTGTGCAGGCGCAGCATTTGGCTAAATTGAGGATCAACAGCGCAGGGCACCACGGTGCGGCGCTCACGAGATAGAGTTCAGAAAGCCCTCTCCTCCTCCCTGGGTTTTCTGTCACTCGCGGCGGCGTCTTCCTCCTCCCTGACGCCGCCGCATTTTACAGAGGGCGCGGCCGCAGGCCCCGCCCGCACGAGATCGGGGCGCTCTCTCCTCCTCCCTGGGCGTTCCGTGACTGGCTGCAAGGCCCTGAGGGTCCGGCAGCCGCGAGCATACGGGCGCGGATCACCATCCCGCCCGGTTCGGATCGAAGCGTCCCTCCTCCTCCCTGGACGTTTCGCCGTTCAGAGCGGTGGCGCCCTCCTCCTCCCTGGCGCCACCGCTCTTTCGTCTCCGCCCCACGAAAGCAAGCGCCGCCCACGCGATCCCACGCGCGGGCGCGCCGCTCGGACGGGCGGTCAGAAGGGGATGTCGTCCGCCGCCGTCACGAAGCGCGCGATCACCTTCTTCGGCCCGGCCTTCTCGAAGTCGACCTCCAGCTTGTCGCCCTCGATGCCGACGACCGCGCCGTAGCCGAACTTCTGGTGAAAGACGCGCTCGCCCACAGTGTGGGCGCTCACCGCCTCGAGGTCGATGACGCTGTGTCGCGTCTCGCGCGGCTGGCTGACCGGCCGCTCGCCCGCGCGCGCCTGCATCCGCTTCCAGCCGGGGGAGTTGTAGACGTCGGCGCGCGCCGCCTCGACCTCGATGCCGCGGCTCGCCGCCGCGCCGTAGCCGCCGCCGTAGAGCCCGGGCGGCGTCAGCACCTCGACGTGGTCCTCGGGCAGCTCGTCCACGAAGCGCGAGGGAAGCTGCGACTGCCACTGCCCGAAGACGCGCCGGTTGCCCGCGAAGGAGATGGTCGCGACCTCGCCCGCCCGCGTGATCCCGACGTAGGCGAGGCGGCGCTCCTCCTCGAGGCCCTTGAGCCCCTGCTCGTCCATCGCGCGCTGCGAGGGGAAGAGCCCGTCCTCCCAGCCCGGCAGGAAGACGGCCGGAAACTCCAGCCCCTTCGCGCCGTGCAGGGTCATGATGCTGACCTTGGCGCCCTCGCCCTCGGACTCGTTGTCCATCACGAGGCTCACGTGCTCGAGGAAGCCGGTGAGATTCTCGAACTCCTCCAGCGCCTTGACGAGCTCCTTGAGGTTCTCGAGCCGGCCCGGCGCTTCCGGCGTCTTGTCGTTCTGCCACATCGCCGTGTAGCCCGATTCGTCGAGGATGATCTCGGCGAGCTCGACGTGGCCGACCTCCGGATCGCCCGCCATGCGCCCCCAGCGGTCGATCCCGTCCAAAAGCTTCGCGAGCTCCGCCGCGCCCTTGCCCGTGAGCCCGCGCGCGGCGAGAAGCCGCTTCGCCCCCTCGACGAGGCTCACGCCCGCCTCGCGCGCGGCGACCTGGATCTTCTGCTGCGCCTTGTCGCCAAGGCCGCGCTTCGGCGTGTTCACCACCCGCTCGAAGGCCAGATCGTCGGACGGGGAGACGGCGAGGCGGAAATAGGCCATCGCGTCGCGGATCTCCTGCCGCTCGTAGAAGCGCGGGCCGCCGATCACCCGGTAGGGCATCCCGATGGTCAGGAACCGGTCCTCGAAGGCGCGCATCTGATGCGAGGCGCGCACGAGGATCGCGATCTCGTCGAGGGAGAAGGGCCGCATCCCCCGCGTGCCCCGCTGCATCGATTCGATCTCCTCGCCGATCCAGCGGGCCTCCTCCTCGCCGTCCCAGTGCCCGATCAGGCGGACCTTCTCGCCCTCCTCGGCCTCGGTCCAGAGCGTCTTGCCCAGCCGGTCGCGGTTGCCCGCGATCACCGCCGAGGCGGCGGCGAGGATATGCGGCGTCGAGCGGTAGTTCTGCTCCAGCCGGATCACCTGCGCGCCCGGGAAATCCTTTTCGAAGCGCAGGATGTTGCCCACCTCGGCGCCGCGCCAGCCGTAGATCGACTGATCGTCGTCGCCCACGCAGCAGATGTTGTGATGCCCGCCGGCGAGCAGGCGCAGCCAGAGATACTGCGCCACGTTGGTGTCCTGATACTCGTCCACCAGGATGTAGCGGAACCAGCGGCGATACTGCTCCAGCACGTCGTCGTGCGTTTGGAAGATGGTGACCATGTGCAGGAGCAGGTCGCCGAAATCCACGGCGTTCAGCTCCTTCAGCCGCGCCTGGTAGAGCGCGTAGAGCTTCGTGCCGCGGTTGTCGTAGGCGCCCGCCTCCGAGGCGGGCACCGTCTCCGGCGTCCAGGCGCGGTTCTTCCAGTGATCGATGATCCCGGCGAGCTGGCGCGGCGGCCAGCGCTTCTCGTCGATGTTTTCGGCCTGGATCAACTGCTTCAGGAGCCGCAGCTGATCGTCCCTGTCGAGAATGGTGAAATTCGACTTGAGCCCGACGAGCTCGGCGTGCCGGCGCAGGAGCTTCACGCAGATCGCGTGGAAGGTGCCGAGCCACGGCATCCCCTCCACCGCCTCGCCGAGCAGCCGGCCGATTCGCTCCTTCATCTCGCGGGCGGCCTTGTTGGTGAAGGTCACCGCCAGGATCTCGTTCGGCCGCGCGCGGCCGGTGTTCAACAGATGCGCGATGCGGGTGGTCAGCGCCTTGGTCTTGCCGGTGCCCGCGCCGGCGAGCATCAGGACGGGACCGTCGAGCGCCTCCACCGCCGCGCGCTGCGCGGGGTTGAGCCCGTCGAGATAGGGCGCGGCGCGCGCGCTCATCGCGCGCTGGCTGAGGGATGTGTCGGGCGCAGTGCTCATGACGCCACTGTAGCGCAGCCCGCCGCGGCGCGAAAGCACGTGTTCGCAGGATGTTCCAGCCCTGTTCGCCCGGACGGCCCCATCATCTTGGCGCAAATACTCCGGGGGGTGAGGCCCGGCACGGGCCGAGGGGGGCAGCGCCCCCCTGCCCCTGTCAGAGCGGCCAGATCACCGGGATCAGCAGCGCCGAGATCACCCCCATGCTCAGGTTCAGCGGGATACCGACCTTCATGAAATCGGTGAAGCGGTAGCCGCCGGGGCCGTAGACGAGCGTGTTCGTCTGGTAGCCGATCGGCGTGGCGAAACTGGCCGAGGCGGCGACCATCACCGCCACGACCAGCGGGCGCGGGTCGATCCCCATCGCCTGCGCGAGCCCGATGGCGATGGGCGTGACCACGATGGCCACCGCGTTGTTCGAGACGAGCTCGGTGAGCACCGAGGTCAGCAGGAAGACCGCCCAGACCAGAAGCGGCGCGGGCAGCCCCGTGAGGTAGGGCGCCACCGCCTCCACGATCAGCGCCACGGCGCCCGAGCTTTCCAGCGCGGCGCCCACGGCGAGCATCGCGAAGATCAGGGCGAGGAGCCGCCCCTCGACGAAGGAGAACGCCTCCTCCGCGTCGATGCAGCGCGCCAGCAGCACCGCCGCCACCGCCACCACGGCGAGGAGGAGGATCGGCGCCACCCCCAGCGCGGCGAGCCCGACGACGCCCAGCAGCGCGGCCAGCGCGACGGGCGCGTGGCTGCGCCGGAAGGCGCGCGCCGAGGGCTGCGAGACGTCCACGAGGCCCATCTCCTGCGCCAGCCGCTTGATGTCCTCCGGCGCACCCTCGAGGAGCAGCGTGTCGCCCACGCGCACCACCAGATCATCGATCTTGCGGCCGATGTTCTGGTTCCGGCGGTGCACGGCGAGCGGATAGACCCCGTAGCGCCGCCGCAGCCGCAGATCGCCGAGCCGCCGGCCCACCATGCGCGCGCCCGGCGTGATCAGCACCTCGACGGTCGTCGTCTCCTTGGCCGAGATCTGGTCGACGCGCTTCAGCGACTTGTTGCGCTGGAGCGACAGGAGCTCGGTCATCTGCGTGCGCAGGACCACCCGGTCGCCGACTTGCAGCGTCACGCCCTCCAGATCGCGGCGCAGCGACTCCTCGTTGCGGATCACGTCGACGAGCCGCACACCCTCGCGCTTGAAGAGCTGCACGTCGAGCACCTCGCGCCCGATCAGGTTCGATTCGGGCGGGATCACCGCCTCGGTGAAGAACTTCATGCGCGAGCGGTCCGAAAGCAGCCCCGCCATACTGTCGCGGTCGGGCAGGACGCGCGCCGCCACGACCCTGAGGTAAAGGATGCCCCAGGCCACCAGCACGAGCGCGAGCGGCGTGACCTCGAAGATGGTGAAGGGCTCCAAGCCGTGCGTGCGCGCCACCCCGTCCACGAGAAGGTTCGTCGACGTCCCGATCAGCGTCAGCGTCCCCCCCATGATCGCCGCGTAGGACAGCGGGATCAGCACCTTGGAGGCCGACACGCCGAGGCTGCGGGCGAGCTGCACGAAGACCGGGATCATCACCACGACGACCGGCGTGTTGTTCATCACCGCCGAGCCGAGGACGACGAAACTCATCAGCAGCACGATGGCCAGCCGCGGGCTGGTGCGGGCCTTGCGGTCGGCGAGCGTGGTGAAGGCATCGAGCGCGCCGGTGCGCACCAGCGCGCCGACGATCAGGAACATCGCCGCGATGGTCCAGGGCGCGGGGTTCGACAGAACGTCGAGCGCCGCGTCATAGGGCAGAACGCCCGTCGCGAGCAGCACCGCGACGCCCCCGATGGCCACGACCTCGGTCGGATAGACCTCGCGCACGAAGAGCGCGAACATGGCCACGAGCACGCCGAGCGCCACGATCGCCTCGCCGGTCCGGCCGAGTTCGATGAAATCCGCCACGCCCGCTCCCGCCGTCTAGCGCCGGCGCGCAGTATCCGCGAGCGCCACGCGCCGCGCAAGCATGCCCTTCGGCCGGGGCTGAACGAGAAAGAGCCCGGCGAGCATCAGCGCGAGCGCGGCCCAGATCCAGCCGGAATAGACCTCGCCCAGCAGGAGCTTCGCCCAGAGCACGCCCCAGAGCGTCACCAGATAGGCGACCTGCGCGGCAAAGACCGACCCCGCGCGCCCCACGAGCCAGACGTAGCTGACGTAGACCCCGGCGTGGACGAGCGCGACGCCGACCACCGCGAGATCGTGCAGGGCCCATGGCGGGCGCGGGTCGATCCACTGCCCGCTGCCCAGCGCCAGCGGCGCCGCGAGCACCGCGCCGATGAGCGACGCGCCGAAGAGCGTCTGGATCGCGTCCAGCCCCTCGGTGCCGTGTTTCGCGACGAAATTGCCCTCGATCGCGTAGAAGAGCGGCGCGATCAGCACCACCGGCACCCAGAGGATCATCGCCGGGTCCGGCAGGCTCGACCGCGGCGCGACGATCAGCACCACGCCCGCGAGCCCCGCGAGCAGCCCCGCGAAGCGCCAGCCCGAGAACCGGTCGATCCCGAGCGCGAGCGCGATGGGAAAGGCGAACATCGGCACGAGCGAGATCAGGATCGAGAGCACGCCCGACGGCAGATGCCCCACCGCGAGGTAGCTCGCCGAGTTGGGCAGCACCGTCCCGATCACCGCGATGATCGCGTAGAGCCGCAGGTGGCGAGCCCCGCGCGGCAGTCCCCGGCCCCGCGCCGCGTTCAGCGCGCCGAGCGCCACCGCCCCGATCGCGAGCTGCCAGAAGACGAGGCCGAAGTGCCCGTGCCCGCCCGTCACGGCGATCTTGGCGAGCGGCGTCGTCAGCCCCCAGCCGGCGCCGAGCGCCACGAGGACGAGCACGAGCCCCCAGCGCTCCGCCCCGCTCACGGCGCGGCCGCCTCCAGCCGCCCGCCGAGGCGCACCGGCGCGACCCGCGTCGCGGCGCCCGTGCGGTCGTCGGTCTCGACGTAGACGCCCGAGAGCGTCGCCTCCCCGCCCGCGGGCGTGAAGCGGCCCTTGGGCATGCCGGTGACGAAGCGGCGCAGCGGCTCGTCCTTCTCCATGCCGATGACGGAGTTGTAATCGCCGCACATCCCTGCGTCCGAGAGCATCGCGGTGCCGCCCGGCAGGATCTGCGCGTCCGCCGTGGGCACATGGGTGTGCGTACCGACGACGAGGCTCGCCCGGCCGTCGCAGAAATGGCCCATGCCCATCTTCTCGGAGGTCGCCTCGCAGTGCATGTCCACGAGGCTCGCCTGAACCATGCCGCCGCGGGGATGGGCGCGCAGCACGCGGTCGATCTCGGAGAAGGGATCGTCGTAGGGCTTGTTCATGAAGACCCGGCCGAGCGCCTGCGCCACGAGCACGCGGCGCCCCTGCGTCGCCTCGAAGACGCCGTGCCCGCGCCCCGGCGCGCCGCGCGCGTAGTTGAGCGGGCGCAGGATGCGCGGCTCGCGCTCGATGTAGCTCAGCATGTCCTTCTGATCGAAGGCGTGATCGCCGAGCGTCAGCACGTCCGCCCCCGCCTCCAGCAGAAGCTTGGCGTGATCGCCGGTGAGCCCCATGCCGTGGCTCGCGTTCTCGCCGTTGACCACCACGAAGTCGAGCCGCCACTCCGCCCGGAGCTTCGGCAGGCGCTCCACCACCGCCGCCCGGCCGGCGCGGCCGACGACATCGCCCAGAAACAACATCCTCATGCAGAAGGGCCTAGGGCGGCCCCCCGGCGCCGGCAAGGGGAAAGCGGCGCGTCACGGCCGCCGGGGCCGCAGATGCCGCAAGCCGGCGAGGGCTCGCGGCCGTGTCCAGGCGTCGCCCCCTGCCGTCGGCAATTCGCCCGGCGGGCCCGCGTCACCCTGCCTTTCGCAGCGTGATCTCGCGGCGCAGGCGGGAACCGGCCGGTCAGTCCCCGTCGCACGCGCCGGGACGGGCCGCCGCGGGACCGCGCCTGCCGGCGGTCCGGCGCGCCCTCTCCTGCGCCGTCGCCCCGCGGCCCCGGCGCGCCTCACCCCTGCGCGAGGAGGTGATCCATCGTCACCGAGGGCTGCGCGCAGCCCGCCTCCCCGACGATCCGGGCCGGCACGCCGGCCACGGTCTTCTTCGGCGGGATGTCCTCCAGCACGACGGAGCCCGCCGCGATCCGGCAGCAATCGCCCACCGAGATGTTGCCGAGCACCTTCGCCCCCGCGCCGATCAGCACGCCGGAGCCGATCTTGGGGTGGCGGTCGCTCTCTTCCTTGCCGGTGCCGCCGAGGGTCACCGAATGCAGCATCGAGACGTTGTCGCCCACCACGGCCGTCTCGCCGATGACGATGGAATGCGCGTGGTCGATCATGATCCCCTGCCCAACGCGCGCGGCCGGGTGGATGTCGAGCCCGAACATCTCCGAGACGCGGGTCTGCACGAAATAGGCGAGGTCGTGGCGCCCCTCCCGCCAGAGCCAGTGCCCGAGGCGGTAGGACTGCAGCGCCTGGAACCCCTTGAAGAAGAGAAGCGGCTGCAGGAAGCGGTGGCACGCCGGGTCGCGGTCGTAGACCGCCGCGATGTCGGCGCGCGCCGCCTGCACGAGGTCGGGGTCGGCGGCATAGGCCTCGTCCGCGATCTCGCGCAGGATCTGCTCGGACATCTCGCCGGAGGCGAGCTTCATCGAGATCCGGAAGGCGAGCGCCCGGGCGAGCGAGGCGTGGTGCAGCACGCTCGAATGGATGAGCCCGCCGAGGAGCGGCTCGTCGAGTATCGCCTGTTCGGCCTCGGCCCGGATGCGGTCCCAGACGGGGTCGAGCTCGGCCAGTCTCGCGCGGCTCTCGGGCATGGCGTCCTCCCGCCGGGGCGTGTTGCGTCCATGAGTATGCGGCATCTAGTCTCGGAACGGAACGCCGGAAAGAGGGATCCTGCATGGATGTGACCGACACCGCCGCCGTGCGCGCGCGCCTCGAGGCCGCGCTCGCCGAGCTCGACGCGGGCGACGACCGCGGCCAGAGCGGACAGGAGACGGTGGCGCTCGACCAGCAGGCGATGGGGCGGCTCTCGCGGCAGGACGCGCTCCTGTCGCAGTCGATGGCGCGCGCGACGCAGGCCCGGCGCGACGCCGAACGCCGCCGCCTGACCGCCGCGCTCGCGCGGCTGGAGGAGGGCGAGTACGGCTATTGCGAGGATTGCGGCGAGCCCATCGCGCCGAAGCGCCTCGACCTCGACCCCGCCGCGACGCGCTGCGTGAGCTGCGCGGCGGGCTGACGGGCGGCGGGCTGACGGGCGGCGGAACTCAGCCACGGCGCCGCGAGCGGCGGCCCGGGTCACGGCGCCAGTCGGCGAGTGCGGTGAGCACGGCAACCACGGCGACCACCGCCGCCGCGAACGCCGGGTCAGACGGCGGCGGCTCCGGCGGCAGCGACGCGCGCCGCACCAGCGCCATCAGCCACGGCGCCGCGACCGCCGCGCCGGATCGGCGCGCCAGTCTCTGAGCGCGGCGAGCACCGCGACGAGGCAATCCGCATAGACCGGGTCCGACGGTGGCGGCTCGGGCGGCAGCGTCCGCCGCCGCGCGAAGGTCTGCAAGGCGCCGTTGCCGAGGCGCGGATGCCCTCGGCCCGTGCGTTTCATGTAGGCGTGCGCAGCATGCGCGGCCTCGATCATCGCGCGCGCCCGCGGCCTGCGCGCCTCCGGCGGCGCGCCGAGAAGCGCGCGCGCCGCCGCCGTCACGTCGCCCCAGTGCACCGGCTGCATCAGCCCGGCACCGCGACGCGGGCGTAGGGGCCGGGGCCGTAGCGGGCCGAGACCTGCGCCACCTCGACCACGCGCGCCCCGGCGCCCGCGTCGGCGGCCTGCGCGGCGGCCGGGTAGATCCACTCGGGCGCGCTCACCTGCGCCTCGCGCAGCACGGCGCCGCCCGCGCTCACCCGCACGAGATAGAGTTCCGCCTCCTCGCCCAGCGGCACCTCCGGCGCGGCCCAGCCGTCGCCGTCGATGCGCGTGCGCCGCACCCAGCGCGCGCGCAGATCGCCGCCCGCCGCCTCCAGCCGCAGATGCGCGGGGCGGTAGGGCCGCAGCCCCTCGCCGGCGAAGGCGAGGACGTGGTGCGTGTAGCTCGGGTCGTCGTAGGCCCGCCCCGCCGGCCCGACGCGCCAGTGCCGCGCCACGTCACGGAAGGCGGGCGAGAGGTCGATCTGGCGCGGCACCCCGTCGAGCGCGACGATCCACGCCCCCTCGGGCCAGACCTCGGGCATGATCCCGTCGCTCCCCGCCTGCCCCCGCAGCCGATGCGACAGGAGCCACGTGTCGGGCGCGATCATCTCGGCGTCGCGCGCCTGCAGGATCTCCCAGTTCGACGGGCTGCCGTCCCCGATGGCGAAGGCGTTCAGCCCCGCGAGCAGGCCCGCGTCGTCCGTCGCCGCGAGCCGGCCCGAAAGCATCCGCACCCGCAGCGCCGGGCCGCGGTCGATCCGCCCGGCCGGCGCGGCGGCGAGCGGCCCCTCGGTCACGCCGATCGCCGCGGGCGCCTCGATCAGTTCGGAAAGCGCGTAGCCCGCGTCCTCGACGGCCTCGTAGAGCGCCACGCGCCCGGGCCACGGCGCGGCGGTGGCCGCGACATGCGGCGCATGCGCCACCTCGTCGCCGCGCAGGAGCGGCAGGTCGAGAAAGAGCGCCGTGACCGGCACCGCCGGCACGAAGGGGGCGAGGCGGGGCGGCCGTTCCGCGACGCCCGCGGGGCGATAGACCGAGGGCTCCATCCGCACCGCCTCGGCCAGCCGCACCTCGCCCTGCTCCACCCGGTCGATGCGAAAGCGCGCGCCCTCCGGCCCGAGGCGGATCACGTCGCCCGCCCCGAGCGCCCAGGCCGAGGGCGGCAGCGCGAGGCGCAGCCCGTCGCGCGCCACCCGCGCCTCGGCGAGCCAGCGCTCGGCCACGAGCCGCCCCTCGCCCCGCGTCAGGGCGAGCGGCAGCGCCGCCTCGGCGACCTGCCGGCTCGGCTCGCCCGGCAGGATCGCCTCTTCCGCGGCCGCCTCGAAATCGCCGTCGGCCACGGTGAAGCGCACGCGCACGCGCCCCGACTGCTCGGCCTCGGCGGCGCGCGTCGCCTCGACCGTGCCCTCCAGCCGGTCGCTCTCGGCCAGCGCCTCGGGCGAGAGGAGCGCCGCGCGCTCCGTCTCGCGGGGGAGGAAGCGCAGCGCGCCGTCGCGCTCCACCGCGTCGAACCCGTGGGCGAGCATCAGGGGCTGCAGCGCGGCGCGGGCCGTGCCGCCCTCGGCCTCCAGATAGCCGCGCACATGGCCGAAGAGGCGGGCGGTGTCGTGCGCCGCAAGCCCCGCGGCGTCGCAGATTTCGCCCACCACGGAGGCGAGGCTCCGCCCCGAGGCGCGGCCGTTCAGCCAGTGCCCGCGCGCGTAGTTGTCGCCGTCGGCCCAGACCTCGCGCGCCTGCGGGAACCACGGGAAGGGCCGCGCGTCCCACGCCCAGACGAAGCAGCGGTCCATGTCCACCATGCGCCCGCCGTAGATCTTCGAGACCGGGTTGTTGGCCGGGTCGCGCCAGTAGGCGGTGAGCGCGCGGATGTACTGCGCCTGGATCGTCTCGTCGCGCCGGCCGTCGGAGAAATGCGGCAGCGCGGATTCGGAGGACTTCGGATCGAGGAACTTGTTCGGCTGGTTGGTGCCCTTGTCCACCGCCGGGCAGCCGATCTCGGTGAACCAGACGGGCTTGGAGCGGGGCGCCCAAGGCGTCGGCGCGGGCTGCCGCACCCCGCCGATGCGCTCGAAGTGGGCGTTCTCCCACCAGCCGCGGATGTCCTTGACGCGCCAGACCCAGGGCTCGCCGTGCGCGCCGTCGGTGATCGGCGTGCGGATCTGCGCCGCGCGCGCCTCCTCGAAGGGGTAATACCAGTCGTAGCCCTCGCCCCCCTCGACGTTGGACTTCAGGTAGTCGAGGTCGTGGATCGCGCCCCGGTGCGCGTCGAGGTGGTCGGCCCCGTCGCGCCAGTCCGACAGCGGCATGTAGTTGTCGATGCCCACGAAATCGATCGCGTCGTCGGCCCAGAGCGGATCGAGGTGGAAGTAGCGGTCGCCCGGCGCGTCGGGCGGCTGATAGCCCCAGTATTCCGACCAGTCGGCGGCGTAGCCGAGCTTCACCTCCGGGCCGAGGAGCGCGCGCACCTCGCCCGCGAGCGCGCGCAGCGCCGCGACCGCCGGGAAGCCCTGCGCGCCCCGGATCTGCGTGAGCCCGCGCATCTCCGTGCCGATGCAGAAGGCCTCCACGCCCCCCGCCGCGGCGCAGAGCGCGGCGTAGTGCAGGATGAAGCGGCGAAAGCTCCATTCGTCGGGGCCGTGGTAATGGACCACGCCGTCGCCCACCGTGAAATCCGCGGCGGCGGCGGTGCCGAAGATGGCCGCCACCTCCGCGTCCGCCTGCGCCGTGCCGTCGGGCGAGCCCGCCCGCCCCGGCGCGACCGAGGCGGTGATCCGCCCGCGCCACGGCAGGACCGGCTGGCTCTCCGCCCCGGTCCAGGGGTCGGGGCGCGTGTTGCCCTCGGTCTGGGTCATCAGGACGAAGGGATAGAAGAGCGCCGCCCGACCGCTCTCGCGCAGGGCGCGGATCGCCTGCACGACCGCGGCGTCGGCGGGCGTGCCGCCGTAGAGCGCGCGGCCGTCCTTCGCGGGCACGCGGCCCGCCTCGGCCCGCGACAGTCCCGAGACGGTCCAGGGCATCTCCCGCCCGTCGGCCTCGGTCTGCTCGACGCGCGGGCGAAGCGTGCAGTCGCCGCAGCGCAGGTCGTCGCCGAACCAGCTCACCACGAGCGAGACGGCGCGGCAATCGGGCAGCTCGCGGCCCAGCGCGTCGAGCGAGGCGGGCAGGTCCGCCACCCCGAGCGGCGTGTTCACGTTGGCCATGCGCCAGCGGCCCCGGTCGACCGGCAGCGCCACGGGCTCGGTCGCCAGCGCATACTCGCCCGTGCCCGGGATCAGCGCGACGCCGCGCACCGAGCGCGCGACATCCACCTCCGCGCCGGGGCGGTCGGGCTGCTCGTGGCGGATCACCTCGAAGCTGAACTGCGGCACCCGGTTGCCGAAGCGGCCGAGGTCGAGCGCCTCGAGCACGACGTAGGCGGTGCCGCGGTAGGCCGGCGTCTGCCCTGGCCCCTCGATCGCCTCGATCAGCGGATCGGGCCTCTGGTCGCGCGCGCCGGTGTGCACGCGCATCTCGAGATCGGCCGGCGCGATCTCGCCGCCGTCGGCCCAGACGCGGCCGACGCCCGCGATCTCGCCCTCGCAGAGCGCGACGGCGAGGCTCACGCGGTAGGAGATGCGCCGCACATCCGGGCGGCGCGGCGCGCCCTTGCCGCCGCCGCCGCCCTCGGTCGTGACCACCTCGGTGAAGCGGCTCGCCCAGATCACGTGCCCGCCGACGCGCATGCGGCCGAAGACGCGCGGGATCGGCGCGCCCTCGCCCGCGCCGGTGAGGCGGATGCGCTCCAGCCGGCCGGTTTCCACCGCCTCGGAGCCCTCGCCGAGAAGGCGCTGGTCGATCGCGCGCCCGAGGCTCGCGCCGACGAAGCGCCCCGCCGCCGTCGCCGAGAGGCCGAGCACCGTGCCGCCGAGCGATGTGCCCAGCGCGGCACCCGCCGCGGATAGAAGGATCGTCGCCATCGCTCGCTCCCGTCAGCCGTCCCGCGCCGGCAAGGCGCTTCGAAGCGCCTTGCCAAGCGCCTTCCAAGGCGCTTGGCCGCCCCCGCCCGCGCGCCTCATTCCGCCCCGTCCGGAAAGCGGAACCGCGCCACGACGCGCCGCGCCCAGGCCGGGCCGAGGGGGCTTTCGACCACGCCCTGGCCGGAATAGGCGTGGATCACCGTCGCCCCCGCGCCGGTGCGCCCCTGGATGCCGAGGTGCTTGGCCACCGCGCCCGCCCGCATCCGGAAGAGCAGCACGTCGCCCGGCGCGGCCGCGCCGCGCGGCGCGGCCACCAGATGCGCGCGCGCCGCGGCCCAGAGCCGCTCCTCCCCCGCCGGTTCCGACCAGTCGGGCGTGTAGGCGGGCACGAGGGCGGGCTCGGCGCCCATGACCTCGCGCCAGACGCCGCGGATCAGGCCGAGGCAATCCGCCCCCGCGCCCCGGCAGCTCGCCTGGTGCACGTAGGGCGTGCCGATCCAGCCCCGCGCGACGGCGACCACGCGCGCGCCCGGCCCGCTCATCGCCGGCTCCCGCCGCCGGTCTCGCCCGAGCGCGCCGGCGGCACGGTGACCCAGTCCTCCGCCGGCAGGTCCGGGAAGCCCTGGAAGTTGAGCGCATTGGCGAACTTCGCCCGGCAGGTCTCGAAGCGCTTGTCGCAGCCCGCCTCGAGGCGGATCGGATCGCCCGGCGCGGGCGCGGCGCCGAGCGGCGTCCAGAGCTCGATCGCCCGCGTGCCGGCCTCCGCCACGTCGCGCTTGACCACGCCCGAGAGCCCGGCGGCCGCGCCGCCGAGCACCTCCACGCGCCCGCGGTCGAACCACGCCGGCGCGTAGCCCGCGAGCGGCGGAAAGCGCAGCACGCGCCCGTCCTCCTCCACGGCGAGCGCCGGCCCCTCGTGGCGATAGCCCGGCCGCGCGAGATCGACGCCGCAGGCCGCGTCGCCCAGCACCGCCGCGCAGGGGCGCTGAAAGACGCGCCCGCCGGGCCGGTTGAGCGCCGCCGCGAGCCCGCGCAGCTCGGCGTGGAAGGTGCCATCCACCCGGCGCAGCTCGCCGATGGTGCCGCGGAAGATCAGCTGCCGCGCGGCGACGTCGGACCAGTCCACGAGCCATGCGCGCACCTCCGCCCCGTCCCAGCGGCCCGCGGCGATGTCGGCCTCGCGGATCGCCGCGTCCGAGAGCGCGCCGAGCGCCTCGGTGTTGTCCACCGAAAGCCCCGTCGTCTGCTGCAGCGCCGCCGCCGACAGCCCGGTCTCGGGGCGGAACGCCACGCCCTCGAAGGCGAGCGGGCGGTCGTGATCGGTGAAGCCGAGCGTCACCCCGTCGGCCCGCGTCACCGCCCAGGCCCGCGCGACGGTCGTCGCGCCCTGCGCCAGATGGTCCTGCAACGCCTCCTGCATCAGACCCGCACCTCCACCACCGGCACGCTCGGCACCTCGCCGGCGCGGAAGCTCGCCACGCTCGTGCGGATGGCGTCGGTGTCGAAGCGCACCGGCACGTCGAACTCGAAGCCCGCGGTGATCTCCATGCCCCGAGAGGGCGCGCGGGCGAGCGTCACCGTGCCGCGCGTCGCGTCGAGCTCGAAATCCACGCCCTCGCGCAGCGCGTCGCCCTGCACGGCGAGGCGCACGCTCCCCGCGACCGGCTTGGCGATGGGCCGGGTGTAGGCGCCCTCCCCCGAGCGGTAGGTCTTGCAGAGGGAAAAGACGCGGCTCTCCCCGTCGCCGTGGCCGATCACCTGATCGGTGGGCGCGGGGCGCCGGCTCGGCGGGCACGAGGTATAATCGGCCCAGTCCTTCCAGCGGAACCCGTGCAGCCGCCCGCGCCGCGCCTCGAAGAAGGCGACCAGCGTGGCGATGTCGTCGAGCGAACGCAGCCCGACGCCCGCGTCGTAGCGCCGGCGCGACTGCGCCCAGGGCGTGTTGCGCTCCTCGTGGCCGGAGGCGAGGGCGACGACCTCGGTGCGCCGCTCCGGCCCGCCGGTGGAGCCGAAGCTCAGGTTGGGCGGAAAGCGGATCTCGTGAAAGCTCATGCCTCTGGTCCTCCGGTCTGATGGCGGGTGCGGGCGGCCGCGTCCTCGGCTCAGCGGTTGCGCTGCCCGCGGGCGAGCGCGCGCGACATCTCGGCGGCGATCTGCGTGCGCGAGCGGCGAAAGCCCTCGACGTCGGGCGTGGTGACGTTGATCGTCACCGCGGCGGGCCGCGCGCCCCCCGCGGCCTGCACGCCGAGCTTGCCGTCGGCGCCGCGGGCGAGCGGCAGGATCGCCTCCGGCCCCGCCTCGCCCATGAGCCCCGTGCCGCCGCGCATCGGAAAGCGCGTCGCCTCGCGCACCACCCCGCCCGAGGCGAAGGGCATGACGCGCCCCTGCGCGAAGCCCGCCCCGTCGGCGAAGGCCGAGGCGCCGAAGACCCCCTGCGCCGCGTCGGCCAGAAGGCCCGCGACATGCCCCGTCACGGGCTTGACCGCCGCGGAATAGGCCGTGTCGGCGAGCCCCGCCGCCATCTCGCCCAGCGCGTCCGAGAGCTTCGCGCCGTCGAAGACCACCCCGTCGATCGCCCGGCGCAGCCCGCGCTCGAGCGAGCGCTCGAGCCGCGCCGCACCCTTGCCGGCGGCGTCGAAGGTCGCGTTCACCCGGCGCAGTTCGGCCTCGAAACCCGCGGCCAGGTCGGCCGCGCCGCCGAGGCGCGTCTCCAGCGCCTCGAGCGCCTCGTCCAGCGCCTCGGCCTCCTCAGGGTCGCTCATCGCTTTCCTCCGTCGCAACGTCCGGATAGGCGCGCATCAAGGCGTCGAGCCGCGCGCGCCCCATCGGCCCGGGCCCCGCGCCCGCGCCCAGCATCACGGCGAGTTCGGCGGGCGTGAGCGCCCAGAACTCGGCCGGCCGCAGGCCCAGCCGCCCGAGCCCCGCGCGCATCAGCGCCGGCCAGTCGAGCCCGCTCACGGCGCCTCCTCCGGCGGCAGGAAGGCGCGCGCCAGAAGCTCGGCCGCCGCGCGCGCCGCCGCCACCGGGCCGCCCGCGATCTCGGCGGTGCGCAGGTCGGCGGCCGCGCCCTCCCAGCCGGCGCCGCGCAGCCCGGCGACCAGCACCGCGAGCACGTCGCGCCCGGAGACGCGGCCCGCCTCGAAGCGTTCGGCGAGCGCCACGAGGCTGTCGGCCCCGAGCGTCGCCTCCAGCTCCGCGAGCGCGCCGAGGGTCAGGCGCATCACCCGGCGCTCGCCGTCGATCACGAGCGCCACTTCCCCGCGATGAGGGTTCGCCATCAGAGCGCCGTGAAGCTGAGCGCGCCGGCGGAGGCGAGGGCGATCTCGTAGGTCGCCTCGCCGTCGTGACGCCCCGCGTATTCGAGCCCGGTGACCTGGAACGGCCCGGCGATGGTGCCGAAATCCGGGATCACCACCTGGAACTCCGGCGTCGCCCCGTCGAAGAAGACCTGCCGCGCGCGGGCGTCGGTGTCGGCGTCGCGAAAGACGCCGGAGCCCGCGATGGTGGCGGATTTCACCCCCGCCCCGGCCAGCAGCTCGCGCCAGCCGCCCGCGCTTTCGAGGCTGGTGACGTCCACCTGCTCGGCGTCGAACGAAAGCCGCGTGGCGCGCAGCCCCGCGATGGTGCGGAACTGGCCGTCGCCGGTCAGGTCCACCTTGATCAGCATGTCCTTGCCGCTCTGGGCGCCCATGTCGTCTCTCCTCCGTGGTCTCACTCCGGCGCTACGCGCGCGCGGAAGGTCAGGTCGATGCGCCGGCCGCGGCCCTTCGGCCCACGGTCCGCCCGCGCGCGGCGGAAGCTCAGGTGCAGGAGCCGCCCCGCGTCGAGCGCGAGCGGCGGGTCGAGAAGCGCCGCGGAGACCGCCGCCGCCGCCTCCTTCGCGGCCCGGAAGCTCCCGTCCTCGCCGGCGACGGTCACGGTCAGGTCGTGCTCGGCCCCCGGCCCGCTCGCGTCGGAGCGGTCGCGCACGCGCTCCGGCCCGATCAGCACGTAAAGCGGCGGCAGCTTGCCCGCCGGCGGCGCGTCGTGGACGTGCCCGCCGGTGAGCGCGCCGAGCGCGGGATCGCCCGAGAGGCGCGCGTGCACCGCGGCCTGCAGGGCGGCGGAGAGGGCGTAGCTCATGGCGCGACCTCCTCCTCGGCGAAACAGGTCAGGTAGCGGCCGGCCGGATCGGCCTCGGCGACGGCGCGGATGCGCCAGACGCGGGCCTCCTCGCGGAAGCGCTGGCCGGGGCGCGGGCGCGCCTCGCAGCCCGGCGGCGCGGCGCGCACCGTGATGCGGTAGGGCGTCGCCGCGACCGCGCCGCCCGTCGCGGCGACCTCGCGGCCCGTGCCCGCGACCACTTCGGCCCAGAGCGTGCCGCGCGGGGTCCAGCCCGTGGCCGTGCCGCCCGCCCCGTCCGGCGTGTCGCGCGGCGCTTCCAGCAGGAGAGCGCGTGTGAGCCGCGGCGCCCTCATGCCGCCCCTCCCGCGCCGAGGCGCAGCGCCCGCCACGGCCCGATCAACCCGGCGACGGCGGCCGGCATCGCCTCGGCGCCCGCCGAGGCCGCGTCGCGGTATTCGTAGTAATGCGCGGCGAGCAGCATGACCGCCTGGCGCAGGTCCGCGGGCACCTCGGCCCAGGCGGCGCCGAAGCCCGCCGCGAAGCGGATCACCGCCGCGCCGCGCGCCGGGATCGCCGGCAGCGCGGCGCCCGCGGCGCGCAGCACCGGGCGGTGCGTGTCCGCCTCCAGCCGCCAGGTGTCGGCCGCCGCGGCCCGCTCCTCGCCCGCGGCGTCGCGCAGGGCGAGTTCGTGCACCGCCGTCACGGGGGCGAGCGGCAGCGGCTGGCCGCAGGGCTCCGCCCAGGCCGGCAGGCTCAGCGCGAAATCGCGGGCGAGCAGGATCTTGGCCGTGCGCGCCTCGATCGCGGCCAGCGCCGCGCGCAGCACCGCCTCGAGCACGGGGCCCTGCAGGTCGTCCTGCGAAAAGCCGGTGCCGAGGCGCAGATGCGCGCGGAAAGCCTGCACCGGCAGGGCCGCCGGATCGAGCGGCGTCTCTTCGATCAGCATGGGTGACGTCTCCCGATGGTCCAGCCCCGCCGGGGCCCTCGGGCGCGCGCGGTCCCGTCAAGGCCCGCGCGCGCCCCCTCGCAGCCCCGCTCAGGCGGTGGCGAAGCGCAGGAGCTTGATCGCCGCGAAGTCGGTCACGTCGCCGCCCACGCGCTTGGTCGCGTAGAAGAGGACATGCGGCTTGGCACTGAAGGGATCGCGCAGCACGCGCAGGTCCGGCCGCTCGGCCACGGTGTAGCCCGCGCGGAAGTCGCCGAAGGCGATGGCGTCCGCGCCGCTTGCGATGTCGGGCATGTCCTCGGCGACGAGCACCGGATAGCCGAGGAGCCGCGCGGGCTCGCCGGCCGCCAGCCCGTCGGACCAGAGGAAGCGGCCGTCGGCGTCCTTGAGCTTGCGCACCGCGCCGGCGGTGCGCGAGTTCATCACGAAGCGCGCGTTGGCGCGGTAGCGCGCGCCGAGCGCGTAGACGAGATCGATCAGCGCCTCGGCCCCGGCAAAGGCGCCGTCCGCGCCGGTCGCCACGTAGCCGAGGCTCTCCCAGTTCCAGCTCGCGTCGGCCACCGCCGGATGGGTGAGAAAGCCGCGGGGCTTGTCCACCCCGTCGCCCGCGACGAAGGCCGCCGCCTCGGCGCGGGCGAATTTCTCGGCGATGCGGCCGGCGAGCCAGGCCTCGATGTCGAAGGCCGAATCGTCGAGCAGCCGCTGGCTGATCTTCGGCAGCGCCGAGAGCTCGTGCAGCGGGATCGAGATGCGGTCGATCGCCGGGGTGCCGGTCTCGGCCGCCGCGTCGCTCTCGGTCGCCCAGCCGGCGCCCACCTCGGTCGTGTCCACGAGCACGTCGTAGGCGGTCGCCTCGACATGGACGACATTGGCGATGCGCCGGATCGAGGCGGTGGAATCGAGCACGCCGCGGATGGTCTCGGCGGTCTCCGGATCGACGAGATAGCCGCCGTCGGCCGCCACCGCCGAGGTCATCGCCTTGCCCTCGAGCTCGAGGCCGCGCAGCCCCTCGTCGTCGCCCGAGCGGAGGTAGGACCCGAAGGCCTTGGCGTGCGGCGCCGTCTCGTCGGCGGCGCGGGCGAGCGCCGGGCGCGCCGGGCTCTGCATCTTGCGATCAAGCATGGTCAGTCGCTCTTCCTGCTGTTGAAGTCGTGCGTGAAGTTCCTGCCGGAACTCCCCGAAATCCTTCGCGAACCCCGCCATCGCGCGCTTCGCCTCGGCCACCGGCGCGGGGGTCGCGCCGGCCTCTGTCGTCTCGCTCATGCCGTCCTCCGGATTGCTCTTCGTCACCCGCGCAGCGCCCGGCGCGCGGCCTCGACGCCCTCGGCGAGCGCGCGCAGCGCCGCCGCGCCCCCGTCCTCCTCGGCGTCCTGTTGCGCCTCCTCCTTCGCCTCGGCGCGCGCGGCGGGCAGCATCGGAAAGGTCACCAGCGAGACCTCCCAGAGCTCGACCTCCGTCAGGAGCCGCCCGCCCGCGCGCCGCTCCGCGCGCCGCGTGCGGTAGCCGATCGAGAGCCCCTCGATCGCGCCGGCCTTCAGAAGCGCGGCCGCCTCGCGCCCGCGCGCCACCTCCGTCAGCAGCCGCCCGCGCACGAAGAGCCCGCGCGCGTCCTCGCGCAGCTCCTCCCAGACGCCGATCGGCTGCGCGGGGTCGTGCTGCCAGAGCAGGCGCACCGCGCGGCCCTGCCCGAGCGAGCCCGCGAAGGCGCCGGGCGCCACCGCGTCGCCGCCCTGATCCGGCGCGCCGAAGAGGCTCGCGTAGCCCTCGATCCGCGCCGCGCCCTCGAGCGCCACCGCGCCGCCCGCGAACTTGCGTTCCAGTTCCATCCCGTCCCTCCTCACGGCGCCACCTGCGCCATCGACTGCACCGCCTGCGCGAGGATCATCCCCACGACGCCGTAGACGCTGATCCAGAGCCGCCGCTCGAGCCGCTCCATCATCGCCTCGATCTTCTCGAGCCGGCGGTGCACGGTCTCGAACTGCAGCCGCGCCATCGCCTCGTGCGCCTCCAGCCGGAGCGCCGGCGCGCAGGCCGGCGTCTCGGGACCCGGCCGCCCGTCGTGCCGCTCAGCCATCCGCCGCGTCCTCCGCCGCCGGTTCCGCCGGCAGCCCCAGAAGGCGCCGCTTCTCGGCGCGCGTCAGGAAATCCGCCACGCCCACGCGCGCCCACTGCGCGTCGCGCTCCGCGGCGAGCGCCGGGACCTGGTCGAGATCCGGCTTGAGCGCGAGCGCCGCGCCGAAATGCTCCGACAGCCAGTCGCCCAGCGCCGCCGTCACCCGCGCCGCGAGCGGCAGCACCGTGAGCCGGAAGAAGGCGCGGTTCGCCTCCTGGTAGTTGGCGTAGGTGGCGTCCCCCGGCAGGCCGAGCAGCATCGGCGGCACGCCGAAGGCGAGCGCGATCTCGCGCGCCGCCGCCTCCTTGGTCTGCTGGAACTCCATGTCGGAGGGCGAGAAGCCCATCGGCTTCCAGTCGAGCCCCCCGTCGAGGAGCATCGGCCGCCCGGCGTTGCGCGCGCCCTGGTGATAGCTCTCCATCTCCGCCACGAGCCGGTCGTACTGCTCGGGCGCGAGCCCGCCGCCGCCGTCGGCACCCTGATAGACGATCGCCCCCGAGGGCCGCGCGGCATTGTCCAGAAGCGCCTTCGACCAGCGCGAGGCGGCGTTGTGCACGTCCACCGCCTGCGCCGCCGCCTGCATCGGCGAGAGCCCGTGGTGGTCGTCCTGGGGATGGAAACTGCGCAGATGGCAGACCGGCGCGGGCCGCGCCGCGGCGTCGAAGCGATGCGTGCGCCCGGCCACCGTGTAGGCGTAGGCCGCCGGCCAGCCGTCCGCGCCGGGCACGACGCGCATCCGGTCCGAGCGCAGGACGTGCAGCTCCACCGGCGCGCCTTCCGCGCCCGCCACCGCCTCCAGCCAGGCGTCGCCGCTCAGGAGAAGCTGGCCGTAGACGGCCTCCATCAGCTCGGCGCGCCCCTGCCCCGGGTTCGGCCGGCGCAGGAGCGACAGGATCGGGTGGCTCTCGTGGCGCCGCGCCGCGTCCTGCAGGACGAGCGGCAGAGCCGCGGCGGATTCGGCGACGAGCTTCACCGCGCGGAAGCCCACCGGGTTGCCGGCGAAGCCCGACCGCATCAGCGCGCCCGCCTCGCGCGGGCTCCAGGCGACGCGCCCCGCCCCCGCCCAGACGATCGCCGGCTGGGCGGCGCGCGCCTTGGCCTCGGGCGCAGGACGGCGGCGGCGGAAGGGAAAGACCATGCGGGGCTCCTTCGTCTCTCGGCGCCGGGCGAGCCGCGCGCCGTTTCGAAGGGCCTTCTAGCCCCGGCCCCATTAACCCAGCGAAATCCCGCCGCACGCCCCGCCACGCCGCGCGCAACACCCACTGACGCGCCGCGCCGCCGCACACGCCGGGTCCCGAGCCCCTCGACCAGCAAACCACCCGGGCACACAGAGAAGCGCCCGGATCACGGCCGGGACGGACGGCCGTGGCAGCCGCCGGAGCGCCGAGCGCGGGAGGGGCGCCCCGTCGTGCCGCGTCGCGCCCCGTCGCACCCTGTCGCGCAGTGGCCACGCCGCGCCCCGCCCCGCGCGCACGCAGCGTGTCTCCTGCGAACCGGCCCCGGCACGACAGGGCCCCCCGCGCCCCCGCACGGCGACGCGCCACCCGCGCCCATCATCTTGGCGAAAATACTCCGGGGGGAGTCGCGCCGAGAGGCGCGACGGGGGGCAGCGCCCCCCGCCACCGCCGACGCCGCGCGCCCCCTGCGGTCGTCCCGCCGCGCGGCAGCGGCGAAGGCGGTTAGAACCGCCTTCGCCCACGGCCCGCGCCGCGCGCCGCTCAGAGCGCGCGCAGCCGGGGCCGGCGCCAGCGCGCCGCCGGCAGGATCATCAGCTCGTGCAGCGCCCAGACCAGCGCGTCCACCCGGTCCGGGCTGCCGGGGCCGTCGTAGCCCTGCGCCGTCATGCGCGTCATCTGCGCCTCGAGCTCCGCGAGCCCCGGCAGATGGCGCACCCGCCCCTGCTCGTAGAGCGCGGCGACCGGCTCGGCGCGGGCGAGCTTGCCGCGCGTCGCGCGCACCTGCCGCAGGGGGATCAGCGGATCGACCTGGCGGATCACCTCGGCGACCATCTCGCCGCCCTGGTTGACCTCCGCGACGAGGCGCTCGGCGCCCCAGCGTTCCATCGCCGCGACCGCCGCCTCGGCCCAGTCCGAGGGCCGCGCCGCGCCGAGGCTCGCGTCCTCCAGCACCACGGCGCGCCAGTCCGCGACCTCGCCGGCGAGCGTCGCGCCGGCGACCACGATGCCGCAGGCGTCGCTCGTCGCGTGGCCCGTGGCGGGCGGATCGACGGCGACCACGATCCGGTCCAGCTCCGGCGGACGCGCGACGCGGGCGCCCTCGAGCCCGGCGGCCGTCCAGAGCGCGCCCTCCGCATCCTCGAGGAGCACCCCGTCGAGCTCCTGCCGGCCGAGCCGCGTGCCCGCGTAGCGCGCGTGCACCTCGTCGAGGAAGCTCTCGGCGAGATTGGCGCGGTTCGCCGCGGTGCCGGCGCGGGTGACGACGGTCGACTCGCGCTCGAGCAGGCGCTTGAGCACATCGACGTTGCGCGGCGTCGTCGTCACGCAGGCGCGCGGGCGCTCTCCGAGGCGGAGCGCGAACTGCAGCATGTCCCAGGCCGCCTGCCCGTTCGGCCATTTCGCCAGTTCGTCGGCCCAGGCCGCGTCGAACTGCGGGCCGCGCAGCGCCTCCGGGTCGTGCGCCGAGAAGAGTTGCGCGACCCCGCCGTTGGGCCAGACGAGCCGGCGCTTCGACGGTTCCCAGTCGGGCCGGCGGTCGGGCGGCGAACAGGCGAGGATGCCGCTCTCGCCCAGCACCATGACGTCGCGCACCTGGTCGTAGGTCTCGCCACGAGCGCGAGGTGGCGGGCGCGGCCCGGATCGAGCGGGCGCGGCCCCTCCACCTCGGCGCGCACCCATTCTGCGCCGGCGCGGGTCTTGCCCGCCCCCCGGCCGCCGAGCACGACCCATGTCCGCCAGTCGCCCTCGGGCGGGCGCTGATGCGCCATCGCCCAGAGCTCGAAGAGAAACGGCAGCGCCAGCAGCTCGCCGTCGCCGAGGCCGTCAAGAAACCGCCGGCGCACCTCCGGTGCGGCGCAGGCGATCCAGTCGAGCGTCGATCTCGGCGCGGGCGGCGGCGAGGTCGAGGGCGTAGCTTCCCCGGCCGAGGCCGGATGTCTTGCGTCGTCGCGCATGCAGCAGCATCTCCGCTTCTATCGCCAGCCGGATCCACTGCTTGACCGAGGCGACGGCCTTTCCCGCCTCGCGCGCCTCCTCCCAGTCGCCGCGCGCGAGCATGTGCTGGAAGTCCTCGAGCTCGTGGCGCATCTCGCGGAGTTGGTGCGCGATGCTCGCGATCTCGTCGTCGAGGGGCGATGCCTCCGCCGCCTCGGTCGTCAGGATGGTGGACACGGGCCGGCCTTTCGGTTGGTGGGTGCGCGCCGGGCGGACACGAAAAAGGGCGGCCGCGGGGTATCCCGCGCCGCCCTGTACACGCCGTCCAGCGTGACACAACCTATAGGCGAAACCGCGCGCCGGGTCAATCGCGTTGCGCAACGCGCAGCGCGCCAAGCGCCCGTTGCGATTGGACAATTTCAAGACCGGGCGCCCGGCGCAAAGAGGCCCGGAAGGGCCGATGCGCGCCCGCTCAATCCTCCTCGGCGGCGCGCTCGGCCTCGATCTCGCGCCAGCGGGCGACGTTGCGGTTGTGCTCGGCCAGCGTCTCGGCGAAGGCGTGCCCGCCCGTCCCGTCGGCCACGAAGAAGAGATCGTCGGTCGAGGCCGGGGTCACCGCCGCCTCGATCGCCGCGCGGCCCGGGTTGGCGATCGGCGTCGGCGGCAACCCGTCGATGACGTAGGTGTTCCACGGCGTCGCTTCGCGCAGCTCGCTCTGGCGCAGGCCGCGGCCGAAGACGCCGCGCCCCTCGGTGACACCGTAGATCACCGTCGGGTCGGTCTGCAGCCGCATCCCCCGCTCGAGGCGGTTGACGAAGACGCTCGCCACGCGGCGGCGCTCCGCCCCGACGCCGGTCTCCTTCTCGATGATGGAGGCGAGGATCAGCGCCTCATCTTGGGTCTCGAGCGGCAGGCCGGGCGCGCGCGCCGCCCAGGCCTCGGCGAGGATCTCCGCCTGCCGGGCCTGCATCTCGGCGATCAGGTCGGCGCGGTCGTCGCCGCGGCGCACGGTGTAGCCGCCCGGGGCGAGGGAGCCCTCCGCCGGCGTCTCCTCGATTGCGCCGGTGAGCACGTCGAAGCCCCCGAGCGCCTGCGCCACCTGCCAGCTCGTCGCGCCCTCGGCGGTGATCACGTTGTATTCGGTGACCGGGTCCGAGACGGCCTCCTCGTAGATCGCGGGCCGCGTCTCGGCCGCGAGGTCGATCTCGGCCGAGACCTCCATCGCGCCGGTCTCGGACGAAAACTGCAGCACGTCGACCCGCGCGGCATTCACGCCGATGCGCAGGGTGACGACGGTGCCACAGTCGCTGATGCCGTCGCCGGTGACCTTGCCGAGCACGTCGGCGATCGACGCGCCCGGCTCGATCAGGAAATTGCCCGCCTTCAGGTCGCCGGCCATGCCGCCGTACTCCGCCGCGAGCCGCATGATCAGGCCCGACGAGATCACGCCGTCGTCCTCGAGCCGGGTGGAGAGCGCGCGCAGCGTGTCGCCGCGCGGCACGCTCACGCAGACGGGGCGGTCGAGCGCGCCGGCGGCGCGATAGCTCCGCTCACCCCAGAGAACGAGCCCCGCCCCGAGAAACAGCACCACGGCGATCAGCGTCAGAGCGTTCGACGCGATGCTGCGCCACATTCACGCGACCTTCCCGAAAAGCACGCTCGCGTTGGTGCCGCCGAAGCCGAAGGAGTTGGAGAGCGCCACGTTGATCTCGCGATCGCGCTTCGCGTTGGGGGCGAGGTCGATCGGCGTCTCGACCGCGGGCGCGTCGAGGTTGATCGTCGGCGGCGCGACCTGATCGCGGATGGCGAGGACCGAGAAGATCGCCTCGATCGCGCCCGCCGCGCCGAGCAGGTGGCCCGTCATCGACTTGGTCGAGGACATGGTGACCTTTTCCGCCGCCTCGCCGAGCATCCGCTCGACCGCCTGAAGCTCGATCACGTCGGCCATGGTCGAGGTGCCGTGCGCGTTGATGTAGTCGATCGCGCCGGGCTCGAGCCCCGCCTTGTGCAGCGCCGCGCGCATCGAACGCTCCGCGCCGTCGCCGTCCTCGGACGGCGCGGTGATGTGGTAGGCGTCGCCCGAGAGGCCGTAGCCGATGACCTCGGCGTAGATCGTCGCGCCGCGGGCCCTGGCGTGCTCGTATTCCTCGAGCACGACGACGCCCGCGCCCTCGCCCATGACGAAGCCGTCGCGGTCGCAGTCGTAGGGCCGGCTCGCCGCCTCGGGCGCGTTGCCGTACTTGGTCGAGAGCGCCTTGCAGGCGTTGAAGCCCGCGATGCCGATCTCGCTGATCGCGGCCTCGGCGCCCCCGGCGAGCATCACGTCGGCGTCGTCGTCCCGGATCAGCCGCGCGGCGTCGCCGATGGCGTGCGCGCCCGTCGAGCAGGCGGTGACGACCGCGTGGTTCGGCCCCTTGAAGCCGTAGCGGATGCTCACCTGCCCCGAGATCAGGTTGATGAGCGAGCCGGGAATGAAGAAGGGCGAGACGCGGCGCGGCCCCTTGTCGCGGATCAGGCAGGCCGTCTCCGCGATGGAGTTGAGCCCGCCGATGCCGGAGCCAATCATCACGCCGGTGCGCAGCTTCTCGGCCTCCGCCGGGTCGCTCCAGCCGGCCTGCTCGACCGCCTGCTGCGCGGCGGCGAGGCCGTAGACGATGAACTCGTCGATCTTGCGCCGTTCCTTGGGCGCCACCCAGTCGTCGGGGTTGAAGCTGCCGTCGGCGCCGTCGCCGAACGGCACCTCGCAGGCGTAGGTGGTGGCGAGACCCGAGGCGTCGAAGCGGGTGATCGTCCCCGCCCCCGAGCGCCCCTCGAGAAGGCGCGACCACGTCGTCTCCACCCCGCATCCCAGCGGCGTGACAAGTCCCAACCCCGTAACGACAACGCGCCGCATCGCCCGCACTCCTGCTTGTGACTGGCCTGCTCTTAGCCTCTCCCGCCCGCGCGGGGCAAGGCCCGCCCCCGGCCCGGCAGAGATGGGGCGGGAGGCGCAAAACGAAGGCGGCACCCGTCCCCGGATGCCGCCCCGATCCGGCCGTGCCGGGTGTCTTACTGAGCGTCCTCGATGAACTTCACCGCGTCGCCGAAGGTCTGGATGTTCTCGGCGGCGTCGTCGGGAATCTCGATCCCGAACTCCTCCTCGAAGGCCATGACCAGCTCGACGGTGTCGAGGCTGTCGGCGCCGAGGTCGTCGATGAAGGAGGCGCTGTTGCCGACCTTGTCCTCTTCCACGCCGAGATGCTCTACGACGATCTTCTTAACGCGATCCGCGATGTCGCTCATATCCAGGTCCTCGTTGTCCTTCCGGGCCTTCGCCCTGTTCTGCCCTCGCCCCTCGGGTCCGGCGCCTCTCTGCGCCCGGAAGGGCGCGTCGTCGTGCCGCGCGGCGGCCTCGGGCCGGTGCCGGTCACGGCCCCGCCCAAATCAGGCGCGCCTATAGCACATGCGCCGGGGATGGCAAACGCTTTCGCAGGCGCCTCGCGCAGCGTCAGAGCATCGCCATGCCGCCGTTGACGTGTAGCGTCGCGCCGGTGACGTAGGCCGCCTCGGGGCTCGCCAGGTAGAGCACCGCGCCGGCCACTTCGCGCGCCTCGCCCATGCGCCCCGTCGGCACCCGCTCGAGGAGGCCGGCGCGCTGATCCTCGGTCAGCTTGTCGGTCATCGCGGTGGTGATGAAGCCGGGCGCGACCATGTTCGCCGTCACGCCGCGCGGGGCGACCTCGTGAGCGATGGACTTCGTGAGCCCGGAAAGCCCGGCCTTCGCGGCGGCGTAGTTCGCCTGCCCCGGGTTGCCGATGGACCCCACGACGGAGCCCACGTTGACGATCCGGCCCCAGCGCGCCTTCATCATGCCGCGCAGCGAGGCGCGGCAGAGGCGCATCGTCGCGGTCAGGTTCACGTCGAGCACCTGCTGCCAGTCCTCGTCCGACATGCGCATGAAGAGCCCGTCGCGGGTGATTCCGGCGTTGTTGACGAGGATGCCGAGGCCGCCCATCGCCTCGCTCGCGCGCTTGGGCAGCGCGTCCACGGCCGCCGCGTCCGAAAGGTCGCAGGGCACGACATGCGCGCGCTCGCCCAGCGCGGCGGCCAGCTCCTCGAGCGGGCCCTCGCGCGTGCCCGAGAGCGCCACGGTCGCCCCCGCGCCGTGCAGCGCGCGCGCGATCTCGCCGCCTATTCCGCCCGAGGCGCCGGTGACCAGCGCCGTCTTTCCCGTCAGATCGAACATCGGCGTTCCTCTTGGCTTTCAAGGTGCTTCCGCTTATCCAGTCGTGCCCGCGCCGGCAACCCGGCCCCGGCGCGCACCGTTAACGCGCGCGGGCGAGCGCGGGTCCGAGCCTCTGGAGGGCGCCATGGCAGAGACACGCCGCATCCTGATCTACGTCCGCTCGGTCTCGGGGGGCGCGGGGAAGAACGCGGTCAAATACGCCATGATCCTCGCCGAGGCGGGCCATACGGTCACCCTCGCCGCGCTCGACGCGCCGCAGGCCGGGGACTTCGGGCTCGACACCGAGCGGGTCGCGCTCCGCATCCTGCCCGCGCGCCGCAACCTGCAGGCCGGCGCCGCCCTGCGCGGCCTGATCGACGAGCTGCGGCCCGATGTCTGCCTCGTCGTGGACATCGCCAACATGCTGGGCCTCATGCTCGCGCTGCGCGGGCGCGAGGCGCCCCCCCGCGTGATCCTGCGCGAGGCGCATCACACCTGGTCGCGCACCGAGATGCGCAGCCTGCCCGTGCGGCTCTACAAGCGCTGGCTCTTCCGCCGCGCCTACGCCCGCGCCGACCGGGTGATCGCGCTGACCGAGGGCATGGCCCGGCAGATCGCGGAGAACTGGGGCGTGCCCGCCGACCGCATCACCGTGATCCCCAACGCCGTGCCCCTCCCCGGGACGCCGCCGGAGCGCGTCGCCCGCGAGGGGCCGCCGACGCTTCTCTGCGTGGCGCGGCTCACGCCGCAGAAGAACGTCGGCCTCCTGCTCGAGGCGCTCGCGCGGGTCCGGCGCGACCGTGACGTGCGGCTCAGGATCGCGGGCGACGGCCGCCAGCGCCGCACACTCGCGCGGCAGGCCGAGCGGCTCGGCATCGCCGGGGCCGTCACCTTCCTCGGCCATGTGTCCGACGTGGCGGCGGAATACCAGAGCGCCGATCTCCTCGTCCTGCCCTCGCGCTGGGAGGGTTTTCCGAACGTCGTGATCGAGGCGCTCGCCCACGGCGTGCCCGTAGTCGCCACCGCGACGCCGGGCGCGGTAGAGATCCTCGAGTGCACCGGCGCGGGCCGCATCGCGCGCATGGACGACGCCGAGGACCTCGCCGCGCAGATCGCCGCCGTGCTGGACGCGCCGCCGGACGCCGCGGCGCTGACCGCGACCGCCGGGCGCTATTCCGAGGCGGCGCAGCGGCGCAAGGTGCTGTCGCTTTTCGAGGGGGCGGACACGTGAGCCCCGCTCAGGCCCAGTCTTCCGGATATCCGAAGGTTTCGAAATCAGCGGCGTAAAGGCGACCCACGGTCTGGGCGAGTTGCGGCGTGTAGAACGCGGCGCGCTTCGCTGTCGCCCCGGTGATCTTGAGCGGTTGACTGGCTTCCAGCGGGTGTGGCTGTCCCAGAGAGCGGGCGCGCTCAGGGTCACGGCCGATCATGGTCAACAGGCGCGCCATGTCCTCGGGCAGCGTCTCGAGGCGTCCGATGAGGTGGAACCGCTCGGGCGGCATGACGAGCAGCTCGCGCTGCGGCCACCAGTGGCGATCGTGATGCAGACCGCGCTCGTCGAGGAAGGCCACGAAACGCGCGAAGCCGTCCGGCGTCGCCTCGCCCCAACCGGGCACGACGCGGAACCGCCGCTTGCGGCTGTCGCTCCCCTCTTCTCCGAGAGCGACCTTGTTCAGGAAGGCCGAGAGCACGCGATCATACGGGTTCCGGACCACGGTGAAGCGCGTGTAATCCCGCATCTCGCGCGCCTCGCGCCAGCTGCAGCGTACGGGGGAGAGCGCCGCCTTCTTGGCGTCGCGCACGGTGCCGAAGCGTTGCCCGGTCTCTTCGGCGGCCAGCTCGGCGAGAAAAGCCGTGACTGTTGAATTGCCCGACTTCTTGATCCGGTTGAAGAAGACCCGAAGCTCGGGAAAAGCTGCCACCGCAGCGGAATTATTCAGGTTCGCATGGGTCATCTCCATCCGGCGGAAGACGACCATGTTGCGCAGGGCCATGAGGGGATTCATGCTCTCTCCGTGCTCTGCCCGAGGCGCCGCGACAGGAGCGCGCTATCCCCGGCGTAGAAGTCGGCGATGCGCGCGCGCAGGGCCTCCGTCACGAGCGGGCGCCGGCCAGCGGTGCGCTTCGCCTCGAAGCGGCCGTCCGACGGCGCCCCGTCCGTCTGCGCGTCGATCCAGCGGAACACGGGCTCCAACCCGTCCTCGAGCGCGAAGAGCGTCATGCCCTCGCAGACGAAGTCCGCCTGCGGGCGGATGTGGTTGTCGTTCACGCAGGGGTCGCGCCGGCAGGCGGCGAAGACCGCCTCGACCCATTCCCCGAACGTCAGGTGCCGGCTGCGCCCGTCGAGCTTGACCGGCCAGCGGCCGAACCAGATGCGCGGGTCGAGCGCGTGCAGCCCGGCGCGGCGGCGCAGGCGGAAGCGGTATTCGCTGACGAGCCGATCGACGGGGTCGCGCAGGACGGCGAACCACGCGTCCACCCGCGTCTCCGCGAGCTTCGGCAGGTAGAGGTCGCGGTGGTAGTGCTGCGCGGTGACCCGCTCGCCGGGCAGCGGTCGGCCCGGCGAGAGCATCGAGACCGCGCCTTTGGTGGCCATGTAGGCCTCGACGCTCGTCCCCCCTGTCTTGGGGACATGGGCGAAGAAGATGCGCCGCCCCCCGGCCTCGAGGAGCGGCATGGTCAGGCGACCGCCTCGGCCGCGGCGCGCACCTCTTCGGGCGTGCCGATCTGGCGGGTGGCGGCCTGCCGGTCGATGCGGCGGATCATGCCGGAGAGGGCCTTGCCCGCGCCAATCTCCCAGTAGTCGGTCACGCCCTCGGCGGCCATGTACTCCACGCTCTCGCGCCAGCGCACGGCGCCGGTGACCTGCTCGACGAGCCAGAGCCTGATGCGGTCGGGGTCCTCCACCGCCTCGGCGCGGACGTTGGCGACGAGGGGCACGGCGGGCGCGGCGAGGCGCACGTCGTTCAGCGCCGCCTTCATCTCCTCCGCCGCCGGCTGCATCAGGGGCGAGTGGAACGGCGCCGAGACCGGGAGCAGCATCGCCCGCTTCGCGCCCCGGCCCCGCGCGATCTCGACGGCGCGCTCCACGGCGGCCTTGTGGCCCGAGACGACGACCTGCTGGGGGTCGTTGTCGTTGGCGGCGGCGCAGACCTCGCCCTCGGCGGCCTCCGCGGCGACCTCGCGCGCGGTCTCCAGCCCGAGGCCGAGGAGCGCGGCCATCGCGCCCTCGCCCACCGGCACCGCGCGCTGCATCGCCTCGCCGCGCAGGCGCAGGAGCCGCGCGGCGTCGGCGACCGTGAGCGCGCCCGCCGCCGCGAGCGCCGAGTATTCGCCGAGCGAGTGTCCCGCGACGAAGGCCGCCGCGCCGATGCGCACGCCCTCGGCCTCGAGCGCGCTCATCGCGGCGAGCGAGGTGGCCATGAGCGCGGGCTGCGCGTTGCGGGTGAGCGTCAGCGTCTCCGCGTCGCCCTCCCAGATCAGCGCGCTCAGCTTCTGCCCGAGCGCGTCGTCGACCTCCTCGAAGACCGCGCGGGCGGCGGGATAGGCCTCCGCCAGCGCGCGGCCCATGCCGACGCTCTGCGCGCCCTGCCCCGGAAAGACGAAGGCTCGGCTCATGGGTTCCTCCGGCTGCTTTCGCTCGGAGGCGGGCATACAGAGCGCCACGCGGCCGCGCAAGCGCGCCGGCGCGGCTCGACGGTTCAGGCGCCGCGCGCGGCCGAGATCAGCGTCGTCCCGGCCATGACGAGGAAGGCGCTCAGCCCCGCCTTCATCGTCAGCACCTCCGCCGCGACGCTCGAGCCCGGCCAGATCCAGAGCGCGAGCGCGAAGCCCAGGAAGAGCCCGCCGGTCAGCCCGCCGCTGACGGTGCAGAGCGCGCGCAGAACCATGGGCGCGGCGGCGGACGTGCGGTGGAGGGGGTCGATCGGGGCCATGGTCATCGTCCTGTCGGTCGCGGTCGCTCGGTCGGCGTCGTGACGGGAGCCTCGGCCGCCAATCGGGCGAAAATGCGGCCGGGCCGCGGCGCCTCCTCGGCAGCCGCCGCGGCCTTGCGTTCAGCGCTCAGGGCTGTATACGGCCCCTTCCCTTCGCGTTCATCACGCAACGGCGCAGCCTCTCGTGGGTCGGTGCGGAGGGCGACAGGCCGGCCCTATGAAGTGCGCCCGAAAATGAATGGAGCCCGCATGCCGCTTTACGAGCATGTCTTCATCGCGCGTCAGGATCTCTCCAACGCGCAGGCCGAGGGGCTCATCGAGCACTTCGGCAGCGTCCTCGCCGACAACGGCGGCAAACTCGTGGACAGCGAGTACTGGGGCGTCAAGACGATGGCCTACAAGATCAACAAGAACCGCAAGGGCCATTACGCCTTCCTGCGCACCGACGCGCCCGCGCCGGCGGTGCAGGAGATGGAGCGCCTGATGCGCCTGCACGACGACGTCATGCGCGTGCTCACCATCAAGGTGGACAAGCACGCAGAGGGCCCGTCGGTGCAGATGCAGAAGCGCGACGACCGCGAACGCCGCTGAGGAACAGGAGAGTAACCCATGGCCGCAAAACCGTTTTTCCGCCGCCGCAAGGTCTGCCCCTTCTCCGGCGACAACGCGCCCAAGATCGACTACAAGGACACGAAGCTGCTGCAGCGCTACATCTCGGAGCGCGGCAAGATCGTGCCGTCGCGGATCACCGCCGTGTCCTCGAAGAAGCAGCGCGAACTGTCCCGCGCGATCAAGCGCGCGCGCTTTCTGGCGCTGCTGCCCTACGCCGTGAAGTGAGGCCCCTGTCATGCAAGTGATCCTTCTGGAACGTGTGGCCAAGCTGGGCCAGATGGGCGACGTCGTGGACGTCCGGCCCGGCTACGCCCGCAACTTCCTTCTGCCGCAGAACAAGGCGCTGATGGCCTCCAAGGCCAACATCGCCGCCTTCGAGGAGCGCAAGGCCGAGCTCGAGGCGCGCAACCTCGAGACCCGCAAGGAGGCCGAGGCGCTGGCCGAGCGGCTCGACGGGCAGCAGTTCGTCGTGATTCGCCAGGCGTCGGACCGCGGCTCGCTCTACGGCTCGGTGAGCCCGCGCGACGCCGCCGAGGCCGCCGGCGAGGCGGGCTTCTCCGTCGACCGCAAGCAGGTGCGGATCGATCGTCCGATCAAGGAGCTCGGGCTGCACACGGTCATCGTGCGCCTGCACCCCGAGGTCGAGGCGACGATCACCCTGAACGTCGCCCGCTCGCAGGAAGAGGCCGATCTGCAGGCCTCCGGCAAGACGATTCAGGAAGCCGCCGCCGAGGAAGAAGCGCAGGCGGAGTTCGAGATTTCCGAGCTCTTCGACGACATCGGCACCGCGCAGCTCGACGAGGACGGCGAGGGCGAGGAAACCGCCCCCGACGCGCGTCCGAGCATGGACCCGCGCGACGCCTGAGCCCCGCGCTCCGACCGGGCGGCGCCCCGCGCGCCGCCCGGCCCGAACCGCACGCGGTCGGCGGATCGTCTGGCCCTTAGACATCACGGCGTTGCGCTCTCGACACAGCTTTCGATAGTGCCACGCCACGAAAGCGTTGCGACACACCACGATTGCAGGCACCATGCAACGAACGGGATTCGGCGCCGCGACCCGACGTCGCCGCGGCAACGGGCCGACGACATCATGCGACCGCTACGAGAGAGCAGACCGGACACATGACACAGATCGACACCGAGGTCGGGCGGCGCATCCGGGAACGCCGCGTCGCGCTCAGCATGAGCCAGACGGAACTCGGCCGGCGCGCCGGCGTGAAATTCCAGCAGATCCAGAAGTACGAAAGCGGCGCCAACCGCGTGAGCGCCTCGCGCCTCTGGGCCATCGCCGGCGCGCTCGACGTCCCCGTGACCTATTTCTTCGAGGGCGCGAGCGACGCAGCCGCGCCCGCCCCGAGCGGGCCGGGCGAAGAGCTCTTCCGCGACCCGCGGGCGATACGGCTCGTCCGGGATTACCTGCGCCTGCCCGAGGACCAGAAGAAGGTCGTCCTGGAGATGGTCGCCTCCATGGCGCGGCGCAGCGTCCCTTCGGAAGAGGCCGAGCTCAACGCGTGACCGCGCGACGACACGGGGGAGCGGCGCCATGGATCTCGTCGATCTCGGACAGTTGGGCCCGGACGACCGCCCCTTCGACGCGTTCCTCGCACAGCTCCGCGACCGCTTCGGCTTCGACCATGCCGCCTACGCGGGCGCGAACCCCGTGCAGCGCCAGATGCACGGCTACGTCACCTACCCGGACGCGTGGAAGCGCCACTACGCCGAGCAAGGCTTTCAGAACATCGACCCGACGCTCCTGACGGCCGGGCGCAGCATCGCGCCCGTGGACTGGCGCCGGCTGGAACACGATCGACACTACCGCACCGTCTTCGGCGCCGCGCGCGAGTTCGGCATCGCCGATCACGGCGTGACGGTCCCGGTGCGCGGTCCCTACGGCGAATTGGGCCTCTTGAGCGTGAGCAAGGACTGCACGACGCGTGAGTGGGATATGCTCCTGCGCTCCACCATGGGCGAGCTCCAGTCCGCGGCAGTGTATCTGCACGATTCGGTCATGCGCTCCGACGCGCTGTCGCGCGCGCTGCGCCACCCCGCGCTGTCGTCGCGGGAAACCGAGATCCTGCAATGGACGGCGGCAGGCAAGTCGCAGCAGGACGTCGCCGATATCCTCGGCATCTCCAGCCGCACCGTGGAGGTGCACCTGCGCTCGGCGCGCAGCAAGCTCTGCGCGCTGACCACGCCGCAGGCCGTCGCGCGGGCGATCGGGCTCGGTCTCCTGACCTCGCTCTAGGGCGCCGCGCCACGGCGGACTGATTCCACCACTGGTTGTGATTCTGCTGCGCCCGGTTCAGCCGGGCGCCTGTCGACGCGCATCTCTAGCCCCGCAAGTCAAGGCACTACGGGATTCCCCTAATAGGAGACGCTCGCCTGCAGCGGGTACGCTGTCTTTCGGGGACAGACACCAACTTTGGGGGAAGACAGATGATCATCGTGATCGACGCCGTCAACGCGCACCGCTTCGGGCACCTGCTGGACGAGATGTTCCGCTTGCGCAAGAGGGTTTTCGCGGACCGGCTCGGCTGGGACGTGGAGTGCACCGCCGACGGGCGGGAGATCGACCGCTTCGACGCGCTCGACCCGGACTATGTGCTGGGCCTCGACGACGCGGGGCACGTGGTCGCCTGCGTGCGCGCGCTTCAGACGACGGGGCCGCACATGCTGTCCGAGGTGTTCTCGGACATCCTCGACGGCGAGCCGCCGCTGCGCGCCGCGACGATCTGGGAATCGACGCGCTTCTGCGTGGACACCGAGCGACTCGGCCGGGGCAAGGCGCGCAACTCGGTCTCCTACGCCACCTGCGAGCTGATGATCGGCGCCCTGGAATACGCGATGCGCTCGGGCATCAGCGATATCGTCACGGTGATCGACCCGGTGATGGACCGCGTGCTGAAGCGGTCGGACTGCGCACCCTACGATTACGTCGGCAAGCGCGCGCCGATGGGCAAGGTCCCGGCGCTCGCCGCGCTTCTGGACTGCACCGAAGAGCGGGTGGACCGCGTCCGCGCCTTCGCCGGCATCCACCACGACGTGCACCTGTCCGACGACGCCGCGCTCGCTCTGGCGCCGCCGCCCGACGCCGCACCGCCTGTCATGCAGACGGAGGCGGAGCAGGACAAGGCGCCGTCGGCGGATCGCGCGGCACTGGAGGAGTACTGCCGCGCGCAGATCAATGCCGCACGCACGGCGCGGGAACTCGATCAAGCGCTGGCGCTGGCCGAGGCCGTCCTCGGCGCGGGCGGCCGGACGCCGGACACGCTCGACCGCGCCGCGGGCTGACGCGTTCGCATGGCCGCCGGGCCTCGCCCGGCGGCCGCCGCTTTCTTCATTCTTCCTCGAGCGCATCGACGGCTTCCTGAAGCTCGTCCTTGCTGACCTCTTTCTCGGTCACCTCGGCACGCTCGAGGATGTAATCCACGACCTTGTCCTCGAAGATCGGCGCGCGAAGCTGCTGCTGCATCTGCGGGTTCTGCTGCACGAACTCGAAGAACTGCCGCTCCTGGCCGGGATACTGGCGCGCCTGCTGCATCACCGCCTGCGTCATCTCGGAGTCGGTGACCTCCACCTCGGCGCGCTGGCCGAGCTCGGCGAGCAGAAGGCCGAGCTTCACGCGCCGCTCGGCGAGCTTTCGGTGCTCGTCGGTCGGCTCGATCTCGGGGTGATCGTGGCCCTGCACGTCCGGGTTCTCCTCGTGCCAGAGCTGATGCGCGATCTGCTTGGCTTCCGAATCCACCAGACCCGGGGGCAGCGGGAAATCCACCTGTTCGTCGAGCTGGTCGAGCAGCTTGCGCTTGACGACCTGCCGCGCGGCGCCGTTGTACTCGGCCTCCAGCCGCTCGCGGATCTGCCCCTTGAGCGACTCGAGATCCTCCGCGCCGAACTTCTTGGCGAGCTCGTCGTCGATCTCGGCGGCCTTGGGCGCCTTCACGGCCTTCACCGTGACGTCGAAGGTCACCTCCTTGCCGGCGAGGTGCTCGGCGCCGTAGTCCTCGGGGAAGGTGACCTTGACCTCAATCTCGTCGCCGGCCTTCACGCCGACGAGCTGCTCCTCGAAGCCCGGGATGAAGGCCCCCGCGCCGAGGGTCAGCGGATAGTCCTCCGCCGCGCCGCCCTCGAAGGCTTCGCCGTCGAGCTTGCCGGTGAAATCGATGACCACCTGGTCGCCGTCCTCGGCCGCGGCGCCCTCTTCGCGGTCCTCGAAGTCCTGCGCGTTCTCGGCGAGGTTCTGCAGCGCCTCGTCGACGGCGGCCTCGTCCGCCTTCACCGCCATGCGCTCGAGCGATATCCCGGAGAAATCGACCTCCGGCACGTCCGGCAGCGCCTCGTAATTGAGCTCGACGTGCACGTCGTCGCCGGCCTTCCAGTCCTCGTTCTTCATCTTGACGTCGGGCTGCGCGGCCGGGCGGTCGCCGGTCTGCTCGAAGTGATCCGACATCGCCTGATCGACGGTTTCCTGCATCGCCTCGCCGAGCAGGCGCTCGCCGAACTGCTTCTTGAGAAGCGCGAGCGGCACCTTGCCCTTGCGGAAGCCCTTCATCTCCACTTCGGGCTGCGCCTCCACGAGCTTCTCGTGCACCTTCTGGTCCAGTTCGTCGGCCGTCACGACGATCTCGTAACCGCGCTTGAGCCCTTCGTTCAGGGTTTCGGTGACCTGCATCATGCCCTCATGTCGGAACGGCCCCCTGAAGAGGAGGCACTCGAAAAATTAGGCGTCCTTCTAGAAAGGGCGCCGCATCCATGCAAGCCGAAACGCCGGGCGCGGGACACGCCCGGCGCGGGCGGAGCTCTTGCGGGGCGCTTACGGGGCGTCGTCCTCGCCGTCGTCCTTGCTGACCGAGGACACCTGCCGCGCGACGTAGAGCTGATCGCCCATCATCTCCATCAGGTCGAATTGCTCCTCGACGAAGTCGATGTGCTCCTCCTCGTCCTTGAGGATGCGCATGAAGAGCTCGAAGGTGCCGAGGTCGCCGGCGGCCCGCGCCTCGTCGGCGGCGCGGGCGTAATAGGCGCGCGCCTCGCGCTCCATCTCGCGCTGGGTCTCGAAGATGCCGCGCACGCTCTCGGGCTTGGCGACTTGGTCGAGGGTCTGCATGTCCGCCTCGCCATCGAGGAACAGGAGCCGCGTCAGGAAGGCCTTCGCGTGGCCGCGCTCCTCGTCGATCTCCTCGGCCATGCGCGCGGCGAGGCGGTCGACGCCCCAGTCGTCGAGCTTGCGCTCTTGGTAGAGGTAGGTGTTGATCGTCGTCAGCTCCATCGTCAGCGCGCGCTGAAGGTGTCGAAGCGATACGTCGGGTCCCTTCATCCGTCGATCTCCTTGGTTCGTGTCGATCGTCGGATGGGGAACCGCCCCGCGCGCCGCCCGGTTCCGGCGCCGCGCCCGCGTGTCGCATGTCAGGAATGGTGCGGGTGGAGGGACTCGAACCCCCACGCCTTGCGGCGCTTGGACCTAAACCAAGTGCGTCTACCGGTTCCGCCACACCCGCGCGGGGCCGGGTCTAGCAAAGCGGACGGCGCGAGGCGAGCGGGAAAGTCGTCATCCCCCGGGTATCCCGGCGCCCGCGGGCGCCTCGGCCTCGCGCGCGGCGAGGACCGCGGGCAGCGCCTCGGGCAGATCCTCGGCGATCAGGCCCGGCCCGACCCGGCGCGCCGCCTCGACATGGAGCCAGGCCGCGGCGGTCGCGGCCCGCGCGGGCGAGCGCCCCCGCGCCATGAGCCCCGCGGCGAGACCCGCGAGCACGTCGCCCGCCCCCGCCGTCGCCAGCCACGGCGCGGCGCGGTCGTAGAGCGCGGCGTTGAGCGCGACGTCGCCCGACGGATCGGCGACGACGGTATCGGCGCCCTTGAGCAGCACGGTGCAGCCCGCCCGCGCCGCCGCGGCGCGGACGGCGTCGGCGCGCGAACAGCCCTCTGCCGCCTCCTCCGTCACGCGGCGGGCCAGATCGGGGAAGAGCCGCGCGAACTCGCCCATGTGCGGGGTCAGGAGGCAGCCCGCGTGGAGCGACGCGAAGAGCCCCCGCTCCGGGTCGGCGAGCAGCGTCAGCGCGTCGGCGTCGAGCACCGCGCGCCGCCCCGAGGCGAGCGCCGCCGCCACGAGCCCCGCGCCCCTCTCGTCCACGCCGAGGCCGGGGCCGAGGCAGAGCGCGTCGAGCCGCCGGTCCTCCAGCGCCGCGGCGAGCGCGCGCCCCTCGCCGATCTCGCGCAGCATCACCGCCGTGAGCTGCGCCGCGCATTCCGCCTGCGCGTCGTCCGGCGCGCCCAGCGTCACCAGCCCGGCGCCCACGCGGAGCGCCGCCCGCGCGGCGAGGCGGGCCGCCCCGGTGCGCCCCGCACCGCCCGAAAGCACGAGCGCGTGGCCCTGCGTGTATTTGTGCGCCGCCGTGCCGGCGGGCTTGGAGAGATCGTCAGGCGGGCCGATCAGGCGCACCGCCTCTTCCGGCGCGGGCAGGCCGATCTCGACCGGGGCGACGGCCGCGACATGGGCCGGCAGCGCGCCGGTGAACTGGCCGAGCTTCATCGGCCGCACCGCCGCCAACAGATCGAAGCGCGCCGGGTTGTCCCGGCCCAGATGCGCGCCCGAATCGCTCGAGAACCAGCTCGGCATGTCCACCGCGACCAGCCGGCCGGCGGAGGCATCGGCCGCGCGCCGCGCCGCGTCGAGCGCGTCGTGCACCAGATCCGGCACCGCGCGCGAGAGCCCGGTGCCGAAGATCGCGTCGACGAAGAGATCGGCGCGCGCCGCGGCGATCGCCTCCGGGTCCATCGGCTCGACCGGGCCCAGCGCGCGCCAACGGTCGTGCGCGGCCTGCGCGTCGGCGGACATTTTCTCGCGCGTGCCCCAGTGCAGCACGCGCACCTGCCAGCCGCGGCCCCTCAGCAGCCGGGCCACCACGAAGCCGTCGCCGCCGTTGTTGCCCGGCCCGCAGAGCACCACCGCGCGGTGCGGCCGCGCGACGAGCGCGGGCCACCGCGCGAGGAGCGCCGCGACGATCCCCTCGCCCGCGCGGGACATGAGCGCCCAGCCGGTGACGCGCCCGGCCTCAATCTCGCGCGTCTCAAGCGCGCGCATCTGCGCCGCCGTCACGAGCGGCTCGCCCGCAGTCTCGGTCATCCCGCACCTCGCGTCGCCTCGCTCCCCTCGGGATATGGCCGCCGGGCGCCGCCCGGGACAAGCCCACGGCGGCGTTTTCACAAACTGCCCGATTTTTGCGCGCTATGCCCAAATTCGCGCCGCCGCCGGAGCCCAGCCCGCGCGCCCCGCGCCCCTCCGGCGCAATTCGATTGAGCGCCCCCGCGGGCCGTGGTGTGACCCGGACTGACCGGAGCGAGGAGGCCGCCATGAAGAAGATCGAAGCGATCATCAAGCCGTTCAAACTCGACGAGGTGAAGGAGGCGTTGCAGGACGTCGGCGTGCAGGGCCTCAGCGTGATCGAGGTGAAGGGCTTCGGGCGCCAGAAGGGCCACACCGAGCTCTACCGCGGCGCCGAATACGTGGTGGACTTCCTGCCCAAGGTGAAGGTCGAGGTCGTGCTCGACGACGCGCAGGTCGACGCCGCCGTCGAGGCGATCGTCGCCGCCGCCAAGACCGAGAAGATCGGCGACGGCAAGATCTTCGTCAGCCCCGTGGAACAGGCCATCCGCATCCGCACCGGCGAGAGCGGCTCGGACGCGATCTGAGACCCCGAACGAGACCCCAGCAAGCGAAAGGGACGCAGGGAATGAGCAAGGAATCGATTCTCAAGACGATCAAGGACGAGGAGGTCGCCTACGTCGACCTTCGCTTCTCCGACCCGCGCGGCAAGGTGCACCACGTCACCGTGATCGCCGACGAGGTGGACGAGGACTTCCTCGACGAGGGCTTCATGTTCGACGGCTCCTCGATCAACGGCTGGAAGGGGATCGAAGCCTCCGACATGAACATGGAGATCGACCTCGACAGCGGCTACATCGATCCCTTCTTCGCCGAGAAGACGCTGGCGCTGCACTGCTCGATCCGCGAGCCCGACACCGGCGAGCCCTACGAGCGCGACCCGCGCGGCACCGCCGAGAAGGCCGAGGCCTACCTGAAGTCCTCCGGCATCGGCGACATGGCCTTCTTCGGGCCGGAGGCGGAGTTCTTCCTGTTCGACGACGTCCGCTTCTCGGCCTCGATCAACAAGGTCTCCTACGAGGTGGACGCCCAGGACGGCTCCTGGAACACCGACACCGAGTACGAGATGGGCAACACGGGCCACCGCCCCGGCGTGAAGGGCGGCTACTTCCCGCTGCCGCCGCTCGACGACGGGCACGACATCCGCTCCGAGATGATGTCGACGATGAAGCGCATCGGCATGGCGGTGGACAAGCACCACCACGAGGTCGCCTCCTGCCAGCACGAGCTCGGCCTCATCTTCAACTCGCTCAAGAAGCAGGCCGACGAGCTTCAGAAGTACAAGTACGTCATCCACAACGTCGCGCAGGCCTACGGTAAGACGGCGACCTTCATGCCGAAGCCGATCGCGGGCGACAACGGCACCGGCATGCACGTCAATATGTCGATCTGGAAGGACGGCAAGCCGCTCTTCGCGGGCGACAAATACGCCGACCTCAGCCAGGAGGCGCTCTGGTTCATCGGCGGGCTGCTGAAGCACGCCAAGACGCTCAATGCCTTCACCAACCCCTCGACCAACTCCTACAAGCGCCTGATCCCGGGCTTCGAGGCGCCGGTGCTGCGGGCCTACTCGGCGCGCAACCGCTCGGGCTGCATCCGCATCCCGTGGGCCGAGAGCCCGAAGGCCAAGCGCGTCGAGGCCCGCTTCCCCGACCCCTCGGCCAACCCCTACCTCGCCTTCGCGGCGCTGCTGATGGCCGGCCTCGACGGGATCAAGAACAAGATCGACCCGGGCGAGGCGATGGACAAGAACCTCTACGACCTGCCGCCGGAGGAGCTTCAGGGCATCCCGACGGTCTGCGGCTCCCTGCGCGAGGCGATCGACGCCCTCGTGGCCGACCACGACTTCCTGCTCGCAGGCGACGTCTTCACCAAGGACCAGATCGAGGGCTACGTCGAGCTGAAGATGGAAGAGATCGAGCGCTACGAGCACACGCCGCACCCGGTCGAGTTCCAGATGTACTACAGCTGCTGAGCCGCGCTCACGGCCAGCCGAGGGGGCGCCCGAACGGGCGCCCCTTTTTCATGCGCGCAACGCAGGATTGCGACAGCGCGGCGCGGATCGCCCCAATTCCGGCACAATCGCCCCCAAGAATCGCCCCAGAGACAGGCTACGCACAACCTGAACGCGTTTCAGGAGGGGCCGATGACCGCCGTGACCGAGATGCCCTGCCACTTCGCCGCGCTGCGCCTCGCCGGGCCCGCGCCCTCGCCCGAGACGCTGATGGACCGCATCGGCGATTGGCTGGAGAGCGCCGGGCAGACGGTCGAGGACGCGGGGCTCCGCGCCGACGGCGCGCTCTGGCTGCGCACCGACGAGGCGACGGTGCGGCTCGCCGCCGAGGGGGCGGCGCGGCTGTCGCTGCGCGTGGCCGACCGATCGCGCGAGGAGCCCGGCACCACGGGGGAGGCGCTGCTGCTCCATCTCGTCTACCGCCTCGCCGTGCGCCTGACTCCCGAACAGATCGAATGGCAGGACGAAACCAGCGTCGTCGACGCGCAGGAGTTCATCGCACTCGCGCGCCGCGCCGCCGGCGGTATCCGCCCGGCGCGCCCCGGCGCGGTCCGGAACGCCCCGCGCCCCGTATCGCGTCCGGCCCCGGCCCGGGACACCCTTGGCGCGGCCGGCGACGCCGGCCTGCGCGCCGCCTTCGTCACCGACACCCCGGCCCCGGCGCAGGGCACCGACGACGCGCCGCAGAGCGCGCCGCTGCGCCTCGCCGCCTGGGCCTTCTCGGGGGCGGCCGCCCTGATCTGGCTGCCGCTGGCCCCGGTCCTCCTCGCCGTCCAGCTTCGCGACGGTCCGAACCTGCGCCTCTCCGCGCAGGCCTGCTCGCTCGTCGGGCTGTTCACGGCGCTGGAGCATACCGGCGCCTTCGCACAGGTCGCTGCGCTGATGCCGGTCTGACCCGTGACGCGCCAGGCGTCGAGCGCACCTGCCCGCCCCTCACACGCATGACGTGTCCGCGGAAGTGCCGCCGCATGGCCCCGCGGACCGCGCGCGGCGCTGCCGGACAGGCCCGGCGCGCGGGCGCACACGCGCCATCCCCGCGAATCGCAAGACCTTGCGCGCCCGTCCGTTCCATCCGTGGCGACAATCGGCCCGTGGACGCGGAATTGCCCAACTGTTTCTGGGAACTCGACACAGTTTCTCCCCGATCGACCTCTACAACTTTCGGAAGAAACGAGACGTTTTGGAGGGGACCATGAGCGGCGACGGGGTGATTCATCACGCGGTCCTGATCTTTTCCGGGGACCGCGCCTTCGACCGGGCGGCGATGCGCGACGACATCGCGGCCGCCCAGCGCGCGACAGGAGAGCCGGCGACCGCCGCGGGCATCTCGGACGACCCGCAGGCTGTTCCCGGCGCGACGGTCTGCACGCGCTTCGACATCTTCGCGCCCCCCGAGCGTGGCGGCACCGTCCCGCCGGAGGAGTTCGGCCCCGGCCTCGAGGTCTTCGCCGAGGCCTATCCCGATATCGCGCCGCCCGCCGCGCTCGTCTCGCTGCAGGTCTTCGCGATCGACCCGGGCGTTGACGAGGCGACGCTGTCGGCCGTTCTGGCGCAGGTCGTCGACACGCTGATCGCGCGCACCGAGGCGGATCTCGTGCGCCTGCCGGGCCACGCCGGGCTGATGACGAGCGCGCGGTTCCGCTCGGAATTCCACCTCGCGCGGAGCGACGCGCCCGCCGATACCACGCCCGGACACGCGGGGGACGCGATCGACATCTTCCCCGACATCGACCTCGTCGCGCCAGAGCTCGACCGGGCCTGGGACCGGGCCTCGCCCCGGAGCGGCGCCCGGCGCCGCACGCAGAGCGCCCCCGCCTCCGACGCGGACGACGTGGCCATGCCCATCGAGGCGCGCCTCGCCACCTGGACGGTCAACGCCTCCGTGGCGATCCTCGCGCCGCCGGTCGGCGCCTCGCTCGCGGTCTACAACCTGATGCGCGGCGAGGATTTCCGGCTGAGCGCGCATGCCCTCGCCCTGACGGGCACCTTCCTCGCGCTCGGCGCCTCAGGCATGATGCCCAGCCTCTCCGGCCTCGTCTGAGCCCCGCGCCACGACCCAGGTGTGGATCGTGAAGGCCACCGCCCGCGTGGCCGGCAGGCGCAGGATGCACTGGCGCTCGGCCCGCAGGTAGCCCGCGTCCGGCGCGGCGGCACGCGCCTCGCCCTCGCGGCGCGGCTGGAAGAGCGCCGGGTCGTCGTAGGCCAACAGGTTGAAGCGCCAGAGCGGCCGGCCCGGCTGCACCCCGTCGAAGAGGCGCTGCACCCGCCGCGCGAGCGCCGCGTCGTACTCCGCGACCGGGGCGTGGATGCGCAGGAGCGGGCGCAGGAACTTCTGCGAGAGCGTCCAGCTCGCCGGGAAGCAGAGCACGGCGGCGGTGAGCACATGCTCGGCGCCGCGCTTCTCCATCAGGCAGAAATCCTCCTGCGCGAGGCGGCCGAGCGTGGCCATCGGATCGCCCCGGTCGAGGGGGACGGAGACGCCGTCGGGCCGCAGGACGCGCGCGCCGTCGATCCGGTAGCCCGGCCGCGTGGCGAGATGCGCGAGGGTCACCTCCAGAAGCTCCTCCGCCGCGGGCCGCGCCGCCGGGTCGAGCCGGATCACCGCGTCGCGCCGCTCTCCGATCAGCCAGTCGCGGAGCGCCATCTGCGCTGCGAAGGCCTCGTCCGCGAGGAGCCACGCCGCAGGGTCGAGCGGCGCCGTGCCCGGCAGGCGCGGCGCGGTCGTGTCGAAGGGGATGCGGCGCTGAAGGACGGGCGCGTCGGTCCCGGCACGCGCCGCTTGCGCCGCCTCCGGGTCGTGCCCCTGCCCCTCGTGTCGCATGCCTTCACCTCCGTCACGCTGCATGGGCACGCCGGACACGACGCCCGCCCCGCCGCGCCCGGGCGGGCGCGGCCCATGCCGGGCATGAAAGCCCATGGCCGCCCCACCGGCAAGGCCGGGCCGTCCCGCGGCGCGCGGCTCGGCCGCGCCCTTCCGTTCGACGCTGATCGACTGAGCGCGCGGACGCCCGGCGTGTCCATCTCGCTCCGACCACCACCGGCGCCGGTGCCCCCGGCCCGAACCGCGCCGCGCCCGGCCGCCCGAGCGCGACTCGCGCCACCGGGCGGCAAGCGGTTTGAAAACCGCTTGCGAAGCCGCTTCCAAGCGGCTTCGCCCGGCCGCGTCACCGGCGCGCGAGATCGGCGTGAGGCGGCTTGCACCGGGCGCGCGCGGCCGACAGGCTGCGCGCGGATCACTGCCGGGAGAGACGCGATGCAGAGCGAGCGCTTCACCTTCGAAGGCCACGACGGGCACACCCTCGACGCGCGGCTCGAGCGGCCGGCGGGCCCGCCCGCGGCGACGGCGCTCTTCGCGCATTGCTTCACCTGCGGCAAGGACATCGCCGCCGCGCGGCGCATCGCGCGCCGCCTTGCGGCGATGGAGATCGCGGTGCTGCGCTTCGACTTCACCGGGCTCGGCCATTCCGAGGGCGAGTTCGCCAACACTTCCTTCAGCTCCAACGTCGAGGACCTCGTCGCCGCCGCCGCCGCGCTCGAGGCGCGCGGGCTCGCGCCGTCGCTCCTGATCGGGCACTCGCTGGGCGGGGCGGCGGTGCTGCGCGCCGCGCGCCGGATCGAGGGCGCGCGCGCCGTCGCCACGCTGAACGCGCCCTGCGACCCCGAGCACGTCACGCACAACTTCGGCGCCAACCTGGACGAAATCCGCGAGACGGGCCGCGCCGAGGTGGACCTCGGCGGACGGCCCTTCACCATCTCGGCGGAGTTCCTCGAGGACGTGGAGGGCGCGGACCTCGTCGACGACATCCGCAATCTGCGCCGCGCGATTCTCGTGATGCACGCCCCGCGCGACGCGGTGGTGGGCATCGACAACGCCACGCGCATCTTCACCAATGCGAAACACCCCAAGAGCTTCGTGACCCTCGACGACGCCGACCACCTCGTGAGCCGCGCGCGCGACGCGGATTACGCGGCCTCGGTGATCGCGGCCTGGGCGCGGCGCTATCTCGCGCTCGAGCAGCCCGAGCCGCCCGCCGACGCGCCCGAGGGCGTGGTCCGGGTGAGCGAATCCGATCCCAAGGGCTTCTTGCAGGATATCCAGTCGGGGCCCTGGCATCACGCGCAGGCCGACGAGCCGCGGGACGTGGGCGGCACGAACCAGGGCATGTCGCCCTACGGCTTCGTCGCCGCCGGGCTCGGCGCCTGCACCTCGATGACGATCCGCATGTACGCCCGGCGCAAGGGCTGGCCGCTCGACCACGTGTCGGTCGACGTCACCCACGCCAAGCGCCACGCCGCGGACGCCGAGGAGAGCGGCGGCGCCAAGATCGACGTCTTTCGCCGGGTGATCCGCCTCACCGGCGATCTGACCGAGGAGCAGTGCGCCCGGCTGATGGAGATCGCCGACAAGTGCCCCGTGCACCAAACGCTCGAGCGGCGAAGCCGGATCGAGACCGAGCGCGCCAGCGGGTAACCTTACGGAACCGGAGACCGGGCCCGCGCGTTCGCTGAAAGCAGCGAAGAGGTGAACACGCATGGTCAAGCCGTCGGTCGTCGGTGTGGACGACAACGCCATCCCCGGGGAGATGTTCGGGGGCAACATCCTCGCCACGCGCGACGGCGTGGGGCCGGACGACACCTATCCGGTGATCGCCGACGCGCTCGGCGTCGAGCAGATCCGCTATCCGGGCGGCGCGCTGACCGAGACCTATTTCGACATCTCGAACCCGGACAACGATCGGGTCACGGACGTCGCCACCGGCGAGACGATCGATTTCCTGCCCATGTCGGAGTTCATGGGCTGGGCCGAGGAGACCGACCGCGCGGTGAACCTCGTTTTGCCCACGCGGAATCAGCTGTCCGAGGCGCGGGACGAAAACGGGGAACGGTTCGCCGCCGTCGAGGAGGAGGAGCTGCGCGGCTTCCTGCGCGACACGCTCGACGGCGCCTACGGCGACCCCGAGCTTCAGGCGATCGAGATCGGCAACGAGTACTGGGGCAGCGGCGAGATGAGCTCGACCGAATACGGGCGCGTCGCGAGCGAGATGGCGCGCATCGTGGACGAGGAGCTCACCGCCCACCCCCGCGCGGAGCGCTTCGAGGAGACGGATATCCTCGTGCAGTCGGGCAAGAACTTCGACAACTCGGACCTGCAGCCGGAGTACGGCGACCTCGGCAGCTCGCGCGACATCCTCGACGCGATCGAGGAGGATTACGGCGTCACCCTCGACACCCCCACCTACGAGTATCTCAACGGCGAAGTGGCCTGGCCCCGGGTCGCCGACGCGCTAATCCGGAACGAGTTCGACGCGACGGAGGCGCCGGCGATCGACGACGTGGTGACGCACCTCTACTCCAAGGGGCCCGAGAACCAGAACAGCCGCTATTTCGAGCTCGAGACGATCGACATCACCTGGCAGGACGACCGCCCGGAGCTCGACACCTACGTGACCGAGTGGAACCGCTCGGCTTCCACGGAACTGTATGACCGGGGCGAGGATTACGGCCTCGACCAAGCGCACGAGCTTCTGAACACGGTGGAGGCGATGGGCCTCGCCGACGTGGAGGCGGCGCATGTCTGGCCGCTCCAGCAGAACACCGCCAACACCCTCGGCGGCGAGGTGGGCGAGACCGAGCTGACGCCGGCCGGCGCGCTCTTCGCCGAGATGCAGGCGGCGCTTCCGGGCACGCGGGCGGTGGATCTGAGGGCGCAGTCGCGCGAGACCGAGACCTCGACCGACGACGGCGCCGTGGACGTGCATATGTTCGCCGCGCCGGACCGCATGGTGGCCTATCTCGCCAACACGCGCGATGAGGCGGAGACGGCCGAGGTCGATCTCTCCAACCTGATCTCCGATCCCGGCGCGGTGACCCTGACGCGCATCGGCGTGGGCGACGGCGAGGACCCCGACAGCACCGAATCCCGCGCCACGGTGACCGAGGCCCCCGAGGGCGCCGCGGTCGAGGGCACGACCCTCTCGGCCGATCTGGACCCGCGCGAGATCCTGCAGGTCACCTTCGACGGACCGGAGATGACCTAGAGCTTCGCGGGGGCGTTCGCCGAAGCCTCGGGCACCGAGCCGCCGCCGGAGGAGGAGCCGCCGGAGGACGACGACGGCGACGACGGCGGCAGCGACGGGGGCAGCGACGGGGGCAGCGACGGGGGCCTCGGCGCCGGCATCGCGGCGCTTCTCCTCCTGCCGCTTCTCGCCCTTGCGGGCGGCGGCTGAGCCGCTTGTCTCGGGCCCCGGCGCGGTCTAGACCCCGCGCGAGCCTGAGAGGAGCGCCGCATGATCCCCCGCTATTCCCGCCCCGAGATGGTCGCCGTCTGGTCGCCCGAGACGCGCTTCCGCATCTGGTTCGAGATCGAGGCGCACGCGGGCGACGCGATGGCCGAGCTCGGCGTCATCCCGAAGGAGAACGCCGCGGCGGTCTGGAAAGCCAGGGACGCGACCTTCGACGTGGACCGCATCGCCGAGATCGAGGCGGTCACCAAGCACGACGTCATCGCCTTTCTCACCCACCTCGGAGAGATCGTGGGCGAGGACGCGGCGCGCTTCGTGCATCAGGGCATGACCAGCTCGGACGTGCTCGACACCTGCCTCAACGTGCAGCTCACCCGCGCCGCCGACATCCTGATCGCGGACATGGACGCGCTGCTCGCCGCGCTGAAGCGCCGCGCCTTCGAGCACAAGGAGACCGTGCGCATCGGGCGCAGCCACGGCATCCACGCCGAGCCGACGACCATGGGCCTCACCTTCGCGCGCTTCTACGCCGAGATGGACCGCGGCCGCCGCCGCCTCGTCGCCGCGCGCGAGGAGATCGCCACCGGCGCGATCAGCGGCGCGGTGGGCACCTTCGCCAACGTCGACCCGCGGGTGGAGGAGCACGTCTGCGCGCGGATGGGCCTCGCGCCCGAGCCGATCTCGACGCAGGTGATCCCGCGCGACCGGCACGCGGCCTTCTTCGCCGCGCTGGGCGTGGTGGCGAGCTCGGTCGAGAACCTCGCCACCGAGGTCCGGCACATGCAGCGCACCGAGGTGCTCGAGGGCGAGGAGTTCTTCAGCGCCGGCCAGAAGGGCAGCTCGGCGATGCCGCACAAGCGCAACCCGGTGCTGTCGGAGAACCTGACGGGCCTCGCGCGGCTGGTGCGCTCGGCGGTGATCCCGGCGATGGAGAACGTGGCGCTCTGGCACGAGCGCGACATCTCGCATTCCTCGGTCGAGCGGGTGACCGCGCCGGACGCGACGGTGACGCTCGACTTCGCGCTCGCGCGGCTGACGCAGGTCGTGGACAAGCTGGTGATCTATCCCGAGCGGATGCAGGCCAACATGGACCGCCTCGGCGGCCTCGCCATGAGCCAGCGGGTGCTTCTGGCGCTGACGCAGGCCGGCGTGACGCGCGACGCCGCCTACCGGATGGTACAGCGCAACGCGATGAAGGTCTGGGAAGAGGGCCGCGATTTCCAGACCGAGCTTCTGGCCGATGACGACGTCGTCGCGGCGCTCGGAAAAGAGGCGATCGCGGCGCAGTTCGACCTCGGTTACCACCTCAAACACGTCGACACGATCTTCGCGCGCGTTTTCGGCGAGACCGGCGATTGATCTGACCCGGCGTCATGCTACCCTGTTCCCGGCCAGCGAAAGGGAGAGTGTGATGTCCAAGCTGAAGACCCTCGCCGCCGCCACGGCGCTGACCCTCGTGCCCGCCATGTCGATGGCCATGTGCGCCGGCAAGTCGCATCAGGCGATGTCCTGCGCCGACGGCATGGTCTGGGACTCCGAGCAGCAGGCCTGCGTCAAGCAAGTGATGGGCTGAGAGCCCCGGCCTTGCGGCGAAAGGGCGGCCCCGCGGGTCGCCCTTTCTGTTGAATGGGTCAGGGGGCCGCGCGCGGCGTCGGCGCGCGGGGAAGCCGCAGAAGGCGGGCGCCGGCCGAGATCGGCGGGGGCCCCGCCGGGCGCCCGGCGCGTGGGCGATCGCGCGCGCCATCGCGGCGCGGGGCGGCATGGACACCCGCCGGGGCCGGGCCTAGTGTCGCGCCATGCCGCCGCTCGCCCCCTCGCCTGCCCCGACACCGCCGCCGCCCCGCGCCGGGGCCGCGCCCGGCAACGCGGCGCGGGCGATCCTCCTGATGATCGGCGCGGTCTTCTGCTTCACGCTGATGGACGCCACGGCGAAGGCGCTGACCGGGCGCATCGGCATCGTGCCGACGCTTTGGGTGCGCTATCTCGGGCAGACGGTGGTGGTGCTGATCCTCGTGGCGCCGCGCCTCGGGTCGGTGCTGCGCACCCGCTACCCGGGGCTTCAGGCGCTGCGCTCGCTCTACCTGCTGGGCGCGACGGCGCTCTTCTTCTGGGGGCTCGCCAACATCGGGATCGCGCAGGCGACCGCGGTGATGAACGTCAATCCGCTGCTGATCACGCTCGGCGCCGCGCTCTTTCTCGGCGAACGGCTCGGCCCGCGCCGGGCGCTCGGGGTGCTCGCCGCGCTGGTCGGCGCGCTGCTGATCATCCGGCCCGGCACCGCGGTCTTCACGCCGCACGCGCTGCTGCCGCTCGGCGCGGCCTGTTTCTACTCGGCCTATGCGCTGACCACGCGCTTCGTCGGGCGGGACGAGGACCGCTGGACCTCGCTCGTCTACACCGGGCTCCTCGGCGCGGTCGTGCTCTCCTGCATCGTGCCCTTCCACTGGCCGACCTTCGACACCGGCACCCTCCTGCGCGTCGGCGCGCTCGCCGTGTTGGCCACGCTCGCGCAGCTCCTGCTGATCACCGCGCTGCAGCAGGGCGAGGCGGCGCTCGTCGCGCCCTTCGCCTACGCCGGGCTCGTCTTCGCCACGCTCTGGGGGCTCCTCTTCTTCGACGAGGTGCCGGATCTCTGGACGCTCGCGGGAATGAGCGTCATCGCCGGCGCGGGCGTCTACGTCTGGCACCGCGAGACGCGGGCCGCCTGAAGACCGATGGCGAAACGGGCGAAATCCCCGCGCGACGACCGGCTGGACCGCGCCACCGACCTCGCCGGGCAGGCGGCGATCCGGCTCGCGCTCCTCCTGCCCTGGGGCGCGCGTGTGCGGCTGATGGGGTGGCTCATGCGCCGGGTGGTCGCGCCGCTCGCCGGGTGGCGGGCGCGGGCGCGGGCCAACCTCGCCCACGTCTGGCCCGACCTGCCGGAGGCCGAGCGCCGCCGCATCGCCGACGCCGCGGCCGAGAACGCGGGCCGCACCATGATCGAGAACTACGACGTCGCGGGCCTGCGCGCGCGGGTGCGCGGCCGGCCGCCCGAGGGGGCGGGCCTCGCGGCGATCGAAGCCGCGCAGGCCGAGGGGCGGCCGGTGCTCCTCGTCACCGGGCATTTCGGCAACCACGAGGCGCCGCGCGCGGCCCTCGTGGAGCGCGGCCACCGGGTGGGCGGGCTCTACCGGCCGATGGCCAACCCCCATTTCAACGCCCACTACGCGGCGAACATGCACGCGCTCTCCGGCCCGGTGTTCGAACAGGGCCGCCGGGGCACGATGGGGCTCGTGCGGCACCTGCGGGCGGGGGGCATGGGCGTTCTGCTCTTCGACACCTACGCGGGCGCCGGGGCGCCGATCGACTTTCTGGGCAAGCCTGCGCCGACGCTCACCTCCGCCGCCGAGATCGCGCGCAAGACCGGCGCGGAGCTCATCCCCTTCTTCGGCATCCGGGGGCCGGACGGGCTTTCGTTCCGCATCGTCTTCGAGGCGCCCGTGCCGCATGGCGACCCGCTGGAGATGACGCGCGAGATGAGCGCGCGGCTCGAGGCGCGCGTGCGCGAGACGCCGGAGCAGTGGTTCTGGATTCACCGCCGCTGGAAGCCCGAGCGGCAGGCGCGGCGTCAGCGCAGGCGCGCGGCGGCCAGCACGGGGCCATGACGCTCGGACTGGACGATGACGACGACCGGGCGCTCCCCCTCGATCTCGGTCGCGAGGCGCAGGGGCGCCGCCCCGTCCCACCGCGCGAGCGCGCGCCAGGTGGTGGCGATGTTGTGATACTCCGCCGTGCGCCCCGCGTTCTCGCCCCGGGTGATGTGCACCGTGGCCGAGGGGCGGTAGCGCACGAGCTGGATCACCGCCGGGCCCACGGGCCGCTCGGCCGAGACGGTGACGAAGAGCCGCCCGCCCTCGCGCCGGAGCGAGAGCGAGACGGGCCGCGGCGCCTCGGCGTGGGCGCGGATGCGGTCCATCACGGTCATCGCCTTGGCGCCCATGATGCGATCCTCGCCGTCCACGATGATCTGCGGCGTGAAGATCGAGCGGCTGTGCGCGGCGCGGGCGTAGGCTTTCTGCCGCGCGGTGAAGCGGGGCTGCGCGAAGCTGTCGGCCCAGCCGATGTAATCCCAGTAATCGACGTGCAGCGAGAGCGCGATCACGTCGTCGCGCGCCGCGAGCTCGCCCAGCAGGCGGTCCGCCGGCGGGCAGGCCGAGCAGCCCTGCGACGTGAAGAGCTCCACCAGCACGCCGCGCTCGCCCGCCGCGGCGACGCTCGCGGCCAGCGCCATCCAGAGCGCCGCGCCGAGCCTGAGTAGTCCGAACATCACGTCACGTGCCCCGGTGTCGTCGTGCCCCTTCCGCCGACATAGCACTAAAGCGCGCGGAAGCACGAAGGCCAATCACCGTTTTGCGAGAGGGCTGCGACCGGCGTATGTGCACCGTCGTATACAAAAATGCCCCGCCCCCTCTTGATCCGCGGGCCGCCGAGGGGATACATGCGACGCGAGAGCGGCGCCAGCGGCCCGATCGGTCACGCGACCGGCCGCGCGCCCGCAGACACCTCACGGAGGCCAGCAGATGCCCATCGTCACCGGACAGGACACCGCCAGCACCCGCCGCCGCCTCGAGGCGGGCGGCGCGCAGTATGCCTATTACTCGATCCCCGCGGCGGAGGAGGCCGGGCTCGGCGACTTCTCGCGCCTGCCCGCGGTGCTCAAGGTCGTGCTCGAGAACATGCTGCGCTTCGAGGACGGCAAGACCGTCGACACCGACGACATCCGCGCCTTCTCCGACTGGGCGGCGCAGGGCGGCAAGACCCAGCGCGAGATCGCCTACCGCCCGGCGCGCGTGCTGATGCAGGACTTCACCGGCGTGCCGGCGGTGGTCGACCTCGCCGCGATGCGCGACGGCATTCAGAAGCTCGGCGGCGACGCGCAGAAGATCAATCCGCTCAACCCGGTCGACCTCGTGATCGACCACAGCGTGATGATTGACGAGTTCGGCAACCCCCGCGCCTTTCAGATGAACGTGGACCGGGAGTACGAGCGCAACATCGAGCGCTACACCTTCCTCAAGTGGGGGCAGAAGGCCTTCGACAACTTCCGCGTCGTGCCGCCGGGCACCGGCATCTGCCACCAGGTGAACCTCGAGTACCTCGCGCAGACGGTCTGGACCGACACCGACCAGTCGGGCGAACAGGTCGCCTATCCCGACACGCTGGTGGGCACCGACAGCCACACCACCATGATCAACGCGGCAGCCGTTCTGGGCTGGGGCGTGGGCGGCATCGAGGCGGAGGCCGCGATGCTCGGCCAGCCGATCTCGATGCTCATTCCCGAGGTCGTGGGCTTCGAGCTGACGGGGCGCATGATGGAGGGGGCGACCGGCACGGACCTCGTGCTCAAGGTCGTGGAGATGCTGCGCGCCAAGGGCGTCGTCGGCAAGTTCGTGGAGTTCTACGGCGACGGGCTCGATCACCTGCCGCTCGCCGACCGCGCGACCATCGCCAACATGGCGCCCGAATACGGCGCGACCTGCGGCTTCTTCCCCGTGGACGACGAAACGCTGCGCTACCTGCGCCAGACGGGGCGCGACGAGACCCGCGTCGAACTGGTCGAGGCCTACGCCAAGGCCAACGGCATGTGGCGCGGGCCGGATTACGCGCCCGTCTACACCGACACGCTGCATCTGGACATGGGCACCATCGTGCCGGCGATCTCGGGGCCGAAGCGGCCGCAGGACTACATCGCGCTCGACAAGGCGGCCTCGGCCTTCCACGCCTACGTCAAGGGCCAGCGCGAGTGCGAGAACGTCAACCACACCTCCGAGGTCCGCTGGGAGGGCGAAGGCGGCGCGCCGGAGCCGGTGGAGATCCCCGGCGACGAGGGCCACCACAAGCGCGGATTCGTGCAGACCGACGAGCATCACTACCAGATGCACGACGGCTCGATCGTGATCGCCTCGATCACCTCCTGCACGAACACCTCGAATCCTTACGTGATGATCGGCGCCGGGCTCGTGGCGCGGAAGGCGCGCGAGCTGGGCCTGAACCGCAAGCCGTGGGTCAAGACCTCGCTCGCGCCGGGCTCGCAGGTGGTCTCGCACTACCTCGAGGCCGCGGGGCTGCAGGAGGATCTCGACGCCATCGGCTTCAACCTCGTGGGCTACGGCTGCACCACCTGCATCGGCAACTCCGGCCCGCTCGCGCCGGAAATCTCCAAGTGCATCAACGACAACGACCTGATCGGCGTCTCGGTGCTCTCGGGGAACCGCAACTTCGAGGGCCGGATCAGCCCGGACGTGCGCGCCAACTACCTCGCCAGCCCGCCGCTCTGCGTGGCCTACGCGCTGGTGGGCGACATGAACGTCGACATCACCCGCGAACCGCTGGGCGAGGACAAGGACGGCAACCCCGTCTACCTCAAGGACATCTGGCCCGATCCCAAGGAGATTGCGGAGCTCGTCGAGAAGACCGTCACCCGCGAGGCGTTTCAGGAGAAATACGCCGACGTCTTCGAGGGCGACGAGAAGTGGCGCGCGGTCGAGACCACCGACAGCGAGACCTACGACTGGCCCGCGACCTCGACCTACGTGCGCAACCCGCCCTACTTCCAGGGCATGAGCCCCGAGGCCGGCACCATCGAGGACGTCGAGGGCGCGCGCATCCTCGGCCTCTTCGGGGACATGGTGACGACCGACCACATCTCGCCGGCCGGCGCGTTCAAGGCCGACACCCCCGCGGGCAAGTACCTGACCGAGCGGCAGGTCGCGCCGAAGGACTTCAACAGCTACGGCTCCCGCCGCGGCAACCACGAAGTGATGATGCGCGGCACCTTCGCCAACATCCGCATCCGGAACGAGATGCTGGACGGCGTGGAGGGCGGCTACACCCTCGGCCCGGACGGCTCGCAGATGCCGATCTACGACGCCGCGATGGCCTGGCAGGAAAAGGGCGTGCCGCTCGTCGTGATCGCGGGCGAGCAGTACGGCGCCGGCTCCTCGCGCGACTGGGCCGCGAAGGGCACCGCGCTTCTCGGCGTGCGCGCCGTGATCGCCGAGAGCTACGAGCGCATCCACCGCTCCAACCTCGTCGGCATGGGCGTGATCCCCTTCGAGTTCACTGGCGGCGACACGCGCAAGACGCTCGGCCTGACGGGCGACGAGAGCGTGACGATCAAGGGGCTCGAGAACGTCAAGCCGCAGCAGGAGGTGACCGCCACGATCACCTACGGCGACGGCACGACGAAGGACATCACCCTCAAGTGCCGCATAGATACCGCGGTCGAGAAAGAATACGTCGAGAACGGCGGCGTGCTGCACTACGTGCTGCGCAACCTCGCGCAGGAGCCGATGGCGGCGGAGTGACGCCGCCCGGCCCCGCGCCGGTCAACCCTTCGTCAAGACGACGCTGTTACCCCCGCCCCCCGGCGGGGGTAACGCGTTTGCGGAGGGCACATGCGAAAATGCTCACACGGCCGGGCGTGGCCCGGCCTGTTCGCTTCGGGCCTCGAAGCCGCGGCCCTGATCGCGCTGGCGGTGATCTTCGGCGCGTGACGCCTACTCGGGCAGGCCGCCGGCCTCCTCGATCGCGGGCATGATCGTCGTCTCGAGCACGCGCTCGGTGATCGGCCCGGCGAAGCGGGTGACGATGGTGCCGTCGGCGTCGATCACGTAGGTCTCGGGCACCCCGTAGACGCCCCAGTCAAGCGCCATGCGCCCGCTCGCGTCGGCGCCGATCGCCGCGTAGGGGTCGCCCAGCTCCTCGAGGAAGCCGAGCGCCTTGCCCGGCTCGTCCTTGTAGTTGACGCCGTAGATCGGGATGCCCTCGTCGGCGAGGGTCTCGAGATGCGGATGCTCCACGCGGCAGGGCGCGCACCAGCTCGCCCAGTAGTTCACCAGCTTCACGCCCCCCTCGCGCAGGTCCGCGTCGGTGAAGGGCGTCTTGCCCTGAAGCGCGGTCAGCTGCACCGGCGGCGCCGGCTGCCCCTGCCGGGCGGAGGGGATGGCGTCCTTGTTCTCGCGGTTCATGCCGAAATAGAAGAGCGTCGCGATCGCCACGAAGAGGACCGGCGGCAGCGCCATCAGGGGGCTAACTCTTGCCATCGCGGCGGGCCTCCACTTTCTCGAGATCGGCGCGGATCCGCCGCGCGCGGCGCAGGCTCGCCCAGACGATCACCGCGAGGAGCGCGAGGCTCGACCCGTAGGAGGCGAGCACCGCGAAGGCGTATTTTCCGAGATCCGGCATCATGCCGCCCGCTCCCGCGCCTGAAGCGCCTTGATCCGCCGCGCGCGGATCTCGGTGCGCGTGCGCAGCAGCAGGAGCGCCACGAACAGGAGGACGAAGCCCGCGATGCAGACCAGCAGCGGGATGTAGAACACGTCGTGCACGTTCTCCTCGGCATCCAGCGAGAGCGAGGCGCCCTGATGCAGCCCCTGGTTCCAGAAGAGCACCGCATAGCGCGACAGGAGCGCGAAGACCGAACCGACGAGGCAGAGGATCGCCGTCAGGTCCGCCGCCGTATCCGGGTTCTCGATCGCCTCCCAGAGCGCGACGTAGCCGAGGTAGAAGAGGAAGAGGATCAGGAAGCTCGTCAGCCGCGGGTCCCAGGCCCACCATGTGCCCCACATCGGCTGCCCCCAGAGCGCGCCGGTGACGAGGGCGATCGCCGTCATCACCACGCCCACGGGCGCCGCGGCCTTGGCGGCGAGCGCCGAGACGTGGTGCCGCCGGATCACCCAGATCAGCGAGGTCACCAGCATCATGATCCAGATGTTGATCGCCATCAGCGCCGCGGGCACGTGCAGATAGATGATCTTCACGGTGGAGCCCTGCCGGAAGTCGTCCGGCGTGAAGAAGAAGCCCCAGACGAGCCCCACGGCGAGGCAGATCGCCGCCCCCCAGGAGACCCAGGGCAGAAGCCAGCCGGAAAGGCGCAGGAACTTGACCGGGTTGGCCCATTCCCAGAGCGAAGCGGTAGCGCGCTGTTCCATCGTCGGTCCCCTGATCCTCGGTCTGATCTAGTCCGTCACGGCCGCCTGCGCAATCTGCCTCACCGCAGGTTGATGCGTAACACCGCCGCGGAGGCGAAGGGCAGAAGCGCGATCGTCCCGAAGGTGATGCCCGCCAGCAGCGCGAGCGGCGTCGCGGTCGAAAACCCCTCGGCGCCCCGCCGCGCGGCCTCGGCGCCGAAGATCAGCGTCGGCACGTAGAGCGGCAGCACCAGAAGCGACAACAGGAGCCCGCCCCGCTTGATGCCCACGGTGAGCGCCGCGCCGAAGGTGCCGATCACCGAGAGCGCGGGCGTGCCCAGCGCGAGCGAGACGAGGATCCAGAGATACCCCTCCGCCGGCAGGCTCAGCAGCACGCCGAGCGCCGGCGCGACCAGGACGAGCGGCAGGCCCGTGGTGATCCAGTGCGCGAGCGCCTTGAGGCTGACCAGCGCCTCGAGCGGCAGGGGCGCGGTCGCCAGCAGGTCGAGGCTCCCGTCCTCCCAGTCGAGCGCGAGGATGCGGTCGAGCGACAGGAGGCAGGCGAGCAGCGCGCCGATCCAGAGGATGCCCGGCGCGATCCGCGCCAGAAGCTCCGTTTCCGGCCCGACGCCGAAGGGCACCAGCACCGTGACGATCAGAAAGAACGCGAGGCCGAGGCCGAAGCCCCCGCCGGCGCGCACGGCGAGCCGCAGGTCGCGGGCCAGAAGCGCGATCACAGGAAAGCCTCGTCTTCGGCGGCCGCGCGCGGGCTGGCCTTGCAGACGGCGACGTCGAAATGCCGCGCCTCCAGCCCGAGGTCGATATGCGTGGCGATGAGCGCCGCGCCCCCGCGCGCGAGATGCGCGCGCACCGCGTCGGCGAAAAGCCCCACCGCCGCCGTGTCGAGCGAGACGGTCGGCTCGTCGAGCGCCCAGACCGGCCGCCCGGTGACCAGCAGCCGCGCGAGCCCCAGCCGACGCTTCTGCCCGGCCGAGAGCGCGCCGGCGGGCCGGTCGGCCAGATCCTCGAGCGCGAAGGCGGCGAGCGCCGGCGCGATGTCGCCGGTGCCGAAGACCCGCGCCCAGAACGTCAGGTTCTCGGTCACCGTCAGCGTGGCCTTCAGCCCGTCGGCATGGGCGGCGTAGGCGATGGCGTCGGAGGCGGCGTCGATGCGCCCCGCGAGCGGCGGCTGCAGCCCGGCGACCGTGCGCAGCAGCGTCGTCTTGCCCGAGCCGTTCGGCCCGCGCAGGATCAGCGCCTCGCCCGGCGCGAGCGCGAAGCTCAGCCCTTCGAGGACGGGAACGCCGCCCCGCGCGACGGCCAGATCGTGCACCGACAGAAGCATCCCCGCTCGCTTAGCCCAAACCGCGCGCGGGGGGAAGCGGGCGCGTGGCGTCCCGCCGCCGGGGGCGCGCGGGGCTACGTTGCGGGGTGGGCGGAGCAGGGCGCGCACCCGGCGCCGCAGCCCCTTGAGCGGGAGTGCAGTCCGGTCGTGCGCCCGACGCGGCGGCGCCTGTCATGGCCACCGCACCGGGCCGCACGCTCGGCGCCCCGGCGCCTGTCATGACCACCGGTCCCGGCCGCGTCCCCGGCGCCGCGGCGCCCGTCACGACCGCGGCAACCAGCCACACCCGCGATAGCTCGGCTCGCGTCGCAGCCGCCGACCCCGGCCGCGCGTCCACCGCGCGCCGCCCGCCTTCGTCACGCGGGCGCGGCGCCCGGCGAGGCCCCGGCGCCCCCCTCAGACCGGGAGCGCGGCGAGCGCGATGCGCCGCCCCTCGGACAGGAGCACGTTATAGCTCCGGCAGGCGGGGCCGGTCGCCATGCTCTCGACGCCGATGTTGGCCTCCTCCAGCGCGCGGCGCAGGTCGGCCGGGATATGCGCGATCTCCGCCCCGGTGCCGAGGAAGAGCACGTCCACCTCACCGGCGAGCGCGAGGAGCGGCGCGGTGTCCTCGTAGCCGCCCCAGACGCGCGCGCCCGCGGGCGTCAAGAGCACCGCGCCCTCGCGCAGCTCGCCGCCCACGCGGAAGAAGCCGGGGCCGTAGCCGTCCACCGGCAGGGCGTCGTTGTAGACCACTTCGTTGATGCGCATGGGTCCTCTCCGTCGCTCGCCGCGGACCTAGCACGCCGCCCCTGCCCGGTCACGGGGTCAGGCGTCGACGTCGCCGAACTGCGTGCCCGCGGTCTGATCCGGCTTCGACCAGTCGCGCTTCACCCCCAGCAGGAGGAGCGTCGCCGAGGCGATGAAGATCGAGGAATAGGTGCCCACGATCACGCCCCAGATCATCGCGAAGACGAAGCCGCGGATCACGTCGCCGCCGAGCACGAAGAGCGAGATCAGCGCCAGAAGCGTCGTCGCCGAGGTCATAAAGGTCCGGCTCAGCGTCTCGTTGATCGAGATGTTGAGCACCTCGCGCAGGGGCCGCTTCTTGTATTTCATCAGGTTCTCGCGAACCCGATCGAAGACGACCACGGTGTCGTTGAGCGAGTAGCCGACGATGGTCAGCAGCGCCGCGATGATGGCGAGGTCGAAGCGGATCTGAAGCTCGGAGAAGATGCCGATCGTCAGCACCACGTCGTGCACCAGCGCCGCGACCGCCCCGAGGGCGAACTGCCACTCGAAGCGCAGCCAGATGTAGACGAGCACCGCCCCGATGGCGAGCAGCACCGCGATGATCGCGGTCTGGATGAGCTCGCCCGAGACCTTGGGGCCGACCGATTCGTCCGAGACGAACTCGATGTCGGGCGCGACCTCCTGCAGGGCGCCGCGCACGCGCTCGATCGTCTCGACCGTGACGCTCTCCTGCCCCTCCTGCGCCTGGATGCGGACCATGGCGACGTTCTGATCCGGACCGAAGGTCGGGTCGAAGACCTCGGAGATGGTGATGTCGCCGAGCTCCAGCGCCTGCAGCGCGTCGCGATAGGCGCCGACGTCCACCGGCTCCGCGCTCTCGGTGCGGATCGTCGTGCCGCCGCGGAAGTCGATGCCGTAGTTCAGCCCCTGCAGCACGAAGGAGACGAGCGACAGAAGGATCAGCCCCGCGGAGATGCCGAGCCAGAGCTTCGGGCGCGAGAAGAAATCCCAGGACGTGTTTTCGGGAACGAGGCGCAGGCGCATGTCAGACCTCCAGCGTCCGGGGGCGGCGGCGCTCGAACCACATCACGATCAGGAGCCGCGTGACGAAGATCGCCGTGAAGACCGAGGTCAGGATGCCGAGCCCGAGGGTGATCGCGAAGCCGCGCACCGGGCCCGAGCCCATCACGTAAAGGATGACCGCGGTGATGAAGGTGGTCAGGTTGGCGTCCACGATCGCCGAGAGCGCCTTCTCGTAGCCGAGCTGGATCGCGCGCGAGGGCCCGCGCGCGGTGCGCAACTCCTCGCGGATACGCTCGAAGACGAGGACGTTGGCGTCCACCGCCATGCCGACGGTCAGCACGATCCCCGCGATGCCGGGCAGCGTCAGCGTCGCCCCGATGAGCGACAAAAGCCCGAAGACGAGCGCGATGTTGAGGATCAGCGCGACGTTGGCGAAGAGCCCGAAGCGGCCGTAGCTCAGCCCCATGAAGGCGAGCACTGCGGCGAAGGCGACGATGGTGGCGATCCGCCCCGCCTCGATCGAATCGGCGCCGAGCTCGGGGCCGATCGTGCGCTCCTCGAGGAAATCCAGCCCCGCGGGCAGCGCGCCGGCGCGCAGGAGCACGGCGAGGTTCGTGGACTCCTCCACCGTGAAGTTGCCGGTGATGATGCCGCTGCCGCCGGGAATGTGGCTCTGGATGACGGGGGCCGAGATCACCTCGTCGTCGAGCACGATGGCGAAGGGGTTGCCGATGTTGGCCGCCGTGTAGTCGCCGAAGGCCCGCGCGCCCGTCGGGTTGAAGCGGAAGGTGACCGCCGGGCGCCCGTTCTCGTCGAAGGAGGGCTGCGCGTCGACGAGCTGATCGCCGGTGACGACGGGGGCGGATTCGACCGTGTAGAACACGCCCTCCTGGTCCATCGACGGCAGCGTCTCGTTGCCGATGCCCGGCGGCTGATCTGGGTCGGCGTTGCGGCTGACCACGGGATGAAAGGTGAGCTGCGCGGTGGTGCCGATGATCTCCTTGAGCTCGGCGGCCGAGCCGACGCCCGGCACCTGGATCAGGATGCGGTCCGCGCCCTGCCGCTGGATCGTGGGCTCGCGCGTGCCCACCTCGTCGATCCGGCGGCGGATGATCTCGAGCGCCTGACGCACGGTGCGGTCGTCGGTCGCGCGCTTCTCGGCCTCGGACAGGGTGACGACCAGCTCGTCGCCCTCGGCGCGCACCTCCAGATCCTGCGCGCCGGCGCCCGCCGCCGCGCCGACCGGCCGCGCGAGGCCGCCCACCACCTCGAGCGCGCGGCTCATGCCCTCGGGCTGCGACAGCCGCACGCGCAGGGCGTCGGGCGCCGAGGGCTGGAGGCGGATGGTGCCCACCACGTCGCGCTCGTCGCGCAGCACGTCGCGCACCTCGGGCCAGAGCGCCTCCATCCGGCTCTCGTAGACGTCTCCCACCTGCACCTCGGCCAGGAGATGCGCGCCGCCGCGCAGGTCGAGGCCGAGGTTGACGAGGCTCGACGGCATCCAGTCCGGCCACATCGCCGCCTCGGCGGCGAGTTCCGGCGTCGCCTCGCCGCCGCGCGCCTCGATTGCAGCGACGGCGTCGTTGTGCGTCTCGACGTGCTCGTAGAAGAGGTTCGGCAGCGCGAGGAGAAGCCCCACCGCGACGGCCGCCCAGATCAGGACGCGCTTCCAGAGGTCGATCTGCAGCATGAGGCGGGCCCTTTCCGCGCGGCCGGAGGGGTCAGCTGCCCGAGGGCTCGGTCTTGTTCAGCACCTGCGCCACGGTGTTCTTGACGACCCGCACGCGGACGTTGTCTGAGACCTCGACCTCGATCTCGTTGTCGTCCTTGACCTTGGTCACCTTGCCGATGAGGCCGCCCTGCGTGACCACCTGATCGCCGCGCCGCAGCGCCTCGACCATCTTCTGATGTTCCTTGACGCGCTTCTGCTGCGGGCGGATCAGCAGGAAATACATGATCGCGAAGATCAGGATCAGCGGCAGAAGCTGGGCGAAGGCGCCGGCACCGTCCATCGGGAACTCCCTGAGAAAGCGCGGGGCGACCCCCGCAAAAGTTTGGCGGAACCTATGCGGGGCAGTGCCCCGATGCAAGCGGCGCCGACGGCGCCGGGCCAGGCGCCCCGCGGGCACATGGACGCATCCCCCGCGGGCCGGTAGCCTGCCTTCGGGGAAGGACCGGGACGGCGCCGCACGCCCGGCCGCCCCGGGACGCGGCCCCCCGTCGGGCGCCCTACCCTCGCCCCGCGAAATCCGCCATAAGGCGCCGCGACAGATCGAGTGAGGGCGCCCATGCACGACATCCGCTTCATCCGCGACAATCCGGAGGCCTTCGACGCCGCGCTCACGCGCCGGCCCGGCGAGGCGCCGGCCTCGGCCGCGCTCCGCGCGCTCGACGCGGCGCGGCGCGACGCCATCCAGAGGGCCGAGGCGGCGCAGGCCGAGCAGAACCGCGCGTCAAGGGAGGTGGGCAAGGCCAAGGCCGCCGGCGACGAGGCGGAGTTCGCGCGCCTGCGCGCGCTCGTGGCCGAGAAAAAGGCCGAGGTCGCCGCGATGCAGGCCGAGGCGAAGGCGAAGGATGCAGAGTTGCAGGACGCCCTCGCCCGCCTCCCCAACCTGCCGCTCGACGACGTGCCCGAGGGCGCGGACGAGGGCGACAACGTCGAGATCCGCCGCTGGGGCGCGCCCCGCGCGCTCGACTTCGACGCGAGGGAACACTTCGAGATCCCCGCCGCCGCCGCGGGCCTCGACTTCGAGGCCGCCGCGAAGCTATCGGGCTCGCGCTTCGTAGTGATGTCGGGGGCGGTGGCGCGGCTGCACCGCGCGCTCGCACAGTTCATGCTCGACACACATGTCACCGAGCACGGGCTGACCGAGACATGGACCCCGGTACTGGTGCGCGAGGAGATGATGTTCGGCACCGGGCAGCTGCCGAAGTTCGGCGAGGACAGCTACAAGACGGACGAGGGCTGGTGGCTCGTCCCCACGGCCGAGGTGACGCTCACCAACCTCGCCGCGGGCGAGATCCTCGACGCGGGCGCCCTGCCCCGCCGCTACGCCGCGCACACGCAGTGCTTCCGCTCGGAGGCGGGCAGCGCGGGCAAGGACGTGCGCGGCATGCTGCGCCAACACCAGTTCGAGAAGGTCGAGATGGTCTCGATCACGCGGCCCGAGGAGAGCCTCGAAGAGCACGCGCGCATGACCCGCTGCGCTGAGGCGATCCTCGAGAAGCTGGAGCTGCCATACCGCACGGTCGTCCTCTGCACCGGCGACATGGGCTTCGGCGCGCAAAAGACCCACGACATCGAGGTCTGGCTCCCCGGCCAGGGCACCTACCGCGAGATCAGCTCGGTCTCCGTCTGCGGCGACTTCCAGGCGCGGCGCATGAACGCGCGCTACCGCCCCGAGGAGGGCGCGCGCCCCGAGTTCGTGCACACGCTGAACGGCTCGGGCCTCGCCGTGGGCCGCGCGCTGATCGCGGTGCTGGAGAACGGGCAGAATGCCGACGGCTCGGTCACCCTGCCCGCGGCGCTCGCCCCCTGGCTGGGCGGCGCGCGGCGCATCGACGCGGACGGGCGGCTGGGCTGACGCCCGATCGGCGCCCGGCGCACGCGCCGGGCCGGGNCCGGCGCCGCTCGGGCTCGAGGGAGAGGGGTAGGAGGGGGGCTGTCTGCCCCCCTCTTGGCCTGCGGCCAATTCACCCCCCGAGAGTATTTGGACCAAGATGATGGACCGGCGCCCTCCCATCATCTTGGCGGAAATACTCCGGGGAGCGCGAGGGGCAGCGCCCCTCGCCCGAACCGCGCACGCGTGAGCGGCACGGCATTTCAGCGACCGCCGGCACGCCGCGTCGCATGTCCCGGCCCGGTGCGTCAGGCCCTGCCCGTCGCGGCCGGCGGAGCGGCGAGCCGGATCAGGACGCGCCCTTCAGCGGCTGGGTCGCGAGCCAGTCGCGCAAGGCGCGGAGCGGGGGGTAGTCGGCCCGCGTGCGCGGCCAGACGAGCCAATAGCGCCCGCGGCCCGGCACCGGCGCGCCCCAGGCGCGGGTGAGGCGGCCGTCGGCGAACTCGGCCTCGGCGAGGAACTCGGGCAGGAGCGCGATGCCGACGCCGGCGATGGCAGCCTGGGTCATCGTCGCGAACTGGTCGAAGATCATCCCCTGCGGCGCGATCTGCGCGACCCCGTGGTGGGCGAACCAGCGCTCCCAGGCGCGGGGGCGCGTTTCCAGTTGCAGGAGCGGCAACTCCAGAAGATCGCGCGGCCCGGCCACCGGATGCGCGGCGAGGAACGCTGGCGAACACGCGGCGACGAGCGGTTCGGCGCCGAGGTCGAGGTAGTCGCAGTCGGCGCGATCCCGCGTGCCGAAGTGGATCGCGGCGTCGAAGCCCTCGGCGTCGAAATCGACGGGGCGCAGCCGCGTGGCGAGGTTGAGCGTCACGCCGGGATGCGCCGAGAGGAAGGCCGGCAGGCGCGGCGCGAGCCAGCGGGTGCCCAGCGCCGGCAGGATGGCGAGCGAGAGCGTGCCGCCGCCGGGGTTCGCCGCGAGCTCCATCGAGGCGCGGCCGATCAGGTCGAGCGCCCGGCCCACGCTCCGCCCGTAGTCGCGCGCGGCCTGCGTCGGCACGAGGCGCCGGCGCTCGCGCAGGAAGAGGGTCGTGCCGAGCTGCGCCTCGAGGCTCTGGATGTGGCGGCTGACGGCGCCCTGGCTCATGCCGAGCTCCTCGGCGGCGGCGGTGGTGGCGCCGGTGCGCAGCACCGCCTCGAAGGCGCGGAGAAGGGCGAGCGACGGGAGGAAGCGGCGGGACCACGGCATGACGCATGCATTTAGTGCATGAAACTATCGCGGAAAGACGTTTTTCCCGGCAGGGATGCAATAGTATTCTCGCCGCGACACTCAGATACCGGGACGCTCTGTCCCGCAGGAAGGAGAGCCCGATGACCCTCGACATGCCGACGCCCGAGCTGAAGGCCAAGGACGCCCCCGATCTCGGCCGCTTCGACTGGGAGGATGCGTTCCGCCTCGAGACGCAGCTCACGGAAGATGAGCGCATGATCCGCGACAGCGCCCGCGCCTATGCGCAGGAAAAGCTGCAGCCGCGGGTGATCGAGGCCTTCGAGGAAGAGACGACGGACCCCTCGATCTTCCGCGAGATGGGGGAGATGGGGCTGCTCGGCACCACCATCCCTGAGGCCTACGGCGGCCTCGGGGCGAATTACGTGAGCTACGGCCTCGTCGCGCGCGAGATCGAGCGCGTCGATTCGGGCTACCGCTCGATGATGTCGGTGCAGTCGAGCCTCGTGATGTATCCGATCTACGCCTACGGCACCGAGGCGCAGCGGCGGAAATACCTGCCCAAGCTCGCCTCGGGCGAGTGGATCGGCTGTTTCGGGCTGACCGAGCCGGACGCGGGCAGCGACCCGGGCGGCATGAAGACGCGCGCCGAGAAGATCGAGGGCGGCTACCGCCTGACGGGGTCGAAGATGTGGATTTCCAACTCGCCCATCGCGGACGTCTTCGTCGTCTGGGCGAAGTCCGACGCGCACGACGGCAAGATCAAGGGCTTCGTGCTCGAGAAGGGCATGACGGGGCTCTCGGCGCCGAAGGTGGCGAACAAGCTCTCCCTGCGCGCCTCGATCACCGGCGAGATCGTGATGGACGGCGTCGAAGTCGGCGAGGACGCGCTCCTGCCCAACGTCGCGGGGCTGAAGGGGCCCTTCGGCTGCCTCAACCGCGCGCGCTACGGCATCAGCTGGGGTGTGCTCGGCGCGGCGGAGTTCTGTTTCCACGCGGCGCGGGCCTACGGGCTCGACCGCAAGCAGTTCGGCAAGCCCATCGCGCAGACGCAGCTCTTCCAGAAGAAGCTCGCCGACATGCAGACCGAGATCGCGCTCGGGCTGCAGGCGAGCCTGCAGGTGGGCCGGCTGATGGACGCCGCCGACGCCGCGCCCGAGATGATCTCGATCGTCAAGCGCAACAACTGCGGCAAGGCGCTCGACGTGGCGCGCCACGCCCGCGACATGCACGGCGGCAACGGCATCTCCGCCGAGTTCCAGGTGATCCGGCACATGCTGAACCTCGAGACGGTGAACACCTACGAGGGCACGCACGACGTGCACGCGCTGATACTCGGGCGCGCGATCACGGGGCTTCAGGCCTTCGCCTGAGGCGCGGGCGGAGGGGGGCTCTCCGCCCCCCTCTTGGCCTGACGGCCAATTCACCCCCCGAGGATATTTGGACCAAGAAGAAGGGGCGGGCCGCGTCCGCGCCATTGACAACGCGGGGCCGACCCGCCATCTTTCGGCTGCGACGTTAAGGCTATCGAAGACTGCTGCTCTGAACGGCTCAGTTTCACGATCCCCAACTGACCGAGCCGCGCTGCCGCATGGTGTGGGCAGCAAGACAGACAGGAGACTGACGATGGCCAATGGCACCGTCAAATGGTTCAACACCACCAAAGGCTACGGCTTCATCGCGCCCGAGACGGGCGGCAAGGATGTGTTCGTGCACATCTCGGCCGTCGAGCGCTCGGGCCTGACCGGCCTCGCCGACGATCAGAAGGTCACCTTCGATCTCGAGACCGGCCGTGACGGCCGTCAATCGGCGGTGAACATCGCCCTCGCGTAAGCCGCGAGCGCTCGATTTTCCGGACGGGCCGCCCCTCGGGCGGCCCGTTTTCGTGTGGCCTTCGTGTCTCCGGCGCCGGCGTCCCGCGTGTGGACGTTAGCGTCGCCGGCGCCGGCGTCCCGTCAGCCGCCGGCGTCCGCGCGGGCGGCCTCGGCGAGCGCGCGCACGTTCGGGCCGAGCGCCGCGACGATGCGGGCGACGCCCTCGGCGTTGGGGTGGATGCCGTCGGCCTGCAGGAAGCGGCGCGCGGCGGCCGGGTCGCCGTCCTCGGAGAGCGGCGCAAGGAAATTCTCGGCGTAGAGCGTGTCGTAGCTCCGGGCGAGGTCGGGATACATGGCGTCGAAGGCGGCCTTGTAGTCCGGGCCGTAGTTGCCCGTGGCCTCCAGCCCGACGAGGAGCACCGGCAGGTCGCGCGCCTCGGCCGCCTCGAGGATGCCGCGCAGGTTCTCGCGGCTCACCGCCGGGTCGATCCCGCGCAGGAGGTCGTTGCCGCCGAGGGCGAGGATCATCCCGTCCACCTCCGGCGTCAACGACCACTCCACCCGCGCGAGGCCGCCCGCGGTGGTGTCGCCCGAGACGCCGGCGTTGACGAGCTCCACCTCCGCGTCGCGCGCGTCGAGCCAGTCCTGCATCTGCGGCACGAAGCCCTCGGCCTCGGGCAGGCCGTAGCCCTGCGTCAGGCTGTCGCCAAGCGCGACAATCGTCACCTCCTCGGCCGCCGCGGGCGCGGCGAGCAGGCAGAGCGCGGCGAGCGCCGCCTTGGCTTCGCCGAGCCACGCCCCATATCTTGCACGCGTCAGCATGAGGTCCCTTCCATGACCGATCCGGTTCTCGCCCTGCAAGATGTCACCCTGACGCTCGACGGCAATGCCGGGCCGGTGCGAATCCTGCACGGGCTCACCCTCGAGGTCGCGCGGGGCGCGACCGTGGGGCTCGTCGGGCCGTCGGGCTCGGGGAAATCCTCGCTCCTGATGCTGATGGGCGGGCTGGAGCGCGCCACCTCGGGCCGCGTGCAGGCGCTCGGGCGGGATCTGACGGCGCTGGACGAGGACGCGCTCGCCCGCTTCCGGCGCGATCACATGGGGGTGGTCTTTCAGTCCTTCCACCTGATCCCGACGATGACGGCGCTCGAGAACGTGGCGACGCCGCTGGAGCTCGCCGGGCAACGCGACGCCTTCGACCGCGCCGCGGCGGAGCTCGAGGCGGTGGGGCTCGGCCATCGCGCCGGCCATTACCCCGCGCAGCTCTCGGGCGGGGAGCAGCAGCGCGTCGCGCTCGCCCGGGCGGCCGCGCCGCGGCCCGAGATCCTGCTCGCCGACGAGCCGACCGGTAACCTCGACAGCGCGACCGGCACGGCGATCGTGGATCTCCTCTTCGGGCTGCGCGACCGGCACGGGGCGACGCTGGTGCTGGTGACGCACGAGCGGCGGCTGGCCGAGCGCTGCGACCGGGTCGTGCCGCTCGCCGACGGGCGCATCGCCGCGGACGCGCGCGAGGCCGCGGAATGAGCTGGCCCGCCGCCGCGCGCATCGCCCGGCGCGAGTTGCGCGGCGGGCTTCGGGGCTTCCGGATCTTCCTCGCCTGCCTCGCGCTCGGCGTGGCCGCCATCGCCGGCGTGGGCACGGTGCGCTCCGCGATCGAGGGCGGGCTCGCGGCGGAGGGGGCGGTGCTCCTCGGCGGCGACGCGGAGGCGGAACTCACCTACCGTTACGCGACCGACGCGGAGCGCGCCTTTTTCGAGCGGATCGCGACGGAGGTCTCGGAGGTCGTCGATTTCCGCTCCATGGCGGTGGTGGAGCGCGGCGGCAAGACGGAGCGCGCGCTCACGCAGGTCAAGGCGGTGGACGCGGCCTATCCGCTGCTCGGCGCGGTGGAGCTCGCGCCCGATATGCCCCTCGACGCGGCGCTCGCGGGCACCGAGGGGCGGCCCGGCGCGGTGATGGAACCGGTGCTCGCCGACCGGCTGGGCCTCGCCCCCGGCGACACCTTCCGCCTCGGCACGCAGGCCTTCGTGCTCTCGGCGCGGCTCCATCGGGAGCCGGACGCCGCGGGCGACGGCTTCGCGCTCGGGCCGCGCACGCTGGTGCGGACCGAGGCGCTCGCCGGCTCCGGGCTTCTGGAGCCCGGCACGCTCTTTTCCACGAAGTACCGCCTCGACCTGCCGCCGGGCGCCGATCTGGATGCGGCCCGCGCCGAGGCGCAGGCGCGCTTCGGGGAGGCGGGGCTCAGCTGGCGCGACGCGCGCAACGGCGCACCGGGGATCGCGCAGTTCGTCGACCGCCTCGGCGCCTTCCTCGTGCTTGTCGGGCTTTCGGGGCTCGCCGTCGGGGGCATCGGCGTCTCGGCGGCGGTGCGCGCCTACCTCGGCGAGAAGACCGGCGTGATCGCCACGCTGCGCACGCTCGGCGCGGACCGGGCGACCGTCTTTCGCACCTACTTCCTGCAGATCGGCGCGCTGGCCGCGATCGGCGTCGCGATCGGCCTGGCGCTCGGCGCGCTCGTGCCGCTCGCCTTCGCGCCGCTGATCGAGGCGCGGCTGCCGGTGCCGGCGCGCTTCGCGCTCTACGCCGGCCCGCTCGCGGAGGCCGCGCTCTACGGCGTGCTGACGGCGCTCATCTTCACGCTCTGGCCGCTCGCGCGGACGGAGGAGGTGCGCGCCGCCACGCTCTTCCGCGACGCGCTCGAGGGCGCGCGCGCGCTGCCGGCGGCGCGTTACGTCGCGGCGACGGCGGCGCTCGTCGCGGCGCTCGTCGGGCTCGCCGTCTGGTTCTCGGGCAACGCCGCGCTCACGCTCTGGACGGCCGGCGGCATCGCCGGGGCGCTCGCGCTCCTCGCCGTGGCGGCGGAGGGGCTGCGCTGGCTCGCGCGGCGCACCGTCCGGGCGGCGCGGGGGCGCGCGGCGCTGCGCTGGGCGCTCGACGCGATCGGCGCGCGGCGCGGCGCGGTGGCGCCGGTGATGCTCTCGCTCGGGCTGGGGCTCTCGGTGCTCGCCGCGATCGGGCAGATCGACGGGAACCTCCGCGCCGCGATCTCGCGCGATCTGCCCGAGGTGGCGCCGAGCTACTTCTTCGTGGACATCCAGAAGGACCAGATGCCGGGCTTCCGCGCCCGGCTCGACGACGACCCGGCCGTCGCGCGGGTCGAGAGCGCGCCGATGCTGCGCGGCATCATCACGAAGATCGACGGCCGCCCGGCGGCGGAGGTCGCGGGCGATCACTGGGTGCTGCAGGGCGACCGCGGCGTGACCTACTCCGCCGCGCCCCTGGAGGACGCCGAGATCACCGCCGGCGCGTGGTGGCCCGCGGACTACGACGGGCCGCCGCTCGTCAGTTTCGCCGCCGAGGAAGCCGCCGAGATCGGGCTCGCCGTGGGCGACACGCTCACCGTCAACATCCTCGGCCGCGAGATCACCGCCGAGGTCGCCAACCTGCGCGTGGTGGATTTCTCCACCGCCGGCATCGGTTTCATCATGGCGATGAACCCCGCCGCGCTCGAGGCCGCGCCGCACAGCTACATCGCCACCGTCTACGCCGAGGAGGCCGCGGAGGCGGCGATCCTGCGCGATCTGGCCTCCGCCTATCCCAACATCACCGCGATCCGCGTGCGCGACGCGATCGACCGCGTCTCGGAGCTTCTGGCCGGGATCGCCGGGGCCACCGCCTGGGGCGCCTCGGCGACGCTGGTGGTGGGCTTTCTCGTGCTGATCGGTGCCGCCGCCGCCGGCGAGGGCGCGCGCACCTACGAGGCGGCGGTGCTCAAGACGCTGGGCGCGGCGCGCGGCCGCATCCTGATCAGTTTCGCGCTGCGCGCCGGGCTGATCGGCGCGGGCGCCGCGGCGGTCGCGCTCGCCGCCGGGATCGGCGGCGGCTGGGCGGTGACGCATTTCGTGATGGAGACCGACTTCGCCGTGATCTGGCCCTCGGCCATCGCCATCGTGGCGGGCGGGGTCGCGGCGACGCTCGCGGCCACGCTCGCCTTCGCGTGGCGCCCGCTCGCCGCGCGCCCCGCGCGGGTCCTGCGCGCGCGCGAATAGGCTTGCCGCGGCGCGGGCGCGCTGGCACATCGCGCCCGTCCCGCCGCCGGAGCCCCGCCCATGCCCTTCACCCCCGCCGAGGAAGCGCGGATCGTCAACCTCGTCCGCCGCGCCGCGCGGGCCGAGATCCTGCCGCGCTTCCGCGCGCTCTCCGCCGCCGAGGTGACGGAGAAATCCGGCCCCGACGACCTCGTGACCGCGGCCGACACGGCCGCCGAGGCGATGATCGCCCGCGGCCTCGCCGCGCTCTTTCCCGGGGCCCTGATCGTCGGAGAGGAAGCGGCGGAAGCCGACCCGCAGCTCCCCGACCGGATCGCGGAGGCCGAGCTGTCCTTCGTCGTCGATCCCGTGGACGGGACGTAGAACTACGCGCGCGGCCTGCCGCTCTTCGGCGTGATCCTCGCCGCCTGCCGCCGCGGGGCGCCCATCTGGGCGATGATCTTGGACCCCGTCTGCGACGACTGGATCACCGCCGCCGAGGACCGGCCCACACGGCTCGAGCGCCCCGGCCGCGCGCCGCGGCCCCTCGCGGTCGCGCCCTCCCGCGAGATCGCGGAGATGTCTGGCTTCGTGCCGCTCTCCCTCGTCCCGGAGGACCGGCAGGGCGCCGTCGCCGCCCTCTTTCCGGAGTTCCGCCGCGCGACCTCTCTGCGCTGCTCGGCGCACGAATACCGCCTGCTCGCGCAGGGCCACGCCGATTTCTGCCTCGGCATCGATCCGATGCCTTGGGACCACGCTGCCGGTGTCCTCCTCTGCCGGCAGGCCGGGGGCGTCGCGGCCTTCCTCGACGGCACGCCCTACTCCGCCGCCCGGCGCGACGGCGTCCTCCTCACCGCCGCCTCGCCCGACGCCTGGGCGCGCCTCGCGGAGCGCTTCGGCGCGGTCACCGGCTGACCACCCCGGCAACCACCCGCGCCGTCCCATCATCTTGGTCCAAATACTCTCGGGGGGTGAATTGGCCGCAGGCCAAGAGGGGGGCAGACAGCCCCCCTGCCCCGCCTTCAGAAGCGATCCGAGAGAAAATTCTCGAGCGCGTCCCGGCTGGCGCGGTCGGCGGCGAGGTCGTAATCCTCCGAGCCCCGGACGGTGACGGCATGCCGCGCGCCGCCGAAGACGCGCACCGCGTGCGGCACCTCCGCGGCCTGAAGCGCGTCGAGCAGCGCGGCGTTTCGGGCGTCGTCCCCCGCGAAGACGGTGTCGCCCGAGGTGGCGGCGACATGGGCGCCCTCGACCTGCGCCTGCGCCGCCGGGGCGGCGAGGGCAGCGGCGGGCGTCGCGGCGATCCGCGTGCAGCGCATCGGCGTCTCCCTAGAAGCTCAGCGCAGAGCGCCCCGCGACCGCCCGTCTCACCCCTTGCGCCCAGCGCGCGGCTGCGGGCGGCTCGGGATCTCCTTCAGGAGCCCGCCGACCCCCATCGCGGCGATGTCCGCGCCGGTGACCGCGAGCCCGCAGGCCACCCGCGCGAGCACCCAGTCCGCGCCGTTGAGCGCCGGCGATCGCGCGCAGCCGGGCAGGCCGATCACCGGCCGCCCGCCCTGCTGCCCGAGAAAGAGGAGATTGCCCGGGTCGACGGGCATCCCGAAGCGCTCCACCGTGCCGCCCGCCTGCCGCACCGCCCGCGGCGCCACGTCCTCGGCGTCGGAGGTCGCCGACCCGGTGAGGATCAGCACCAGGTCGCCCTCCGCCGCCGCGACCGCCTCGGCGAGCGGCGCCGTGGCGTGGGGCACCGTGACCGGCCCGCGCATCCCGAGGCCGAGCGCCTCCAGCCGGCCGGCGATGGCGGGCACGCCCTTCTCGCCCGCGCCGCCGGGGATCTCGGTGACGATCAGCGTCGCCGCCCGCAGCACCGGCCGGGCGAGGCGGATCGCCCCGGCCCCCTCGGCGCAGGCGGCCTCCAGCGCCGCGCCCGGCACGGCGTAGGAGATGATCTTGACTGTGGCGACCATGCCGCCCGCCGCCATCTGCTGAAAGGGCGGCACGGTGGCCAGCGTGATCATCGGATGCACCGCGTTCAGGGCATGGAGCCGGTCGGCCTCCATCACCACGACGCCCGGCCCCCCGGCGATCAGGTTGACGCGGCCGGTGAAGGCCTCGGTCAGGCGCAGCCCCGCATCCGCCGGATCGGGCACCAGCACGGCGGCGAGCCGCGCGGCGGCGGCGTCCTCGTCCACGTCGCCGGGCTCAGGGCGAGCGACGGTGACCTCGGCGTGCCCCTCGGCCGCCAGCGCGGCGAGATGCTCGGGCCCGAGGCGCTGGCCCTTCTTCAGCTTGCCGCCCGCGAGGCGGACGGAATGCGCGAGGAGCGCGCCCTGCGCGCGATCGAGCGGCACGGGGCCGAACTTCATGCCCCCTGCCTCAGCACCCGCGTCATCTCGGCGAGGATCGCCACCGCGATCTCCGCCGGGCCGGCCGCGCCGATGTCGAGGCCCACGGGGGCGTGGATGCGCGCGATCTCGGCCTCGGTGAAACCCGCCTCGGTCAGCCGCGCGACGCGCTTGGCGTGCGTGCGCGTAGAGCCCAGCGCGCCGATGTAGAACGCCGGCGAGCGCAGCGCCTGCGCGAGCGCCGGGTCGTCGAGTTTCGGATCGTGGGTCAGCAGGACGACCGCCGTGCGCGTGTCGAGGCCGACCGCCGCCACCGCCGCGTCCGGCCAGTCGTGCAGGATGCGCTCGCCCGGAAAGCGCGCCTCGGAGCCGAAGGCCTCCCGCGGGTCGATCAGGACCGGATCGTAGCCCGCCATGCGGGCCATGGGCACGAGCGCCTGCGCGATGTGCACCGCGCCGACGACGATCAGGCGCAGCGGCGGGTTGTGCACGGCGACGAAGCTGCGCCCGTCGGCCTCCACGCCGGAGCGGTCCATCCGGAAGCGCTCCGCGTGGCCCTCGGTCTCCAGCCGCGGCGGGCGCGCCCCCTCGAGGTCGGCGACATGGGCGACCGGCCGGCGCTCCGTGCGGTGGGTGACGAGGGTCTCGAGCAGCGCCTCGGGTAGGGCGGTGCCCACGGGCTCCACCAGCACGCGGATCGTGCCGCCGCAGGCGAGGCCCACGGCGAAGGCGTCCTCATCGGAGACCCCGAAGGTCAGGAGCCGCGGCGCGCCGTCCCCGATCGCCTCCAGCGCCTCGGCGACCACGGCGCCCTCGACGCAGCCGCCCGAGACGGAGCCCTCGATCTCGCCTTCGCCGGAGACGGCGAGCTGCGCGCCCACCCGGCGCGGCGCGCTGCCCCAGGTCTCGACCACGGTGGCGAGCGCGGCGCCGCGCCCGGCGCGGTGCCAGCCGAGCGCGGTTTCGGGAATGCGGTCGAAACGGTCCATCGCGCGGCCTCCCCTGCGTGACGTGCGCGCAAGGGTAAGCCGCACGGGCGCGCGCGAAAAGGGCCGCGGCGCGGACAGCCGCGGCCCAAGGGGCATTCCGCCGCGCGTCGGGCCCTCGCGGGCCATCCTCGCTCTGGCGCAGCGGCCCGCGCGTCGGGCCCTTGCGGGCCCTCCTCGCTCGGGCTCAGCGGGTCGCGCGTCGGGCCCGCGCGGGCCCTCCTCGCTCGGGGGCGCCCGGTCCGGGCAGGCCGCGCGGGGCCCGCTCCGCCGGGGTCTCCGCGCCGCCGCCCGCACGGGCCGGGCTCAGTGCGCGTGGCCCGCGTGGCTGTGCTGACGGGCGTCGGCGGCCTCGACCTGCGCGGTCACCTCGACGTGCGTGTCGCCGAAGCGCACCTCGACCGGGAGCGTGTCGCCCTCGGCGAGCGGCCGGGCGACACCGTCGAGCCGCAGCGCCAGCCCCTCCGGCGCGAGCTCGACCTCGGTGCCCTGCGCCACGGGAAGCTCGGGAAGCGCCTCGTAGGCGCCGCCCTCGCCGGTCATGCGGAAGGCGACGAGCGTGACGCGCTCGGCCATCGGGCTCTCCGCGCCGGTGAGCACGACGGTGGCGCCGGCGTTCTCGATCTCCATGAAGACGAGCGCGTGATCCGCCGCCGTCGCGCGCGTCCAGGCGTGGACGAGGCGCAGGTCGCCGGCCTCGGCGAGGTGGTCGGCGTGTTCCTCGGCGTGGTCGTCGTGCGCGTCGTGGTCGTGGGCGTCGCCGGCCAAAAGGGCGGCCGGGGCGAGCGCGACGAGCGCGGCGAGGGCGAGCGGACGGACGGGCATCGGGGTCTCCTTCGGTTCAGCCCCTGAGGTCGGACATGACGGGGCGGTTCATGGTCAGCCAGGCCGGCAGGAGCGCGAGCGCCGCGGTCAGGCTCACGAAGCCAGCGACGAGATGCACCTCGCGCCAGCCGAGGCGCGCCTCGACGAGGATGTCGGTGCGTGCGGTGATCGCCGCCGACATCGCGCCGGTCGCCGCGATCCCGAGGCCGAGGCCGATGGCGGCGCCGAGGACGATCAGCGTCGTCGCGTAGCTCCATGTCAGCGCGAAGACGAAGCGCCGCGGCGCGCCGAGCGCGCGCAGGAGCGCGAGGCGCCGCGCCAGCAGCCGCGTCAGCATCGTCAGCCCGGCGAGCACGCCGGCCGTCACCAGCACCTGCGTGATCACGGCGAGAATGGACATCACCTCGCGGATGTCGCCCATCAGCGCGTGAAGCCGTGCGAGGATGGTGCCCGGGAAGAAAGCCATGGTCTCGCCGTCGGTGAAGGCCGCCTGCATGACGTAGGTGCCGCCGAGGCTGTCGGCCTTGACGAGGACGGCGGGCGTGCCCGGGAAATGCGCCGGGTCGAAGGGCGGCCCCGGCACGCGGTCCCAGTCCGGGCCGTGGCCGTTGGGCAGCACGTGCACCTCCCAGACCGACTCGATCGGCACGAGCAGCGCGCGGTCCCACGGCGAGCCGGTCATCGGCATCCGCCCGACCACCTCGTAGTCGACGTCGTGCATCCCCTCCTGCGCGGCGTCGCCGTGGCCGTGCGCGGGCTGGAAGGTCTCTCCGACGGAGAGGTCCACCCGCGCCCCCGCGACCGCCTCGTAGGGCCGCGCGAAGAGGCGCCCCTCGGCGAGGCGGCCGGAGAGATACGCGGCGAAGTCGGCCGTCGTGCCGATCACCGGCGCGTCCTGCCAGCTGTCGCCGAAGCCGATGGGCGCGACGAGCTCGGCGCGCGGGTGGGCGACGATCTCGGCGTAGGTCTCGCCGTCGACGAGCGGCACGTCCGCGGGCTGCAAGTAGACGGCGGCGAGCATCGCGGTGATCTCGCTGCCGGGCGCCGCGACGACGAGGTCGAACTTCTCGGCCGCGCGGGCGGTGCCCTCGCGCAGCCCGCGCTCCTGCGCGATGAGCGCTGCGCCGAGCGCGACCGAGACCGCGATGAGCGCGGTGAAGACCACGCTGATCCAGGCCTGCCGGCGCAGGAGCGCGCGCAGGAGCGGGCCGACGCGGAACCCGCGCAGGGCGACCGCGCCGATCCCGAGCGCGGGCAGGAGCAGGGCGAGCGCGATCGCCGCGTCCTGAACCCCGACCGGAAGCGCGAACCAGAGGTCGGTCATGGCGCGGCGTCCTCCGTGATGCGCCCGTCGGCGAGGTCGATCACCCGGTCGGCCACGGCGTGCAGCGCCGGGTCGTGGCTCACCGCGACGAGGGTGCGCCCCTCCTCGTGGGCGAGGCGGACGAGCTCGTCGGCGAGACGGTCGGCGTTCGCGCGGTCGAGGCTCGCGGTGGGCTCGTCGGCAAGCAGGATCGCCGGGTCCGTGGCGAGCGCGCGCGCCACCGCGATGCGCTGCCGCTCGCCCCCGGAATAGGTGTCGGAGCGGCGAGTCTCGCCCGGGTCGAGCCCCAGCTCGGCGAGCCGGTCGCGGCCGCGCCCGTGCACGGCGTCGCGTCCCGCGCGCGGCCCGTAGAGCGCGGCGATGGCGGCGTTCTCGGGCGCCGAAAGCTCCTCGAAGAGGAGGTGTTCCTGAAAGACGAAGCCGACCCGGCGCCGGCGGAAGGCCGCGCGCGCCGGCTCGGGGAGCGCGGCGATGTCCTCGCCGTCCCAGCGCACCGCGCCCGCGGCGGCCGGCACCAGCCCGGCGAGCGCGTGGAGGAAGGTGGACTTGCCCGCGCCCGACGGCCCGCGCACGGCGAGCGCCGTGCCCGCCGCCACCGCGAAGCGCGGCACGTCGAGCAGCGCACGCCCGCGGGCGCCGCGCACCGACAGCCCCTCGATCTCGAGCGCGGCGCCGGGCATCAGGCGTAGTCGAAGGTCGCGTTCACGGCGCGCACCATGCTCAGGAAGCCGGTGTCCGGATCGCGGTAGGGGCCGAGCTCCAGTTCGCCGCGCACGTGGATCTTCCGGTTGAAGGGCGCGACGCGATAGACGCGCTTGGTGTAGACGGCGAGGATGTCGTCGGGCCATTCGGATTCGGTCTCGCAGAAGGGGCAGACCGACATCGGCATCTTGGTCAGCACGAAGAAGGTCGAGTTCGCCTCGAGCGGGGGCGCCATGAAGCCCTCGAAGAGCACGCGGTCGCCCTCGAGGCTGCGGGCGGTCTCCGAGAAATCGCGGTCGTCGGTGTAGAGCCGGCGGAGCTGCAGCGGCTCCTCCGCCTGAGCGCGGAGCGCGGCGGGCGCGGCGAGGGCGCCGGCGGCCGACAGGGTGAGGAAATGGCGGCGGTGCATGGTCGTCTCCCGTGGCGTCGCGCGGGTCGTGTCGGGGACCGGGCCGGACCCCCGGCGCGACGCCGTCGTTCTGCGTGAGGAAGGGGGCCGGCGCGCGGCCCCCTCCGGTCGTGGATCAGGTCCGCGAGATCACTCGGCGGTCAGGGCGTGATGCATCACGTGGAAGATCACGTTCTGCTCGATCGTGCCCTCGTAGAGATGGGCGAAGGGGCCCTTGGCGTAGACGGCGACGTCCTCGGCCGAGTGCGTCTCGGAGGAGCGCGGGATCAGCGCCTGCTGGACGTAGTCGATGTCCGTGGCCTCTTCCTCGGTCACGTCGGGGCGCGCGCCGAAGTACTCGCCGCCGGGCTGGCGCAGCAGCACCGAGGAGGCGCCGTTCAGGTAGCCGACGACCGTGTAGGGCTTGCCGTCGTCCGCGAGGATCGGCTCGCCCGTGGTCTCGACGCCCTCGTTGTTGATCTCCGCGCAGAGGCCGAGGATGTTCGACCCGCGCCCGCAGTAGCCGTTGAGGCCGATGGCGTGCTCGTGGTCGGCGGTGACGACGATGAGCGTGTTGGCGTCGTCGGTCATCTCGTCGGCGACGCGGATCGCCTCGACGAAGGCGCGGCCGTCGCGCACCATGCGGCCGGCGTTGCCGGCGTGGTTCGCGTGGTCAACGCGGCCCGATTCCACCTGCAGGAAGAAGCCGTTCTCGCCGCCCGAGGCCTGCAGCGTCTCGATCGCCTTGGCGGTCATCTCGGCGAGGCTCGGCTCGTCGCCGCGGTCGGCCTCGTACTGCATGTGCGAGCTTTCGAAGAGGCCGAGGATCGGGGTGCCGTCGGTCGGCGCCGCCTCGAAGCTCTCCTGGTTCCAGGCGTAGTGCGCGCCGAGCTCGGCCTGCGCTTCCTCGATGAGGTTGCGCCCGTCCTCGCGGCGGCCGGTCGTGCCCTCCTCGATCTCCATCGAGGCGTCGACGAAGTTGCGGCGCCCGCCGCCCATCGCCACGTCGATGAGGCCCGACTCCATCGCCTCGATCAGCTGGTTGGCGATGTCGGTCTGGGTGTCGCAGCCCTCAGGCACCGTCGCCTCGAAGTTGCGGTCCACGGTCTTGGCGTAGGCCGAGGCCGGCGTCGCGTGGGTGATGCGCGCGGTCGAGACGATGCCCGTCGCCTTGCCCATCTCGTGCGCGATCTCGTTCATCGAGGCGACGGTGTTGCCCGGCAGCGTCGAGCAGTCGCCGCGCACCACGTCCGAATCGACGCCGATGATGCCGATGTTGGTCTTGACGCCCGCCATCATCGCGGTGCCGGTGCCGGCGGAATCCGGCGTCTGCGCGTTGACGTTGTAGGTCTTGACCAGCGCGAGATAGGGGAAAGTCTCGTGGTACTGGACGTAATCGTCGCCGAGGCCGCCCTCCTGCTGCCCGCTGAAGACACGGGTGATGTAGTTGGAGCCCACGCCGTTGCCGTCCGCGACCATCAGGATCACGTTGGTCGCGCGGTTGGTGTTGGGCGCCTTGGCGAGCTCCTGCTGGAGCCGCTCCTGGGCCGCGGTGAACCATTCGTTGTCGGCCTGGGGCAGGTCCTGCGCCATGGCGGCCGTGCCCGTGAGCAGCGCCGCGAGGGCGGTCATCGTCTGTCGCATGTCGTCTCCTGAAGGATGCGCGATCCCGCGCTGATCGGTGTCGCCAACCTAGTGGCGCCACATGACAGATCGCTGAAGCGCGCATGTCGTTTCGATGAAGACGGAAGGCGGCGCGCGCGGCCCGGCCCGCGGGGCCGCCCACGTCCGGCGATGCGCCGCGCGCAAGAAAAAGGCCCCGGCGCGCAGCGCGCCGGGGCCGGGATCGTTGGAGGCAGCGCGAGGTGCGCCGCGGGCCTCAGGCTTCGAGGTCGAAGCGGTCGGCGTTCATCACCTTGGTCCAGGCGGCGATGAAGTCGTTCACGAACTTCTCCGCGTTGTCGTCCTGCGCGTAGACCTCCGAGTAGGCCCGCAGGATCGAGTTCGAGCCGAAGACCAGATCGACGCGCGTGGCGGTCCACTTCGTCGCGTCCGTCTTGCGGTCGCGGATCTCGTAGAGGTTCTCGCCGACGGGCTCCCACTTGTAGGCCATGTCGGTGAGATTGACGAAGAAGTCCGGCGTCAGCGCGCCCGCCCGGTCGGTGAAGACGCCGTGCGGCGCCCCGCCGTGGTTGGCCCCGAGCGCGCGCATGCCGCCCACGAGCACCGTCATCTCGGGCCCGGTGAGGCCGAGAAGCTGCGCCCGGTCGAGGAGCATCTCCTCGGGCTGCACGACGTAGTCCTTCTTCTGCCAGTTGCGGAAGCCGTCGGCGACGGGCTCCAGCGGCTCGAAGGAGGCGGCGTCGGTCATCTCGTCGGTGGCGTCGCCGCGGCCGGGCGCGAAGGGCACCTCGACGTCGAAGCCCGCCGCCGTCGCGGCCTGCTCGATGCCGACGTTCCCGGCGAGCACGATGGTGTCCGCGACGCTCGCGCCGAACTTCTCGGCCAGCGGCTCGAGCACCTTAAGCACCCGCGCGAGGCGCTCGGGCTCGTTGCCCTCCCAGTCCTTCTGCGGCGCGAGGCGGATGCGCGCGCCGTTGGCGCCGCCGCGCATGTCCGACTGACGGTAGGTGCGCGCGCTGTCCCAGGCGGTGGCGACCATGTCGGCCACGGACAGCCCGCTCTCGGCGATCGCCGCCTTGAGCCCGCCGATGTTGTAGTCGGTCGTGCCGGCCGGCACCGGATCCTGCCAGATCAGGTCCTCGTCGGGCGCCTCGGGGCCGATGTAGCGCTCCTTCGGGCCCATGTCGCGGTGCGTGAGCTTGAACCAGGCGCGCGCGAAGGTCTCCGAGAAGTAGTCGGGGTCGTTGTAGAACTTCTCCGAGATCTTGCGGTAGGCCGGGTCCATCTTCATGGCCATGTCGGCGTCGGTCATGATCGGGTTGAGGCGCGTCACGCCGTCCTCGACGTCGACGGGCTTGTCCTCTTCCTTGATGTCGACCGGCTCCCACTGCCAGGCGCCCGCGGGCGACTTCTTCAGCTCCCAGTCGTAGTTGAGCAGGAGGTAGAAGTAGCCGTTGTCCCACTGCGTCGGATAGGTGGTCCAGGCGCCCTCGATGCCGCTCGTGACCGTGTCACGGCCGACCCCGCGCGAGACGTGGTTGTTCCAGCCCATGCCCTGCTCGTGCACGTCCGCCGCTTCCGGATCGGGGCCGAGCTCGGTCGCGTCGCCGTTGCCGTGGCACTTGCCGACGGTGTGGCCACCCGCGGTCAGCGCGACGGTTTCCTCGTCGTTCATCGCCATGCGCGCGAAGGTCTCGCGCACCTGCTCGGCGGTCTTGAGCGGGTCGGGCTGGCCGTTCACCCCCTCGGGGTTCACGTAGATCAGGCCCATCTGCACCGCGGCGAGCGGGTTTTCCATGGTCGCCGGGTTCTCGAGGTCGCCGTAGCGGCTGTCCGACGGCGCGAGCCATTCCTTCTCGGCGCCCCAGTAGATGTCCTTCTCGGGGTGCCAGATGTCCTCGCGGCCGTAGGCGAAGCCGTAGGTCTTGAGCCCCATGGACTCGTAGGCGACGTTGCCGGCGAGGATGAAGAGGTCGGCCCAGCTCAGGCGGTTGCCGTACTTCTTCTTCACGGGCCAGAGCAGGCGCCGCGCCTTGTCGAGGTTGGTGTTGTCCGGCCAGGAGTTCAGCGGCGCGAAGCGCTGGTTGCCGGTGCCGCCGCCGCCGCGGCCGTCCGCGGTGCGGTAGGAGCCGGCCGCGTGCCAGGCCATGCGGATCATCAGGCCGCCGTAGTGACCCCAGTCGGCCGGCCACCAGTCCTGGCTTTCGGTCATCAGCGCCTCGAGGTCGGCCTTGACCGCGTCGAAGTCCAGCTCGCGGACCTCCTTGCGGTAATCGAAGTCCTCGCCCATCGGGCTGGTCTTGCGGTCATGCTGATGCAGGATGTCGAGGTTCAGCGCATTCGGCCACCAGTCCATGTTGGAGGTGCCGGTCTCCGTGAGACCTCCGTGCATCACCGGGCATTTGCCGGCGGGCGTGTCGCTTCCGTCCATGTCGATATCTCCCCTCGGGGGTTGCGGTGCAGCGGGCCGGTGCGCCGGGCGGCGTGGGGCCGCGTCGGCTCCGTCCCGTGATGGGTGAGGGTATAGCAGGCTTGACTTATTCAGGAAAGTCGAAAAGAACGATCACTCTTATCGTATATCAGAATAAGTAGACGCGCCGGACCCTGCCCCATGATCACGCTGCGCCACCTTCGCTTCCTCGTCGCGGTGGCCGACGAGCTCAGCTTCTCGCGCGCCGCGCGGCGCTGCAACGTCACCCAGCCCACGCTCAGCACCGGGCTGCGCGAGCTCGAGGATCGCCTCGGCGTGCAGCTGGTGGAGCGTGACCGCCGCTCGGTCGTGATGACGGCGCTCGGCACCGAGATCGCGGCGCGGGGGCGCAAGCTCCTGACCGGCGCGCAGGAGATCGAGGAACTCGCCGCGGCGCATCTCCACCCCGAGGAGGGCGACCTGCGCCTCGGCGCGATCCCGACGGTCGGGCCCTTCCTGCTGCCGCGGGCGCTGACGCTCCTGCGCGCGCGGTTTCCGGCGCTGCGCCTCTTCCTGCGCGAGGAGATGACCGACAGCCTGATCGAGGGGGTGACCTCGGGCCGGCTCGACGTCGCGCTGATCGCCCTGCCCTACGACACCGGCGGGCTTTCGGTGCATCCGCTCTTCGAGGACGGCTATCACCTCGCCACGCCGCCCGGCGCCTCGGCGGCCGACACGCTCGAGGCCGGGCGGCTCCTGCTCTTGGAGCGGGGCCACTGCCTGCAGGAACACGCTCTCGCCTCGATGCCGACGCGCCGGCTCCAGCGCGACGAGAGCTTCGAGGCGACGAGCCTGACGACCCTGACGGCGATGGTGGCCGAGGGGCTCGGCGCGACGCTGCTGCCCGATCTCGCGGTGCGCGCCGGGGTCGCCGCGGGCCAGCCCGTGAGCCTGACCCCCCTGCCCGAGGCGCGCCCGCGCGAGGTCGCGCTGGTCTGGCGGCGCACTTCCCCGCGCGAGGCCGCCTTCGCCCGCCTCGGCGAGGTGCTCTGCACGGCGCAGGGCGAGCTGGGGTAAGTCCGCCCCCGGTCGCCGGGACGCGACACGGCCGCCGGGGCGCCGGCGCCCGGCCGATACGCCGAAGCGCGACAGCCGCGGCGCCGCGGGCCGGTGCGGGCTTCTACAGCCGCGCCCCCTCGGCCTGCGCGCGACGCCCGTCAGTCGAAGCGCACGACCATCGGGCTCGCCTCGACGGGCCAGCGCCCGCTGCGCGGCCGTCCCTCGGCCGCGATCACGACATGGCTCGCACCACCGTAATACCGGAGCGTCTGCAGCGCCTCCGGCAGGGTCTCGGGCCGCGCGGCGGAGGCGAAGAGCCACGTCCGCCCCGCCGCGTCGCGCTCCACCCAGGCCCGCGCGCGCCCGGCGCGCGCTTCCTCGGGCGGGGCGCCGGGCAGGAGCCCCTCGCGCAGCGCCGCGACCTCGGCGGTGGCGCCCGCGACGACGACCGCATCGGCCTCGTTCGGCACGCCCCCATCCCGGTCGAGGCGCGTGACCGGCGCGCCGATCAGCGCCTCGGCGACAGCCTCGCCGCCCGGATGCACGGCGACGCGCCCGGCCGACAGCACGTCGCGCAGCGTCGGCGGCCGCTCCCCGTCGAGGAGATGCCGCGCCACATCGAACCCCGGATCGACGGCGAGCGCCCGCGGCCGCGCCGGGCTGGTCAGCCGCGCCTCCGTCCGCGGCCCGCGCAGCTCGACCACATGGCGCTCCGTGCCCGCCGCCGTCTCGAGCCGAAGCGGCACGCGCAGACGCCATGCGGGCGAAGCCTGCGTCAGCGTGACGGTGGTCGCGTAGCCCTCGTCCGTCGCGGTCACCTCCGCCGCGCCGAGCCGCACCTCGGGCAGGCCCGGCCGGTCGAGCCACTGATCGAAGAACCAGTCGAGGTCCCGGCCCGCCGCGCGCGCGAAGGCCCGGCGCAGATCGCGCCACCCGGCCCGCCCGCCGCGATTGTCGCTCCAGAAGCGACGGAGGCCCGCCTCGAAGGCCGGCGCGCCGATCTCCGCCTTCAGCATGTGAAAGACGAGCGCCGCCTTCCCGTAGCCCACCGCCTGATCCGGCGCGTGGGCCGGCGAGCGGAAGTCCCGCAGCCGGCGCGCCGCGTCCCCGCGCGCCAGCGCCTCGAGCCAGCCCCGCCGCAGGGCGCGCGCGCGGTCCGGCGCCGTCTCCGCCGCCAGCGCGTGATCCGCCTGATAGGTGGTGAGCCCCTCCGCCCAGTTGCCGGTCTCCGCGTCGATCCCGACCGCGCCGCCCCACCACGCGTGCAGCACCTCGTGGGCGAGCGAGCGCCCGCGCATGTAGTCGTGCCCGAGGATGCGTTCGGCCACGAAGGTCGTGTTGCCGAAGCTCAGTCCGACCGGCACCGGCGCGGCGACGACGAAGAAATCCGGGTAGCGATAGGCGCCGATCCGCGCGGAATACCGGGCGATGTAACCCTCCGCCGCGGCGAGATAGGCCTCGGACTGCGCGGCGTGGTCGGCGGGCGCGAAATAGGTCCTGAGCCGCGCGCCGGCGCCCGCAGCCTCGCCGATCGTGTAGGGCCCGGCCATGACATGGACCGGCCCGCGCGCGGCATCGCCCACGAACCGCGCGATGTACCGGCCCGCCTCTTGCGTCTCCGACACGAGATCGCGGTTCGCCACGGCGCGGTAGCCCGCCGGCACGGACAGGCGGATCGGCGCCGACCCGGCCCCGTCGATCCAGCCGAGCGCGCCGAGGATGAAGGCGCTCTCGCCGACGGCCGCGGCGGTCGCGCGCGCCTCCGACAGGGGCGGCAGGGTCCCTTCGAACCGGCGCGGCCCGGTGCGGCGCAGCCAATCGGGCGGCGCGGCCGCCGGCGCGGCGCCCTCGGGCAGCGTGAGCGTGACCGCGCGCGTCTCCGGCGCGTAGTCCAGCGAGATCGCGCTCTCCGCCCAGCCGGTGGCGGGCGCGAGCGTCAGCGCGGCCACCAGCGCGATACGGCCCAGTCGTGTCACCGCGCCCTCCGTCCCAGCGATGCGGGGGGAGCTAGCGCCGCCCCCTGCGCCGGCAATCCTCGACCGCCCGCGGGCGGGCCGGATGGCCCGCACCTTGCGCCCCGGGCTTGCGCCGGGGCGACCGCCGACCGGACACGCGACGGCGGGCGCGTCACTCGTGGCGCGCGAAGACCTCGGTGCTGCCGTCGCGGCGGATCAGGTGGACGGCGTAGGGCTCCGACCGGCTGCCGAAATCCATCCCCGGCGAGCCGAGCGGCATCTCCGGCACGGCGAGGCCGATGGCGTCGGGCCGCTCGTCGAGCAGGCGGCGGATGTCCTCGGCCGGGACGTGGCCCTCGATCACGTAGCCCTCGACCTCGGCGGTGTGGCAGGAGGCCATCTCCGGCGGCACGCCGAGCTCCAGCTTGCGCCGCACGAGCGCGCCGCCGAAGAGGGTCTCGCCTTCCGCGGTGAAGCCGTGCGCCTCGACGTGCTCCATCCACGCGACGCAGCAGCCGCAGCCGCTGGTCTTGGCGACGCGGATCTCGGTGGCCTGGGCGAGCGCGGGGACCGCGGCGAGCGCCGCGGCGACGGCGACACGGGCAGTGACGGGGCGACAGAGACGCAGCATGAAAGACCCTCCCTCCTTGGTAGTCACCGATATAAAGCTTCCACCGGGCGGAAGCTCAAGCCGTCCCTCACCGCAGGCGCGGCGGGCGGTCCGGGTCCTGCCCCGGGGCCGCGGGCGCGTCGGGCGCGTCGGGCGCCTCCGCCGCCGGCAGATCGATGCGCAGCGCCACCGCCGCGAGCCGCTCGGCCAGCGCCTCCCCCTCGGCCGCGAAGGCGAGGTCGAGCCACCCGGCCTCCAGCCCGGAAAAGGCGAGCGCCTCGCCCGCGGCCTGCGCGAGCGCCCCGTCCGCGCCCGGCGCCACGTCGGTGAAGGCGAGGAGCGCCGCGCGCCCGCCGCCCGCATACTCCGCCTCTGCGAGCCACGCGGCCCCGGCCCGGCCGCCCGCCGTGGCGAGCCGCGCGTCGAGCGCGGCGAGCAGCCCCTCGGGCAGATCCCCCGGCGGGTGCAGCGCCACGGGCCGCTCCGCCACGGCGCGCGGCGCCTCCGGCGCGCGCTCGGCGAGCCAGGCCATCGCCTCGCCCGGCAGGAGGATCGCCGAGTGCGCCTCGAGGTTGAGGCCGAGGCCCAGCCCCTCCCCGGCGAGCATCCGCGCGAGCGTCCGGCCCGAGAGCGCCGCATAGGGCGCCGCGCCGCCGGCGAAGGCGGACAGCCGCTCCTCCAGGTCGAAGGCGACGACGATCCGCCCCTCCTCCAGCGGGAAGATCCGGGGGCTGAGCCGGTCGTCTTCGGCCTCATGGTCCAGCAGCAGGTAAAGCTCCGACAGCGCGAGCCGGTCGTAGAAGGCGCGGCGGCGGCCCTCGTCCTCCGGGGCGGCCTCCATCGCGGCGTGAGCCTGATCGAGCGGCGTGTCCATGGCCCGGACCTAGCCGCGCGCCGGGGCGGCGGCAAGACGAGGCGCGCGCGCCTCGCCATCCGGGGCACCCCGCGACCGCGCGACGGCGCACAGGATCGGCCGACGAACCATGCCGCCGCTCGTCCGGTCCGACGGACGGCGAGCCGCGACGCCCGCGGCGTCACCCGCGCCCCGCGCGGGCCGCCCGCAGGACGCACGCCCCCGATCCCCGCGCAACCGACCCGCGCGCGCCGCCGCAGCGCCGCAGCCTGCACCCCAGGCGCCTCGGAGCCGACCGCCCAGCCCCGGCCCGGACGCCGCTGCTTCCCGGACCGTCGAGAAAGCAGACCAGCGAAACGCGCCCGCAAGGGGCGCGAACGAGCAGGCATCAAACGAGCGCCCCCCCCTCGGCCGGTCGCACCGCCGGACGACACCGACCCGGCCGATACGATGCACCGCACACCAGCGAGGCGCGCCCGCAAGGGCGCGCGCGAGCGGCCCTCGCCCGGGCACCCCCTCGGCCGGTCGCACCGCCGGACGACACCGACCCGGCCGATACGATGCACCGCACACCAGCGAGGCGCGCCCGCACGGCGCGCGAACGAGCGGGCCTCAGGCGAGCGCGGCGCGCACGGCGGCGCGCAGCTCGGGCAGCAGCTCCGCCTCGAACCACGGGTTCTTCTTCAGCCAGGCGTTGTTGCGCCAGGACGGGTGCGGCAGGACGAAGGTGCCCGGGGCATGCGCGCGCCAGTCGCGCACCGTCTCCGTCACGCCCGCGCGGGTGCCGAGGTGGCGCCTCTGCGCCGCGCCGCCGACGATCACGCGCAGCCGCACCTCCCCGATCGCCGCGAGCGCGCGGGCGTGCCAGGTCTCCCAGCAGACGGGCGGCGGCGGCAGGTCGGCGCCCTTCGCGTCGTAGCCCGGAAAGCAGAAGGCCGTGGGCAGCACCGCCACCCGGTCGCGGTCGTAGAACTCCGCCTCGCTCATTGCGAGCCACTCGCGCAGGCGGCGCCCCGAGAGATCCCAGAACGGCCGCTCGGCGCGGTGCACGCGCAGGCCCGGCGCCTGGCTCGCGATCAGGATGCGCGCGCCGGGGCGGAACCAGACGACCGGGTTCGGCGCATGCGCCGTCGCCGTCGCCGCGAACCGGTCGGCGCAGCGGCGGCAGGCGCGGATCTCCGCGGCGAGGCGCTCAGCCACGCGCGGGCAGGCGCGCGCGCAGGGCCTCGGTCAGGGCCGCGGTGTCCTGTCCGCCCTCCCGCGCGAGCCGGGCGAGGCCGAAGTGCACATGCGCCATTTCCTGATAGTATCTGGTGTAGGCGTAGTTGGTCGCCGCGCCGGCCGCCGCGCCGAGCACCGGCACCGTCTGCGCGGCGAGCTTCTGGCCCAGCACTACCGAGAGCCGCGGCGCGACCCGGGCGATCATGGTGTTCACCGTGGCGCCGGTCAGCGTCATCCGCGCGGCGAGAAAGCCCGTATTGGCGCCGTCGTCGTGCTCCAGCGGGCCGGCGGCGGTGAAGACCGTGAGCCCGTCGCGGCGCACCCCCGGGTCGTCCGGGTCGAAGCCGTGACGCTCCGCGGTGCCGAGGATCGCGCGAAAGAGCACCGTCGTCGTCACGGGCAGCTCGGCGAGCGCCGTGGCCAGCCCGCCCGCGCCGCCCGCCGCGCCGAGCACCGTGGTCAGCCCCGTGTTCACCCAAGCGGGCTGATCACCGAGCTGCCCGCGCGAGACCTGCGCCGCCTCCACCGCGTAGCCGAGCGCGCGCTCGGTCCCGCGCTCGAGCTCGGCGCGCGCCCAGGGCGGCAGGCGCTCCAGCATGGTCTCGGCGCGCCCGCCCACGTAGTTCAGGAGGCGGATCGCCGTGCCCTCCGCCGCGTCGAGGCGCGCGGCGAGCACGTCGAGCTCCGCCGAAAGGCGGGCGGGCACGAGGTCGGTCTGCGTCATGCGTCGGGGTCCGGGCCGGTCATCTCCGAAAGATCGGGCGTCCGGCCCGGCGTTTCAAGCCGCCCGCGTCACCGGCCCCGCGATCCCGTCCCAGGCGCCGGGCACGAGCGAAAGGCCGAGCACCCGCGCGGGGTTCGTCGGCGGCGGCATCTCGACCGCCGCGAGCGGCGCGAAGCCGAAGCGCCCGTAATAGGGCGCGTCGCCCACCAGCAGCACCCGCGCCCAGCCGAGGCGCCCCGCCGCGTCGAGGCTCTCGCGGATGAGCGCACCGCCCAGCCCCTCGCCCTGCCGCGTCGGGTGCACCGCCACCGGCCCGAGCAGGAGCGCCCGCCGCCCGCCCGCGCGCACGGGCCAGTGGCGGATCGCGCCGCCGAGGGTGCCGCCCGTGTCCCGCGCGACGAGACAGAGCTCGGCCACCGGCGCCACGCCCTCGCGCAGGCGGTAGGAGGACAGCGCCTCGCGCCCCGGCGCGAAGGCGAGGTCGAAGAGCGCCTCGACCTCCCAAGCGTCCTCCGCCGTCTCCCGCGCTATCCGGTCCAAGAGCCCGCCCCGCCGCCTCGCAAGCGGCGTCGCGCCTAGCACGCCGCCCCGCGCGGGGCAAACCGGGCCTCAGAGCTTCGAGCTGATGACGCCGGTGTTGAAGCCGCCCATGCGAAGCTCGCCGAAGAGGCGCTGATACTCGATCTTCGGGCAGCGGTTCATCACGACCTCGACGCCGCGCGCGCGGGCCTCGGCGGCGGCCCCGGCGTGTTCGACGCCGATCTGCATCCAGATCGTACGCAGGCCCGGGACGTGCTCGAGCGCCTCATCGACGATGGGCGGCACCGCCTCGGAGCGGCGGAAGATGTCCACCATGTCCACCGGCTCAGTGATCTCGGAGAGGCTGGCGCGCACGGTCTCGCCCTGCACGGTCGCGCCGGCGTGGCCGGGGTTGACCGGGATCACCCGGTAGCCCTTGAGCGCGAGGTAGCGCGTGACATAGGCGCTCGGCCGGACCGGGTTCATCGAGACGCCCACCACGGCGATGGTGCGCGTGCGTTCGAGGATGGCGCGAAGGTCTGCGTCGGTGTAGCTCTCGGACATGGGCCGAGCGTAAACGCCGAAGCGGCGGGGACGCCACAAAAAAGGCGCCCGGAGGGGACCCCGGACGCCAGTGTCGGAACGAGGGACAGTGAAGTGGACGACGGTGTTCCGAACCGCCGCCCACTGTGTCATCTAGGTCGCGGTCCGCGGCCCTTAAGGCGCAATCACGTGGATGTGAATTGCACCCGCCTCAGGCCGCGAGCTGCGGGGACTTCGCGGGGCGCGGCGACTCGTCCGCCGTCGCCTCCTCGACGAGCGCGCGGTGCAGCGCGCGGATCGCGGTATCGGTCGTGTCGCGCGGCAGGACGATCTGGATGTCCACGCTGCGCGGCCCCTGCGCGACGGCGACGGGCTCGATCCCCTCCGCGTCGAGCGCCGCGAGCCCGCGCGAGAGCGCGCCGAGCCCCGAGAGATCGCGCCCGATCGCCGAGACGACGGCGAGCTTGCGCGTGGTGATCTCGGCGCTCGGGTAGGCCTTGGCGAGATCGCGCTCGACCCGGCGCACCGACTTCATCGAGGCGTCGACGTAGTGCGTGATCGTGTTCGCGTTCGAGGTCTTGGCGACGATGCGCAGCCCGTGGCGCGTCAGCGCCTCGAGGATGGTGGCGTCGTAGCCCTTCACGCCGACCATGTCGGGCTCGTAGACCTGCAGCGCGAAGACGTCGAGGCCGGTGACCATCTCGACGCCCGGCGCCTCGGCCGGGGCCTCGTCGATGAAAGTGCCCGGGTCCTGCGGCTCGAAGGCGTTGGTCACGCGCAGCGGGATGCCGGCCTGGCGCAGGGTCTTGGCCGCGGAGGGGTGGATCGCCTCCATCCCCATGTTCGACAGCTGGTCGGCCACGTCGTAGTTGGTCCGGCCGAGCTTGCGCACGTTCTCCGCGCCGACGAGCTTCGGGTCGGCGGAGGAGAGGTGGAACTCCTTGTGAATGATCGCCTCGCCCGCGCCGGTGCGCGCGGCGATGTTGGCGAAGGTCACCTCGGAATAGCCGCGGTCGTAGCGGTTCATCAGCCCTTCGGCGCATTGCGCGTAGCCGGTCACGATGGGCAGCTCGCGTGCGAGGTCGATGTCGGCGAAGCCGCGGTCGATCCGCTCGTCGAGGCTGACCTCCGCGTCGTCGCGCCAGCCGGAGAGATCGACGCAGCGCGCGTCCACCCCCTGCCGGCGCAGGAGCAGCGTCGTCACCTGCGCGGAATGCGATTCGCCGAGCCCCGAGAGAAGCTCGCGGATGAGCCCCATGTGCTCGGACAGGCGGAAGTGCCCGTAGGAGCAGAGCCGCTGCAGGTCGATCAGGCACGACCGCGCCCCCTCGAGGCGTTCGCGCACGAAGTCGTCGGCCTCCTGGATGTCGGCCGGGTGCTCGAGGACGTCACGATGCGCCGCCTTCATGGCCTCGGCCACGCGGTTCAGCGCGTCCGACCAGCCCTGATCGTTCTCGGCGTTGGCGAAAAGGGCATAGACCCCCGGTTCGCCGGATTTCTTGTGCTCGAGCAGCAGGTCGGTGATCCCGCCGTAGGCCGAGACGACGAAGACGCGGCCGTAGGGATCGCCGCCGCCGTTCAGGAAGAGGCTGTCGAGCAGCTCGCGCGAGCGGCTCATGGAGGTGCCGCCGATCTTCTCGACGGTATGGGATCGACTGTCGCTCATGGGGTTTTCGCCTTTCCCCGCCGCGCCGTCGCCCGGCGCCGCGGTCTGCTTGGCTTGCCGGCCGCGCCGGGGCGCGGCGGTCTGTCTGGCTGGGCGGCCGCGCCCGTCGCGGGCGCGGCAGCCGGGGTCCTGTGGGCGGCTCAGGCCTCCGCGGTCTCGTCCGCCGGGGCGTAGGAGCCGTCGGCGCGGTGCACTTCCTTGCCGGTGACCGGCGGGTTGAAGACGCAGGCCATCACCAGATCGCCCTCCGGATCGGCGCGCACCGTGTGCCGGTCGTGCTTGTCCAGCGCATACATCACGCCGGGCCGGATCGCGTGCGTCTCGCCGGTCTCGAGGTCGGTGATCGAGCCGGTGCCGGACATGCAGTAGACGCTCTCGAAGTGGTGCTTGTAGTGGAAGCTGTGCTCGCTGCCGGCGTCCAGGAACGTGATGTGGAACGAAAATCCCATCCCGTCGTCGGCCAGCAGCATCCGCACACTGGTCCAGTTGGCGTCGCTCACCGTCCGGTCGGACGTCTTGAGGTCTTCGAAATCCCTGACGATCATCTGTCTTACTCCGCCGCCATCGGCTTGGCCGTCTTTTCCCGGATCGCCGCCTCGAGGATGTCGAGGCCGCGGTCGAACTGCGCCATCGGCGTGGTCAGCGGCGCGAGCACCTTGACCACCTCGTCCTCGGCGCCCGAGGTCTCGATGATGAGGCCCTCCTCGAAGCAGCGCGCGCAGATCGCCTCGGCCAGCTCGCCGTCGCGCACGTCGATGCCGCGCATCATGCCGCGGCCCTTGAGCCGGGCGCCCGGCACCATCCGCGCCATCGTCTCGAGGCGCGCCTTCAGGTGCTCGCCCTTCTCCTGAACTTCGGTCAGGAAGGCGTTGTCGGACCAGAACTTCTCCAGCGCGGCGCGCGCGGTGACGAAGGCATGCGTGTTGCCCCGGAAGGTGCCGTTGTGCTCGGCCGGCTTCCAGACGTCGAGCTCGGGCTTCACGAGCAGCATGGCGAAGGGCAGGCCGAAGCCCGAGAGCGACTTCGCCAGCGGCACCATGTCGGGCTCGATTCCCATGCCGTCGATGGAGAAGAAGCCGCCCGCGCGACCGATGCCCGCCTGAATGTCGTCGACGATCATCAGGATGCCGTGCTTCTTGGCGAGCGCGTCGAGCCCCTTGAGCCAGGCCTCGGAGGCGGCGTTGAGCCCGCCCTCGCCCTGCACCGGCTCGACCACGAAGGCCGCGGGCTTGTCGACACCCGACGAGCCGTTCTCGATCATCGCCTCGACGATCGCGAGCGTGTCCACGTCCTCGCCCAGCGCGCCGTCGTAGGGCATATGCGTGACGCCGTTCAGTTCGGTGCCCGCGCCCGCGCGCTTGGAGGCGTTGCCGGTAAGCGCGAGCGCGCCCAGCGTCATGCCGTGGAAGCCGTTGGTGAAGGCCACGACGTTGCGCCGGCCCGTCACCTTGCGGGCGAGCTTGATCGCCGCCTCGACGGCGTTGGTGCCGGTGGGGCCGGTCATCATGACCCGGTGATCCCAGCCGCGCGGCGAAAGGATCAGCCGCTCGAAGGTCTCGAGGAAGGCGGCCTTCTCGGCGGAATACATGTCGAGGCCGTGGGCGATGCCGTCGTCGGTGACGTGAGCCACCAGCGCGGCCTTCATGTCCGGGTCGTTGTGCCCGTAGTTGAGCGACGAGCACCCGGCGAGAAAGTCGATGTACTCCCGCCCCTCGGCGTCGGTCAGGGTGGAGCCCTGCGCCTTGGTGAACACGGCCGGGAAGCCGCGGCAGTAGCTGCGCACCTCCGACTCGCGTCGCTCGAAAATGGCCGTGTCGCCGGCCGACTGGTCGGTGAAAGCGGTATCTTTCATGGGAAACTCTTTCGTCTGGATGACTCTGCCGGGCGAGGCCTGCGCTCAGGCGGCGCGGCTCTCGGCTTCCGGCAGCTTGATCGTGACCATGTGCTCGGTCGCGTGATAGCCACGGAAGTGCGTGTCGCGGGTGAAATGCGCCTGCGCGTCGAACTGCGCGTCCTCGGCGCGGGCGAAGCTCTTGAAGAGCCCCCAGCTCGCGTCGTTGTCGCGCGTGATCGTCGTCTGCAAGCGGGTCACGCCGGCGCAGTCGTCGCGGTCGAGCAGTCGGCCCAGCATCCGCTTGGCCAGCCCCTCGCCACGGGCGGCGTCGGAGACGGCGACCTGCCACACGAAGAGCGTCTCCGGGTCGTAGGGCAGCCGATAGCCCGAGATCCAGCCCAGCACCTGCCCGTCACGCTCGGCGAGGATGCAGGTGTCGCGGAAGTGATCGCACTGGATCAGGTTGCAGTACATCGAGTTCTCGTCGAGCGGCGCACAGGCCGCGACGAGCTCCCACACCGCCGCGCCGTCCTGCGGCTCCGGCTTGCGGAAGCGGATGCGGCCGCCCCCCTGAGGATCGATCTGGCGAACGTTCGACACGGAACAGCTCCCTTGGTTGTTCGCCTCGCAATATAAGCACGCTCGAAGATCGGTCAACTAGGCTAACGAAATAAGCTTGTGTTGACAGATTTTGTATTATTTATCAGGCCTCTAGTACTACGACAGTCTTAAAATTTCTGCCAGCGCCCTTGATTCCCGTCCGGATTTCTTTAACTAGGCTAACTAAATGCTTCTTGCGCTGACCCGGAAAGGACGCCTATGGGCCTGACATTCGACGCCATCTCGGGGCCCGACGTGGACAGGACAGACCAGAGCCTCATCGCGCTGCGCCGCATCCTGCGCGCCACCGAACTCTACGGGCGCGAGCTCGCGCGCACCGCGGGGCTGACGCCCGTGCAGGTGCGCGTGCTGCAGATCGTGGCGATGCGCGACGGTGTGACGCCCAAGGAACTCTCGGCGCAGATGGGGGTGAGCCAGGCGACGGTCTCCACCCTGCTCGACCGGCTCTCGGCCAAGGGGATGCTGCGCCGCGAACGTTCCAGCCGCGACCGCCGGCAGACCAACGTCGTGCTCACCGACGCCGGTCAGGAGGCCGTGGGCCGCGCCCCCGACGCGCTGCAACAGCAATACGTGCGCGCCTTCGAGGGGCTCGAGGACTGGGAACAGGCGATGATCGTCGCCGCGCTCGAGCGCGTGGCCTCGATGCTGAACGCCGCCGACCTCGACGCCGCGCCGGTGCTCGACCACGGCGAGATCAAGCGCGGCCCGCAGGCGCACTGACGCGGGCCGCCGCCGGGCGCCGGCCAAGGCCCTTCGAACGGCCTTGGCGCACACGCGCGTTTGGCGCCTACTCCGCCGCCTGCGCGGTCGAAAGCATCTCCCACACGCGGCGCGGAGTGAAGGGCATGTCGGCCTGCCTCACGCCGCGCTCCCAGAGCGCGTCCTGCACCGCGTTCGCCACCGCGGCGAGCGCGCCGACGGTCCCGGCCTCGCCGCAGCCCTTCATGCCCATGACGTTGTTGACCGAGGGTACGGGCTCCGAGTGGAAGCGATACATCGGCAGGTCGGTGGACCGCGGCATGGCGTAGTCCATGAAGGTCGCCGTCAGGAGCTGGCCCTCCTCGTCGAAGACCGTGTTCTCGATCAGCGCCTGCCCGATCCCCTGCGCGACGCCGCCGTGGACCTGCCCCTCGGCGAGCAGCGGGTTGATCAGGTTGCCGAAATCGTCGACCACCGTGTAGCGCAGCACGCGCACCTCGCCGGTCTCGGGGTCCACCTCCACCTCGGCGACATGCGCGCCGTTGGGATAGGATCGCCCCGGCAGCGTCGTGCGCGCCTCGTGGGTCAGAAGATCCTCCCGCCCGTCGGCCCGCGCCATCGCGGCCGCCTCCAAGAGCGTCGGCGTCAGGTTGGAGCCCGGCGCGCGGAAGGTCTCGTCGTCGAAGCTCACCTCCGCCTCGGCCACGCCCATCTTCCCGGCGAGGTAGGGGCGGAAGGCCGCGACCATCGTCTCGACCGTGGCGAGCGTCGCGGTGTTCTGCACCGTCACCGAGCGCGAGCCGCCCGTGCCGCCGCCCTGCTTGATGAGATCCGAGTCGCCCTGCACCACGCGGATCTTCTCCACCGGGATGCCCGTCTGATCCGAGAGGAACTGCGCGTAGACCGTCTCGTGGCCCTGCCCGTTCGACTGGGTGCCCACGTAGATCGCCGCGGTGCCGTCGGCATGGAATTCCACCCGCGCGCTTTCCGACGGGTCGCCGAGGATGCTCTCGATGTAATAGCAGAGGCCGAGCCCCCGCAGCTTGCCCGCCGCGTCGCTCTCGGCCCGGCGCGCGGCGAAGCCCGCGCGATCGGCCTCGCGCTCGACGCGATCGAGGAGGCGGCCGAAGTCGCCCACGTCGTAGCTCTCGCCCGCGACGGTGGTGTAGGGGAATTGCTCGGGCCGGATGAAGTTCTTGCGGCGCAGCTCCCACGGGTCGGTGCCGAGCTCGCGCGCCGCGCGGTCCATCATGCGCTCGATCACGTAGATCGCCTCGGGCCGGCCGGCGCCGCGATAGGCGTCTACCTGCGTCGTGTTGGTGTAGATCCCCTCCGAGCGGAGCCATGCGACCGGGATGTCGTAGACGCCGGTGAACACCTTCGAGAACAGCGTGCTCTGCATGAACTGCCCGAAGTTGGAGTTGTAGGCCCCGAGGTTCGAGCGGTTGTGCACCCGGTAGGCGAGGATGCGGTGATCGGCGTCGAAGGCGAGCTCGGCGTAGGAGGTCAGGTCGCGCGCCCCGTGGTCCGAGAGCATCGCCTCGGTGCGCTCCGACATCCAGCGCACGGGCCGGCCGAGCACGCGGGCGGCATGGGCGACGACCGCGTATTCCGGATAGGGCGCGCCCTTCATGCCGAAGCCGCCGCCCACGTCCGGGTTGGTGACCTGCACCGCGTCCTCGGGCAGCTTCAGCGCCTTGACGAGCGCCGATTTCTGCCCCCAGACGCCCTGCCCGTTGATCGCGACGTGCAGCCGCGCGCCGTCCCACTCGGCGTAGCAGCCCCGCGGCTCCAGCGAATTGGTGATGACCCGGTTGTCGTAGAGCTCGAGCGAGACGGTGTGCGCCGCGCGAGCGAAGGCGGCCTCGGTCGCCGCCTCGTCGCCGATGCCCCAGTCGAAGGCGCGGTTGTCCGGCGCGCTCTCGTGCAGCGTCTCGCCGCCCGGGGCGATGTCGAGCTTCACGGGCCGGTCCTCGTAGTCGGGCATGACGAGCTCGGCCGCGTCGCGCGCCTGCTGCAGCGTCTCGGCCACGACCAGAGCCACCGGCTCGCCGACGAAGCGCACCCGGTCGCGCGCCAGAAGCGGACGGTCGGTGCGCGCGGCCTTCGTGCCGTCGCGGTTCTCGACCCGCCCGGCGCCCATGGCGACGTTCATCCCCGCGGCCTCGAGGTCGGCGCAGGTCAGCACGAGGGCGACGCCCTCGGCCGCGCGCGCCTCCTCCACGTCGAGCGCGGCGAGATCGGCATGCGCCACGGGCGAGCGCACGACGACCGCGTGCAGCGCGCCCGCCGGCGCGATGTCGTCCACGTAGCGGCCGTGTCCCGTCAGAAAGCGACGATCCTCGATCCGCGTGACCGGCTGGCTGCGCCCGAACTTCTCCATCCCGCGGCTCCCCTCGCGCTGTGCTCCGGCGCGCAACCTACGCCGCGTCGCGGCACTGTCCAGCCCTCAGTCCCCGAGCCGCCCCTCGACGACCGAGAGATCGCCGTACCCGTTGAACCGCGTGGCGAGCGCCGCCGAATAGGCGCCCATGCCGGCGAAGAGCACCGCGTCGCCCTCCGCGATGTCGCCCGGCAGGGCGAGCGGGTCGGGCAGCCGGTCGATGCTGTCGCAGGTGGGGCCGAAGACCACGCGCGACCGCTGGGGCGCGCCGCGCGGCCGCCCCGCGGGGTCGAGCACCGCGACCTCCGGCCTGCGCGGCACGTCGCGCCACTCGGCGAGCGCACCGTAGATGCCGTCGGTCAGCACCACCGCCCCGTCGCCGCGCAGCGCCTTGACCCGGGCGAGCACGCCGAAGGCGCCGGCGACCATGGCGCGCCCCGGCTCGCAGACGAGCGCGGGCGCCGCGGCGCCGAAGGCCGCGCGCGTCTCGGCCGCGATGCGGGCGAAGATCGCCTCGAGCGCGCCGTCGCCGTCCGGGCCATGCGGAAAGCCGCCGCCGACGTTCAGCCGATGCAGCCGCACGCCCGCCGCCCCGGCCACGCCGGCCGCCGCGCGGATGTAGGCGGCCCAGGCCTCCGGGTCGCCGCACTGCGTGCCCGGGTGGAAGGTGAGCGAGGGCGCGAAGCCCCGCGCCGCGACCGCGCCGAGAAGCGCCGCCGCCGCCTCCGGGTCGGCGCCGAACTTCTCGCCGAAGTCATAGGCCCCGCCGCGCACCGGCAGGCGCAGCCGCACCGCGACCTCCGTGCCGGGCTTAAGCGGCGCGAGCCGGTCGAGGCCGGGCGCGTCGTCCACCGACCACGACACCGCGCCGTGCCGCGCGCCCGCGGCGACCTCCTCCGGCGCGCGCAGTGGGTTGTGGTAGTGCAGCACCGCGCCCGGCACGGCCGCGCGCACCGCCTCCATCTCGGCGGGCGAGGCCACGTCGAAGGCCCCGATCCCCGCCCGCGCCAGCGTGCGCAGCACCTCCGGCAGCGGATTGGCCTTGACGGCATAGGTGACGAGCCCCGGAAAGCCCGCCCGGAACCGCCGGGCCTGCCGCGTCAGCCGCTCGGCGTCGAAGACGAGGCACGGGCGCCCGGACGCGGCCCGGGCGAGGTCCGCGACATCCGGCGCGATATCGGTCATTCGGGTCATGGCGCGCTCCCTGCTCGGGCCTTGTGTCGGCCCCTCCTGCGACAGGATGCCCCGCCGGGCCGCCGGTTTGTCTTGGCACTTCCGGCGAAAGCGGCCTAATCTTCGGCGAAACGACGACAGCGGCCGACGCATGGACGAAACAGACACCGCCCTCCTCGCGCTCCTCGCCGAGAACGCGCGCCAGCCGGCGGCGACCCTCGCCCGCCGCCTCGGCCTCGCGCGGTCGACCGTGCAGGCGCGCATCGAGCGGCTCGAGCGCACGGGCGCGATCGCCGGCTACACCCTGCGCCCCGGCCCCGCGCTCGCGCCGCCCCTCCGCGCGACGGTGCTGATCTCGGTGGAGCCGCGCGCCGGCGCGGAGGTGCTCGCCCGCCTCAGGGCGATGCCGGAGGTCGAGACGGTGCACACCACGACCGGACGCGTGGACATGATCGCCACCCTCGCCGCGCGCGACACCGAGACGCTCGACACCGCGCTCGACCGCATCGGAGAGGCCCGCGGTGTGCGCGGCTCGGAAAGCCTCGTCCATCTCTCCACGAAGCTCGACCGCCGGCGCTGAGCCTCAGAGCTCCACCGGACCCGGGGGCGCGGCATCCTCCTCCTCCTCCGGCGGCGGCGGGGCGCGCTCCTCCTTGCGGCGCAGGATGATGTCGCCGTTGGGCAGCATCTCGGGCGGGTGATAGGCGCTCCAGTCCTCGACCCGCTCCAGAAGCTCGGCGAGCGCCGGCCCCATTTCGCGGGCGAAGTCACGCACCGCCGGCCCGATCTCCCCGGCCATCCCCTCGAGCTCGTCGAGCGCCGGGTCGAGCTCCGACATGAGCCCCCGGAAGAAGAGCCGCGCGCCCTCCTCCATCAGGCCGCGGCCGTCCTCGGCACGCTCCGCCGGCGCCGCCTCCTCGGCGGCGAGGGGCGCGGCGGCGAGGGCGAGGATCAGGGCGAGCACGGCGCGGGTCATGGGTGCGATCGTAACCCGGCGCGCGCCCCCGGCAAAGCCCGCTCAGGCCGCGCGCTCGGCGCGGATCTCCTCCCACGCGCGGTTCAGGTCCTGCATCCGCCGCTCGGCGAGGCGGATCGCCTCCTCCGGCACGCCGCGGGCGAGCATCACGTCGGGATGCGTCTCGCGCACCTGCCGCCGCCAGGCCGCGCGGATCTCCTCCAGCCCGGCGTCGGGCGCGACGCCGAGCACCGCGTAAGGATCGCGCCCCTCGGGCACGAAACGCGCGCGGAGCGCGCGGAACTCCCGCTCCGGCAGCCCGAAGATCTCCGCCACCCGGGCGAGGAAATCGTCCTCCCGCGGGTCGTAGGCCCCGTCGGCGAGCGCGATGTGAAAGAGCCCCTCCATCAGGTCGCAGAGCGTCGGGCTGCCCTCGCCGAACATCGCCCGGATGCGCCGGGCGTAGGCCTCGTAGCCCGCCACGTCCTGCCGCGCGAGATCGAAGACCCGCGCCGCGTTGCGCTCCTCCTCCGGCGCGAGGCGAAAGACCTCCCGGAAGGCGGCGACCTCGTCGCGCGTCACGCGCCCGTCGGCCTTGGCCATCTTCGCGCCGAGCGCGATCACCGCGATGGTGAAGGCCACGCTCCGCTCCGGCGGCGCGCGCAGCCGGTCGAAGACGGTGGTCAGGCTCTCTCCCTGACGAAGCGCGGAGACCGCGTCGGCGATGCGGCGCCAGATCGACATGACCCGATCCTAGCGCCGCGCGCGCCGTTTGCCCATGCGCCCTGCCCGCCCGCTCAGACGAGCCGCCGCGGCCCGTCCGGCGTCTCGATCACGGCCGAGAGCGCCGGCGCGCCCGCCGCGAAGGTCACGCGCGGGTCGTCGAGATGGGGCGCGAGCCGCGCGGCGAGCGCCGCCGCCTCCGGATGCGCCACCTCGAGCGCAGCGAGCCGGCAGCCCGCCTCGGGCAGCCGCGGCGCGGGATGCGCCGCCCCCTCCCATTCGATGAGCGCCGGGAAACACCCGTCCCACGGCAGCGCGCCCGCCTCCGGCACCGCCATGCGCCAGCGCAGATCGCCCCGCTCCAGCGCCACGGGCTCCCCCGCCTCCGGCAGCGCGGCGAGCGCCCGGTCGAGATCGGGCACCCGCACGATCCAGGCCTGCAGCCGCGGCGCCCCGGTGCGGGCGTCCAGCCCGAACCACCGCGCCCGCCCCGGCGCCGGCGCCGCCGGGTCCACCGCGATCGCCTCGAGGTACTCCCCCGCGCCGAGCCCCAGAAGCCGGTTCCAGGTGCCGAACCGCGCGTGCCGCCCGCCCGCGGCCAGCGTCACGCCGAGCGCCGCCTCGACATGCGCCGCCGCGGACTCCAGCGTCTCTCCCGCCACGCCGAGGTGGTCGATCTCCATCTCCGGCACTGTCCCGGCTCCTTCTTCTTGGGTCAAATATCCTCGGGGGGTGAGGCGGCGCAGCCGCCGAGGGGGGCAGACAGCCCCCCTGTCGCCCTCGACGCCCTGCGCTCCCCCTGCCGCAAAGCGCCTCGGCCCGGTCCTTCCTCTTGCCCGAAATACCCTCGGGGGGTGAGGCGGCGCCAGCCGCCGAGGGGGGCAGACAGCCCCCCTGCCCCCGTCTCTGGTCCCTTTTCTCAGGCCGCCGCGCCCGCCCGCGCGGCGCGGATCAGATCGAGGATGTTCTGCGCCGCCTCCGGGATGTTGGTGCCCGGACCGAAGATCGCCTTGACGCCCGACTCCTTCAGGAAATCGTAGTCCTGCTGCGGGATCACCCCGCCGCAGATCACGAGGATGTCCTCGGTGCCCTTTTCGCGCAGCGCCTCGACGAGCTGCGGGGCGAGCGTGCGGTGCCCCGCCGCCTGGCTCGAGATGCCGACCACGTGCACGTCGTTGTCGATAGCGTCCTGCGCCGCCTCCTCCGGCGTCTGGAAGAGCGGGCCCACGTCCACGTCGAAGCCGATGTCGGCGAAGGCGGTGGCGATCACCTTGGCGCCGCGGTCGTGGCCGTCCTGGCCCATCTTCACGACCAGCATCCGGGGTCGGCGGCCCTCCGCCTCGGCGAAGCCCTCGACGGATTTCTGGATCGCGGCGAAGCCCGCGTCGCCCTCGTAGGCCTTGCCGTAGACCCCGGCGAGCGTCTTGACCTCCGCGCGGTGGCGGCCGAACACCTTTTCCATCGCCATGCTGATCTCTCCCACCGTGGCGCGCGCCCGCGCGGCCTCGACCGCCGCCTCGAGCAGGTTGCCGCCCTCGCCCGCCACGCGCGCGAGCTCGTCGAGCGCCGCGTCGCAGGCCGCCTGGTCGCGGGCCGCGCGCACCTTCTCGAGCCGAGCGATCTGGCTCGCGCGGACCTTGGCGTTGTCGATCGAGAGGATGTCGAGTTCCTCTTCCTCGGGCAGGCGGTACTTGTTGACGCCGACGATGGTCTCGTCGCCGCGGTCGATCATCGCCTGCCGGGTCGCCGCCGTCTCCTCGATGCGCAGCTTCGGCATGCCCGAGGCGACGGCCTTGGTCATGCCGCCCATGCCGTCGATCTCGGCGATGAGCTCCGAGGCCGCCTCGGCCAGGTCGCTCGTCAGTTTCTCGACGTAGTAGGAGCCCGCGAGCGGATCGACGACGTTGGTCACGCCGGTCTCTTCCTGCAGGATGAGCTGCGTGTTGCGCGCGATGCGCGCCGAGAAGTCCGAGGGCAGCGCCATCGCCTCGTCGAGCGCGTTGGTGTGCAGCGACTGCGTCCCGCCGAGCACCGCCGAGAGCGCCTCGTAGGCGGTGCGCACGACGTTGTTGTAGGGGTCCTGCTCGGCGAGGCTGACACCGCTCGTCTGGCAGTGCGTGCGCAGCATCTTGGACTTCGGGTCCTGCGCGCCGAGTTCCTCCATGATGCGGTGCCAGAGGAGCCGCGCGGCGCGCAGCTTCGCCGCCTCCATGAAGAAGTTCGTCCCGATCGCGAAGAAGAACGACAGCCGCGGCGCGAAGCGGTCGATGTCCATGCCGCGCGCCATCGCGGCCTTCACGTATTCCTTGCCGTCGGCGAGGGTGAAGGCGAGCTCCTGCACGAGGTTCGCGCCCGCCTCCTGCATGTGGTAGCCTGAAATCGAGATCGAGTTGAACCGCGGCATCTCGTTGGCGGTGTACTCGATGATGTCTGCGACGATCCGCATCGAGGGCTCGGGCGGATAGACGTAGGTGTTGCGGACCATGAACTCCTTCAGGATGTCGTTCTGGATGGTCCCCGACAGCTGCGCGCGGTCGACGCCCTGCTCCTCGCCCGCGACGATGAAATTCGCCATCACCGGGATCACCGCGCCGTTCATGGTCATCGAGACGCTGACCTGATCGAGCGGGATGCCGTCGAAGAGGATCTTCATGTCCTCGACCGAGTCGATCGCCACGCCGGCCTTCCCCACGTCGCCAAGAACGCGCGGGTGGTCGCTGTCGTAGCCGCGGTGCGTGGCGAGGTCGAAGGCGACCGAGACGCCCTGCTGCCCGGCCGCGAGCGCCCGGCGGTAGAAGGCGTTGGATTCCTCGGCCGTCGAGAAGCCGGCGTATTGCCGGATCGTCCAGGGCCGGCCAGTGTACATGGTCGCGCGCGGGCCGCGCACGAAGGGGGCCTCGCCCGGCAGGCTGCCGAGGTGGTCGAGCCCCTCGGTGTCCTCCTCGGTGTAGAGGGGCTTGATCGGGATGCCCTCGAGCGTGTGCCAGGTCAGCTCGGCCGGATCGCGGCCCTTGAGCTCCTTCTCGGCGAGCTTGCGCCAGGTCTCGAACTTCGACGTCATGCTCTCGTCCTTCCCTTGTTCTGGCGTGCGGCGACGCCGCGCCCCCGCATCCCGGGCCGCCGCCCGGCGCGCGCGCCACGGCCCGCGGCAAATCGTGCCGGATCGGCTTGCGGCGGCTTCGCTTTTTGCGTCACGGCGCCTATATCTTCGCCGACAGGAGGTGCCATGACCCGTATCGCCGCGCTTCTTCTCGCTGCGCTCGCAGCCGCGCCCGTCGCCGCGCAGGAGGCGGAGGCCGCGCAGACCGAAACCGAGCAGGCGCAATCCATCATCCGCGACGGCACCGACGCCACGCTGGAGGAATTCCGCTGGGTCGCGCGGCCGGTTATCGTCTTCGCCGACAGCCCCGCCGATCCGCGCTTCGTCCGGCAGATGGAGGCGATCCGCGACCGCGAGGAGTCGCTCGCCGACCGGGACGTCGTGGTGCTCACCGACACCGAGCCGGGCGCGCGGTCCGACCTGCGCCAAGAGCTGCGCCCGCGGGGCTTCATGCTCGCCGTGATCGCCAAGGACGGCACGCTGATCACGCGCAAGCCGCTGCCCTGGGACGCGGAGCAGGTCATGCGCTCCATCGACAAGCAGCCCCTGCGCCAGCAGGAAGTCCGCGAGCGCGCCGGGTCGGGCTGAGGCGCGCCGGCCGCGGCCGGCGACGCTAGGGATATGCGGGCCTCGCCCCTCACTCGAATTCCATGATCACGTCGTCCACGGCGAGGCTGTCGCCCGGACCGGCGTTGATCTTCGCCACCACGGCGGTGCGCTCGGCGCGCAGGATGTTCTCCATCTTCATCGCCTCGACGGTGCAGAGCGCCTGACCCTCCTGCACCTCCATGCCCTCCTCGACGTCGACCTTCATCAGGAGGCCCGGCATCGGGCAGAGGAGCATGCGCGAGGTGTCGGGCGGCTCCTTCTCGGGCATGCGCGCGGCGAGCTCGGCCTGCCGGGGCGAGCGGATGTGCAGCCGCAGGTCCGCGCCGCGCGTGCGGATGCGGAAGCCCCCGGTGATCTTGCCGATCTTGAGCGTGAGCGGCGCGCCGTCCACCGTCATCCGGGCGAGCGGCCGCCCGGGTGTCCAGTCGCCGACGACGCGATGCTCGGTGCCGTCCTCGAAGCGCACGGTCGCGCCCTCGCGGTCGGCGTCGATGGTGACGACGTGGCGCTCGCCCTGCACCGTCACGATCCAGTCGGCGCCCACCTTGCGCTCGTGGTTGTCCATCCGCCCCGAGATGCGCGTGCGCCGGATCTCGGCCACGCGGTGCATCGCGGCGGCCGCGGCCACGACCCGGCGCAGCGCGTCGGCGGCGAGCGTCTCGCCGGCGAAGCCCTCGGGCCATTCCTCGGCGATGAAGGCCGTCGTCATGTCGCCGGCGACGAACTTCGGGTGCTCCATCACCGCCGAGAGGAAGGGCAGGTTGTGGCCGATCCCCTCCACCTCGAAGCCGTCGAGCGCCTGGCGCATGCCCTCGATCGCGTCGGCGCGCGTCGGCGCCCAGGTGCAGAGCTTGGCGATCATCGGGTCGTAGTACATGCTGATCTCGCCGCCCTCGAAGACGCCCGTGTCGTTGCGCACGACGCGCTCGGGGCTGGCGATCTCCTCGGGCGGGCGGTAGCGCGTGAGCCGCCCGATGGAGGGCAGGAACTTGCGGTAGGGGTCCTCGGCGTAGAGCCGGCTCTCGATCGCCCAGCCCTCGAGCTTGACGTCGTCCTGCGCGAGGGCGAGCTTCTCGCCGGCGGCCACGCGGATCATCTGCTCGACGAGGTCGATGCCGGTGATGAGCTCGGTGACCGGATGCTCCACCTGAAGGCGGGTGTTCATCTCGAGGAAGTAGAAGTTCTTCTCGCCGTCGACGATGAACTCGACCGTGCCCGCGCTGGTGTAGCCCACCGCCTGCGCGAGGGCGACGGCCTGCTCGCCCATCGCCTTGCGGGTCTCGGCGTCGAGGAAGGGCGAGGGCGCCTCCTCGATCACCTTCTGGTTGCGCCGCTGGATCGAGCATTCACGCTCGCCGAGGTAGATACAGTTGCCGTGCTGATCGGCGAGCACCTGAATCTCGATGTGGCGCGGCTGGGTGACGAATTTCTCGATGAAGATGCGGTCGTCGCCGAAGGAGCTCGCCGCCTCGTTCTTCGAGCTCTGGAAGCCCTCGCGCGCCTCCTCGTCGTTCCACGCGATGCGCATGCCCTTGCCGCCGCCGCCGGCGCTGGCCTTGATCATCACCGGGTAGCCGATCCCGGAGGAGATGCGGACCGCCTCCTCGGCGTCGTCGATCAGGCCCATGACGCCGGGCACGGTGCTCACGCCCGCCTCGTCGGCGAGCTTCTTCGAGGTGATCTTGTCGCCCATCGCCTCGATCGCGCCCTTGGGCGGGCCGATGAAGGCGACGCCCTCGGCCTCCAGCGCCTCGGCGAACTTCGGGTTCTCGGACAGGAAGCCGTAGCCCGGATGCACCGCCTCGGCGCCGGTCTGGCGGATCGCCTCCATCACCTTGTCGATGACGATGTAGGATTGATTCGCCTGCGCCGGGCCGATGTGGACGGCCTCGTCGGCCATCTCGACGTGCAGCGCGTTCCTGTCGGCGTCGGAATAGACCGCGACGGTGGCGATCCCCATCTTGCGCGCGGTCTTGATGACGCGGCAGGCGATCTCGCCCCGGTTGGCGATCAGGATCTTCTTGAACATCCGCTCCCCTCTCCCGTTCCGGGCCGCTGCCGGCCCGCGTTTTCATGAAAGAGGACCGCGCGGGGCGGATGCCCCCGCGGCCCCGACCTCTGTGGGCGCGGGCCTCCGCCCGCCCGGCCCGGCCGTTCGGCCCGCCCGCCGCCGCCGCGCCCCGAAAAGAGGGGCGGCCGGCCCGGGGTGAGGCCGCGCCGCCCGAAAGGGGAAGGGGAACGGGGACCGGCGCTCGCCGCGTGCGGCGCGGCGGACCGGCTCCCTCGCGTCCCCAGCCTCTCTCCCGGGCGCGGCGCGCGCAACGCCGGAGCGCGCGGCGCCCCGCCGTCGGCGGCCGCCCGCGCATCGCACCGGGCCAGGATGGGTCCGACACGCCGCGCGGTCACGGCCCCGCCTCCCCCTCGGAGATTTCGGGAAACGCCGCGCGCGCGGCGTCGATGTCGACCACCAGCCGCGCATCGTAGTCGCGGGGGTCGAACGGGTCCTCGGCCGGCAGAACCTCGCGCCCGAAGAGCCACGAGAGCCGCCCGGCGTCGAGATTGCCGCGCGCGAAGGGCGCGCTCCCGAAATGCTCGATCAGGGCGGCGAGAAAAGCCGCGTCGGCCGCGCGATCGGCCGGGCGCCGGTCGGCGTAGCGGTCACGCCGGACGATCGGTGTCGCCCCCTTGGCGTTCGCGCGCCGGATGGTGAACTGGAAATCCGTCCCCGCGAGACGCGAGGGAAAGCCGCGGTGCTTGATCATGCGGCACCCCCCGGGGGCCCGCCGCAGCCGCGGGGAGCGGGGGCAGGCCGGGCCTGCCCCCGTTCGATCTTACTTGTACTTGCCGGTCGATTCCGGCTCGGTCGTGATCGGCTCGGGCTCGACCACGACGATCTCTTCTTCCTGCTGGGCGCAGGCGGCGACAGCGCCGACGAAGCCCAGCATGGCAAGCAGCTTGATGCTCTTGGACATTTCTCTCTCCTGTCAAAAGCGGATTGTCCCGTACGGGCGCCAACGCCCGCAGAGAATGCCGCGCAGAGTGCGGTCACTTGCACGCAACCATCGCCTAACCTACGCGATCCGTTCCCGGAAATACATGCGCCGCCGCGCCCACGCGCGCGGGACGCCGCGAGTGTCGCATCCGCGCCACGCTCCGCGCGAAAATTCCCGGAAACGCGCGCAGGCCTCGCGCGGACCGGCCCACGCAGCGGCCCCGGCCGCGCGTTTTCGACCGACGGATGCCCGGCGGCGCGGCACTGGCACGCCCCGGCGCGCGCCGCCGCGGGCGTGGCGCGCGGGTCAGGCGGAACGGCGCGCGGGGCGCGCCGGCCTCCGGCGGGGATATTTGGGCCAAGAAGAAGCACCGCGGCGCGCTCAGAGCGGGATGTTGTCGTGCTTCTTCCAGGGCGTCTCCACCTTCTTCTTGCGGAGGCTGGCGAAGGCGCGCGCCACGCGCATCCGGGTGGAGCGGGGCTGGATCACCTCGTCGATGAAGCCGCGCTCGGCGGCGACGAAGGGATTGGCGAAGCGGTCCTCGTAGTCCTTCGTGCGCCGCTCGATCTTTTCGGGGTCATCGAGCTCGGAGCGATAGAGGATCTCCACCGCGCCCTTGGCGCCCATGACCGCGACCTCGGAGGTGGGCCAGGCGTAATTGAAGTCCCCGCGCAAGTGCTTCGAGGCCATGACGACGTAGGCGCCGCCGTAGGCCTTGCGGGTGATGACGGTGACTTTCGGCACCGTGGCCTGCCCATAGGCGAAGAGGAGCTTCGCGCCGTGCTTGATGATGCCGTCGTATTCCTGCTTCGTGCCCGGCAGGAAGCCCGGCACGTCGACGAAGGTCAGGAGCGGGATCTCGAAGGCGTCGCAGAAGCGCACGAAGCGCGCGGCCTTGCGCGCCGAATCGATGTCGAGGCAGCCGGCCAGCACCATCGGCTGGTTCGCCACGACGCCCACGGTGCGCCCCTCGAGCCGGATGAAACCGGTGATGATGTTCTTCGCGAAATCCTCCTGGATCTCGTAGAAGTCGCCCTCGTCCGCGACCTTCAGGATCAGCTCCTTCATGTCGTAGGGCGTGTTGGGGTTTTCCGGCACCAGCGTGTCGAGGCTGGGCTCGACGCGCTTCGGGTCGTCGAAGAAGGGGCGGACCGGCACGCCCTCGCGGTTGTTGCCGGGCAGGAAGTCCACGAGGCGACGCACCTCGGCGAGCGCCTCGACGTCGTTCTCGAAGGCCGCGTCGGCGACGGAGGACTTGCGGGTGTGGGTCGTCGCGCCGCCGAGCTCTTCGGCGGTGACCTGCTCGTTGGTCACCGTCTTCACCACGTCGGGGCCGGTGACGAACATGTAGGAGGAATCCTTCACCATAAAGATGAAGTCCGTCATCGCCGGCGAATAGACCGCGCCGCCCGCGCAGGGGCCCATGATGACGCTGATCTGCGGCACGACGCCCGAGGCCATGATGTTGCGGTCGAAGACGTCGCCGTAACCGGCGAGGCTGTCGACGCCCTCCTGGATGCGGGCGCCGCCCGAGTCCTTGATGCCGATGACCGGCGCGCCGTTCTGCATCGCCATGTCCATGATCTTGACGATCTTCATGGCGTGCGTGGCCGAGAGCGAGCCGCCGAGCACCGTGAAATCCTGCGCGAAGACGTAGACCTGCCGGCCGTTCACCGTGCCCCAGCCGGTCACCACGCCGTCGCCGTAGGGCCGCGACTCCTCCATGCCGAAGTCGGTGCAGCGGTGGGTGACGAACATGTCGAACTCTTCGAAGCTGCCCTCGTCGAGCAGCAGTTCGATGCGCTCGCGCGCCGTGAGCTTGCCCTTGGCGTGCTGGCCGTCGATCCGCTTCTGACCGCCGCCGAGGCGGGCCTCGGCGCGGCGGGTCTCGAGTTCCTGCAGGATGTCCTTCATGGTCCCCCCTTGTCCGGCGTCACGTTCCCTTAACGACCAGACCGGCGGCGCGAAAGAAAATTTCGGCAAATTTGCAAATTAGGTCAAACTCAGGGCCTGCGAACTGAAAACCTGCGAAGCTTCGCGTCCGGCAGCGGCGCGCCGGATGGACACAGGCGCCGCCGCGCCCTACGCCCGCTCCCATGTCCGACCTGAGCCGGGTGCGCCTTCTCGACAAGACATCGCCGCCGCACATCGCGACGCTGATCCTGCTGTCCGGGCTGCAGGCGATGGCGATGAACGTCTTCCTGCCCAGCCTGCCGACGATGGGCGCGCATTTCGGGACGACGGCGGCGGTCATGGGGCTGTCGGTCGGGATCTACCTCGCGGCGAGCGCGGTGATCCAGCTGCTCGCGGGGCCAGTGGCCGACAACATCGGGCGGCGGCCGGTGATCCTCGGCGCGCTGGCGATTTTCTGCCTCGCCACGCTCGGCTGCATCTACGCGCCGAGCCTCGCGCTCTTCATGGTCTTTCGCATGATCCAGGCCTTCGCCGTCGTCGGCATGGTGCTCGGCCGGGCGGTGGTGCGCGACATGGTGCCGATGGAGGAGGCGGGATCGCGCATCGCCTACGTCACCATGGGCATGGCCGTCGTGCCGATGCTCGCCCCGGCGCTCGGCGGCGCGCTCGACCAAGCCTTCGGCTGGCAGGCGAACTTCTGGCTGCTGCTCGCGGCCGGCGTCGCGCTCACCGCGCTGGCCTGGGCGGACCTCGGCGAGACCGGGACCCGCCGCGGCCTGACGATGCGGGCGCAGTTCGGCGAATACCCCGAGCTCCTGCGCTCGCCGCGGTTCTGGGGCTACTGCCTCGCCGGGGCCTTCGCGGGCGGGGCCTTCTTCTCCTACCTCGGCGGCGCGCCCTTCGTGGGCACCGAGATCTACGGGCTGAGCCCGGCGCGCCTCGGCGTCTATTTCGGGGCGCCGGCGGTGGGCTACCTGCTGGGCAACTGGCTCTCGGGGCTCCTGAGCACGCGGGTGGGGATCAATCCGCTGGTGCTGACGGGCGTCAGCATCCTGACGGCGGCGATGGCGGTGTCGCTCGGGCTCACCCTCGCCGGGCGCGACACGGCGGAGACCTTCTTCGGACTGATCACCTTCGTCGGGCTGGGCAACGGCCTCGCCATTCCGACGGCGACAGCGGGGCTTCTGTCGGTGCGCCCGCATCTCGCCGGCACGGCGAGCGGGGTCGGCGGCGCGGTGATGATCGGCGGCGGCGCGGCGCTCTCGGCGGTGGCGGGGCTCGCGCTGGGGCCGGGCACCGGGCCCTATCCGCTGATCCTGCTGATGGGCGGCTCGGCGGCCTGCGGCATCCTCGCGATGCTCGTGGTCATCCGGCGCGAACGCCAGCTCGGCCTCTGAGGCGCTTGGCAGGGCGGGTTTGCAAAGCTAGGCTCTCGGCCTGCGAACCCGCGAAGCGAGCCCCGCGATGCCGCCCAGGAAAATCTACGCCGGCGCCAAGCTGCGCGAGTTGCGCCAGCGCCTCGGCCTCACGCAGAAGGCCTTCGCCGCGAAGCTCGGCGTGTCGCTGCCGTATCTCAACCAGATGGAGAACAACAACCGGCCGCTCTCGACGACCGTGCTGCTCGCGCTCGCGCAGGAGTTCGGCTTCGACGTGACCGAGCTCGGCTCCGGCGAGGCGGAGCGGCTGGTCACCGACATGCGCGAGGCGCTGGCCGATCCCGTCTTCGCCGATGCGCCGCCCATGCCGGACCTGCGGCTGACCGCGTCGAACGCCCCCGCGCTTGCGCGGGCCTTCCTTGACCTGCACCGCGCCTACCGCGAGGCGCACGAACGCCTCGCCGCGCTCGACGAGGCGCTCGGCGGCGCCGAGGCCAGCGCCCGCCCCTCCCCCTGGGAGGAGGTGCGCGACTTCTTCCACTACTGCGACAACTACATCGACGCCGTGGACCGCGCGGCCGAGCGCTTCGCCGCGGACACCGGCGACATGCGCGCCCACGCCGCCGACCGGCTCGCGGCCGAGGGCGTGACGGTCGATCACGCCGACGCGGAGACGCTGCGCCGCTACGACCCGGAGGCGCGGCGGCTCACGCTCTCGTCCCGCGCGGCGGCGGAGACGCAGACCTTCCAGATGCTTCTGCAGCTCGCCCTTCTGACGCAGGACCGGCTGCTGGAGGCGACGCTCGACCTCGGCCGCTTCCAGAGCGAGGAGGCGCGCGCCATCGCCAAGATCGGGCTCGCCAACTACTTCGCCGGGGCGGCGATGATGCCCTATGCGCGCTTTCTCGAGGCCGCGCAGAGCACGCGGCACGACCTCGAGCGACTGGGGCTCGCCTTCGGCGCCTCGATCGAGCAGGTGGCGCACCGCCTCTCGACGCTGCAGCGGCCGGGGGCGAAGGGCGTGCCCTTCTTCTTCGTGCGGGTGGATCAGGCGGGCACGATCACCAAGCGCCACTCGGCCACGCGGCTGCAGTTCGCCCGCTTCGGCGGGGCCTGCCCGCTCTGGAACGTGCACCGCGCCTTCGAGACGCCGGGCCGCTTCCTGCGGCAATTGGCCGAGACGCCGGACGGCGTGCGCTACATCAGCCTCGCGCGCGACGTCTCGAAGCCCGGCGGGCGCTTCGGGGCGCCGGTGCGCCGCTTCGCCATCGCGCTCGGCTGCGAGGTCGCGCACGCCGGCGCGCTGGTCTATGCCGACGACCTCGACCTGGAGAACGCCCGCGCCTTCGAGCCGATCGGCATCTCCTGCCGCATCTGCGAGCGCGCGAACTGTCACCAGCGCTCGGTGCCGCCGCTGGAGCGCCACCTGCGGATCGACCCCGACCGGCGGGAGGTGCTGCCCTACGACGTGGCCTGAGCGGGCGCTCGGCGGCCCTCGCGGGCCGTCTCGCGAGACGCGCCCGCACGGGCGCACCGAGCGGCGCGCGCCGCCCGGCGCGGACTCATCAGTCCTTCAGGTAGGCGGCGATCTCGTCCTTGAGCGCGGCGCGCTTCTTGCGGAGTTCCACCTCGGTCAGGTCCCCGACCGGCGCGACGTTGGTCTCGGCGGTGTGCACCTGACGGTTCAGCTCGTGGTAGTCCTCGGCGAGCTTGGCGAAATGCGCGTCGCTCTGCTTGAGCTCGCTGATCTTCGCGGCGTAGCCGGGAAACTCGTCGTTGAGCTCGTGCGGGGTATGGGACATGCGGTCTCCTTTCGTGTCGGCCTGACCCTAGGGCCGCGCCCTGCCCCGGGCCTTGATCCCGATCAACCGCCTCAGCGGCGCGCGCGGCGCCAGCCGGCGGCGCGGGCCTCGGCTTCCGAGCAGAACCAGCGCTCGCCGTGGCGCTCGGAGATGCGCGTGCGGGCGTAGAACTGCTGCCCGGGCAGGTGATAGATGCGCTCGCCGTCGCGGGCGACGTTGCCCTTGATCGCGCAGCCCTGCGCGCGCTGGGGCGTCCGGGCCGCGCGGCGGTGATCCTCGGGGCGCGCGATGCGCACCCGATGCAGGCCGCGCCCGGCGGCGCGGGCGCGCGCCTCGGCGTCCACGTAGTCGGTCGAGTAGCGCCGGTAGGCGAAGGCCAGCCCCGCGCGCACGAGCGCCGCGGCCACGTCCTCGCCCCCCGCCTCGCAGCGCGCGACGACCCGGCCGTAGCGATCGCGGTCGCGCGCCTCGCAGCGCAGGACGCGGCCCTCGACCCGGGCGCGCAGCGCCTCGGCCGCCCAGCGCCCGCAGTCGCGGACCTCGCCCCCGTCGCGGCAGGGCTGGCCGATCTCGGGCGCGTCGATGCCGTGCAGGCGCACGCGGGTCTCGCCGATCTCGAGCGTGTCGCCGTCGATCACCCGCGCCGGCCCCACCGGCGCGGCGGCGAGCGGCGTGACCATGAGCAGAAGGCAGAGCGTGAGCAGCGCGCGCATGGCCCCACTCCGCCAGCACGCGCGGCGTCGCTCAAGCCAAAAGTTAATAAATGGTTAACGATCGCGCGGACCGTGGCGCGCAGGCCGCGCTCAGCCCTTGGTCTCCGGCCCCGCCGGCGTGATCGCGCGGCGCTTCAGCATCGCCTCGCGCCAGGTGATGAAGCTGACGGCGCCGATGATGATCAGCCCGCCGGTGACGACGAAGGGATCGATCGCCTCGCCGAAGACCGCCGCGCCGAGGATCACCGCCCAGACGAGCTGCAGGAAGGTCACCGGCTGCGTCACCGTCACCGGCGCCGCGCGGAACGCGAGCGACATCGCGTAGTGCCCGCCCGTGGCGAAGAAGGCCACGGCCAGAAGCACCCCGAGCTCGGCCAGCGTCGGCGCGATCCAGACGGCGGCGGCGAAGGGCACGAGGCCGACCGTCACCCAGACCGAGAGCATCGCCACCACGAGCGCCGGATCGGTCTCGTCCGAGACGACCTTGCCGAGCAGGTAGGAGGCGCCGAAGATCGCCGCCGTCCCGAGCATCGCGAGGTGCCCCGGATCGAGTTCGCGGAAACCCGGGCGCAGGATCACCATCGCCCCGGCGAGCGCCACCGCCACCGCCCCGATGCGCCGCAGCGCCAGCCGCTCGCCCAGGAAGAGCGCGGCGCCGACGGTGACGTAGACCGGCGAGAGGTAGTTCATCGCCGTCACCTCCGCGAGCGGGATGCGCGTCATGGCATAGAACCAGAGCATCACGCCCATGGCGTGAAAGAGCCCGCGCACCCCGAAGAGGACATGCTGGCGCCGCGTCGGCCGCGCGCGCAGGAGCGGGCGCAGCGCCGGCAGCAGAAAGACGAGGCCGAGAAGATAGCGCAGGAAGGCCGACTGCGGCGCGGGCACCCGGTCGCCGAGGTATTTCACGAGCGCCGTGACCGCGACGAAGCAGAGCCCCGCGGCGAGCATCCAGAGCGCCCCGGCGAGGGGCCGGGTATCCGCACGGGGCTCGGCCATGCGCGCGAGAGGACCCCAAAGCGCGACCGAGGGCAAGGGGGGCGCGACCGGACCACCGCGCGCCCGGGGACCGCGTGTCGCGACGGCGCAGGCCGGGGCGCCCGGCGAGGTCCGCGACGCCGCGCGGTGACGGGGCGCGCGCGCCATCGCTCGCGGGCCGGTTCAGGGCGACACGGCGCGCGCGGGACGGCGTGAGGGGATCAGACCGGGCGGTGCAGCGGTCAGTGCCGAACGCCGCGCCCGTTCGCAGGCGCGCAGACGTCCGAAAGGGCAAGGCGTCACCACTCCGGCCACGGCGGTCCGTCAGCGAGCGACCGACACCCCGCGCCGGCGCGGCCCCGCGCGGGTCAGGAGGCGAGTTGCGCCATCACCTCGTCCGGGGCCTCGAAGTTCGTCGTGACGCGCTGCACGTCGTCGTCGTCCTCGAGCGCGTCGATCAGGCGCATGAGCTTCTGCATGCCCTCGAGGTCGAGCTCGGTGGTGTTGAGCGGCTTCCAGACGAGGCGCGTGGTCTCGGACTCGCCGAGCTGCGCCTCGAGCGCCTCGGCCACGTCGTTCAGGTCCGTGTCGGCGCACCAGACGGTGTGCCCGTCCTCGGAGCTTTCGACATCCTCCGCGCCCGCCTCGATCGCGGCCTCGAGCATCGACTCGGCGTCGCCCGCGTCCGCCGGATAGACGATCTCGCCCTTGCGCTCGAACATGAAGCCGACCGAGCCCGTCTCGCCGAGGTTGCCGCCGTGCTTGCCGAAGGTCGCCCGCACGTTGGACGCGGTGCGGTTGCGGTTGTCGGTCATCGCCTCGACGATCACCGCCACGCCGTTCGGGCCGTAGCCCTCGTAGCGGATTTCCTCGTAGGCCTCGCCCTCGCCGCCCGCGGCCTTCTTGATGGCGCGCTCGATGTTGTCCTTGGGCATCGAGTTGGACTTCGCGTCCTTGATCGCGAGGCGCAGGCGCGGGTTCTTCTCGGGGTCCGGGTCGCCCATCTTGGCGGCGACGGTGATCTCCTTGGAGAGCTTGGAGAACAGCTTGGACCGCGCCGCGTCCTGACGGCCCTTGCGGTGCTGGATGTTGGCCCATTTGGAATGGCCCGCCATGGTGGTCTCCGCTCCCTGTGATGCGACCCCGGCGGTATAGGCCAGAGCCGGCCGCCGGTTCAATCCCCGCCCGACGGCGCTTGCATGCAGGGGCGGCGCGGGTTTCCCTGCGGGGGTGACGCAGGATCAGGCCATACTCTTCGCGCTCTTCGGCGCGGTCTTCGCGGGGCTTCTATGGGGGCGCTGGCGCTACGATCTCGTGGCCTTCGCGGCGCTCCTCGTCGGCGTGGTGGCGGGCGTGGTGCCCGCCGACGACGCGTTCTCGGGCTTCGGGCATCCGGCGGTGATCGTCGTGGCGCTGGTGCTGATCGTCTCGGGCGGGCTCTCGCGGTCGGGTGTCGTGCATTTCGTGACGCACCGGCTGATGGACCGGACGCGGAGCCCACAGACGCACATCACGCTCCTCGGCGGGCTGGGCGCCGCGCTCTCGGGGTTCATGAACAACGTGGCGGCGCTCGCGCTCCTGATGCCGGTGGACATCGCGGTGGCGCGCAAGGCCGGGCGCGCGGCGGGGGCGACGCTGATGCCCCTCGCCTTCGCCACGATCCTCGGCGGCATGATCACGCTGATCGGGACGCCGCCCAACATCATCGTCGCCACCATCCGCGAGGACGAGCTCGGCGCCCCCTTCGCCATGTTCGACTTCGCGCCCGTGGGCCTCGCCGTGGCGGCGGCGGGCATGGCCTTCGTCGCGCTCGTCGGCTGGCGGCTCATCCCCGTGCGCGAGGAGAGCGCCACGGGCGGGCAGGCGGACAAGCGCTATCTCGCCGAGCTCACCGTGCCGGACGACAACGACTGCATCGGCCGGCGCGTGCGCGATCTCTACGACGCGGCGGAAGAGGCCGACGTCGCGATCATCGGCCTCGTCCGCGAGGGGCGGCGGCGCTACGGCACCTCCGCCGACACCGAGATCGCCGCCGGCGACGCGCTGGTGATCGAGGCGACGCCCGAGGCGCTGGAGGAGTTCCGCACCACCCTCTCGCTCGCCTTCGCCGAGCGCGGCCGCGAGGAGCGCCTGAAGGCCGAGGGCGAGGGGCTGACCCTCGTCGAGGCCGTCGTGCCCGAGGGCGCGCGCATCGCCGGGCGCAGCGTGCAGGCGGTGGGCCTCTCTTGGCGCCAGCAGACGCTCCTGCTCGGCGTCTCGCGCGAGGGGCGCCGGATCACCGAGCGGATGCGCCAGACGAACCTGCGCCCGGGCGACATCCTGCTGCTGCTCGCGCCGAAGGAGCGCGAGACGGACGTGGTGGAATGGCTCGGCGTGCTGCCGCTCGCCGACCGGGGCGTGACGGTGACCGAGACGTCCCGGACATGGGCCGCGGTCGCGCTCTTCGCCGCCGGCGTCCTCGCGGCGAGCCTCGGGCTCGTCGACCTGCCGGTGGCGCTCGGGCTGGTGGCGGTGGCCTACGTCCTCGCCGGCGTGCTGCCGCTCAAGGAGGTCTACGATCACGTCGAATGGCCGGTGATCGTCCTCCTCGGCAGCCTGATCCCGCTCGGCTCCGCGCTGGAGGCGGTGGGCGGCACCTCGCTCGTCGCCGAGGGGCTGCTGGCGCTCTCGGCGGGCTGGCCGGTCTGGGCGGTGCTCGGCGCGCTGATCGTGGTGACGATGACGCTGTCGGACATCCTCAACAACACCGCGACGGCGGTCGTCGCGGCGCCGGTGGCGATCGAGATGGCCCAGCGCCTCGGCGCCTCGCCCGACGCCTTCCTGATGGCGGTCGCGGTCGGGGCCTCCTGCGCCTTCCTCACGCCGATCGGGCACAAGAACAACACGCTGATCCTCGGCCCCGGCGGCTATCGCTTCGGCGATTACTGGCGCATGGGCCTGCCGCTCGAGGCGATCGTGGTCGTCGTCGCGGTGCCGATGATCTGGCTCGTCTGGCTCTGACGGCGGCCGCCGCGGCGCTGGACATGCGCGCGCCGGCGGGGCAGACGGCGCGCATGGATCTCGACGCCCGCTTCCCCGCGATCTCCGATCTGCGCGCCCGCGCGCGGTCCCGCGTGCCGCGCTTCGTCTGGGAGTATCTCGACAGCGCGACGGGCGACGAGAGCGTGCCGCGCCGCAACCGCGCGGCGCTGGACGCGGTGCGCTTCTACCCTTCGGTGCTGCACGGCGAGGTGACGCCGGACCTCTCGGCCGAACTCTTCGGGCATCACCACCCCCTGCCCTTCGGCGCGGCGCCGCTCGGCATGTCGGGACTGATCTGGCCGGGCGCGGAGCGCATGATCGCCCGCGCCGCCGCGGCGGAGGGGCTGCCCGCCGGGCTCTCGACGGTGGCGACGCGCCCGCCCGAGGAGATCGGGCCGATCGCCGCGCCGCACGGCTGGTTCCAGCTCTACCCGCCGCGCGACCCGGAGATCCGCGCCGACATGCTGACGCGCGCGCGCGAGGCGGGCTTCTCGGTGCTCGTGCTCACCGTGGACGTGCCGGTGCCCAGCCGTCGGGAGCGGCAGACGCGCTCGGGCCTGACGATCCCGCCGAAGCTCACGCCGCGGCTGGTGGCGCAGATGGCCGCGCGCCCGCGCTGGAGCCTCGCCACGGCGCGGGCGGGGCTGCCGCGGCTCAGGACGCTCGACCCTTACGTGGAAAGTTCGGGGCGCGGCATGTCCTCGACGGGGCACGTGGGCTACATGCTGCGCACCTCGCCCGATCTGGATTACCTGCGCTGGCTCCGGGCGCACTGGGACGGGCCGCTCGTCGTGAAGGGCGTGCTCCGGGCCGAGGACGCCGCGCTCTGCGAGGCCGAGGGCGTCGACGCGGTCTGGGTCTCGAACCACGCAGGCCGCCAGTTCGACGCGGCGCCCGCCACGGCCGAGGCGCTGCCCGCCATCCGCGCGGCGACGCGCCTGCCGCTGGTGTTCGACGGAGGCGTCGAGGGCGGGCTCGACATCCTGCGCGCGCTCGCGCTCGGCGCGGATTTCGTGATGCTCGGGCGGGCGTGGCACTACGCCGTCGCCGCGCTCGGCGCCGAGGGGCCCGGGCACCTGATCGACATCCTGCGCCGGGACCTCGCGGCGAACATGGGTCAGCTCGGGGCGGCGCGGCTGTCGGACGTGGTCGTGCGGCGGGTCTGAGGCGGCGTTTCGCGCCGTTTACGATCCGCGCGAAACCGCATACTCAACGGGCGACGCGACGGAGGGACAGCGCCGATGACCGAATTCCGCAAGATCCTGGTGGCCAACCGGGGCGAGATCGCCATCCGCGTGATGCGCGCCGCCAACGAGATGGGCAAGCGCACGGTCGGCATCTACGCCGAGGAGGACAAGCTCTCGCTGCACCGCTTCAAGGCGGACGAGGCGTATCGCATCGGCGAGGGGCTGGGGCCGGTGCAGGCCTATCTCTCGATCCCCGAGATCATCCGCGTGGCGAAGGCCTGCGGCGCCGACGCGATCCACCCGGGCTACGGCCTCCTGTCGGAGAACCCGGATTTCGTGGAGGCCTGCGACGCCGCCGGCATCGCCTTCATCGGCCCGCGCGCCGAGACGATGCGCGCGCTCGGCGACAAGGCGAGCGCGCGGGCCGTGGCGATCGAGGCGGGCGTGCCGGTGATCCCCGCGACCGAGGTGCTCGGCGACGACATGGACGCCATCCGCCGCGAGGCATCCGAAATCGGCTATCCGCTGATGCTCAAGGCGAGCTGGGGCGGCGGCGGCCGGGGCATGCGCCCGATCCAGTCCGAGGACGAACTCGAGGAGAAGGTCCGCGAGGGCCGGCGCGAGGCCGAGGCCGCCTTCGGCAACGGCGCGGGCTACCTCGAGAAGATGATCCCGCGCGCGCGCCACGTCGAGGTGCAGGTCCTCGGCGACCGGCACGGCGCAATCTATCACCTCTACGAGCGCGACTGCTCGGTGCAGCGGCGCAACCAGAAGGTCGTGGAGCGCGCGCCGGCGCCCTACCTCGACGACGCCCAGCGCGCCGAGCTCTGCGAACTCGGCCGCAAGATCGCCGCGCATGTGGGGTATCAGTGCGCCGGCACCGTCGAATTCCTGATGGACATGGAGACGGGGCGTTTCTACTTCATCGAGGTCAACCCGCGCATCCAGGTCGAGCATACCGTGACCGAGGAGGTCACCGGCATCGACATCGTGCGCGCGCAGATCCTCGTGACCGAGGGCAAGACGCTGTCCGAGGCGACGGGCATGGCGAGCCAGGGCGACATCGCGCTCAACGGCCACGCGCTGCAGACCCGGATCACCACCGAGGACCCGCAGAACAACTTCATCCCCGACTATGGCCGCATCACGGCCTACCGCTCGGCCACGGGCATGGGCATCCGCCTTGACGGCGGCACGGCCTACGCGGGCGGCGTCATCACGCGGTATTACGATTCGCTCCTGGTGAAGGTCACCGCCTGGGCGCCGGCGCCGGAACAGGCGATCGCGCGGATGGACCGCGCCCTGCGCGAATTCCGCATCCGTGGCGTGGCCACCAACATCGCCTTCGTCGAGAACCTGCTCAAGCACCCCAAGTTCCTGTCGAACGACTACTCCACCCGCTTCATCGACGAGACAGAGGAGCTCTTCGACTTCCCCGAGCGCAAGGACCGGGGCACCAAGGTGCTGACCTACATCGCCGACGTGACGGTGAACGGCCACCCCGAGACCAAGGACCGCCCCCGCCCGCGCGCCGACCTGAAGGACCCGAAGCCGCCGCGCCTGCGCGCCGAGGACCCCGCGCCGGGCACCCGCACGCTGCTGGAGAAAGAGGGCCCGCAGGCAGTGGCCGACTGGCTGGCCGCGCAGCCGCAGCTTCTGATCACCGACACGACGATGCGCGACGGGCATCAGTCGCTGCTGGCCACGCGGATGCGCTCGCTCGACATGATCCGCGTGGCGCCGGCCTACGCCCACAACCTGCCGCAGCTCTTCAGCGTGGAATGCTGGGGCGGCGCGACCTTCGACGTGGCCTATCGCTTCCTGCAGGAATGCCCGTGGCAGCGCCTGCGCGACCTGCGCGCGGCGATGCCCAACATCATGACGCAGATGCTGCTCAGAGGCGCGAACGGGGTGGGCTACACCAACTACCCCGACAACGTCGTGCAGGAGTTCGTGCGGCAGGCCGCCGTCTCCGGCATCGACGTCTTCCGCGTGTTCGACAGCCTCAACTGGGTCGAGAACATGCGCGTCGCGATGGACGCGGTGATCGAGAACGGCAAGGTCTGCGAGGGCACGATCTGCTACACGGGCGACATCCTCGACCCGGACCGCGCGAAATATGACCTGAAATACTACGTCGAGATGGGCAAGGCGCTGCGCGACGCGGGCGCGCATATCCTCGGGCTGAAGGACATGGCGGGCCTCCTGAAGCCCGCCGCCGCGCGCGCCCTCTTCACCGCGCTCAAGGAGGAAGTGGGCCTGCCCATCCACTTCCACACCCACGACACCGCGGGCGTCGCCGCCGGCACGATCCTCGCCGCCGCCGAGACGGGCGTGGACGCCGTGGACTGCGCGATGGACGCGCTGTCGGGCAACACGAGCCAGGCGACGCTCGGCACGATCGTCGCGGCGCTCGCGCACACCGAGCGGGACACGGGGCTCGACCCGGACGCGGTGCGCGAGATCTCCAACTACTGGGAGGCGGTGCGCCACCATTACGCCGCCTTCGAAAGCGGCCTGCAGTCGCCCGCCTCCGAGGTCTATCTGCACGAGATGCCGGGCGGGCAGTTCACCAACCTCAAGGCGCAGGCGCGCTCCCTCGGCCTCGAGGAACGCTGGCACGAGATCGCCCACGCCTACGCCGAGGTGAACGACATGTTCGGCGACATCGTGAAGGTCACGCCGTCGTCGAAGGTGGTGGGCGACATGGCGCTGATGATGGTCAGCCAGAACCTGACCCGCGCCGACGTCGAGAACCCGGAAAAGGAAGTGAGCTTCCCCGACTCGGTGATCGACATGATGCGCGGCAACCTCGGCCAGCCGCCGGGCGGCTTTCCGGACGCGATCGTGCGCCGCATCCTGAAGGGCGAGGCGCCCAACACCGAGCGGCCCGGCGCGCACCTGCCGCCCGAGGACCTCGAGGCGAAGCGCCGCGAGGCCTCCGAGGCGCTCGGCGGGCGCGAGATCGACGACGAGGATCTGAACGGGTACCTGATGTATCCCAAGGTCTTCACCGACTACGCCCGCCGGCACGAGACCTACGGCCCCGTGCGCACCCTGCCCACGCGCACCTTCTTCTACGGCATGGAACCGGGCGAGGAGATCACCGCCGAGATCGACCCGGGCAAGACGCTTGAGATCCGCCTCGTCGCCGTGGGCGAGACGCACGAGGAGGGCGACGTGCGCGTCTTCTTCGAGCTCAACGGCCAGCCGCGGATCGTGCGCGTCCCCGACCGCAAGGTGAAGGCCGAGGCCGCCGCGCGCCCCAAGGCGGAAACCGGCAACGCCGCCCATGTCGGCGCGCCGATGCCCGGCGTGGTGGCGAGCGTCGCGGTCAAGCCCGGCCAGAAGGTCGCGGAGGGCGACCTGCTACTCACCATCGAGGCGATGAAGATGGAGACGGGGCTGCATGCCGAGCGCGACGGCGTGGTGAAGGCCGTCCACGTGCAGGCCGGCGCGCAGATCGACGCCAAGGACCTGCTGGTCGAGTTCGAGTGAGGAAGCGCCGATGACCCTGCCCGCGAGCCCGGAGATCACCTTCGCCGTGACGCCCATCTACGCGGGGCTTCTCGGCCTCCTCTTCGTCGGCCTCAGCCTCTGGGTCGTCGCGCGGCGCGTGCGCGCGCGGGCGGCCTCGGGCGACGGGGGCGACCCGACGCTCTCGGACGCGATCCGCGCACACGGCAACTTCGCCGAATACGTGCCGCTCGCGCTGATCCTCATGGCGATGGGCGAGGCGCTGGGGATGCCGGCGCTGGCGCTGCACACCTACGGCGGCGCCCTGCTCGTCGCGCGGACGATGCACGGCGCCGGCATGGCGCGCCGACCCAACGTGCCCGCGCTGCGCGGCGGCGGCTGGCTGCTGACGGTGGTCGTGCTGATCGCCGGGGCGCTCGGCGTGCTCGGCCACGCGATCCTTTGACCGCGGGGGCGAAATTCCCCCTTGCAGCCGCGCGCCGATCTTTATATCTCCCCGCTACCTGACCGGGCGGGCGTAGCTCAGGGGTAGAGCATTACCTTGCCAAGGTAAGGGTCGTGAGTTCGAATCTCATCGCCCGCTCCAGTCAGGGTTTACCGGGCCGCGCGCCCGGACAGCGAGCGGGCGTAGCTCAGGGGTAGAGCATTACCTTGCCAAGGTAAGGGTCGTGAGTTCGAATCTCATCGCCCGCTCCAGACAGACTTTCCGAAGCGATACAGCGCACCGCGTCCGGGTCAGCCCGGCGCAGGACCGGCCCGCAGCGCCGTCACGCCCTCCGCATCCAGCGTCAGACGCACGCCCAGTTCGCCCGTGCCGCCATGCACCGGCCGCTTGCGGAGCGCGATGTCGAGGGACCGGATCTCCGGCTGCCGCGCACAGGCCGCCGCCATGCGCGTGACGAGGCGCTCCTGCGTCTCGTAGGGGCCGTCCGCGGCCAGCCGCCGGAGTTCTGCGATCAGCGGATCGTAGTCGAAGATCGCCGCCATCGAATCCTCGGCCACCAGCACCAGCTCGGGCGCGATGCCGAGCGCGAGATCGAGGACATGCGCCTCGGGCACGACGTCGTCGGGGCCATAGGTTCCGATCTCGGTCTCCAGCACGAGCCCCGAGAGTTCGACACGACTTTCCGCTGCCACGCGCGCCTCCTCTGTCCATCACTTAGCCGAGGTAGCGCGCGCCGGCCGGCCGTCACGGACGGGCTAGCCCGCCTCGCGCATCCGGAGCGCGACGAGCGTGCCGGCGGCGGCGATCAGGACGATGCCGATAAGCTGCTGCACCCCGAGGAGATGGCCGAAGAGCGCCCAGGCGAAGAAGGGCCCCGAAATGAAGGCCGCGTATTCGAAGGGCGCGATGTAGCTCGGCTCGCCCAGCTGATAGGCGCGGATGATGAGGCCGACGCCGACGAGCGAGCCCACCGCCTGCACGAGGAGCCACGGCCCGGCGGCGCCGAGCTCCCACGTCCAGCCGCGCAGCAGGAAGCCGTCCGCGCCCGGCGCGGCCTCGGGTGCGAGCGCGGCGATCAGGGCGAGCGCCACGGCGCTCAGCGCGATCTGGCAGAGGATCATGCCGGTGAGCAGCGTGAGCGCGTTCTCCCGCGCGCAGATCGTGTTGGTGGCGATCATGCCCACCGCGTAGAAGGCGCCGCCCAGCACCGGCATCAGGATCACCGGCGACAGCTGCGCCGGGTCGGGCTCCAGCACCACGATCAGCCCGAGAAACCCGAGCGCCACCGCCGCCACGCGCGCCCGCCCGACAGGCCGGCGCAGGGCGAGCGCGGTGATCACGAGGATCCAGATCGGCGAGGTGAAGAGCCCGGCGAGCGCCTGCTCGATCGGCAGAAAGGCGAGCGCGCCGAAGTAGAGCGACATCGCCACCGTCACCACCGCGCTGCGCGCCGTCACCGCCCGGAGCGACACCGCGCGAATCGGCTGGCGCAGCGCCACGGAGGCCGCCGCCAGCAGCGGCAGGCAGATCAGCCCGCGCACGAGCTGAAACTGCCAGAGCCCCATGTCGCGCGCGATGAGCGCCACCGCGTTGTCGATCAGCCCGATCACCGCCATGGCGGCGAGCATCGACAGCGCCCCGGCCGCGGTGCCGCCCCGCGCGGTATCGGCAACACTCATCATCCGTCTCCGGCTTGCGACGCAACAATATTTCCCTATACCGTCCCCCCGACCGGGAAAAGGGGAGGCGATCGGACATGGGCTGGCTCGCGGACGAGACGGGACTCGAGAAGACGGCGGCGAATTTCGTGCCGCTGACGCCGCTGTCGTTCCTGAAGCGCGCGGCGGCGGTCTTTCCCGACCAGGAGGCCCTCGTCTACGGCCCCGTCCGGCGGAGCTACCGCGAATACGCCGAGCGCGTCAGCCGCCTCGCCTCGGCGCTGACGGGCATCGGGGTCACGCCGGGCGACGTGGTGGCGACGCTCCTGCCCAACGTCCCCGCGCAGGCGGAGGCGCATTTCGGCGTGCCGGCCTGCGGCGGGGTGCTGAACACGATCAACGTGCGCCTCGACCCGGACACCGTGGCCTACATCCTCGACCACGGGCAGGCGCGCGTCCTGCTCGTCGATCCGCAGTTCATCCCGCTCGCCGCCGAGGCGCTGGAGCGGATGGAGGGCCCCGCCCCTGCGGTGGTCGAGGTGGCCGACGATCACGCGGGCGTCCATCACCTCGGCGAGTATCCCGAATACGAGGAGCTTCTGGCCTCGGGCGACCCGGCGTTCGACTGGGTGATGCCCGGCGACGAGTGGGAGAGCATCGCGCTCAACTACACCTCCGGCACGACCGGGCGGCCGAAGGGCGTCGTCTATCACCACCGCGGCGCCTATCTGAACGCGATGGGACAGGTGCTGTCGTGGCGGATGGTGCTCTATCCCCGGTATCTCACCATCGTGCCGCTCTTTCACTGCAACGGCTGGTGTCACACCTGGATGATGCCGGCGGTGGGCGGCACGGTCGTCTGCTGCCGCGACATCGCCGCGAAGCCGATCTTCGACGCCATCGCCGATGAAAAGGTGACCCATTTCGGCGGCGCGCCCATCGTGCTCAACACGCTGATCAACGCCAAACCGGAGGAGCGGCGGGCGTTCGACCACACCGTCGAGGTCTTCACCGCCGGCGCGCCCCCTGCCCCGGCCACCCTCGCCGCGATCGAGCCGATGGGCTTCGAGATCACCCATGTCTACGGCCTGACCGAGACCTACGGGCCCGCGACCGAATGCACCTGGGGCCCGGAGTGGGACACGCTCGAGGGCGAGGCGCGCGCGGCGAAGAAGGCGCGGCAGGGCGTCGCCATGCCCTTCATGGAGCACGTCGGCGTCGTGGACGAAAACGGCGTCCAGGTGCCGATGGACGGCAAGACGCAGGGCGAGATCGTCTTTCGCGGCAACGGCGTGATGAAGGGCTACCTGAAGAACCCCGAGGCGACGGCCGAGGCCTTCAAGGGCGGCGTCTATCACTCGGGCGACATCGCCGTGCAGGACCCGGATACCTACCTCTGCATTCAGGACCGCGCCAAGGACATCATCATCTCGGGCGGCGAGAACATCTCCTCGGTCGAGGTCGAGGGCGTGCTGATGGGCCATCCCGCGGTGCTCCTCTGCGCGGTGGTGGCCAAGCCCGACGAGAAATGGGGCGAGGTGCCCTGCGCCTTCGTCGAGCTCAAGGACGGCGCGGAGGCCGACGAGGCCACGCTGATCGCCTACGCGCGCGAACGGCTCGCGGGCTTCAAGACCCCGAAGGCGGTCGTCTTCCGGGAGCTGCCCAAGACCTCGACCGGCAAGATCCAGAAGTTCGAGCTGCGCAACGTCGCGCGCGCGCTCTGAGGCGCCCGCGCCGCGGCCCTCGGCGGCTCCGCCGCGGCGCGGCGCATTGCCGCCCCGCGCGCGGGCGTGGTATCGCGCCGGGGCAGGCAGGAACCGGAACAGTGCGCCCATGACCGCCCTCGAGCAGTATGCCCGCCTGGAAGCGCCGGGCATCTGGCGCGCGGCCCCCGACGCGCAGCGGCAGGACGTGGTGGTCGCGCTCGGCGAGGCCAGCCTGACGATCACCGACATGCAGGACCGCGCCCTCGCGCACTGGTCGCTCGCCGCCGTGGCCCGCGCCAATCCCGGCGAGATGCCGGCGCTCTACCATCCCGACGGCGACCCGGGGGAGGAGCTGGAGCTGGGCGAGATCGCCTCCGACATGATCGAGGCGATCGAGCGGGTGCGCCGCGCCGTGGCGCGGCGGCGGCCGCGGGCCGGGCGGCTGCGCCTGACGGGCGGGCTGGCCGTGGCCGCGGCGATCGCGGCGGCGGCGGCGCTCTGGCTTCCGGGCGCGCTGCGCGACCATGCGCTCCGCGTGCTGCCCCCGGCGAAACGCGCCGAGGTGTCGGAGGCGCTGATGGCGGACATCCGCGCGCTCGGCGGCCGCCCCTGTCACACGCCGGAGGGCGACGCGGCGCTCGCCGCGCTCGCGGCGCGGGTGCTGGGTCCGGACGCGGCCGGGCGGCTCGTGGTGCTGCGCGAGGGCCCGGTCGCCACGGCGAGCCTGCCCGACGGGCGGATCCTGCTGGACCGCGCGCTCGTGGAGGACCCGGCCGAGCCGGACGTGCCCGCCGGGTTCGTTCTGGCCGAGGCCGCGCGGCAGGGCGACGAGGACCCGCTGGCGCGCCTCCTGCGGGCGGGGGGCCTCCCGGCGAGCCTGCGCGTGCTGACCACCGGGCGGCTGCCGCCGGACCTCCTGCGCCGGCATGCGGAGCGGCTGCTGACCGCGCCGCCGACGCCGGTGCCCGACGCCACGCTGCTCGCCGCCTTCGAGGCCGCCGAGCTCAGCGCCCGCCCCTACGCCTACGCGCGCGACGTCACCGGCGAGACGGTGCTCGGCCTGATCGAGGCCGACGCCGTGGCCGCTCACCCGACGCGGCCTGCGCTCAGCGACGCGGACTGGCTCCGCCTTCAGAGCATCTGCGAGGAGTGATCCGGACCGCGACGCCGGCCCGCCGCGAGCGGGCCGCCCCCGGCAAACGCCGCCCTGGCGCCGCAGGCGATACGGGTCAGTCGCGCAGGAAGGCGTCGCCGAAGCCCGCGCCGCGGGCCGCGTCGAGCGTGCCGCGCAGGTCGCCCGCCGCCTCGAAGGGGCCGGCGAGCACGACGCGATAGCCCGAGGCGCGGACCACGCGCACCGGCAGCCCCAAGCCGGCGATCCGCTCGGCCGTGCGCCGCGCGTTCGCGGCGACGCCGAAGGTGCCCACCTGCACGAAGCGGCGCCCGGACGGCGCATCTGAGACCCCGGCGCGAACCGCCGCCTCGCCCGCCGCCGGCCGGGCGCCTGCGGCCGCCTCCGCATCCCGTCCCGGGCGCACGGGCGCGTCCCTCGAAGACACCTGCGGCCGCCGGGACGCCCCGTCGGCAGAGGGCGCCTGCGCCTCCCGCGTCGCGACTACCGCCCGGCGCGCGGGGTCGACGAGCCGGCGCGGGATGGTGTCGGTCCAGACCGTCCGCATCTGCGCGCCGCCGGCGGGCGTGCGCGCACCGCGGTACGGGTTCAGCCGGCCATCCTCCCACGCGAGCTCGTATCCCCCGGGGACGGCGACGGCGACCGCCTCGGGATCGGGCTTCGGCAGGATGCGCGTGCGCGCACTCTCCGCCGCGCGGGGCGCGGCGGCGGCGGTCCCGGTCGCGGCCCCGGCGGCGCGCCGTGGGGCAGCCGACGTCTCCTGCGCGCGCGCTGCCGGCTCGGACGCCGCGGCGGTCTCCCGCTCGGCACGCCGGGGCGCCGCCTCCCCCTCCGGCGGCACGGCCTCCGGCGCGGGATCGGGCGCGGGCGCCTCGGCGAAGGTCGGCTCGAAGCCGCAGAGATGCTCCCGGTCCCGGTTCACGCGCGGCACCCAGGTGACCGTGCCGTCGACGCCGGCGCGGATGTAGACGCAGCCGCGGCTGTCGACGAACTGCCGGTCCTCGTAGCCGTCGGGCGGAAACTCGGCCGGCGGGCCCGCGGTCTCCAGCCGCTGCGCCGTGGCCGGAAGCCCGACACAAACGAGACACGCGAGGAGCGCGCCGCGCGGGATCGCTGTTCTGCGCTTCATCTCGTCCCCCACAGATGCAGGGGCAGCATGCCGCAGGATATCGCGCGAGTAAAGCGCGCGGACGGCTTATTTAGTGCCGTACATGCGGTCGCCCGCATCGCCGAGGCCGGGCACGATGTAGCCGTTTTCGTCCAGCCGCTCGTCGAGCGCGGCCGTCACGATCGGCACGTCCGGGTGCGCCTCGGCCATGCGGCGGACCCCTTCCGGCGCGGCGAGCAGGCAGAGGAAGCGGATGTCGCGCGCGCCCTGCTCTTTCAGGAGCTCCACCGCCTTGGCCGAGGAGTTGCCCGTGGCGAGCATCGGGTCCACGACGATCACCAGCCGCCCGTCGAGCCCGTCGGGCACCTTGAAGTAGTACTGCACCGGCTGCAGCGTCTCCTCGTCGCGGTAGAGCCCGACGAAGCCCACCCGGGCCGAGGGGATCAGCTCGAGCACCCCGTCGAGCAGGCCGTTGCCCGCGCGCAGGATCGAGATCAGGGCGAGCTTCTTGCCCGCGAGCACCGGCGCGTCCATCTCGCCGAGCGGCGTCTCGATGGGCTGCGTCGTCAGGGCAAGGTGGCTCGTCACCTCGTAGGCCAGAAGCTGCGCGATCTCGTGCAGGAGGCGGCGGAAACCGGCGGTCGAGGTCGACTTCTCCCGCATGTGGGTGAGCTTGTGCTGCACGAGCGGGTGCTCGACGATGGTGAGATTGTCGGGGATACTGCGTGATGTCATGGGCTGCGGTCCTCGTGGCGTGCGGCCCTCTCCATACGCGCTCCGGCGCCGGGCGCAAACCACCGGGGCGGCGGCTGGGCCGCTGTCAAGGCGCCCGACGTCTCCGTGCAGCGCGTCACGCAGTTCAACCAAGGGACGTCACGCGTCGCTGGAGGGCGCCGGGGTGCCCCGCCGATCGTCCGCACACGTGCACGCGACGGGGGCGGACGGCGCGAAAGCGGGTGCCGCACCCGCCGCCCGTGGGTCACCGAACCGAGGCGGACCATGTGCGCGCGACGCGCTCACTTCACCGCTTCCGCTTCACGTTACCCCCGCGCTGCCCGGCGCGGCCCGCGGTGGACCGGCCGCTCTTCCCCACGGCCTCCGCGCTGGCCTTCTCCACGGCCTGTTGCCGGGCCAGCGGGTCGTCGTGGACGGCGAGGTCGACCGCTTCCAGCCGCTTGACCTCGTCGCGGAGCCTTGCGGCCTCCTCGAACTCGAGGTTCTCGGCGGCCTTGCGCATCTCCTCGCGCAGGCCGTCGAGATGGGCCTGCAGGTTGGCGCCGGCCATCGGTTTCTCGACCTGCGCGGTGACGCGGTTCATGTCCACGTCGCCCTGATAGAGGCCGGCGAGCACGTCCTCCACGTTCTTCTTCACGGTCTCGGGGGTGATGCCGTGCGCCTCGTTGTAGGCGATCTGCTTGGCGCGGCGGCGGTCGGTCTCGGCGATGGCGCGCTCCATGCTGCCGGTCACCTTGTCGGCGTACATCACCACCTTTCCTTCCGCGTTGCGCGCGGCGCGGCCGATGGTCTGGATGAGCGAGGTCTCGGAGCGCAGGAAGCCCTCCTTGTCCGCATCGAGGATCGCGACGAGCCCGCATTCGGGGATGTCGAGCCCCTCGCGCAGGAGGTTGATGCCCACCAACACGTCGAAAGCGCCGAGGCGCAGGTCGCGCAAGATCTCGATCCGCTCGATGGTGTCGATGTCGGAGTGCATGTAGCGGACCTTGATCCCCTGCTCGTGCAGGTATTCGGTCAGGTCCTCGGCCATGCGCTTCGTCAGCGTGGTGCAGAGCGTGCGGTAGCCCTTGGCCGAGACCTTGCGCACCTCGTCGAGGAGGTCGTCCACCTGCATCGCGACGGGCCGGATCTCCACCGGAGGGTCGAGGAGGCCGGTGGGGCGGATCACCTGCTCGGTGAAGACGCCGCCGGTCTGCTCCATCTCCCACGGGCCCGGCGTGGCGGAGACGAACACCGACTGCGGGCGCATGGCGTCCCATTCCTCGAACTTGAGGGGGCGGTTGTCCATGCAGGACGGCAGGCGGAAGCCGTGCTCGGCCAGCGTGAACTTGCGCCGGTAGTCGCCGCGGTACATGCCGCCGATCTGCGGCACGCTGACGTGGGACTCGTCGGCGAAGACGATCGCGCTGTCGGGGATGAACTCGAAGAGGGTCGGCGGCGGCTCACCCGGCGCGCGGCCGGTGAGGTAGCGCGAGTAGTTCTCGATCCCGTTGCAGGCGCCGGTGGCCTCCATCATCTCGAGGTCGAAGTTGGTGCGCTGCTCGAGGCGCTGCGCCTCCAGCAGCTTGCCCTCGTTCACCAGCTGGTCGAGGCGCTGGCGCAGCTCCTTGCGGATCTGGGTCATCGCCTGCTGCAGCGTGGGCTTCGGCGTGACGTAGTGCGAATTGGCGTAGATGCGCACCTGATCGAAGGTGCCCGAGCGCTCGCCGGTCAGGGGATCGAACTCGGTGATGCCCTCGAGCTCCTCGCCGAAGAAGCTGAAGCGCCAGGCGCGGTCCTCGAGGTGGGCGGGCCAGAGCTCGATCACGTCGCCGCGCACGCGGAAGGTGCCGCGCTGGAAGCCCTGATCGTTGCGCTTGTACTGCTGCGCGACGAGATCGCCGATGATCGCGCGCTGATCGTAGCTCTCGCCGGCCTTCAGGTCCTGCGTCATCGCCCCGTAGGTTTCGACCGAGCCGATACCGTAGATGCAGGAGACCGAGGCGATGATCACCACGTCGTCACGCTCCAAGAGCGCCCGGGTGGCCGAGTGGCGCATCCGGTCGATCTGTTCGTTGATCTGCGCCTCCTTCTCGATGAAGGTGTCCGAGCGCGGGACGTAGGCCTCCGGCTGATAATAGTCGTAGTAGCTGACGAAGTACTCGACCGCGTTGTCGGGAAAGAAGCCCTTGAATTCGCCGTAAAGCTGCGCCGCGAGCGTCTTGTTGGGCGCGAGGATGATCGCGGGGCGCTGCGTCTCCTCGATGATCTTGGCCATGGTGTAGGTCTTGCCGGTGCCGGTGGCGCCGAGAAGCACCTGATCGCGCTCGCCGGAGAGGACGCCCTCAGACAGCTCGGCGATCGCCGTCGGCTGGTCGCCCGCCGGCGCGAAGTCGGTCTGCATGACGAAGCGCTTGCCGCCCTCGAGCTTGGGGCGGGCGCGGACGTCGGGGGCCGGGGCGTGCAGCACGTCGTCGGGCATGGGCACTCCTTTCGAGCTTCAGAAGCTGGCGTCGGCGGGCCGGGATTCAAGACGGGCGCCCGGCCGGGGCGCGGAATCTGTTTGCGTGAAGTGACACCGAGGATGTACAATTTTACCGCAAGCAGCTCCTTGGCCTTCGGCCGATCGCACATTACCCACCCCTCGCTCCCCGCGAAAGGCCGGATGGCCAAGGTCTGCCGGAGCGCCCCCGCCCGCCGCAGCGCGGGGGTCTTGCCGCGCCGGCGTGCGTGGTCCATATCGACGGCGAGACTGACGCACCGCATTCGGCACGACAGCGAGGGGTCCATGCGCGCCCGCATCTACCAACCCGCCAAGTCCGCCACCTCCTCCGGGACGGCGAAGACCAAGCACTGGGTGCTCGAGTTCGCCCCCGAAACGCGGCGCGAGGTCGATCCGCTGATGGGATGGACGTCCTCCGCGGACACGCAGGCGCAGGTGCGGCTGACCTTCGACACGAAGGAGGCGGCGCTCGAATACGCGCGCGAGCACGACATCGACGCGCAGGTGTTCGAGCCGCACAAGCGCCGGACGAACGTGCGCCCGCGCGGCTACGGCGAGAACTTCGCCTCCGACCGGCGGGGCATGTGGACGCACTGACGGCGCCGTCTCCGGCCTGAGATCACGCATCGGACGACAAGATCTGCAGGGGGCGTGGTCACCACGCACCCGTGGAAGGCCATGCCAATTGCGCGCGAGCACACGCCTCAAGTGCCGGCACTGGCGCCGGTAGGGGGGTGTGGTCACCACGCACCGACAGGCTCGCATGAGCGATGCGTGCGAGCACGCATTCTGCGGGGCGGCAAAGGGCCCGCGCGCAGCCCGCGGACCCATCTCCGACTGCCTCAGCTGCTCAGGTCGCCGTAGTCGAAGGTCTCCACCTCGCCGATGTCCTCGAGCCGATAGGGCATGTCGTAGTAGAGGCTGCCCGCCGACCATCCGGCGCCGTCCGGGTAGCCGTAATACGGATAGGCCCGGTAGCCGACCGCGCCATAGGCGACGTTGGGCTGCACGACCACGGCCTCGACCGCGCCGTCCTGCAGGATCAGGTCGCTGACGTAGCCGTAGTTCACGAGGCGTTCGCCGGGTCGGCGCCGCGACCTGCATCGCGTCGGTGACGCGCGAGGCGCCCGTCAGCCGGCGGCGCTGCGGGCGGGCGGCGCCGCGGCCTCGGCCACGACCGCCGCGGCCGCCTCCGCGCCGCCGGGCGCGAAGGGGATCTCCAGCGCGCGCATCCCGGCCTCGAGCGAGGCGAGCAGCCCGAGCACCATGTGCGCGTTGAGATGCCCCATGTGCCCGATCCGGAAGAAGCCTCCCGCCTCGGGCGTGCCCGGCTCGGCCATGCCGAGCCCGATGCCCAGCGTCACGCCGGCCTCCCCGGCCATCCAGGCCCGCAGCCGCTCCCCGTGCGGCGCGCCGATGCGCAGCGCGGTGACCGCGTGGCTCCGGTGCGCGGGATCGGCGATGTTGAGCTCGAGCGGCCCGCCCTCGCCCCAGCGGGCGCAGGCCGCCCAGATCGCGCGGGCGAGCGTCGCGTGCCGGGCGAGGACATGCTCCAGCCCCTCCTCGGCGATCATGTCGAGCGCCTCCCGCAGCCCGTAGAGGTGATGCGTCGGCGCCGTGCCGCCGAAATACTGGTAGAACTGCTCCGGCGCGGCGCGCGGCGCCCAGTCCCAGTAGCGCGAGACCCGCGGCAGCCGCGCCCGCGCCGCGGACGCGCGGGCGTTGAAGAAGACGAAGGCCATGCCCGGCGGCACCATCAGCCCCTTCTGGCTGCCCGCCACCATCACGTCCGCGCCCCATGCGTCCATCTCGAAGCGGTCGCAGGCGAGCGAGGCGATGCAGTCCGCCATGAGGAGCGCGCCGTGCCCCGTCTCGTCGAGCACCTGCCGCAGCGCCGCGACGTCGTTGCGCAGGGAGGTCGCCGTGTCCACATGCGTGGCCAGCACCGCGCCGATGCGCCCGCCGGCGTCGGCCCGGAGCGCGGCGCGCAGCCGCTCGGGATCGGCCGGCGCGCGCTTGCCGAAGTCGAGGATCTCGACCTCGAAGCCCATCGCCTCGGCCATCTCCGCCCAGCCGTGCCCGAAGCGCCCGGTGGCCAGCACCAGAACCTTGTCCCCCGGCGCGAGCGTGTTGGCGAGCGCCGCCTCCCACGCGCCGTGCCCGTTGGCGACATACATCGCCACGTCGCCCCCGGTGCGCGCCACGCCGCAGAGGTCGCGGGCGATGCCCGCGGTCATCTCGATCAGCTCGCCCTCGTAGATGTTCGGCGCGGGGCGATGCATCGCGGCGAGCACCCGGTCGGGCACGACCGAGGGGCCGGGAATGGCGAGATAGGGGCGACCCTGGGCGAGGCTCATGGCGGCGTCTCCGTGCGTGGCGGCGCGACACTAGCCGGCGCGCCGCCGGCGTCAACGTCCGAGGGCCGCGCTTGCCAGCGCGGGGCGCAGCCTCTACACGGCGAGGCGACATGACGAGCGCGCCCGCGATGCTGACGAGACTTTATCACTGGTTCGACCGGACCGAACGGACCATGCGTCGCAGCTTCGGCAGGGACATATCGACGCCCGCCGGGCGCCGGGCGGCGTGGTGGCACTACCAGGTCCTCGATCATGCGTTCCTGCGCACGGTCTGGACCAACTTCTTCGAGATCGCGCCCGGCGTCTACCGCTCCAACCAGCCGACGCACGCGCGCCTGCGCCGCTACCGCGACATGGGCATCCGCACGGTCATCAACCTGCGCGGGCCGGGGCGCTACGCGCATTACCTGTTCGAGCGCGAGAGCTGCACAGCGCTCGGCCTGACGATGGTGGACGCCGAACTGCGCGCGCGCCACGCCGTGCCGGCGGCCCGCATCCTCGAGATGCTGGAGGCGATGCGCGCCGCAGAGCGGCCGTTCCTGTTCCACTGCAAGTCAGGCGCCGACCGCGCGGGCTTCGCCGCGGCGGCCTATCTCATGGTGTTCGAAGGCCGCTCCGTCGCCGAGGCCCGGAAGCAGCTGGGCCTGCGCTACATTCACCTGAAATCGACGAAGACGGGCGTTCAGGACTACATCCTCGACGTCTACGAGGCCCGGCAGGCGCGCGGCGCCATCGATTTCGAGGCATGGATCGCGGAGGAATACGACAACCGGGCGATCCAGGCGGGCTTCGACGCGCGCCGCCCCGCGCACGAGGTGGCATGACCGCTCGGGACACGCCGCACACCCGCGGGCTCTTCCTCTGGCTCTGGCGCCGCTACCTCCGGCCGCACTGGAAGCTCTTGTCGGTGGCGCTCGCCTTCATGATCGTCGAGGGCAGCATGCTCGGGCTTCTGAGCTGGATGATGAAGCCCATGTTCGACCGCATCTTCGTCGGCGGCGACGCGGGGGCCATCCCGCTCCTCGGTCTCGCCTTCTTCGCGATCTTCGCGGCGCGCGGGCTCTCCGGCGTGGCGCAGCGGGTGCTGCTGACCCGGCTCTCCGAGCTCTCCGCCGCGCAGATCCGGCAGGACCTCCTCGGCCACCTGATGCGCCTCGACGGCAGCTTCCACCAGACGCATCCGCCGGGCTACCTGATGCAGCGGATCGAGGGCGACGTGGGCGCGCTCAATCAGGTCTGGCGGACCATCCTGACCGGGGCGGGGCGCGACGCGGTCTCGGTCGTCGCGCTTTTCGCCGTCGCGCTCGGCGTGGACTGGCGCTGGACGCTGATCGCCTGCGTCGGCGCGCCGCTCGTGATTGCGCCGGTCCTCTTCCTGCAGCGCTACACCCGCGCCCAGGCCCGCCGCGCCCGCGACGTGGCCGCCGGCCTGTCCACCCGGCTTAACGAGATCTTCCTCGGCATCGTGCCGGTCAAGCTCAACACGCTCGAGGCCTATCAGGCCGCGCGCTACGAGCGCCTCACGCGGCGGCGCGTCCTGACGGAAACGCGCGCCGCGGCCGGTAAGGCGATGATCCCGGGCATGATCGACGTGATGGCGGGGCTCGGTTTCATGGGCGTGCTCTACTACGGTGGCTCCGAGATCCTGTCCGGCGACAAGACGGTCGGCGATTTCATGTCCTTCTTCACGGCGATCGGTCTCGCCTTCGATCCCGTGCGCCGTCTCGGCAATATCGCCGGCGTCTGGCAGACGGCCGCGGCGAGCGTCGAGCGCATCCGCGAGCTCCTCTCGCTCACCCCGGCGCTGAGCTCGCCGGCGCGCCCCGCGCCGCCGCCCGAGGGCGTGCCGGAGATCGCGCTCGAGGACGTGCACCTCGCCTACGGCGACACGCCAGCGCTCGCCGGGGCCACCTTCACCGCCGAGGCGGGGCGGACCACGGCGCTCGTCGGCCCCTCAGGCGCGGGGAAATCCACCGTCTTCAGCCTTCTCACCCGGCTCGTCGATCCGCAGTCGGGGCGCGTCACCGTGGGCGGCGTGCCGGTGGCCGACCTCGACCTCGCCGATCTCCGCCGCCTCTTCTCGGTCGTCACGCAGGACGCGCTCCTCTTCGACGAGACGCTGCGCGAGAACATCCTCCTCGGGCGCGAGGACGTGCCGCCCGAGCGCCTGCGCGAGGTGCTCGACGCCGCGCATGTGAGCGATTTCCTGCCGCGCCTCTCAGACGGGCTCGACACGCCGGTGGGCCCGCGCGGCTCCAACCTCTCGGGCGGGCAGCGCCAGCGCGTGGCGATCGCCCGCGCGCTCCTGCGCGACACGCCGGTCCTGCTGCTGGACGAGGCGACCTCCGCGCTCGACACCGCCTCCGAGAAGGTCGTGCAGGCGGCGCTCGACCGCCTGACCGAGGGGCGCACGACCCTCGTCATCGCGCACCGCCTCTCGACGGTCCACGACGCCGACCGCATCGTGGTTATGGAGGACGGCCGCGTGGTCGAGACGGGGCGGCACGAGACGCTCCTCGCCGCGGGCGGCGCCTACGCCCGCCTGCACCGCCTGCAGTTCGAGCGGCCCGAGGGCGCCGGCTGAGCGCCCCGCCCGCGGGCGGCACGGGATACCATGATGCCCCGACGCCCCCACCGCCGGCCGGGCGGGCCCGCCCGCGGACGGCGTCCGCCCCTTCTTCTTGGCATAAATATCCCGGGGGGTGAGCCCCGACAGGGGCGAGGGGGGCAGCGCCCCCACTCGGTCGCCCCCGGCGCGGGGTCAGCCGTAGTGCGCGACCGGCGTGCCCGCGATCGCGGCCATGTTGAGAAGCCCGCGCGCGGTGATCGCGGGTGTCACGATATGCGCGCGGTTGCCCATGCCCATCAGGATCGGCCCCACCTCCAGCCCGCCGGCCCGCATCTTGAGGATGTTGCGCACGCCCGAGGCCGCGTCGGCATGCGCGAAGACCAGCACGTTCGCCGCCCCCTGCATCCGGTTTTCCGGAAAGACGCGCGCGCGGAGCTCGGGGTCGAGGGCGGCGTCGATGTTCATCTCGCCCTCGTAGGCGAAATCGGCCTCCTGCGCGTCGAGACGCGCGAGCGCCTCGCGCAGGCGCGCGCCCGTGCCCTCGGCCATCGCGCCGAACTGCGACTGCGAGCAGAGCGCGACGTTCGGGGTCAGCCCGAAACGGCGGACGTGGCGCGCGGCGCCCACGGCCACCTCGGCGATCTGCTCGGGCGCGGGCTCGGCGTGGACATGGGTGTCGGCGATGAAGAGCGGCCCGTCCTCGAGGATCATCAGCGAGAGCGCGCCGTGCGGGCGGTATCCGTCGCGACCGAGCACCTGCGTGACGTAGTTCAGATGCCAGCGGTATTCGCCGAAGGTGCCGCAGATCAGGCTGTCGGCCTCGCCGCGCTGCACCATGACCGCGCCGATGGCGGTGGTGTTGGTGCGCATGATCGCCCGCGCGATGTCCGGGGTGACGCCGCGGCGCGCCATGAGCTCGTGATAGGTCTGCCAGTAGTCGCGGTAGCGCGGGTCGTTCTCCGGGTTCACGATCTCCAGGTCGCGGCCCGGCCGGATCTCGAGCCCGTAGCGCTCCGCGCGGCGCGCGATCACCTCGGGCCGGCCGATGAGGATCGGCGTCTCGGTGGTCTCCTCGAGGATCGCCTGCGCAGCGCGCAGCACGCGCTCGTCCTCGCCTTCCGCGAAGACGATGCGCCGTTGCGCGGTCGCCGCCGCCTCGAAGACCGGCCGCATGAGCAGCGCGGAGCGGAAGACGCTCGCCTCCAGCCCGCGCTTGTAGGCGTCGAGATCGGCGATGGGGCGCGCGGCGACGCCGCTCTCCATCGCGGCCTTCGCCACCGCCGTCGCCACCACGCCCGAGAGGCGCGGGTCGAAGGGCTTCGGGATCAGGTAGTCGCGCCCAAAGGTCAGCGCCTCGCCCCGGTAGGCGGCCGCCGTCTCGGCGCTCGTCGTCTGGCGCGCGATCTCGGCGATGCCCTCGATGCAGGCGATCTGCATGGCGTCGTTGATCTCGGTCGCGCCCGCGTCGAGCGCGCCGCGGAAGATGAAGGGAAAGCAGAGGACGTTGTTGACCTGGTTGGGGTAATCGCTCCGCCCGGTGGCGATGATCGCATCGGGGGCCACCGCGCGCGCCTCCTCCGGCATGATCTCCGGCACCGGGTTGGCGAGCGCGAAGAGGATCGGCGGCCCGGCCATGCGGGCCACGTCCCCGGGCGTGAGCACCTTCGGCCCCGAGAGCCCGAGGAACAGGTCCGCCCCCTCGATCACCTCCGACAGGGTCCGCTTGTCGCTTTCCTGCGCGAAGGCGGCCTTCTCGGGGTTCATGTCCACCTCGCGGCCCGCGTGGACGAGGCCGTGAATGTCGCAGAGCCAGACGTTCTCGCGCTTCACGCCAAGCTTCAGCAGCATGTTCAGGCAGGCGATCCCGGCCGCGCCGCCGCCCGTCGAGACCACCTTGATGTCCTCGAACCGCTTGCCCGCGACGCGCAGCGCGTTGGTCGCCGCGGCGCCCACGACGATCGCGGTGCCGTGCTGGTCGTCGTGAAAGACGGGGATGTTCATTCGCTCGCGGCAGATGCGCTCGACCACGAAGCAGTCCGGCGCCTTGATGTCCTCGAGGTTGATCGCCCCGAAGGTCGGCTCCATCGCGCAGACGATCCGGGCGAGCTCCTCGGGGTCGCGCGCGTCGAGTTCGACGTCGAAGCAGTCGATGCCGGCGAATTTCTTGAAGAGCACCGCCTTGCCCTCCATCACCGGCTTCGCCGCGAGCGGGCCGATGTCGCCGAGGCCGAGCACCGCCGAACCGTTGGTGACCACCCCCACGAGGTTGCCGCGCGTGGTGTAGCGCGCCGCCGCGGTCTCGTCGCCCGCGATCTCGAGGCTCGCCTCCGCCACGCCGGGCGAATAGGCGCGGGCGAGGTCGCGGCCGTTGGCGAGCGGCTTGGTCGCCCGCACCTCGAGTTTCCCCGGCGCGGGCTCGGCGTGATAGGCGAGCGCCGCGGCGCGCAGCGCCTCGCGCGTGGTCTCGGTCATCTCGGGCGTCCTCCCTCTGGCGGCCCCATTTTCCAGCGGATCGCGGCCCGGTGCAACGCGCCCCGTACTCGAGCTGTGCCGGGCGTGCCGCAGGACGCCCCAGTCATGGCCTGAAAACGACGTCTCGTGTGCCGGATGCGTCGCAATCGCCCTTGTGCCCCGGGGCGGAGCCCTTACTCTCGGACGCACGGAAAGCTTCAGCCCATATCGACGCGCCCTCCGGCCGGCCGCCCCGCGCGCCCGGCCGGCGCCGCGTCCGGGCACAGCGAAAGCGAATGGACCCATGTGCGGATTTGTCTGTCTCTGGAACATCGGCGACGAGTCGCTCGCCGAGAAGATGGTCTCGAAGATCGCCCACCGCGGCCCCGACGCGGTCGAGGTGGTGCGCGGTCAGGGCGCGCCGGTGGTGATGGCGCACTGCCGCCTCTCGATCATCGGCCCCGAGGACGGGCGCCAGCCGATCTGGGACAAGGGCGACCTGCTGGTGGCCAACGGCGAGATCTACAACCACGCCGACCTGCGCGCGATCCTCGGCGAGAGCGCCTTCGAGACCGAAAGCGACAGCGAGTCGATCCTGCATCTCTTCCGCTCGGGCGAATTGCGCTGGATCGCCCGGCTCGACGGCATGTTCGCCTTCGTGCTGGCGACGAAGACGCGGATCATCGCCGCGCGCGATCCCTTGGGCATCAAGCCGCTCTACATGGCGCGCATCGGCGGCGGCCTCGCCTTCGCCTCCGAGCTCAAGGCCTTCGACGGCATCGAGGTCGAGGCGGTCGAGGCGATCGGCCCCGGCATGCTCTACGACAGCCGCGACGGCCTGCGGCAGTGGTACCGCACGCCCCACGGCGCCGCCGAGGAGGAGCCGGGCCTCGACGTGGAGGCCGTGGCCGGCGAGCTGCGCCTCGTCCTCGACGAGGCGGTGGCGAAATGGATGCTGGCCGACGTCGAGGTGGGCAGCTTCCTCTCCGGTGGGCTCGACAGCTCGATCATCGCCGCGCTCGCCGCGCGCCTCGCGCCCTACCGGCTCAAGACCTTCGCCGTGGGCACCGAGGGCAGCGCCGACCTAGCCGCAGCGCGCGAGGTCGCCGCGCACATCGGCTCGGACCACTACGAGGAGGTCTTCACCGCCCGCGACGTGGCCCGCGTCCTGCCGCATGTGATCTACCACCTCGAAAGCGCGGACGTGGACCTCGTGCGCTCGGCGGTGCCGACGCATTTCGCCGCCCGCCTCGCGGCGCGGCACGTGAAAGCGGTGCTCACCGGCGAGGGCGCCGACGAGCTCTTCGCCGGCTACACCTACCACCACGGCTACGCCGACCACCCCCACGAGCTCGCGCAGGAGCTCACCCGGTCACTGAACGCGATGCACAACATCAACCTGCAGCGCGTGGACCGGGTGACCATGGCCGAAAGCCTCGAGGCGCGCACGCCCTTCCTCGACCGCGACCTGATCGACTTCGCGCAGTCGATTCCCGCCACCCTCAAGATGCGCCGCACCGATCCGGAGGCGCGCGAATCCACCGGGCCGACGACCGAGAAATGGATCCTGCGCAAGGCGGTGGCCGACCTGCTGCCCGAGAGCCTCGTCTGGCGCAAGAAGGCGCAGTTCGACGAGGGCTCGGGCACCGTCGCCGCGCTGGAAGAGGCGCTGATGATAGTCTCCGGCGCCGACGCGCCGCTCGACCGCGCGGCGGAGGCCGCGCTCTACGAACGCCTCCTGCGCGAGGCCTTCGAGACGCCCGAGCGCATCCTCGCCGCCGCCGGCACATGGGAGAGCGAGGAGCGCGTCTCGGCCGAGTGAGCGTAGCCGGCGGGCGCGCCCTGCCCCGATCGCCCGGATCACGCCAGCGGGCGCACCCGGGGCGGCCCGGGACGCTGCCACCGCCGCGCATCGGTCGAAACCGACGCGAGCGCGGGGCCACCCTCTCAGTCGCCCGCGCGCCCGATCACCATGCCGCGGATCTCGCGCAGGAGCTTGCGCTCCATCGCGCGGCGGAAGTCGGCGTAGCCCTCGGCGTATTCGACGAAGGCGCCGGGGCCGCGGCGCAGCTCGAACATGTAGTAGTCCCGCACCTGCGGATCGTGGCCGCCCACGGCGAGGCCGTTCACCGTGACGCCGGAAAAGTCGAAATGGCGGTAGGCGTGGACGGGCTCGAAGCCGTCGTTGCCGATGCCGTCGCCCGAAACGTCGAGCACCCGGCGCGCGCAGTCCGGCCCGCGCCGGAACATCCCGACCCCGAAGCCGAGCGCGTAGCCCACCGCCGTCGGAAACCGCGAGAAGGCGCGCGGCGCCCCGCGCAGCGCCGCCGCCGCCCGGTCGATCGCGGCGTCGCCGTCGAGCACCGTCCAGGGCAGCACGACGTCCTGCTGGTTGCGCCCCGACCACTCGTAAACGGCGAGCACCACGTGCCCCGGCGCCTCGCCGAGGATCGCGCGCCGGATTTCGGGCGCGGCGAGCGCCGCGGCGAGCCCCTCGCGCTGGAGCGCGTGTTCCTCCGCGTCCACCGAACTCGACACGTCGAGGGCGAGCAGGAGCGCGAGCCGGCATTCCGCCGCCCCGGCCGCACCCGCCCAGAGCGTGGCGAGGAGGGCGAGCGCCCTCACCAATGCCCGGTGTTCCCCATGCTCGCCCAGGGCTCGGCCGGCGGCTGCGCCTCGCCCTTCTGCAGGAGCTCGACCGAGATGTTGTCGGGCGAGCGGACGAAGGCCATGCGCCCGTCCCGCGGGGGGCGGTTGATGGTCACGCCGTTGTCCTGCAGGTGACGGCACATCGCGTAGATGTCGTCCACCTCGTAGGCGAGATGGCCGAAATGCCGGCTGTCGGAGGGCAACCCCTCGTCTCCGTCCCAGTTGTAGGTCAGCTCGACCGGGCACTCCTCCTGCCCCGGGGGCGCCATGAAGACGAGGGTGAAGCGGCCCTGCTCGCTGTCCATGCGCCGCGTCTCGACGAGGCCGAGCAGCTCGTAGAAGGCCTTGGACGCCTCGAGGTCCTTCACCCGGACCATCGTGTGCAGGTAGCGGATCGTCATGCGCGCGGCTCCTCCGTTGGTGCCCGCACGATCCTAGGCGCCCGCGCTCGAGAGTCGAGAGGCGGGCCGTCAGAACGCCGAGCGCCACCCCAGTTCGAGCCCCAGCTTCTCGGTGTCGTAAAGCCCGAGGGTGGACTGGGTGCGTTCGGCGCGGATCGTGACCGACGGCATGAAGCCATACTGTTCGAGCTCGGCCAGATCGGCCGTCGCGTCGAGTGTCACGGTCCTGTCCTCGCGCCCCGTCATCCCGAAGAACCGGCCGGCGTAGCTCTCACCTTCGACGCGAAGGCCGAAATCCAGCACCGCGCCCAGGACCGGCTCCGCGAGGTCGAGCCGGGCGCCGGCCTCGAGCCGGTCGTAGTCGCGCGCGGCGGCCCGGGACCGGCTTGCCGTCGCAGCGACGTGAAGGCGCAGGCGATGCCCGGACGCAAGCTGGCGGGCGGTGCCGGCGCCGACACGCAGCTTGCCGCTGTCGGCCCGTCCGTCGCGGCCTCGCTGGGCTTCGGCCATGACCGAAACATGCGCGGTCCTGCGGGACCCGAGCGCCCAGTGCCGCCTGCCCGAAAGGCGCAGAAAGCTGGTGTAGGGCGCGCCGCCATACCAGACCTGCCCCAGCGTGGCGGCGACCCGCCGCGGGGCGCCATCCGTCCGGCTCCGCCAGGTTTCGGCGAGCGTCACGGCCAGTGATCCGAGTGCGAAATCAGAGCCTTCGACGGTGGGTGCCTTGTCCTGCGCGTCGTCCGTCAGCCGGTAGGTCCGGTAATCCGCACGCAGGATCGCCTCCGTCTTGCGCCGCGCCGACCCGCGCAGGCGGTAGCCTGTCGAGACGCCCGCGGCGATCTCGGTGCCCGAGAGCGCCTGCGCGCTCCCCCTGAGACGAAAATCGAACGGCAGGTCGTAGATCCGTATAGTCGACCGTGCGCTGCCTCCGTTGACGTTGGAGCGCGGCGCGACCGAGAAGCGGAGCTCGGTGGACCATGGATTGCGCGCCCGGACGTAGCGGAAATCCCGAATGGCGCGTCGTCGCGCCGCTTCGTCCGGCGCGTGATGGACAGCCCGGCGCAGCCACCATTGCGCGCGCGTCCGTTGCCCCGCCGAGGCGAGCGCCTGCGCCATCACCAGCGCGCTGGCATGCCGCGCTTCGGGCGTGTCGGCCAGCCGCCAGGCCGACATCGCCGCAGCACGCGCCTCACCCTCACGCCCCATGTCGCGCAGGCCGCGGGCGCGAAGGAGATGGGCGCCGACATCCTCGTCGTTTCGCGTCAGCAGGGCTTCGGCGTAGCCGACGGCAACATCCGGTTCGGCGCGGCGCAATGCCTCTCGGGCGACGGCGCGCAGTTCATCGGGTGTGACTTCCGCCTCTCCGGCCTGCGCCGGCAGGCCGGACAAGACGCACAAAAGGCCGATGATGACGAGACGAGGCGGAAGGCACCATGGAGACCGCCTAGCGGTTCGCAACGAACCCTCCGGTTTCGCGGACCGTGCCGTCGCCCGAGATCAAATCATCGCTCTCGATCTCGACAATGCCGACAATCTCGTCCGGCGTCGGCCCGGCGAGGATCGCGTTCAGCGTCCCGGTCTCGTACTGCTGCGGCTCCCCGGCGTCGTCGGTATAGGCGCTCCGCACGGTCGCCGCGATCTCTCCGTTCTGGTCGACGGTGCTCGGCCTGATAACGATCTGCACGGCCGGCAGATCAATGATGGGCCGGCCGGCCTCTTCGCCGAGCGCGTCGAGCCAATCTTGCGTCACATCGGCGCCGGAGAGATCGTAGATGCGCCGATCGGTGATGGTGCCCTTGATCGCGTCCTGTACCGAGGTTCCGTTGAAATCCTCCCAGTCGACGTCGAGCCTCACCGCACCCGTCGCGTATTCCAGTCCCGCGCGACCGTCGAAATCACGAAGCGCGGCGTAATCGCCCGAGAAGGTGGCCTGCAGCGTCTCCGGCAGCTCCACCCCGCCGTTGCGCTGGTAGGCCCAGCCGCCGAAACCGAAGGGCTCGTAGTCGGCCGCCCGGATGATGACGAGTTCGGTCCGCCCCGAGGGGCTTCGCTGGAAGAGCACCTTGTGCGCGAGCTGATCGATCGGGGTGCCGGTTTCCGGGTCAGGCACGGTATCCGCGTTCTCGTAGACGGCGAACGGCCCCTGTGCACCCGGCGGCCCGAGGCTCGCCACCGCGGCGTCCCGGGTGTAGGTGTTGTCGCCGTCGAACGGCAGGTTGTCCACGACGAAGGTGTCGGTCGCGGCGTCGTAGCTCGGCGCCTCGGCGAAGCCGTCGCCGCGGTCGGTCCGCTCCTCGTAGCGGGTGATGGAGGCGTCCGGCGTCGGGTTCGCGGTCCCGGGCGGCAGCGCGCCGCCGCCGAGCGGGGGGGGCGGCTGACCGTCGTCGGAGGTCTCGCCGCCGTCGTCCGGCGGGGGCGGATCGAACGGGTTCGAACCATCTTCGCTGCTGGAGCAGGCCGCGACCAGCGCCAGCACGGAGAGCAGCGACAGGGATCGGGTCATGACTGCACGCGTCCTCGTATCTTTTGGGTTTTTCGCAAACTTCCGCGTGTGACGCGCTCGCGTCAACGTGTGGGGCTCCGCGGATCGCCGATTTTTCCGCGGACTGCGGCGAATTTGCCGCCACCCGATCTGGTGGTTTTCCTGCGCCGCCTCTCAAGATATGGTCGCCGCAAAACCGAGTCACCCCTGGAGGAGTCGCCCATGCCGCTCACGCCCGAGCAGGAAGACGAGATCGCGCAACAGCGCGCCACGCCGCGCCAGACCCTGCGCGCGGTCTCCGAGGGGATGGAGGCGCATCTCTACACTGCGCACCCGGTGCTCGACCACGGGTTCGTCCGGGTGATCGACTACATGGGCGACGACGCGGCGATCGTGCAGGCGGCGCGGGTGAGCTACGGGGCCGGCACGCGGCACGTCTCGAACGACGAGGGGCTGATCCGCTACCTCATGCGGCACTGGCACTCGACCCCCTTCGAGATGTGCGAGGTCAAGCTGCACGTGAAGCTGCCCGTTTTCGTCGCGCGGCAGTGGATCCGCCACCGCACGGCGAACGTCAACGAATACTCGGCGCGCTACTCGATCCTCGACCGGGAGTTCTACATCCCTGATCCGTCCGCGCTCGCCGCGCAGTCCACGGTGAACAACCAAGGGCGGGGCGAGGTGCTGGGCCCGGAGGAATCCGCGCGGGTGCTGGAGATCCTCAAGGGCGACGCCGCGCGGGCCTACGACCACTACGAGGAGATGATCTCGACCGAGGGGCAGCAGGGCCTCGCCCGCGAGCTCGCGCGGATGAACCTGCCGGCCAACATCTACACACAGTGGTACTGGAAGACGGACCTGCACAACCTCTTCCACTTCCTGCGGCTCAGGGCCGACACCCATGCGCAATACGAGATCCGCGTCTACGCCGAGGAGATCGGGCGGCTGGTCGCCGACTGGGTCCCGCTGGCGTGGAAGGCCTTCCTCGACTACCGCGTGGGGGGCGCGACGCTGTCGGCCGCCGCCCTCGACTGCCTCCGCCGGATGTTGAACGGTGAGGAGGTGACGCAGGAGACATCAGGGCTCTCGAAGCGGGAGTGGCGGGAGTTCAGGGAGGTGGTGTATCCGCCGCAGCGTTAAGGTTTCATCAACCAAGAAGGCCGCGGTGCCGAAATTAGGCCCAGAAGACATCCCAGACTCGCCCCACTTTTTAGACGAACCGCAGGTTATCCCCCCTCTCGTGGCACACGTCCTAGTTGACTGATCACCGCCAGAACACATGAGGGGATGCAATGATGGGCCTAGTAGACAGAAAGAGACTCAAGACTGCAATCGCGCACGGGCTTGAGCCGAAAGACGAATCGATTATTGAGTTGACGCGTCAGTATTGGCATTTCGTGCAAGCTCTGGACGAGGCGACCAAAGAACTCGAGGAGATGGCGCAACGTCTGACGCGGCAGGCCGATTTGTCAGCGCGGAAATCCGATGAACAAACCGCTGAGGCAGAAGAACTCACACAGGCCGTGCGGCAAGCGGTAGCTGCGCCCGAAGACAATGGTCATTACCAGCCGCCTGAGGACGATGCCGATCGCCGGCCGCCTGATGAGCCTCACTATACAAGCGCTGAGGCAGGCCGTCGCAGGGCATCCCTCGTCCGGCGATTCAAGCTTCCGGCCTCCCTTCTCTCAAAGAAGATGGAGTGCGACCCGTCGGTCGACTCCCAACTGGAGCGACTGGAAGAACAGGACGTGAAGATTTCGTTGTTTCAGTATCACTTGGAGGTGCTCGAGCGGCGTATTTTAGAAACACAACCTCAAGACTCGGATAACGCCCTGAAAAAGATGAAGTTCATCGCTTCCCTGATCATCGACGGGCATGATCTTGACGTGGACTACTTTGCCTACCTTATTCAGGAGTGCGCCGAGGCCTGCGAGGAGCAACTCGAGCAGATTTTCCAAGTGTATCGCGAGCACGCGCAGAAAGCGCCCGCGTTTCGGTAGACATTGATCTCGAGCCGCGCCGCCTGGCGGGCTGGCGCGGCTCAAGCCCATCAATTTCCTATAAAACTCTGGGCTCAGCCCATGCTACGACGCAGCATAGAAGCTGTCGGATACCAATGACATAATTCGGAACGCCGTGTCCGAAAGAGACTTGACACCACAAGCCCGTCTACCCATCCATCTTCAACGCCGAAATAAACGCCTCCTGCGGGATCTCGACCTTGCCGAACTGGCGCATCTTCTTCTTACCAGCTTTTTGCTTATCAAGCAATTTACGCTTGCGCGAGACGTCGCCGCCGTAGCACTTCGCCGTCACGTCCTTGCGCAGCGCGGCGAGGGTTTCGCGGGCGATGACCTTACCGCCGATCGCCGCCTGGATCGGGATCTTGAACATGTGGCGCGGGATCAGGTCCTTGAGCTTTTCGCACATCGCCCGGCCGCGCTGTTCGGCGCGGTCGCGGTGGACCATGGTGGCGAGCGCGTCCACCGGCTCGTCGTTGACGAGCACCTGCATCTTGACCAGCCGGTCCTCGCGGTAGCCGGTGATCTCGTAGTCGAAGCTCGCGTAGCCGCGGGTCACCGATTTCAGCCGGTCGTAGAAGTCGAAGACCACCTCGTTCAGCGGCAGGTCATAGACCACCATCGCCCGGTTGCCGGCGTAGGTCAGGTCGAGCTGGAGGCCCCGGCGCTCTTGGCAGAGCTTGAGCACGTCGCCGAGGAACTCGTCGGGCACGAGGATCGTCGCCTTGATCCGCGGCTCCTCGATGTGCTCGACGAGCGAGGGGTCGGGCATGTCGGCGGGGTTGTGCAGGTCGATCCGCTCCCCGTCCTTCATGTAGACGTGATAGACGACCGAGGGCGCCGTGGTGATGAGCTCGATCGCGTATTCGCGCTCCACCCGGTCGCGGATCACCTCGAGGTGCAGAAGCCCGAGGAAGCCGCAGCGCAGCCCGAAGCCGAGCGCCGCGGAGCTTTCGACCTCGTAGGTGAAGGAGGCGTCGTTCAGCGCGAGCTTCTCCACCGCCTCGCGCAGGTCGTCGAACTGCGCGCTGTCCACGGGGAAGAGGCCGCAGAAGACGACCGGCTGGCTCGGCTTGAAGCCGGGGAGCGGGTCGGCGCAGCCGTGCTTCTCGGTGGTGATGGTGTCGCCCACGCGAGTGTCGCGCACCTGCTTGATGGAGGCGGTGATGTAGCCGATCTCGCCGGGGTGGAGGACGTCCACGTTCTCCATCGCCGGGCGATAGACGCCGACGCGGTCGATGTCGTAGGTGCCGCCCGTGCGCATCATGCGGATGCGCTGCCCCTTCTTCAGCACGCCGTCGATCACGCGCACGATGACGACGACGCCGAGGTAGGGGTCGTATTTCGAATCGACCAGCATGGCCTTGAGCGGCTTCGTGGCGTCGCCTTCCGGCGGGGGCGGCAGGCGGCGCACGATCGCCTCGAGCACGTCGGGGATGCCGACGCCGGTCTTGGCGCTGATCTGCACGGCGTCGGTGGCGTCGATGCCGATGACCTCCTCGATCTGCTCGCTAACGCGGTCGACCTCGGCGGCGGGCAGATCGATCTTGTTGAGCACCGGCACGATCTCGTGGTCGGCCTCGATCGCCTGATAGACGTTGGCGAGCGTCTGCGCCTCCACCCCCTGCGTGGCGTCCACCACGAGAAGCGAGCCCTCCACCGCCTGCATGGAGCGGCTGACCTCGTAGGAGAAGTCGACGTGCCCCGGCGTGTCGATCAGGTTGAGGATGTAGGTATGGCCGTCCTGCGCGGGGTACTCGATGCGCACGGTGTTGGCCTTGATGGTGATGCCGCGCTCGCGCTCGATCTCCATCGCGTCGAGGAGCTGTTCCTTCATGTCGCGTTCGGCCACCGTGCCGGTGAGCTGGATCAGCCGGTCGGCGAGCGTGGATTTCCCGTGGTCGATGTGCGCGACGATGGAGAAATTGCGGATATAGGCGAGCTCGGTCATGCGACCGCATATGCGGCGGTTTCCCCGGCCGGTCAATGGCCCGCGCCCGCGCTCAGAGCAGCGCGAGCGCGGCGAGGGCCACGGCCGCCACCGGCATCTGCACCGCGCGCAGCCCCGCGAACCAGATCGGCACCTCGCCCCGCTCCGCCGCCCGGGGATCGACGAGCGCGAGCGCGCCCAGCGCCGCGGCGAGAAGCCAGAGCGCCGCGACCGGCGGCAGCAGCAGCGCGGCGAGCCCGGCGGCGAAGAGGCCGGCGAAGGCCGTCATCTGCGCGCCCGTCGCCCCGCCCTCGGTGCGAAAGCTCAGCCCCCGCCGCACGCCGGAAAAGAAGAGCGTGAGCGCCGCCGCCCAGAGCCGCGCCGCCTCCCGCACGAGGTCCCCGGGCAGGAGCCAGAGCGCCGGCACGGCGAGCAGCAGCGGCACGACGGCGAGCGCGGCGAGCCAGAGGCCCCCACGCGGCGGGCGGGCGGTCTCGTGGACGATCACGGTGCGCGCGGCGTCGGCCATGCCGGGGGAAGGCGCGCGCGGCCCGCCCGGTTCCCCGGCGCGGGCGCTCCGCATCGCCGCGCGGCGGACCCCGCCGCCAGAAACGCGGCGCCTTGCCCTGATCGGCGGTGCCGGGAGGGGTGAGGCCGCAGAGTCGCGCGTCACCCGGTCACAAGACCGCGGGCGTGGCCCGGCGCCCTGTCACGATCCGCGCAGGTCCGCACCGCCGACGACCGGCCGCCCTTGTCCGCCTCGCCCGCGGGCGTATCCTTCCCCCATGCGCCGCGCCCTTCTCCTCTTCTGTCTCGCGCTCGCGGCCTGCGGGCGGCCGCTGACGGAGGGCGAGCGCGCCTTCGCCGCACTCACGCATGGTCCCGCGCTCGACGTGGAGCGGGTGCGGCTCCACGACGGCGCGCTCGTGGGCTCCTACACCTGGGTCCGCCCGCCCCGCCCGCGCACCAGCTGCCGGGAGCGGATCTGGCCGCCGGGCGCGGTGGGCGAACCGGTGGAGGTCTCGCCGGGGGCCGTGGCGCTCTTCGACCGGGTCTTCTTCCGCCGCGATCTCTACGCCCCGGATTTCCTGCCCGACTTCCCCGAGCGGCTCCATCTGGCCGAGGCGATGCTGCTCGCGCATGAGCTCACCCACGTCTGGCAGTGGCAGGCGCGGGAGCGCACGGGCTACCACCCCTTCCGCGCGGCGGGCGAGCACATGCGCTCGGAGGATCCCTACCTCTTCGAGAGCGAGACGGCCGACTTCCTCGACTTCGGCTACGAGCAGCAGGGCGCCGTGATGGAGGAATACGTCTGCTGCACCGTGCTCGACCCGGAGGCGCCGCGCACGCACCGCCTGCGCGCGTTGCTGGGCGAGGCGCTGCCGCTCGGCGATCTGGACGCCGCGCTCGCCGGGGCGAACGTGATCGTGCCCTGGCGCGGCGTAGAGGTGGAGGGGATTTGCCGGGGCTGAGGCCGTCGGTCAGGCAGGGCGCGCCGGTGAGGCGTGCGCCTGCCGGCGACGCAGCCCTGGCTTGGCGGGGCTGACCGCCCTTGCGCCATTCATGCGGGCCGCGGGTCGGCGCCGGGCAGGCCCCGGCCCACCCGCGGCGCCTCAGTCCTGCACGCTGCGCAGCCAGGCGACGAGGTCGGCGACCGGCTCCGTCGTCATCACCGGCTGACCCGAGGGCGCGGAGACGGCGACGGCGCGCCCGCCCTCGAAGAAATCGCCGTAGACCGGCATCGGGCTGCCGTGCGCGACGAGCGGATCGCGCCCATCGATGCGCCGCACCACGTCGAGCGACGGGAAGGCGCCGTCGTTGTCGGCCGAGAGCGCGGTGAGGTCGGTGGGCTTGATCGTGAGCACGCCCGCCATCGGGCCGTTCCCCTCGGCGTCGATGCCGTGACACGCGGCGCAGTGCGTGCGGTAGATCGCCTCGCCCGCCTCCGGGTCCTGGGCGACCGCCGGGCCGGCCGCCGCCAATGCGGCGAGGGTGAGCGCGGTGCGGATCACGATGCCTCCTGCTGGATGCTTTCGATGTAGACGAGAAGCGCGGCGAGCGGGCGCGGCACCGGCGACATCCGCCCGTCGCCGGTATCCACCGGCACGGTCTCTCCCATCAGGAGATCGCCGAACTCCGGCATCTGCACGCCGTGCGCCTGCCCGCGCGTGTAGCCGTCGATCGTGGACAGAACCTCGGCCCGCGGAAACGTGCCGCCCCGGCGCGCCGCGATCCGGGTGAGATCCGGCGGCGCGAGCCCGCCCTCGCCCGCGAGCGGCCCGTCGCCCCGGCCGCCCGGGCCGTGGCAGGCGGCGCAATACTCGGCGTAAAGGGCCTGCCCCTCGGGCGGCTCCGGCATGGACACGACGGCCGCACATCCGGCGGCGACGAGGGCGAGCGAGGCGAGAACGGCGCGCAGCGGCATGGAGACTCCTGTTTCGGACCCGTGACGGGAAGTGTCTCAGAAGCCGTGCGGCGGGGCAACGACCTCTCGCGTGCGCTCCGACGCATTGCCCGACGCGGCGAAACCTGCTGAGACGACGCGCGGCGACGGCGTTGGGAGGATGCGATGAGACCCGGACCGAGGAACCTGATCACCGATGTCCCCGGCCTCCGGGTCGGCAACGCCGCGGACGCGGCGCTGAAGTCCGGCGTGACCGTCGTGACCGCCGACGCGCCCCTGACCGCCTCGGTCAGCGTCATGGGCGGCGCGCCCGGCACGCGCGAGACCGACCTCCTCGCGCCCGACAAGACGGTGGAGGCGGTGCATGCGCTCGTGCTGTCGGGGGGCTCGGCCTTCGGCCTCGCCGCGGCGGACGGCGTCGTGCAGGCGCTGCGCACCGAGGGGCGCGGCTTCGCGGTCGGGCCGGCGCGGGTGCCCATCGTGCCGGCGGCGATCCTCTTCGACCTGCTGAACGGCGGAGCCAAGGACTGGACCGAGAGCCCCTACCCCGCCCTCGGCGCGCGCGCCTACGCCGCCGCGGCGGCGGAGTTCGCGCTCGGCACCGCGGGCGCTGGGGCCGGGGCGCTGACCGGGATGCTGAAAGGCGGGCTCGGCTCCGCCTCCCTCGTGCTGGAGACCGGGGCGACCGTCGGCGCGCTCGTCGCGGCGAACCCGGTGGGCGCCGTCACCACGCCGGGGCAGCGCCATTTCTGGGCCGCGCCCTACGAGATCGGGGGCGAGTTCGGCGGTCTCGGCCCCGATCCCGCCGCCGGGCTGGGCCGGACGCTGGAAAGCCGCAAGCACACCGCCTTCGCCGCGCAGGGCAACACGACGATCGCGGTGGTCGCCACCGACGCCGCGCTCACCAAGGCCGACGCGCAGCGCATGGCGACCGCCGCGCAGGACGGCATCGCGCGCGCCGTGGTGCCCGCCCACACGCCGAACGACGGCGATCTGGTCTTCGGGGTGGCGACCGGCGCGAGCCCGCTCGAGGCGCCGGAGACCGAACGGCTGATGATCGGGCACGCCGCGGCGCTGTGCCTGTCGCGCGCCATCGCGCGCGCGGTCTATCACGCGACGCCGGAGCCGGGCGACCTGCTGCCGTGCTGGCAGGACGGAACCGCGGCGGGGTAAGGAGCGGCCTGTCCGCGCGATGCCGGGGCGCCCGCAGGGTGCGTGCGCGCCGCGCTCCGCTCCCTGGCAAGCCGCGTGGGCGTTACGCGTCCGCCCTCAGCCGCCATCGCCACACCCGAGGGGCCTGCGCACCACGCAGCCGCCGCCCGTGGCGTCACGCCGCGCGCGTCAGACCAGCAGCCCGCCGTCCGCGTCGTCGCCCGCTTCTTCCATGAGGCGGTTGAAATCGGGCACGGTCACGTGGCGCTTGCCCTGAAGCTCGATCACGCCGTCGCGCTTGAGCGCCGACATCTGCCGGCTCACCGTCTCGAGCGTCAGGCCGAGGTAGTCGGCCATCGCCTCCCGCGTGAGGGGCAGGTCGAAGACGAGCGGCCCCTGCGTGCCGCGCAGCTGCAACGACGCGTCACGCCGCGCGATGATCGACAGGAGCGACGCGATCTTCTCGCGCGCGGTCTTGCGGCCGAGCACCAGCATCCACTCCCGCGCGGCGTCGAGTTCGTCGAGCGTCATCTCGAGAAGCCGGTGCGCGATGTGCGGCGTGCGCTCGATCATCGCCTCGAAGGGCTTCTTGCGGAAGCAGCACATCACCACGTCGGTCGTCGCCACGACGTTGTAGGCCGAGGTCGTCCGCCCGGGGCGGCCGATGAAATCCGACGGCAGCATCAGGCCGACCATCTGGGTGCGCCCGTCCTCCATCGTCTGGCTCAGCGTCGCGATTCCCGACACCACGGAGGCCACGAAATCCATCCGGTCGCCGGACCAGACGATGGTCCGCCCCGGCTCGAAGGTGCGGTAGTATTTCATCTCCTCCAGCTGCGAGAGCTCGTCTCCGTCGCAGCGTGCGCAGACGGCTCGGTGACGGATCGGACAATCCGAGCAGTTCTGCGAGAGGGAGGACATCGGTTCATTCAGCATGTAACGCCTTCTTCGCGCGTGTTGATCTGGGTCAAAGCCCTTACGCTCCCTCCTGTCTAAGTGTAGTGACATGGTCAGCCGAACACAACTCGCAAAGCTCGGACTCTTCGACGCGAAGGTGCCGCGTTACACGAGCTACCCGACGGCCCCCCACTTCGGGGGCGGGGTCGACTCGGGCGTTTTCTCGGACTGGGTCGGCGCCGTGCCGGCCGGGGCGCAGATTTCGCTCTACATTCACGTGCCGTTCTGCCGTCGGCTCTGCTGGTTCTGCGCCTGCCGCACGCAGGGCACACAGAGCGACGCGCCGGTCGCGGCCTATCTCGAGGTGCTCAAGGCCGAGCTCGCCATGCTGCGCGACCGCCTCGCGCCCGGCGTGACGATTCGCCGCCTGCACTGGGGCGGCGGCACGCCGACTCTGCTGACGCCCGAGATGATGACCGCGCTCGCCGAGGCCACGGCCGAGGTCGCGCCCTTCTCGGATCCTTACGAGTTCTCGGTGGAGATCGACCCGAACGAGATCGACGGCCCGCGCCTCGACGCGCTCGCCGCCGCGGGGATGAACCGCGCCTCGATCGGGGTGCAGGACTTCGATTCGGAGATCCAGAACACCATCGGCCGCATCCAGGAGTTCGACGTCACGCGCGACGCGGTGGAGATGATCCGCGCGCGCGGGGTCGAGAGCCTGAACGCCGACATCCTCTACGGCCTGCCCCACCAGACGCGCGAGCGCATCACCGAGACGGTGCAGAAGCTCCTGTCGCTCTCGCCCGACCGGGTGGCGCTCTACGGCTACGCGCATGTCCCCTGGATGGCCAAGCGCCAGCAGATGATCCCGTCGGACGCGCTGCCGACGCCCGAGGAGCGGCTCGCGCTCTTCGACGTGGCGCGCCGGCTCTTCGTCTGGGACGGCTACGACGAGATCGGCATCGACCACTTCGCCCGGCCCGAGGACGGGCTCGGCGTCGCCGCGCGGACGGGCCACCTCCGCCGCAATTTCCAGGGCTACACCGACGACACCGCCGAGGCGCTGATCGGCGTCGGCGCCTCCTCGATCTCGCGCTTCCCGCAGGGCTACGCGCAGAACGCGCCGGCCACCTCCGCGCACACGGCGGCCATCCGCGAGGGGCGCTTCTCGACCGCGCGCGGGCACATCCTGTCGCACGAGGATCGCTGGCGCGGCCGGGTGATCGAGGCGCTGATGTGCGACTTCCGCGTGGAGGCCGACGAGATCGCGCGCGACTTCGGCGTGCCGCACGACCGGCTCATGGAGATGTTCCGCGCCGCAGACCGCGATTTCGACGGGCTTCTGGAGGTGACCGAGACAGGGCTCTCCGTGCCCGGTCCGGCGCGGCCGCTGACGCGGATGATCGCGCGCGCCTTCGACGCCTACGAGCTCGACAAGGCGGGGCACTCCCCCGCGATCTGACGGGGGGCGCTCATGAACGGGCGCTCTTGACGGGGGCGCTCGGCGCGCCCGTGCGGGCGCGTCTCGCGAAGAGGCCCGGCGACGGGCCGATGAGCGCGCGCAGGGAGGGCCGATGCGCGTCGCGACCTTCAACCTGCAGAACCTGCGCCTGCGCCACGGCCACTTCGACGGCGCGCGCGACATGGACGTGGAGACCGGGCCCGAGGCGGCCCGCCACGACACCGACGACCGGCGCCTCGGCGCGCGGCTGATCGCCGAGGCGGCGCCGGACGTCCTCGCCCTGCAGGAGGTCTTCGACCGCGCCGCGCTCGACGCCTTCCACGACCGCCTGCTCGCGCCGCTCGGCGGCCCGCGCTATCCGCACCGGGTCTGCCTGCCCGGCAACGACGGGCGCGGGCAGGACGTCGCCCTGATGAGCCGCCGGCCGCTCGCCGAGGTCGAAAGCCACGCGGCGCTCACGCCCGCCGACCTCGGGCTCGAGACGCCGCGATGGATCGATCCGGCGCGCCCGGTCTTTCGCCGCGACTGCCTGACCGCGCGGGTCGGGGCGCTCACCCTCTTCGTCTGCCACTTCAAGGCGCCCTATCCCCGCGCGAAGAAGGCGTGGCGGGTGCGCCGGCTGGAGGCCGAGGCGGTGCGCCGACTGATCGAGGCGCGCTTCGCCGAGCCGGCCGCGGCGCTCTGGCTGGTGCTCGGCGACCTGAACGAGCCCGCGGGCGGGGAGGCGCCCGCCATCGCGCCGCTGCTCGCGCCCTTCTCGGTCGACCTGCTCGGCCGGCTTCCGCCGGGCGAGCGCTGGTCGTGGCACGATTCGGTTTCGGGCGGCTACGGGCGGCCCGACGCGCTTCTGGCCTCGCCCGCGCTCGCCGGGCGCTTTGCGCAGGCGCGCCCGCGCCTCCACCGCGCCGGGCTAGGCCGCGAGGCGGAGCGCCACGCGGGCCGCCGGCTCGAAGGCACGGGCTGGCACCGCCCCCATGCGAGCGATCACGCCCTCGTCGCGGTGGAATTTCCGGGGCTCTGAGCGGCCCAGCGGGGCCTCAGGCCACGCGCCCCGGCGGATCGAAGGCCGCGGCGAGGAGCTTGCGGGTGTAGGCCTCGCGCGGGCGCTCGAAGACGGCCTCTGCGGGGCCGTGTTCGACCACGTCGCCGTCCTGCATCACCATGACCTGATGCGCCATGGCGCGCACCACGCGCAGGTCGTGGCTGATGAAGAGATAGGCCATGCCGTGGCGCGCCTGAAGCTCGCGCAGCAGATCCACGATCTGCACCTGCACCGTCATGTCGAGCGCCGACGTCGGCTCGTCCAGCACGAGGAGCTTCGGCCGCAGGATCATGGCGCGGGCGATGGCGATGCGCTGGCGCTGCCCGCCGGAGAACTCGTGCGGGTAGCGGTCCATCGTCGCGGGATCGAGGCCCACCTCGGCCATGACCTCGGCCACGAGCTTGCGCTCGTCGCGCCCCGTCTCGCGCATGCCGTGCACGCCGAGGCCCTCGGCGATGACCTGATGACAGGTCATGCGGGGACTGAGCGAGCCGTAGGGGTCCTGAAAGACGATCTGCATGTCCCGGCGTAGGCGGCGGAGCTTCTTCACCGACCAGGCGTTCACGTCCTCGCCCATGTAGGTGATGCCGCCCTCCGACCCGATGAGCCGCATGAGCGCCATGGCGAGCGTCGTCTTGCCCGAGCCGCTCTCGCCCACGATGCCGAGCGTCTCGCCCGCGCGCACGCTGATCGTCGCGTCGTTGACGGCCTTCACGTGGCCCACGGTGCGCTTGAGAAAGCCCCGCTGGATCGGGAACCAGACCTTGAGGTTGTCGGTGCGCACGACTTCCTCGGCGGCGCGGGCGACGGGCTCGGGCGTGCCGGCGGGCTCGGCGGCGAGCAGCATCTGCGTGTAGGGATGCCGGGGCGCGGCGAAGAGCGCCGCGGTCTCGCCGCTCTCGACGATCTCGCCGTCCTTCATCACGCAGACCCGGTCCGCGATGCGCCGCACGATGCCGAGGTCGTGGGTGATGAAGAGAAGGCCCATCCCCTCCTCCGCCTTGAGGCGGGCGAGAAGCTCCAGGATCTGCGCCTGAATCGTCACGTCGAGCGCGGTGGTCGGCTCGTCGGCGATCAGGATGTCGGGCCGGTTGGCGAGCGCCATGGCGATCATGATCCGCTGGCGCTGCCCGCCGGAGAGCTGATGCGGATAGGCGCCCAGCCGGCTTTCCGCCTCGCGGATGCCGACACGCTCGAGCAGGTCGAGGATTCGATCGCGCGCTGCGTCGCCCACCACCCCCTGATGCAGCGCGAGGCTCTCGCGCAGCTGCTTCTCGATGGTGTGGAGCGGGTTGAGCGAGGTCATCGGCTCCTGAAAGATGAAGCTGATGTCGTTGCCCCGCACCCGGCGCAGCCGCGCCTCGTCGGCGCCGATCATCTCCTGGCCGTCGTAGGTGACCGACCCGCTCACCTCCGCCGCCGGGCCGAGGAGCGAGACCGTCGAGAGCGCCGAGACCGACTTGCCCGAGCCGCTCTCGCCCACGAGCGCGACGGTCTCGCCCTTGTCCACCGAGAAGGAGACGCCGCGCACGGCGCGCACCGCCTCGCCCTCCTGGCGGAAGGTCACGGAAAGGTCGCGGACGGTCAGCAGCGCGCTCACTTGAAGGTCTTCCTCGGGTCGAAGGCGTCGCGCACCCCTTCGAAGATGAAGACGAGCAGCGACAGCATGATCGCGAAGGTGAAGAAGGCGGTGAAGGCGAGCCACGGCGCCTGCAGGTTCTGCTTGGCCTGAAGGGTCAACTCCCCGAGCGAGGGCGCCGAGGACGGCAGCCCGAAGCCGAGGAAGTCGAGCCCCGCGAGGGTGGCGATGGTGCCGGTGACGATGAAGGGCAGCATGGTCAGCGTCGCCACCATGGCGTTGGGCAGCATGTGGCGGAACATGATCGTCCAGTTCGAGACGCCGAGCGCCTTCGCCGCGCGCACGTATTCGAGGTTGCGCGCGCGCAGGAACTCGGCGCGCACCACGCCCACGAGCGCCGTCCAGCCGAAGAGCACGGTCAGCAGGACCAGCAGCCAGAAACTTCGCCCCAGGATCGCGAAGAGAATGATGATGATGTAGAGTGCCGGCGTCGCCTGCCAGATCTCGATGATCCGCTGGAAGATCAGGTCCAGCAGCCCGCCGAAGAACCCCTGCACCGCGCCCGCGACGATCCCGATGGTGGAGGCGAGCACCGTGACGATCAGGGTGAAGAGGATCGACAGGCGGAAGCCGTAGATGATCCGCGCGAGCACGTCGCGCTTCGTGTCGTCGGTGCCGAGCAGGTTCTCGCCGTTGGGCGGCAAGGGCGCGGCGCCGGGGCGGTCGACCACCGTGTCGTAGGCGTAGGGAATGGGCGGCCAGAGCAGCCAGCCCCTCTCGATCTCGGAGCCGTTCACCACGCCGTCGCCCGCGTCCTCGATCAGCGCCTCGGGCTCGATGAAACAGTCGCCGAGCCCGCCGGTGACGATCAGGCACTGCACCTCCGGGTCGCGGTAGATCGCCTCGGTCTTGAAGTCGCCGCCGAAGGCCGCCTCGGGGTAGAACTGAAAGACGGGCATCCGGATCTCGCCCCGGTAGCTGACGAGAATCGGCTTGTCGTTGGCGAGGAACTCGGCGAAGAGCGACAGCCCGAAGAGCACCGAGAAGACGATCAGCGACCAGTAGGCGCGGCGGTTGGCCTTGAAGTTGCGCCAGCGCCGCTGGCTCAGCGGCGAGAGCCAGCTGCGCTTCTGGGGCGGCGCGACCGGCGCGGGCGCCATGTGGCCCGGCATCCGCTCCTTGTAGGGGACCGCCTCCTCGGTGGGGGTGACGTCGGGCGCGCGCTCCTGCATGGCTCAGCCCATCCGCTTCTCGAAGTCGATGCGCGGATCGACGGCGACATACATCAGGTCCGAGATGATGCCGACGATCAGCCCGATCAGGCCGAAGATGAAGAGCGTCCCGAAGATCACCGGGTAGTCGCGCGCCACCGCCGCCTCGAAGCCGAGCCGGCCGAGACCGTCGAGCGAGAAGATCGTCTCGATGATGAGGCTCCCGGTGAAGAAGACGCCGATGAAGACCGCCGGGAAGCCCGCAATCACGATCAGCATCGCGTTGCGGAAGACGTGACCGTAGAGCAAGCGCCGCTCGCTCGCGCCCTTGGCGCGGGCGGTGATGACGTATTGCTTCTTGATCTCGTCGAGGAAGGAGTTCTTCGTCAGCAGCGTCAGCGTCGCGAAGGCCGAGATCGTCGAGGCCGCCACCGGCAGCGCGATGTGCCAGAAGTAGTCGGCCACCTTGCCCAGCAGGCTGAGCTCCTCCCAGTTCTCGGAGGTCAGCCCGCGCAGCGGGAAGATCTGCAGGTAGCTCCCGCCCGCCAGCAGCACCAGCAGCAGGATCGCGAAGAGGAACCCGGGGATCGCGTAGGCCACGATGATCGCCCCGCTCGTCCAGTGATCGAAGGGCGTGCCGTCCTTCACCGCCTTGCGGATGCCGAGCGGGATCGAGACCAGGTAGGCGATCAGCGTGGACCAGAGGCCGAGCGAGATAGAGACCGGCATCTTCTCGAGGATGAGTTCCGTCACGCCGATCTTTCGGAAGTAGCTCTCGCCGAAGTCGAGGCGCATGTAATCCCAGAGCATGCCGAAGAAGCGTTCGAGCGGCGGCTCGTCGAGGCCGAACTGCGCCTCGAGCTCCTCGATGAACTCCGGCGGCAGGCCGCGCGCGCCGGCGTAGCCTTCGAGCTCCTCGGCGGACGACGCGCCCGCGTCCTCGCCCGCGCCGGCGAAGCCCTCGAAGACGTCGCCCTGCCCCTGCATCTGCGCGATCATCTGCTCCACCGGGCCGCCTGGCACGAACTGCACCAGCGTGAAGTTGATGACCATGATCCCGAGCAGCGTCGGGATGATCAGCAACAGCCTGCGGAGGATGTAGGCGCTCATGCCGGGATCACCTCAGCGCGCCGGCGTCGCGCAGCGCCTCGGCGCCCTCGGCGTCGTACCACCAGAAATCGAGCGTGCCGAGCGCGTAGGGCGGCATCTCCTCGGGGTGGGCGTATTGATCCCAGTAGGCGACCCAGTGGCTGTCGTTGTACCAGACGGGGATCATGAAGAACTCGTGCCGGAGCACGCGGTCGAGCGCCATGAGCGCCGCCGCCTCCTCCTCCCGGCTGTCGGTCTCGAGCGCCGCCTCGATCACCGCGTCCACCAGCGGGCTGGCGAGGCCCGCGGGGTTGAACAGGCTGAACTCCGCCTCGCGCGAGCCGTACATCTGCATGAGGCCGGTGCCCGCCTGCAGGAAGGCGCGGTAGTTGTCGAAGATCAGGTCGTAGTCCCGCTCGCGCGAGCGCAGCGTGTACTGCGAGGGGTCGATCCGCTCGACGGTGATGTCGACGCCCATGCGCTCGAGGTTCTGCGCGAAGGTCTCGACCACCGATTCGAGCGTCGCGGAGGAGGACGAGGAAATCGGGAAATCGAGGCTCAGCACCTCGCCCTCGGCGTTGCGGCGCATGCCGTCGTCGCCCACGGTCCAGCCGGCCTCATCCAGAAGCCCCATCGCGCGGCGCAGGTTGCGCCGGTCGATCAGCCGGCCCTCGCTCGAGGAATGGGCGCGCCGCGCGGGCTCCTCCAGCACGGCCTCGGGGATCTCGACGCCCTCGAGCGATTGCAGGAACGCGCGCTCCGCGCCCTCGGGCGGCCCCTCGGCCATGAGCGGCGTGTCCTGCACGAAGGAATGGCGCTGTTCGAAGAGCCCGTACTGCAGCGAGGCGTTGGTCCATTCGAAATTGTAGGCGAGCGAGATCGCCTCGCGCACGCGCTTGTCCTGAAAGACCTCCGTGCCGAGGTTGAAGACGATCCCGGTCGGCGTCGGCGGCGTGCCGTCGGGCAGCTCCTCCAGCACGACCTGCCCCGCGTCCACCGCCGGAAACTCGTAGCCGGTCGCCCATTTGCGCGAGTTTCCTTCCGCGCGGAAGGTGTAGACGCCGGCCTTGAACGCCTCGAAGGCGGCGTTGTCGTCGGCGAAATACTCGACGCGGATGCGGTCGAAGTTGTGCCGGCCCTTGTTGATCGGCAGGTGCCAGCCCCAGTAATCCGGGTTGCGCCGGTAGGTGATGGAGCGGTTCACGTCCACCTCCTCGACGATGTAGGGGCCGGAGCCCACCGGCGCCTCGAGCCGCGGCTCGTCGAGGCGCGCGCCGGTCTCCTCGAACCAGCGCTGCGACCAGACGGGCACCCCGCCCACCTGATCGATGAGCGAGCGGCGCGAGATGCCCTCGGCGAAGGTGAATTTCACCGTGTGGTCGTCCAGCGCCTCGGCCGAGAGAACGCGGCGAGACACCGCCTGCGCGTAGCTCGGAAGGCCCTGATCCAGCAGCAGCTCGTGGCTGAACACCACGTCGTGCGCCGTCACCGGCGTGCCGTCGGAGAACCGCGCCTCGGGCCGCATGTGGAAGATCGCCCATGTCTTGCCGGGGTCGTATTCCACCTTCCACGCGAGCAGGCCGTAGGCCTCCCCGATCCGGTCAGCGGGCAGGCCCGCGCCGCTCGCCGGCATGCTGCCGAGGAGCGACTCGTACATCATCCACGAATAGCGCCCGGCCCGGCCCTTGCGCGAATAGGGGTTCATCGAATCGAAGGTGCCCGGCGCCCAGAGCGAGATCTCCCCGCCCTTGGGCGCGTCGGGGTTCACGTAGTCGAAATGCTCGAAATCCGGCGGATAGCTCAGCTTACCGAAGAAGTTGTAGCCATGGGTGACCACGACCTCCTCGGCGCCCTGCGCCAGCGCGGCCTCGCTCGGCTCCGGCGTGAAGCGCGGCGTCTCGGGCGCGCTCCAGCCCGCGCCGGCGAAGGCCGCGATCGCGGCGGCGAGGGCGAGCGCGCGGCGGGGGCGCGAGGCGCGGGATGCGGGCATGAAGCGGGTCCTCCGGCTGCCGGTCACGGGTCTTTCGCCTGCACAAGATGGCGCGCCCACGCTAGATTGCCACATCCCGCCGGTTCAAGTTGCGAATGCGTGAGCCGGCCCTCCGGACGCATCGGGCGACCATACGAAAACCGCCGCGCCCGGGGTGCGGGCGCGGCGGCGAATGCGTTCCCGAGGCCTGCCTCAGTTTTCGAGCGACTTGAGCCAGGCGACGAGGTCGGCGCGGTCCTGCATGTCGCGCAGCCCCGCGTAAGCCATCGTCGTGCCGGGCGCGTAGTCGCGCGGCGCCTCGAGCCAGGCGTTCATCTCGTCGACCGTCCACTCGCCCTCGGGCAGCGCGCCGGAGTAGCGGAAGCCCTCGACCGAGCCAATCTCGCGGCCGATGATGCCGACGAGGTGCGGGCCGACGCGGTTCTGCTCCTGATCCGCGACGTGGCAGGCCTGACACTGGCGGAAGACGCTCGCGCCGTTGTCGACGTCGCCGTTGGCGACGGCCTGCGCGAACTCGGACATTTCGCCACCGCCCGAGGCGTCATCCGCCGCGGCGGCCATCTCGGTCTCCGCCGGGGCTTCGTCCGTGGTCTCTTCGGTCGCCGCCTCTTCGGTCGCCGCCTCTTCGGTCACGGTTTCCGTCTCAACCGCCGCCATCTCGGTTTCTTCCGCGGCGGGAGCCTCCTCGGTCGCGGCCTCCTCGGTCGCGGGCGCCTCCTCGGCAGGTGCGGCGGCCGCTTCGGCCTCGGGCAGCTCCGCGCCCTCGGTGTAGCTGTAGAGATAGGCGATCAGATTGGCGCGATCCTCGGCGTCAGCGAGGCCGCCGTAGGCCATCGAGGTGCCGGAGGCGAACTCGCGCGGCGCTTCGAGCCAGGGATCGAGGTTTTCCCAGGTCCATGCCCCCTCTTCGGGCAGCGCGCCCGAATACCGGAAGCCGTCGATGGAGGCGATCTCGCGCCCGATCAGCCCGTTGAGGTGCGGGCCGACGCCGTTGCGCTCCTCCTCGATCGCGTGACAGGCGGCGCACTGGCGCCAGACGCTCTCGCCGGCCGAGGCGTCGGCCTGCGCGACGAGCTGGACGAAGGGCGTTTCCGGCTCCGCCACCTCTTCGGCGTCCGCGGTTTCGGTTTCGGCCGCCGCCTCTTCCTCTCCGGTGTCGATCACGTAGGCGGCCGTCTCTTCGCCGTAGGTGCCGACGCGGTAGAGCGACTCGGCCGCCCATGTCCCCAGAAGGAAGATCAGAAGCGCCCCGCAGAAGCCGCCGAGAACCTTCGTGAACGTCATCGTGTCTAGCATGGGTCGCCGCCTCTCCCGGTGTCCGTCGCGCGGTATCTATAGGGTTCCACCCTCGGGGCGCAAGGTGTAGAGGGCGCGACCAAATGGCCCCCTCGGGGGGGATCTTTTACGGACGGCGACCATGACCGCACGCATCGCGTTCCAGGGCGAGCCCGGCGCCTACTCGCATCAGGCCTGTCACGACGCCCGCCCCGAGCTCGAGGCGCTGCCCTGCCGCACCTTCGAGGACGCGATGGAGGCGGTGCGCGACGGCTCCGCCCAACTCGCCATGCTGCCGGTGGAGAACTCCACCTTCGGGCGCGTCGCCGACATCCACGCGCTGCTGCCGGGCTCGGGGCTGCACATCGTGGACGAGGCCTTCGTGCGGGTGCACATCAACCTGCTCGCCCTGCCCGGCACGCCGCTCGAGCGGATCGAGCGCGCGATGAGCCACACGATGCTCCTCGGGCAGTGCCGCAACTTCCTGCGCGCGCACGGAATTCACCGCGTCACCGGCGCCGACACCGCCGGCTCGGCGCGCCACGTCGCCGAGGCGGGCGAGCCCGCGCTCGCCGCGCTCGCCGGCGATCTGGCCGCCGAGATCTACGGGCTCGACGTGCTCGCCCGCCACATCGAGGACCAGAGCACCAACACCACGCGGTTCCTCGTCATGGCGCGCGAGCCGGACCTGACCCGGCGCGGCGACCACGGCATGATGACGAGCTTCGTCTTTCGCGTGCGCAACATCCCCGCCGCGCTCTACAAGGCGCTCGGCGGTTTCGCGACGAACGGCGTCAACATGACCAAGCTCGAAAGCTACATGGTCGGCGGCTCGTTCCACGCGACGCAGTTTCACGCCGACATCGAGGGCCATCCGGAGGACCCGTCGGTGCGCCTCGCCCTCGACGAGCTCGACTATTTCACCGACACGCTGACGATTCTCGGCGTCTACCCGGCCCACCCGATGCGCCACGAGCGCTGAGGCGGCTCAGCCGACCTGCGCCTCGAGCCGCCGGGCGTAGGCCTCGAGCCGCGCGGCAAGGCCCGCCTCGATCCGCTCCCGCCTGAGGCGCGCCGCCTGCATCACCACCCGCCCGGCGAGGCCGCGCGGCTCCGGCGTGAGCACCACGCGCAGCCGCGCGCCATGCCCCGAGGCTGCGAGCGCGAGACGCGTCGTCGCGGCGACGGCCTCCCCCCGGCTCTCGAACAACAGGAGCTCCGGCCGCGCGACCCGCGCGAGGCGCACGTCGACCGAGTGGCGCCGCCCGGCGAGCGTGAAGGCGAGGCGCCAGCGCGCGCCCTCGGCCGTGGGCGGCGTGGCGTCGAGGCGCGCGACCTCGAGCGCGCGATGCCGGGCGAGATGCTCCATCGGCGGCAGCGCGGCGAGCGCGTCGAAGGCCGCCCCGGGCGCGAGCGCGACCTCCGTCTCGGCTTTGATGCGCATGCCGCTCAGTCCAGCCGGTCGGCGAGCCAGGCGCGCAGCAGGAACTCCGCGATCGCGCCCGGCCGCGGCGCGGACAGCCGCGGGTGCGCATGGGCGAAGACATCCTGCAACTCGCGCCGCGTGATCCAGAGCGCGTCCTCGAGCTCGGTCGGATCGACGCGGATCTCGGCGCTCACCGCCTCCGCGTGGCAGCCGATCATCAGCGAGGCGGGAAAGGGCCAGGGCTGGCTCGCCATGTAGCCGACGCGCCCGACGCGGATGCCGCTTTCCTCGGCGACCTCGCGGCGCACCGCGGCCTCCACCGTCTCGCCCGGCTCGATGAAGCCGGCGAGGAGCGAATACATCCCCTCGGGAAAGCCCGGCGAGCGGCCGAGCAGCGCGTGATCGCCGCGCGTCACCAGCATGATCGCCACCGGATCGGTGCGCGGGAAATGCGCCGCGCCGCAGGCGGTGCAGCGGCGCATCCAGCCGGCGCGCTCCGCCGCGCTGGGGGCCCCGCAGCGGGCGCAGAACCCGTGGCTGCGGTGCCAGCCGAGAAGCCCGCGCGCCGTCGCCGCGAGTTCCGCGTCGCGCGGGGCGAGGGCGACCATGTGCGTGCGCAACTCGGCGAAGGCGTGATCCGCGGGCAGCGCCGGGTGACGCTGCTCGCTCGGGTCGGCGAAGGCGCCGAGCGTCTCCGGCACGCCCTCCGGCGGCACCCAGGCGGAGAGATCGGCGGCGAAGACCGCCGCGCCCGCCTCGCAGCCCAGAAGCAGGTCGGTCGCGGCCGTCGCCAGCGCCGGGTGACCGAGCGGCAGCCGCGCGAGCCGGTCGCGCCGCGCCCCGGCGAGGAGCGGCTTGCCGCGCCAGAGCGCGACCGCCCGCGCCCGCGGATCGGCCCGCGCCGCCGCCAGCGCGGCCGGATCCGTCCGGAGCGCGTCCGCCCGGTCGAGCGCCGAGCCGCCGAAAGTGACCTGTTCCGCGATCCGCATGGGCGTGGGTTTCGCACGGCGGGGCGGCGGAAGCCAGAGGCCCAGAGACGCGAAAGAGAAAGCGATAAAACAACCCATGATTGCATGGCGCCCGCGCGGCCGCTACGCTCGACCCCGCGGCCGGAACCGGCCGCGGAGATCCAACCGAGGCGCCGACCGTTCGACGTGCACCCCGACGACGAGACCTTCGGCCGGCTCCGCGCCGGCGAGGCGCATCTGCGCCTGATGGCGACGAGCGATCTGCACGGCAATCTGCTCGGCTACGATTACCTGTCGGACCGCCCGGCACCGGGCGCCGGGCTCGCCGCGCTGGCCCCGGTCATGGCGCGGCTGCGCGCGGGGCCGGGGGCGACGCTTCTTTTCGACAACGGCGACGTGCTGCAGGGCACGCCCCTCGGCGAAGCGGGCACCGGCGGCCCCGGCCCGATGCCGGTGGCCGAGGCCTTCCGCGCGCTCGGCTACGACGCGGCGACGCTCGGCAATCACGACTTCGACTTCGGGCTCGCGGCGGTGCGGCGTTTCGCCGCACAGGCCGGGCCGGCGGTGGTCCTCGGCAACCTCGTGCAGGCGGACGGCACCTCCGTCCTGCCGCCCGTCGCGCTGCTGGAGCGCGAGATCGCCGACGGCGCGGGGGTGCGCCACCCGCTGCGGGTGGGCGTCCTCGGCCTGACGACGCCGGGTGTGGCGCGCTGGAACGCGCATCACTTTCCCGGCGGGCTCAGCGTCACCGGCATGGCCGCCGCCGCCCGGCGGCGGGTGCCGGCGCTGCGCGCGGCGGGCGCGGAGGTCGTGGTCGTGCTCGCCCACGCCGGGATCGACCCGGCGGCGACGGCGCCGGGCGCGGAGAACGCCGCGCTCGCCGTCGCCGAGGTCGAGGGGGTGGACGCCCTCGTCGCCGGGCACACCCATCTCGCCTTTCCGGGGCCGGACCACGCCGCCGCGCGGGCGGTGGACCCCGCCGCCGGGCGGCTGAACGGACGTCCCGCGACGATGCCGGGCGCAGGCGGGCGCGCGCTCGGGGTGATCGAGCTCGCCCTCGTGCGCGACGGCGGGCGCTGGCGGGTGGACGGCGGCCACGGGCGCCTCGTGCGGCCCGGCGCGGCCAGTGGAGAGGCGGCAGGCGACCGAGCGCTCTCCGCCCGGCTGGCGCCCGCGCAATCGGCGGCTCTGGCGCGCATCCGGCGGCCGGTCGGCGAAAGCCGCGTGGCGCTTCACACCCATTTCGCCGCCCTCGGCCGCGCCCCGGCGGTGCAAGTCGTGGCCGAGGCGCAGCGCCTCTGGCTCGCCGAGGCGGTCGCGGGCACCGAATGGGCGGGGCTGCCGGTGCTCTCGGCCGCCGCGCCCTTCCGCGCCGGCGGCCGCGCGGGGCCCGCGCATTTCACCGACATCCCCGCCGGCCCGCTGCAGGCCCGGCATCTGGACGATCTCTACCCCTTCCCGAACGCGCTGCGCGCGCTGGTGTTGACGGGCGCGGACCTGCGGCGCTGGCTCGCGCGGAGCGCGGCGGCCTTCGCGCGCCTCGCACCGGGGGCGCGTGACGCCCCCCTCCTCGCGCCGGGCGTGCGCGCCTACACGCTCGACATGATCGCGGGGGTGACGGCGGAGATCGACCTCGCCGCGCCACCGGAGGATCCCGCCCGGCTGCGCCGCGTGCTGCGCCACGGCCGCGAGGTGGCGCCGGAGGCGCGTTTCCTACTGGCCACGAACAGCCACCGCCTCGCCGCCGGGGCGGCGCCGGCGGAGGCCGTCGTCCCCCTGCCCCGGCCGGTGACGAATCGCGAAACGCTCGACGCGCTCGCCGCGCGCGGCCCGCTCGATCCGCCGTCCGCGGCCGCCTTCGCCTTCGCGCCGATGCCGGGGACGACGGCGATCCTCGCCACGGCACCGGGCGCGCGCGCCCATCTTGCCGACATCGCGCCCTTCGCGCCCGAGGACCTCGGGACCGACGCCGAGGGGTTCCTGCGCCTGCGTCTGCATCTCTGAGCGCGCGGCCGCCGCGCCCCCTTGCGGGCGCGCCGCACGGTCGCTACATCCCAGCTTGAGAGGTTGGTGCGGGCAAGCGCCTCGCCAACCCGGTCAGGTCCGGAAGGAAGCAGCCGTAACGAGCCCCGCTTGGGTCGCTTTCCAACCTCTCACCTTCCCCGACAGCCCGACGCAATGAGTGATCGGAACGCCCGCACCGGGCCCGGCGGCGCGCGCCGGACGATCCGCGGGCGGCGGTGGAACTCGCCGCGCGCGCGGCCTAGTCTGTCCCGGCGCGCGAATCCCCGAGGAGCGACAGGGCATGTCCGAGACCCAGAGCGGCGGTTACCAGGTTCTCGCCCGGAAATACCGGCCCGAGACCTTCGCCGATCTCGTCGGGCAGGATGCGGTCGTGCGCACGCTCGAGAACGCCTTCCGCGCCGACCGCATCGCGCAGGCCTTCATCATGACCGGCATCCGCGGCACGGGGAAGACGACCACCGCCCGGATCATCGCCAAGGGGCTCAACTGCATCGGCCCGGACGGCACCGGCGGGCCGACCACCGCGCCCTGCGGCGTCTGCGAGCACTGCACCGCGATCTCCGAGGGCCGGCACGTCGACGTCCTCGAGATGGACGCGGCCTCTAACACCGGCGTCGGCGACGTGCGCGAGATCATCGATTCGGTGCGCTACCGCGCCGCCTCGGCGCGCTACAAGGTCTACGTCATCGACGAGGTGCACATGCTCAGCACCTCGGCCTTCAACGCGCTCCTCAAGACGCTCGAGGAGCCGCCCGAGCACGTGAAGTTCATCTTCGCCACCACCGAGATCCGCAAGGTGCCGGTGACGGTGCTCTCGCGCTGCCAGCGCTTCGACCTGCGCCGCATCGAACCCGAGGTGATGACGGAGATGCTGCGCCGCATCGCCGCCGCCGAGGGCGCGGAGATCGAGGACGGCGCGCTGGCGCTCATCGCGCGCGCGGCGGAGGGCTCGGCGCGCGACGCGACCTCCCTCCTCGATCAGGCGATCGGCCACGGCACCGGCCCCACCACCGCCGAGGAAGTCCGCGCGATGCTCGGCCTCGCCGACCGGGGGCGGGTGCTCGACCTCTTCGAGCGCATCATGGAAGGAAAGGCCGACGCCGCGCTCGAGGAACTCTCGGCGCAATACGCCGAGGGCGCGGACCCGGCGATGGTGCTGCGCGACCTCGCCGAGATCACGCACTGGATCAGCGTGGTGAAGGTCACCCCGGGCGCCGCCGAAGATCCCACCGTCGCGCCCGAGGAGCGCCGGCGCGGGCAGGACCTGTCCGATCGGCTGCCCATGCGGGCGCTCACGCGCATGTGGCAGATGCTGCTGAAGGCGCTCGAGGAAGTGGCGATCGCGCCCAACCCGATGATGGCCGCCGAGATGGCGGTGATCCGGCTGACGCATGTCGCCGAACTGCCCGCGCCGGAGGACCTGCTGCGCCGCCTGCAGGATCAGCCGCCCCCCGCCGGCCCCGGCTGCGGGCCTGCCGGCCACGCCGGCTCCGGGGCGCCCGCGGGCGGGGCGACGCAGGCGCGCGGCGCGGCCGCCCCGCCGCAGGCGCCCTCCGGCGGCCCGCAGGCTGGCCCGCAGGCCGCGCTCGCCCCCGCCGAGGCGCCCGAGACGCTCTGGGCCTACCCGCGCTTCGACGACGTGGTGGAGCTCATCCGCGCGCAGGGCGAGCTCAAGCTCCTCTACGACGTGGAGCACTGCCTGAAGCCCGCCGCCTACCGCCCCGGCCGGATCGAGGCCGAGCTCACGCCGGACGCCCCCGACGGGCTGATCCCCGAGCTCGCGCGGCGGCTGAAGGAGTGGACCGGCGCGCGCTGGTCGGTGACGGTGGTCAACGCGGGCGGCGGGCCGACCGTCGCCGAGGCGCGCGCCGCCGCGCTCCACGGTCACCCGCTGATGCAGGCGGTCTACGCCGCCTTCCCGAAAGCGAAGGTGACCTCCGTGCGCCCCGCCCCCACCGCGGCCGAGGCCGCCTCGGAGGAGGCGCTGCCGGAGGTCGAGGAGGAATGGGACCCCTTCGAGGAGGACTGAGCGCGCCCGCGCCACCGTGCCGCGCCCGCCCGGCGTTGCGCGCCCCGCCTTGCCCGGCCCGCAGCGCGCACGTATCTAGACCGCGACACAACCCGAACCGGGAGAGCCTGAGATGTTCAAGGGACTGGGCCAGATGGGCGACATGGCCAAGATGATGCAGGCCGCCAAGCAGATGCAGGAGCGCATGGCGGAGCTGCAGGAAGAGATGAAGGCCATGACCGTCACCGGCGAGGCGGGCGGCGGGCTCGTCAAGGCCGTCTCGACGCTCAAGGGCGAGCTCACCTCGCTCGACATCGACCCCTCGATCTTCTCGGGCGACGACAAGGAGGTGGTCGAGGACCTGATCCTCGCCGCCATCAAGGAGGCGCAGACCAAGGCCAACGCATCGGCGCAGGAGCAGATGCAGAAGCTGACCGAGGAGATGGGCCTGCCCGCCGACATGAAGCTGCCGTTCTGATCCGGCCCGCGCGGGGCGCCGGGGCATGACCCAGCCCACCGAGATCGAACGCCTCATCGAGATGATGGCGAAGCTGCCGGGCCTCGGGCCGCGCTCGGCCCGGCGCGCGGTGCTGCACCTCGTGGCGCGCCGCGAGGGCCAGCTCGGCCCGCTCGCGAGGCAGATGCAGCTCGTCGCCGACACCGCGCAGGCCTGCGAGCGCTGCGGCAACATCGGCACGGCGGCGCTCTGCCCGATCTGCGCGGATCCCGCGCGCGCCAACGGGCAGATCTGCGTGGTCGAGACGGTCGCCGATCTCTGGGCGATGGAGCGTGCGGGCGTGTTCCGCGGGCGCTACCACGTGCTCGGCGGCACGCTCTCGGCGCTCGACGCGGTTGGGCCGGAGGAGCTCGGCATCCCGACGCTGCTGGCGCGGATCGACGACGAGGCGGTGCGCGAGGCGATCCTCGCCCTCCCCGCCACCGTCGACGGGCAGACCACCGCGCATTACCTCGCCGATCAGCTGGAAGCGCGCGTCACGCTGACGTCGCTCGCGCAGGGCGTGCCCATCGGCGGCGAGCTGGACTTCCTCGACGACGGCACGATCACCGCCGCCCTCGAGGCGCGCAAGCCGCTCTGAGCGGGCGCTCATCGGCCCTGCCGGGCCTCTTCGCGCGCGCACCGCCGCAGCATGTCACCCGGCCCCTGCGGCCCCGAGCATACCTGCCCGGACACTGCGGCAGGCGGCACCGCCCGGACGCCGAGCCGCACCTGACCGCGACAGGGCCACCTCGCGCCCTGCGTCGCCGCTCTCTCCGCGATCGGTGATGCGCCGCGCCCCGGCCGGACGAAAGGCCTACCGCGGGGCACGGCTGCGCCACCCGCACCCGGCCCCGACCCGGCGCGCCCAGACCTCAGCCGCGCCCGGCCTCCTCGTCCTCGTCGTCGTCCTCCTCCGGGTCGCCCGGCAGGTTGAAGAAGCTCTCGGCGTCGCGGTAGCTCTCCTCCGACGGTGCCTCCTCCTCGCTCTCCTCCGGCGCGCCCGACAGGGTGAACGACTCGAGCCCCTCGATCGAGGACGGCATGCGCGGCTCGGCCTCCATGCCGAGGCTCTGCTCGGTCGTCACCAGCCGCCGGCGCTCGTCGTCGGACATGACCTCGCCGGCGCGCGCCTTGCGCTCGGCCGCCTTCTGCACCGCCTCGTCGAGCTCGGTCTGCTTGCAGAGCCCCAGCGCCACCGGATCGATCGGCTGGATGTTGGCGATGTTCCAGTGCGTGCGCTCGCGGATCGACTGGATCGTCGGCTTCGTCGTGCCCACGAGCCGAGAGATCTGGCTGTCGGCGAGCTCGGGATGGAACTTCACCAGCCAGAGGATCGCCGCCGGCCGGTCCTGCCGCTTCGACAGCGGCGTGTAGCGCGGGCCGCGCCGCTTGTCCTCGTCGCGCGCCGCCGGGTTCGGCTTCAGTTTCAGCTTGTAGAGCTTGTTCTCCTCGCCCTTGCGGATCTCCTCCGCCTCGAGCTGGTTGTTGGCCACCGGGTCGAAGCCCTTCACCCCCGCGGCCACGTCGCCGTCGGCGATGCCCTGGATCTCCAGCTCGTGCATGCCGGTGAAATCGGCGATCTGCTTGAAGGTGAGCGTGGTGTTGTCCACGAGCCAGACGGCGGTCGCCTTCGGATGCAAGAGTTTCGCCATGCCAGATATCTCCTCGAATACGGCTTCCCCGCCGCCCGGGATCGGGCTGCCCCGGGCCGGGGCGGTTCGAGTTGTCGGGGAACTCACCGCGCATATAATGAACGCACCGCGCGAAGGAAAGGGGCGATCGCCCCGCCACCACCCCGGTCCGTCCCGGTCCATCATCTTGGCCCAAATACTCTCGGGGGGTGAATTGGCCGTCAGGCCAAGAGGGGGGCAGACAGCCCCCCTCCCCGGGCGCCGTCAGCGCAATGCCGCGATCTCCAGCGCCACGGCCTGCTCCGAGAAGGCGACGAAGTCGTAGCCCTCCGCGCCCAGCGCCTCGGTGAGCGCGCGGTATTCATGCGCGCGCCAGCCCGGGTAGCCGTAGAGCTCGTCGAAGACGAGCACGGTGCCCGGCACGAGCCGCGGGTAGAGCGCGTCGAGGACGAAGCGCGTCGGCGTGTAGGTGTCGAGGTCGACATGCGCGAAGGCGACGGGGCCCGGCGTCTCCGCCAGCCACCCCGGCACCGTGTCCTGCACCATGCCCTGCACCAGCCGCACGTTCGCGCGCACCTCGGGCGCCGCGCCGCCGGTCGAGAAACGGCCCCTGCGCCCGCCGCGCGGGTGGCCAGTCCAGTCCTCCTGAAGCCCCTCGAAGCTGTCGAAGCCCCAGACCGTAACGCCGATCTCCTGCAGCACCCGGGCGAAGAGGTTGACGCCGTGCCCGCGCCAGACGCCGAACTCGGCGTAGAGCCCGCCGGCGCCGAAGCGGTCGCGCGCCCGCGCGCAGGCCCAGCGCCGCAGGTCGGCCTTCTCCGGAAAGAGCATGGCGCGCGCCATGGGCTCGCGGAAGGCCTCGAAGCTGTCGCGCACGGCCCAGTCGTGCAACAGGTCGAGCGGGGTCGCCCGCGCCGGCGTCTCCTCGCCCGCCATCAGCCGCCCGCGGCGCGGAGCACGATCTTGCCGATATGCGCCGAGCTCTCCATCCGCGCATGCGCCGCCGCGGCCTCCTCCAGCGCGAACTCCGAATCCATGACCGGCGCGATGCGGCCCGCCTCGATCAGCGGCCAGACATGCGCGCGCAGCCCCTCGGCGATGCGCGCCTTGGCGAGGTCGGACTGCGGGCGCAGCGTGGAGCCGGTGATCGTCTGACGCTTCATCATCAGGGGCGCGAAGTTGATCTCGGCCTTCGGCCCCTGCAGGAAGGCGATCTGCACGAGCCGCCCCTCCTCGGCCAGCGCCTTGAGATTGCGCGCGATGTAGTCGCCGCCCACCATGTCGAGGATCACGTTCGCGCCGCCCTCGGATTTCAGCACCTCGACGAAATCCTCCGCGCGGTAATCGATCGCCCGCTCCGCGCCGAGCCGCAGGCAGGCCGCGCATTTCTCCTCGGAGCCGGCGGTGGCGAAGACGCGCGCGCCGAAGGCGCGGGCGAGCTGGATCGCCGTGGTCCCGATGCCCGAGCTCCCGCCGTGCACCAGAAACCGCTCCCCCGCCTCGAGCCCGCCGCGCATGAAGACGTTCGACCAGACGGTGAAGACGGTCTCCGGCAGGCAGGCGGCCGCGTCGAGCCCCATGCCCGCCGGAACCAGCAGGCAATGCGCCGCCGGGGTGACGGCGTAGTCGGCATAGCCCCCGCCCGGCAGCAGGGCGCAGACCCGATCCCCCTCGGACAGTCCTGCGACCCCCGGGCCGACGGCCGCGATCTCGCCCGCGGCCTCGAGCCCCGGCAGGTCCGACGCCCCCGGCGGCGGGGCGTAGGCGCCCGCCCGCTGCAGCGCGTCGGGCCGGTTGACGCCCGCGTAGGCGACGCGGATCAGCACCTCGCCGTGCCCCGGTTCGGGCACCGGGCGCGTCACGGCGCGCAAGACCTCCGGCCCGCCGGGTTCGCCGATCTCGACGGCGCGCATCATGCGCTCTCCCATGGCGTCACTCCTGCGGCGCGGGCGCCGGCCAGTGCCCGGGCATGTCGGCGGCCCCGCGCCCGCGCGGCGCCGCCACCCGGTTCAGAACCCACTCGGGGCCGGCGAAGAGCCGCTTGACCACCGGGTTTGCCTTGACCTTCTCGATGCGCATCACGTCCTCGATCCGCCGGTCGAGGAAGGACCAGGTCGCCGCCGCGTCCGGCGTGTCGTCGCCGAGCCAGTAGAGCACCGTCGCGGAGTAGACGCCGGCGAGCGTCGCGCGCTTGGTGTAGTAGTTCACGTCGCGGTCGGTGTCGCCGAGCGCGGTCCAGATGGCGTCCGCCGTCTCCCAGATGAGCCGCGCCCCCTCGGGCGCGTAGGGCGGCAGCGCGAAGAGGGACGCGGCGCGGCGCACCGCCTCCGTGTCGCCGGCCGCCTCGATCCGGGCGCGCACCGCGAAGCTCACCCGCTCGCGCGTGCGCATGCCCAACAGATCGGCCCGGGCGAGCCGCGCCTCCATCTGCGCGTCGCCCCGCTTGTGGAAGGCGACGGCGAGATCCACCGCCCCGCGCGGAAAGAGCGCCCGGGCGAGCGCGGGTTCGACGCCCGCATCCCGCACCGCGGCGCGGAAGGCGTCCTCCGACCAGCCGTCGAAGGGCACATGCAGGAGCGCCGCGTCGAGCAGCGCCTCGCGGTCGGTCTCGGGCGGCATGTCTGCGGGCATGGAACCTCCTCGGGTATTGGGGCGTCGGGCGTCGGACGTCTGCGTGCCATTCAAGGCGCGCGGCGCGCATCTGTCCAGAGGTCGCATCCGCGCAGTGGACTCGGGCCGCGCACGCGGCTATAGTGCCGCTTCACTTATGGCGCAACGTCCAGACGGAAAGGTGGTGACCCCTACATGCAGGTCAGCGTTCGCGACAACAATGTCGATCAGGCGCTCCGCGCGCTGAAGAAGAAACTCCAGCGCGAGGGCGTGTTTCGCGAGATGAAGCTCCGGCAACATTTCGAGAAACCGTCCGACAAGCGGGCACGCGAAAAGGCCGAGGCCATTCGCCGCGCACGCAAGCTGGCGCGCAAGAAGGCGCAGCGCGAAGGGCTGCTCTGAGCGGCTGCGAAGCTGAACCGCGGCGCCCTGACGGGCCGTAGTGGTTTTCCGGCCCTGGCACCCGCGGTGCCAGGGCTTTTTCGTGCGCCACCACACCGGCTTCCCCTCAGCCGAACCGACCTCCCGCGACCGCGCCCTCCAGCGGGACGGCCACGCAGCCCCCGCCCCATCATCTTGGCCCAAATACTCTCGGGGGGTGAATTGGCCGAAGGCCAAGAGGGGGGCGGACAGCCCCCCTCCCCCGCCGCCGACGTCGCGCCCGCGCCGCGCCCCCGTCAGAGGCCGAAGGGATAGGTGTCCGGCACCCCGGCGCGCAGGTGCTCGGCGCGCAGCGGCGTGACCGCCTCGGTCTCGTCGAACCAGACCCAGGCGTCGAACTGCCGCGAGAGCGCCGCGTCGGCGTAGTGGCTCAGGAGCTCGCTCTCGGGGCGGTAGATCACGCCGATGAAGCGCTCGAGGCGCGCCTCGGCGAGGCGCTCGGCAAGCGCCGGATCGCGCCGGTGATCGAGCAGGAAGCGCCCAACGCCGCTCTCGTGGCAGAGCCGCTCGACGCTGTCGGCGCGCGCGGGGCGCACGCGCTTGACCTCCATCGGCCCGCCCCAGTCGCTCGCGGCGGCGACGGTGCCGGTGTTGGTGCCGAAGCCGATCAGCGCGGCCTCGTCGCCCCAGCGCTCGCGGCAGAGCTGGCCGAGATTGAGCTCGCCCCGCAGCGCGCCAATCTCGGTCGCGCGCGCGTCGCCGATGTGGGAGTTGTGCGCCCAGACCACGGCCTTCGCCTCCGGCCCCCGCGCCGCGAGGAGGTTGGAGAGCGTCTCGAACATGTGCGTGTCGCGCAGGTTCCAGCTTTCCGCGCCGCCGTAGTACATGATCCGGTAATAGCGCTCCGCCGCGCGGATCAGCCGGGCGTTCTGCGCCGCGTCGAGGAAACTCTCGCCGTCCTGCGCCGCGTAGTCGAGGCGATGCGCCAGCAGATCGCGCAGCTGCGTGACGACCTCCTCCTCGCAGGCGGCGTAGCCTTCGGTGAGCGCCGCGCGCCCGTAGACCGCCGGATCCTTCTGCCAGGGCGTCAGGCAGCCGAAGCGCTCGCGCGCGACGCGCGCGGCCTGCGGGTCCACCCGGTCGAGATAGGCGAGCACCTCCGCGATCGCGTCGCGCAGGTTGTAGAGGTCGAGCCCGTAGAACCCCGCGCGCGCGGCCGGGTCGGGGAGGCGCGCGTTGTGCGTGCGCAGCCAGTGAACGAAGCCCTCGACCACCGTGTTGCGCCACATCCAGTCGGGGAAGCGGTGGAAGGCGCGCGCCTCCTCGGCGCGCGGCGCGTGATGGGCGACGTAGCGGTTCACGGCGGCGGCGTCGGGCCAGTCGGCCTCCACCGCGACGAGGGTGAAGCCGTGCTCCTCGATCAGCCGCCGGGTGATCGCCGCGCGGGCGCGGTAGAACTCCGAGGTGCCGTGGCTCGCCTCCCCGAGGAGCACCACGCGCCGGTCGGCGAAGCGGTCGAAGGCGCGGGCGAAGGCCGCGTCGTCGATCTCGGGCAGGGGCTCGGCCGCCCGTGCGATGTGCTCGGCGAGGGGCGCCGCGGCCTGCGCGCCGGCGCTCTGCAGAGCGTCCGGCGGGGCGGCGGGGGGACGAGAGGGCTGCATGTCGGATCTCCGCAGCGGGCGTCAGGCGGCTTCGGTGGTGACGCCGGCCTCGGCGATCTCGGTCAGGCGCGCGTCGGCCTCCTTTTCCGCGGCGACGATGGCCTCGAGGCGCGACCGGTCGCGCATGCCGAGCGGTTTCGCCCGGGCCACGAGGCTGCAATGGCGCGCGATCTCGTCGTGCTGCCCGCGCTGCGCCGAGGCGCCGCGCGCCGCGTCGCGCGCGCCGGCGTCCTCGATGGCGCCCGCCCAGCGGTCCGCCTCGTCGAGCATGGCGCGCATTTTCCGATCCGCGTGCGCGCGGGGGGCGGCGTCATGCGCGGCGATGACCTCGGCCAGCGCGTCGCGGTGGCCAGCGGCCTCGGGCACCTCGCCGTGCAGGAGCGCCGTCAGGGCGGGGTCGGAGGCCTTGGCGCCGAACGCGTCGAAGGCGCCGGCGATCTGCGCCTCGGCCGAGCGCGCCTCCTGACCCTTGGAAAGGTCGAGGGTCTCGAGGTCGGTGATCTGCATGGCGTCGCTCCCGTCTGCGGCACGGGCCGTAGCCCGTCATTGACGGAACGCCCCGCCCGCGCGGCGGTTCCGGCCCTCCTCGCGCCCGACCGGGCGCGCGTCGGGCGCGGGGCACCGTGGATGCGATGTCGCGCGGCGGACAGGCCTCGTTCCGGCGACCGGCCGCGGCACGGGAGGGGGCGCAGGCGCGCGCCGTCGTCCCGCCCGGCAGGGGGCCGGCAGCCGCGGCGGGCGCTCTCGCTCGAGTGCGGGTCTCGAGGGGCGGCGACGGACAGGGAGGGGGCGCTGCCCCCTCTTGGCCTCACGGCCAATTCACCCCCGGAGTATTTGGGCCAAGATGATGGGGGCGGGCGGTGTGGACCTGCCGGGCGAGACGCCCCGGGACGTGGCGCCGCGTCCGGCGGGCAGCCGTGGTCCGCGACGGGGACCCGGGGCTCAGAGGGCGGCGAGCGGCTCGATCAGGCGCGCGGCGCCGTGGCGGAAGGGATCGACCGTGGGCAGGCCCATGCGCGCTTCGACCTCGGCGCAGTAGTCGAGGGCCTCCTGCTCCGAAAGGTGCTGCGTGTTCACCGAGACGCCGGTCGCCACGCAGCGCGGGTTGGCCACCCGTGCGAGCGTCAGCGAGAGATCGCGCAGATCCTCGAGGCGCGGCACCGGGTAGTCCGGCAGCCCGCGCATGTGCGGGCGCGTCGGCTCGTGGCAGAGCACCAGCGCATCCGGCGCGCCGCCGTGGATCAGCGCCATCGTCACCCCGGAATAGGAGACGTGGAAGAGGCTCCCCTGCCCCTCGATCACGTCCCAGTGGTCCGGGGCGTTCGCCGGCGTCAGCCACTCGATCGAGCCGGCCATGAAATCGGCCACCACCGCGTCGAGCGGCACGCCGTCGCCGGTGATCAGGATGCCCGTCTGCCCCGTCGCGCGGAAGGTCGAGGCCATGCCCCGGCGCCGCATCTCGGCGTCGATGGCGAGCGTTGTGTACATCTTGCCCACCGAGCAGTCGGTGCCCACCGCGAGCAGCCGCTTGCCCGCGCGCGGCGTGCCGTCGGCGATGGGATAGGCCACCTCCGGCACGCGCACGTCGTGCAGCATGCGGCCGGTGGCCTTCGCCACGGCGACGAGATCCTCCTCGTCGCGCAGCAGGTTGTGGAGCCCCGAGGCGAGGTCGAAGCCCTCCTCCAGCGCGGCGATCAGCACCTTCTTCCACGCGGCGGAGATCACGCCGCCGCGGTTGGCGACGCCGATCACCAGCGTGCGCGCCCCGGCGGCCTTCGCCGCGGCGAGATCCATGTCCGGAAGCCCGAGATCGGCCTTGCAGCCCGCCATCCGGTACTGGCCGACGGCGTTCTCGGGCCGCCAGTCCCGGATCCCCTGCGCGACCTTCGCGGCGAGCGGATCGGGCGCGTCGCCCAGAAAGAGCAGGTAGGGTGTCTGGATCATCGCGGTCTCCCTCGTTCGGGGGCAGTCTAACGCGACGTGCGGGAAATGCATCGCAAAGCTCCCGCACAGCGCGCGCTGCGCGCAAGATCCTCCCGCCGGCGCCCGCTTGCGCGGCATCCTGCCCCGCCGGGACCGCCGCCCGCCGGCGTCGCCTCACAAAGCTGCACGATGCGGCGGCGCGGCGAAACACTCTTGCGCGCGCGGGGGCGATCCACTAGCCCGCGGAGGGAATTTCCGCATCCTGACAGACGAGGGACACCCGCATGAGCTTCACGATCCCCCCCGCGCCGCCGGCGCGTCCCAACCGCTGCCAGCTCTTCGGCCCCGGCTCGCGGCCGGAACTCTTCGAGAAGATGGCCAAGAGCGACGCCGACGTCATCAACCTCGACCTCGAGGACTCGGTCGCGCCCGACGACAAGGACGCCGCGCGCAAGAACGTCGTGGACGCGATCAACGACGTGGACTGGGGCGCCAAGACGCTCTCGGTGCGGATCAACGGGCTCGACACGCCCTACTGGCACAAGGACGTGGTCGAGCTGATCGAGGGAACGAAGGGCCGGCTCGACCTGATCATGATCCCCAAGGCGGGCTGCGCCGGCGACATCTACGCGGTCGACGCGCTGGCCACCGCCGCCGAGGCGGCGAGCGGCAAGGACAAGCGCATCGGATTCGAGGCGATCATCGAGACGGCCGCCGGCCTCGCCCATGTCGAGGAGATCGCGGCGGCGAGCCCGCGGATGGAAGCGCTCTCGCTCGGCCCGGCGGATTACGCGGCCTACATGGGCATGGCGACGACGCACATCGGCGGCACGCAGTCGAACTACTACATGCTCTCGCCCAAGGAGCACGAGGGCACGCGCGAGACGCATTACGGCGATCCGTGGCACTACCCGATCGTCGCCATCGTCGCCGCCTGCCGGACCCATGGCCTCCTGCCGGTGGACGGCCCCTTCGGCGACTTCTCCGATCCCGACGGCTTCAAGGCGCAGGCGCTGCGCTCGGCGACGCTGGGCTGCGTCGGCAAATGGGCCATCCACCCGAGCCAGGTGGCGCTCGCCAACGAGGTCTTCACGCCCACGGACGCGGCGGTCGAGGACGCGCGCGCCATCATCGCCGCGATGGAAGAGGCCAAGGCCGCCGGCAAGGGCGCGGCGACCTACAAGGGCAAGCTGATCGACATCGCCTCGATCAAGCAGGCCGAGGTCATCGTGAAACAGGCCGAGATGATCGCCGCACGGTGAGGCGCTCGCCACGACGCGCGCGAAGGGCGGCCCCATGGGGCCGCCCTTCGTCGTTCCGGCCGGGGGCGCCCGCGTGCCCGGTTGCATCCGCCGGGGGCCGTCGTCATATACCCGCGGAACACGGACAGGCGGTCATGACGATCTATCTCGATTTCGAAAAGCCGCTCGCCGAGCTTGAGGGCAAGGCGGAGGAGTTGCGCGCGCTCGCGCGCTCCGGCGAGGGCGTGGACCTCAACGCCGAGGCCGAGGCGCTCGACGCGAAGGCGCGGACCATGCGCGCCCAGCTCTACAAGGACCTTTCGCCCTGGCGGAAGACCCAGGTCGCCCGCCACCCGCAGCGCCCGCACGGGGCGGACTACGTCGACGCGCTCTTCACCGAGTTCACGCCGCTCGCCGGCGACCGCAACTTCGCCGAGGATCACGCGGTGATCGGCGGGCTCGCGCGGTTCGACGACCGGCCCGTCATGGTGATCGGACACGAGAAGGGCCACGACACCAAGACGCGGCTGGAGCGCAACTTCGGCATGGCGCGCCCCGAGGGCTACCGCAAGGCGATCCGCCTGATGGAGATGGCCGACCGCTTCGGCCTGCCGGTGATCACGCTGGTGGACACGCCCGGCGCCTACCCCGGCAAGGGCGCCGAGCAGCGCGGCCAGTCCGAGGCGATCGCGCGCGCCACCGAGACGTGCCTCGGCCTCGGCGTGCCGCTCGTCTCGGTCATCGTGGGCGAGGGCGGCTCGGGCGGCGCGGTGGCCTTCGCCACGGCGAACCGCGTCGCGATGCTGGAGCATTCGATCTACTCGGTGATCTCGCCCGAGGGCTGCGCCTCGATCCTCTGGAAGGACGCCGAGAAGATGCGCGAGGCGGCCGAGGCGCTGCGCCTGACCGCGCAGGACCTGAAGAAGCTCGGCGTGATCGACCGGATCGTGTCCGAACCCCTCGGCGGCGCGCATCGGGACGCCGAGGGCACGATCGCCGCCGTGGGCGAGGCGCTGCGCGCCATGCTGGGCGAGCTCGAGGGGACCGACCGCGCGGGCCTGCGGGCCGACCGGCGCGACAAGTTCCTCGAGATGGGCGCGCGCGGCCTCGCCGGCTGAACGCGGGCGCTTTCGCCCGGCGCGCCGCGTCCGACCTCCGGTCGATGGCCGGCGCCCGCGGGCGATCGGCGCCGCCCCCATTCCGGCGCGCCACGCGCCGCCCGTCAGCGTCCCGCGCGCCGCACGGCCCATATCGTCGCCGCCGGGCCGATCAACTCGAAGAGCACCGTCGTCCCGATGGTGAGCGTCAGGATCGTCTCGGCGCGGTCGGGAAACTCCTGCGCGGCGACCAGCGCCATGCCCACCGCGACCCCCGCCTGCGGCAGGAGCGCCGGGCCGTAGAGCCAGCGCTCGCGCCGCGGCGCGCCGGCGAGGCGCGCGCCCAGCCATCCACCGAGCATCCGCGCGCCGACCCGGAGCGCCGCGTAGGCCGCGCCGAGCCCGCCCAGCGCGGCGAGTTTCCCAGGGTCGAGCGAGGCGCCCGCGAGCACGAAGAAGAGCACCATGAAGGGCCACTGGATATGCTCGATCTCGTGGAAGGCGCGCTCGTGGTGGCGCGCGCGGTTCACGATCACCGCGCCCACGGTCATCCCGGCGAGCAGGAAGGAGACCTCGAGCCAGATCGCGAGCCCCGCGGTCAGGAAGACGAGGCCGAGCGCCTCGGTCTGCAGGGGCTCCCCGGGCGAGAGCCGGCCGGTCAGCATCGCCGCCGGCCAGCCCAGCGCGAGGCCGAGCGCCAGCGCGCCGCCGATCTCGCGGGCCGCGTCGGCCAGCATCTGCCCGCCGGTCGCCCCGAGAAGCGCCTGCGCCGCCACGACGGCGAGCGCGAAGGCCACCATGCCCCAGGCGTCGTCGATGGCCACGATGCCCCGGAGTGTGTCCACGAAACCGCCCCGCGCCCCGCTCTGGCGGATCGCGTCCTGCGTCGCGGCGGGCGCCGTGGCGGTTGCGATGGCGCCGAGCACCGCCGCCGTCGCCGGGTCGAGCCCGACCGCCCAGAGCCCCGCCGCCACGGCGAGCGCGGTGACGCCGACAATGGCGAGCGAGATGGCGAGGATCGCGCGGCCGTGCGCGGCGAGGGTGCCCGCGTCGAGCGCGCCGCCGAGCAGGAAGGCCACCATCGTCAGCGCCGTGACCGACAGGAAGCCGTACCAGTCCTGCGCCGCCTGCGGGATCAGGTCGAGCCCGCCGCCCCCCGCCACGATCCCGCAGGCCAGAAGGAGCGTCACCCGCGGCAGGGCCGTGCGCCGTCCGAGCGTATCCGCCGCGAGCCCCGCGAGGAAGAGCCCGCCGAGCGCCAGCATCACCGGCGCGAGCGTCGCGGTCTCGACGTGGCCCATCAGCTCGCCAGCATCTTGAGCCCCTGCGTCACGTCCGAGCGCACCGCGAGGCGCAGGCCCGGCTCGTCGCCCGCCTTGAGCGCGGCGATGATGAGGCGGTGATACTGCGGCGGCTCGCGGCGCTGGAGCTTGGCGTAGAGCCGCCGCATGGTCGGCCCCATCTGGAGCCAGACCGTCTCGGCCATGGCCAGCATCGCAGGCGCCTGCGCGCGCAGGTAGAGCGTGCGGTGAAACTCCAGGTTGGCGCGGATGTAGGCCACCGCGTCCTGGCGCTGCGCCGCCTCGCCGACGGCGGTGTTGATCGTCTGCAGCCGGTCGATCAGCGCCATGTGCGCGCGCGGCAGCGCGCGGCTCGCGAGCTCGACCTCGAGGAGCGCGCGAATCGCCGCCAGTTCCTCGATCCGCTCGTTGGAGAGCTCCGGCGTGGAGACCCGCCCCGAGGAGGTCATCGAGAGCGCGCCCTCCGCGACCAGCCGGCGCAGCGCCTCGCGCGCGGGCGTCATCGAGACGTCGAACTCCTTGCCGATGCCGCGCAGCGTCAGCGCCTGTCCCGGCGCGAGTTGCCCGTGCATGACGCGCGCGCGCAGCCCGCGATAGACGCGGTCATGGGCGGCGGGCAGCGCCTCGGAGGAGCGTGGGGCGAGCAGCATGGCCTATCTGTGATCACGCCACGCGCCCGCGTCAATGCGCGCCGAAGCGGTAGCGGTGGAGCGCCGGTCCCTCCTCGTGGAGCCAGCGCCGCTCGGCCTCGTGCGGGCCGTAGAGCCGGCGGACCACCGCCCAGAAGGCGGCCGAGTGATTCATCTCGGCCAGATGCGCGACCTCGTGCGCGGCGACGTAGTCGAGCACCTCGGGCGGCGCCATGACCAGCCGCCACGAAAAGCTGAGCGCGCCCCGGTCCGAGCAAGAGCCCCAGCGCGAGCGCGTGTCGCGCAGCGTGATCCGGGCATAGGGCCGCCCGAGCGAGGCGGCGTGCCGGTCCGCGGCCGCGGCCAGCCGTTCGCGCGCCAGCGCCTTCAGCCAGCCCTGCGTCCGCACGCCCGCCTGCTCGGCCGGGCCGGGCACGCGCAGCACCGCGCCCTCGGCCTGCACCCGCCGCCCCGCGCCGGGCGCGAGGGTGAGGGTGCGCCCCTCCACGGGCAGCGCCGCGCCATGGCCGACGACGACCGCGCCGAGCCGGTCGGCGACGCGCGCGCGCAGCCAATCGGCCTTTGCGCGGGCGAAGTCGAGCGCCTCCGCCTCGCTCGCGCCCCGGGGCACCGTCAGGGTGATCGTCCCGTCGAGCGCCGAGACGCGCAGCGCGATGCGCCGCGCCCGCGCCGAGCGGCGGAGTGTCAGCGTCAGAGGGGGGTTGCCCGGCAGGACGCGTTGGCCCATATGCGCGATCTCCGGCGGTCTTCGGCGAAGCCTTTTGACAAGCCTCGCGCCCTTATGTCAGGAGCGCCGAGTCGCCGGCAAGTGCGGACACGAGAAGAGGATGACCATGCCCAAGGAAGAATGGGGCACGAAGCGGCTCTGCCCGACGACGGGCAAGCGTTTCTACGACCTGAACCGCGATCCCGTGGTCAGCCCCTACACGGGCGAGATCGTGGATACCGAGACCGGGCGCAGCAAGATGCTCTCGCCCGAGCCCGAACCCGCAAAGGGCAAGAGCACGAAAGAGACCTCGGAAGAGGGCGAAGTCATCGAGGGCGACTCGGTGGACGTCGATCTCGGCGACGAGGTGCTCGAGGACGAGGACGACGGCAACGTCTCGCTCGACGACATCGCGGACGTCTCCTCGGACGAGGACGAAGGCTGACGTCGCGGCGCGGATTTTTTCGCTTGATCCCGCGCCGCGCTCCCACTACTCACGCGACACCGAAGGGGCCTTAGCTCAGCTGGGAGAGCGCTTGCATGGCATGCAAGAGGTCACCGGTTCGATCCCGGTAGGCTCCACCAAAACTCCGACATTGCGGACATGAGCGCGATACGCCGACACGCGGCGCGTGTCGCCGAGGCCGGTCGATCGGATGCGTCACGCGCGCCGCGACGAGGTCCGGCCGACCGCAAGACGCGCCTTGACGGCTAGAGATGCCTGACCGTCGCGAGGGGCGCGACGCGCTGTCCCCGCAGCCTGCATGATACGTCCGCGGACCATCCCAAGCCGAAGCGCCGCAGACTCACCGAATCGCCCGCGCGATCTCCTTCCCCGGCGGCGACGCCTTTCGACCGCGCGCCAGACGAAATGGCGGCGCCTGCGACACCGGGTGTTCGACGCCACCACGGGCGGGCATCGGCCCGAGCGACCGGTTGATAAGATGTCAGAGGAGAAACAGCGTCCCGGCGGGGCGTGGGCGTCGAGCCTCGGCCGCGGGACGGGGACCGGCGGTCGGGACGTCGCCGCCCCGGCCGTCGCGTCGCGGCCCGCTCAGAGGAGCAGGCGCCAGACGAGGTAGTTGGGCGCGAGCATCGCGAAGGCGATGAGGAAGAGCTTGGAATAATGCACCGCCTTGCCGAGGAGCCCCTCGCCCTCCGCCGCGGGCGCCATGCTCATCGCGGCGGCCATGAGCGCATAGCCCTGCGCCTCGCGCGCCTGCGCCGATCTGCGGAGCGACGCCATTGCCGCTTCCCGCCGCGCCGCGAGCTCCGGCGCGAGGTCCTGCTGCATGCTGCTGCCGTCCATGCCGTGTCTCCTTCGTGTCAACGTCGCCAGACATAGCGGAGTGACAGCCGGTGTCGAGACGTGAAACCGCCGCACCCCCAGCGCATCGGACACGCGCCGAACGACCGATAGCCCCCGCGCAACGAGCGAAGTTCGCCATGGATCACGCGACCCGCGCCACCGCCCGGCCCGCCGCGCCGCGCACGCCTGCCGGCCCGCGGCGACGGCCCGGAGCTCTGCCGCCCTGCTCACCGGCGCGCCCCTCGCCCGCGGCGGGGCGATTGCCGCAAGCGTGCTCGGCATGCCGCGCCTGCGGCCCATTCAGGGGCGCCGTCCGCGCCACGCGGCGACGCACCACGCATCGCGCCCGGCCGCACCTACGCGAGATCGAGGACGACGACGCTCGTGTCACGCCCCGTGTCGCCACCGGCCTGAGCGGAGCGCGGACGGAACCACGGCCCGCGCGGCGGGGTTGGCGCGGCGTCCCCGGACGGAGCGCCACCCGTGCATCAGACTCTCGCCGCGTTCCTCGCGCAGCCCGCCGTCCTGATCGTCTGGCTCGCCCTGTCGCTCGCCAGCGTCGGCGTCCTGCTGGCCGATTTCCGCCGCGCCAACCCCGAGATCGGGCCGCTGATGAAGGTGGTCTGGGCGCTGACCACGCTCTACTCGGGGCCGGTCGGGCTCCTGATCTACTGGACCACGGGGCGCAAGCAGATCGCGCGCGACACCATCTGGCGGCGCGGCTGGCGCTCGACGGCGCATTGCTACTCGGGCTGCGGCATGGGCGAGATCGTGGGGCTGATCCTCGCCGCGGGGATCCTCGCGCTCGGCACCACGCCCACCGCGCTCGTCACCTTCGCTTTCGCCTTCACCTTCGGGATCGTGCTGACCCTCGGCCCGCTCCTGCACGACGGCGTGCCCTTCGGGCGGGCGCTGCGTGATTCGCTCCTGAGCGAAACGGCCTCGATCGTGGTGATGGAGGTCGTGGCGATCGGCGTGGACCTCTGGCTCGCGCGGGACGCCGGGCTCGGCGACGTGCTGTTCTGGACCTCGATGATGACCTCGCTGACGCTCGGCCTGCTCGCCGCCTGGCCGGTGAACGTGGCGCTCGTGCGCTTCGGCGTGAAGGAGGGGATGCACGACCCACGCGAAATGGCCGCCGCCTGAGCGGCGCGCCGCCGGGCCGTGGCGCACGGGGAACTGCGCCTCCGCCCTCACGTTCACCGAAGAGCGGCGGAGGACCTGCCCCGCCCCGCGCCATACGTCCACCGAAGGAGGACCCCATGACTCGCTTCACGCTTCTCGCGTCCGCCGCCGCGCTCGCCGCGGCGCCCGCCCTCGCCCAGGAAAGCGGCGATCAGACCGACATGCAGACCGGCGACGGCATGACCGCGGAGACCGACCCCACCCCGCGCGAAGGAGCGGACGGCAACGGCGTCGTGGCCACCGACGACTACGCCAGCGGCATGACCTCCGACGCGGCGCTCGCCGGGATGCTGCGCACCTCCGAGATCGTCGGCGGCGACGTCTACGCCGTCGCCCAGGAGTGGTCCGACGAGGACTGGACCGACGCCACCACCTTCGAGGCGGTGCGCGACGACTGGCAGCAGGTCGGCAGCATCACCGACGTCGTGCTGAACGAGGACGGGACCGCCGCGGGCCTCGTGATCGAGCACGGCGGCTTCCTCGACATCGGGGACCAGACGGTGCTCCTGTCGATGCAGGACGTGCGCCGCATCGAGGCCGGCGCCGGGTCCATCGACTACGTCACCAACATGACCGAGAGCGCGATCGAGGAGATGCCCGAGGTCGCCGAGGGCGGCTGGTACTGATCGCCCGTCGCGCCCCGCCCGAGCCGGCCCCGCCGCGCCCTTCGGCGGGGCCGTTTTCCGTGTCTCAGAGCAGCACCACCGCCAGCGCGCCCGCCGCCACGACGGCGAGGGCGATCAGCCCGTGGCGCAGCGCCGTCGCCCGGCGCGCGCCGGGCGCGTCGCTCGGCGCCGAGAGCGGGCCGTCGCGCGGCGGCGTGCGCGTGTCGGAGGCCGGGCCGCCGGGCGTGTGCGCCGCATCGGGCCGGTCGAGATCGACCCGCGTTTCGGGGATCGCGCCGGTGCCCATCGCCCGCGGGCGGCGGCCCGGGCTCACGGGCACGCGGCCCGAGCGCACGGGCGTCGCCGGTCCGTTGGCGGCGTGGGGCACCTCGACGCGGTCGCTGCGCGGATCGTGGGCGGGCACGCGGATCTCCGGCGCGCCGCGGCGGGTCTCTCGGGCGGAGCGGGTCATGTTCGCCTCCTCCGGGTGGGATCGCTGTTCACGAAAGGAGGCGCCCCAGCGGCGGGTTCCGCCCGCGTTGGACGCGCGGCGCGCCCCGGTCTAGCCTTCACAGGATGGCCCAGCGTTCCCCCCTGCCCGCGCATCCACCCGACGCGCGCTTTCCGACGCTCCCGGATCTGCCCGAGGGGTCGGGCGCGCCGCGCGCGGTCGGCGTCGAGCTGGAGTTCGGTGCGCTCGCCCCGGATGCCGCGGCCGAGCTCTGCCGCGACGTCGCGGGCGGGCGCGTGCGGCAGGTCTCGGCGAGCGAATGGCGCGTCGAGGACAGCCGCCTCGGCACGCTCAAGGTCTATCTCGACACCGCGCTCAGGCCCGAAGGCACCGACCGCGCGGCCGAGGTGGGCGTCGCCGTGGCGCGGCAGGTGGTGCCGATCGAGATCGTGACCGAGCCGCTCGCGCAGGACCGGCTCGAGGCGGCCGACGCGCTCGCCGCCGCGCTGGCGGAGGCCGGCGCGGAGGGCTCGCGCGCGCATCTCGTGCACAGCTTCGGGCTGCACCTCAACGTCACGCTCGCCGACCCGGAGACCGGGCGCGACCTGCCCCGCGTGGCGCGCGCCTTCGCGCTGCTCGAGGACTGGCTGCGCGCGCGCGACCCGATGGACATGAGCCGGCGCGTGCTCCCCTTCACCGCGCCCTTCCCGCCGGGCTTCAGGGACGCCCTCGCCGCGCTCGCCCCCGATGCGCCGCCCGCGGCGCTCTTCGACCTGATCGACGCGCATCTGTCGTCGCGCAACCACGGGCTCGACCTGATGCCCGCCTACGCGCATCTCGCGCCGGAGCGGTTCGCGCGCCACCCGGCGGCGGCGGGCGCGGTCGCCGCGCGGCCCGCCTATCACTTCCGCCAGCCAGAAAGCCGCCTCGGCGAGGCGGGCTGGAGCCTCGCCTACGACTGGCGGCGCTGGTGGCTCGTGGAGCGCGTGGCGGCCGACGACGCGCTCGCCGCGCGCCTCGCCGCGGCGGCCGACGGCGCGGCGGTGACCGCGGCGCTCGGCCCCCTCGCCGCGCTCGCGCCCGCGGGCGGCCCGGCGGCGGAGGAGGCATGACCGCGCGGCCGCGCATCGCGGTGACCACCTCGGCGCGCTCGGGCTGGCGCATCTTTCCGCTCGTCGCGCTGAACGTCTGGCTCGCGGGCGGGCGCGCGGTGCGCTGGGGCACCGGGCGCGCGGCGGAGCTCAATACGGTCGACGGGCTGGTGATCGGCGGCGGCGACGACATCTCGCCCGCGCTCTACGGCGGAGAGATCCGGGCCGAGGTGCGCCTCGACCCCGCGCGCGACGCGCTCGAGCGCCGCCTCGCCGAGGAGGCGCTGGAGCGCGGCCTGCCCGTCCTCGGCATCTGCCGGGGCGCGCAGATGCTCAACGTCGCGCTCGGCGGCACGCTCCACGCCGACGCCTACGCGGCCTTTCCCGGCTCGCGCCGCTACCGCACGATCCTGCCGCGCCGGCGCGTGCGCGCCTGCAGGGGCACGCTCCTGGCCGGGATCGCCGGGCGCGAGGAGATGCTTGTCAACGCGCTTCACACGCAGGCGGTGGACCGGCTGGGCCGAGGGCTGCGCGTCGCCGCCGAGGACGCGGGCGGCATGATCCAGGCGATCGAGCGGCCCGGCCCGCCCTTCGCCCTCGGCGTGCAGTGGCACCCGGAGCACCTGTTCTATCAGGCCGCGCAGCGCCGCATCTTCGCGGCGCTCGTGCGCGCGGCGGCGGGGCGCGCCGTCACCGCGCCGGCCTGAGCGCGGGGAACCGCCGGGCGCCCGCCGGTGTTGGCCTCGCGACGGCGCGGGCGGTCCGCGCCGGCCGGCGAGGGGCCCGCATGTCGCAAGAGCTTCGTTGCCCGGAGACGCGCGCAGGCGCCGGTCCCGCCCCGGCGGCCGGGCCGCGCGGGCCGGTCGTCCTCTTGCACGGTCTGCTCGAGAGCCCCGCGCTCTGGGCGCCGCTGCGGGAGGCGCTCGGCCTCGAGGCCGTGCTCGCGCCGCCCCTGCCCGGCCACCGCGCGGACGCGCCACGGCTGCCGGGCGCCGCGGCCCTGCTGGCCCAGCCCGCGGCGCTCGCGCGGCACATGGCGAACGTGATCGAGGCCGAAAGCGGCGGGCGGCCCGTGCAGCTGATCGGGCATTCGCTCGGGGGCTACCTCGCGCTCCTCATCGCGCGCGAGCGGCCCGATCTCGTGTCCCGAGCGCTCGTCGTGGGCGCGATCCACGCGGGCGACTGCGGCAAGCGGGCGACGCTGCGCGTGCGGGTCGCCACGGGAATGCCGCTCGTCGGGCCGCTCTCGGCGCAGGTGCTGATCCGGCACTGGCTCGCCGACGCGGACCGCTTCGCGGCGTGGATGACCGCCTCCCTCGCCCCCGGGGAACGGCTGGAAGCGGTGCCGCCCGCGATGCGCCGCGACCTCGCCGGGGGCGATCCGGCGACGATCCGCGCGCTCGCGGTCTGGGCGCGGGGGCAGAGCGCGCTCGACAGCTTCGCGCGCCTCGCCACGCCGGTGACGGTCGTGATCTGCCGGCGCGACCCGGTGGTGACCGTCGCCCACCAGCTGGAGCTCGCGCGCGCCCTGCCCGCGGGCGTCGCGCAGCTGACCGACACGGGGCACCTGCCCATGCTCACCGCGCAGCGGCGCTTCGCGCGGACCGTGCGCGCCTGGCTCGACGCCGACACCCTGCACGCCGCGCCCGCCGCGACAGAGGCGGCGCCGGCCTGATCCACCGAAACACGTCCGAAGGAGGCACCCCGATGACGAGACCGTCCGCCCTTCCGCAGGCGCCCCGGGCCGCCGCGCTCGCCGCGGCGCTGCTCGCCGCGCCGGCCGCCGGCGCGCAGGAGAGCGCGCAGACCACCGCCCCCGGGAACGGCTACGCCACGCCGCCCGGCTTCGCGGCGATGGTCGCCGACAAGCAGCCCGCGGTGGTCGGCATCCTCTCGACCGCGCCGGCGCGCGCCGAGGGGCCGCGGCCCGGCCCGCAGCTGCCACCCGGCCTGCGCGACTTCTTCGGCGGGCCGGGGCCGATGCAGCGCGGGCCGATGCGCGCGCAGGGCTCGGGCTTCATCATCTCGCCCGACGGCTACGTGGTCACCAACGATCACGTCGTCCGCCGCGCCGAGGAGGTCGAGGTGGTGCGCGCCGACGAGACGCGCCTCGAGGCCGAGGTCGTGGGCACCGACCCGGCCACCGATCTCGCGCTGCTGAAGGTCGAGACCGACGCGGCGCTGCCCGCCGTCGCCTGGGGCGATTCGCGGGATGTCGCGGTCGGCGAGTGGATGGTCGCCATCGGCAACCCCTTCGGCCTGCAGGCGAGCGTCACCGCCGGCATCCTCTCGGCGCGCTCGCGCGACATCCGATCGGGCCCCTACGACGCCTTCCTGCAGACCGACGCGGCGATCAACCGGGGCAACTCGGGCGGGCCGCTCTTCAACACCGCGGGCGAGGTCGTGGGCGTGAACACGGCGATCGTCTCGCCCTCGGGCGGCAGCGTCGGCATCGGCTTCGCGGTGCCCTCGCGCGTGGCGCAGTCGGTGATCGCGGACCTGCGCGACGACGGCGAGGTGGAGCGCGGCTACCTCGGCGTGCGGATGCAGCCCGTAGACGCCGCCCTCGCCGCGGCGCTCGACCTGCCCGAAGACGCGGGCGGCGCGCTCGTCGCGCAGGTGACCGAGGACAGCCCCGCCGCCGCGGCCGGCCTGCGGGCGGGCGACGTGATCACCTCGATCGCCGGCGAGGCGATCGAGGATCCGCGCGCGCTGAGCTTCGCGGTCGCCGCGCTCGAAAGCGGGCAGGAGGTGCCCGTCACCGTGCTGCGCGACGGGTCCGAGGAGACGCTCACCGTCACCATCGGCGAACAGCCCGCCGGCCTCTTCGCGCGCGGAGAGCCCCGCCGGCAGGCGCCCGAGCGAGGCCGGGACGGCGAGTCGCGGCTCGGCGTGACGGTCGCGCCGCTCACCGACGAGCTGCGCGCCCGCGCCGATCTGCCCCCGCGCGTCGAGGGCCTCGTCGTCGCCGGGGTCGCGCCGGGCTCGCCCGCGGCGGCCGCCGGCCTCCGCCAGGGCGACGTGATCGCCGCCGCGAACGGTGAGGCGCTGCGCGAGGTCGCCGCCCTGCGCGAGGCCGCCGCCGCGGCGGACGAGGGCGACCGGCCGCTCCTCCTCCGGGTCTTCCGGAACGGCGCCTACACCTTCCTCGCGCTGCCGCTCGACGCGGGCGGCGACGGCTGAGCGCGCCGCGCGGCTCCGGCCCGCACGGCCCCGCCGGCACCGCCCCGGCGGGGCCGTTTCCTAGCCGGTCAGGGCAGGCGCGCCACGCGCGCGGTCAACCCCCGCAGGCCGTCGCCGGCCCGCGCAGGAACAAGGCCCGGGCCGCGCCCGTTGATCCTCCGAAGCGCCGCCCACAGGCGGCGCCCGCGACGAAGGAGACGTTCCCATGGCCAACGACGACCTGAAGGACCTCTATCTCGAGCAGGTGCAGGACATGCACAGCGCCTGCCGTCAATCAGAGGCCGTGACGCGCAAGCTCGCCGAGGCCGCCACCGACAGCGAGCTGAAGGCCGCCCTCGAGCGCGGCGTGGACGGGATCCAACGCGGGCGGGACACCATGGCCCAGCTCGCCGCGGCGCATGGCGCCGACCCCGCGGCGCGCCACAGCGCCGGCATGGAGGGGCTCGTCGCCGAAACCGAGAAGGAGATCTTCGGCGAGCGCTTCACCGACGGCGACACGCGCGACGCCGCGATCATCGCCGCCTATCAGCTCATGGCCCACTACGCAATCGCCGGTTACGGCACGATCCGCGCCTTCGCCCGCCGCCTCGGCCTCGACGAGGACGCCGGCGCGGCGCAGACCTGCCTCGACAAGTCCTACGACGGTGACCGGGCCTTCACCGAGATCGCCACCGGACATGTGAACAGGGACGCGGCCTGAGGCCCGTCCCGCCCCCACGGCGCGGTTTGATCCCTGGGCCGCGCCCGGCTGCCCGCGGCATCCCGTGTCGCGGGCCTTTTTGCGCCCGCCCCCGCCCCGCGGCGGGACAGCGGCGTCGGGACACGTGACACGGCCGCTCTCGCGAGGCGGCCGAAGGGCCCGGCGCACGGGGCACAGGCGCACGGCAGCGGCCGCGCACCTCAGCGGCGCGGCCCCCGGGGCGACACCCTCCCGGACCTGCAGCCTGCGCCTCCGCCGTCCCCGGACGCGCGGACGGACGACGCCCGCCGGCGCGCCACCGGGCCCCTTAGTCCAACCTGTTTTCGTCCGGTGAGGCACGGCAGGCGCTCGGCGCACCGGACACCTTCGCCCCATGGCGACCGCACCCGCCGGCAAGGGCCAACGCACCCATGCCGCAGGGCAGACGCGCGATCCCGTGAAAAAAGGGGAGGCGGCCGCGCCGGGGGACGCAACCGCCTTGGGGAGGGACAGGCACCTCTGGATGTCAAAGGCGCACACCGGAAACGTGACGGCACGGCACAGGTTCCAGAAAATCTGCGCGCCCCCGCGCGCCGCCCTCTTCGCGCCGGTCGATGCCCCTCGATCCGATCGGCCGGGCCATGTCCCGCCTCCGACGCGCCGCGCGACCGACGCCGTCGAACGCCGCCGAAAGCTCCCGCCCGGCCCCATCATCTTGGCCCAAATACTCTCGGGGGTGAATTGGCCGCAGGCCAAGAGGGGGCGGACAGCCCCCTCCCGCGGCTCACCCGCTGCGCCGCGCCGCGCCCACCGGCGCGCCCGCCTCGACGAGCGCGCCGAGAATGATCAGCCCCGCGCCCGCCGCCTCGGGCCAGCCGAAGGGCTCCGCCAGCAGCACCGCCCCCGAGACGACGCCGGCCACGATCTCCGCGGTCAGCAGGAAGCTCATCGCCGCGGGCGCGAGGCGCTGCGCCGCCCAGAGCGTCACCAGCAGCACGGGCGCCAGGTAGAAAAGCCCCGTCGCCAGCGCCAGCGGCGTCGCGGCGAGCGCCGGCCCGCCGCCGGGCCAGCGGCCGGCCGCGCCCCCGGAGAGCGCCAGAACCCCCGCCGCCGCGGCCACCATGCCGAGCGTGGCGAAGAGCGCGAGCGTCGCGGGCCGCCCCCCGGGCCGGGCGAAGACGAGCGCCGCGCCCACGGCCCAGGCGAGCCCGGAGACCAGCGCGATGGCGTCGCCCGCGGCCCAGCGGTCCGCCGCCACGTCGAAGCGGAAGATCGCGGCCACCCCGAGCAGCGAGAGCGCGAGCGCCCCGGCGCTCCTGAGGCTCCAGCGCCGGCCCATGAACAGGCACTCGATCAGGATGGACCAGGCGGGCGCGAGGTAGAAGATCACCACCGCGCGCACCACGTCCGTGAAGACGAGCGCGGTGCTGTAGAGCATCGCCGCGAGCCCCACGCAGAGCGCCCCGGCGAGCGCGCGCGGCGCCGTCAGCCCGCCCGCCCCCTCGCGCGCGGCGAGCACGGCGAAGGCCGGCAGCGCGGCGAGCCCCATGGCGAGGCTCGCCCAGACCCCGGGCAGCCCGCCGCTCTCGAGCCAGCGGATGGGGATCCACCACACGCCCCAGAGAAGCGACGCGAGCAGCGTCAGCCCCACCGTGCCGCGATGGCCGAACCCGTCGAGCGCGCGCATGGGCGCAATGCCTCCTTTTGTGCCGCCGCAGGCCGCGCCCGAGGATCAGTCCGCCCCGACCCCCTCGCGCCCGACCGCCGTATAGGCCGCGAAGCCCGCGGCCTGCGCGGCCTCGGCCGAGTAGACGTTGCGCAGGTCGGCGAGGCGGGGGGTGGCCATGCGGCCGGCGATATCGGCGAGGTCGAGCGCGCGGAACTCGTTCCACTCGGTCAACAGGACGAGGAGATCCGCGCCCTCGGCCGCCGCATAGGCGTCGTCGCACCACGCGACGCCGGGCAGCAGCGCCTCGCCCTCGCGCCGGCCCTGCGGGTCGGCGACGCGCACGCGCGCCCCGCCGCCCACCAGCGCGGGCACGATCGTCAGCGAGGGCGCCTCGCGCATGTCGTCGGTCTCGGGCTTGAAGGTCACGCCGAGCACGGCGACCGTCAGCCCGTTGACCGAGCCGCCGCAGAGCTCGGTAATCTTCTCGACCATGCGGCGCTTGACCTCGTCGTTGATCTTGATGACCGCCTCGGTGATCTGCAGGGGCAGCCCGTGCTCCTGCCCGATCCGGGCGAGCGCGCGGGTGTCCTTGGGAAAGCACGACCCGCCGAAGCCGGGGCCCGCGTGCAGGAAGGTCGGCCCGATCCGCTTGTCGAGGCCCATGCCCTTCGAGACCTCCTTCACGTCCGCGCCCGCGCGCTCGCAGAGCGCGGCGATCTCGTTGATGAAGGTGATCTTCGTGGCGAGGAAGGCATTGGCGGCGTATTTGATCATCTCGGCGGACTCGAGATCGGTCGTCACCACCGGGAAATCGCGCAGGTAGAGCGGGCGGTAGATCGCCGCCATGACCTCCGCCGCGCGCTCGCTCTCGACGCCGACGACGACCCGGTCGGGGCGCATGAAGTCGTCGATCGCCGCGCCCTCGCGCAGGAACTCGGGGTTGGAGGCCACGTCGAAGTCGAGCGCCGGGTTGGCGGCCGCCACGACCTCGCGGACCTTGCGGTTGGTGCCCACCGGCACGGTGGATTTCGTCACGATCACCACGCCGTCGGGCGCGGCGCGGGCGATCTCCTCGGCCGCGGCCATGACGTGCGAAAGATCCGCGTGCCCGTCGCCGCGGCGCGTCGGCGTGCCCACGGCGATGAAAACGGCGTCCACGCCGTCGAGCGCCGCGGCGAGGTCGCCCGTGAAGCGCAGCCGCCCGGCGGCGGCGTTCTTCTCCAGGAGCCGGTCGAGCCCCGGCTCGTAGATCGGCACCTCGCCGCGCTCCAGCCGCGCGATCTTCTCCGCGTCGCGGTCGACGCAGACGACCTCGTGCCCGAAGTCCGAGAAACACACCCCGGAGACGAGGCCGACATAGCCCGTCCCGATCATGGCGATCTTCATGTGCCCTGCGCTCCCGTCGCCTGTTCCGCGCGCGTTGTCCTCCAGCGCGCGGGCGGCGTCAACGCGGCCCTGCGTCCCCGGCCCGATACTCGGAGAGATACCAGTCCACGAAGGCCTGCACGCCCTCGGCGAGCGGCGTCGCCCGGCGCGGGCCGGTCAGCGCGTCGAGGAGCGTCACGTCGGCCCAGGTCGCCGGCACGTCGCCCGGCTGCATCGGCAGGAGCGTCCTTTCGGCCGGCCGGCCGAGCGCCGCCTCCACCGCGGCGATGAAATCGCCGAGCCGCACGGGCTGCGCGTTGCCGATGTTGACGACCCGCCACGGCGCCACCGGAGAGAGACTGTCGGTCTCGCAGACCGGCTGCGCGCCCGGGACCGCCGGGATCAGGCGCGCCACCGCCTCCACGAGGTCGTCGACATAGGTGAAGTCGCGCATCATCTCGCCGCGGTTGTAGACCTCGATGGGGCGCCCCTCGAGCATCGCCGCGACGAACTTGAAGAGCGCCATGTCCGGCCGCCCCCAGGGCCCATAGACGGTGAAGAAGCGGAAGAGCGTCACCGGCAGGCCGAACAGGTGGGCGTAGGAATGGGCCATCGCCTCGGTCGCCTTCTTGCTCGCCGCGTAGAAGGACATCTGGTGGTCGGCGCGGTCGGTCTCGGCGTAGGGCATCGCCGTGTTCGCGCCGTAGACCGAAGAGGTCGAGGCGATGAGCAGATGCGCGGGCGGATGCGCGCGCGCCGCCTCCAGCAGTTCGAAGGTGCCGGCGATGTTGCTCTCGAGGTAGCTGCGCGGCGCCTCCAGCGAATAGCGCACGCCGGCCTGCGCGGCGAGATGCAGCACCGCCTCCGGCGCGTGCTCGGCCATCAGGTCGGCGAGAACGCCCGGCGCCTCGATCCGGTCCGTCACATGCGCATAGCCTGCCGTCTCCTCGAGACGGGCGAGGCGCCGGCGCTTCAGCGCCGGGTCGTAGTAATCCGTCAGCGCGTCGAGGCCCACCACCCGCCAGCCGTCGGCCAGCAGGCGGCGCGCCAGGTGAAACCCGATGAAGCCGGCGGCGCCGGTGACGAGGGCGGTGCGGCTCATCGCGGCGCTCCGGCGGGACGGGACATGGCGGCTCTCCTCTGCGGCGGGGCGACGCCCCTGCCGGAGGGCCTAGCGCGGCCGGGCGCGCGACACAAACCGCTCAGCCGTCCTTGCGGACCTCGACGCGGTGCGGATAGGGGATCGTGACGCCGGCCGCGTCGAAGGCGGCCTTGACGCGCTTCAGCATGTCGCACTTCAGCGCCCAGTGATCCCCGGCCCGGCACCAGAGATGCACGCCGAGGTCGACGGCGCTCTCGCTGAGGGCCGCGACGTGGACCGAAGGGGCCGGGTCCTCCATCACGCGGTCGTCGTCTTCGGCGAGGCGGCGGATGATCGCCATCGCCTCCTCCGGGTCGTCGCCGTAGTCGATGCCGACGGTGAGATCGAGCCGGCGGGTGTCGTGCGCCGAGTAATTGGTGATCACCGCGCCCCAGGCGCGGGCGTTGGGCAGGATGACCTGGAGGTTGTCGGACGTGGTCAGTTCGGTCGCGAAGAGATCGATCCGCGCCACCGTGCCCGAGGTGCCGCCGATGTCGACGTACTGCCCGACCCGGTAGGGCCGGAAGATGACCAGCATCACCCCGGCGGCGAGATCGGAGAGCGTGCCCTGCAGCGCCAGCCCCACGGCGAGCGTCGCCGCGCCGAGGACGGCCACGAGGCTCGTGGCCTCGATCCCGAAGACGCCGAGCACCGCGATCGCCACCACGAGGAGCAGCCCCCAGCGGATCACGCTCGCCGCGAAATGGCCGAGCGTCGGATCGATGCGCCGGCTCGCGGTGATCCGCTGGCCCGCGGCGCGGGCGATCATCGCGGCGAGGGTCCAGCCGACCCCGAGCACCACCAGCGCCTCGAGCGCCGTCCACAAGAGCGGGCCGTAGCCTGCCGCCACCTCCGTCAGGGTCTGCATGGCGCTCTCCCTCGTCAGCGCTTCGCACCGCGCCCGGTCGTGTCGCCGGCGCGCGCCTCTTTCCCTCGGGCCGCCAGCGGTTAGGGTGCGCGGCGCACAGAAAGGAGCCCCGCATGGCATCGCTCGACGCGTTTCCGATCACCCGCCGCTGGCCGCCGCAGGACCCCTCGGTCCTGCAACTCTATTCCTATCCGACGCCCAACGGCATCAAGGTCTCGGTGTTCCTCGAGGAAACCGGCCTGCCCTACGAGGCGCACCGCGTCACGCTCGACGACGCAGACGTGAAGAGCCCCGAGTTCCTCTCGCTCAACCCGAACAACAAGATCCCGGCGATCATCGACCCCGACGGGCCGGACGGCCGCCCCTTCGGCCTCTTCGAATCGGGCGCGATCCTGATCTACCTCGCCGAGAAGACCGGCCGCTTCCTGCCCGCCGACCCGCGCGGCCGGCACGAGACGATCCAGTGGCTGATGTTCCAGATGGGCGGCGTGGGGCCGCTCTTCGGGCAGCTCGGCTTCTTCGTGAAGTTCAAGGGCGCGGAGGTCGCCGACCCGATCCCGCGCGAGCGCTACGTGGGCGAGGCGCGCCGCCTGCTCGGCGTGATCGAGACCGCGCTCGAGGACCGCGAGTGGATCGCGGGCGCGTATTCCATCGCCGACATGGCGCTCGCGCCGTGGCTGAACGCGCTCGATTTCTACGGCGCGAAGGCGCTCGTGGGCTGGGAGGAGCACCCGCGCACGGTGGCCTATCTCGACCGATTCCTCGCGCGGCCGGCGGTGATCCGCGCGCGCGACATCCCCCCGCGCGAGGGCTGAGCCGCCGCGCGGGGGGCGCTGCCCCCCGTCGCGCCTGCGGCGCGACTCCCCCCGGAGTATTTCGGCCAAGATGATGGGCGGGGCGGTTTCAGGGGAGAGGGCTGCGCCGCCCTCCGCGCGCAGCGTGCCGGCGAGCAGGGCGACCGTCACGCCGAGCGCCGCGTCGCCGCGTGGGGCCGCAGGGCGGAGACGGCGCGCCACGATCGCCGCGCGGCGCCGCGTCGGGGATGTCGACCCCCGGCGCCTGAGGCCGGGGAGCGCGGCCGCCGCCTGTCGCTGAAGATCCGGACGGGCCGGGAGCCCGGCGAACGCCGACGCCATGACCCCGCCCGCGCGGATGAGCCCGACGCAGCGGCGCCGCCGCCGCGGGGCGCGGATCGGCCAAGGCGGCGCCCCGGCCGCGTTAAGCGCGGGGCGGAGGCCCGGCGCCGGGCGGCCTGTCCTGTGTGGGCGCGCCGCGGCCGGCGCCCTCAGGGCAGCCGGCCCTCCAGCACGTAGCGCAGGATGTCGGCGACCTGGCGCGGCTCGCGGGCGACGGCGTTGGCGCTCGCGTCCACCTCCTTGAGCGCGTGGTCGTGCTCAGGCGGGTGGAGGATGACGAGCGGCCGGCCCAGCGCGGCGGCGTAGCCCGCGTCGAAGGCGGCGTTCCACTGCTTGTATTTCTCGCCGAAGCGGACGACGACCACGTCGGCCTCCTCCATGGCGGTGCGGGTGCGGATGGCGTTGAGGAGCGCGCCCTTGCGGTCGTGCCAGATCTTGTCCTCCTCCGCGCCGAGGATCGCCACGCCGCAGTCGTCGCTCGCCGCGTGGTCGGTCACCGGCGCGGTGAAGCGCACGTCGAGCCCGGCGGCGGCGGTCTTCACCTCCTCGCGCCAGTCGGAGTGGATCTCTCCGGCGAGATAGACGGTCAGCGTCATTCGGGTCTCCTGTCGGAGGTGTCGAACCGGGCGAGGATGTCGGCGACCTCCTCGCCGCTCACTTGCGGAAACCGGCGGTAGTGCAGCCCCACCGCCTGAAAGTCGCGGGGCCGGTCGAGACAGATCACCTCGTCGGCCTCGTGGGCGAGGCGCTCCAGCGTATCGGGCGGCGCGACGGGCACGGCGAGCCAGACGGCGGCCGGCGCGCGGGCGCGCAGGCCGCGCAGCGCCGCGCGCACGGTCGCGCCCGTGGCGATGCCGTCGTCCACCACGATCGCCGTGCGTCCAGACAGATCCACCGGCGCGCGCCCCGAGAGCCAGCGCGCGCGGCGCTCGGCGATCTCCTGCGTCTTGTCGGCGATCTGGCCCTCGAAGTCGCGCTCGTCGAGGCCGGCCATGGTGAGCACCTCCGGGTTGTAGACCGCCTGCGGCGGGTCGCCCTCGACCAGCGCGCCGGCGGCGAGTTCGGAGTGCCCGGGCAGGCCGAGCTTGCGCACGAGCAACAGGTCGAGCGGCGCGCCGAGGCGTTCGGCCACCGTCGCGGCGATGGGCACGCCCCCGCGCGGCAGCGCCAGCACGACGGGGCGCTCCGGGCGCGCGGCCGCCACCCGCTCGGCCAGCGCCTCGCCCGCCTCTTTCCGGTCCTCGAACATCGCGGCCTCCTCGCGTCTCGGGGCCGCCCCGGGCGCGGTTCAGCCGCGCAACTCGGCGCCGGTGGCAGCCTTCACCTTCTCCACGATGCGGGCCGATACGGCCTCGATCTCGGCCTCGGTCATCGTCGTTTCGCGCGGCTGGAGGCGCACCGAGAGCGCGAGCGACTTGCGCCCCTCGCCCAGCGCGCCGCCCGCGAACTCGTCGAAGACCCGAACGTCCTCGATCAGCGCCTTATCGGCGCCGCGCGCGGCCGAGACCAGTTTCGCCGCCTCCACCCGGTCGTCAACCACGAAGGCGAAGTCGCGTTCCACCGCCTGCAGGTCGGAGGCCGCGAGCGCCGGGCGCGCGGCGCCCGCGCGGCGCGGCGGCGGGATTTCCTCCGGCCAGAGGGTGAAGGCCACCGCCGGCCCCTTCACGTCGAGCGCCTGCAGCACGCGCGGGTGCAGCTCGCCGAAGGTGCCGAGCGTCTTCTTCGGGCCGAGGCAGACGCGGCCGTGGCGCCCCGGGTGCCACCACTCCGCCCCGCCGCGCAGGACCTGCACCCCCGCCGGCGCGCCGAGCGCGGCGAGCACCTCCTCGGCGGCGGCCTTGGCGTCGAAGGTGTCGGCGTCGCGCGCCGGACCGTGGACGTTGCGCGGCACGGCGCGCCCCACCAGAAGGCCCGCGACCTGCAGGTGCTGCTCGCCCGGTTCGGCGCCGTGGAAGGCCGGGCCGATCTCGAAGAGCGCGAGGTCCGAAAAGCCGCGCGCCTGGTTGCGCGCCGCGGCCTGCAGGAGGCCGGGCAGCACGTCGGGGCGCATGTGCGTCATCTCGGAAGAGATCGGGTTCTCGAGCGCGAGGCGGTCGTCGCCGCCGAAGAGCCGCGCCGCGGCGGCGTCGATGAAGCTGTAGGTGACGCACTCGTTGAAGCCCGCGGCGGCCAGCGCGCGGCGCGCGGCCTGCTCGCGGCGCTGGAGCGGCGTGAGCACCGGCGCCGTCACCCCCGGCGAGGGCCGCGGCAGGGGCCTGCCCTCGAGCTTCGTCAGGCTCGCGATGCGCGCGACCTCCTCGACCAGATCCGCCTCGCCCATGACGTCGGGCCGCCACGAGGGGACATGCGCCATGTCCCCCTCGAGGGTGAAGCCGAGGGCGGTCAGGGTTTGGCGCTGCTCCGCCTCGGGCAGGTCCATGCCGACGAGCGAGCGCACGCGCGCCGGGTCGAGCCGGTAGGCGCGGGCGTGGTCCGGCACCGCGCCGGCGACGACCACCTCGGAGGCCTCGCCGCCGCAGAGATCGAGGATCATGCGCGTCGCGTCCTCGAGCCCCGGCAGGGTGTAGGCCGGATCGACGCCGCGCTCGAAGCGGTAGCGCGCGTCGGAGTTGATCCTGAGCGCGCGGCCGGTCATCGCGATCTGCACGTGATCCCAGAAGGCGCTTTCGAGGACGAGGTCCACCGTCTCCTCGGTCACGCCGGTCGCGGCGCCGCCCATGATGCCGGCGATGCTCTCGGGGCCCGCGTCGTCGGAGATCACGACGGCGCCCTCGGGAAAGGCGTAGGTCTTTTCGTCGAGCGCCTCGAGCGTCTCGCCGCCCGCGGCGCGGTGGACGCGCAGATCGCCCGAGACGCGGGCCGCGTCGAAGACGTGCAGCGGGCGGTTGCGGTCGAAGGTGAAGAAGTTCGTCACGTCCACGAGCGCCGAGATCGGGCGCAGCCCGATGGCGCGCAGCCGGTCCTGCAGCCATTGCGGCGAGGGGCCGTTGCGCACGCCCCGGATCACGCGCGCCGCGAAGACCGGGCAGCCGTCGCGCGTGTCCGCGTCGATCGTCACGCCCACCGGGCTCGGGAAGGCGCCGGGGACCGGCGCGCTCTCGACCGGCTTCAGCGTGCCGAGGCCGCGCGCGGCGAGATCGCGGGCGATACCGCGCACGCCGAGCGCGTCGGGCCGATTGGGGGTGATCGCGATCTCGATCACCGGGTCCACCTTGGCCGGGTCATGCACGGCCAGCCAGTCGACGAAACGCTCGCCCACCTCGCCGGAGGGCAGCTCGATGATGCCGTCGTGCTCCTCCGAAAGCTCCATCTCGCGCTCGGAGCACATCATGCCGTGGCTCTCGACGCCGCGGATCCTGCCCACCTGGATCGTGGTGTCGATGCCGGGGACATAGGTGCCGGGATGCGCGATCACCGCGGTGATGCCCGCGCGGGCGTTCGGCGCGCCGCAGATGATCTGCGCCTCGCCCCGGTCGGTCTCGACGCGGCAGACGCGGAGGCGGTCGGCGTCCGGGTGCTTTTCGGCCTCGAGCACCTTGCCCAGCGTGAAGCCGGCGAGCCGCGCGGCGGGGTCGTGCACCTCCTCCACCTCGAGGCCGAGGTCGGTCAGCGCCTCGGCGATCTCGGCCACGCCCGCGGTCGTGTCGAGATGGTCCTTGAGCCAGGAGAGGGTGAATTTCATGGCGCGGTCCTTCGGGCTTCGGGAACGCGCGGGAGATAGCCGATCGCGCGCCCCGGTGGAAGGGGCCCGGCGGCGCCGCCGGGCCGGGCGAAAATTCTTCGTACGAAGAATTTTCGAGCCCCAGCGCGGTGCGCCGGCCACCCAGGGCGCGGCGGCGATTTTTCGTACGAAAAATCGCCCGTCCACCTCAGCCGTCGTCGCGGATGATGTCGGGCACGCCGAGGCGGTCGATCAGGCGGTTCATCTCGCGCTCGACGAGCCCCATGTTGCTGTCGCGCACCGTGGGCAGGAGCGCGCGGGCGCGGCGCACCTCGGCGTAGTCCACCGTCGCGGCGATGAGTTCGGGCTCGGTCCCCGCGACGGCGAGCGGCTCGCCGAAGGGGCCGAGGATGCGCGAGCCGCCCCAGAAGGTCAGGTCCTCCTCCGGGCCGACGCGGTTCGCCATGACCGAGGGCGCGCCGTACATCATCGAGTAGAAGTGCATCGTCGCCGCCCAGCCGGCGGGGTTGTCGAAGGCCTCGCCCACCGCCTCGACGCCCGAGGAGATCGGCGAGACCAGCAGCGTCGCCCCGTGCAGGAACGCCAGGTGCACGAGCGCCGGGTTCCAGAGATCGGCGCAGATCAGGAGCCCGAGGCGCCAGTCCTCGGAGATGGCGTGGGTGTCCACGAAGCGGCCCTGCGCGTAGTACTTGGTCTCGATCAGCTTGCCGTAGGAGGGCAGGTTGATCTTGCGGTGCAGGTAGATGCAGCGCCCGCCCTTGTAGACGCCGGCGGCGTTGTAGAACTGCGCGGCCGGTCCCTCCTCGATGAAGCCGACGACGAGGATCGTCTCGCCCGCCGCGCGCGACAGCGCGAGCAGGCGGGGATCGTTGCGCTTCATGGTGATGTCGAGCAGCCGCTCGGCGCCGTAATGCCCCGCGAGGCTGAGCTCGGGGAAGACGAGCACGTCGGCCTCGGCCTTGCGCGCTTCGGCCACCCAGACGTGGTGCTCCCCGAAATTGGCGTCCGGGTCGCCGATGTGGCTCGCGAACTGCGCGGCGGCGACGGTCAGGGTCTGCGACATGGGCGGCGCTCCTCGGGGTGACCCGGCGCGCCTATCCGCGCGCGCCCGGCGCGGTCAAGGTGCGCGCGGCGCCCGGCGCGCTGTCTCCGCCGCGCGGCGGCGATGCGCGCGGCGCCAGAGCGCCACGCCGCCCGCGGGCAGCAGCACCACGCCCCAGGCGAGCGCGTTGATCCGCGTCAGGTCGGCCTTCAGCGCGGGCGGCACCGCGTCGGAGGTCCAGAGCCCGACGTGGCCCGCGATCACGAGCGCGGCGACGGCGAGGGCGAAGACAGTGCGCATGGGAGAGAGCTAGACCCCGGCCGGCCCGCGTCGACCGTGCCGGGATTGGCGCGAGCGCCGGTCACGAGCCCTGACGACGGGCGCGCGGCGCGCCCTGCGGCGGCTCGGCGGGGCGGAACGCGCCGACCAGCCCGGCCTGCTTCGCCATCAGCGCCGCCTGCGTCCGGTTGCTGGCGCCGATCTTGCGATAGAGCGTCTTCATGTGAAGCTTCACCGTGGGTTCGCGGATGCCGAGCGCGCGGGCGATCTCCTTGTTGGAGAGCCCCGCGCCCACCTTTTCCAGCACCTGCCGCTCCCGCGGGGTCAGCAGGTCGGCAAGGGCGTTGCCGCCCTCCGGCACGGCCGCGGCGGTCATGAAATCGACCGGCGCGTATTGCTCGCCGGCGGCCATGAAGCGCACGGCGTGGACCATCGACTTCGCGGGCAGCGTCTTGGGCAGGAACCCGGCCGCGCCCATGTCGAGCGCCGCCTCGGCCACGTCGCGGGACGCGACGCCGGACATGACGGCGACGCGCGCGCCCTTCGCCTCGGCCAGCGTCCGGCGCAGGCCGTCGAGGCCATTCATCCCCGGCATGCCGTAATCGAGGAGAACGAGATCGAAGGGCGCCTCTCGCGCGATCGCCGCCAGCGCCGTGTCCAGATCCTCGGTCGGCGTGACCTCGATCTCCTCGTGCCGGAACCAGAGTTCGAGCGTGTCGCGCAGCAACCCGTGGTCGTCCGCGATCAGGATGCGCATGACGCGGCTCCTCGGTCTTCGGTTTTCAATATGGCCGCCTCCGCGGCCGCGACGAGCGCCTCCCGCTGCACCGGCTTGCCGAGCACGGCGTCGAAAAGTCCATCGTGACGTACCGGCAGGTCCGCGAGCGCCGTGACCAGCACCACGGGAAGGCCGGGCGCGCGTTCGCGCGCCGCCCGGGCGAGCGTGGCGCCGTCCATGTCGGGCATGTCGAAATCGGTGATGAGCAGATCGAATCCTCCGGGATCTTCCTCGAGCGCGTCCAGTATATCCTGCGGCTGGTCCGAGGGCGCGACCTCGGCGCCGGCGGCCTCGAGGAAGCTCGCGATCCCGTCGAGGACGTCCTGCTGATCGTCGACGAGCAGAACCGCGCGCCCGTCGAGCCGGCCCGTCCCACTCTCCGGGGCCGTGTCGGCCACCGCCGGCGTGACCGGCCAGAGCACCGCGAAGGTCGTCCCCTCGCCCACCCGGCTGTCCAGCCGGATCGCGCCCCCAGCCGCCGCGACGACGGAGGAGACGATGGCGAGCCCGAGCCCCGAGCCGTCCGCGCCCTTCGAGGTGGCATAGGGCTCGAAGACGCGCGCGGCGGTCTCCGGCGTCATGCCGACGCCGGTGTCAGAGACGGTGATCCGGCAGTAGCGCCGCGCCGGGTCGGGCCGGCCGAGCGCGAAGGGGCCGGAGAGGTCGGCGCTGTCCGCCGGGTCGAGCGCGATCGTGATCTCCCCCGCGCCGTCGCCCAGCGCGTCGCGCGCGTTGATCCCGAGGTTGAGGACGAGCTGCAGGATGTCGGTCGGATCGGCCTCGACCTCGACGGGGGCGTCCGGCAGCTCGAGGGCGAGCCGCGCGGGTGCGCGCAGACCGGCCCGGATGAGATCGGCCGCCTCGCGGAGATGCGTGCAGAGGTCGATCCGCTCCCGCGCCGCCTCCCCCCGGCCCAGCGTGAGCAGGCGCTTCACGAGGTCCCCGGCGCCCTGCGTCGCCGCCTCGATCCGCCGCGCCGCCTCCTCGGCGACCGTGCCGGGCGCCGTGTCCTGGATCAGGAAGGCGCTGCCGGAGATCGCGGCGAGCAGGTTGTTGAAGTCATGCGCGAGGCCGGCCGCCATCTGCCCTACCACCTCGCGCCGGCGGGCGAGCTGAAGCTCTTCGTGGAGGCGCGCCCGCTCCGAGGCCTCGCGCCGGCGCGGACGCATGTCGCGCGTCGTGCAGACGAGGCCGCCGTCGGCCTTCAGCGCGAGCGAGACTTCCTGATCGACCGGCGCGCCGTCGCGCGCCACGCCCTCGATCTCGCCGGTCCAGCGCCCGGTGCGCGCGATTTCGGGCATCGCGTGCGTCTCGATCCAGGCCGCGGCCGCGGGCGGATAGAGCATCCGCCACGACTTGCCGATGACCTCGGTCTCGGACTCGTAGCCGAAGAGCTCCAGATGCGCCCGGTTCATGTAGAGGAAGCGCCCCTCGGCGTCCGTGATCGCCATGCCGTCCTGGCTCGCTTCCATGGCCGCGGCGCGGTCGGCCTGCGCGCGCTTCTCGGCGAGCTTCAGCGCGGTGACGTCCACGCGCAGCCCGACGCGCCCACCGTCGGGCGTCGCCTTCTCGAAGATGCGCAGCCAGCGCCCGTCGGAAAGCTCCTGTTCGATCTCGTTCTCGGACGCGCGGTGGCGCTCCAGCCGCTCGGCGAGCCACGCCTCCTCGCGCCCCGCGGCCTCGGCGTATTCGCCCCGCGCGAGGCCGTAGCGCAGGATCTCCTCGAAGGTGGCGCCGGGGACGATCGCCGGGGCGGAGCGGGGGTAGATCTGGCGGTAGCGCTCGTTGCAGATCACCAGCCGGTCGTCCGCGTCGAAGAGGACGAAACCGTCCTGCAGCGCCTCGACCGCCGCCTCGAGCGTGGCGCGGGCCTGCGCCGCGTCCTCCGCCGCGCGGCGCAGCGCGTCGGATTGCGCGCGGCGCTCGGTCACATCGGTCTCCACCGCCATGAAGCCCTCGAGCGTGCCGTCCGCGCCGCGCAGCGGCTGGATGTCGAGCCATATCCAGTAGGGCCGGCCGTCCTTCGCCCGGTTCAGGATTTCCGCCTGCACCGGCTCTCCGGCGTCGAGCGCGGCGCGCAGCTGCGCGACGGTCTCGGGATCGGTCTCCTCGCTCTGCAGGAAGCTGCCGGCGCTCCGGCCCTTCACTTCGTCGAGCGACCAGCCCGAGGTCTCCTCGAAGGCGCGGTTGACCCAGGTGATCCGCCGCGCCGCGTCCGAGATCACGACGAGGTTCGAGGTGCGCTGCGCGATCTCCGAGAGTTCCGCGATGCGCGCCGTCTGTTCGTGGGCCTCCGTCACGTCTCGCAATACGAAGAGATATCCGGCCGTGCCGTTCGCCGAGGCCGAGAGCTGCCAGCGCCGCGCGCCCTCTCCGGTGACGTCGAACGCGAAGTCGCGCGGCTCCGGCACGCCTCCGGCGTCGATCTCGGCGAGCACCGCGCGCGCCTCGGCAGCGAGCTCCGGCGGCAGCATCGCCTCGAGCGTCTGACCGGCGAAGGCCGCGCCGATCTCGTCCGGCACGATCACCGCGCCCGAGTGCCAGGTGACGAAGCGCCCCGCGCGGTCCAGCTCCACCACGAGATCGGGCATCGCCTCGAGCACCGACTCCAGCCGCGCGCGTTCCGCGGCGGTCTCCGCGTGCGCGGCCGCCGCAGCGGCCTCCGCCTCGCGCCGGGCGAGGAGCGAATCGGCCACCTTGCCGACCGAGCGGATCAGGTGGACCTCTCCGGGCAGGAAGCTGCGCGGCGCCTGCACCACCTCGCAGGACAGGACCCCGCGCAGGACGCCGTCCTGCCGCATGGGAACGGCGAGGAGGGCGCGCGTGCCCGCCGCGGCCAGCGCCGCCCGGTCCGGCGAGTCCTCTGGCAGCGCCGCGGCGTCGGGGATCAGCACGTCCTCCTCCGCGGCGAGGCGCGCGTGCCACGCGGCGAGCCCCTGCGCCGCGCCCGCGTCGTCCGCCGCCACCCCGTCGGCGCACCAGAGGTGCGCGGCCTGCACGGCCATCTCGCCGGGGGCGAGGCGCAGGAGGCGGACGCGGTCGGCGCCGATCGCGCGCCCGAGACGCGCGAGCGCCCGGTCGAGCGCGGCGTCGATCCCGTCCGGCGCCGCATCGAGCAGCGAGCCGAGGATGCCCACCACCTCGCCCTGGATGTCGGTCAGGCGGCGGAAGGCCCGGTGCACGGCCTCCAGCGGCGCGTCGAGCACGCCGTCGGTCTCCTCGACCGCGCGGCCCTCGATCAGGGCCACGAGCAGCGCGTGGCGCCGCGCCTCGCGGAGCGCCGTGAGCGTCTGCACGGCGATCGCCGCGACGCGCTCCATCAGGCGCAGGTCAGCGGCGGTGAAGGGCGCACGCTCCGCGCCGCACAGCAGGAGCGCGCCCGCCGTCTCCTCGTGCAGGCCGAGCGGCACGATCAGCACGGTGGACAACCCGGCGAAGCCCTCGGGCAGCGGCGCATCGCCCGCCGCCGGCGCGAGCCCCGCCATCCGGCGGGCGCGGCACAGCGTCACCGGCGGCAGCGGCAGATCGGTGCCCGCCCGGTCGCGGCGCGCCGCCGCGGCGACCCGGACGCCGCCGCCGCCATGCGCCTGAAGGTAACAGGCGTCGGTGCAGCCGTAGGCCTCGCGCAGCGTGTCGAGCAACGCCTGCATGGCCTCCGACGCGCCGGTGCGCCCCGACAGCGCCTCGAGCGCGCGGGCGAGAATCGACTGCGCCTCGAGCGCCGCGGTTTCGCGGGCGCGGGCCGTTTCGGTCTCGGCGAGCGCGGCGCGCAGCGCCTCGCGCTCGCGCAGGAGACGCTCCTCGGCCTCGCGCAGCGCGGACGTCCGCGCCTCGAGCTCCGCCTCGGCGGCCTCGCGGGCGCGGCGCTCCCGGTCGAACTCCTCCCGGGAGATGAAGCCGGTCTCCGTCTCGATCGTCATCTTCAGTCCCTACGGCGCCCGCGTCCTCATGCCGGACCCGGTCGGCCCGCCGCCCGCATCTGCCGGCGGCGGGGACGCCGGACCGGCGGTGCAAAACGACGCCAAGCAGCATGCACGCGTCCGCTCGGTCTGTCATACCCGATCTGCGAAGACCGTGCACGAGATCATGAGATTGCCGTGTTCCGCCTGTCCGCCCGGCGGCACGCCCTGCTCGCCGAAGGTGAAGACGCCGATCCACGGCGCGCCCTCCAGCGCGGCGTCGACCCCGGCGCGCACGTCCTCCATGCGCTCGCGCACGGCGAGCATGCATCCGCCGCAGTAGATCACGAGCGCGCCGCCCGCGCCGCCCGCCGCCTCGCGCGCCTGCGCGGCGACGCGGCCGGCGCGCCCCACGAGGCTGTCGGAGGAGCCCGCCATCTGCCAGAGCCGATCGCCTTCGGAGAGATCGACGAAGAGATCCATCGACCCGTCGGGATAGGCCACGGCCGGGTGTCCGAGCAGGTGGAAGGGCACGCCCGCGACATGGCGCGCCACCCGTCCGAGCGGCCAGAAGGTCGCGTCGGCGAGGATCGAGACCGGGGCCTCACCGGCCGCGGGCACCGCGCCGCCCGTCCAGTCGCGGTAGACCTCCATCGCCGGGCGCCCGTCGATTTCGTAGAGCCGCCGCCCGGCGACGCGGGTGACGACCCCGCTCCGGCCCGTCGGGCCGTAGCCGCTCTGGTAGACCGAGGCGATCGGCCGCGAGGGGAAGAGAACCGAGACCACCACGCCGTCGGCGTGGCTCGTGCCGGGGCCGATCTGGCGCCAGCCACCCTGCACGTCGGCGTCCGCCGCGCTGCCGCCGACGATGGGCGTCTCCGCGCCGAAGACGGCGCGCAGCCCGGCGAGCACCTGCTCCTCGCGCCCCGGCGCCGTCGTCAGCCAGACGAGATCCGGCAGCTCGCCCGGCCGGCCGGCCGCGGCGAGCGCCGTTTCCGCCGCCTGCCGCGCCGCCGCCGTCGCGTCGTCGCCGAGGTCCCGCGACGCGGTGCCGTAGCTGCCCTCGGGATCGTAGAGCGCGAGCGCCGCCGCGCCGCCGCCGGTGTCGAGGGCGAGGCCGTCGCGCGACATCACGCCGAGACAGGAGGACCCGCCGTGCAGCGCCTCCGTCCCGAGCGCGCTGCGCGCGGCGGCCCGCAGCGCCTCGGCCGGCATCGCGTCGCCGAAATGAAGCGCGACGAAATCGGGCGCGCCGCGACGATCGACGTCGAGCGCCCGCGCCACGTCCTCCGCCGCCGCCGCGGCTGTTTCGGCCTGCGACTGTGCCGAAATGATGCGCATCCCCGCCTCCCTCGATTTATCGAAAGATACGCATCCGCGCGTCGTGCGCCAGCGGCTTTCCGTATGGCGCACCCATCCGAACGGATAGGTCGCGCCGCGCCCTGTCTCGCCGGGCGCGGCTGTGCTACTGGCACGTCCCGGGTGACCGGCGACGGAGGGACACGGTGCAGATCGAGGTGACGCGCGAGGCCTTCGCGCTCCGGGAGGTATTCACGATCTCGCGCGGCTCGCGCACGGCGGCGGAGGTCCTGACCGTGCGGGCCACCGACGCAGGCGCCACGGGGCGGGGCGAATGCGTGCCTTACGCGCGCTACGACGAGACGCTCGACAGCGTCGCCGCGCAGATCGCGGCGCTGCCCGAACGGCTCGACCGCGCCGCGCTCGCCGAAGCGCTGCCCGCCGGCGCGGCGCGCAACGCGGTGGACTGCGCGCTCTGGGATCTGGAGGCCAAGCGCGCCGGGCGCCGCGTCTGGGAGATCACGGGGCTCGCCGCGCCGGGGCCGTTGGTGACCGCCTACACGCTCTCGCTCGACGTGCCGGAGGCGATGCGCGCGAAGGCCGCCGCGAACGCGCACCACCCGCTTCTGAAGATCAAGCTCGGCACGCCCGAGGACATGCCGCGGCTCGAGGCGGTGCGCGCCGGCGCGCCGGACGCGCGGCTGATCGTGGACGCCAACGAGGGCTGGACGGCGGAGGTCTACGCCGATCTCGCGCCGCATCTCCTGCGGCTCGGCGTCGAAATGGTCGAGCAGCCGCTGCCGGCGGGCGCGGACGACGCGCTGGGCGACATGGCGCGCCCCCTGCCCGTCTGCGCCGACGAAGCCTGCCACGACCGCGCGTCGCTGCCCGCGCTCGCGGGGAAATACGACATGGTCAACATCAAGCTCGACAAGACCGGCGGGCTGACCGAGGCGCTCGCGCTGCGCGACGCGGCGCGAGCGGCGGGCTACCGCGTGATGGTGGGCTGCATGGTGGGCTCCTCGCTCGCCATGGCGCCCGCGGTGATCGCCGCGCAGGGCGCGGAGGTGGTGGACCTCGACGGCCCGCTCCTTTTGGCCGAGGACCGGGAGCCGCCGCTCGTCTACGACGCGGAGGGCGTGCACCCGCCGGAGGCCGCGCTCTGGGGCTGACGCGGGCGGCCGGCGGCGTCGCCGGCCCCCTGCGACACGCCCCGTCTTGACCTCGCGGCGGATCGCGCGGAGACAGCAGGGGACCGAGACGAGGAGCACGCGCCATGACCCGAACCGTTTACGTGAACGGCGACTACCTGCCCGAGGACGCGGCGAGCGTCTCGGTCTTCGACCGGGGCTTTCTCTTCGCCGACGGGGTCTACGAGGTGACCAGCGTCCTCGACGGCAAGCTCGTGGATTTCGACGGCCATGCCGCGCGGCTCGACCGCTCGCTGTCCGAGCTCTCGATGCACGCGCCCGTCACGCGCGACGAACTGCTGGAGATCCACCGCGAACTCGTGCGCCGCAACGGGCTGACCGACGGGCTGATCTACCTTCAGATCACCCGCGGCGCGCCGGCCGACCGCGACTTCGCCTTTCCCGACCCCGACGAGGTCGCGCCGACCGTGGTCCTCTTCACGCAGTCGAAGCCCGGCCTCGCCGAGGCGCCGCAGGCGAAGACGGGGATCAGGGTGATCTCGATCGACGACCTGCGCTGGGGCCGGCGCGACATCAAGACGGTGCAGCTTCTCTACCCATCGATGGGCAAGATGATGGCCAAGGCCGAGGGCTGCGACGACGCCTGGATGGTCGAGGACGGCACCGTGACCGAGGGCACCTCGAACAACGCCTACATCGTATCCGGGGGCCGGATCGTCACGCGCCCGCGCTCGGTGGACATCCTGCACGGCATCACCCGGGCCGCGGTCCTGCGCTATGCCGAGGAGGCGCAGATGGAGGTCGAGGAGCGGCCCTTCACCATCGCCGAGGCGCAGGCCGCCGACGAGGCCTTCGTCACCTCCGCCTCCACCTTCGTGATGCCTGTGGTGGAGATCGACGGCACGCCGGTCGGCACCGGCGCGCCCGGCCCCGTCGCGGCGCGCCTGCGCGAGATCTACCTCGAGGAGAGCCGCAAGGCGGCGATCTGAGCGGGCGGCCCGGCCCGGCGCCCGCGCCGGGCCGGCGCCCTGCGGCAGCGCACACTGACAGCCGATTTCGGCAAGAGGCGGTCGCAGGCTTGTGAGCCGCGCGTGCGCGACCCGGCGTCAAGCTCCTGAAATAAAACAAAGAATGGCGCAGTATACTGCGGCTGCACGGCATGTGCGCCCGCACACATTCCGTTGATCGCATGTGCTTTGAACCGGCGCCGACCGGACCCCAGATCCCTGTCACGAAACGATGACGCAACCGCCCGCACCGGCCCGGCCGGTCGGGCCTCCACGCAAAGAGGACAACGATGAAAACCACGATCGCATCCGCAGCCGCCCTTCTCGTCGCCGCCGGCACCGCATCGGCAGTGCTCCCGACGGATCAGGACCACCCCCGCCACGGCATCCCCGGCGAGCCGGTCACCGGCCAGCAGGTCGAGATCGAGACCGAGGCGCTCTTCCTCCCCGAGGAGCAGGTGCAGACGGACGCCGAGACGGTCACCGTGACCCGCTTCGAGGGCAAGGCCGAGAGCGAAACGCCGCGCTGAGGCACGGCCCAAGATCCGCCCCGGCCGCACAGGCCGGGGCGCTATGCGCCCGCGGCTCAGCCGTCCTCGCGGCCGACGTTCTCGGCGAAGCTTTTCTCAAAGGCCTGCTGCTGCGCCGCGCTGGCCTCCGTTTGATGCCCCGCCTTCCACTGATCGTAGGGCATGCCGTAGAAGATCTCGCGCGCCTCCTCCTTGCCCATCTCGATGCCGCGGTCGGCGGCCGCCTCCTGATACCAGCGGCTCAGGCAGTTGCGGCAGAAGCCGGCGAGGTTCATCAGGTCGATGTTCTGCACGTCCGGCCGGTCCTCCATCAGGTGCCGGCGCAAGCGGCGGAAGGCGGCGGCCTCGAGTTCGGTGCGGGTCTGCTCGTCCATGTCGGGCCCTCCTCTCTGTCGTCAGAACCTGCGGCTCCGGCGCGCGCGGTTCAAGGCGTGCTCAGAGCCCCGTGTCCGCGAGCGCCGCCATGAGCGCCGGCGCCAGCCGGTCGGCCCAGGCGCGCTGCTCCGCCGGGGTGCCGATCAGGTCGTTCCGAACCTCCACCAGCACGTTGAGCCGGCCCTCCGCGAGCGCGTGGCGCGCGATGGCGTCGCCGGGCAGATGCCCGCCGTAGGGCTGATTGCGCCCGACGCAGAGATCGCCCTCGCCCGAGAGCCGCGCGATCAGCGGATCGGCGAGCCGCGTGTCGTGGCCGTGCAGCACCCCGATGTGCCACGGCCGGGGCGCACGGCCGCGCAGCTGCGGCGTGAAGGAATGCACCGACAGGATCACCGTGTCGTCCCGCCGCGCCGCGAGATCGGCCAGCGCCGCGTGATAGGGCCGGTAGAGCAGGTCGAGGCGGCGCTCGACCTCGGCCGCGTCGGCGTGGCGGTTCCCGGGGATGATCGTCCCGTCGTAGAGCTTCATCACCAGCGTCGGGTCGTCTTCGCCCCGGTTGGGGTCGATCACGAGGCGCGAGAAATCCGACAGGATCGCCGGCGCCTCCAGCCGCTCGGCCAGCGCGAGGGCGAGGCCCGCCGCGCCGAGGTCGTAGGCGATGTGGCGCGCCATCTCCGCCTCCGGCAGGCCGAGGCTGCCGCCGCCGATCGCCTCCGGCACGCGGTTCGTCGCGTGGTCGCAGGTGACGAGCCAGCGCGCCGGGCGCGCAGCGCCTTGGATATGATAGGCGTGGTCGGTCATGCGGATCTGACGCCGGCCCATGCCACAGCCGGGTTGCGCGCGAAAGCGAAATGCCGCACTGACGCGGTGATATCCCTAACACGGTTAGCGCGCAGGCAAGGCCGACGCGGGAGGAGAAAGAATGCGCCGTATGCGGAACGTCAAGATCGTGGCCACGCTCGGCCCCGCGTCGAGCGACCACGCCACCATCGCGGCCCTCGCGGCGGCCGGGGCGGACGTGTTCCGACTCAACATGAGCCACGGCACCCAGGAGGAGATCGCGGCGCGCCACCGCATCATCCGCGAGGTCGAGGCCGAGCGCGGCACGCCCATCGGCATCCTCGCCGACCTGCAGGGGCCGAAGCTGCGCGTGGGCACCTTCGCCGCCGGCGCGGTGGAACTCGAGGACGGCGCGCCCTTCCGCCTCGATCTGGACGACGCCGAGGGCGACGCCCACCGCGTGCGCCTGCCCCACCCCGAGATCTTCGCGGCCCTCGCGCCCGGTGCGGAGCTCCTCGTGGACGACGGCAAGGTGCGCCTGCGCGTCGAGGCCTGCGGCGCCGATTTCGCAGACTGCACGGTGGTCACCGGCGGCACGGTGTCCAACCGCAAGGGCGTGAACGTGCCCGACGTGGTGCTGCCGCTCGCCGCGCTCTCCGACAAGGACCGCGAGGACCTCGAGTTCGCCTGTTCGCTCGGCGTGGACTGGGTCGCGCTGTCCTTCGTGCAGCGCCCCGAGGACGTGACCGAGGCGCGCGATCTGGTGGCCGGGCGCGCCGCGATCCTCTCGAAGATCGAGAAGCCCGCGGCGGTGCGCTGCGTCGACGAGATCATCGCCGCCTCGGACGGGATCATGGTCGCGCGCGGCGATCTGGGCGTCGAGCTGCCGGTGCAGAACGTGCCGCCCATCCAGAAGCGCATCGTGCGCAAGTGCCGCGCGGCGGCGAAGCCGGTGATCGTGGCCACGCAGATGCTCGAGAGCATGATCGAGAGCCCGATGCCCACCCGCGCCGAGGTCTCGGACGTCGCCACCGCCATCTACGAGGGCGCCGACGCCATCATGCTCTCGGCCGAGAGCGCCGCGGGCCAGTACCCGGTCGAGGCCGTGACGACGATGGACTCCGTCGCCCGCGAGGTGGAGGACGACCCGACCTACACCGAGGTCATCGAGGCCTCGCGCGTGGCCCGGCGCGAGAGCGTCGCCGACGGCATCGTCGCCGCCGCCCGCGAGATCGCCGAGACCACCGACATCAAGGCCATCGCCTGCTTCACGCAGTCCGGCACCACCGCCGCGCTCGTCGCGCGCGAACGCCCGCGCGTGCCGATCATCGCCATGACGAACCTGCGCGACACCGCGCGCCGCCTCGCGCTGACATGGGGGACGAGCTGCGTGATGACGGGCGGGCTCGACCGCTTCAAGCAGGCGGTTGTGAACGCCGCGCGCGCCGCGCGCGAACAGGGCTACGCCGAGGAGAGCGATCAGATCGTGGTGACCGCGGGCGTGCCCTTCAACGTGCCGGGGACGACGAACATCCTGCGCGTCGCGCCTTGCGACGAGCGTTTGATCTGGGCCACCGACCCGGAGTAAGCTTGCCCCGAGGGCAACCGGGGGCGCCGCATGGACACCGATCTCGCTTTGGTCGCCGGGCTGGCCGTCGGGGCGATCGCCATCCCGGCGGCGATCTCGGCCTGGTCCGAGGGCCGCGTGCCCCGCGCCGCCGCGGTCGCGGTCCTGGTCGCCGGCGGGCTCGTGATCTGGGCGCTCACGGCGAAGCCCGGAGGCTACACGCTCGCCGAGGTCCCCGAGGCCGTGATCGCCGTCGTCGCCCGCCTCCTGCCCTGAGCCCCTTGCGCCCCGGCCGGGGATCGCCTATCAGCCCGACTTCACCGCGCGGCCGGCCCGGACGGCATGCCGAGGCGCGCGCCCGACCGATCGATCAGGAGACGGAAATGCCGAAGATGAAGACGAAGTCGAGCTGCAAGAAGCGGTTCAAGGTGACGGCCAACGGCCGGGTCAAGTTCCAGCAGGCCGGCAAGCGCCACGGCATGATCAAGCGGACGAACAAGTTCATCCGCAACGCCCGCGGCACCGCCGTGATGTCCAAGGCTGACGAGAAGATCGTCAAGCCGATGATGCCCTACCAGCGCTGAGGAGGCCCGAACATGTCCCGAGTCAAGGGCGGAACCGTCACCCACGCGCGCCACAAGAAGGTCCTCAAGTCCGCCAAGGGCTACTACGGCCGCCGCAAGAGCACCTTCAAGACCGCCAAACAGGCCGTCGACAAGGCGAACCAGTACGCCACGCGCGACCGCAAGAACCGCAAGCGCAATTTCCGCGCGCTCTGGATCCAGCGGATCAACGCCGCCGTGCGCGCGCATGACGAGAGCCTGACCTATTCGCGCTTCATCGACGGGCTGAACCGCGCCGGCATCGAGGTGGACCGCAAGGTGCTGGCCGATCTCGCCGTGCGCGAGCCGGAGGCCTTCGGCGCGATCGTGCAGCAAGCCAAGGGCGCCCTCGCGGCCTGAGCCCTCCCGCGACCGGCCCTGCGGCCGGTCGCCCCCGCGCGGCCCCCGGCCGCGCCCTCCTTCTCCCCGACATCACGGTCGATCCGAGCGCCCACGGCTGCGTGGCGCGCGACCTGCGCCGCCCGCAGCCCCGCGCCCGCCGGCGGCGTCGCCCGCCCGCACCGACGGCGACCGCACCCGCCCTCTCCTGCGCCGGCCACCTTGCGCCGCCCCGCCGGGCTGGATAGCTAGGCCCCGGCAATCGGGGAGGTCCGGCATGGACGATCTGCGCGAGAAGTGGCTGGCCGCCGTCGCCGGCGCCGGGGACGAGGCGGCGCTCGAGGCGGTGCGCGTGGCGGCGCTCGGCAAGAAGGGCGAAATCAGCGCGCAGATGCGCGAGCTCGGCCGCATGACCCCGGAGGAGCGCAAGGAGGCCGGCCCCCGCCTCAACGCTCTCAAGGACGAGATCAACGCCGCGATCGCGGCCAAGAAGACCGCCCTCGCCGACGCCGCGCTCGAGGAACGCCTGCGCACCGAATGGCTCGACGTCACCCTGCCCGCGCGGCCGCAGCGCATGGGCACCGTCCACCCGATCGCGCAGGTCACCGAGGAGGTCACGGCGATCTTCGCCGATCTCGGCTTCTCCGTGGCCGAGGGCCCGCAGGTGGAGAGCGACTGGCACAACTTCGACGCGCTCAACATCCCCGGCCACCACCCGGCGCGCGCCGAGATGGACACCTTCTACATGGCGCGGCCCGAGGGCGACACGCGTCCGCCGCACGTACTGCGCACCCACACCTCGCCGGTGCAGATCCGCAGCATGGAGGCCGCGGGCGCGCCGCTCCGCGTGATCTGCCCCGGCCGCGTCTACCGCGCCGACTACGACCAGACGCACACGCCCATGTTCCACCAGGTCGAGGGGCTGGCCATCGACCGCGACATCTCCATGGCGAACCTGAAATGGGTTCTCGAGGAGTTCGTGAAGGCCTTCTTCGAGGTGGACGCGGTCGAGCTGCGCTTCCGCGCCTCGCATTTCCCCTTCACCGAGCCCTCGGCCGAGGTCGACATCCGCTGCTCCTGGCAGGGCGGGACGCTCAAGGTCGGCGAGGGCGACGACTGGCTCGAGATCCTCGGCAGCGGCATGGTCCACCCCAAGGTGCTCGCCGCCGGCAACATCGACCCCGCCGCCTGGCAGGGCTTCGCCTTCGGCATGGGGATCGACCGGATCGCCATGCTGAAATACGGTATCCCAGATCTGCGGGCCTTCTTCGAATCGGACCTGCGGTGGCTGCGCCACTACGGCTTCGCGTCGCTCGACGTGCCCACCCTGCACCGCGGGCTCAGCCGCTGAGCGGGACAACCCGCGCCGCGCGCCCCATCATCTTGGCCCAAATACTCTCGGGGGGTGAATTGGCCGTCAGGCCAAGAGGGGGGCAGACAGCCCCCCTCCCCCGCCCTCATTCCGCAGCGTCGGCGTAGCTCTCCAGCGGCGGGCAGGTGCAGATCAGGTGCCGGTCGCCATAGACGTTGTCGACCCGGTTCACCGGCGGCCAGTACTTGTCCACCCGGAAGGTGCCGCGCGGATAGCAGCCCTCCTCGCGCGAATAGGCCCGGTCCCAGGCGCCCACCAGGTCCTCGACCGTGTGCGGCGCGCGCTTCAGCGGATTGTCCTCCGGATCGGCGCGGCCCTCCTCGATGGCGCGGATCTCCTCGCGGATGCCGAGCATCGCGTCGCAGAAGCGATCGAGTTCCGCCTTGGTCTCGCTCTCGGTGGGCTCGACCATCAGCGTGCCCGCGACCGGCCAGCTCATCGTCGGCGCGTGGAAGCCGCAGTCCATCAGCCGCTTGGCGATGTCGTCGACGCTGACGCCGGCGCTCTCGGCGAAGGGGCGCACGTCGAGGATGCACTCGTGCGCGATGCGGCCCTTCGGCCCCTTGTAGAGCACGTCGTAGGCGCCCTCGAGGCGGCGCGCGATGTAGTTGGCGTTCAGGATCGCGACCCGCGTCGCCTGCGCGAGGCCCTCGCCCCCCATCATCAGGATATAGGCCCAGCTGATCGGCAGGATCGAGGGCGAGCCGTAGGGCGTCGCGCTCACTGCACCCTCGCCCGTCACCGGGTGCTCCGGCAGATGGGGCACGAGATGCGCCTTCACCCCGATCGGCCCCATGCCGGGCCCGCCGCCGCCGTGCGGGATGCAGAAGGTCTTGTGCAGGTTCAGGTGGCTCACGTCGCCGCCGAGGTCGCCGGGCCGCGAGAGCCCCACCATGGCGTTCAGGTTCGCCCCGTCGATGTAGACCTGCCCGCCGTGGTCGTGGGTGATCGCGCAGACCTCGCGCACCGTCTCCTCGAAGACACCGTGCGTCGAAGGGTAGGTGATCATGCAGCCGGCGAGCCGGTCGGCGTAGTCCTCGGCCTTGGCGCGGAAGTCGTCGAGATCGATGTCGCCGTTGTCGGCGGTCTTCACCGTGACCACCTGCCAGCCGACCATCTGCGCCGAGGCCGGGTTCGTGCCGTGCGCCGAGAGCGGGATCAGGCAGACGTCGCGGTGCCCCTCGCCCCGCGCCCGCTGCCAGCGCGCGATGGTCAGGAGGCCGGCGTATTCCCCCTGCGCGCCCGAGTTGGGCTGCATCGAGAAGGCGTCGTAGCCGGTGATCGCACAGAGCTTCATCGACAGGTCGTCGATCATGTGCTTGTAGCCCGCCGCCTGCTCCTCGGGCGCGAAGGGATGCATCAGCGCGAAGGCGTCCCAGCTGATCGGCATCATCTCGGCCGCCGCGTTCAGCTTCATCGTGCAGGATCCGAGCGGGATCATCGCCCGGTCGAGCGCGAGGTCGCGGTCCGAGAGCCGGCGCATGTAGCGCATCATCTCGGTCTCGGCCCGGTTCATCTGAAAGACCTCGTGCTCGAGGTAGGGCGTAAGCCGCAAGAGCGCCTCCCGCAGGCGAAAGGCGCCGTCCTCGGCAGGTCCGCCGACAATGCCGAAGGCGCGCCAGACCGCCTCGACCACCTCGGGCGTGGTGCGCTCGTCGAGGGTGATGCCCACCTTCGTCGCGCCCACGGCGCGCAGGTTGATGCCCTCGTCCACCGCCGACTTCATCACCGCGTGCTGCAGCGGGCCGACGTCCACGGTGATCGTGTCGAAGAAGGTCTCGGGCTCCACCGCGAAGCCCGCCGCCTCCAACCCGCGGGCGAGGCGCACGGTGCGCGCGTGGATGCGCTCGGCGATGGCGCGCAGGCCCTTCGGCCCGTGGAAGACCGCGTAGAAGGAGGCGACCACGGCGAGCAGCGCCTGCGCGGTGCAGACGTTCGAGGTCGCCTTCTCGCGGCGGATGTGCTGCTCGCGCGTCTGAAGGGCGAGGCGGTAGGCGCGGTTGCCGCGCGCGTCCACCGAGACGCCCACCAGCCGGCCCGGCAGCGCGCGCTTGTAGGCGTCCTTCGTCGCGATATAGGCCGCATGCGGCCCGCCGTAGCCCACCGGCACGCCGAAACGCTGGGTCGAGCCGATGGCGATGTCGGCCCCCATTGCGCCCGGCTCCTTCAGGAGGAGAAGCGACATCGGATCGGCCGAGACGATGCCGATCGCCTTCGCCGCGTGCAGCGCCTCCATCTGGGGGGTGAAATCGCGGATCTCGCCGTGGGTGCCCGGATACTGGAAGAGCGCGCCGAAGACGCGCTCCGCCTGAAGCTCCTCGGGGGCGCCGACGATCACCTCGATGCCGAGCGGCTCCGCGCGGGTCCGGACCACGGCGATGTTCTGCGGGTGGCAGTTCTCATCCACGAAGAAGGCCTTGGACTTCGACTTCGCGACGCGCTCGGCCATGGCCATCGCCTCGGCGCAGGCCGTCGCCTCGTCGAGGAGCGAGGCGTTGGCGACCTCGAGGCCAGTCAGGTCGCTCACCATCGTCTGGAAGTTCAGGAGCGCCTCGAGCCGGCCTTGCGCGATCTCGGGCTGATATGGGGTGTAGGCGGTGTACCACGCCGGGTTTTCCAGCACGTTGCGCTGGATCGCGGGCGGCGTGATCGTGCCGTGATAGCCCATCCCGATCAGCGAGGTGAGCACCCGGTTGCGGTCCGCCACCTCGCGCATGACGTCGAGCGCGCCGCTTTCCGAAAGCGCCGGGCCGAAATCGAGCGGCTCGGCCTGCCGGATGTCGGCCGGCATCGTCTCGTCGATCAGCGCCTCGAGGCTGCCGGCGCCGACGACGCGCAGCATCTCGGCCATCTCGTCCGGCGAGGGGCCGATGTGGCGCCGGTTGGCGAAGTCGTAGGGCTCGTAGTCGGTGCGCTGATAGGTCATGTGACACTCCCGTCGTTGGGCCCGCCGCGGCGGTCCGTCGTCCTCGTTGGCGCGTCCCCCGCGCGAGGGGGCCGGCGCGCGTGGCCCGCGCCCCGGCCCGGCGCCGCCTCAGCCGATGAGCTTCTTGTAGGCGGCCTCGTCCATCAGGTCGTCGAGCTGCGCCCGGTCGGAGGGGCGGATCTTGAAGAACCAGGCGTCGCCGAGCGGGTCCTCGTTCACGAGCGCCGGGTTCTCGACGAGCGCCTCGTTGACCTCGGTGATCTCGCCGTCCATCGGCGCGAGGATGTCCGAGGCGGCCTTGACGCTCTCGATCACCACGATCTCGTCGTCCTTGGTCACCGTCGCGCCCTCCTCGGGCAGTTCGACGAACACCACGTCGCCGAGTTGTTCGGCCGCGTGCTCGGTGATCCCCACGATGAGCACCTCGTCCTCGTCGCGCAGCCACTCGTGGTCCTCGGTGTATTTCATGCCGTCCCTCTCCGTGTTCATCGCTTCGTGCGCGCCGGCACGAAAGGCAGATCGCTCACCGTCGCGGCGAGGCGCTTGCCGCGCACCTCGCCGAAAATCTCGTGGCCCTGCCGCGCCGCCGCGGCCGGCACATAGCCCATCGCCACCGGCGCGCCCACCGTAGGCCCGAAGCCGCCCGAGGTGACCGTGCCGACCGGCGCGCCGCCCGACTCGCCCTCGTAGAGCGGGACGCCCGCGCGCATCGGCGCGCGGCCCGCGGGGCGCAGCCCGACGCGGGCGCGCGGCGCGCCCTCGGCCATCTCGCGCAGGATGCGCGCCGCGCCCGGAAAACCACCCTCGCGCGCGCCGCCCGCGCGCCGCGCCTTCTGGATCGCCCAGCCGAGGCCGGCCTCGATCGGCGAGGTGGTGCTGTCTATGTCCTGACCGTAGAGGCAGAGCCCGGCCTCGAGGCGCAGCGTGTCCCGCGCGCCGAGGCCCGCCGGCGCGACCTCCGGCCGGTCGAGAAGCGCGCGCGCCACCGCGTCCGCCCGGTCGGCGGGCAGCGATATCTCGTAGCCGTCCTCGCCCGTGTAGCCCGAACGCGAGATCCAGGCGGGCACGCCCGCCACCTCCATCTCGGCCACGTCCATGAAGCGCATCGCGGCGCCCTCGGGCGCGAGCGGCGCGAGCGCGGCCTCCGCCTCCGGCCCCTGCAGCGCGAGCAGCGCGCGGTCGCTCAAGAGACGCGCCGGCACGTCGGCGGGGAGCCCCGCGCGCAGGAGCGCCATGTCCGCCTCGCGCCGCGCGGCGTTGATCACCAGCCGGATCTGTCCGCCGTAGTCGGCGATCATCAGGTCGTCCTCGATCCCGCCCTCGGCGTTGGTGAAGAAGGCATAGCGCTGCCGGCCGGCCTTCAGCCCCGCGATGTCCTGCGGCACCAGCGCCTCGAGCGCGGCGGCGGCGGTGTCCGCCGGCGCGTCGAGCACCACCTGTCCCATGTGGCTGACGTCGAAGAGCGCGGCGCGCGTACGCGCGTGCCGATGCTCGTCCATGACGCCGGCATACTGCATCGGCATCTCGACGCCGGCGAAGGCGCCCATCTTGGCGCCCAGCGCGCGGTGGAGCGCGTCGAGCGGCAGTCGGTCGAGCGGAGCCATCGCCTCCCCTTCCCGTTCGCCGGCCTGTGCGAAGTATCCGGCATCCCGTGTTCAGCGCGCCCTCCGGCGCGCCCGCGATGCCCCCTCTGTCCTTTCGCCTGAGATCGCTATCCCTTCGGCGGGCGCGCGCGGCGCGCCTCTCTCCAGAGTCATATGTGGTCGGATCGGTCCGGACGCCTGAGAGTTTCCGGGGCGGTTGCTCCTTCGGCACCGGCCACGCGGGCCGGTTCTCCCGATCTGACGGGAAAGAACCTAGCGTCCGGCGTGCCGCGCGGCAACCCTCTAGCGGCAGGTGGCCGGGGCGAGCAGCGCCTCGAGCCTCGGATTGTCGCACACGAGGGCGTCGAGGGTGATCTCGTCGAGATGCGCGAAGAAGGTCTCGATCGCGTCGGTCAGCGCCGTGCGCAGCCGGCAGCCCTCCTTCAGCGGGCAGGTATTGTCTGTGTCCGCGAAACATTCGGCGATCGGCACCGGCGCCTCCAGCGCGCGGAAGACCGCGCCGATCTGGATCGCGCGCGCCGGCCGGGCGAGGCCGAGCCCGCCGTGGCGGCCGCGCTGCGTGCGCAGGTAGCCGAGCTGCGCGAGCTGGTGGACGACCTGCGCGAGGTGATTCTCCGACGCGTTGCACCGTTCGGCGATCTCGTGCTTGGTGACGAGACGGTCGTCGTTCATGGCGCAGTACATCAGGACGCGGATGGCGATGTTGGTTCGCTTGGTGACGCGCACGGGGAAGCCCTTCCGGAATGGTGCGAGGCTACCCTGCACCGAAGCGGCGCGTAACTGTTTGACATGCATCAACACCGCAGGAAAAAGCCCGACATGCTCCACCATCCGCATTTCTTCGGCTACGGCAGCCTCGTGAACCGCGCGACCCACGCCTACGCCGCCGCGCATCCCGCGCGGGCGTCGGGCTGGCGCCGCGTCTGGCGCCGGGCGCCGGGGCAGCCGGCGGCCTTCCTCTCGGTGGAGCCGGCGCCGGGGGTGGAGATCGAGGGGCTGATCGCCGCGGTGCCCGACGGCGACTGGGCCGCGCTCGACGCGCGCGAGGCGGCCTATGCCCGCGTGCCGGTGACCGATCAGGTCCGCCACGCCGCGCCGGGCCGGCCGGAGGTGGCGCTCTACCGCCTCGTCGATCCGAAGCACGCGGCCCCATGCGCGGCGCACCCGATTCTCCTGAGCTACGTGGACGTCGTGGTGCAGGGCTTCCTCGCCGAGTTCGGGCGCGCGGGCGCCGAGCGCTTCGCGGAGACCACCGCCGGCTGGGACGCGCCCGTGCTCGACGACCGCGACGCCCCCCGCTATCCGCGTGCGCAGCGCCTCGACGCCCGGGAGCGGGCCGTGGTCGACGGGCTGCTCGCCGATCTGCCGGTCACGCGCCTGCCCGCGGCGCCGTGACCCCGATCATGGCCATCGCCGCGGGGATCGCGTAGGCGGGGGGCACCCGCACCGACGCGAAAGGGCGCGCCCCATGCCCGAGACCCCCGAAACCCAGACCCGCGACGTCGACCACCGCCGGATGAAGGCCGCGCTCCTCGCCGTCGCGGCGCTCCTCTTCGCGGCGGCGCCGCTCGCCGTGCCGTTTCAGGGATTCGACCCCGAGCTCTTCCCCATCCCGCAGGACGACCCGCCCGTGCAGCCGGCGGGCTACGCCTTCGCGATCTGGGGGCCGATCTATCTCTGGCTCCTCGTCTCGGCGGGCGTCGGCCTCGTCCGGCGCGCCGAGGCGCCGGACTGGGACGCGCCGCGCTGGCCGCTGATCGGAAGCCTCGTGATCGGCGCCGCATGGCTCGGCATCGCGCAGGCGAGCGCGATCTGGGCCACGGTGCTGATCTGGGCGATGCTGCTCCTCGCGCTCATGGCGCTCTTTCGCACGCCGGCGCGCGACCCGTGGCTGCTGCGCGGGCCCGTGGCGCTCTACGCCGGCTGGCTGACCGCGGCCTCCTGGGTCTCGGTCGGCCTTCTCGGCGCGGGCTACGGGATCGGGCCGGGCGCGACCGGCTGGGCGATCCTCGCGCTCGTCGGGGCATTGGCGACAGCGGCGACGGTGCAGCTCCGCATCGGGCGCGCGCCCTTCTACGGGGCGGCGGCGATCTGGGCGCTCATCGGCGTGGCCGTAGCGAACACGGGCACCGCCTCGGGCGTCGCGCTGCTCGCCGCCGCGGGCGCGCTCGCCATGGCCGCGGCGACCCTGCGGGGCCTGCGCGGGACGGGCGCCGAGTGAGCGCCGCGCCGGCGCCGGACGCGCCCGACCGGGTCATGGTGCTGCGGCGGCGGACAGGGACGGTGCGCTCACGCGCCGATCGGCCGGTCACTCTGCAAGGCTGGGTGTGGTACCGCCTCCCCGGCTCGAACGGGGGACCTCTTGATCCACAATCAAGCGCTCTAACCTACTGAGCTAAGGCGGCCCGGTGACGGGGGAGTTAGCCGCAGAGGCGCGGCGATGCAAGACCTGCCGCCCGATTTCGTGCCCGCGGCCGGCCGACCGGCCCCGGCCCCGCGGGACGTGCGTCTTGCCTCGCGCGGCCGGCGGCGCTACGCCGCGCCAGTCGCGCCCGGCAGGACGGGCGCTCGCGCGCAGGAGACGAGGCATGGGCATCAACGACGAACAGGACATCGCCGCCAACCTGCAGATCGGCCCGACCGATCGCGGCTTCGTGCGCATCTTCGTGGCGACGCAGGACGGCCTCGAGATCCCGATGGATTTCGACCCCGACGAGGCGCTGGAGATCGCCGAGGAAATCCGTAGCGCCGCCGAAGCCGCGCGCGGCAGCGCACGGCGCAAGGGTCGGCCCAAGTCGAGCTAGAGTTCGCCGAGCCGGGCGCCCGGATCGCGCAGCGCCTGTAGCCGCCGCGCCGCGTGCTGCGCGAAGCGCCGCGTGACGGCCGCGCGCCGCGCACCGGCGAGCCGCGTCTCCTCCGGCATGCGCAGGATCTCGCCGCCGTAGCCGTCGGCGACGATCAGCCCGCTCGCCTCCGGCAGGAGCTCCGTGGGAAAATCCGCACCCACCGCCCAGAAGAAGCGATCCCCCCATTCGAGGTAGTGGTGCCACTTCCCGTCCGAGGTGAAATCCGCGCGCGAGGACTTGCACTCCACCACCCAGAGCTCGCCCTTCGGCCCGAGCGCGAGGATGTCGAGGCGGAGCCCGCGCGTCGGCACAATCTCCTCGACGCAGGCGAAGCCGAGCGACGCGAGGTGACGCGCCGCGCCCCGGGCGATCACCTGCCCGGGCGCGAGGGCGGAGGGGGCGGTCTCGAGCGGCATGGGCGAACTATGAACATTCCGTGAACGAAAGACAAGAGGCGCCCCCTTGCCGAGGCCGGGCGCGGACGCTACCTGCCGTGCGTGGCGGGCACTGCCCTTCGCGTCATCGGTTGCATTCCGCTGGCCTTACGCAACTCCGAGGGAGCTGGCTCTGCCCGGGCCCTGGTCCGGGTATACCGGCGCCCACCTGTACACACAGGTCCTCGGGAATGAGATAACCCGACGGTCGCGGCGGTCCCGTCACGCAAAAGGGCCGCGCCGGAGCCCCCGGCGCGGCCCTTTTCCGATTCGTCCAGGACCTGTCAAAGGCGGCGGCGCGGCCCCTCGTCGGCGCGGGCGGGAATGGTGGCGTATTCCACCGCCTCCGGCGCGCCGGTGCCGCCGGTGTCGTCCTCGTCCTCGGCGAGGCGCATGATCGAGATGCCGAACTGCACCCCCGAGAAGACGATGCCGTTGAAGAGCCAGAGCAGCCCCACGGCGAGCGGACCGGCCGGGTCATGCGTCACGAGATGCCAGAGGTTCGCCACGTTGAACCACAGGATCATCGCGACGAACCCGGCCGAGATCACGAAGCCGAGGATCACCTGGCGGATGTAAAGGCGAATGAGTTTGGGCATCGGGGTTCCCTTCTTGGCCTGACCCTCAATGTAGCCGGCCGGACGCGGAGAAAAACCCCCGGGATCGATCTAGAACGCCTCGGGCCGCGCCTCGCGCGCCATGTGATCGAGCACCGCGTTGACGAGGCCCGCTTCCTTGCCCTCGGGAAAGAAGGCGCGCGCGATCTCGACGTATTCCGTGATCGCCACCCGCGGCGGCGTCTCGAGCGCGACGAGCTCCGCGCCCGCCGCGCGGAAGAGCGCGCGCAGCGTCGGGTCGATCCGCGCGATCGGCCACTTGGCCACGAGCGCCCGGTCGGTCATCTGGTCGACGCGCGCCTGCCAGTTCACCGCCTGCTCGACGACGGTGCGAAAATGGTCCGGATCGCCCTCGGCCATCTCGTCGCCGTCATAGCGCGCGCCGAATCGGTGATCGAGAAACTCGCGGATCACCCGGTCGGAGGCCTGCCCGGAGGCCTCCATCTGAAAGAGCGCCTGCACGGCGTAGAGGCGGGAAGCGGATCGCATCTGCCGCGCGCCGGGCGCGCGGGGGACGGTGTCGGACGTCATGTCTGAAGGCTCATCGCGTGGTGGAGAGATCGTCCTCGGCGGCGAGGCTGGCCTCCCCGCCCGCGGGCACGAAGCCGACGGGTTTCTGCCGGCCGCCCCACTTACGCGCGAGCGCGATCAGATGCAAGGCCGCCGCCGCCGCGCCGCCGCCCTTGTTCTGCGCGGCCGGATCGGCGCGCACCTCGGCCTGCGCGCGGGTCTCCACCGTGAGGATGCCGTTGCCGATGCAGAGCCCCTGCAGCCCGAGCAGCATCAGCCCGCGCGAGCTGTCGTTGCAGACCGTCTCGTAATGCGTCGTCTCGCCCCGGATCACGCAGCCGAGCGCGACGTAGCCGTCGAAATCCGACAGCCGCTCCGCCATGCCGACGGCCGGCGGAATCTCCAGCGCGCCGGGCACCTCGATCGTCTCCTGCGTGGCGCCCGCGGCCTCGATCTCGGCCACCGCGCCCGCGATCAGGTTGTCGGCGATGTCGCGGTAATAGGGCGCGACCACGAGGAGAAGCTTCGGCGCCGCCTCGAAGGACGGCCGCGGCAGCGTGTAATGCGTTTCCTGTCCCGCCATCAGGCGCCTCCGTCGATGCGTCGCGTCCCCACGATCTCGAGCCCGTAGGCCTCGAGCCCGACGACCCGGGGCTGCGGCGAGTTGCTGAGCAGGATGAGATCCGACAGCCCGAGGGACGAGAGGATCTGCGCCCCGAGCCCGTACTGGCGCAGCGTCCGCGGCGAAGCCTCGTCCGGCTGGGTCATCTTCATCTCCGTGTCGCGCAGGAGCACGACGACGCCCCGCCCCTCACGCGCGACATGTTCCATCGCCTGCCCGAACTCGCCCGCGCGCCCCGGCGGCCCGGAGCCCACCACGTCGAGCATCGGATCGAGCGCATGCATCCGCACCAGCACCGGCCCGTCGCCGGGGATGTCGCCCTTCGTCAGCACGATGTGCTCGTCGCCGTGCGCCGTGTCGGTGTAGATGCGCCGGCGCCAGTCGCCGCCGAACTCCGAGGTGATCGTGTCCTCGCGCACCACCCGCACGAGGTTGTCGTGCCGCCGCCGATAGGCGATCAGGTCGCTTATCGTGCCGATCTTCAGCCCGTGGCGCTGCGCGAAGGCGACGAGCTCCGGAAGCCGCGCCATCGTGCCGTCCTCGTTCATGATCTCGCAGATCACGCCCGAGGGATTGAGCCCGGCGAGGCGCGAGACGTCCACCGCCGCCTCCGTGTGCCCCGCGCGCACGAGGACGCCGCCGTCGCGCGCGCGCAGCGGAAAGACATGCCCCGGCGTCGCGATGTCCTGCGGCCCCTTGGCCGCGTCGATCGCCGTGGCGACGGTGCGCGCCCGGTCGGCGGCCGAGATGCCCGTCGTCACCCCCTCGCGCGCCTCGATCGAGACGGTGAAGGCCGTCTCGTGGCGCGAGGAGTTCTGCTGCGCCATCAGGTCGAGGCCGAGCGTGTCCACCCGCTCCGCCGTCAGCGCGAGGCAGATCAGCCCGCGCCCGTGCACCGCCATGAAGTTGATCGCCTCCGGCGTCGCCATCTGCGCCGGCACCACGAGATCGCCCTCGTTCTCGCGGTCCTCGTGATCGACGAGCACGAACATCCGCCCGTTGCGCGCGTCCTCGATGATCTCCTCGATCGGAGAGATCGCGTCGTGCCAGCTCTCCTCGACCGGGCCGGGACGTTCGTAGGTCATGCGTGCGCCTTCCCTTGCTCAGCGGGCATCTAGACCACGCAATGCGCTTTGGCCAGAGCGCCGCGGCGCCGCACCCGGTCCGGCCCGGCCCGGCCCTTCTTCTTGGCGCAAATATCCTCGGGGGTGAATTGGCCGCAGGCCAAGAGGGGGCGGAGAGCCCCCTCCCGCGCGGCCGACGCTCAGTCGAAGATGTCCTCGATCGCGTCCACCACCTCCGACAGCGCCTTGCGGAAGACCGACTTGCGCTTGCGTTTCTTCTTCTTCTTCCCGAGCGCCTTCGGCGGCACCCGCGCGGGGGCGGGGCCGCGCACCTCCGCGGGCGGCGCGGGCGCGACGCGCCGCCCGTCGCGGCGCCGCCCCTTGGCGCCGGGCGCGGGCGGGCGATGCGCCTCGGGCTCCACCGCGTCGGCGCGCAGCGCCTTCAGCTCGTGCAGCGGCGCGCCGCAGGCCGTGCAGACGAGCTCGTGCCGGCGCCCGTCGAACTCGAGCGCCGCGCGGGTGCCGCAGTAGCTGCAGGTGGCGATCTTCGTGGCCCGCGGCATCGCCCCTCCCTCACGCCGTCCGCGCGGCGTGGAGCGCCACCGCCGCGGCGTTGGAGACGTTGAGCGAGCCGAAGCCGCCGGCGGGCGCGATCCGCGCCAGCGCATCGCAGGTCTCGCGCGTGCGCGGGCGCAGCCCCGGCCCCTCGGCGCCCAGCGCGAGCACGAGCGGCCCCGCCGCATGCGGCGCGAGCGCCTCGGCGAGCTCCGCCTCCGCCGCGCCGTCGAGCCCCACCACCGCGAAGCCGAGTCCCTTCAGCTCCTCGAGCGCATCGGCGAGGTTGCGCACCCGCAGGTAGGGCTGACGCTCCAGCGCGCCCGAGGCCGCCTTGGCGAGCGCGCCGGTCTCCGGCGCGGCGTGATGGCGCGGCGCGATCACGGCGGCGGCCCCGAAGACCTCGGCCGAGCGCAGGATCGCGCCCACGTTGTGCGGGTCCGTCACCCGGTCGAGCGCCACGACGCGCAGCGGCGCCGGCCCCGCGAGCGCCGCCTCGGCGAGCGGCCCCCAGTCGAGCGGGCGCACCTCGAGCGCCGCGCCCTGGTGCACCGAGCCCGGATCGAGCGGCGCGGCGAAGCGGCGCGGGTCGCTCACCTCGGGCACAATCCCCGCGGCGGCGATGGCGTCGGCGAGCTTGTCGCGCGCGTTCGGCGTGACGATCAGCCGCCGCCGGTCGCGTCGCGGGTTCATCAGCGCGTCGCGCACCGCGTGCAGCCCGAAGAGCCACACGGTCTCCGCGGCGGCGGCGCGCCGGCCGCGCTCCTTCTCGATTACCCAGGCGGGTTTCCTGGCCATGCGCGCTCCTTGTCCGGACCGCCCGGACAATGGGCACGCATCCACGCCCCTGCAAGCGATTTTCCCGTTGACGCGATGCCCGCCCCCGGATAACCACCGCGCCACGACACGGGCCGCGGCCCGACGGTCGGGCGACGAGCTGCAAGGTGCGGCAGCGGACTGTAAATCCGCCGGGGAGACCCATGCCAGGTTCGATTCCTGGGTCGCCCACCACTCCTCACGACACCCCACGTCCCGCGCCGCACGGCCTCATCGACTGTGGTCTCCCGGCGGCGGGCCGCCGTCCGAAAAACCGCCCCGCGCCGGCGCCGCAGGGCGCCCCTGCCCCGCCCCACCTGACCGGCGCCCGCCAAAGCCTCTCCACGCGACCGCCCATCATCTTGGCGGAAATACTCTCGGGGGTGAATGCCGCGTCAGCGGCAGAGGGGGCGGACAGCCCCCTCGCCACGGCCGCGCCGGGCGCTACAGCCCGGCCGGCCCGGCCACGGCGAGGCCCGCGCCCCGCCGCGCCGGAGCGTCACCCCTCGAACAGCCCCGGCTGCCCCGGAGGCGGCGGCGGGGCGAGGCCGAGGTGCGTCCAGCCGCGCGGCGCGAGCATCCGGCCCCGCGGCGTCCGCTGCAGAAGGCCCTGCTGCAGGAGGTAGGGCTCGACCACCTCCTCCAGCGCGTCGCGGCTCTCGGACAGCGCAGCGGCGATCGTCTCGATGCCCACCGGCCCGCCGGTGTAGCTCTCCGCGATGAGCCGCAGATACCGCCGGTCGGCCCCGTCGAGGCCGAGGTCGTCCACCCCGAGCCGGGTCAGCGCCCCGTCGGCGAGCGCCTTCGTCACGCGCCCGTCGCCCTCGACCACGGCGAAATCGACGACCCGGCGCAGGAGCCGCCCGGCGATGCGCGGCGTGCCGCGGGCGCGGCGCGCGATCTCCTCGGCGCCGGCGGGCTCGGCCGCGACGCCGAGCTTCTCCGCGTTGCGCGCCACGATCTGCGCGAGCTCGGCCACCTCGTAGAACTGCAGCCGCGTCGGGATGCCGAAACGGTCGCGCAGCGGCGTCGTCAGGAGGCCGAGCCGTGTCGTCGCCCCCACCAACGTGAAGGGCTGCAGCTCGATCCGCACGGTGCGCGCCGCCGGTCCCTCGCCGATCACGAGGTCGAGCTCGAAATCCTCCATCGCCGGGTAGAGCACCTCCTCGACCACCGGGTTCAGGCGGTGAATCTCGTCGATGAAGAGGACGTCGCGCGCCTCGAGGTTGGTGAGGATCGCGGCGAGATCGCCCGCCTTGGCGAGCACTGGGCCCGAGGTCATGCGGAAATTGACCCCGAGCTCGCGCGCGACGATCTGCGCCAGCGTCGTCTTGCCGAGGCCGGGCGGCCCGAAGAAGAGCGTGTGATCCATCGCCTCGCCGCGGGCGCGGGCGGACTCGAGAAAGACGCGCAGGTTCGCGCGCGCCTCCGCCTGCCCCACGAAATCGCCGAGCGCGAGCGGGCGCAGCGCGCGGTCCGCGTCGCCCGCCTGCCGCTCGGGGCGGAGCGTGGGATCGGGGCCGGCGGTCATCGCTCTTCCAGCCCGTACGGGCTGTCATCGCGAAGAGGGACCATGCGGGACCGATGAGCGCGCATCTCTCCTATCCCTTCGGCGCGAGGCGGCTGAGCGCTCCGCGGATCAGCGCCGCGGTGTCGGCCTCGGGCGCGGCGTCCAGCGCCTCGGCCACCGCGGCGGCGGCCTCGCCCGGGGCGTAGCCCAGATTGCCGAGCGCCGACAAGGCCTCGGCCCGGGCGGGCGTCTCCTGCGGCGGCGCCGGGCGCGGCGCGGCCGGGGCGGGTGCAGCCGCGGGCACCGCGTCGCCCGCGCCCTCTTCCGGCGACGCCGGGGGCGACGCGGCGTGGTCGAGCGCCATGACCCCCGGCGCCTTGTCCTTGAGCTCGTTGACGACGCGCTGCGCGGTCTTGGGGCCGATCCCCTTCGCCGCGCGGATCGCCGACCAGTCGCCGAGCGCCACCGCCCGGCTCACCCCGTCGGCGCCCAGCGCGCCGAGGATGGCGAGCGAGGCCTTCGCGCCCACGCCCTGCACCCGCATCAGCAGGCGGTGCCACTCCCGCTCGCCGAGGGTGAGGAAGCCGTAGAGCTGCAGCAGGTCCTCCCGCACGAGGAGATCGGTCCAGAGCGCCACCGCCTCCCCCGGCGCGGGCAGCGCGCCCAGCGTGCGCTCGGAGCAATGGACGACGTAACCCACGCCGCGCACGTCGATCAGCACGTGATCCTCGGCGCGGTACTCGATCCGCCCGGCGAGCCGCCCGATCATCGCGCCGCCCCCGCGAGCGCATGGAGCCGCCGCCCGTTGGCGTGATGCGCGTGGCAGATCGCGACGGCCAGCGCGTCGGCGGCGTCGGGCCCCGCGATCTCGACGCCCGGGAGCTGCATGCGGACCATGTGCTGGATCTGCTCCTTGGCGGCGTGGCCGACGCCGACCACCGTCTTCTTGACCTGGTTGGGGGCGTATTCGTCCACCGCGAGCCCCGCCTGCGCCGGCACGAGGAGCGCGATCCCCCGCGCCTGCCCGAGCTTCAGCGTGCCGGCCGCGTCCTTGTTGACGAAGGTCTGCTCGACCGCCGCGCAGTCGGGCGCCCAGCGGGCGACGACGTCGGTGAGCTGGGCGTGCAGCGACAGCAGCCGCTCGGGCAGCCCGCCCTCGCCCGAGCGGCAGTGCCCGTTGGCGAGATGGGCGAGTCGCCCGCCCTCGGCCTCGATCACGCCCCACCCGAGGGTGCGCAAGCCCGGATCGATCCCGAGAACCCGCATGTCCGCCCCGCTCTGTTGCCTTTCGGACGCACTAGCACGAAAGGCGAACGCGCGCCAACTCGAAACCGCGGATGGCCTGTTCGCGACACCCGTGTCGCAGGCAGGCGACAGGGGTGCCGGAAAGCGACGCGAAACGGTCCCGGAGCGACATTTTCGGCCTCAATTTATCGTTTCATGTCAGCGCGTTGTTACCTGTCAAGAGGCATGTCGGCGCTGCATGCGACCCATGCGTTTTTCGCGATTGTGCGGGGCCTCGCCCGGGCCTAACTGCGGCGGGTCGGACACAGGAACGGCAGGTCTCGCGGCGGGGTCTCCGCCGCGTCGACCCACCGGTCCGCGCAGGCAGAAGGAGGCTGGAAATGGCTGCATTCGATACCGCCCGTACGCACTACGGCACGTCGGCCGTGACCGGCCGCACGTCGCTCGGGATCGCCGGCTTCGTCGGCGCCCTCGCGGCGTGGAATGACGCACGCGTGACGCGCAAGACCCTGTCGAAGCTCAGCGACCGCGAGCTCGAAGACATCGGCCTGTCCCGCGGCGACATCGACCGGATCGGCTGACCCCCGCACCAGCGCACGGACGATAGGCAAGGCCCGGCCCATTTCGGCCGGGCCTTCGCATGTCGGGACGCGCGCTCGGGGCGGCCGGCGCCCGGAGCCGCGCTCAGTCGATGTAGGGCGCGATGCGCGCCGCGACCCAGACGCTCGCCGGATCGGCCTGCATCGCCCAGGCACCGGCCTGCTCGACCACCGTGCCGCCGCGCAGCAGGTCGAGCCGCTCCTCGTAGAGCGGGGCGCCGAGGTGGGCGAGGACGAGCCCCTTGAAGCCGATGAAGCCGACCGCGATCAGCAGGAGCCCGCGCAGCGGCGCGAACAGGCTGGCACGTCGGGGTCGGTAGGTCACGAGCCCCGTGCTGTCGATATAGGGCTCCGCGCCGCGCGACAGGCGGCGATGCCGACGCAGGATGCGCCGCCGGCGCTTCTCGAAATCCGCATGAGCCATGCGCGCACGTCTCCGGGTCACCGGCCCCCACCGGTTGCGGCATACTGTGGCCAAAAATGTGGCGACATCAAGGCGAACGCCGCGACTTGTACGCCGGAGGGGCCGAAATCAGGCGGATTTGCGCAGCTCGAGCGTGAGCCAGTCGACAATCTGCTCCCGCTCGACGAGATCGAAGCCGTGGCGTGCATAATGCTCCGCCACATCCTCGCCCTGATCGGCGAGGATGCCGGAGAGAATCAGCCGCCCCCCGGGCGCGCAATGCGCCGCCATCGCCGGGGCGAGCGCGATCAGCGGCCCCTTCAGGATATTGGCGAGGATCAGGTCGAAGGGCGCCGCCGCGGCGATGTCGGGGTGCTGAAAGCCCTCTGCCGTGACGCAGGCCACGCGCTCCGACAGCCCGTTCGCGGCGAGGTTCGCCTCCGCCACCTCGACGGCGACGGGGTCGTTGTCGGAGGCCAGAACCGCCGCCCCGGGCCAGAGCCGCGCCGCCGCCATGGCGAGCACCGCGGTGCCGCAGCCGATGTCGGCCACCCGCGCCGGCGCGCAGCCCCCCTGCGCCGCCCGTTCGAGGGCGCGGAGGCACCCCTGCGTCGTGCCGTGGTGGCCGGTGCCGAAGGCCATGCTCGCCTCGATCAGGAGCGCCTCGGCGCCCTCGGGCACCTTCCCGGCGTCGTGCGCGCCGTGGACGAAGAAGCGCCCCGCCTCCACCGGCGCGAGCTCGCGCTGGACCTTGGCGACCCAGTCGGTCTCGGGCAGCGCGGAGACGAGGAAACGGTCGGCGCCATGCGCCGCCGCGAGCAGCGCCAGCGCCACCTCGTCGGGCGCGGCGTCGAAATAGGCGCCCACCTCCCAGCGGCCCGCGCCGTCCTCGATCTCGAAGACGCCGACGCCCGTGGGCGCGGGCTCGAGCGCCTCGAGCGCCTCGCCGAGGGCCTCGGCGGCCTCCTTGCCGTGCAGCGTCGTGAAGGCGGTGTAGCTGGTCATGGGGCGCGCTCCGTCGGGGTCGCGCGGCTCGTGGCAAGCCCGCGCGCCGGCGTCAAGGCAGGACGGCGCCGCCTCTGATCTGCATCAAGGCGCGCGGCGCGCGGCCGGGCTAACCCTGCGTCGGGTTTCGGCGAGGGAGACGCGCCATGGACATCATTCCCTTCCTCGACCGCGTGGGCGAGGCACCGGCGGCGGCCATCTTCGGGCTGCTCACCGGCCTGATCTTCGGCGTGGCGGCGCAGCGCTCGCGCTTCTGCCTGCGCGCGGCGACGGTGGAGTTCGCGCGCGGCGCCATGGGCGACAAGGTGGCCGTGTGGCTCCTGACCTTTTCCACCGCGCTCTTCTGGGTGCAGGCGGCCTCGCTCGCCGGGCTGATGAGGCCCGAGGACGCGCGCATGCTCGCCGTCCCCGGAAGCTGGTCCGGCGCGATCGTCGGCGGGCTCCTCTTCGGCGCGGGGATGGTGCTGGCGCGCGGCTGCTCGGGGCGGCTTCTGGTGCTGGCGGCGACGGGCAACCTGCGCTCGGTCGTCTCGGGGCTGATCTTCGCCGTGGTCGCACAGATGAGCCTCGCGGGGTGGCTCTCGCCGCTGCGCGACCGGATCGCGGGCCTCTGGGTCACCGAGGGCGGGCAGAACGTGAACCTGCTCACCGCCGCGGGCCTGCCCCAGTGGGGCGGCGTGGCGCTCGGCGTCGGGATCGCCGCGCTCGCGCTGGAACTGGCGCGGCGCAACCGCATCGGGCCCGCACGGCTGATCTTCGCCTCGGGCGTCGGCTTCTCGGTCGCGGTGGGCTACTGGCTGACCTTCTCGCTGGCGCAGGTCGCCTTCGACCCGGTGACGGTCGAGAGCGTCACCTTCACCGGCCCCTCGGCGGAAACGCTGATGTTCACCCTCGAGCGCGATCCGGTCCTCGGCTTCGACATCGGGCTGGTGCCCGGCGTCTTCCTCGGCGCCTTCCTCGCCGCGTGGTGGGCGGGCGATCTGAAGTTCCAGGGCTTCGAGAACGAGGTGAACATGCGCAAGGCGATGACCGGCGCGGCGATGATGGGCTTCGGCGGCATGCTCGCGGGCGGCTGCGCCATCGGCGCGGGTGTCACCGGCGGCTCGATCTTCGCCGCGACCGCCTGGACCGCGCTCTTCTGCATGTGGATCGGCGCGATGCTCACCGACCTGCTCGTGGACCAGCGCGCCGCCGCCGCGGCGGCCTGAGGGTGCGGGCGCGGCGGCGCCCCCCTCAGAAGAAGCTCTGCGGGTCGATGTCCACGGCGAGGCGGAGCGGCGCCTTCACCTCGACCTGAGCGAGCCACTCGGACAGGGCGGGCTGAAGCGGCGCGCCCTTCGCGGCCTTGACGAGGAGCCGCACCCGGTGGCGGCCGCGTATCCGCGCGATGGGCGCGGGCGCGGGGCCCCAGACCTCCGCCCCGATGCGGCGCAGCGGCCCATCCGCCCGGGCGAGCGCCTGGCCCAGCTGAAACACGGGCTCGGGCTCCGGCCCGGAGAGGATGATCCCGGCGAGCCGGCCGTAGGGCGGCATGCCGGTCGCCTGCCGCGCCGCAGCCTCGGCGCGCCAGAAGCCCTCCTCGTCGCCGGCGAGGATCGCGCGGATCACCGGGTGGTCGGGCTGATGGGTCTGAAGCATCGCCACGCCCGGCTTTTCCTTGCGCCCGGCGCGCCCCGCCACCTGCCGCATGAGCTGAAAGGTGCGCTCGGCCGCGCGCAGGTCCGAGCCGTGCAGCGCGAGGTCGGCGTCGATCACGCCGACGAGCGTCAGGAGCGGGAAGTTGTGGCCCTTCGCCACCAGCTGCGTGCCGATCACGATGTCGGCGCCGCCCTCGGCGATGGCGGCGATCTCGGCCTTAAGCGCGCGGGCGGAGGCGAAGAGATCCGAACTGAGCACCGCGAGCCGCGCCTCGGGAAAGCGCGCCTGCGCCTCCTCGGCGAGGCGCTCGACGCCCGGGCCGATGGCGGCGAGGCTCTCCTCCTTGCCGCACTCGGGACAGGCCGCGGGCGTCGGGATCGACTCGCCGCACTGGTGGCAGACGAGCCGCTTCAGGAAGCGATGCTCCACCAGCCGCGCGTCGCAATCGGGGCAGGCGATCTGATGCCCGCAGGCGCGGCAGAGGGTGACCGGCGCGTAGCCCCGCCGGTTGATGAAGAGAAGCGCCTGCTCGCCGGCCGCGATGCGCGTCTCGACCGCGCGCGCCAGCGTCTCGGAGATCCAGCGCCCCGCGGGCAGCCCCTCGGCGCGCATGTCGATGGCGCGCATCTCGGGCAGCACCGCGCCGAAGCGCGCGGCGAGCTCGAGCCGGTCATACTTGCCCGCCTCGACGTTCGCCCATGTCTCGAGCGAGGGCGTGGCGGAGGCGAGCACCACCTGCGCGCCCGCGTGCGCGGCGCGCAGCACGCTCATGTCGCGGGCGTTGTAAAGCACGCCCTCCTCCTGCTTGTAGGAGCTGTCGTGCTCCTCGTCGACGATGACGAGGCCGAGGTCGGCGAAGGGCAGGAAAAGCGCCGAGCGCGCGCCCACCACCATCTGCGCGCCGCCCTCGCCCGTCATGCGCCAGACGCGGCGGCGCTCGGTCATGGTCAGGCCCGAGTGCCACTCCGCCGGGCGCGCGCCGAAGCGCGCCTCGACCCGGTCGAGGAACTCCGCCGTCAGCGCGATCTCGGGCAGGAGGACGAGCGCCTGCCGCCCGCGCGCGAGACATTCCGCGACCGCCTCCAGATAGACCTCCGTCTTGCCCGAGCCGGTCACGCCCTTGAGGAGCGTTGTCGCGTAGCCGCCCGCGGCGACGCCCGCGCGCAGCGCCTCGGCCGCCGCCGCCTGATCGGCGCTGAGCGGCTTGCCGCGCACCTCCGGGTCGAGGCGGGGAAAGGGCGCGTCGCGCGGCGTCTCGATCTCGGCCACCGCGCCCTGCGCGACGAGGCCCTTGACCACCGAGGCCGAGACGCCCGCCGCCTCCGTGAGCTCGGCGAGCGTCAGGCCCGAGGTGGCCGCCTCCAGCGCGTCGAGCACGCGGGCGCGCGCGTCGGTCATCCGCGTCGGCGCGCGCTCTCCGGCCACGAAGAGCCGCCGCATCGCCGGCGGATCGCCGAGGCCCGGCGCGCGGGTCGCGAGCCGCAGCATCGCCGGCAGCGGCGTCAGCGTGTAGTCCGCCGCCCGCTCGAGGAAGGCGCGCAGCTCGGGGCGCATCGGCGCGGCGTCGAGCACGCGCAGCACCGACCGGAGCTTGCCCGCCGCCACCTCCCCCGTGCCGGGGCCCCAGACCACGCCGAGCACCTTGCGCGGGCCGAGCGGCACCTCGACGAAGGCACCCGCGCGCAGCCCGCCCGCCGGCGCGCGGTAATCGAGCGGGCGCCCGAGCGGCTGCGTCGTCAGCACGGCGATGCGCGCGCCCTCGGGGAAGGCGTCGGGGATCGGGGCTTTGCTCATGGCCGCAACCGGAGTAAAGGCGAGCGCGACAGAGGCCAAGCCGCAACCGCGCCGCAGCGAAAGAGACAGCCCATGAAATTCTTCGTCGACACCGCCGACATCGAGGCCATCCGCGATCTTCACGCCCTCGGGGTCGTGGACGGCGTGACCACCAACCCCTCGCTCATCATGAAGGCGGGCCGCGACATCCGCGAGGTCACCGCCGAGATCTGCGCCCTCGTCGACGGCCCCGTCAGCGCCGAGACCGTCGCCACCGACGCCGAGGGCATGATCGCCGAGGGCCGCGAGCTCGCCACCATCGCCGGGAACATCGCGATCAAGGTGCCGCTGACCTGGGAGGGGCTGAAGGCCTGCAAGACGCTCTCGGGCGAGGGGCGCATGGTCAACGTCACGCTCTGCTTCTCGGCCGCGCAGGCGCTTCTCGCCGCGAAGGCGGGCGCGAGCTTCATCTCGCCCTTCATCGGCCGGCTCGACGACGTCAACCTCGACGGGCTGCAGCTGATCTCCGACATCCGCGAGATCTACGACATGCACGGCTACGAGACCGAGGTGCTCGCCGCCTCGATCCGCTCGGTCAACCACATGACCGAATGCGCGAAGATCGGCGCCGACGTGGCCACCGCGCCGCCGGCGGTGATCCGGGCGATGGCGGCGCATCCGCTGACCGACAAGGGCCTCGCCACCTTCCTCGCCGACTGGGAAAAAACGGGGCAGAAAATTCTCTGACCGCGTGGTAGGGTCATGGAAAACGACCGAGAGGCCGGCATGAGCAGCACCGCGAGCCCCGCCGAGATCGACCCGTCGCTGCGCGCGCGCCTGATCCGCGACCCCGAGACGATCCTAGAGGACGCGGAGGTCATGCGCGCCCTCGTCGCCGCGAACGAGCGGGCGATGGGCGCCAACGTCGTGGACATGCGCGGCCTCGCGATGGAGCGGCTCGAGGCGCGGCTCGACCGGCTGGAAGAGACCCACCGCAGCGTGATCGCGGCCGCCTACGAGAACCTCGCCGGCACGAACCAGATCCACCGCGCCGTGCTGCGGATGCTCGACCCGCTGGAGTTCGAGACCTTCCTCGCCGATCTCGAGGGCGAGGTCGCCGCGATCCTCAGGGTGGACGCGATCCGGCTGGTGCTCGAATCGGCGCGGAGCGCGGAGGACCCGGCGCTCGCCCGTCTCGGCGCGGTGCTGCAGGTCGCGGCGCCGGGCTTCGGGCGCGATTACGCGGGCGCGCGCGGCAACGCCCGGGGCGAGCCGCGGCCGGTGACGCTGCGCCGGATCGAGAGCGGCGCGGGCTGGCTCTACGGGCCGCGCGCGGGCGATCTGCGCTCGGAGGCCTGCCTCCGGCTCGACCTCGGGGAGGGGCGCCTGCCGGGGATGCTGCTGATGGCGTCGCGGGACCCGCAGCAGTTCAGCCCGGAGCACGGCACCGATCTCCTGGCCTTCTTCGGCGGCGTCTTCGAGCGCTCGATGCGGCGCTGGCTGGCGTGATCGCGCCGGGCGCGGCTGAGGCGCTCGAGGACTGGCTCGCCGCGCGGCGCGCGCTGACGGGCGCGGCGCCCAACACCGAGGACGCCTATCGCCGGGACGTCGCCGGCTTCCTCGCCTTTCTCGCCGGGCACCGCGGCGGGCCGCAGGGCCGCGCCGCGCTTTCGCGCGCGGGGCTCTCGGACATCCGCGCCTGGCTCGCCGCGGGGCGCGCGGCGGGCGCCGGGCCGCGCACGCTCGCCCGGCGGCTCTCGGCGGTGAAGAGCTTCTACCGCTGGCTCGCCGAGACCGACGGCTTCGACGCCTCGGCGATCCTCGCCGCGCGCGCGCCGAAGCACGCGCGCCGCCTGCCCCGCCCGCTCCCCGAGGACGCCGCGCGCGAGATGCTCGGGACCTTGGGCCACCAGCACCCCGAGCCCTGGATCGCGGCGCGCGACACAGCCGTCGTGACGCTCCTTTACGGCTGCGGGCTGCGCATCTCGGAGGCGCTCGGGCTCACCGGCGCCGACTGGCCCTTCGGCGAGAGCCTGCGCATCGCGGGCAAGGGCGGGAAGACGCGGCTCGTGCCCCTGATCCCGGCGGCGACGGAAGCGGTGGGCGCCTATCTCGCCCTCTGCCCCTACCCGCGCGCGGCCAGGGCGCCGCTCTTTCGCGGCGCGCGGGGCGGGGCGCTCAACCCGCGCCTCGTGCAGAAGGCGACCGCCCGCGCGCGCGCCCAGCTCGGCCTGCCGGCGACGGCGACGCCGCACGCGCTGCGCCACAGCTTCGCGACGCATCTCCTCTCGGCCGGGGGCGACCTGCGCGCGATCCAGGAGCTCCTCGGCCACGCGTCGCTCTCGACGACGCAGGGCTACACAGAAGTGGACACCGCGCGGCTGATGGACGTCTACGCGGCGGCGCATCCGAAAGCGGGCGGCGGCGCGGGTTGAGGCGGCGGCGGAGGGGGCGCTGCCCCCTCTTGGCCTGCGGCCAATTCACCCCCGGGATATTTGCGCCAAGAAGAAGGACCGCGGGGTATCGGGTGGCGCGGGACGGGCGGCGCGGCTTTCGGTCTCCGCCTGGCGTGTCGGTGCTCCGGCTGGTCGTGGCGGCTCCGGGGACCCGGGGCGACCGGGGCGCGCCGGGCCTGCGGGGCGATCTCCGCATGCGAGGCGGCGGCGCGGGCGTTCCCGGCGGGCGATGCCGCCCCGGCGCGGGGGGAGAGGGAGACACGGGGCGCGCGGCGGCGGACGGGCGGACGGGGCTGTTGAACCGCTGCCGCAGTTCCGCCATGAGGGGCGGCATGACCATGACCGCCAAGGCCGTTCTCGTCCATCTCTTCACCGCCACGGGCGCCGTCTTCGCCATGCTCGCCATGCTCGCGGCGGCGGACGGCGACTGGCCGATGATGGTGCTCTGGCTGATCGTCGCCTTCGCTGTGGACGGCGTGGACGGGCCGCTCGCCCGGCGCTACCACGTGCGCAGTCACGGCGGGCGGTTCGACGGCGATCTGCTCGACCTGATCATCGACTACCTGACCTACGTCTTCATCCCGGCCTTCGCGCTCTTCAAGTCGGGGCTTCTACCGGGCTGGACGGGCTGGGTGGCGATCATCCTGATCACCTTCGCCTCGGCGCTCTATTTCGCCGACACGCGGATGAAGACGGAGGACAAGTCGTTCAACGGCTTCCCGGGCGCCTGGAACATGGTGGTGCCGGTGCTCTTCGTGATCGAGCCCAACTTCTGGCTGATCCTCGCGCTGGTGGCGGCGCTCGCCGTGGCGATGTTCCTGCCGCTGCGCTTCGTGCATCCGGTGCGCACGGCGCGCTGGCGGGCGGTCTCGCTGCCGGTGGCGGTGCTCTGGTCGGCGCTCGTCTTCTGGACCGCCTGGCACGGCTTCGACGGCGGGCCGGCGGCGAGCTGGGCGCTGGGGCTGTCCTCGGTCTACCTGCTGCTGGCCGGGATCGCGCAGCAGGCCATCCCGGCGCGGGGCTGAGCGCTCAGGCCTTGAGCCGCGTGCCGCGGCGGAAGAGCCACCAGCAGACGAGGCTGACCGCCGCCGTCGAGGCCATGCAGATCCAGAGGCCGAGCCACGGCGAGCTGTCCGAGACGCCGAGGATGCCGTAGCGCACCCCGTCGATCAGGTAGAAGACCGGGTTGACGTGGGTCACGGTCCACATCGCGTCGGGCAGCGCCTCGACCGAGTAGAAGGTCCCCGACAGGAAGCTGAGCGGCGTGATGACGAAATTGGTGATCGCCGCCATCTGGTCGAACTTGCGCGCGAAGATGCCCGCGATCACGCCCAGCGCCCCGAGGAAGGCCGAGCCCAAGAGCACGAAGGTCAGCGCCCAGAGCGGATGGGCGATGCCGATGCCGAGCACGAGGAGAAAGCCCGCGCCCACGCCGAGCGCCACGAAGAGCCCGCGCGCCACCGCACCGGCGAGATAGCCGATCACCAGCTCGCCCGAGGAGAGCGGCGGCATCAGCGTGTCCACGATGTTGCCCTGCACCTTGGAGACCATGATGGAGGAGGACGAATTGGCGAAGGCGTTCTGGATCACCATCATCATCAGGATGCCGGGCGCGATGAAGGTGGTGAAATCGACGCCCATGACGTCGCCCCGCCGCGGTCCGATCGCCAGGGTGAAGATCGCCACGAAGAGCCCCGCGGTGACCAGCGGCGCGAGCAGCGTCTGCGTCCAGACCGCGACGAAGCGCATCACCTCCCGCTCGATCAGCGTCCAGAGCCCGAGCCAGTTCACCCGGCCGAAGCGGCGCACTCCCATGGTCTGCCCTGCCGCCGGGCGCGCGGCGCCTTGCGTCCCCGTCTGCACGCCGGTCTGCGTCTCGGTCGCCATCGCCTGCCTCCTTTCGCCGCGTCCCGCGCGAGTCGCGGCCTTGTAACCCACGTGCGAGTGCATAGAATGGAGTGCTGAGAAATGTCCACGCGGCGGGCGGCCGGCGGCCTCCGCGCGTCGCCGTCTGGATCGGGCCTTCACGAAGCTTTTGGGAATCTGCATGTCCTGGACCGAGGAACGCGTCGAGCTGTTGAAACGGATGTGGAGCGAGGGGCAGTCCGCCTCGCAGATCGCCAAGGAGCTCGGCGGCGTCACGCGCAACGCCGTGATTGGCAAGGTGCACCGCCTCGGGCTCTCGAACCGCGGGACGGGCGCGGCGGCCGGCGCCGCGGAAGAGGCGGCGCCGGCCGAGGCCGAGCCCGCCCCGGTCGCCGCCGACCCGGCACCGGCCGCGGCGGAGCCCGCCGCGCCCGCAGAGCCCGCCGAAACCGAGGCGGCGCCCGAGCCCGCCCCGGCGCCCGAGCCGGCCGCGGTCGACCCGATGGAGGACGAGGCCGCCGAAGACGAGGAGGCGGACGCGGAGAGCGCCGAGGCGGCGCCGGCGCGCAAGCCCGTGCCGGGCCAGCCGATGCCCCCCCAGCCGTCCACCAACGAGATCAGCCCCGAGGCGCTCGCCAAGGTCAGCGAGGTCGAGAAGAAGGCGCGCAAGATCACGCTGATGGAGCTGACCGAGCGCACCTGCAAATGGCCGCTCGGCGACCCGGCGACCGAGGATTTCTGGTTCTGCGGCCTGCCCGTGCAGCCCGGCAAGCCCTACTGCGAGGCGCATGTCGGCGTCGCCTTCCAGCCGATGAGCTCCCGGCGCGACCGGAAGCGGTAACACGACGGACGGCTGCCCGGCGCACCCGCGAACCGCGGGCGGTGCCGAACCGGCGCCTGCGGCGGGACGCGACGGCGCAGCCGGGCGCCCGCCAAGGCGCTTGCAAGCGCCTTGGCCCGGTGGCCGCCCGCAAGCGAGAGGCATCCGGCCGTGTGGCTTGTGCCCCGGGGAGCGGGGGGCCTATATCCAACCCCATGACCGCGAACCCGCCCGATCTGCGCCCCGACCTCGCTCAGGCCCGCCTCGCGGAGACGCGCCGCCCCGGACAACCCACCATCGGGATGGTCTCGCTCGGCTGCCCCAAGGCACTGGTGGACAGCGAGCGCATCCTCACGCGGCTCCGGGCGGAGGGCTACGGCATCTCGCCCGATTACGCGGGCGCCGACGCGGTGATCGTCAACACCTGCGGCTTCCTCGACAGCGCGAAGGCCGAGAGCCTCGAGGCGATCGGCGAGGCGCTCGACGCCAACGGGCGGGTGATCGTGACCGGCTGCCTCGGCGCGGAGCCCGAGTACATCACCGGGGCGCATCCCAAGGTCCTCGCCGTCACCGGCCCGCACCAGTACGAACAGGTGCTCGACGCCGTGCATGCCGCCGTGCCGCCGGCGCCCGATCCCTTCGTGGACCTGCTGCCCGCCTCGGGCGTCACGCTCACGCCGCGCCACTACAGCTACCTGAAGATCTCCGAGGGCTGTAACCACAAGTGCCGCTTCTGCGTGATCCCGGACATGCGCGGGAAGCTCGCGTCCCGCCCGCACCGCGCGGTGATGCGCGAGGCCGAGAAGCTGGTCGAGGCGGGGGTGAAGGAGCTTCTCGTCATCAGTCAGGACACCTCCGCCTATCTCACCGATCAGGAGCGGCTGGGCGAGGAGGCGCCGATCACCCGGCTCGCCCGCGATCTGGGGAGCCTCGGCGCCTGGGTGCGGCTGCATTACGTCTATCCCTACCCGCACGTCCGCCAGCTGATCCCGCTGATGGCGGAGGGGTTGGTGCTGCCCTACCTCGACATCCCCTTTCAGCACGCCCACCCCGAGACGCTGAAGCGCATGGCGCGCCCCGCCGCGGCGGCGCGGACGCTCGATGAGATCGCCGCCTGGCGCGCGATCTGCCCCGAGATCGCGCTGCGCTCCACCTTCATCGTGGGCTATCCCGGCGAGACGGAGGCGGAGTTCCAGACGCTGCTCGACTGGCTGGAGGAGGCGCGCCTCGACCGGGTGGGCTGCTTCAAGTACGAGAACGTCGCCGGCGCGCGCTCCAACGCGCTGCCCGATCACGTGCCCGAGGAGGTCAAGGAGGAGCGCTGGCACCGCTTCATGGAAAAGGCGCAGGCGATCTCGGAGGCGAAGCTCGCCGAGACGGTGGGCCGCCGCCTCGAGGTGATCGTGGACGAGGTCGACGCCGAGGCCGCCACCTGCCGCACGAAGGCCGACGCGCCCGAGATCGACGGCTGCCTCTTCATCGACGCGGGCCACGAGGGCCTCTCCCCGGGCGACGTCGTGACCGTCGAGGTGGACGAGGCGGGCGACTACGATCTCTGGGGCCGGCGCATCTGACCCTTTCCGCGCGGCGCGGGGCGCTTACCTACCCGTGCGGACCAGCCATCGGAAAGGAGAGCCGGATGTCCGACACCCCCGAGATCGCGCAGAAAGCGCCCTACCCCGTCGAGGTGACCGCCGGGAAAAGCTACATGTGGTGCGCTTGCGGGCGCTCGGCCAAGCAGCCCTTCTGCGACGGCAGCCACAAGGGCACGGACTTCGCCCCCATCCGCTACACCGCGGAGGCGGACGGCAAGGTCTTCTTCTGCGGCTGCAAGGCGACGGGCGACTCCCCGCTCTGCGACGGCTCGCATTCGCGGCTCTGAGCCCGCGACGCCGCGCCGCTGGACCGGGCGGCGCGCGCGGCTAGGTCATGAAGCATGACCGACGCTGCCGAAATCCACGTGCTCTACAACGCCGAGTGCCCGATCTGCTCCGCCGAGATCGGGCACTACAAGGCCTACGCCGAGCGGCGGGACCTGCCGATCCGCTTCGATGACCTGAACGGCCCGGCGCGCGCCGCCTGGGGCCTCTCGGGGGACGAGGCCGCCCGGCGCCTCTACGTCGCGCGGGACGGCACCTTCCACGGTGGCATCGACGGCTTCCTGATCCTCTGGCGCGCGATGCCGCGCTATCGCTGGCTCGCGCGGATCGTGGGGCTGCCGGGGCTGCGCCCGCTCGCCGGCCTCGTCTACGACAAGGTGCTCGCGCCGCTCATCTACCGCATGCACCTGCGGCGCAAGGCGCGCGCCCGGGCCTGAGCCTTGCGTCCCGCCGCCCTGCGCGCGAGGAGGCGGGCATGGCGAAGCTGCACTTTCATTACTCCACCATGAACGCGGGCAAGTCGGCGCTCCTGCTGCAGGCGGCGCATAACTACCGCGAGCGCGGGATGGAGACGCTCCTCCTGACCGCAGCGGTGGACACGCGCGCAGGGAAGGGCCGCATCGGCTCGCGCATCGGGATCGGCGCGGCGGCCGAAGTCTTCGCGCCGGAGGACGACCTCGCCGCGCGGGTGGCCGGGCGGCTGGAGGAGGCGCAGCTCGCCTGCGTTTTCGTGGACGAGGCGCAGTTCCTGATGCCCGAACAGGTCTGGCAGCTCGCGCGCGTGGTGGATGACCTGCGCCTGCCCGTCATGTGCTACGGCCTGCGCGTGGATTTCCGGGGCGATCTCTTCCCCGGCTCCGCGGCGCTGCTCGCACTCGCCGACGAGATGCGCGAGGTGCGCACGATCTGCCACTGCGGGCGCAAGGCGACGATGGTGGTGCGCCGCGGCCCGGACGGCACCGCGCTGCGCGAGGGCGCGCAGGTGCAGATCGGCGGCGACGAGACCTACGTCTCGCTCTGCCGGCGCCACTGGCGCGAGGAGATGGGCGACCGGGCGCGCCGCTGAGGCGGAACCGCGGCGCCGCCCCGCACGTTTCCCGCCAAACCGGAAGGAAACGCCATCATGGACCGCCTCAGCCTGATCATCAGCATCTTCACCGGCTCGGTGCTCACCGGCGGCATCGCCATCGCGGCCTTCAGCCTCGGGTATTACACGTGGGTCGCCGTCGCCGTGGCGGCGGTGGTTGGCTTCACGCTCGCTTGGCCGGCGGCCTACCTGATCTCGCAGCGGATCAAGAAGGACGATCCGGAATGGGAGCCCGACGCCGAACCCGGCGACTACGGCTACGTGCCCCCGCGCGACGCGCCCGAGGTCTGACGGGCGGAGAAGAATTTTCGTCCGAAAATTCTTCGGCGCCGCGCGCTTGGGGTCGTTGCGAATTTTCGTACGAAAATTCGCGGGGCTCACACCGTGTTGGGCACGGCGCGGCCGGCGAAGAAGGCCGCGAGGTTCTCGACCGCCATGTGCCCCATCGCCTCGCGCACCTCGAGAGCGGCGGTGCCGAGATGCGGCAGGAGCGTGACCTGTTCCATCTCGGTAAGCGCGCGCGGCACCTCCGGCTCGCGCTCGTAGACGTCGAGCCCCGCGCCCGCGATCTCGCCCGAGCGCAGGGCGTCGATCAGCGCGGCCTCGTCCACGATGTCGCCACGCGCGATGTTCACGAAGCGCGCGTGCGCCGGCATCGCGGCGAAGACCTCCGCGCCGATCATGTGGCGCGTCTCGGCGCCGCCGGGCAGCGCGACCACCAGCACGTCGGCCCAGGCCGCGAGATCGAGGAGCGCCATGCGCGTCGCGGGCACCTCGGCCTGCTTCTCCGAGCGGTTGGCGTAGGCGATCTCCATGCCGAAGCCGAGATGCGCGCGCCGCGCGATGGCCTGACCGATCCGGCCGAAGCCCACGACGCCGAGGCGCTTTCCCGTGACGTGCAACCCGAGGAGCTGCGTCGGGTGCCAGCCCTCCCACGCGCCGGCGCGCAGCAGGCGCTCGCCTTCCGAGGCGCGGCGGCAGCTCGTCAGGATCAGCATCATGCCGATGTCGGCCGTCGCGTCGGTGACCGCGCCGGGGGTGTTCGTGACCGTCACGCCGCGCGCCCGCGCCGCCGCCACGTCGATATGGTTGTAGCCCACGCCGAAGTTGGCGAGGATCCGGCAGCGCGGCGTCTCGACCTCGGCGAAGACCTCTTCGGAGAAGCGGTCGCCCAGCGTCGGCAGCACCCCGTCGTAGAGCGCGAGCGCCGCGCGCATCTCGGTCCCGTCCATGGGGGCCGTGCTCTCGCGCACCTCGAGGTCGAACTGCGCGCGCGCGGCCTCCAGCACGCGCTCGGGCAGCGGGCGGGTGACGAGCACGCGGGTCACTGCAGCCGCCCCCCGTCGGGCACGCGGGTGTCGGGCCCCACCAGCACGATCTCCCCGTTTTCGTCCGGCAGCCCGAGGACGAGGACCTCGGACACGAAGGGACCGATGCGGCGGGGCGGAAAGTTCACCAACGCCGCGACCTGCCGGCCCTTGAGCGTCGCGGGCTCGTAATGCGCGGTGATCTGCGCCGAGCTCTGCCGCTCGCCGATCTCCGGGCCGAAATCGATCCAGAGCTTGATCGCGGGCTTGCGCGCCTCCGGAAAACTCTCCGCACGCACCACCGTGCCCACGCGGATGTCGACCGCGTGGAAGTCCTCGATCCCGATCTCAGCCATCGCGCAGCTCCCGCGCCCGCGCCGCGGCGGCGGCCACCGTGCGCCGCATGAGCGGCGGAAGCCCCTGCGCCTCGTCCATCAGCACCTCGAGCCCCGCGGCGGTGGTGCCGCCCGGGCTGGTGACGTTGCGCCGCAGCGTCTCCGCGCTCTCCTCCGACTGCGCGGCGAGCGCGCCGGCGCCGGCCACCGTCGCGCGCGCCAGCGCCATGGCGAGATCGCGGGCGAGCCCCTCGGCCTCGCCCGCCTGCGCCAGCGCCTCGATCATGTGAAAGACGTAGGCCGGCCCGGAGCCCGAGACGCCGGTCACCGCGTCCATCTGACCCTCGTGCGCGAGGCGGACGACCTGCCCCACCGCCGAGAGAAGCTCCTCGGCGAGCGCGAGATGCGCCTCGCGCGCCGCGGCGTTGCCGATGATCGCGCTGATCCCGGCCCCCACGGCGGCCGGCGTGTTGGGCATCGCGCGGATCACCGGGGTCTCGGCGCCGAAGGCGGTCTCGAACCGCGAAAGCGGCGTGCCCGCGGCGACGGAGATCACCAGCGTGTCAGGGCCCGTGATCCCCGCGAGGCGCGGCAGCGCCGTGTCCATCATCTGCGGCTTGACGGCGACGAGGGCGACGGCCGGGCGCGCGGGCGGGTCCTCGTTCAGATGCACGCCGCGCGGGCCGAGCCCTTCGGGCGGCGCGGGGTCGAGCACCCATACGGAGCCCGGCGGCAGCCCGCGGGCGAGCCAGCCCTCCAGCATGGCGCCGCCCATCTTCCCGCAGCCCAGCAGGACCAGCCCGCGCCGCGCGATATCGTCGAGTGCCATGCCCCCTCCCTGATCCGGACGGGGCCAGTGTTACGCGCGGCCGTAGGCCTCGGCAATGGCGACCTGAAGCGCCTCCTCGGGGCTCCGCTCGCCCCAGACGACGAGCTGGAAGGCCGGGAAGTAGCGCTCCGCCGAGAGCACGGCGGCGGCGATCATGGTATCGATCTGCTCGGCGCTGGCCACCTGCCCGCCGGCGAGGACGAGCCCGTAGCGCCAGACCATGAGCTGCTGCTCGCCCCACCAGCAGAAGGCGCCGGCCCAGCAGCGCTCGTTGACGGCGTTGAGCGCGGCGACCAGCGCGCCCTCGCGGTCGGCGGGCGGCTCCATCTCGAAGGTGCAGATGAGCCGCAGCGTCTCGTCGGCGGGCGACCACGCGAGGGTGAGGGAGTAGGTGCGCCACTGCCCCTCGACGGCCATCGCGATCTGGTCCTCCGCGACGCGGTCGAAATCCCACGCGTTGTGCTCGGCCAGATGCTCCACGATGTCGATCGGGTGCAGATCGTCCTCGATATACTGCTCGGAAACGGACATGGCGCCACCTCTCTGCCTGCGTGCGGGGGAGACCCCCAAGCACTCGGTGCCTCCTCAAGGGGCGGGGTCTGACGCCCTGCCCCTCACGAGATATGGTGCGACCACCGCGCGGCCCTGTAAAGCGATAATTCGGTGACACCCGCAATGATTGGTGGCGCGGCGCCCCGCCGGGACGAAACCTGCCGCCGATCTGCGCCGGTGCTCCCCACGGTGGCGGCGTCCGATGTCGCGCCGCGGCGTTTCGTGAGCGGACACACGCGCGACGGCGCGGGCCGGGGCGCGGCGTCGGAGGCGCCTGTCCGCGCCCCGGTGCGCGGACGGCGCGTCGCCCAAGGGACGCGGCCCGGTCGGGGGCGCCGGGCCACTGCGGCCTCTCGCAGGGCGCACCGTCCATCCGGAACATGGGCGCGGCGGCCTTGCGCGGCCCGCGCCGCGGCCTCACCTTCGGGGCAACCGCCCCAGAGACCGAAGCCGCCCGGGCCGAAACCGATGCGACATCCCCGAAGCGCCCGGCCCGCGCGGCGCGAGAAACAGCGCCGCCGTCTCGCACGGCAGTTCCGCGCGCTGGAGCGCGCGGCGCCGCCCCGCCTGCGGCCCGCGATCCGGGCCGCGCAGGGCTCGGGCGGGTCGCTGATCCGGACGCCGGCGGGGCTTCTGCTGGTGGCGGGCGGGGTGTTTTCGTTCCTGCCGGTGCTCGGGCTCTGGATGCTGCCGGCGGGACTGCTGCTGCTGGCGATCGACCTGCCGCCGCTGCGCGGCCCGGTCTCGGCCGCGATCATCCGGGTGCGCCGGCGCTGGAAGACCCGGCGGCGGCGCGGGCGCTGACGCACGAAGGTGCCGGGCCGTGCGCGCCGCGCGCACCGTTCGCCTCGTCGGAATTGCCGGTATACTCCTTGATTTGCCCCACGGCGGCCCCGCGCGACGCCCGACCGCCGGGCGCCCCGGCCCCATCATCTTGGGTCAAATACTCTCGGGGGGTGAATTGGCCGTCAGGCCAAGAGGGGGGCGGACGCCCCCCTCGCCCGCGGCCGCCGCTCGGGCGGCGCCCCGCGCCCGGCCCGGAAGGCCGCTCCGCTCAGACCCGCCCGCTCGCCGAGAGCAGGACCGCGAGCGGCCGCGTCGCCCGGATCTCCGCGAGCACCAGCACGAGGCTCGCCGTCATGGGCACCGCCAGCAGCGCGCCGGCCAGTCCCCAGAGCGTGCTCCAGAAGGCCAGCGCGAGGAGCACCACGAAGGGGCTCAGGTTGAAGGCGCGCCCCATCATCCGCGGCTCCAGCCAGCCGCCCACGACCATCTGCGCCGTCGTCAGCGCGATCATGACCACGCCCGACATCCACAGCGTGCCGAACTGCGCGAGGCTGAGCAGCACGGGAAAGATCACGCCGATGATCGAGCCGATGTAGGGAATGTAGTTGAGAAAGGCGATCAGCACCGACCAGAAGAGCGCGAACTCGATGCCGAGCACCAGCATGATCGCGTAGGACAGCGCCCCGAGGATGACGTTGACCACAGTCTTGACGAAGAGATAGCCACCGATCCGCTCGTTGACCCGCGCCAGCAGCGACAGCGCCCGCGCGCCGGCCTCCTCGCCGCCCATGGCCATGACCACCTTGCGCGCCATCATGCCCCGCTCGGCCATCAGGAAGCTCGCGTAGAGCACCACGAGAAAGAGCGTCGTGCCGAAGTCCTGCAGCGACAGGAGCGCCGGCGTCACCCAGGACCCGGCGTCGATCCGATCGATCGTCGCGCGGCGCAGGTTCTCCCAGGTCGGCTCGTCCTCGATCCCCATGAGCCCGGCGCCGCGCGTGACGAGCGCGTCGAGGTTCGCCTCGTAGCGCGGCAGCGCCGCGACCACCTGCGCGAGGTTGTTGATCACCAGCACGAAGAGCAGCACCACGGCGACCGCGAAGGCGATCAGGATCAGCGTCCGGCGCATCCATCCCGGCAACCGGCCGAGCAGCGGCACGCTCTCCATGCTCGCCGCCGCGGTGGACAGCACGTAGACCGCGATGCCCGCGGCGAGCACCGGCAGGAGGACCGGCTTGCCGATCCACAGGAGCCAGCCCAGCATCAGCGCCAGCGCCAAGCCGTAGGTCGTGTTGCGCATCCCGCATCCCGAAGCGAAGGCCCGCCTGCGCAATCTCTTGGGTGCCGGTCCGCGGACTGTCAACACGCAGGCGCCGGCCCGCCTGCCGGGGCGGCGGGGGCGCCCGCGATGCGGGCGACTGTCCTTCGGGATACGCCGACGGGGGCCGGCGCTTGACCGCGATGGTGCGCCGCGCGCCGGGTTCAAGCGCCCCCGGCGAGCGGCGCGCCCGGCTCAGGCGCCGCGCAGGATCCCGGCGAGGCGGTCGAAGAGCGCGCCGTTGGCGGCGATCATCTCGCCGTGCGCGAGCGGCTCGGCCCCGTCGCGCACGGGCCCCGCGAGGCCGCCCGCCTCGGTCACGAGGAGCGAGCCGGCGGCGAGGTCCCAGATCTGCAGCTCGCGCTCCCAGTAGCCGTCGTAGCGGCCCGCGGCGACATAGGCGAGGTCGAGCGACGCCGCGCCCCAGCGCCGCACGCCGGCGCATTCGGGCATCAGCCGCGCGAGGTCCTGCAGCGTCGCCGGCAGCGTGCGCTTGGCGCCGAAGGGCACGCCGGTGGCGAAGATCGCCTCCGACATGCGGTCGCGCCCGGAGACGCGCATCCGGCGCGAGTCGTTCAGCCAGCAGCCCTGCCCCTTTTCGGCGTAGAACATCTCGTCCTTGGCCGGGTCGAAGACGACCGCCGCGGTGATCTGGCCCTTGTGCTCGAGCGCGATGGAGATCGCCCAGTGCGGCAGGCCGTGCAGGAAGTTGGTCGTCCCGTCGAGCGGGTCCACGATCCAGCGCCGGGTCTTGTCGGCGCCGGGGATCTCGCCCCCTTCCTCGGCGATCCACCCGTAGTTGGGCCGCGCGCCGAGGAGATCCTCCTTCAGGAGGCGCTCGGCGGCGAGGTCGGCGCGGCTGACGAAATCGCCGGCGCCCTTGGACGAGACCTGCAGGTTCTCGACCTCGCGGAAGTCCTTCACGAGGGAGCGGCCCGCGCGGCGCGCGGCCTTGATCATGATGTTGAGATTGGCGCTGCCCTGCATGGCCCGGCTCCTGTTCGGTCAGGGCGCGCCTATACGCGCGCGGCCGGGCGATGCCAAGGGCGGGCGATCGGTCGTGCACGGGCGCGCGGGCGGCGCCCTTGGGACGATGCGTCAGCCCCGCCCGGTCTGCGGCGCGGTCTCCCAGTGCTCGCCCATCGCGACGATGCAGGAGGTGCCGTGGGCGTAGCGCATCACCAGCGTCCAGCCGCCCTCCGCGTCGGTCCAGACTTCCATGACCTCGTCGGGGCTGCGCAGGCCGCTCGCGGTGCGGCGTTCGCCGAACTGCCGGGTGAGCCGGGCCTGCATCCGCTCGGTCGGCGCGCAGATCACCTCGGCGATGGGCGATGTGGCCGGGGCGGGCGACGCGGCCACGGCGACGGCCGCCCCGAGCAGGGCCGTTTGCAACAGTTTCATGACACCAATGTAACGGCGTCAGGACGCCCGGTCCATCCGCCTCAGCCGAAGGCGCGCAGCGCCGCCACCCCGGCCCAGGCGGCGACCGCGGTCAGCACCGTGCCCCAGGCGACGTCGGTGGCCACCATGCTCCAGTGCCAGTCGCGCAGGATCGCGTAGCTCGTGAACTCGTAGGTGCCGTAGGCCGCGAAGCCGAGCACCGCGCCGCCCAAGAGCGCCTGCGCCGGGTCGCCCACGCGCAGCGCCGGGACCGAAACGAGGTAGAGCAGCGCCGCGACATAGGCGAGGTAGAAGGCCGCGGCCGCCCCGAGGCGCAGGTTCTCGGCCATGATCGGGCCGATGCGCGCCTCGAAGAGCGGCTTGAGCACGAGGTTGAGCATCACCGCGTCGAGGATCAGGAACACGAGCGCGGTGACGAGGTAGAGCGTGACGATCTGCATGGGCGGCGCCTCCTTTGCCGGGGATACGGGCGCGGCGGCGCCGCGGATCGCTCAGCGCTTGTCCGAGAGCTTGCCGAACTCGTGGTCGAGGCGGTGGCGCATCTTGCGCGCGGCGCCCTTCACGGCGGCGGCCACGGTCGTGTCGTCGTGCTGCGCGCCGAAGGGGCGCAGGCCCTCGGGCCGGGCCTCGACGGTGGCGCGGATGTCGACGCCGCCCTTGTCGGCGTTCATGTCCTTGAGATGCACCTCCACCGCGGAGAGGCGCTTTTCCAGCGGGCCGAGGGCAGCGTGGATCGCCTCCTCGACGACCTCCTGCAGCCGTTCGTCGCCGTGGATGTGGTTGTCGGTGTTGACCTGTATGTGCATCGAAGCTCCTCATTCCGCTGGCCGGACGCCGCGCCCCGCGGGCGGGCCCGGGGGTGCGACGGCAACGCGCGCGCCGCCCCGTCCGGTCCCGCGTCCGGCGATTTTCAGTCGTGACGCCGGCAGGCCGGCGCCGCCCTGATTTGGATCAAGGCCCGCGACGCAGGGGGATGCAAGGGTCCGGGCGGAAAATCATGAGAGAGAGCGTCATGTTCAAACTCGCCCTCGTGCTGCACATCTTCATCGGCGCCACCCTCGCGGGGAGCGCGATCATCGCCGTGCTGGTGGCCGGCTACGGCACGCTCTGGCCGATCGTGATCGCCGGGCTCGCCGGGTTCATCGGCGGCTTCCCGGTGAGCTGGCTCGTCGCGCGGCAACTCTACGAGGAAGGCTGACCCGGTGCGCGTGACGATCCTGACCGGCGCGGGGATCAGCGCCGAGTCCGGGCTCGGCACCTTCCGCGACGCCGGCGGTCTCTGGACGCGCTACCCGCTGGAGGAGGTCGCCACGCCCGAGGGCTGGCGCCGCGATCCGGCGAAGTTGCTCGCGTTCTACGACGCGCGCCGCGCGCAGGCGGCCGCGGCGCGGCCCAACCCGGCGCACGACGCGCTCGCGCGGCTCGAGGCGGAGCTCGACGGGCAGGTGACGATCGTCACGCAGAACGTCGATTCGCTGCACGAGGCGGCGGGCGCGCGCAACGTCGTGCACATGCACGGCCGGCTCGACCGGGCGCTCTGCGCGGCCTGCGACCACCGCTGGCCCGCGCCCGCGCGGATGGCGCCGGACGATCCCTGCCCCAGCTGCGGCGCGCCGGCGACGCGGCCCGACGTCGTGTGGTTCGGCGAGATGCCCTACGAGATCGAGACGATCCTCGCGGCGCTGGGCGAGGCCGATCTCTTCGTCTCGATCGGCACCTCCGGCGAAGTCTATCCCGCCGCCGGCTTCGTCGAGGAGGCCGCCGCGCGGGGCATCCGCACGCTCGAGCTCAACCTCGAGGCCTCGCGGGGCAGCGCGCTCTTCGACGAGGCGCGGCAGGGTCCGGCGAGCACGCTGGTCCCGGCGTGGGTCGCGGAGATGCTGGGCGACTGAGCGCGGGGCCGTTTCCTCCGGCCCGGCTTCGTGCGATGTAAGCCCTCCGGCGGCGCTCATCGCGCCCGGTCGGGCGCTCTTCGCGAGGAGGGCCCGCACGGGCCCGAGGAGCGGCGCGGGCCCCGGGGACGAGAGGCCGGATGGACGGGAACGACGCAGGCGAGGCAGGCGGGCTCAGGCTCGCGGCGGAGGGCGCGGAGACCCGCGCCCTGCTGACGGGCGCGCTCGGCCTCGCCGATCTGCCCGATCTTCAGGCGCGCCTCGCGCGGATCGAGGGGCCCGTCACCTTCGACCTCTCCGGGGCGCGGCGAATCGACACCGCCGTCGCCTGGGCGCTGCTGACCGCGCGCGACCGGCTGGCCGCGGGCGGCACGCGGGCCGAGATCGCGGGCGCGACGGGCGACGTGGCCGCGATCCTCGAGACGGTGCGCGCCGCCCTGCCCGAGCCCGAGCCGCAGCCCGGCCCGCCGCGCGGCCTCCGCGTCCAGATCGAGCGCCTCGGCGCGCATGTCGCGGGCGGCTGGGAGGGCTTCCTGAGTTTCCTCGGCCTGCTCGGCCTCTTCGTCGCGCGGCTCTTCGGCGCGCTCCTGCGCCCGCGAGAGTTCCGGCTCACCGCGCTCGCCCACCACTGTCAGGCGGTGGGGCTTCAGGCGGTGCCGATCGTCGCGCTCATGTCCTTCCTGATCGGCGTGGTGCTCGCCTTTCAGGGCTCGGCGCAACTGCGGCAGTTCGGGGCGGAGGTCTTCGTGGTCGATCTGATCGCGATCTCCATCCTGCGCGAGCTCGGCATCCTGCTGACCGCGATCATCGTGGCGGGGCGCACGGCCTCGGCCTTCACGGCGGCCATCGGCTCCATGAAGATGCGCGAGGAGATCGACGCCATGCGCACCCTCGGCATCGATCCGGGCCACGCGCTGATCGTGCCGCGGGTCCTCGCGCTCGTGCTGATGCTGCCGATCCTCGGGCTTCTGGCCAATGTCGCGGGGCTCTTCGGGGGCGCGCTGATGTCGTGGATCGAGCTCGGCATCTCGCCGGCGATGTTCATGACGCGGCTCTCGGAGGGCACGGACCTGAACCATGCCGCGGTCGGCCTCGTGAAGGCGCCGGTCTTCGCCGTGCTGATCGGGGTGATCGGCTGCCGGGCGGGGCTTCAGGTCGGATCGACGGCCGAATCGCTCGGCCGCATGACCTCGGCGGCGGTGGTGGCGGCGATCTTCGCGGTGATCCTCGCCGACGCGCTCTTTTCCATCTTCTTCCAGCAGATCGGAGTGTGAGCGTGGCGGAGACGGTGATCGAGGTGCGCGGCCTGCGCACGCAGTTCGGCCCCCATGTCGTGCACGACGGGCTCGACCTCGACGTCCGGCGCGGCGAGATCCTCGGCGTCGTCGGCGGCTCGGGCACCGGCAAATCGGTGCTTCTGCGCGCGATCACCGGGCTCGTAACCCCGGCGGCGGGGCGCGTGCGGATGCTCGGCACCGACATGCAGGACGCGCGCGAGGCGGAGCTCGACGCGCTCGCCGCGCGCATCGGCGTGATGTTCCAGGACGGGGCGCTCTTCTCCTCGCTCACGGTGCGCGAGAATGTGGAGACGCCGCTCACCACCCTGTCGCACCTCGACGCGGAGACGCGCGAGAGCCTCGCGCGGCTCAAGATCTCGCTCGCCGGGCTGCCGTGGTCGGCGGGGGACAAGTATCCCTCCGAGCTCTCGGGCGGCATGCGCAAGCGCGCGGGGCTCGCCCGCGCGCTCGCCCTCGACCCCGAGATCGTCTTTCTGGACGAGCCGACGGCGGGCCTCGACCCGATCGGCGCAGCGGACTTCGACGAGCTGATCCGCGGGCTCTCGACGGCGCTCGGGCTGACCGTCTTTCTGGTGACCCACGATCTCGACACGCTCTACGCCACCTGCGACCGGATCGCCGTTCTCGCCGAGAAGCGAGTGCTCGTGACCGGCACGCTCGACGACATGCTGGAGGTCGATCACCCCTGGGTGCGCGCGTATTTCCAGGGGCCGCGCGCCCGCGCCGCGCGCGGCGAGGAGATTGCGACGCCTCCCGCGGACGCGTAAGCCCGAGGGATGGAGACACGCGCGAACTACCTGCTGATCGGCGCCTTCACCCTCGCGGGGTTTCTCGGGCTGCTCGGGTTCCTGCTGTGGTTCGCCCGCGTCGAGCTCGACCGGCAGTTCGACTATTACGACATCGTGTTTCCGACGGTGACGGGGCTCTCGTCGGCCTCCGAGGTGCGCTTCAGCGGTCTGCCCGTGGGGCAGGTGGTGGACGTCGCCCTCGCCCCGGACCGCAGCGGGCGGGTGCGCGTGGGCGTCGAGCTGGACGCGGCGACGCCCGTGCGCACCTCGAGCGTCGCCACCGTCGAGACGCTCGGCGTCACCGGGCAGGGCTACGTCAGCATCTCGTCGGGCGATCCGGGCGATCCGCTGCTCGAACGCGCCTCGGAGGCGGAGATCCCCGAGATCGAGGCGGGGCGCTCGGTCCTTCAGACGCTGACGGCCGACGCCCCGCGGATCCTCGAGGAGGTGCTCGAGGTCACGCGGCAGGTGGGCGAGGTGCTCGGCCCCGACAACCAGCGCCGCGTCGCCAACATCCTCGAAAACGTCGAGGACTCCTCCGCCCGCCTCTCGCAGGCGCTCGACGACGTCTCGTCGGTCACGCGCACCATGGCGGAGGCGACCGAGGACATCGGCGCCTTCACCGCGCGGCTCGAGGACATCTCGGGCAGCGCGCAGGCCACGCTCGAGACCGCGGACGACACGCTGCGCGATGTCGGCCGCCTCGCCGAGCGGGCCGAAGGCACGCTCGAGACGGGCGACGCTGCGCTCGAGAGCGGGCGGCGCACCTTCGATCGCGCGAACGCCTTCCTCGAGACGGAGCTGCCGGGCCTCGTCTCCGAGCTCGAGACCACGCTCGCCGAGCTGCGCGCCGAGGTCGGGCGCGTGGGCGACGACGCGGGCGCGACGCTCGCCGAGTTCCGCCGCACGGGCGAGGTCGCCACCGCGCGGCTCGAGGAGGCGGAGGCCACCATCGCCGCCGCCGACAGGGTGCTCGCCGAGGTCTCGGACAGCGTCGCGGCGGTGGAGGCGGCGGCGACGCGCCTCGACCGCTTCGTGGCCGAGGACGGGACCGCGCTGGTGGCCGAGGCGCGGACCTTCCTCGCCAACGCCGACGAAGTGGCGCGCGCCGCCGTCACCGTGGCCGAGGAGGACCTGCCCGCGATCCTCGCCGACATCCGGAGCGCGACCGAGACCGCGGCGGCGACCGTCGAGAGCGTCGGCGCCGATCTCTCCGCCGCCGCCGGGCGGGCCGACGCCATCTCGGCCGAGGCGGCGGAGACGCTCGACACGGTCTCGTCGACCTTCGAAAGCGCCAACGCCACGCTGGAGCGCCTGAACGGCGCGATCGAGACGGGCGACTCGGCGCTCTCGGCGGCCGAGGAGGCCTTCACCGCCGCCGACACCGTGCTGCGCGAGGACGCGCAAGAGATCGTCGCCGGGCTGCGCGACACGCTCGACCGGCTCGACGCCGCCATCGGCGCGGTCGCCGAGGACGTGCCCGCGATCACCGCGCAGATCCGGCGCACGGCAGAGCGCGCCGACGCCACCTTCGCCGGGGTCGAGGGCGCGGCGGAGCGGCTCGGCCCGCGCCTCGAGACCTTCGCCGACGAAGGGCTGCCGCAGTACACCCGCCTCGCCCGCGAGGGGCGCGAACTCGTGGACAACCTGCGCCAGCTCGTGCGCCAGATCGAGCGCGACCCGGCGCGCTACTTCCTGGGCCGCGAAGCGCCCGCCTACAGACGATGAGGTCCGCCATGCGCCGCGCCCTGCTCCTCTGTCTCGCCGCCGTGACGCTCTCGGGCTGCGCCGCGCTCGGCGCGCTCGACCGCGCGGCCGAGCCTCTCGACGTGCACGAGCTGCGCGCGCCGGCGGAGGTGCCCGCGGCCCCCGGGGGCGGGGCGGCGCAGGTGGTGGTGGAGGCGCCCTCCGCCGCCGGCGCCATCGCGACGGACCGCATCCTCGTGCGCGAGGGCGCCACGCAGGTCGCCTATCTGCCCGACGCGCGCTGGAGCGCCGAGGCGCCCGAGATGGTGCGCTCCGCCATGGTCGAGACGCTGATCCGCGCGGGTGCCTTCGGCTTCGTCGGCCGCCGCCCGCTCGGCGCCACGGGGGACTATGCGCTGGTCTCGGAACTGGTGGATTTCGGCGCGCGGCCCGAGGCCGGGGGCGAGGGCGCCGAGGTCGCGATGACCCTCGTCGCGCGCCTCGTGCGCGAGCGCGACGCCGAGATCGTGGCCGCGCGCCGCTTCGCCCATGCCGTGCGCGTGCCCGACACCTCGACGCCCGCGCTCCTCTCGGGCTTCGCGGCGGTTTCGGACGCGGTGCTGACCGATCTGGCGGGCTGGGCGGCGCGCGCCGCGGGGCGCGGCTGAGGGGCGGCCCGGCGTATCCGGCAGGTAGCGGGGCCGGCGCCCGCCTGCCCTGTCCGTCGCGCGGAGCCGCGCGCGAGCCTCAGTCCAGGTCGCGCCGCATGGTGGCGAGGCCGTTCCGGCGCGAGATCTCCTCGTAGCCCGCGCCGTGATAGAGGTTCACCGCCGCCGGGTTGTCGAGCTCGACCTTGAGCGTGATCGTCAGCGCGCCGAGATCGCGCGCCGCGCTCTCGGCCAGCTCGGCGAGGCGCGCGCCGCTGCCGCCGCGCATCGCCTCCTCGACGAAGACATAGGCGAGGTGCCGCACCTCCGGCCCGATGCCGACGCGCAGCGCGAAGAAGCCCACCTCGCGGCCCGCGCCGTCCACGAGGTAGAAGGCCTCGTCGTCGGCCTCGTTCAGCCATTTCTCGCGCCATTCGGCGGCGTCGAAGGGGTGCTTGGCGCTCGGATTGACGCGGGCGAGATCGTCGGGATCGGCGAGGAGCCGGGCCAGCGGCGCGAGATCGCGCGTCGCACTGCGGCGGGTGGCGAGTTCCGTCATCGGGCCTCCGTTCGGTTGCCGTCTGGTTGCCGTGTCGCTGCGGTCGGGCCGTGCCTCTCACGGCCGGGCGCGCGACGAAACCCGGGGGCGGGAATTCGACCCGGGCGGCGACCTCGTGTATGGAACCGGGGGCGCGCGACGCGCGTTGACGGGTTGGACAGACTTCAGGGGAGCGACCATGACAGACGCAGACTCCGCGGCGCCCAAGACCGACGCGCTGGGCGAGGCCCTGCCCTACCTCCGCCGTTACGCGCGCGCCCTGACCGGGCGACAGGCGAGCGGCGACCGCTACGCCGCCGCCGCGCTCGAGGCGCTTCTGGAGGATGCCTCCGCGCTCGACCGGTTCGCGCCGCATGTCGCGCTGTTCCATGTCTTCCACCGCCTCTGGGCGAGCGCCGGCACGCCGGTCGCGGAAACGCCCGAGGGGATCGAGGGGCGCGCCCAGCGCCACCTCGCGCGGCTGACGCCCAACAGCCGCGAGGCGCTCCTCCTGCACGCGGTCGAGGGCTTCGGCTTCGACGAGATCGGGCAGGTGATGGACCTGCCCGAGAGCGAGGCGCGCGAGCTCGTCGAGATCGCGCGGCAGGAGATGAGCGACGCGACCACGGGCAAGGTGCTGATCGTGGAGGACGAGGCGATCATCGCCATGGACCTCGAAACGGTCGTCGCCGACCTCGGTCACAAGGTCACCGGGATCGCGCGCACGCGCGACCGCGCCGTGGAGCTCGCCGCCGAGGAAGTGCCGGACCTCGTGCTCTGCGACATCCAGCTCGCCGACGATTCCTCGGGCATCGACGCGGCGAACGAGATCCTCGAGCAGTTCGGCGAGCGGCCGGTGATCTTCATCACCGCCTTCCCCGAGCGGCTGCTCACCGGGGAGCGGCCGGAACCCGCCTTCCTGATCGCCAAGCCCTACTCCGAGGAGCAGGTGCGCTCGGCCGTCGCTCAGGCGATGTTCTTCTCCTCGACCGAGACGCTGCGGGCCTGACCCGCGGCGCGCGGGCCTCGCGTCAGGCCCCGTGCAGGATGTTGAGCACGTCGCCGTCCTGCACGACGTAGGCCTTGCCTTCGGCGCGGAGCTTGCCGGCCTCGCGCGCCTTCGCCTCGCCGCCCAAGGCCACGTAGTCGTCGTAGGCGACCGTCTCGGCGCGGATGAAGGCCTTCTCGAAATCGCCGTGGATGACGCCGGCGGCCTGCGGCGCTGTGGCGCCGCGCGGGATCGTCCAGGCGCGCGCCTCCTTCGGCCCGGCGGTGAAGAAGGTCTGAAGCCCCAGCAGGTCGTAGCCCGCGCGGATCAGCCGGTCGAGCCCCGGCTCCTCGAGGCCCATCTCCTCGAGGAACATCTCCGCCTCCGCGGCGTCGAGCTGCGCGAGCTCCTCCTCGATGCGCGCGGAGATCACGACGACGCCCGCGCCCTGCGCGGCGGCCATCTCGGCGACGCGGGCGGACTGCGCATTGCCCGTCCCGGCGGAGCCCTCCTCGACGTTGCAGACGTAGAGCACCGGCTTCGACGTCAGGAGCTGCAGCATGCGCCAGGCCTTGCGGTCGTCCTCGGCGACCTCGACCGTGCGGGCGGGCCTGCCCTCCTCCAGCGCGGCGAAGGCGGCCCTGAGCAGGCGCTCCTGCGTGACGGCCTCCGCGTCGCCGCCGCGCACCTTGCGCGCGATGGTCTGAAGGCGGCGTTCGATGCTCTCCATGTCGGCGATCATCAGCTCGGTCTCGATGGTCTCGGCGTCGGCCACCGGATCGACGCGCCCCTCGACATGCGCCACGTCGCCGTCCTCGAAGCAGCGCAGGACATGGGCGATCGCGTCCACCTCGCGGATGTTGGCGAGGAACTGGTTGCCGAGCCCCTCCCCCTTCGAGGCGCCGCGCACGAGGCCCGCGATGTCCACGAAGGTCAGCCGCGCCGGGATCGTCTGCTTCGACCCGGCGATCCCGGCGAGCGTGTCGAGCCGGCGGTCGGGCACCGCCACCTCGCCCACGTTGGGCTCGATCGTGCAGAAGGGAAAATTCGCCGCCTGCGCCGCGGCGGTCCGGGTGAGGGCGTTGAAGAGCGTGGACTTGCCCACGTTCGGCAGCCCAACGATACCCATGCGAAATCCCATGCCCGTCTCCCTCAAGCGCAGCGTAGCTTCTCTAGGGGCCGTGTCCGGCCCATGCAAGCCGCCCGGCTCAGTCGCGCCCGCGCCGGGCGCGGCGCTCTTCGCCCGCCTGGAGGATCAGCAGCCAGGCCAGGAGCACGAACATCGGATGCGTGAGCCCGCCGGAGACGAGGATCGCCGGCACCCAGATCAGGAACACCACGAGGGCGACGACGGGCCGCCCCGCGATCAGGATCGAAAGCGGCGGCAGAAGGAGCGCGAGGACGTAGTTCATGAATGGAAGATAGGGCCGGCGCGGCTCGCGTGCGAGGGAACGGCTGCACGGGACGACGAACGGGCCGACACCGTTCCCGCCGCCGCGTGCGAGGGGCCGGCCGCCCGCCGCGCGCCGGGGGCGGGCCGCGCGCATGGGCGGCACCGGCCCGCGCGCGGCCTCGGACACGACGATGTGCGCGGACGCCTGACAGGGTTAAGCGTGGTGCCGCCTCGGACATAAAGAGGTGCGCGGACGTCTGACGGACACCCGCGTGGCCCGCGGGCGATGCGACAGGGGTGGTCCTCGCCGTCACGACGATTGCGAACCGCTCCTGGGGCTCGACCGCCCCAAACGGCGCGGGGCGCCCGACCGCCCCGGCCGACTGGGGCGGCCCCGGCATCATCCGGTAACCGGACGAGCCAGCCGTAGGACGCAGGCCGTAACGGCGTTAGCGCGACGAGGGCCGTCGTGCCGTCCCGACAGGTGCGCCCCGGCTCTCCAGTGGCCCGACCGCTCCCGAACGGCGCGGGGCGCCCGACTGCACCGGCCGACTGGGGCGCTCCCTGTGTCATCCTGTAACCCGAGGGTCCGGAGGTGGGAGCGGGCAGTACCCGCATCGACGCGACTGGGATCATCGTCGTTTTCCTGGCGAACGGCCCGAACGGGTGCGACGCGGCGCTCCTGCGGCTCGGCCGCTGCAGGGGCGCGGGGTGCCCGAACACCCCGGTCGAATGGCGCGGCCACCGTGTCAGCCGGTGAAGCGACGGCCTGGAGACGGAACGCAGGCCGTAGCGGCATCGACGCGACGAGGGCCGTCGTCGCCGTCTTGACGATTGCGAACCGCTCCCGTGGCTCGACCGCCCCCAAAGGGCGCGGGACGACCGACTGCACAGACCGGCTGGGGCGCTCCCGGCGCTACCCGGCGACAGGACGCGCCAGCCATAGGACGCAGGCCGTAACGGCGTTAGCGCGACGAGGGCCGTCGTGCCGTTGCGACGGGTGCGACCCGGCTCTCCAGTGGCCCGACCGCTCCCGAACGGCGCGGGGCGCCCGACTGCACCGGCCAACTGGGGCGCTCCCCGCGAAACCCGGTAACCCGACGGCCCCGTGGCGGGACGCTGGCACGACACGCGCCGCGCGCGGCCGGACGGGCGCGGCGGCCGCCGGCGGCTGGCTCGCCCGACGCGCGCCCGCCCGGCCGCTCCGAGCGACGCGGGCCGGAGGCCGACGGCGTGTCGTGAAACTGTCACATCCCGCCGTCAGGGAGAGCGGGTCACGCACGCAGGGCCGAGGCACGGATGACCGCGACACCCGAGACGACATCGCAGCCGGCGCCGCGCGGGACGGCGGGGGAGGTCTTCGCCGCCTTCCTCAAGCTCGGGCTGACCTCCTTCGGCGGGCCGGTCGCGCACCTCGGCTATTTCCGCGACGAGCTGGTCACGCGGCGCGGCTGGCTCTCGGACCGCGCCTATGCCGACCTCGTCGCGCTCTGCCAGTTCCTGCCCGGCCCGGCCTCGAGCCAGGTGGGCTTCGCGCTCGGCATGATGCGCGGCGGCTGGCTCGGCGGTCTCGCCGCCTTCGCGGCCTTCACCGCGCCCTCGGCGCTGCTGCTGCTCGCGGTGGCGCTCGGCGCGGCCGCGCTCTCCGGGCCGATCGGCACCGGTGCGCTGGAGGGGCTGAAGATCGTCGCCGTCGCCATCGTGGCGCAGGCGGTCATGGGCATGGCGGCCTCGCTCTGCCCCGACCGGGCGCGGGCGAGCATCGCGGTCGGCGCGGTGGCGCTGCTCGCCGTCGTGCCCGGCGCGGCCGGCATGGTGAGCGCGATCGCCCTCGGCATGCTCGCCGGGCTCGCGCTCGGGCGCGGCACCGGGGCGCCCCCGGGCGGCGACGTGGCGGTGCCGGTCGGGCGCGGCGCGGCCCTCGCCGCGCTCGCCGCCTTCGCGGCGCTGCTCGTCGCGCTGCCGCTGCTCGCCGGGCTCGGCCAGACGCTGGCCCTGCTCGACGCCTTCTACCGCTCCGGCGCGCTAGTCTTCGGGGGCGGGCATGTCGTGCTGCCGCTCCTGCAGGCGGAGACGGTCGCGCCGGGCTGGGTGACGGCCGACGCCTTCCTCGCGGGCTACGGCGCGGCGCAGGCGGTGCCGGGGCCGCTCTTCACCTTCGCCGCCTACCTCGGCGCGGTGCTGGAGCCCGCGCCCAACGGGCTCGCCGGCGCCGCGCTCGCGCTCGGCGCGCTCTTCCTGCCGGGCTTTCTGATCCTGATCGGCGTGCTGCCGTTCTGGGACCGGTTCCGGCGCATGGCGCAGGCGCAGTCGGCGATGCAGGGGGCGAACGCGGCGGTGGTCGGCATCCTCGGTGCCGCGCTCTATACGCCCGTCTTCACGAGCGCCGTGGGCGACTTGCGCGACCTCGCGCTCGCGCTCCTGTGTTTCGTCCTGCTCACCCTGTGGAAGGCGCCCCCCTGGGCGGTCGTGGCCGTGGCCGCGACCGGGGGCGCCGGGCTGGCGCTGGCGGGATGAGGCGGGCGGGGCGCGCGCGCCTGTCCTCATGCCGCGGGACGCGGGAGAGCGGGGACCCGACGGCCGGGCCGGCATGGCGGCACGACGCCCCGCGAGGCCGTCCCCGCGAGCGGGCGAACCGGGACGCCGGGCCCGCGAACCGCTCGGAACAGGCCTGTCCTCCGGCGGCCGTCCCGTGGCGCGGCACGGCGGGGCCCCGGGGCGGGCCCGGCCAAGTCGCACCGACCGTGAAACCGGCGCGCGGGCGGCTGTCGCTCACCCCGAGAAGGCCGCCATCAGCCGCGCCTTTTCGCCCGCGTCGTCGGGGCGCGAGATCGTCGCGGCGAGGTCCTCGAGCGTGGCGATGGAGTGTCCCGCGCGGAAGCTGTCGACATGCGGCAGCATTGCGCGGATGCCCGTGGCGCGCGGCGCGAAGTCGTCGTAGCGCAGGAGCGGGTTGATCCAGACGAGGCGGCGGGCGGTGAGCTGGAGCCGCTCCATCTGACGCGCGAGGCGCTCGGGATCGCCCCGGTCGAGCCCGTCGGTGATCAGGAGCACCACCGCCCCCTGCCCCATGACGCGGCGCGACCAGTCGCGGTTGAAGGCGTGCAGGCAGTCGCCGATGCGCGTGCCGCCCTCCCAGTCCTGCGCCTCCGCCCCCGCGGCGGCGAGGGCCGCGTCCACGTCGCGGGTGCGCAGGTGGCGCGTGACGTTCGTCAGCCGCGTGCCGAAGGTGAAGGCGTGCACCTCCGCCCAACCCGCGCCCTGCCGGTTCGAGACCGCGTGCAGGAAATGCAGGAGCACGCGGCTGTAGCGGCTCATTGAGCCCGAGATGTCGCAGAGCGCGACGAGATTGGGCCAGCGCGGGCGCGGCCGGGTCCGCGCGAGGCGGCTCACCTCCCCGCCGGTGCGCATCGCGGCGCGCAGCGTGCGGCGGCGGTCGATCGCGCGCCCGGCCGCGGCGGCGGCCGCCCGGCGCGAGGGAACGGGGCGGACGGGCAGCGAGAGACGCGCGAGCATGCGCTTCGCCTGCGCGATCTCCTCGGTGCTCATCTGCTCGAAGTCGAGGGTGCGCAACCGCTCCTCGGCGGAGGTGGTGCGCGCGGCGTCCACCTCGATCTCGGTCTCTTCGGGCGGCTCCGCCTCGGCCTCGCGCAGGGGGCTCTCAGCGCCGGCGAGCAGCGCCTCGGCGGCGCGTTTCTCGGCCGCCTGCGCCGCACGCTCCTCGGCGACGCCGCGCACGGCCGGAAGCATCATGGCCATCATGTGCTCCATGAAGCGGGGATCGCGCCAGAAGAGGCGGAAGACCTGCGCGAAGGCGCGCCGCTCCTCGGCGCGGGAGACGAAGCAGGCCTCGAGCACGTGGTAGAAATCGCGCTTGTCGGTGAAGCCCGCCGCTTCCACCGCGCGGATCGCGTCGGCCACCCGCCCGGTGCCCACCCGGAGCCCCGCCCGGCGCAGCGCGCGGGCGAAATGGACGAGGTTCGCGACGAGCTGCGGGTCGTCGGGCAGATCGAGGGGCGCGTGCTCGGGCATCGGGGTCAGGCGCTCACGGGGCCGGGACGCGGGGACCGGAGGGCGGCGCGGAGGACGCCGTCGGCAGGGGGCGCCGCCCCCGTCCGCCTGCGGCGGCCTCCCCCGGGATATTTTCCGCAAGAGGAAGGGACCGGGACCCGTCGCGGCGCGCGGGGCCTGTCATAGAGGTCGGGGGCGCGTGGGGACGGCGCGCGGACAGACTCCGGCCGCGCACGGGGCGTCGGCGGCAGAGGGGGCGCTGCCCCCGTCCGCCTGCGGCGGACTCCCCCGGGATATTTTCGCCAAGAAGAAGACCGGGGCCGGGACCGAGCGGGGGCTCCGTCGCGTGGGCGTGCGGGCGAAAGGTGGCGGAAGCGGCAGGCGGCGCGCGCGGGGACGGGGCCCCGGGCGGCGGCCGGTGGTGTCCGGGAGCGGGCGGCGACGCGACGCGCGGGCTTCGGCGGAGGGGCGGTGCGGAGACCTGCGGCGGGGCGCGCGCGGCGCGCGGCGCGGCCGGGGGCG